>NZ_FNZE01000006.1 GCF_900109175.1 Pseudomonas linyingensis | reverse complement strand
CCATGATCAAACTCTTCAGTTCACATCATTGCGGGTTTTGAGAAAACCCTAAACTTGGCTCAGCAATCGCAAATAAACTCATGAATTCACGAGACTACTTGTGATGCTGATAATCTTGCGACTGTCAGTCTTATCTCACAAGCACCCACACGAATTGCTTGATTCAACTTGTTAAAGAGCGTTTCGATCAAGTCTTTCGTCTCAACCGAGGCCGCGAATTCTACAGCAGCCTTGCATTCTGTCAAGCGTTTTTCGAAACTTTCTTTTCTACTCAACCACTTGCGTAACTCTCTCACTGCCGTAACCCGGAGGCCGCTGCAGCGAGGAGGCGAATAATACAGCCTTAAAACAGACTGTCAATACCCTCGCGAAACATTGTCCAACGAGCCTAGCTCTCTCCCTCGAACCATGCCAGCTTATCGCGGAGCCGTACCACCTCGCCCACGATCACCAGCGTCGGCGCATGCACCTCATGTTGTGCCACCAACTGCGGGAGGTTGGCCAGAGTGCCGGTAAACACTCGCTGGTGGCGCGTGGTTCCCTGCTGCACTAAGGCCGCGGGAGTCTCTGCAGCGCGCCCGTGCCTGATCAGTTGCTCGCAGATCAGCGGCAAGCCGACCAGCCCCATATAGAACACCAGCGTCTGCCCCGGAGCGACCAGATCGCCCCATGGCAGGTCACAGCTGTGATCCTTCAGATGACCGGTGACAAAACGTACCGACTGCGCGTAATCGCGGTGAGTCAGCGGAATACCTGCATAGGTGGAACAACCGGACGCAGCGGTGATGCCCGGCACCACCTGGAAGGGAATGCCTTCGGCAGCCAATTCCTCGATCTCTTCCCCGCCCCGACCGAAGATGAACGGATCCCCCCCTTTCAGGCGCAGCACGCGCTTGCCATGCTTCGCCAAGTCCACCAACTGGCGATTGATCTGCTCCTGCGGCAGGGCATGCTCGCTACGGCGCTTGCCAACATAGATGCGCTCGGCATCGCGCCGGCACATATCGACGATCGCCGGCGCAACCAGTCGATCGTAGAGCACCACATCGGCCTGCTGCATCAGGCGCAGGGCACGGAAGGTCAGCAGGTCGGGATCGCCGGGGCCGGCGCCGACCAAGTACACCTCGCCCAGTTCGCGCTCGGCGCTGCCGGCCAGCTTGTCAGCCAGCAGGCGCTCGGCCTCCGCCTCGCGGCCTGCCAGCACCTGCTCGGCGATCGCCCCCTGGAATACCTCCTCCCAGAACACCCGGCGCTGCTGCACATCGGTGAAGCGCTGTTTCACCGCACAGCGGAACTTCTGCGCCAGCCCGGCAAGACGGCCATAGGCGGCGGGGATCAGCGTCTCCAGGCGAGCACGCATCAGCCGGGTAAGCACCGGGGCGTCGCCGCCGCTGGACACCGCCACCATCAGCGGCGAGCGATCGACAATGGCCGGGAAGATCACACTGCATAGCGCCGGGGCATCAACCACGTTGACCGGCAGGCTGCGCGTGCCAGCCTCACGAGACACTCGGGCATTGAGCTGCTCGTCGTCGGTAGCGGCGATCACCAGCGCACAGCCATCGAGGTCGCTCTCCTGGTAACCGCGCTCAAGCAGCTCGCCAGCGCCCTGCTCGACCAAAGCGCGCAGCGCATCTTCGATCAGCGGCGCGACCACCCGCAGACGGGCTCCGGCCTCAGCCAGCAGACGCGCCTTGCGCAGAGCGATCTCGCCACCGCCGACCACCAAGACCTGGCGACCACGCAGATTGTGAAACAGAGGAAGAAAGTCCATGGACAGCCTCACGGCAGATGCCGGCCGAATGGAAAAAGCCGGCGACGGGAGTCGCCGACCAGTCTTACGCCCGCGCTGAAACAGCGCGGGCTACTCAGGAACTTGCGGGAAGCGCCTGAAGGTTTTCAGACAGCGATCAACCGATCATCTCAAGATCGCCCATATACGGCTTGAGCACTTCCGGCACGCGGACCGAACCGTCAGCCTGCTGGTAGTTCTCCAGCACAGCGACCAAGGTGCGGCCGACGGCCAGGCCGGAGCCGTTGAGGGTGTGCACCAGCTCGGGCTTGCCGGTTTCCGGATTGCGCCAGCGCGCCTGCATGCGACGCGCCTGAAAGTCGCCGCAATTGGAGCAGGAAGAAATCTCCCGGTACTTGCCCTGGCTCGGCACCCACACCTCCAAGTCGTAGGTCTTGGTAGCGCCGAAGCCCATGTCGCCGGTGCACAGCGCCAGCTTGCGATAGGGCAGCTCCAGCAACTGCAGAACCTTCTCGGCATGGCCGGTCAATGCCTCAAGCGCCTCGAAAGACTTGCCGGGCTCGACCACCTGGACCAGCTCGACCTTGTCGAACTGGTGCTGGCGGATCATGCCGCGGGTGTCGCGGCCGGAGGCACCGGCCTCACTGCGAAAGCAAGGAGTGTGGGCAACGAACTTGAGCGGCAACTGCTTGGCGTCGAGGATCTCACCGGAAACGATGTTGGTGAGCGACACCTCGGCAGTCGGAATCAGGTAGAGGTCGGCCTCGCCTTCACGACTGATCTTGAACAGGTCTTCCTCGAACTTGGGCAACTGGCCGGTACCCAGCAGGGCCGGAGCCTGCACCAGGTACGGCGTGTAAGCCTCCTCGTAGCCGTGCTCGCCGGTGTGCAGGTTGAGCATGAACTGCGCCAGCGCGCGGTGCAGACGTGCAATCGGCCCGCGCATCAGCGCAAAACGCGCGCCGGAGAGTTTGGCTGCGGCCTCGAAATCGAGCCAACCATGCTGCTCGCCGAGGGCGACGTGGTCCTTGACCTCGAAGTCGAACTCACGCGGAACACCCCAGCGACTCACCTCGAGGTTCTCTTCCTCGCTGGCGCCAACCGGCACGGACTCGTGTGGCAGGTTCGGAATGGTCAGCAGCAACGCGTCCAGCTCGGCCTGGATCGCGTCCAACTCCTGCTTGGCCGCCGTCAGCTCGCCCCCCATGCGCTCGACGTCGGCCATCAACGGGGCAATATCCTCGCCGCGCTGCTTGGCCTGGCCGATTCCCTTGGAGCGGGCGTTACGCTCCGCCTGCAACTGTTCGGTGCGGGTCTGGGTTTCCTTGCGCCGGCTTTCCAGCGCCTCGAGGCGCGCTACATCCAGTTGAAAACCGCGAGCCGCCAGACGCTGGGCCACTTCCTGCGGCTGGCCACGAACCAGTTTGGAGTCGAGCATGGAGAGTTCTCATTCAGTCGAGACAGTAGAAATAAGGATTATCGGACCACAGCCTGCGCCAGCCGCAAGGGTCCGGGCCATCCCGTCGCGCTGCCCGTCGTTACGGGATGCGCATGATCAGGGGCAAGAGTTTACCCGGAGCCGGGCCGAAACGGGCAGTCGCCCGCCGTTTTTGCCGCGCAGCCATCACACCCGAGCCAGGATCAGCCCCGCCCAGGTCGCCAGCAGACCACCGCATACACTCAGGCCGGCATAGCCCAGCGCCGTAACCGGTTGCCCGCTTTCCAGAAGACGAAGAGTGTCCAGGGAGAAGGACGAGAAAGTCGTCAGTCCGCCGAGAAAACCAACAACCAGGCCCGCACGAAGGGCCAGCGGCACCTCGGGACGCAGCAGGAAGACCCCGTAGAGATAGCCGATCAGCAGGCAGCCGGCGAGATTCACCGCCAGGGTGGCCCAGTAGAAATGCTGCGGCCAGTGGGCACTGACCCAGTTGGCCGTGGAGAAGCGCAGCAAACAGCCGGCGGCGCCACCAGCTGCCACGGCGAGAGTCACAACGATCATGGTTTTTTTCGCCGCCGCGGGCTGTTGCGGTCCAGCTCGTTCAGGTGCGCAAGCTTTTCGCGGATCTTCAGCTCCAGGCCTCTCGGTACCGGCTGGTAGTAGCGCTGCGCTTCCAGGGCCTCGGGAAAATAGTCCTCGCCGGCAGCATAGGCTTCCGGCTCATCATGGGCGTAGCGGTACTCGTCGCCGTAGCCGAGACTCTTCATCAGCTTGGTCGGCGCGTTGCGCAGGTGCAGCGGCACCTCCAGCGAACCGTAGGCCGCCGCATCGCGCATCGCAGCCTTGAAGCCCGCGTACACCGCGTTGCTCTTCGGTGCGCAGGCCAGATAAACGATGGCTTGCGCGATGGCGAGTTCACCCTCCGGACTACCGAGGCGTTCCTGCACCTCCCAGGCCGCCAGACACAGGTTGAGGGCACGAGGATCGGCGTTGCCGATGTCCTCGCTGGCCATGCGCACCACCCGGCGCGCCAGATACAGCGGATCGCAGCCGCCATCGAGCATGCGCGCGAACCAGTACAATGCGGCATCCGGACTGGAGCCGCGTACCGACTTGTGCAAGGCGCTGATCTGGTCGTAGAAGGCCTCGCCGCCCTTATCGAAACGCCGGCGACTGTCGCCCAGCAAGTTCTCCAACAGCTCGATGCCAATTTCCTCGCCATCCTCCACCAGGTCGGCCGCATTCTCCAGAAAGTTGAGCAGCCGTCGGCCGTCGCCATCGGCCGCCGCCAGCAGCAGGCTGGTCGCCTCCTCGCTGATGCGCAGCTGACGCTTGCCCAGGCCACGCTCCTCGCTCAGCGCCCGCGCCAGCAATTGACGCAAGGCCGCTTCGTCGAGGCTTTTCAGCACGTAGACCCGCGCCCGCGACAGCAGCGCGTTGTTCAACTCGAAGGAAGGATTCTCGGTGGTGGCCCCAATGAAGATCAGCGTGCCGTCTTCGACATAGGGCAGGAAGGCATCCTGCTGCGCCTTGTTGAAGCGATGCACCTCATCGACGAACAGGATGGTACGCCGCCCATACTGCGCAGCCTGCTGCTTGGCCACCTCGACGGCCTGCCGGATCTCCTTGACCCCGGCCAGCACCGCGGAAATGGTTTCGAAGTGAGCATCCCCGATCTCGGCCAGCAGCCGCGCCAGCGTGGTCTTGCCCACCCCCGGCGGCCCCCAGAAGATCATCGAATGCAGGGCCCCCTGCTCCAGCGCTTCACGCAGGGGCTTGCCGTGTCCGAGCACATGCTCCTGGCCGACATAATCATCCAGTCGGGTTGGGCGCATGCGGGCAGCCAGCGGCTGAGCAACGGGGGCGTGGTCGAACAGATCCATGGGCAGGGCTTACTGCTCTTCGATCACGTCGACGCCGGCCGGCGCATTGAAGGTGAACTGGCCGCTGTCCAGCGGCTGATTCATCTTCACACCGAGAAACAGGATATTGGTGCGCTGGCCGATGCTGTCGATCAGCTGCATGTCGTTGATGACGCCATTGCGAAAGGACAGGCGCAGGGTGTCGAACAGCGTGTCCTTGGCCTTCGGTTTGAGAATGAAGTCCACCACGCTGCCACCTTCCTTGTGGGTGATGGTGAAGTTCTCGCGGATCTTCGACACGTCACCGGACAACAGCAGTGCCGGGGTATGGCTCATACGCTGATCCATCGCCTGAATGGTCACCTGCTCGAGATCCGGGTCGTACAACCAGACCTTCTCGCCATTGGACACCAGCAATTGCTCCATCGGCGCATCGGTATGCCAGCGCAGCAGCCCCGGGCGTTTGAGCGCCATCTCGCCGCTGGCCTCCTGCAACTGAGTGCCGGAGCCATCCAGGGTCAGCTGCGAGAAGCGCCCGCTCAGGGTCTGCGCCTGGCCCAGCAGCTCGGTCAGGCGCTGCACGGACTGCTCATCCCCGGCGGCATGGGCAGTCAGCCCGGTCACGGCCAGAGCAGCCAGCATCAACACACGTATCAGACGCATAGAACCTCGCTCAATCTCGAACCGGCGTCGGCGCGATCACTTCGCGCGAGCCATTGGTATTCATGGGGGTGACGACGCCAGCCATTTCCATCGCCTCGATCATCCGTGCG
The DNA here is from genome assembly GCF_900109175.1 of Pseudomonas linyingensis. Taxonomy (GTDB): domain Bacteria; phylum Pseudomonadota; class Gammaproteobacteria; order Pseudomonadales; family Pseudomonadaceae; genus Geopseudomonas; species Geopseudomonas linyingensis. Next base: position 277,550 of record NZ_FNZE01000006.1, on the reverse strand, counting down.
GCGCGGTTGTAACCGATCTTAAGCTTGCGCTGCACTGCGGAAATCGATGCCCGGCGGCTTTCGGTAACAAAGCGCACGGCCTCGTCGTACAGCGGATCTTCCTCGCTCCCTTCACCACTGTCGCCACCGGTCGAATCATAGGATCCACTGCCGCCCTCTTCGGTTCCCGCGAGGATGTCCTCGATGTAGTCCGGCGCACCACGCTGCTTCCAGGCATCCACCGTGCGATGCACCTCGTCGTCGGAAACGAAGGCACCGTGCACCCGGATCGGCAGACCGGTGCCTGGCGGCATGTAGAGCATGTCGCCATGACCAAGCAGCTGCTCGGCACCGCCCTGATCGAGAATGGTCCGCGAGTCGATCTTGCTAGACACCTGGAAAGCGATCCGCGTCGGGATATTCGCCTTGATCAGACCCGTAATCACATCCACCGACGGGCGCTGGGTGGCGAGAATCAGGTGGATGCCGGCAGCCCGCGCCTTCTGCGCGATCCGCGCGATCAGCTCCTCGACCTTCTTGCCGACGATCATCATCATGTCGGCGAATTCGTCGACCACCACCACGATGGTCGGCAGGCTCTTCAGCAGCGGCACCACGTCATCCGGGCTCTCGCGGCGAAACAGCGGATCGGTCAGCGGCGTCCCGGCCTCCTCGGCGTCCTTGATCTTGCGATTGAAGCCCGCCAGGTTGCGCACTCCCATGGCAGCCATCAGGCGGTAGCGGCGATCCATCTCGGCCACGCTCCAGCGCAGGGCGTTGGCGGCCTCCTTCATGTCGGTGACCACCGGGCAGAGCAGGTGCGGAATGCCCTCGTAGATCGACAACTCAAGCATCTTCGGGTCGATCATGATCAGACGCACCTGCTCGGGCGTCGATTTGTAGAGGAGCGACAGCAGCATGGCATTGACCCCGACCGACTTGCCCGAGCCAGTGGTCCCGGCCACCAGCAGGTGCGGCATCTTCGCCAAGTCGGCAGTCACCGGCCGGCCGCCGATGTCGTGACCGAGGGCGATGGTCACCGGCGACTTGGCCTCCTCGTACTCCGGCGTCGACAACACCTCGGAGAACCGCACGATCTGCCGGTCTTCATTGGGAATTTCGATACCCACGGTGGTCTTGCCCGGAATCACTTCGACCACCCGCACGCTGATCACCGCCAGCGAACGCGCCAGATCCTTGGCCAGGTTGGTAATACGACTGACCTTGATGCCGGCCGCCGGCTGGATCTCGAAGCGGGTGATCACCGGGCCGGGATGGGCTGCGACTACCTGCACCTCGACCCCGAACTCCTTGAGCTTGATCTCCAGCAGGCGCGACATGGACTCCAGCGACTCCGGAGAGAAGCTGTTGGGCCTCTTCTGGGCCGGATCGAGCAGCGACAGCGGCGGCAGCGTGCCCGCCACCGCCTCATCGACATAGTGCACCATCGGCTTCGGCGCCTCGAGCGGACGGCGAATCTCTGCAGGACGCGACTCGATGACCCGGACTTCGGCAACCTTCGGCTCGACCGCCCTGAGTTCCTGAGCGTCCCGGCTTGCCCGTAGCGACGCCGCAGCCCCCAGGGCATCGGTCACGGCACTGGCAATGCTCGCCATCACCGGCGTGGCCGGCTTGTCAGCGACAGGCTTGGCCAGCGGCTCCAGATCCAGGTCCGACTCGTCGTCGATTGCAGTCAGACCCAAAACGGGCTCGATGCGCTCACCAGGACTCGTACCCATGACCGTGCGTGTCGAAGGCGACGGCGCCATCACTAACGGCACGGATTTGGCGGGCGAGACAGGCGGCGCGCTGCTTGCCAGCCGGGCAGACGGGGCAGGCTGCGGGGTAGACTCGCGGGCTCCATCAACCTCGCGCAACTGCAACCGCAGCTGGCGATTCGCCTGGCGGGCGCTCCACCAGCGACTGCCCGCCGTGTGGATCAGCTCGCACAGGTCGAGGGTGATCTTGCCGGTCAGATCCATGACCCGGAACCACGACAGATCGGTGAACACCGTGAGACCAAAAAGAAACAGCGCGATGAACAACAACGTGCTGCCCTGAACATTCAGCGCATCCTCGCCCCACTCACCCAGACTCTTGCCGAAAACACCACCGGCCGGCTCTGCGGCGCTGTCGCCCATGACCCCGAACTGGATTTGCGCCAGCGCCGCCATGGACACCAGCAGCAGGGAAAAGCCGATAAGCCGGGAGGAGAACAGCCAGCCATTCCACTGCAGCGGCTGATGGCGCGCGAGGAACAGGTCAAGCACCTTGATGGCAGCCAGTACCGGCAGCAGATAGGCGGCATAACCCAGGCCGAAACGGAAAAAACTGGCGATCCAGGCTCCGACCCGGCCGGCCGCATTCTGCACCTGTACCGAGCCGGTCGAAACATTGACTCCAGGATCCAGGGGGGAATAGGTCAGCAGGGCCATGAAGAAGAAAACACACAACACAATCAGCCCAATCATTGCCGCCTCTTTCAGGCGATAGTGCAACTGCTGGCGCCACGCAGCAGAAGAGGCGTCGCCCCTTGCATTGCTGGCGCCTCTGGCCCTGACTTTGGTGGTATTTGCGGAACTCTTCAAAACGTGTTTCTTCCTGCGCACAGCCAGCGTTCAAAATCGGTAGACAGTCAAAACACTGCCTATTGTAAGACTTTACCTGGAGGATGCCATTCAGGCCGCCCAACCGCTCGAGCAAAAACGCCGCCTTGCCGACACACAGCTGAGACACCCGGATTTTGCCGACCCCACCTGCCCGGTGTAGCATGCTTGGCATCAGTTTCAAGGCGGCTCAATTGGAGCACGCATTATCTTTTGTGACAAAGACTTATGGGGTGTTTTATGAGTGAAGCCAAACATTCGCGCCTGGTCATCCTCGGCTCCGGCCCGGCCGGCTACACCGCCGCCGTGTATGCAGCCCGCGCCAACCTGAAGCCCTTGCTGATCACCGGCCTGCAGGCTGGCGGCCAGCTGACCACCACCACCGAAGTCGACAACTGGCCCGGCGATATCGAAGGCCTGACCGGTCCGGCCCTGATGGAGCGCATGCAGAAACACGCCGAGCGCTTTGCCACCGAGATCGTCTATGACCACATCCACACCGCCGAGTTGCAACAGCGGCCGTTCGTCCTCAAGGGCGACAGCGGTACCTACACCTGCGACGCCCTGATCATCGCCACCGGTGCCTCAGCCCAGTACCTCGGCCTGCCCTCCGAGGAAGCCTTCATGGGCAAGGGCGTATCCGCCTGCGCCACCTGCGACGGCTTTTTCTATCGCAACCAGGTGGTCTGCGTGATCGGTGGCGGCAACACCGCCGTCGAAGAAGCCCTGTACCTGTCCAACATCGCCAGGGAAGTCCACCTGATCCATCGCCGCGACAAGCTGCGCGCCGAGAAGATCCTGCAGGACAAGCTGCTGGAGAAGGCTGCGAACGGCAACATCCGCCTGCACTGGAACCAGACCTTGGACGAGGTGCTGGGCGATGCCAGCGGCGTGACCGGCGTACGCATCAAGGACATGCACAGCGGCACCATGAGCGAGCTGCAGTTGACCGGCGTGTTCATCGCCATCGGCCACAAACCCAACACCGACCTGTTCGAAGGCCAGCTGGCCATGCGTGACGGTTACCTGCAGGTCAAGGGCGGCAGCGAGGGCAATGCCACCGCCGCCAGCATCGACGGCGTATTCGCCGCGGGAGACGTGGCCGACCACGTCTACCGCCAGGCGATCACCTCGGCCGGCGCGGGCTGCATGGCCGCGCTCGACGCCGAACGCTACCTCGACCAGTAAAGGCAACGCGGGCTCCCGGGCCCGCGCCTCCCCGCCACCATGGTCAACTGGCTATCTGCCCACTCCCTGGGCTTCCCTCCGTTGGCGCGCGCCCTGCGCGAGCCGGACGGTCTGCTCGCGGCCGGCGGCGATCTCAGTCCCGAACGACTGATCAGCGCCTACCGGCATGGCTGCTTCCCCTGGTTCCAGGCGGGCCAACCGATCCTGTGGTGGTCGCCCGATCCGCGCATGGTGCTGTTCCCGAACGAACTGCACGTCTCGCGCAGCCTGCGCAAGGCCATTCGCCAGGCGCACTTCGAGGTGAGTTTCGATCGCGACTTTGCCGGCGTGATCCACGCCTGCGCCGAGCCACGCAGTTACGCCGACGGCACCTGGATCACTCCGGCGATGCAGGCGTCGTATCTGGAACTGCACCGCCGCGGCATCGCCCACTCGGTCGAAGTCTGGCAGGAAGGCGAACTGATCGGCGGCCTCTACGGCCTAGCCATCGGCCGCTTGTTCTTCGGCGAGTCGATGTTCAGCCGCGCCACCGACGCCTCGAAGATCGGCTTTGTCACCCTGGTCGAGCATCTGCGCGATTGCGGCTTCGCTCTGATCGACTGCCAGATGCACACCACTCACCTGGCCAGCTTCGGCGCTCGGCAAATTTCCCGCGCCGACTTTGCCGCCTATCTGGCCCGCCATCTCGACCAGACAGGCCCAACACCCTGGGCGAAGGATGAGGCGTGACATACACTGGTTATGAGCTTCTCGCACAGCCCGTTACGGCGAGGATTGCGCCATGACCGAATTTGCCGAGCTGAAGTTCTATGCCACCCAGGCACACGACTGCAGCTATCTGCCTGGCCGCAAGGCTACGACCCTGTTTCTCGACCCGCACCAGGCGATCGATGCGCAGATGTATGCCGATTTGTCCGAAATGGGCTTTCGTCGCAGCGGCGAGCACCTGTACCGACCTCACTGCCAACACTGCCAGGCCTGCATCCCGGCACGCATCCCGACAGAGCGCTTCCACGCGAATCGCCAACAGAAGCGCATCCTCAAGCGCAACCTTGACCTCAGGGTACGCGCCGTACGTCCGGTAGCCAGCGAGGAGTACTACGACCTCTACGCGCGCTATATCATGCAACGCCATGCCGATGGCGACATGTACCCACCCAGCCGCGAGCAGTTCGCCAGCTTCCTGCTGCGCGACCTGCCGTTCTGCATATTCTTCGAGTTCCGCCTGGGTGAGCGCCTGCTGGCCGTCGCGGTGACCGACGTACTACCCAACGGCCTGTCGGCGGTCTATACCTTCTTCGATCCGCTCGAGGAAAAGCGCAGCCTCGGTCGCCTGGCGATTCTCTGGCAGATCGCGGAAGCGGCGCGACGCGGACTTCCAGCCGTCTATCTCGGCTACTGGATTCGCGACTGCCGCAAGATGCGCTACAAGAGCGAGTACCGCCCCCTGGAACTCTACGTGAACCAGCACTGGGTGACGCTCGAGTGAGGCCACTTGGCGCAAGAGGGGATTTTCGGGCACAATGCCTGCCGCTTTTGCCCGACCACGTCAACCGGGCCATCCTAAGGTAATTGAGGGTTTTACTGCATGTCGAAAGAAGACAGCTTCGAAATGGAAGGCACTGTCGTCGACACCCTGCCCAACACCATGTTCCGTGTGGAGTTGGAAAACGGGCACGTCGTCACCGCGCACATCTCCGGCAAGATGCGCAAGAACTACATCCGTATCCTGACCGGCGACAAGGTGCGCGTCGAACTGACGCCCTACGACCTGAGCAAGGGTCGCATCACCTACCGCGCCCGTTGATCGGCGCCAGGTCATGAACGAAAACGCCCGGCTTCGCCGGGCGTTTTCGTTTCTGCGAGCGCATCAGGTCAGGCCGGCAGGGCCTGCGTCTCGTACTCGAAGGCCAGCTCGCCATCGCGCACATCGATATGCACCGTGCCACCATGCTCGGCCAACTCGCCAAACAGGATCTGCTCGGCCAGTGGTCGCTTGACCTTCTCCTGAATCAACCGCGCCATCGGTCGGGCGCCCATCTGCGCATCATAGCCGCGCTCGGCCAGCCAGCCACGCGCCGCCTCGCTGACATCCAGCAGCACCCGCTTGTCCTCCAGTTGCGCCTGCAGCTCGGTGAGGAACTTGTCGACCACACTCTTGATGATCGCGTGATCGAGGCGGCCGAACTGGATGATGGTGTCCAGGCGGTTGCGGAACTCCGGAGTGAAGCTCTTCCTGATCACTTCCATGGCATCACTGGAGTGGTCCTGCTGGGTGAAGCCGATCGATGCGCGCGCCGCGGTTTCCGCTCCGGCATTGGTGGTCATGATCAGTATCACGTTACGGAAGTCCGCCTTGCGACCGTTGTTGTCGGTCAGAGTGCCATGGTCCATCACCTGCAGTAGCAGGTTGAACACCTCCGGATGCGCCTTTTCGATCTCGTCGAGCAGCAGCACACAATGCGGGGTCTTGGTGATCGCCTCGGTCAGCAGGCCACCCTGATCGAAACCAACGTAGCCGGGCGGCGCACCGATCAGGCGCGACACGGTATGCCGCTCCATGTACTCGGACATGTCGAAACGCACCAGCTCCACGCCCATGGCCTTGGCCAACTGGCGCGCCACCTCGGTCTTGCCGACCCCGGTGGGGCCGGCGAAGAGGAACGAGCCGACCGGCTTGTCGGGTGCCTTGAGACCGGCGCGCGACAGCTTGATGGCGGTCGACAGCGCATCGATCGCGGCGTCCTGACCGAACACGGTCAATTTCAGGTCCCGCTCGAGGTTGCGCAGCAGCTCCTTGTCCGAGCTGGTGACGTGCTTGGGCGGAATCCGCGCAATCTTCGCCACCACGTCCTCGACCTGGGCGACATCGATGCACGCCGCACGCCGCGCCTCGGGCAGCAGGCGCTGGTAGGCCCCGGCCTCGTCGATCACGTCGATGGCCTTGTCCGGCATGTGCCGGTCATTGATGTAGCGCGCCGCCAACTCCGCCGCCGCACGCAGCGCCTCGTCGGTGTAACTGATCTTGTGGTGCTGCTCGAAGCGGCTCTTCAGCCCCTTGAGAATACCGATGGTGTCATCCACCGAAGGCTCGAGCACGTCGACCTTCTGGAAGCGCCGCGCCAGCGCACGGTCCTTCTCGAAGATGCCGCGAAACTCCTGGAAGGTGGTCGAGCCGATACAGCGCATCTCACCTGACGACAGCAGCGGCTTGAGCAGGTTCGAGGCATCCATCACCCCGCCCGACGCCGCACCGGCACCGATGATGGTGTGGATCTCGTCGATGAACAGGATTGCGTGCGGCCGGCGGCGCAGCTCGTTGAGCAGTGCCTTGAAGCGCTTCTCGAAGTCGCCGCGGTACTTGGTACCGGCCAGCAGGGCACCGAGGTCGAGCGAGTAGACCACGCTGTTGGCCAGCAGGTCAGGCACCTGGCCATCGACGATGCGCTTGGCCAGGCCCTCGGCAATCGCCGTCTTGCCCACCCCGGCCTCACCGACCAGCAGCGGGTTGTTCTTGCGCCGGCGGGCGAGAATCTGCGCGACGCGCTCGACCTCATGCTCGCGACCGACCAGCGGATCGATGCGACCCTGACGCGCCAGCTCGTTGAGGTTGCCGGCGTAGGCATCCAGCGGATTGCCGGACACCGGATTCTCACCGCCCTCCTCGTCCTGGGATTCCTGCTCCTGCTCGTGCGACTCGCTCTCGCCTGGTACCTTGGAGATGCCGTGGGCGATGTAATTGACCACATCGATGCGCGCGACGCTCTGCTGCTTGAGCAGGAATACCGCTTGGCTTTCCTGCTCGCTGAAGATCGCCACCAACACATTGGCACCGGTCACTTCACGCTTGCCGGAACTCTGCACATGGAAGACCGCACGCTGCAGCACGCGCTGGAAACCAAGGGTCGGCTGGGTTTCGCGCTCGTCCTCATGCACCGGGATCAGCGGCGTGGTCGAGTCGATGAATTCGCGCAGATCGTGCCGCAGCTTGTCCATGTTTGCCCCGCAGGCACGCAGGACGGTAGCGGCGGCACCGTTGTCCAGAAGGGCCAGCAAGAGGTGCTCGACCGTCATGAATTCATGACGTTTGACCCGAGCATCCTTGAAGGCGAGATTGAGGGTGACTTCAAGTTCGCGGTTCAACATACTTCACCTCACTTCACCTCATGCCCAAGGGCCCACAATCAGTCGTCTTTCTCTATCTCGCAGAGTAGTGGGTGCTGACACTCCCGAGCGTACTGGTTGACCTGCATCGCCTTGGTCTCAGCGATATCTCGGGTAAAGACCCCGCATACCGCCCGCCCCTCAGTATGTACCGCCAGCATGATCCTGGTTGCCGTCTCCCGGTCCATGCTGAAGAATCCCTCCAGTACCTCCACCACGAAATCCATCGGCGTGTAATCGTCGTTGAGCAGGATCACCTTGTACATCGCCGGCGGCTTGAGTGCCGGCTTGGCCTCTTGGACCGCGATACCCGCATCCTCATCCACGAACGGTTCGTGGGAGTCCTGATTGAATGTTAGTCGAATCTGGCGGCTTGCATGCATGCTGGAATGGACAACACTGGCTGTAGGGATGGGAGGACAAGGTCGAGTTTGAACTGCTCGGCAACCGAATGCCGCTCTGCCTTGACTATCGGAAAAACGATGTTACAAACACAAAGCCATACCCACACAAGGTAGACGGGCATCGCGGCGCGGATCAGGCTCTCCGCGCCAAGATTCTCGATGGATGATACTCCAGCAATGGAGTCCTTTGCAGAGGGAAGTCAGCATGCTGAGCGGCAAGGTCAAATGGTTCAACAACGCCAAGGGTTACGGTTTCATCGTCGCCGACGACCGGGATGAAGACCTGTTCGCGCACTACTCGGCCATCCAGGGCGATGGCTACAAGACGCTCAAGGCCGGCCAGTCGGTCAACTTCGAAATCCTCCAGGGCCCCAAGGGCCTGCATGCCATCAACATCCTGCCGCTCGGCACCCCACAGCACCAGCGCACGCCCGACGACTGACGGCGCTACCTGCCCCATCGCGACCACAAACGAAAAGGCCGGTCGCAAAGACCGGCCTTTTCTGCATGCCGCCCGGGGCTTACATGTGGGCAATCATCGCATCGCCGAACTGCGAGCAGGACAGCAGCTGGGCATCGTCCATAAGCCGCTCGAAGTCATAGGTCACAGTCTTGGCGGCGATCGCGCCGTCCATGCCCTTGATGATCAGGTCGGCCGCTTCGCTCCAGCCCATGTGGCGCAGCATCATCTCGGCGGAGAGGATGACCGAACCCGGGTTGACCTTGTCCTGTCCGGCGTACTTGGGTGCAGTGCCGTGGGTCGCCTCGAACATGGCCACGGTATCGGATAGGTTGGCCCCCGGCGCGATACCGATGCCCCCCACTTCGGCCGCGAGGGCGTCGGACAGGTAGTCGCCATTGAGGTTCAGGGTGGCGATCACGTCGTACTCGGCCGGACGCAGCAGGATCTGCTGCAGCATGGCATCGGCGATGGCGTCCTTGACCACGATGTTCTTGCCGGTGCGCGGGTTCTTGAACTGCATCCACGGCCCGCCGTCGAGCAACTCGGCACCGAACTCGTCACGGGCGATCTCGTAGCCCCAGTCCTTGAAGGCACCTTCGGTGAACTTCATGATGTTGCCCTTGTGCACGATGGTCAGCGACTCACGGTCGTTGTCCACCACGTACTGCAGGGCCTTGCGCACCAGGCGCTGGGTACCTTCCTTGGATACCGGCTTGATGCCGATACCGCAGTTTTCGGTGAAGCGGATCTTGGTGACGCCCATTTCCTCGGTGAGGAACTTGATGACCTTGTCCGCCTCCGGAGTCCCCGCCTTCCACTCGACACCGGCATAGATGTCTTCCGAGTTCTCACGGAAGATCACCATGTCCACGTCCTGCGGCTTCTTTACCGGGCTCGGCACGCCTTCGAACCAGCGCACCGGACGCAGGCAGACATACAGATCCAGCTGCTGGCGCAGAGCCACGTTCAGGGAGCGGATGCCGCCACCGACCGGCGTGGTCAGCGGCCCCTTGATGGAAACCACGTAGTCACGCACCGCGTCCAGGGTTTCCTGGGGCAGCCAGGTGTCCTGGTCGTACACTTGGGTAGCCTTCTCGCCGGCGTAGACCTCCATCCAGGCGATCTTGCGCTCGCCGCCGTAGGCCTTCTGCACGGCGGCATCGACCACCTTGATCATCACCGGACTGACATCGACACCGATGCCGTCGCCTTCGATGAACGGGATGACCGGGTTGTTCGGCACATTCAGGGACATGTCGGCATTGACAGTGATCTTGTCACCGCCCGCAGGCACCTGGATCTTCTGATATCCCATGCTGGACTCCGTTGCTTTTGTGGACTGGCATCTTGCTGACACCTGAGCTTAGCCAACGGGCCGCGGAGTGGAAAGGCGCGGCACTTCTGCCGTCTGCGCGCTCTGAGAGGCCGCCCGAGCCCGTGAAATCCGGGCTCGCGACGATTTCAGCCCCCGGCATGACACTCGCACCACGCCACCAAGGTACAAGGCAGGTGATGCTAAAGAAGGAAGCGGATCATGCTATAGTCCGCCCCCGACAGCGGGGGCATAGCAACTGAGCCAGTCTGCAGTGCGATTCCTGTCCCAATGTACCGCCCCCGCGCAATGGCCACCTACCGGCCAAGCGTCCGATGCGCTCGGAGTCGCCTCAAAAAGCATCCTCTGCGCACATCACGACTTTGTGTAACCACAGCCACACAGAGGGTTAGATTTAAAAAATGTCCATACGCTCAAAGATCATTTACACCTTCACCGACGAAGCACCTGCGCTGGCAACCTACTCCCTGCTTCCGATCATCAAAGCCTTCACTGCCTCCTCCGGCATCGCTGTGGAAACACGGGACATCTCCCTCGCAGGCCGCATCCTGGCAAGCTTCCCCGAGTACTTGAGCGAGGACCAGAAGATCGGCGACCACCTCGCCGAACTGGGCAAACTGGCCACCACGCCAGAGGCCAACATCATCAAGCTGCCCAACATCAGCGCCTCGGTTCCGCAGCTCAAGGCCGCCATCAAGGAACTCCAGCAGCAAGGCTACAAGCTGCCGGAATATCCCGAAGCCCCGGCCAATGACACCGAAAAAGACGTCAAGACCCGCTACGACAAGATCAAGGGCAGCGCCGTCAACCCGGTCCTGCGCGAAGGCAACTCCGACCGCCGCGCCCCGCTCTCGGTCAAGAACTATGCCCGCAAGCACCCCCACAAGATGGGTGCCTGGAGTGCCGACTCCAAGTCGCACGTAGCCCACATGGACAACGGCGACTTCTACGGCAGCGAAAAAGGCGCCCTGATCGAGGCCGCCGGCAGCGTGAAGATCGAACTGATCGCCGCTGACGGCAGCAGCAAGGTCCTCAAGGAAAAAACCGCCGTTCTGGCCGGTGAAATCATCGACGCTTCGGTCATGAGCCAGAAGGCTCTGCGCAGCTTCGTTGCCGCCCAAATCGAAGACGCCAAGCAGCAGGGCGTGCTGCTGTCGGCCCACCTGAAAGCCACCATGATGAAGGTCTCCGACCCGATCATGTTCGGCTACATCGTCGCCGAGTACTACAAGGACGCCCTCGAGAAGCATGCCGACGTTCTGAAGGAAATCGGCTTCAACCTCAACAACGGCATCGGCGACCTGTACGCGCGCATCAAGTCCCTGCCCGCCGAGAAGCAGGCCGAGATCGAGGCCGACATCCAGGCCGTCTATGCCCAGCGTCCGCCGCTGGCCATGGTGAACTCCGACAAGGGCATCACCAACCTGCACGTGCCGAGCGACGTCATCGTCGACGCCTCCATGCCGGCCATGATCCGCGACTCCGGCAAGATGTGGGGCGCCGATGGCCAGCTGCACGACACCAAGGCACTGATCCCCGACCGCTGCTACGCCGGCGTCTATCAGGTCGCCATCGAAGACTGCAAGAAGCACGGCGCCTTCGACCCGGTGACCATGGGCAGCGTGCCCAACGTCGGCCTGATGGCCCAGCAGGCTGAAGAGTACGGCTCCCACGACAAGACCTTCCAGATCCCGACCGATGGTGTGGTCCGCGTGACCGACGACAAGGGCCAGGTCCTGCTCGAGCAGGCCGTCGAAACCGGCGACATCTGGCGTATGTGCCAGGTCAAGGACGCCCCGATCCAGGATTGGGTCAAGCTGGCCGTCAATCGTGCCCGCGCCAGCAACACCCCGGCCGTGTTCTGGCTGGACCCGGCGCGCGCCCACGACGCCCTGGTGATCGAGAAGGTCCAGCAGTACCTGCAGGACCATGACACCAGCGGCCTGGACATCCAGATCATGTCGCCGGTCGAAGCCACCCAGTTCTCCATCGACCGCATCCGCGCCGGCCTGGACACCATCTCGGTGACCGGCAACGTGCTGCGCGACTACCTGACCGACCTGTTCCCGATCATGGAGCTGGGCACCAGCGCCAAGATGCTGTCGATCGTCCCGCTGATGAACGGTGGCGGCCTGTTCGAGACCGGCGCCGGCGGTTCGGCTCCCAAGCACGTCCAGCAGTTCCTGGAAGAAGGTCACCTGCGCTGGGACTCGCTCGGCGAGTTCCTGGCCCTGGCCGCCTCCCTCGAGCACCTCGGCAACACCTACGACAACGCCAAGGCGAAGGTGCTGGCCAAGACCCTGGACCAGGCCAACGGCCAGTTCCTCGATAGCAACAAGTCGCCGTCGCGCAAGGTCGGCCAGCTCGACAACCGCGGCAGCCACTTCTACCTGGCGCTGTACTGGGCCCAGGCCCTGGCCGCGCAGAGCGAGGACAAGGAACTGCAGGCGCAGTTCACCAACCTGGCCAAGGCGCTGGCCGACAACGAGGAAACCATCGTTGCCGAGCTGAATGGCGCCCAGGGCAAGCCGGTGGACATCGGCGGCTACTACCATGCCGATCCGGAGCTGACCAGCCAGGCCATGCGTCCGAGCGCCACCTTCAATGCCGCCCTGGCGGCACTGGCGTAAGCGCACCGACTGCATGACAGGCGACGCGAGTCGCCTTTAGCCTCGCAAGAACCCCGGCCCCGCGCCGGGGTTCTTGTTTCCGCGGCGCCTCGACATGCCGCGCCGATTCCGGAGCCCCTCATGAAACGCTTCACTCCGCACGTTACCGTGGCCACCGTGGTCGAGGATCAGGGTCGCTTTCTCCTCGTCGAGGAGCATGCCGAAGGCCGCGTGGTGCTCAACCAGCCGGCCGGCCATCTGGAAGCCGACGAAAGCCTGCTCCAGGCCGCCCTGCGCGAAACCCTCGAGGAAACCGGCTGGGAGGTGGAACTGACCGGCGTCACCGGCATCTACCTGTACACCGCCCCGGCCAACGGCGTGACCTACCAGCGCGTGTGCTTCGCCGCCCGCCCGCTGCGCCATCGCCCGGAACTGCCGCTGGACCACGGCATCATCGGCCCGCGCTGGCTGACCCGCGAGGAACTCGAGTCCCGCTCGTCCCAGTGGCGCAGCGTACTGGTGGCCCGCTGCATCGACGACTACCTGGCCGGCACCCCGTATCCGCTGGAGCTGATCCGCGAACCGGCCTGACCGACCCGCGCGCACGCCGCAGCAGTTTTCGCAGCAGCGGCGCAGCCTGATAGAATCTGCCCTTTGCACACCTGCAACGGTTTTCCCGGATGACTATGCGTGACCCAGCCAATACCCGCGTGATCGTCGGCATGTCCGGCGGCGTGGACTCCTCCGTCTCGGCCCTGCTCCTGATGCAGCAGGGTTATCAGGTCGAAGGCCTGTTCATGAAGAACTGGGAGGAGGACGACGGCACCGAGTACTGCACCGCCAGGGAAGACCTGGCCGACGCCCAGGCCGTTTGCGACAGGCTGGGCATCCAGCTGCACACCGCCAATTTCGCCGCCGAGTACTGGGACAACGTGTTCGAGCACTTCCTCGCCGAATACAAGGCCGGGCGCACGCCCAATCCGGACATCCTGTGCAACCGGGAAATCAAGTTCAAGGCATTCCTCGACTATGCCCTGATGCTCGGCGCCGACCTGATCGCCACCGGCCACTACGTGCGCCGCCGCGACGTCGACGGACGCAGCGAGCTGCTCAAGGGCCTCGACCCCAACAAGGACCAGAGCTACTTCCTGCACGCCGTCGGCGGCGAGCAGATCGGCAAGACCCTGTTCCCGGTCGGCGAGCTGGAGAAGCCGGAGGTGCGTGCCATTGCCGAGCTGCATGGCCTGGCCACCGCGAAGAAGAAAGACTCCACCGGCATCTGCTTCATCGGCGAGCGGCGCTTCCGCGACTTCCTCAAGCAGTACCTGCCGGCCCAGCCGGGCGACATCGAGACCACCGACGGCCAGGTGATCGGCCGCCACCACGGCCTGATGTACCACACCATCGGCCAGCGCCAGGGCCTGGGCATCGGCGGCATGAAGGATGCCGGCGACGACGCCTGGTACGTGCTGGCCAAGGACATGGCGCGCAACGTGCTGATGGTCGGCCAGGGCAACGAGCATCCCTGGCTGTTCTCGCGCAGCCTGGAGGCCTCGCAGATCTTCTGGGTCAACCCCGTCGACCTGGAGCAGCCGCGCCGGTTGACCGCCAAGGTGCGCTACCGCCAACAGGACCAGGCCTGCATCCTGGAGCGTACCGCCGACGGCTACCGCGCGACCTTCGAGCAGCCGCAGCGCGCCGTGACTCCAGGCCAGTCGGTGGTGTTCTACGACGGCGAAATCTGCCTCGGCGGCGGCGTGATCGAGTCCGCCACCCCCTGGGATGCGGAGATCCAGCGCCCATGACCCGCGAGCAGGAACGACTGATCGCCCTGGCCGGCGTGTTCGAAGCTGCCGCACTGGTCGACCGCCTGGCCAAGACTGGGCAGGTGCAGGAAGGCCCGCTGGCCTGCCTGCTCGGCAGCCTGCTGGTGCGCAACCCCAAGGACACCCTCGAGGTCTACGGCGGCGACCACCTCAACCTGCGCGATGGTCTGCGCGCCCTGGCCGGAGCGCTGGAGCGCAACCCCGGCAGCCTGCCGCGCGAATCGCTGCGCTACGCCCTGGCGCTGCTCACCCTGCAGCGCCAGCTGGACAAGCGCAGCGACATGCTGCAGGTGATCGGTAGTCGCCTGCAACAGATCGACAGCCAGAGCCAGATGTTCGGCGTCACCCACGACAACGTGATCTCCGCCTGCGCCGCGCTGTACCAGGACACCCTCAGCACCTTCCGCCAACGCATCCAGGTGCACGGCGAGATGCAGCACCTGCAAAACAGCCGCAACGCCGAAAAGATCCGCGCCCTACTGCTCGCCGGCATCCGCAGCGCCATGCTCTGGCACCAGCTCGGCGGCCATCGCTGGCAGCTGCTGTTCAGCCGGCGCAAGCTGCTCGACCAGCTGTATCCGCTGCTGCGCGGCTGAACACTCGATGCCTTCCTCCCCAGCCCCGTCCCGGCACTCCCTGCCGGGACGGGGCGCCGCGCTGCTGGCACTGTCGGCGCTGTTCTTCGCCCTGATGGGCGTGTTCATCCGCGAGGCCACCTTCAGCAACGTCAACAACGAGACGGTGGTGTTCTTCCGCAACGCGGTGGGCGTGCTGTTCTTCCTGCCGCTGGCGCTGACCCGCGGCCTGGCGCCGCTGCGCACCGCCCGCCCCCGGGCCCACCTCAAGCGCACCTTCTGCGGCCTGGCGGCGATGTACTGCTACTTCTACGCCCTCGCCCACCTGCCACTCACCGACGCCATGCTGTTCAGCTACGCCGCGCCGGTATTCACCCCACTGATCGCCTGGCGCTGGCTGCAGGAGCCGCTGACCAGGCGCATGCTGCTGGCCACCGCCATCGGCTTCGCCGGCGTGCTGCTGGTGGCCAAGCCCAGCGGAGCGCTGGTTTCCGGCATCTCGCTGATCGGCATCCTCGCCAGCGTGATGGCCGCCTGCGCCTTCGTGTCGATCCGCGAGATGAGCAACACCGAGCCGGCCTACCGCATCGTCTTCTACTTCGCCCTATTCAGCGCACTGATCTCGGCGCTGCCGCTGCTGTGGGCCTGGCAACCGCTGGAGCGTGGCCAACTGCTCCTGCTGCTAGGCGCCGGCCTGATGGCCAGTCTCGGCCAGCTGAGCATGTCGCAGGCCTACGCATTGGCCCCGCCAGGCCTGATCGGTCCGGTCGCCTACCTGGCCATCGTGTTCGGCGGGATCATCGCCTGGCTGCGCTGGGACGAGGTCCCCAGCAGCGCTTCGCTGCTCGGCGCCGGCTTGATCTTCGCCGCCAGCCTGACCCCGCTGCTGCGCCGCTCGGCCTGAGCGCGGGCCGGCTGCCGTCTTTCCGTGTATAATTCCGCCCCTTTCAGTAGCCCGACTGTCAGAGAACGTCCCCATGCAGCTCTCCTCGCTCACTGCGGTATCCCCCGTCGATGGCCGCTACGGCAGCAAAACCAGCGCCCTGCGCCCGATCTTCAGCGAATTCGGCCTGATCCGTTGCCGCGTTCAGGTGGAAGTGCGCTGGCTGCAGCGCCTGGCTGCCCACGCCGGCATCCCGGAAGTCGCGCCGTTCTCCGCCGAGGCCAACGCCCTGCTCGACGAGCTGGCGGAAAACTTCCAGCTCGAGCATGCCCAGCGCATCAAAGACATCGAGCGCACCACCAACCACGATGTCAAGGCCGTGGAGTACCTGCTCAAGGAGCAGGCCGCCAAGCTGCCGGAACTGGCGGCGGTGAGCGAATTCATCCACTTTGCCTGCACCAGCGAGGACATCAACAACCTGTCCCATGCGCTGATGCTGCGTGAAGGCCGCGACGACGTGCTGCTGCCGCTGATGCGCCAGGTGGCCGAGGCGATCCGCGTCCTGGCCGTGCAGTTCGCCGACGTGCCGATGCTGTCGCGCACCCACGGCCAGCCGGCCTCGCCGACCACCATGGGCAAGGAACTGGCCAACGTGGTCTACCGCCTCGAGCGGCAGATCGCGCAGGTCGCCGCCGTGCCGCTGCTGGGCAAGATCAACGGCGCCGTGGGCAACTACAACGCCCACCTGTCGGCCTACCCGAACGTCGACTGGGAAGCCAACGCCCGCGAATTCATCGAAGGCGACCTCGGCCTGGCGTTCAACCCCTACACCACCCAGATCGAACCGCACGACTACATCGCCGAGCTGTTCGACGCCATCGCCCGCTTCAACACCATCCTCATCGACTTCGATCGCGACATCTGGGGCTACATCTCCCTCGGCTACTTCAAGCAGAAGACCGTGGCCGGCGAGATCGGCTCCTCGACCATGCCGCACAAGGTCAACCCGATCGACTTCGAGAACTCCGAGGGCAACCTCGGCATCGCCAACGCCCTGCTCCAGCACCTGGCCAGCAAGCTGCCGATCTCCCGCTGGCAGCGCGACCTGACCGACTCCACCGTGCTGCGCAACCTCGGTGTCGGCCTGGCCCACAGCCTGATCGCCTACGAGGCCAGCCTCAAGGGCATTGGCAAGCTGGAACTCAACGCCCAGCGCCTGGCCGCCGATCTCGACGCCTGCTGGGAAGTGCTCGCCGAGCCAGTACAGACCGTGATGCGCCGCTACGCCGTGGAAAACGCCTACGAGAAGCTCAAGGAACTGACCCGCGGCAAGGGCATCAGCGCCGAGGCGCTGCGCGAGTTCATTGACGGCCTGGCCATCCCGGAGCAGGCCAAGGCCGAGCTGCGCGTCATGACCCCGGCCAGCTACATCGGCAACGCGGTGGCCCAGGCCAAGCGCATCTGATCCCAGCCTGAACGGCCCTTCGCCCGACCGTCCAGACTGGCAGCCACCTAGCCGGTCTCGAGGTCGGGCGTTTTCATTATTGAAGAGTTGGATATGGCACCCGATACCCCGCTGCAACTGCTGGGCGGCCTTACGCCCCGCGAATTCCTCCGCGACTACTGGCAGCAGAAACCGCTGCTTATCCGTCAGGCGATTCCCGGCTACCAGAGCCCGATTTCCCCGGACGAGCTGGCCGGCCTGTCGCTGGAGGAGGAAGTCGAGTCGCGCATCGTCCTCGAGCACGGCAACAGCCCCTGGGAGCTGCGCCGCGGCCCGTTCGCCGAGGATGCCTACCAGAACCTGCCCGAGCGCGACTGGACTCTGCTGGTGCAGGCCGTCGACCAGTTCGTCCCGGAAACCCGCGAGCTGATGGAGCAGTTCCTGTTCCTGCCCAGCTGGCGCATCGATGATCTGATGATCAGCTACGCCGCACCGGGCGGCGGCGTCGGCCCGCACTACGACAACTACGACGTATTCCTGCTCCAGGCCCACGGCCGCCGCCGCTGGAAGCTCGGCCAGCTGTGCGACAGCGACAGCCCGCTGCTCGAGCACCCGGACCTGCGCATCCTCGCCAACTTCGAGCAGAGCGACGAATGGGTGCTCGAGCCCGGCGACATGCTCTACCTGCCGCCGCGCCTGGCCCACTACGGCATCGCCGAGGACGAGTGCATGACCTTCTCGGTCGGCTTCCGCGCCCCCAGCGCCAGCGAAGTGCTCACCCACTTCACCGACTTTCTCGGCCAGTTCCTCCCCGACGAGGAGCGCTACAGCGATGCCGGCTGCCAGCCTGCCGGCGACCCGCACCAGATCCAGCGCGACGCCCTCGAGCGCCTGCGCGGCCTGATCGACCGCCACATGAGCGACGAAAAGCTGCTGCTGACCTGGTTCGGCCAGTTCATGACCGAGCCGCGCTACCCGGAACTGGTGGCCGGCGACGAGATCGACGAGGCCGAGTTCTTCGCCGCCCTTGGCGACGGCGCCGTGCTGGTGCGCAACCCCAGCGCGCGCATGGCCTGGAGCGAGGTCGACGACTACCTGGT
The DNA here is from genome assembly GCF_900109175.1 of Pseudomonas linyingensis. GTDB lineage: Bacteria > Pseudomonadota > Gammaproteobacteria > Pseudomonadales > Pseudomonadaceae > Geopseudomonas > Geopseudomonas linyingensis. Next base: position 258,976 of record NZ_FNZE01000006.1, on the reverse strand, counting down.
GCTGTTCGCCAGTGGCAACAGTCGCCGCCTCGACGCCTCGCTGCGCGAGCTGCTCAAGCTGGTGTGCAGCGCCGACGCCCTGCACCTGGAAAACCTCGAGCCCTGGCTGGAAAGCGACGAGGCGCTGACCCTGATCCACGAACTTGTGAAGCAGGGCAGCCTGGAGTTTGCCGGCGATGAATAAGATCAGCGTACGGATTGCCGACTGGCACGCCGACAATGCCGACCTGCGGCGCATCCGCGAAGCGGTGTTCATCGTCGAGCAGGGCGTACCGCCGGAACTGGAGTGGGACGCCGACGACACCGATGCCGTGCACTTCCTGGCCTTTGAAGGCGACTTCGCCGTCGGCGCCAGCCGCCTGTTGCTGGACGGCCAGATCGGCCGGGTCTCGGTGCTCAAGGACTGGCGCGGCCTGCACATCGGCGAGCTGCTGATGCAGGCGACCATTGCCGAAGCCGAGCGCCGCGACCTCAAGCAGCAGCGGCTCACCGCCCAGGCCCACGCCATCCGCTTCTACGAGCGGCTAGGCTTCCGGGTAGCCAGCGAGGAATTCCTCGAGGCCGGCATCCCCCACGTCGACATGGTGCGCGACAGCGCCTGAGAGGCCCTCCGATGAGCAACGTCCCGGAACGCGATAACGACAACGGCAACGAACTGCCCGCCCTCGACTTCCACTCTCCGGGGCGTTTTGCCATCCACAATCCGTGCACCGAGGGCGGCGAGCCGACCATTCGGCCGGAACCGGCGCCCTTCATCCTGGGCCAGCATGAGCCCATGGAGGCCGCCAGCTCCCCTGAGCTACTGCGCAGCCATGCCCTCGCCCTGCTCAACCAGGCCGGCCGCAGCTTGTGCCTGTACACGCCGGACCTGGAACCCTGGCTGTACGACCATCGCGCCATCGGTGACGCCTGCAGTCGCTTCCTGCGCGCCCATCCGCGCAACCACCTGCGCATCCTGTTGCGCGACAGCAGCCTGGCCGTGCGTAACGGCCACCGCCTGCTACGCCTCGCCCGGCAGCTGCCGAGCAACTGCCAGATCCGCAAGCTGCATCCGGACTACCCTGCCGACGACCTCGCCTACCTGCTGGCTGACGACTGCGGTCTGCTGTTACGAGCGGCGCCCCAGCTGCCAGCAGCCCAGGTCCACTACCAGGCCCGCGCACGTGTGCGCCAGTTGCAGCACCAGTTCGACCAGGCCTGGAACACCAGCCTGAGCGATCCCGACCTGCGGAGCTTCCTGCTGTGAGAGTGCGCCTGTTGCCGGTGATACTGGGTCTTCTGGGCAGCGTTGCCGTTCAGGCCGCCCCGCGCACCGAGATCCTGCCGCTGCACTATCGCAGCGCCGACGAGCTGCTGCCGCTGGTCCAGTCGCTGCTCGGCAGCGAGGGCCGCGTCAGCGCCTACGGCAACCAGCTGATCGTCAATGCCGAGCCGGACAAGCTGGCCGAACTGCAGGAGCTCCTGCAGCAGCTCGACACCCGCCCGCGCCGCCTGCTGATCAGCGTGGACAGCCAGCAGGAGCGCAGCGCCAACCGCCAGGGCTACCGGGTCGACGGCAGCATCGACGCCGGCAACGTCGAGATCATCGGAGGGCGCGGCGAGCATCATGGCCGCAACGAGGTGCGCATCATCAAGCGCAGCAGCCGCGGCACCGACAGCTCGCTGCAGCAGGTCCAGGCCACCGAAGGCTACCCGGCGCAGATCATGGTCGGCCAGAGCGTGCCGCTGACCAGCTACGGCCGCGACGACTACGGCTACCCGCGCGAGTACACCGAGTACCGCGACGTCAACCGCGGCTTCGAGGTGGTCGCCAGCGTGCAGGGCGACAGCGTCCAGCTGAGCATCCGCAGCCAGCAGGATCGCCTCGGCAACCGCTCCGGGGTGATCGACACGCAGAGCACCGATACCCGCATCAGCGGCCGCCTGGGCGAGTGGATCGACCTTGGCGGGATCAGCGAAAGCACCAGCGACCGCCACTCCGCCATCCTCTCCGGGCAAGCCGGCGGCTCCCGTCAAAACCAGGCGCTACGGCTCAAAGTCGAGCTTCTCGAGTGATCTAGAACTTTTGTAGTAGCTCTTAAAAAAAACTACAAAACCGATTGACGCCCCGCCTCTCTCCTAGCATGATGGCCTCGCTCCCGCTGACCAGAGGCCCGAAACGGCCCCCGGATCGCAGTCCAGACCACCCCTGGAATCGGTTCGTGTCAGTACCACCCACACGGCGGTGCGACAAGGTTGCGACTGGAACGAAGTTGTCCTGAGGGACGGGGAAGCACTGTTTCAACCGGCACGACCAACACGGCCCACCCGGCTGTTGTAGTCACCCCACCGGTCGTCACTACATCCCCTCCTGCGGCCTTCTGCCGAACCAGTCAGTACCTCGACGCTCTGCGGTGAGCTCTTGCAACAATACCGTCAGCACTCAGGTGTTGAATGGGAATGTCGGCGCTCAACGAACACATACATTGAAGGATTGACCATGTCCGCATACCAAAACGACATCAAGGCCATTGCCGCCCTGAAAGAACAATTCGGCAGCAGCTGGAGCGCGATCAACCCTGAGTCGGTCGCCCGCATGCGCGCTCAGAACCGCTTCAAGACCGGTCTGGAAATCGCCCAGTACACCGCCGACATCATGCGCAAGGACATGGCCGAGTACGACGCCGACTCGTCCGTCTACACCCAGTCGCTGGGCTGCTGGCACGGCTTCATCGGTCAGCAGAAGCTGATCTCGATCAAGAAGCACCTGAAGACCACCAACAAGAAGTACCTGTACCTGTCCGGCTGGATGGTTGCTGCCCTGCGTTCCGACTTCGGCCCGCTGCCGGACCAGTCGATGCACGAGAAGACCGCCGTCTCCGACCTGATCGAAGAGCTGTACACCTTCCTGCGTCAGGCCGACTCCCGCGAGCTGGACCTGCTGTTCACCGCCCTGGACGCCGCCCGCGAAGCCGGCGACACCGCCAAGGCCGCTGACATCCAGAACCAGATCGACAACTACGAAACCCACATCGTACCGATCATCGCCGACATCGACGCCGGCTTCGGCAACCCGGAAGCCACCTACCTTCTGGCCAAGCGCATGATCGAAGCAGGCGCTTGCTGCATCCAGATCGAGAACCAGGTTTCCGACGAGAAGCAGTGCGGTCACCAGGATGGCAAGGTTACCGTTCCGCACGTTGACTTCCTCGCCAAGATCGCTGCCGTTCGCTACGCCTTCCTCGAGCTGGGCATCGACAACGGCGTGATCGTTGCACGTACCGACTCCCTGGGTGCCGGCCTGACCAAGCAGATCGCCGTGACCCACCAGCCGGGCGACCTGGGCGACCAGTACAACTCCTTCCTGGATTGCGAAGAAATCACCGAAGCCGAACTGGGCAACGGCGACGTCGTGATCAAGCGTGAAGGCAAGCTGCTGCGTCCGAAGCGTCTGCCGAGCAACCTGTTCCAGTTCCGCAAGGGCACCGGCGAAGCGCGCTGCGTCCTCGACAGCATCACCTCGCTGCAGAACGGTGCCGACCTGCTGTGGATCGAAACCGAGAAGCCGCACGTTGGCCAGATCGCCGCGATGATGAACGAAGTTCGCAAGGTCATCCCGAACGCCAAGCTGGTGTACAACAACAGCCCGTCGTTCAACTGGACCCTGAACTTCCGCCAGCAAGCGTTCGACACCATGGTTGCCGCAGGCAAGGATGTTTCCGCCTACGACCGCGCCCAGCTGATGAGCGTCGAGTACGACGAAACCGAACTGGCCCAGGTCGCCGACGAGATGATCCGCACCTTCCAGCGCGATGGTTCCGCTCAAGCCGGCATCTTCCACCACCTGATCACCCTGCCGACCTACCACACCGCCGCGCTGTCCACCGACAACCTGGCCAAGGGCTACTTCGCCGAAGAAGGCATGCTGGCCTACGTGAAGGGCGTGCAGCGCCAGGAAATCCGTCAGGGCATCGCCTGCGTCAAGCACCAGAACATGGCTGGCTCCGACATCGGCGACAACCACAAGGAATACTTCGCTGGTGAAGCGGCCCTGAAGGCTGGCGGTAAAGACAACACCATGAACCAGTTCTAAGGAACCGGCTCACTCGACCGGATCCCAGGCCAGGTCGAGGCAGCAACAAAAAAACCCCAGTCGCAAGACTGGGGTTTTTCTATTGGCGCCCGGCAAAGCAAGCTGGGCCCCGGCAAAGAGGCCCCGACCTCAGCGCTGGGTCAGCGCATCCTTCGCCGCCTGGTTCTGCGGCTCGGCCAGCAGCCCCGTACTGGTCAGGCGCACCGCGTAGAGCGCGCCATCGGCCAGCGGCAGGAAGGTCACCCGTGTGCCTCGGGCATCGAACAGGAACAGATCATGCTGTCCCTCGCGCAACCAGCGCCACAGGTCGATGCCGTAGGGGCTGCTCGCCAGCACCACGCGACTCGGCTCGGCGCTGGCCTGCTGCTCCGCGGTCAGATAGCGCCCGCTCAACAACTCCAGGCGATAGCCTGGCTGCAGGCCGATCAGCGTCGCCAGCTTCTGCCAGCCGAATACCCGGGCATCCAGCTGCCACAGGTCGCCATTGAGGATCACATTGCGCTCGCGTAGGTCCTCGCGCAGGGTCACCCGGTAACGCTGGTCACCCTCGGCCTTGAAGCTCAGGGTCAGCAACGTCTCGCCCGACGACGGCAGCGGTGCATAACTGCGCAGATCGTAGGCCATGACCGCGACCAGCCCCGCCAGGGCAAGAATCGCCAGACCGCCGGTACCGCGCAGCCAGCCCAGCAACCAGCTGCGATCGAGCAGAATGCGCCCGGCGATCACCAGTACCAGAAGCGCCATCAAGGCGGCCACCCAGGCCAGTCCGTTGTATTGCATGGTGGGAATTCCCTGTTGCAGAAAGTGCCCGCATTATGCGGACGCCTCCGCCCCAGCGGCCAGCGCGAGCACCACACAATCTCTATCGGATCAAGGTTTGCAGGCCTCTGGAACGTGCGCAGGCGCCTTTCCATGGGCGCGCGCCTGCGACGGCTCTGCCTGTCCGCCCGGAGTCAATCGTGAGTGGTGCGGCGTTGACGGAGCAGCTAGCCTGGCAGCACGGGTTCGGCGGTGCCGGAACGACGCGCCAGATAGAGCTCGATCAGGTAACGGGCGATCGACCCGTGTGCCGGAAGCGGCGGCAACTGGTCGGGGGTGAACCAGCGCGCATCCTCGATTTCCTCCGGCTGCGGCACGATCTCGCCCGCCACATAGTCGGCATGGAAGCCGAGCATCAGCGAATGGGGAAATGGCCAGCTCTGGCTGGCGATGTAACGCAGATTGCCGACTTCGAGGGCGACCTCTTCACGCACTTCGCGGCGCACGCACTCCTCGATCGACTCGCCCGGCTCGACAAAACCGGCCAGGGTGCTGTAGACCCCGGCGGCAAAACGCGGCGAGCGCGCCAGCAGCAGCTCGTCGCCGCGGCTGATCAGCACGATGATGCTCGGCGACAGCCTCGGATAGTGGTGCAGCTCGCAGCTCGGGCAGGCCATCGCCCGCTCGCCGGACAGCGGTTGCAGAGGCCCTCCGCAGCTGCCGCAGAAGCGGTGCTGGCGTGCCCATGTCGCGACCTGGGCGGCGTAGCCGAGCATGCGGAAAGTCGCCAGATCACCCTCGTGCATGAACTGGCGCAAGCCTTTCCAGAAACCGCCGGGGAGCAAGTCCCCCGCGTTGTCCGCCAGCTCGAGCACGCAGACCGGCTGGCGGTTGAAATAGCCGACTCCGTGCTCGGCAAGCACCATGGGCTGGGGCAGGTGCGCCTGCAGCAAGGCCCGCGGAAAGAGGACGCCGCGGGCGTCACACAGAAATTGTTGCCGGCAATGCGCCAGCGCCCAACCTCCGGCCTGGCCGGCGTCGATGACGGCCGGTTGCCAGAGGTTGCTGCCGGTCATCAGGCGGCGACCTGCATACCCAGCGCCCGCACGCTGTCGGCCGCGAGATCGAGCACGTCCTGACGCCCCTCCGGTCGCAGGCTGGCGCCGCCCTCCAGGAAGAACTCGAGGCTGGTCAGCGCATCGGCCAGAGTCTCCAGCATCTGTTCGGAGGGGATCTGGGCATTCTCGATCATGTGCGTCTGGATGTAGCCGGCGCAGGCACCCACCAGTTCGGCGGCGCGCTCCAGACCGAGGAACCACAGGCCACCACGTACGGCCTGCAGGCTGGTCGGCACATTGGCCAGATTCAGCTTGTCGCCGCTGGATTCGAGATAGGCGGTGATCGCACGCTTGGCCAGGGCCAGACCGGCCTGCGCCTCGTCGATGACCACGATGCGCGCCTCGTCCAACTGGTGCGTGGCATAGGACTCGCCCTCGCCGCCCCTGGCGGTGGACCGTTGGCGCTGCTCGCTCTGCTCGAGCGTGGCCACCATGCTTTCCACATACAGCAGGGCATCAGCCAGACGCAGCAGCTCGTCCGCCGGCGGATTGTCGCTGCGCTCGCTCCAGGCCCCGACCATCGCCACCAGGCACTGCAGGGCGTTGCCTGCCGAACTCAGGCCGATCATGTCGAGCGTCTTGGCCAGCTTGCCGATCTGGGCATGCAGGGCCTGCTTGCTCTCGAGCTGCGCCGTGCCCCGCTCGATCAGGTCGAGGATATCTTTGACGCCGACCAGCTCGTCGCGGATCGCCAGCGACAGTGAGCGCATGACCTCCTGCCCCGGGCCGCCCAGACGTCTCGACTCCTCTTCCAGCAGATGGTCGGTGAACGGCAACGACGCCAGGCCGAAGATCCTGCGCATCTCGCTGGCGCGCTCGCCCTGGGTACCGGCCAGCGCGACCAGGTAGAGCATTTCCTTGAGCAGGCTGCGCGACGCCTCGAACTGCGGGTTGAGCAGCAACTGACGCAGGTCGCGGTCGATGCGCGCCAGCAGCTGCTTGCGTGCCTTGCTCGGGCGCATCTGCGCCTCGGCCATAGCCTCCAGGGCCGCAGCACCGATCCAGCACAGGCGCGAGCGCTCGCGGCCGCCCAGCAGATCGTCCAGTCGCCCCAGCGCCCGCGACATCAGCTTGAGGGCCGCGCTCAGATTCTGCTCGCGCAGCACGTTCATCAGGCCCAGCTGATACATCTGCCGCAGGCGGGCACCGTCGCGGTTCGCCGCACCGGGCTGGATCTCCACGTTGCGCTGCTGCGGACGCGGCTGGTCCAGACGCACGCTGAAGAAGTAGCTTTCCGGCAGGCTCGGTTGTCCCGTGGACTGGCGCAGCTCGTTGATGATCGGCAGCAGCAGCTCGGGAATTTCCTGGCGATGGATGTCGATGCCTTCCAGGTAGCGGCGCAGCACGAACAGCGCCTTGCCCAGCGCGGCCAACTGCCCGTCGCGCTCCTGACCGGCACCGGCCGGGATATCGGTGGCCAGCAGGAGGATCTCCTGGGCCAGCAGCTCGGCCCCCGCCAGCTCGATCAGTTTGAGAATTCCGCGAATCTGCTGCAGGTATTCAACCGCCTGCTGCAGCAGACTGACATTGAGTCGATCGGCGATGAACAGTTCCAGGCTCTGCTCGGCCTGTTCGATGGTCGCGAACAGCTCGCTGCGCACCAAACCAAGGGATGTGGCTCCGGTTACCATGCGCTTTGTCCGCCTCCAACGCGGTACGAATCCAGCACCCAGACTACGTCCTGTGGCCTCGCGCTGTACAAGCGGTGATCATCCTGAATACTGCTGTGAACTCTCGCCTCAAGCCATCGCGACACGGGGGCGCCTCCTGGCTGTTATTCGACTGAGCGCAGCTGACCGCTGCCCTCTTTTGGTCGGGCACTATAGCAAGCATCGGCGCAAAGGCGTATCCGACCTAAGTGACCCAGATCACGGCGCCCCCCACTTCAGGGGCAAACGCAGTCCACGCTGTAGTGCTGCGCCGCCTCTTCGAGGCCATGTTGCAGCCCGTGAACCCCGGACTCGAAGCCGGGGAACGCCTGCTCGAAATATCGGGTGAACTTCAGGTAGTCGATGATTGGCCGACTGGCTGCGCTGAACCGCTCGCCCGGCATGATCAGTGGAATTCCCGGTGGATAGGGTACCAGCATGACCGCCGCAACGCGCCCTTCCAGAGCATCCAGCGGCACCGCCTCGACTTCGCCGCGCACCAGCCGATCGTAAGCTTCGGCCGGCTTCAGCGCCAGCTCCGGCAACTGCCGGTACATCCGGCTCAGCGCCCGCGGCACCTGGTTGTCGTGGTAGCAGGCATGCAGCTGTGTGCATAGGTCACGCAATCCCATGCCGGCGTAGCGGGCGGCATCGGCTCGCGCCACCGATGGCAGCGCCTCGAGCAGCGGTGTATTGGCCGCATGCAGACGCTTGAACTCGAGTAGCTCGGTGACCAGCGTGCTCCATTTGCCCTTGGTGATGCTCATCGAGAACAACACCAGCAGCGAATACAGGCCGGTCTTCTCCACCACCACGCCGCGCTCCCAGAGGAACTTGCCGACCACCGCCGCCGGAATGCCCTGTTCCTCCAGGCTGCCATCGGCACACAGGCCGGGCATCACCAGGGTGACCTTGAGCGGATCAAGCAGCACGTAGTCCTCGGCGACCTCGCCGAAACCATGCCAGGCGGCCTGCGGTGCCAGCAACCAGTCGGCGGTCTGCACCTGCAGCGCTGACTCGACGTCGCCGGGCTGCCAGATATCGAACCACCAGTCGCCGTCCGGCAGGTGGTGGCGCAGGTTGGCCATGGCCCGGCGAAAGGCCAGCGCCTCATCGAAGCTCTCCTGGATCAGCGAACGCCCTGCCGAACCTTCCATCATCGCCGAGGCCACGTCCAGCGAGGCGAGGATGCCATACTGCGGCGAGGTGGAGGTGTGCATCATGAACGCCTCGTTGAAGCGCGCCACGTCCAGCTGACGCTGGCCGCCATCCTGCACATGGATCATCGAGGCCTGACTGAAGGCGGCCAGCAGCTTGTGGGTGGAGTGGGTGCTGAACACCAGCGGCTCGCGCCCGCCGTCCTCGCGCGAGGTGCCCATGGCGTAGCGCCCGGCATAGAAGTCGTGGAAGGCGGCATAGGCATACCAGGCCTCGTCGAAGTGCAGCACCTCGACGCTGTCGCCCAGCGCCCGCTTGATCAGCTCGGCGTTGTAGCACAGGCCGTCGTAGGTCGAGTTGGTCACCACGGCCAGCTTGACCTTCGCCTCGCGCCCCGCCGCCAGCGGACAGGCGGCGATTTTCGCGGCGATCGACTCGCGACTGAACTCCTCGAGGGGAATCGGTCCGATGATGCCCAGCTCGTTGCGCGCCGGATTGAGGTACAGCGGGATGGCGCCGGTGATGATCAGCGCATGCACCACCGACTTGTGGCAGTTGCGATCCACCAGCACCAGATCGTCGCGACCGACCATCGCCTGCCAGACGATCTTGTTCGCCGTCGAGGTGCCATTGATCACGAAGAAGGTGTGGTCGGCGCCGAAGTTGCGCGCGGCGCGGAGCTCGGCCTCAGCCAGCGGGCCGGTGTGGTCGAGCAGCGAGCCCAGTTCGGGCACCGATACCGACAGATCGGAGCGCAGGGTGTTCTCGCCGAAGAACTGGTGGAACGCCTGCCCCACCGGGCTCTTGCGATGCGCCACGCCGCCCCCGTGCCCCGGGGTATGCCAGGAATAGTGGGAGTCGGCGGTGTGCTGCACCAGCGCGCGGAAGAACGGCGGCAGCAGGGCATCGAGATAACCGCGCGCCGCCCGCGCCACCTGACGGGCGAGAAACGGCACGGTGTCCTCGAACAGGTAGAGGATGCCGCGCAGCTGGTTGAGTTCGGCCATTGCCTCGGCGGGCGCGTTTTCGATGGTGACCTGCTCGCCGAGGGCGAAGATCGGCAGCTGCGGGGCGCGCACCCGCGCCGCGCGGATCAGCTCGACCATGTCCTGCAGCAGGCGCGGATTTTCGCCGGCGCCTTCGGCGGCGACCAGGATGCAGGCCAGGCCATGTTGCGAGGAGGCGACGATGCGCCCCTCGCGGGCGCTGGCGGTGACCAGGATGGGGAAACCCTCCTGCTCCAGTTCGGCCATGATGCCGCGCACGCGCTCGCCGGCCACGCTGTCGGCCTTGATATCGCGATGGACAATCAGTACCGGAAACTTCAGATCCTTGTACATGCCCCAGCCCCCCGCAGCGGGCAGGCAGCGCCTGCCGATGCTTTCAGGGTAGTAGCTGCGGCAGGCCGGCGAAACCGCGGCACTCAGTGCAGGATCGGCGCCTCACCTTCGGCAGCCTGCTCGAGCTGCTGCCAGAGTGCCGGCGCGCCGCAGGACTTGGCCACCGCCGCCAGCCGTGCCGCGTGCTGCTCCAGCTCGGCCTGGCTGGCGCGGATCACCGGAGTGCGCGGACGATCGGCCGGCAGACGGCGGATCTCCGAAACCTGCGGCCCGTTGCCGCCCTCGCCGTCGCTGCTCTGCCCAGCCAGCGACAGGCTGGTCTGCCCGCCGGTCATCGCCAGGTAGACGTCGGCAAGAATCTCGGCATCGAGCAGCGCGCCGTGCAGGTCGCGCCCCGAGTTGTCCACACCGTAGCGCTTGCACAGGGCGTCGAGGTTGTTGCGCTGGCCCGGATGACGTTCGCGCGCCATCAGCAGGGTGTCCAGCACGCTGCAATGGTCGAGCACCTCGCCCAGCTGCGGACGGTCCTTCAGACGGGCGAATTCGTGATTGATGAAACCGATGTCGAACGCCGCGTTGTGGATGATCAGCTCGGCGCCCTTGATGAACTCGAAGAACTCGTCGACCACCTCGCGAAAGCGCGGCTTGTCGGCGAGGAACTCGTTGCTGATGCCGTGCACCGCCATCGCCCCCTCGTCGACCTCACGCTCGGGGTTGATATAGACGTGGAAATGCCGCCCGGTCAGGCGTCGACCGATCAGCTCGACGCAGCCAATCTCGATGATGCGATGCCCTTCGCGGGCCTCGAGGCCGGTGGTTTCGGTGTCAAGGACGACGAATCGCATGAAAAAGACCTGCTTGCCAATGGAGGGATTGAAGAAGTGCCGCGGCCATCACGCGCCCTGGCGGGCACCGTTGACCTCGAGCACGCCGCGGTTGGCCAACTGGTCGGCCCGCTCGTTGCCCGGGTGACCGTTATGCCCGCGTACCCAGTGCCAGTGCACCTCGTGGCGGCTGACCTGGCTGTCCAGCTCCTGCCACAGATCGGCGTTCTTGACCGGCTGGCGACTGGCGGTCTTCCAGCCACGCTTCTTCCAGTTCGGCAGCCACTCCTTGATGCCCTTCATGACATATTCGGAGTCGGTGGTCAGCTGCACCCGGCAATGCCGGTTGAGGGTTGCCAGGGCGCGGATGGCCGCGGTCAGCTCCATGCGATTGTTGGTGGTCGGCGACTCGCCCCCCCAAAGCTCGCGCTCGACGCCCTTGTAGATCAGCAGCGCGCCCCAGCCGCCGGGGCCGGGATTGCCCTTGCAGGCGCCATCGGTATAGATCTCGACACTGTCAGTCATGACTCTTTCTTGCCTGGATGACGGCCGACCTTGGCCACGGAAACCGGACGCAGCGGCGCAACTGCGGCACGCCGGGATTGCGGCAGCGGGCGCAGGCCAGCCATCAGCTTGCGGGCGGCCAGCAGGTAGACGCCGCCGCCGGGCAGCTGCAGGCTCTCGGCCCACGACTCGACGCCGCGCAAACGCGCCTGCCAGCGCGATGAGGAAAGCGGCGGACAATAGCATCCGAACCGGCGTTTCTCCAGCGCAAAGCCGAGCAGGTGCAGCCAATCGGCCAGACGGTTAGGCGCAATGCAGCGCGCGCCGGCCAGGGCATCGCCGGGCAGGAAATGGCGCAGCCCCCAGAGACTCCAGGGGTGGATACCCACCACCAGCAGATGCCCGCCGGGGCGCACGCAGCGTGCCGCCTCGCGCAGCAACTGGTGCGGCGAGACGGCGAAGTCCAGGGCATGCTGCAGCACCACCACGTCCGCGGCATGCTCGAGCACCGGCCAGGCGCCCTCCTCGCAGACGATCTCTACACCCGGCAACGGCGGACCAAGACGGATGTAATGGGTGATCTGGCGCTGCGGGGGCAGCTCGCCGGCCGAGAAGCCGTAGTGCAGCAGAAAGCTGCCGAAGTGACTGCCGAGCTGTTGCTCGAGCAAGGCCTGCTGACTGGCCAGCAGCAATCGACCCAACGGGCCGGCGAACCAGGCCTCGGCCTCCCGCTGCAGGGTCAGCCAGTCGCTGGCGATGGTGGCGCAGGGCGGCTCGTTCATGCTTCCTCCCGTCTGGCGCCAGGCACGTCTGGCGACCTAAGATGCCGGATCGACTCAGCATAACGGCTTGCCTGCTCATGATACAGATCACCGCCCTGCCCGCCTTCTCCGACAATTATATCTGGCTGCTGCAGGATGCCACGCGCCGACACTGCGCGGTGGTCGACCCCGGCGACAGCGCTCCGGTACTGGCCTGGCTGGACGAGCATCCCGGTTGGCAGCTCACCGACATCCTGGTCACCCACCACCACAACGACCACACCGGCGGCGTGCTCGCCCTCAAGGAGCACAGCGGGGCACGGGTGCTCGGCCCGGCGCTGGAGGCGATTGCGGGGCGCGATGTCGCCCTCGAGGACGGCCAGCGGGTCCGCATTCTCGACCTCGACTGGCAGGTATTCCACGTTCCCGGGCACACCGCCGGGCATGTCGCCCTGTTCGCCGAGGATGACGGCCAGCCGCTGCTGTTCTGCGGCGACACCCTGTTCTCCGCCGGCTGCGGCCGTCTGTTCGAGGGCACCGCCGCGCAGATGCACGCCTCGCTGCAACGTCTGGCCAGCCTGCCGGCGTCGACCAGCGTCTACTGCACCCACGAATATACCCAGAGCAACCTGCGCTTCGCCCTGACCGTGGAGCCGGACAATCCGGCCCTGCAACGGCGCGCTGCCGAAGTGGCGGCACTGCGTGAGCAACAGCTGCCAACCCTGCCCTCCACCCTGGCGCTGGAGCTGGCGACCAACCCCTTCCTGCGCGTGACCGAGACTACAGTCCGGGCAAATAGCGAGATCCATGCGCAACACCCTCTGGCGTCGCCCAGCGCGGTGTTTGCGGCGCTGCGCAGCTGGAAGGACAATTTCCGGTAACAATCGACCGCTGGCGAAAACTTGACCACCTCGGGGGCGGTTCCTAGAATCGCCCGACTTTTTATCTGGGAAAGTCCCTCGCCGATGCCACCACCAACGCTTCCGAGCCACGTTCCAGATGTCCTGACCCGCGCCTTGCGCCTGGTGCTGGTCAGCCTCCTGCTGGTCGTGGCCGGTTGCCAGAGCCGCGGCGGCAACGAGCCCGACAGTGATACCGAGCGCGCCGTCAGCATCGGCAAGCAGATCGAGTGGAGCAAGGATCTGCGCCAGGCCGCAGAAGAAGAGGAGCAACACGAGGACATCTGGGAGCGCATCCGCGCCGGCTACCAGTTGCAGGACCAGATCGGCACCAACCCGCGCATCGAGCGCCAGCGCTTCGGCTTCGCCAGCCGACCGGGCTCGATCCAGCAGATTGCCGAGCGCAGCGGCCCGTACATCCACTACATCGTCGAACGCCTCGAAGAAAACAACATGCCGCTGGAGCTGGCCCTGCTGCCGATGATCGAAAGCTCCTACAACCCGCTGGCCTACTCCCACGCCAATGCTGCCGGGCTCTGGCAGTTCATTCCCTCCACCGGCCGTCACTTCAACCTGCGCCAGACCAACTGGTACGACGGCCGCCGCGACATCATGGCCTCGACCAGCGCGGCGATCAGCTACCTCAAGCGCCTGCACGACATGTTCAACGGCGACTGGCTGCTCGCCCTGGCCTCCTACAATGCCGGCGAGGGAACCGTCAGCCGCGCCATCGAGAGCAACCAGCGCCGCGGCCTGCCGACCGACTACTGGAACCTGCCACTGCCCAGGGAAACCCAAGACTACGTGCCCAAGCTGCTGGCCGTATCGCAGATCATCCTCACCCCCGCCAGCTACGGCGTGAGCCTGGCGCCAATCGCCAACCAGCCTTACTTCGAGAAGGTCACCATCCGCCACCAGCTCGACCTGGCGCGGGTCGCCGCCCTGAGCGATGTCGACGAGGACGAGCTGTACCAGCTAAACCCGGCCTTCAAGCGCGGCATCACCCTCGATGGCCCGCGCCACCTGCTGGTGCCGGTGGACAAGGCCGAGGGGCTGAGCGAAAGCCTCGCCCGCCTGTCACCGGACAGCCTGGTGCAATGGCAGCGCTACCAGGTACGCAGCGGCGACAGCCTGCACGGCATCGCCAACCGCCATCACGTCACGGTCAACACCCTGCGCGACATCAACCGTCTGTCCGGCAATCGCGTGCGCGTCGGGCAAACCCTGCTGATTCCCCAGACGCCGGGGGGAGTCACGCCGCCGGGACCGTTGTATGAACGCAGCCAGCCGACACTGGCCGCCAAGGCCAGCCCCCCTGCAGCCAAGACACGCAGCTACCGGGTACGCCGCGGCGACAGCCTGTGGGAGATCGCCAAGCGCCACAACGTCACCCTCGCCGACCTGCAACGCTGGAACGGCCTCAAGGGCAAGTCCCTGCGGGCCGGCCAGGTGCTGACCCTGCACAGCGCCGGCAGCTCCCAGGTCAAGACGACTGGCCAGCGTTCGGCGGTCACCTACTACAAGGTGCGCCGTGGCGACTCGCTGTCCGCGATTGCCCAGCGCTTTGCCGTGCGCACCCAGCACCTCAAGCAGTGGAATCCCTCCCTCGGCCGCACGCTCAAGGCCGGCCAAACGCTGACCCTCCATCTCAAGCGCCGCTGAGTGTTCCCCGGGGCGGCCCGGAGCCACCCTTTTTCCAGCCGATACAAGCTGTTACTGTAGCTTTCTCAACCTACAACACTGCCACGGACCGGACCCTCGTCTGATGAGTCGTCTCCTCGCCCTGCTGCTCGGTCTGGCTGCCTGCCTGCCCGCTGGCGCCGCCATCACGGAACGCCACGGCTACGCCCAATTCGGTTCGCTCAAGTACCCGGCCAACTTCAGCCATTTCGACTGGGTCAACCCCGACGCGCCCAAGGGCGGCAGCGTGCGATTGATGGCCTCCGGCACCTTCGACACCCTCAACCCCTACACCCTCAAGGGCACCAGCCCGGCCGGTACCGGCAACTTCCTGCAGTACGGCGTCTCCGAACTGAATGCCCCGCTGATGGCCGGCACCGGCGCCTACGATCCGTCGGGTGACGAGCCGACCTCCAGCTACGGCCTGATCGCCTCCTCGGTGGAGTACAGCAAGGACCGCAGCTGGGTGGTGTTCAATCTGCGCCCCGAGGCGCGCTTCCACGACGACAAGCCGATCACCGCCTACGACGTGGCCTTCTCCTACCGCCTGCTCAGCCGCGACGGCCATCCGCACTACCGCACCGCCCTCCAGGAAGTCCAGCGAGTCGACATTCTCAACCGCCACCGGGTGCGCTTCGTGTTCAAGCGCAGCGGCAATCCGCTGCTGATCCTGCGCCTCGGCGAGCTGCCGGTGCTGCCGCAGCACTACTGGAGCAAGCGCGACTTCAAGGCCACCAGCTACGAGCCGCCGCTGGGCAGCGGCCCGTACCGCATCACCCAGGTGGTACCGGGGCGTCGTGTGGTGTTCGAACGGGTGAAGAACTGGTGGGGCAAGGACCTGCCGGTCAACCGCGGCAAGTACAATTTCGACCGCGTCGAGGTGGAGTTCTACCGCGACAACCATGTCGCCTTCGAGGCCTTCAAGGCCGGTGAGTTCGACTTCTACATCGAGAACCAGGCGAAGAACTGGGCCAACGGCTACAACATCCCGGCCGTAGAGCGCGGCGACATCGTCAAGGCCGAGATCCCCCACCAGATCCCGACCCAGACCCAGGCGCTGTTCATGAACAGCCGCCGCGCCCATTTCGCCGACGCCCGGGTGCGCGAGGCCATGGGCCTGCTGTTCGATTTCGAGTGGAGCAACCGCACGCTGTTCAACAACGCCTACAGCCGGGCGACCAGCTACTACCCCAACAGCGAGTTCGCCGCCCGCGACATCCCGCAGGGCGAGGAGTGGCTGCTGCTTTCCCCCTTCCGCGAGCAGCTGCCGAGCGAACTGTTCAGCAAGGCGCCGCAGATGCCGCAGACCGACGGCAGCGGCCTGCCGCGCGAAACCCTGCGCCGCGCCCTCGACCTGCTCGCCCAGGCCGGCTGGAAATCCTCCGGCGGTCGCCTGCTCAACAGTCGCGGCCAGCCGCTGCGCTTCGAGATCCTGCTGGTCAACCCGAGCCTCGAGCGCATCCTCCAGCCCTACCGCGACAACCTCGCGCGCATCGGCGTGGAGGCCAGCCTGCGCACCGTCGATCGTGCCCAGTACAAGCAGCGCATCGACGGCTTCGACTACGACATGGTGCTGATGACCCTGCCGCAGACGCTGAGCCCCGGCCTTGAGCAGTGGCAATACTTCCACTCCAGCCAGGTCCACGTGCGCGGCAGCAAGAACTACGCCGGGATCAGCCACCCGGTGGTCGACGCGCTGCTCGACAAGCTGCTCGCCGCGCAGACCCGCAACCAGCAGGTGGCCGCCACCCGCGCCCTCGACCGGGTGCTGCTCTCCCAGCACTACAGCATCCCCAACTGGTACAGCGACCACCACCGGGTCGCCTGGCGCAACCGTTTCGACCACCTCAGCACACCGCCCTACACCCTCGGCCTGCGCGCCTGGTGGCTCAAGACCCCGGAGGCTTCCCGATGACCGTCTTCCTGCGCCGCACCCGCCTGCTCGCCGGCTGCGCCCTGCTGTTCGGTGTGGCCCTGAATGCCGCGGCCGCCGCCAAACATGCGCTGACCCTGTACGACGAGGCGCCGAAGTACCCGGCCAACTTCCAGCACTTCGCCTACGTCAACCCGGACGCGCCCAAGGGCGGCACCCTGCGCCAGGCCGGCTTCGGCGGCTTCGACAGCCTCAACCCGTTCATCAACAAGGGCGTCGCCGCCGACGAGATCGGTCTGGTCTACGACACCCTGACCCGACGCAGCCTCGACGAGCCGTTCACCGAGTACGGCCTGCTGGCCGAGAAGATCGAGAAGGCTGCGGACAACCGCTGGGTGCGCTTCACCCTGCGCCCCGAGGCGCGCTTCCACGATGGACAGCCGGTGACCGCCGCCGACGTAGTATTCACCTTCGACACCCTGATGAAAGACGGCGCCCCGCAGTACCGCGCCTACTACGCCGACGTCGAGAAGGCCATGGCCGAGGGCGAGCGCACGGTGCGCTTCGACTTCCGCCAGGCGGGCAACCGCGAGCTGCCGCTGATCGTCGGCCAGCTGCCGGTGTTGCCCAAGCACGCCTGGGAGGGTCGCGAGTTCGCCCGCACCAGCCTGGAGCCACCGCTGGGCAGCGGCCCCTACCAGGTCGCCGAAGTACAGGCCGGGCGCAGCATCCGCTACGAGCGGGTCAAGGACTGGTGGGGCAAGGACCTGCCGGTCAACCGCGGCCAGTACAACTTCGACAGCCTGACGGTCGACTACTACCGCGACAACACCGTGGCCCTCGAAGCCCTCAAGGCCGGGCAATTCGACTTCTGGGTGGAAAGCAGCGCGAAGAACTGGGCCACCGCCTACGACTCGCCGGCGGTCAAGGACGGCCGGCTGATCAAGGAGGAGATCGCCAACCACAATCCGGCCGGCATGCAGGGCTTCATCTTCAACCTGCGCCGCCCGCAGTTCCAGGATGCCCGCGTACGCGAAGCGCTGGGCCTGCTGTTCGACTTCGAGTGGACCAACCGCCAGCTATTCCACGGCGCCTACGTGCGCACCGGCAGCTACTTCGAGAACTCCGAGCTGGCCGCCAGCGGCCTGCCCTCGCCCGCCGAGCTGAAGCTGCTCGAACCCTGGCGCGCACAGCTGCCGGCCCAGGTGTTCAGCGAGCAATACCAGCCGCCGAAGAGCGACGGCAGCGGGGTGATCCGCGAGCAGCGCCGGCGTGCCTTCGAGCTACTGCAACAGGCCGGCTGGCGCCTGGAGCAGGACCGCATGCTGGATCGCGAGGGCAAGCCGGTGGTGATCGAGTTCCTCCTCGCCCAGATCGAGTTCGAGCGCGTGCTGCTGCCGTTCAAGCGCAACCTGGCCAGCCTCGGCATCGAGCTGCAGATCCGCCGCGCCGACGTCTCGCAGTACATCAACCGCCTGCGCTCGCGGGACTTCGACCTGATCGTCGGCGGTTTCAGCCAGTCCAGCTCGCCAGGCAACGAGCAGCGAGAATATTGGCACTCCAGCAGCGCCGACAACCCCGGCAGCCGCAACCTGATCGGCCTCAAGGACCCGGCCATCGACGCCCTGGTCGAAGGCCTGATCAAGGCCGACAGCCGGCAGAGCCTGATCGACCACACCCGCGCGCTGGACCGCGTGCTGCTGTGGGGCCACTACGTGATCCCCAACTGGCATATCAAGACCTGGCGGGTGGCGCGCTGGGACCGCCTCGAGCATCCGCCGGTGGCGCCGCTGTACGACATCGGCCTGTACACCTGGTGGGCCAGGCCGGATGCCGGCGCGCCGGTCGCGGCCGGGGAGTCACGCTGAATGCTGGCCTACATCTTCCGCCGCCTGCTGCTGATCGTGCCGACCCTGTTCGGCATCCTGCTGATCAACTTCATCATCATCCAGGCCGCCCCCGGTGGTCCGGTGGAGCAGATGATCGCCAAGCTCGAAGGCTTCGATGCCGCCGCTGGCGGCGCCACCGGGCGCATCGCCGGCGGCGGGGCCGAGGTCGCCGCGGCCGGCAATGCCTATCGTGGTGCCCAGGGTCTGGATCCCGAACTGGTCAAGGAGATCGAGCGCATGTACGGCTTCGACAAGCCGGCCAGCGAGCGCTTCTGGATCATGATCAAGAACTACCTGCACTTCGACTTCGGGCAGAGCTTCTTCCGCGACGCTACGGTCACCGAGCTGATCATCGAGAAGATGCCGGTGTCCATCTCGCTCGGCCTGTGGAGCACGCTGATCATGTACCTGGTGTCGATCCCGCTGGGCATCGCCAAGGCCATGCGGCACGGCAGCACCTTCGACGTATGGACCAGCACCGCGATCATCGTCGGCTACGCCATCCCCGCCTTCCTGTTCGCCATCCTCCTGATCGTACTGTTCGCCGGCGGTAGCTACTTCGACTGGTTCCCCCTGCGCGGGCTGACCTCGAACAACTTCGACGAACTGAGCCTGTGGGGCAAGATCACCGACTACTTCTGGCACCTGGCGCTGCCGGTGACTGCCTTGGTGATCGGCAACTTCGCCACCCTGACCCTGCTGACCAAGAACAGCTTCCTCGACGAGATCGGCAAGCAGTATGTGGTCACCGCCCGCGCCAAGGGCTTGTCGGAGAACCGCGTGCTCTACGGCCACGTATTCCGCAACGCCATGCTGATCATCATCGCCGGCTTTCCCTCGGCGTTCATCGGCCTGTTCTTCACCGGCTCCCTGCTGATCGAGGTGATCTTCTCCCTCGACGGCCTCGGCCTGATGAGCTTCGAATCGGCGATCAACCGCGACTATCCGGTGGTGTTCGGCACCCTGTTCATCTTCACCCTGCTGGGACTGATCGTGAAACTGATCGGCGACCTCACCTACACCCTGGTCGATCCGCGCATCCACTTCGAAAGCCGGGAGGGCTGAGCATGGCCCTCTCGCCCATCAACCAGCGCCGCTTCGCGCTGTTCAAGGCGCACAAGCGCGGCTGGTACGCGCTGTGGCTGTTCCTCGGTCTGTTCGTCCTCAGCCTCGGCGCAGAACTGATCGCCAACGACAAGCCGCTGCTGGTCAGCTTCGATGGCCAGTTGTACGTGCCGGTGGTCACGCGCTACCCGGAAACCGCCTTCGGCGGCGAGTTCCCCCTGGAGGCCGACTACAAGAGCCCGTATATGCGCGAGCTGATCGAATCGAAGAACGGCTGGATGCTCTGGCCGCCGATTCCCTACAGCTACGACAGCATCAACTACGAACTCAAGGTGCCGGCCCCCGCGCCGCCCTCGGCGGACAACTGGTTGGGCACCGACGACCAGGGCCGCGACGTGCTGGCGCGGGTCATCTACGGCTTTCGCATCTCGGTGCTGTTCGCCCTGACCCTGACCCTGCTCAGCTCGATCATCGGCGTCGCCGCCGGCGCCCTGCAGGGCTTCTACGGCGGCTGGGTCGACCTGGTCGGCCAGCGCTTCCTGGAGATCTGGTCGGGCCTGCCGGTGCTCTACCTGCTGATCATCCTCGCCAGCTTTGTCGAACCGAACTTCTGGTGGCTGCTGGGCATCATGCTGCTGTTCTCGTGGATGAGCCTGGTCGACGTGGTGCGCGCCGAGTTCCTGCGCGGGCGCAATCTCGAGTACGTGCGCGCCGCCCGCGCCCTAGGCATGGGCAACGGCGCGATCATGTACCGGCATATCCTGCCCAACGCCATGGTCTCGACCATGACCTTCATGCCGTTCATTCTCACCGGGGCCATCGGCACCCTCACCGCGCTGGACTTCCTCGGTTTCGGCCTGCCGCCCGGCTCGCCGTCGCTGGGCGAACTGGTCGCCCAGGGCAAGTCCAACCTGCAGGCGCCGTGGCTGGGCATCAGCGCCTTCGCCGTGCTGGCGCTGATGCTGACCCTGCTGGTATTCATCGGCGAGGCCGCGCGCGATGCCTTCGACCCGAGGAAGTGAGGCCATGAGCAAACCCCTGATCGAGATCCGCGACCTGCAGGTGGCCTTCAGCCATGGCGGCGTGCCGCAGACCGTGGTGCATGGCGTCAGCTTCGACATCCATCCGGGCGAAACACTGGCGCTGGTCGGCGAGAGCGGCTCGGGCAAGTCGGTGACCGCCCATTCGATCCTGCGCCTGCTGCCCTACCCGCAGGCCAGCCATCCGCACGGTAGCATCCACTACGGCGGCGAGGACCTGCTCAAGCTGCCGGAGCGGCGCCTGCGCGGCATCCGCGGCAACCGTATCGCCATGGTTTTCCAGGAGCCGATGACCTCACTCAACCCGCTGCATACGGTGGAAAAGCAGATCGCCGAAGTGCTGGCCCTGCACAAGGGCCTGACCGGCGCCGCAGCGCGGGCACGGGTACTGGAGCTGCTTGAGCTGGTCGGCATCCGCGAGCCGGCCAAGCGCCTGCGCAACTATCCCCACGAGCTGTCCGGAGGCCAGCGCCAGCGGGTGATGATCGCCATGGCCCTGGCCAACGAGCCGGAAATCCTCATCGCCGACGAGCCGACCACCGCGCTGGACGTCACCGTGCAGCTGAAGATCCTCGAGCTGCTCAAGGAGCTGCAGGCGCGCCTGGGCATGGCCATGCTGCTGATCACCCACGATCTCAACCTGGTGCGGCGCATCGCCCACCGGGTATGTGTCATGCAGCGCGGCCGCATCGTCGAACAGGCCGAGTGCGAGCAGTTGTTCCACGCCCCGCAGCATCCCTACACTCAGGAACTGCTCAGCGCCGACCCCAGTGGCGGCCCGGCGGACAATGCCCCCGGCAAGCCGCTGCTCGAGGTCGACGACCTGCGCGTGTGGTTCCCGATCAAGAAGGGCCTGCTGCGCCGCACCATCGATCACGTCAAGGCGGTCGACGGGGTCAACTTCCGCCTGGCCCAGGGGCAAACCCTGGGCATCGTCGGCGAGAGCGGCTCGGGCAAGTCCACCCTGGGCCTGGCGATCCTGCGCCTGATCGGCAGTAGCGGCGGGATCCGTTTCGATGGCCAGGGCCTCGACGGACTCGACCAGCAGGCAGTACGCCCACTGCGCCGACAGATGCAGGTGGTGTTCCAGGACCCGTTCGGCAGCCTGAGTCCACGCATGTCGGTGAGCCAGATCATCGGCGAGGGCCTGGAAATCCATGGCATCGGCACACCAGCCGAGCGCGAACGGGCCATTATTGACGTATTGGGCGAGGTAGGCCTGGATCCGGAGACCCGCCACCGCTACCCTCACGAGTTTTCCGGCGGCCAGCGCCAGCGCATCGCCATCGCCCGCGCCCTGGTGCTGCGCCCACAGCTGATCCTGCTCGACGAGCCGACCTCGGCCCTCGACCGCACGGTGCAGCGCCAGGTGGTGGAGCTGCTGCGCAGCCTGCAGCACAAGTACAATCTGACCTATCTGTTCATCAGCCATGACTTGGCTGTGGTCCGCGCCCTGAGCCATCAACTGATGGTGATCAGGCACGGCAAGGTGGTCGAACAGGGTGAGGCCCGCACGATTTTCCACGCGCCGCAGCACCCCTATACCCAGCAGCTGCTCGAAGCCGCCTTCATGGCTCCGGGCGCTGCCGATTAACCAGAAAGAGGAAGTACACAATGGGTTTTCTCACCGGTAAGCGCGTGCTGATCGTCGGCGTCGCCAGCAAGCTGTCCATCGCCTCCGGCATCGCCGCCGCGATGCACCGCGAGGGTGCGGAACTGGCCTTCACCTACCAGAACGACAAGCTCAAGGGCCGCGTCGAAGAGTTCGCCGCAGGCTGGGGCTCCAGCGCCGACCTGTGCTTCCCTTGCGACGTGGCCAACGATGACGACATCGCCCGCGTGTTCGAGGAACTGGCCAAGAAGTGGGATGGTCTGGACTGCATCGTCCACTCGGTCGGCTTCGCTCCGGGCGACCAGCTGAACGGCGACTTTACCGAAGTCACCACTCGTGAAGGCTTCAAGATCGCTCACGACATCAGCGCCTACAGCTTCGTCGCCCTGGCCAAGGCCGGCCGCGAGATGATGAAGGGTCGCAATGGCAGCCTGCTGACCCTGTCCTACCTGGGTGCCGAGCGCACCATGCCCAACTACAACGTCATGGGCATGGCCAAGGCCAGCCTGGAGGCCGGCGTGCGCTACCTGGCCGGCAGCCTCGGCCCGGAAGGCACCCGCGTCAACTGCATCTCCGCCGGCCCGATCCGCACCCTGGCCGCCTCCGGCATCGCCAGCTTCCGCAAGATGCTGGCCGCCAACGAGCGCCAGACTCCGCTGCGCCGCAACGTCACCATCGACGAAGTCGGCAACGCCGGTGCCTTCCTGTGCTCCGACCTGGCCTCGGGCATCAGCGGTGAAATCATGTACGTCGACGGTGGCTTCAATACCACCGCCATGGGCTCGCTGGAAGACTAAGCGGCCCACACCGACCCGCCGCCGTGCGGGTCGGTTTCCCTCCCCGGCCGTCCGGCCACTCCCGCGCTTCACCTCTCCCCCGTCCTACTGCGCCGTAGCGCACCCGCACAAACAGCCCCATAAAGCTGCGCGCCGCAAAGCACAACGCCCCCAGATGGAGGCGTTGGCGGTGTCATTGCTGCGTGGAAGCGATCAGAATCGCTCGATCTGCGCCTCGGCTTGCAGCTGACGCTGGAAGGCCAGGAAGTCCTGCTGGCCGCTGCGCGAGGCCAGGAAGCGGCGATACATCGCCAGCTCTTCTGCCGACAGCTCAGCCTCGCTGCTGCTCACGCCATTCAGGCGCAGGACCAGATAGTCGCCATTGCCCAGCGACAGTCCGGCAAAGCCCGGCTTGTCGGCAGCCGCCGGCCGCGGCATGCGGAACAGTGCCTGCAGAACCTGCGGATCGACATTCTCCTGGCTGCGCGAGGCCGCCTCGGTCACCTGCCAGGCTTCGCCCGACTCGGCCTGGATCACCGGGGTCTTGCCCGCACGCAGATCGGCCAGCAACGCCTCGCCGCGCACTTTCGCCGCTGCGGCAGCCTGCTCCTGACGGATGCGTTCACGCAGGCGCTCGGCCAGTTGCTCCAGAGGCTGCTGCTCAGGCTTGCGATGCTCCTTGACCCGCAGTACCACCACGGTGTCAGGATCCAGCTCGAGGACGCTGCTGTTGGCGCCGTCGGTCAGCACTTCGGGACTGAAGGCAGCCTGCAGCACCTGGCGATTGGCCGCGATGCCTTCGCCACCCTCACGGCCGAACGGTGCAGCCTGCTTGACCTCGAGACCCAGCTCCTGGGCCGGCTGGGCCAGGTCGGCGGATTCGAAGGCGGCGTCCTCCAGCTGCTTGCTCACCTCGACGAAGCGCTGCTCGACCTGCTGGGCCTTGAGGTCATGCTCGAGCTGCGGGCGCAGGCTCGCCAGCGTGGGCACTTCGGCCGCCTGCACGTCGTCCAGGCGGATCAGGTGCCAGCCGAACTCGCTTTTCACCGGAGCCGACAGCTCGCCGACCTTGAGGGCGAACAGGGCCGCCTCGAACGCCGGATCGTAGACGCCCGCCGCGGCGAAACCGAGGTCGCCGCCATTGGCGGACGAGCCGAGGTCGCTGGAGAACTCCTTGGCCAGGGCCGCGAAGTCCTCACCCTTTTCGATGCGCTGGCGCAGCTCTTCGAGCTTGGCCTTGGCCTGCTCGTCGCTCAGCTTGTCGCCGGTTTCCAGAAGGATGTGCGAAGCCCGGCGCTGCTCACCGAGATTGGCAATTTCCTTCTCGTACGCCGCCTGGATCTCCTCGTCGGAGACCTCGACCTGGTCGAAGAAGACATCCTTCTTCAGCTCGATGTACTCGATCAGCACCTGCTCGGGGGTCATGAACTCGCTGGCATGCTCGTCGTAGTAGGCCTTGACCTGCTGCTCGGAGACTTCGATCTGCTCCGGTCGAGCCTTGATCGCCAAGGTGGCGAAATCGCGGGTCTGCCGTTCGAGGGCGGCAAAGCTGCGGACTTCCTGATCGGTGACAAAGCCGCTGCCTGCCAGACCGGCACGCAGCTGGCCAATGAGCATTTCCTGCTCCAGCAGCGTGCGGAACTGCTGGCGGCTGTAGCCCATCTGACGGATCACCTGATCGAAGCGGTCGGGATCGAACTTGCCATCCTGCTGGAACTCGGGGGTGAGCAGGATCAGCTGGTCGAGGGCCTGCTGGGAAAAGCCGAAACCCGCATCGCCGGCGCTCTGCAACAGCAGCTTGCGATCGATCAGGGCCTTCAGAGCACCCTCGCGCAGCAACTTGTCGTCCAGCAGCGACGCATCGAACTGGCTGCCCAGTTGCTGGGCCAGCTGGCGGCGCTGCATGTCCACGGCGCGGTTCAGTTCATCTTTGCTGACGCTCTCGCCGTTGACTTCGGCGGCGTCCTGGTTGTTGTTCGCGGCGCTCATGATCGCATCGAAGCCGGTCAACGCCATGAGCACGATGATCACGCCAATGATGGTCTTGGCGATCCAGCCCTGCGAGTTGTCCCTGATATTTTGAAGCATGCAGCCCCCAAACGCGGCCGGCACCCTGCCCAGGCAGGCATCCGGCGTGGGTTATGGCAGTGAAGATAAAAGAAAGGCGCATCCGAGGATGCGCCTTCTCGATAACTGGCGGAGCGGACGGGACTCGAACCCGCGACCCCCGGCGTGACAGGCCGGTATTCTAACCGACTGAACTACCGCTCCGCTGCCGGGTCACCCATGGCGACCCGGGGAAACTTGCCAGAAAGACGCTTAGTTGACGGCATCTTTGAGGGCTTTACCAGCCTTGAAGCCGGGGATCTTGGCCGCTTCGATCTCGATCGGCTTGCCGGTCTGCGGGTTGCGACCGGTACGGGCAGCACGCTCTTTCACGGCGAAGGTACCAAAACCAACCAGCACGACCGAGTCACCTTCTTTCAGGGCACCGGTGATGGAGTCGATTACAGCATCCAGCGCACGGCCGGCAACAGCTTTCGGGATATCAGCAGATGCGGCGATGGCATCGATCAGTTCCGACTTGTTCACTCTAAGTCCCCTTTATTCCTGTTGAGTTCGATTTTCGTATCTGGATTTTGGTGCAACAAATATCAGGTCTGCAGTTGGGCTTGCCGACATACGAGGAGGCGCTTTATATCAAGCGCCCGAAAAGAGTGTCAAGAAAGCCTACCGGCTAGTGCGTGCTGATTCGCTCGTTGGCTTCGGCATCGCGCTTGTCATCCGCCCCTGTACGCTCGGGAGCCGCGTCAGGCAAGGGCTCAGGCTTGTATTGCAACGCAATCTGCAGGACCTCGTCAATCCATTTGACCGGTTTGATTTGCAGATCTTGTTTGATGTTCTCCGGGATTTCCTTGAGATCCCGCACATTTTCCTCGGGAATGATCACGGTGGTAATACCGCCGCGGTGGGCCGCCAGGAGTTTTTCCTTGAGACCACCGATGGCCAGCACTTGCCCGCGCAGGGTGATTTCCCCGGTCATAGCCACATCGGCACGCACCGGAATACCGGTCACCGCGGAGACCAGCGCAGTGCACATGCCGATGCCTGCGCTCGGACCGTCCTTGGGCGTGGCGCCCTCCGGCACATGGATGTGGATGTCGCGCTTTTCGTGGAAGTCCGGCGCAATTCCCAGACTCTTGGCCCGGCTGCGCACTACGGTCAGCGCTGCAGTGATCGACTCACCCATCACGTCGCCGAGCGAGCCGGTCTTGATCAGCAAGCCCTTGCCGGGCACCACCGCAGCCTCGATGGTCAGCAGCTCGCCACCCACCTGGGTCCAGGCCAGGCCGGTTACCTGGCCGACCTGATCCTGCTGCTCGGCCTGGCCGTAGCGGAATTTCTTCACGCCCAGGTAATGCTCGAGGCTGTCGCTGGTGACGGTGATCGCGATGCGCTTCGCGCCGGCGCCGTCCTTGACCGCCTTGCGGCAGACCTTGGCAATCTGCCGCTCCAGGTTACGCACCCCGGCCTCGCGGGTGTAGAAGCGGATGATGTCGCGCAGCGCTTCTTCCTCGAAGCTCAGTTCGCCCTTCTTCAGGCCGTTGGCCTCGGCCTGCTTGGTCACCAGGTACTTGGTGGCGATGTTGATCTTTTCCGCCTCGGTGTAACCCGGCAGACGGATGACCTCCATGCGGTCGAGCAGCGGCGCCGGGATGTTCATCGAGTTCGCCGTGCACAGGAACATCACGTTGGACAGATCGTAGTCGACTTCCAGATAGTGATCGTTGAAGTTGTGATTTTGCTCCGGATCGAGCACCTCGAGCAGCGCCGAGGCGGGATCACCACGCATGTCGCTGCCCAGCTTGTCGATCTCGTCGAGCAGGAACAATGGGTTGCGCACGCCGACCTTGGTCATCTTCTGGATCAGGCGACCGGGCATGGAGCCGATGTAGGTACGGCGGTGACCGCGAATCTCGGCTTCGTCACGCACGCCACCGAGCGCCATGCGTACGTACTTGCGGTTGGTCGCCCGGGCGATCGACTCGGCCAGCGAGGTCTTGCCCACCCCCGGCGGGCCGACCAGGCACAGCACCGGCCCCTTGAGCTTCTTCACGCGCTTCTGCACGGCGAGGAACTCAAGGATGCGTTCCTTGACCTCTTCCAGACCATAGTGGTCGGCGTCGAGAATCTCTTCGGCACGCTTGAGGTCGAGACGCACCTTGCTCTCGGCCTGCCACGGCACGTTGGTGAGCCATTCGATGTAGGAGCGCACCACTGTGGCCTCGGCCGACATCGGCGACATCTGCTTGAGCTTGTTCAGCTCGGCATTGGCCTTCTGCAGGGCCTCCTTGCTCATGCCGGCGTTGTCGATGCGCTTCTTCAGCTCGTCGACCTCGCTGTGGCCCTCCTCGCCCTCGCCGAGCTCCTTCTGGATAGCCTTCATCTGCTCGTTCAGGTAGTACTCGCGCTGGCTGCGCTCCATCTGCTTCTTGACCCGGCCACGGATGCGTTTCTCGACCTGCAGCAGGTCGATTTCGGCATCCAGCAGACCGAGCACATGCTCGATCCGGCTGGTCAGGTCGGTAATCTCGAGGATTTCCTGCTTCTGCTCGATGCGCAGCGCCATGTGCGCCGCCATGGTATCAACCAGGCGCGCCGGATCGTCGATACCGCTCAGCGAGCTCAGCACTTCGGCGGGCACCTTCTTGCCCAGCTGCACATACTGCTCGAACTGACTCAGCAGACTGCGGCAGAAGACTTCCGACTCGCGCTCGGCAAGGTCGCCCTCCTCGACCAGGTGCACTTCGGCGCGCGCATGGGTTTCACCATCGATGAAACGCTCAACCGCACCGCGCTGGCCACCCTCGACCAGCACCTTGACCGTGCCATCCGGCAGCTTGAGCAACTGCAGCACGCTGGCCACGGTGCCCACCTGGTACAGCGCTTGCGGGGCGGGATCATCGTCCGCCGGGTTCTTCTGGGCCAGCAGCAGAATCTGCTTGTCTGCGCTCATCGCCGCCTCAAGCGCCTCGATGGACTTTTCACGCCCGACGAACAGCGGGATGACCATGTGCGGATAGACCACCACATCACGTAGCGGCAGAAGGGGCAACTCGATGATTGCGTTCATGCTTTCAACTCTTTGTAGGCCCGACAACAGAGACACCCGGGCGTTGGACATGAATCCAAGATGGGGGGGCAGCGCGGAAAAAACAAGCTTTTGCACCGCACAGAAACAACAAAGGGGCCCGCAGGCCCCTCTGGATGCTCACGCCTCTGGCGCGGCCTTGGCAGGTAGCTCGCTGCTCTCGTAAATCAGCAGCGGCTTGGAGGTCCCTTCGATCACGCTCTCGTCGATGACCACCTTGCTGACGTCGGTGGCCGAGGGGATCTCGTACATGGTGTCCAGCAGGATCCCTTCGAGGATCGAACGCAGACCACGGGCACCGGTCTTGCGCTCCAGGGCCTTGCGTGCCACGGCATGCAGGGCATCGGTGCGGAATTCCAGCTCGACGCCTTCCATCTCGAACAGGCGCGCGTACTGCTTGGTCAGTGCGTTCTTAGGCTCGGTGAGGATCTCCATCAGGGCCTTCTCGTCCAGCTCCTCGAGCGTGGCGATCACCGGCAGGCGACCGACGAACTCGGGAATCAGACCGAACTTGACCAGATCGTCCGGCTCCACCTCGCGCAGCGCCTCACCGACCTTCTTGCCGGTATCCTTGCTGCGCACCTCGGCGTTGAAGCCGATGCCGCCCTTGGTCGAACGGCTCTGGATGACCTTCTCCAGACCGGCAAAGGCACCACCACAGATGAACAGGATATTGCGCGTATCGACCTGCAGGAATTCCTGCTGCGGATGCTTGCGCCCACCCTGCGGCGGTACCGAGGCGACGGTGCCCTCGATCAGCTTGAGCAGGGCCTGCTGCACCCCCTCACCCGAGACGTCGCGGGTGATCGAAGGGTTATCCGACTTGCGCGAGATCTTGTCGATCTCGTCGATGTAGACGATACCCATCTGGGCCTTCTCCACATCGTAGTCGCACTTCTGCAGCAGCTTCTGGATGATGTTTTCCACGTCCTCGCCCACATAGCCGGCTTCGGTCAGCGTGGTCGCATCGGCGATCGTGAATGGCACGTTGAGCAGGCGCGCGAGAGTCTCGGCGAGCAGGGTCTTGCCCGAGCCGGTCGGCCCGATCAGCAGGATGTTGCTCTTGCCCAGCTCGACATCGTCCTTCTTCTCTTTCTGGCTGAGACGCTTGTAGTGGTTGTACACCGCAACCGCCAGAACCTTTTTCGCACGCTCCTGACCGATCACGTACTGATCGAGGATGCTGCTGATTTCCTTGGGCGCCGGCAACTTGTTGGCGTTGCTCTCAGCCTGGGCCTCCTGCACCTCCTCACGGATGATGTCGTTGCACAGGTCGACGCACTCGTCGCAGATAAAGACCGAGGGACCAGCGATCAGCTTGCGTACTTCGTGCTGGCTCTTGCCGCAGAAGGAACAGTAAAGCAGTTTGCCGGTGTCCTCGCCGTTGCGGGTGTCTGTCATTCGATCAATCCAATCCGGTAGGCATGAACACAAGATGGAGACAATCGCGGGCTTTTTCAAGCCCGCGAAACGGCCGGTAACATCCCGGCCTGGGGCATGCAGGGGTTGTCAGACGGGCAGCTGGCGCTTGTTCAGCACCTGGTCGATCAAGCCGTACTTGACCGCGTCCTCGCCACTCATGAAGTTGTCGCGATCGGTGTCGCGGGCGATCACGTCCATCGGCTGGCCGGTGTGCGTCGACAGGATGCGATTCAGGCGATCACGAATGGTGAGAATCTCGCGGGCATGGATCTCGATATCCGAAGCCTGGCCCTGGAAGCCACCCAGCGGCTGGTGGATCATCACCCGCGAGTGCGGCAGGCAGTAGCGCTTGCCGGCGGCACCCGCCGTCAGCAGCAGGGAGCCCATGCTGCAGGCCTGACCGATGCAGATGGTCGAGACGTCCGGCTTGATGAACTGCATGGTGTCGTAGATAGACATGCCCGCAGTCACCGAGCCGCCCGGCGAGTTGATATAGAGATGGATATCCTTGTCCGGGTTCTCGGCCTCGAGGAACAGCATCTGGGCCACCACCAGGTTGGCCATG
Source organism: Pseudomonas linyingensis (assembly GCF_900109175.1). Classification (GTDB taxonomy): domain Bacteria; phylum Pseudomonadota; class Gammaproteobacteria; order Pseudomonadales; family Pseudomonadaceae; genus Geopseudomonas; species Geopseudomonas linyingensis. The sequence continues at coordinate 228,818 of NZ_FNZE01000006.1, read as the reverse complement.
TAGTCCTCGACCTGGCCGACCAGAAAAATCACCCGCTCCTTGAGCAGGCGCGAGTAGATGTCGTAGGCACGCTCGCCGCGCGCCGACTGCTCGATCACCATGGGTACCAGGCCGCCGGCGGCCTGCACATCGAACTGCGACTCAAAAGAATTGCGGAACATTCTGGCTCACTCCCTATATCAATCGTGTCCTAGAGACGCATAAGCCAGCTCTGAGGCTGGCTTATGGAGGACTCTACAAGTGCAGTGGGCTTTACTCGGCTTTCGGAGCTTCCGCCGGCTTCACCGCATCCTCGTAGGAGACCTGCTTGTCGGTGACATTGGCCTTTTGCAGGACAGTATCCACGACTTGTTCCTCCAGAACAACCGAGCGAACCTCGTCCAGCTGCTGGGCGTTCTTGTAGTACCAGGCCACGACCTGCTCCGGCTCCTGATACGCGGAAGCCATTTCCTCGATCAGCTCGCGCACGCGGGCTTCGTCCGGCTTGACTTCGAACAGCTTGACCACTTCAGCGACGATCAGACCCAGCACCACGCGGCGCTTGGCCTGCTCTTCGAACAGCTCGGCCGGCAGTTGCTCGGGGTTGATGTTGCCACCGAACTGCTGCACAGCCTGCACACGCAGACGGTTGACCTCGTTACCGATCAGCGCCTTCGGCACCTCGACCGGGTTGGCCGCCAGCAGACCTTCCATCACCTGGTTCTTGACCTTGGACTTGATGGCCTGGCGCAGCTCGCGCTCCATGTTCTTGCGCACTTCGGCGCGGAAGCCGTCGACGCCGCCTTCCTTGACGCCGAACTGGGCGAAGAACTCTTCGTTCAGCTCCGGCAGCTTCGGCTCAGCAACCGCGTTGACGGTAACGGTGAACTCGGCAGCCTTGCCGGCCAGATCCAGGTTCTGGTAGTCCTCGGGGAAGGTCACGTTCAGCACGCGCTCTTCACCGGCCTTGGCACCGACCAGCCCCTCTTCGAAGCCCGGGATCATGCGACCGGAACCCAGCACCAGCAGGGTACCCTGGGCACTGCCACCAGCGAAGGCTTCGCCATCGATCTTGCCGACGAAGTCGAGGTTCAGCTGATCGCCATTCTGTGCTTCGCGCTCGACAGCCTCGAAACGGGTGTTCTGCTTGCGCAGGATCTCGAGCATGTTATCGACGTCGGCATCGGTCACGTCAGCCTGCAGACGCTCGACAGCGATGGTCTCGAAACCGGCAACCTGGAACTCGGGGAACACTTCGAAGGTGGCGACATACTCGAGCGCTTGGCCTTTTTCAAAGGCCTTCGGCTCGACGGACGGTGCGCCAGCCGGATTCAGCTTCTCCTGCACCACGGCCTCATAGAAGGTGGCCTGGATCAGGTCGCCCAGAGCTTCCTGACGAGCGGAGTCCTCGTAGCGCTGGCGAATGATGCTCATCGGCACCTTGCCGGGACGGAAACCTGCGATCTTGGCGCGACGGGCGGTCTGCTGCAGACGCTTGTTGACTTCGGTCTCGATGCGCTCGACGGGCACGCCAACGGTCATGCGACGCTCGAGAGCGGAGGTGGCTTCAACAGAAACTTGCATGGATGATCCTCGTTGCACAGACAAAGCCGGCCCTGCCGGCCCCATAAATAGGGCATGCATTCTATTAGGTGATCACACAGAAGTCACCCGGCGGGCAACAGAAAAGGCACAGACCAGGAAACGACTGGGAGGCGACATCCCTAAGGCGCTACGGGAGCGCCTCGGCGATGCTGGCCTGGACACCCGAATACGGATGCAGCGACCGAATGATGGTGCGGACGGAGAGACTCGAACTCTCACACCTTGCGGCACTGGAACCTAAATCCAGCGTGTCTACCAATTCCACCACGTCCGCGCTATTGGAGCAGAAACGAAAACGCCAGGCTAGGCCTGGCGTTTCGGAATATGGGGTGGACGATGGGAATCGAACCCACGACACCAGGAGCCACAATCCTGTGCTCTACCAACTGAGCTACGCCCACCATATTGCATCACTTGTGCCAGACAGCCTCATTGGCGCGCCCGGCAGGACTCGAACCTGCGACCATCCGCTTAGAAGGCGGATGCTCTATCCAGCTGAGCTACGGGCGCGTTTGTGGCTGCAACCCACTAGCCGGATTCGAAGAGCTTTATCTCTCCTCGAGGTGGCTAATCACCGAGCTTGCCTTTGCTTTCGTTTGGGGCTTTGCTCGTCAAGCGGGGCACATGTTATCCATGAGTCTTCTTCCCGTCAACGATTTTTTTGAAAATTTTCAAGCACATAGGTAAGGCCGCCGGATTTGCGCGCCGGCTGCCTTTGCCCGACCGCCGCCCCGTGCGAGAATGCCCCACCTTTTTAACTGACTCTCACGGTTCTCCAAGCGTCATGACCGCACAACTGATCGACGGTAAAGCCATCGCCGCCCGCCTCCGCCAACAGATCGCCCAGCGCGTAGCCGAGCGCCGCCAGCAAGGCCTGCGCATTCCCGGGCTGGCCGTCATTCTGGTCGGCAGCGATCCAGCCTCCCAGGTTTACGTCGCCCACAAGCGCAAGGACTGCGAGGAAGTCGGCTTCCTTTCCCAGGCCCACGACCTCGACGCCAGCACCTCCCAGGAAGAACTGCTCAACCTGATCGACCGACTCAACGCCGATCCGGCCATTGACGGCATTCTGGTGCAACTGCCGCTGCCCGCGCACCTGGATGCCTCGCAACTGCTCGAGCGCATCCACCCAGACAAGGATGTCGATGGTTTCCACCCGTTCAACATCGGCCGCCTGGCCCAGCGCATGCCGGTTCTGCAGCCCTGCACACCAAAAGGCATCATGACCCTGCTGCACAGCACCGGAGTCGACCTGCACGGTCTGCATGCCGTGGTCGTCGGCGCCTCCAACATCGTCGGCCGCCCGATGGCGCTCGAACTGCTGCTGGCCGGCTGCACCACCACCGTGACCCACCGCTTTACCCGCGACCTGCCCAGCCACCTGAGCCAGGCCGACATAGTGGTGGTGGCCGTCGGCAAGCCCGGGCTGGTCAAGGGCGAGTGGATCAAGGAAGGCGCCATCGTCATCGACGTCGGCATCAACCGCCAGGCCGATGGCCGCCTCGTCGGCGACGTCGAATTCGCTCCCGCCGCCGAACGCGCCAGCTGGATCACCCCGGTACCGGGCGGGGTCGGCCCGATGACCCGCGCCTGCCTGCTGGAAAACACCCTTTACGCCGCAGAGCAGCTGCACGACTGACACTCTTCCACGCGACTGGCGCCCCTGCAACGGAGCGCCAGCCGAAGAAGCAAAAATAAAAAAACCCGGCCTAAGCCGGGTTTTTTTTCGAAGCCGATCTAGCCGATTACTGCTGGACCTGAGCTTCCACTTCCGCTTCCACGCGACGGTTCACTGCGCGACCAGCGTCGGTAGCGTTGTCAGCCACCGGACGGGACTCACCGTAACCTACCGAGCTGACGCGAGCATCGGCAACACCGTACTGGTTGACCAGCACGTCACGCACGGCAGCGGCGCGACGCTCGGACAGCTTCTGGTTGTAGGCATCGGTGCCGACGGAGTCGGTGTGACCTTCAACGGTGGTGGAGGTCTGCGGGTACTGGTTCATGAACTCAGCCAGGCTCTGGATGTCGGCGTAGCTTTCTTCCTTCACCTTGGACTTGTCGAAGTCGAACTTCACATCCAGCTCGACGCGCACGACTTCCGGAACCGGCTCTTCAGCCACCGGAGCCGGCTCTTCGACCGGAGCTGCTGCGACCGGAGCCGGAGCCGGAGCCTGGCCACCACCGAAGTTCAGACCGACGCCCACGCCCGCCATCCACTCGGAGTCGCCCTGGTCGATGTTGTGCATGCCATCGATGCCAGCCTTGGCGAAGACATTCTCGGTGAAGTAGTACTTCACGCCCGCACCGAGGTTGGCGAAGGTGCTGTTGTTGCGACCGCTGCGATCAGGCTGACCGATGCTCTGGTGAGCGGCGCCAGCGGAAAGGTAGGGACGCAGGCCCACACCCGGGGTACCGAAGTGATAGACCGCATCGAGGGAGCTCAGGCTGCCCTTGATGTCCTTGTGGCCGCCACCAGCAACCGGATCGTCGGAGGTCACGTCGCTGTAGACACCATGCGACAGATTGAGGGAAACGTCGTCGGTCAGGAAGTAACCGATACCGGCACCGTAGAGCTCGCCTTCGTCTTCGAAGCCGCGCTGGCTATCGCTCAGGTAGTGCTTGCCGAAAGCTTCCACCTCGACTGCGCCCTGGCCTTGGGCCAACGCACCAATGGAAGAAGCGGCAACCAGAGAGCCAATGACTACACTCAAAGTGTTTTTCAGTTTCATCCGTTAAATCCCCAGCGAGAAAATTTGTTAGCTGCCCTGATATGACACGCAGCTAGGTCTTAAGTTTAACACGCGCCTGCCAAACCATAGAATTTTCTCCGCGACTCATTCCACAGTTGTATCGGCAAACTTCTCGCGCAGCCGATCAAGAGCGCGCTTGTAGCGCATCTTGGTGGCACTCAAGCCCATGTGCATGATGTCGGCGATCTCCTGGAATTCGAGCTCGGCCACAAAGCGCAAAACCAGAATTTCCCGGTCAATCGGATTGACATGCACCAGCCAGCGGTCAAGGCCGCCCCGCTCCTCCGTCTTCGGCGTCTTCTCTTCGGAGGCTTCCTCCTGGGGGTCGAGACTGAGCGCATCCAGCAGGCGCCGCTTGCGCCGTTCCTTGCGGTACTGGGTGATGCATTCGTTGTAGGTGATGCTGTACAGCCAGGTCTTGAACTTCGACTTACCCTCGAAGTTTTTCAGCCCGTAGAGGACCTTGAGCATGACTTCCTGACACACATCATCGGCGTCGCGGTCGTTGCCCAGATAACGCGCGCATACATTGAACAATGTGCGCTGGTAGCGGCGCATGAGTTCTTCGTAGGCGCGAGTGACATGAAACAGCTCCACACGAGCATGCTGCACGAGCTCCTCATCGGTGAGCTCGTGGGCGTCGTAGCGCTGGTACAGGGAGTGGGGCTTGTTCAAGCGAGGCAGACCGGCTGCGGATCGGATAAGGACAACCTGCGCCTGGCGCAGGTGCCGGGATGACCGCTTAATCTAGCAGAAATGGAGGGGAAAAGCCCCGCCTCAGCGACTGACAACCCGTCGCGTCAGCAGCAGGCGATTACACAGCGTAACCAGCTTACCGTCGTCGGTCAGCAAGATGGTCTTGACTGTACCGATCTCTTCGATCACCCCCTCAACATCGCCAACACGAATCTGCTGGCCGACTTCGTACAGCTCGCGCAGGTAGATGCCGGCAATGATCTGCCCGACCACCTCGCGACTGCCCAGGCCCAGCGCCAGCGCCAGCGCCAGTCCGACCGAGGCCAGCACGATGGCAATCACGATATTCAGCAGGTCGGTCTTCACCTCCAGCTGGCCGATGGCCACTGAGATACTGATGATGATCACCAGCCCCTGAGCGATCCGCCCGAGGCTGCTGCCGTACTCGAGCCCGACCCCATCCGCCGCGCCGCGCACCAGCCGGCCAGCCAGTTGCGCCAGCAGCACGCCGGCCAACAGGACCAGCGCAGCGCCAAACACCTTGGGCAGATAGAGCGCGAACAGGTCGAGCGTCGCCGAAACCCGCTGCAGACCAAGCGACTCGGCGGCCGACACCAGGAACACCAGCAGCACGAACCAGTAGATGATCTTGCCGACCAACGTGGACACGGGCGCACGAACTCCACCCCGCTCGAGCAGCTTGGTCAGCCCCGCCCCCGCCATCAGCCGGTCCAGGCCGATCTTGGCCAGCAGCTTGGAGAACAGCGCATCGAGCAGCTTGGCGACGATGAAACCGAGCAGCGCCACCACCAGCGCGCCCAGCAGATTGGGGATGAAACCGGCCAGCTTGCTCCACAGGGTGCTCATGGCGCTCAGCAGGCTTTGCGTCCAGATATCGAATTCCATGTTTCATTCAGCCTTATGCGCTTGCTGCGCAGCGGGATGCAGTCGACGGGTGGCCGGCACCTTGCGTGCGGTGCCGCTATCGAGGCCGATCATCAGCGCCTCGAACCAGTGCCCCAGCAGAGCGAACAGATCGCCGGCGCCGGTCTGACGATTGGCGGCCTTGAGCACGCGATCCAGTCGGGCGCTGTCAGCCGACTCGGCCGGGGCGCCCCTGAGCAGATCACGCAGGGATTCTTCGAAGGGATCGTGCATGTGTCGACCTCTTGCGGTGTGTCAGTTCAAGACGCCACGGCCACTGAGCGGGTCACATCAGAGCCAGCGCAACCGGCGAAACAACCACCACTGGAACGCCGCCATACCGCCGATCAATACACAGGCGACCACGAAGCCATACGGATGCTCGGAGCCTGGAATACCGCCGACATTGATGCCAAGCAAGCCGGTCACGAAGCTCATCGGCATGAAGAAGCCGGTGACGATGCCGAGCATGTACATGGTGCGATTCATCCGCTCGGTGACCCGCCGATGCTCGGCCTCCTGCAGCAGGCTTACCCGCTCGCGCACCAGATCGAGTTCCTCGAGGTGACGGGTCAGCCGATTGTGCAGCTCGTTCCAGTAGTCGGTGTCATCGGTGACGAACCAGGGCAGCGGGGTGCGCACCAGTTGCGCATAGATCTCCCGTTGCGGGGCCAGGTAGCGACGCAGACTCGCCGCCTGCCGACGCAGGGTCAGCAGCAACTGGCGGTCGGGCATCTTCTTTTCATTCTGCTCGAGGGCATCCTCGAGATCGTCGATCTGCTCGGCAACACCTGCGACCAGCAGATCCACGCCATCGGTCAGCGCCTCGGCGAGAAACAGCATCACTTCCGAGACCGTCTTCGGCCCTTCGCCGCTCTCGAAGGCGTCGCACAAGGCCCCCGCCGCCTTGACCGGGCGCATGCGCAGGGAAATGACCTGGCGGGCATCGGCATAGATCCGCAGCGCCACCATGTCTTCCGGCGCAGCACCGGGGTTGAGGTTGACCCCGCGCAGAAAAAGCAACAGGCGCTCCCGACCCAGCGGCACCAGTCGCGGCCGGGTCGCCTCCTCCAGCAGCAGATCGCAGGCGAACTCGTTCAAACCGCTGGATTCGCGCAACCACTGCTGCGCCTGCGGCACGCTGCGGTCCCAGTGCAGCCAGAGGCTTTCCTGCGGACGCAGGTCGAGCACCTCCAGCTCGTTGCGCTGGATCCTGCGCGCACCACCCTCGCCGTCCAGCACGAAACCGTAGACCAGCCCGCGCTCGTTGCTTCCCTCGTAAGACTGCATGGCCTCTCCAGCCGCACCGGCGCCCTCCGGCACGCGCACTGCAGGCCGAAGGAGACCGCACCCGGTTACTCGGGCATCTTCAGCTCTTCGTGGGCAACGATGATGCCGTTGTTGTCGGCATAGATGTAGTGGCCCGGCGTGAAGGTCACGCCAGCGAAGGTGACTTCGACGTTGAGGTCGCCGATACCGCGCTTTTCGGTCTTCATCGGATGGGCGGCCAGGGCCTGCACGCCGAGATCGGTCTGCGCGAGCACGTCCACGTCACGGACGCAGCCGTACACCACAATGCCTTCCCAGCCGTTCTTCGCCGCCTTCTCGGCCAGCATGTCGCCGAGCAGGGCACGCCGCAGCGAGCCGCCACCATCGACCACCAGCACCTTGCCACGACCATCCAGCTCGACCTGGTCCTTGACCAGCGAGTTGTCCTCGAAGCACTTGATGGTGACGATCTGGCCACCGAAGGAGTCGCGGCCGCCGAAGTTGCTGAACATCGGCTCGACAACGTCGACATAGGGGTAGGCATCGCACAGATCGGGGGTCACGTATTGCATGTCAGGTTCCTTGCGTTAGAGATCGACGCTGATGCGGTCGCCGTAGTCCGGCGACAGCCGCAGCAGCGGCGAACGGACAGCATTGATGGCACGACCACTCACCCGCTGGCAGGCCATGCCGTGACGCGGCGCTCCCGGCCACAGCGAGCAGGCCATCGTCCTGTCGATCCTAGCCAGATCTGCACGGAGTGGAAACTAGGCAAACGTATGGGATGGCCTGTTCAACGCCGCTCCGGCAGCCGCTGATGGCGCAACCAGTACTCCAGCAGCGGCCAGACCTCGTTGTGGGCGTTGCCTCCCAGCAGCATGGCGGCCCGCCCATAATCCTCGGCAAAGCCTTCAGCGCGCCCCAGGCAGAGATACTCGCGCAGCGGCGAGCCAAAGCGCTCGAGCAACTGACGGCAGGCCGCGGGCGGAGCGCTGCGGTCCGCCGCACCGGCCAGCGCCAACACCGGAATCGTCACCTCGACCAGGCCCGCCGCCCAGTCCTGGCGCCCCTCGCCGAAGCGGCCGAACCAGCGCAGGTTTTCGCGCACCATCCCCGCCGGCTCCTCCTCGTAGCCCTCCCCCGGACCCACCCAGCCGGCAACCACCTGCTCGCGCCGGCGCAGCAGCAGGCGCGCCGCCCAGATCAGTGGTGGCAGCTCGAGCACCCCGTGCAAGCGACTGATCTGGCTGCCGCACAGGGTCAGCGAGGCCAGCTGCGCCGCTGCCAGGTACCCGCCACCCAGCGCCGCCGCCAAGACCAGCCCGCCCTGCGCGTGTCCCAGCCAGTGCGCCGGAGCGGCACACTGCTCGCCGACGAAAGCGGCAATCGCCGGCAGATCGTAGCGCGCATAGTCGGCCACCCGGTTGTCGCGGTACAGCCGATTGCGCGGCGACAGGCCATGACCGCGCATTTCCGCCAGCCAGACGTCGAAACCCGCGCGCGCCAGCCAGGCACCCAGACCCTGCCCACCCGTGGTGTACCAGACGCGCCGGTTGGCGAAGCTGCCATGCAGCAGCACCACCGGCACACCGCGCGCACCGTCATGCCCGGCCCGACCCAGACGAGTCAGGGCCAGCTCGACCGACGGGTCGGGACTGTTGTTGGGCTTGAGGAGATAGACGTCTTCGGTCAGGTCGCCGCGCAACTCGGCGCTGATCAGGGCGACGGGAAAGAGTTTGCTGCTGCTCTGCATGCTGTTCTTTTTTCTATTACACACAAAAAAGGGCGGGATTGCCCCGCCCTCTTGTTACCTGCTCAGAACGACTGTCAGGCCTGGCCTTCCGCCAGGAAGAACCAGGTATCGAGCACCGAGTCCGGGTTCAGCGACACACTGTCGATGCCCTGCTCCATCAGCCAGCGGGCCAGATCCGGATGGTCGGACGGGCCCTGACCGCAGATGCCGATGTACTTGTCGGCCTTGCGGCAGGCCTGGATGGCGCTGGACAGCAGCTTCTTGACCGCCGGATTCCGCTCGTCGAACAGGTGGGCGATGATCCCGGAGTCGCGATCCAGACCCAGGGTCAGCTGGGTCAGGTCGTTGGAGCCGATCGAGAAGCCGTCGAAGAACTCGAGGAATTCCTCGGCCAGCAGCGCGTTGGACGGCAGCTCGCACATCATGATCACGCGCAGGCCGTTTTCGCCGCGCTTGAGGCCGTGGCTGGCGAGCAGGTCGATGACCTGCGAGGCCTCGCCCAGGGTGCGCACGAACGGGATCATGATCTCGACGTTGGTCAGGCCCATCTCGTTGCGGACCTTCTTCATCGCCCGGCACTCGAGCTCGAAGCAGTCACGGAACGACTCGCTGATGTAGCGCGAGGCGCCACGGAAGCCGAGCATCGGGTTCTCTTCTTCCGGCTCGTACAGCTTGCCACCGATCAGGTTGGCGTATTCGTTGGACTTGAAGTCCGACATGCGCACGATGACCTTCTTCGGCCAGAAGGCCGCGGCCAGGGTACTGATGCCCTCGACCAGCTTCTCGACGTAGAAGCCGACCGGGTCGTCGTAGCCGGCGATGCGCTTCTCGACGCTGTCCTTGATCTCCGCCGGCAGGCTGGCGAAGTTGAGCAGCGCCTTGGGGTGCACGCCGATCATGCGGTTGATGATGAATTCCAGACGGGCCAGGCCGACGCCCTCGTTGGGCAGCTGGGCGAAGTCGAAGGCACGGTCCGGGTTGCCGACGTTCATCATGATCTTGAACGGCAGATCGGGCATGGCGTCCACCGAGTTCTGGCGGATGTCGAAGCCCAGCGCACCTTCGTAGATCAGGCCGGTGTCGCCTTCGGCGCAGGACACGGTGACCTGCTGGCCGTCCTTGAGCACGCTGGTGGCGTTGCCGCAGCCGACCACTGCCGGAATGCCCAGCTCGCGGGCGATGATCGCCGCGTGGCAGGTACGCCCGCCACGGTTGGTGACGATGGCGCTGGCGCGCTTCATGATCGGTTCCCAATCCGGGTCGGTCATGTCGGAAACCAGCACGTCGCCCGGCTGCACCTTGTCCATCTCGGCGATGTCGTGGATCACCTTGACCGGACCGGCGCCGATGCGCTGGCCGATGGCACGGCCTTCGACCAGTACCTTGCCCTTTTCCTTGAGCAGGTAGCGCTCCATGACATTGACGTTGGAGCGGCTCTTCACGGTTTCCGGACGGGCCTGGACCACGTACAGCTGACCGTCGTCGCCATCCTTCGCCCACTCGATGTCCATCGGACGACCGTAGTGCTTCTCGATGATCAGCGCCTGCTTGGCCAGTTCGGTGACTTCGGCATCGCTCAGCGAGAAACGGGCGCGATCGGCGCGATCGACGTCGACCACCTTGACCGACTTGCCGGCCTTGGCCTCGTCGCCGTAGACCATCTTGATCGCCTTGCTGCCCAGGTTGCGGCGCAGGATGGCGGGACGGCCGGCTTCGAGGGTCGGCTTGTGCACATAGAATTCGTCGGGGTTCACCGCGCCCTGCACCACGGTCTCGCCGAGACCGTAGGCACCGGTGATGAACACCACGTCACGGAAACCGGACTCGGTATCCAGGGTGAACATCACCCCGGCGGTACCGGTTTCCGAACGCACCATGCGCTGCACGCCGGCGGACAGGGCGACCAGCTTGTGGTCGAAGCCCTGGTGCACGCGGTAGGCGATGGCACGGTCGTTGAACAGGGAGGCGAACACTTCCTTGGCCGCGCGGATCACGTTGTCGACGCCGCGGATGTTGAGGAAGGTTTCCTGCTGGCCGGCGAAGGAAGCGTCCGGCAGGTCTTCGGCGGTGGCGGAGGAGCGCACGGCCACGGCCATGTTCGGGTTGCCGGCGGACATCTCGGCGAAGGCCTTGCGGATGTCGGCATCCAGTTGGGCCGGGAACTCGGCGTCCATCACCCACTGACGGATCTGCGCGCCGGTCTTGGCCAGGGCGTTGACGTCGTCCACGTCCAGCGCGTCGAGCGCGGCATGGATACGGTCGTTCAGGCCGCTCTGATCGAGGAAGTCACGGTAGGCCTGGGCCGTAGTGGCGAAACCGCCGGGTACGGAAACACCCGCGCCGGCGAGGTTGCTGATCATCTCGCCCAGGGAGGCATTCTTGCCCCCTACGTGCTCGACGTCATGGTTGCCGAGCTTATCGAGGGAAACTACGTACTCTGCCAAGGTGACTTCTCCCCTAAGGTGTGTGCAGAAACCGCTTTTCATTCGAACCCGTGCTTGTGGCCGGGCCCGGGAAAATAAGTAAAAATGCCGTCAAGACGGCGGAGGGCCAAACACAGCCACTCCATAATTGTCGGGAATGATTCCCATCTTCTAGACCAGGGCGCCCATGAAACGCACCGCTTTCTTCATTTCCGACGGCACCGGTATCACCGCCGAGACGCTTGGCCAGAGTCTGCTGGCGCAGTTTGAAAACATCAACTTCCACAAACTGACCCGACCATACATCGATACGGCGGAAAAAGCGCAGGCCATGGTACAACAAATCAATGCAGCTGCCGAGGCAGACGGGGTGCGGCCGATCATCTTCGACACCATCGTCAACCGCGACATTCGCGAGGTGCTCTCGCACTGCAACGGCTTCATGGTCGACATCTTCTCGACCTTCCTGTCGCCACTGGAACAGGAACTGGCCTCGCACTCCTCCTACACCGTGGGCAAGTCGCACTCGATCGCCCACAACCCCAACTACATGGAGCGCATCGACTCGGTGCACTTCGCCCTCGACAACGACGACGGCGCGCGCACCCACTACTACGGCAAGGCCGACCTGATCCTGGTCGGCGTGTCGCGCTGCGGCAAGACCCCGACCTGCCTGTACATGGCCCTGCAGTACGGCATCCGTGCCGCCAACTACCCGCTGACCGAAGACGACATGGAGCGCCTGCAACTGTCTGCCGCGCTCAAGGAACACAAGAGCAAGCTGTTCGGCCTGACCATCGATCCTGACCGCCTGGCGGCGATCCGCAACGAGCGCAAGCCCAACAGCCGCTACGCCAGCTACGCCCAGTGCGAGTTCGAGGTGCGCGAGGTGGAAAACCTGTTCCGCCGCGAGAACATCCCCTTCATCAACTCCACGCACTTCTCCGTGGAAGAGATCGCCGCCAAGATCCTGGTGGAAAAGGGTGTCGAGCGGCGTCTCAAGTAACAGCCCCGTTCGCACGCCCCCTCACAAGGGACCCGGAAAACTCCGGGTCTGTTTTTGTCTTGCCCATCAGATCACCCACAGATCCATGAAGCGGTTGACCGCAGTGGCCTCGAGGGCAGCCTGGTCCTTGCACAGCGCGAAGATCCGGGCGCAGCGCTGCGCCGGGAAGCGGGTCGCCAGGTTGGCCTTGAACTTCTCCTCCAGCAGCGGGATGCCCTCTAGGCGGCGGCGACGATGGCCTATCGGGTACTCGACCGCCACCTGCTCGGTGCTCGAACCATCCTTGAAGAATACCTGCACGGCGTTGGCGATGGAGCGCTTGTCGGCCTCCAGGTACTCGCGGGTGTAGTGCTCGTCCTCGACGATCACCATCTTGTCGCGCAGCTCGTCGATGAGCGGATGGGCGGCGTGGAAGTCATCCTCGTAGTGCTCGGCGACCAGATTGCCGAAAGCCAGCGGCACGGCAGTCATGTACTGGATGCAGTGGTCGCGATCGGCCGGGTTGGCCAGCGGGCCAACCTTGGAGATGATGCGGATCGCCGACTCGTGGGTGGTGATGACGATCCGGTCGATGTCGTGCAAGCGATCCTTGACCTGCGGGTGCAGCCTGACCGCCGCTTCACAGGCGGTCTGCGCATGGAATTCGGCCGGAAAGCTGATTTTGAACAGCACGTTCTCCATCACGTAGGTGCCGAAGCCCTGCGGGAAGCTGAACTGGCGCTTGCCTGCCGGCTTGAGGGCCAGATCCTTGTTGGTGTGGCTGAACAGCACATCGTAGAAACCCCACTGCGGCGCGGTCAGCACGCCCGGGATACCCATCTCGCCACGAATGGCGATGTCGGCCAGGCGTACGCCTCGACTGGAGGCATCGCCGGCAGCCCAGGACTTGCGCGAGCCGGCATTCGGCGCGTGACGGTAGGTACGCAGTGCCTGGCCGTCGACGAAGGCGTGCGACAGGGCGGACAGCAGCTGCTCGCGGTTGGCGCCCATCAGCTTGGCGCAGACGGCGGTGGAAGCCACCTTGACCAGCAGCACGTGGTCGAGGCCGACACGGTTGAAGGAGTTTTCCAGCGCAATCACACCCTGGATCTCGTGGGCCATGATCATCGCTTCCAGCACGGTGCGCATGGTCAGCGGGGCCTCGCCCCGGGACACGCACTGCTGCGCAAGATGGTCGGCCACGGCAAGGATGCCGCCGAGATTGTCGGACGGATGGCCCCACTCGGCCGCCAGCCAGGTGTCGTTGTAGTCCAGCCAGCGCACGCTGGCGCCGATGTCCCAGGCCGCTTTGACCGGATCGAGACGGAAACTCGTGCCCGGCACGCGCGCGCCATTGGGCACAACGGTGCCCTCGACGAGCGGGCCGAGGTGCTTGCTGCACTCGGGAAAGCGCAAGGCCAGCAGACCGCAGCCGAGAGTATCCATCAGGCAGTTACGGGCAGTGTCCAGCGCCTCGGCAGACTCGATCCGATAGCTCAGTACGTAGTCGGCAATGTCCTGCAGGACCTGGTCGTAGTCGGGGCGAATGTTCAGATCAAAGGTGGCAGACATCTTGGTGCGTCCTCCTTCGGCGGGGGCGGAGAAAAATCAGCCCCCTGGCTGATAACCCCGTACGCATCCTGGCAACGAGCGTTTCGCTGGGAGGGCGTCCGGGGAACCAGAGGCAACTCAGGATTCAGCAGTAGCACACCTCAGAAGGTATCGCCCGGCACACGTACCCAGCCTTCCATCAGCACGCGGGCGCTGCGGCTCATCACCGCCTTGGTTACCGTCCACTCACCGTTGACGATCTCAGCCGCCGCACCGACCCGCAGGGTGCCAGACGGATGGCCGAAGGTCACCGCTTCGCGCTGGCCGCCACCGGCCGCCAGGTTGACCAGGGTGCCCGGCACCGCCGCCGCCGTGGCGATGGCCACCGAGGCGGTGCCCATCATGGCGTGATGCAGCTTGCCCATCGACAGGGCGCGCACGCAGACGTCGATGTCGCTGGCCGCCACGGTCTTGCCGCTGGAGGACACGTAGTCGGTGGCCGGCACCACGAAGGCGATCTTCGGCGTGTGCTGACGGACGACCGCTTCGGAAATATCCGCGATCAGGCCCATCTTCACCGCGCCGTAGGCACGCATGGTCTCGAAGCGCGCCAGCGCCTCGGCATCGCTGTTGATGTCCTTCTGCAGCTCGGTACCGGTGTAGCCGATATCGGCGGCATTGACGAAGATGGTCGGAATGCCGGAGTTGATCAGAGTGGCCTTGAAGGTGCCGACGCCCGGCACTTCCAGCTCGTCCACCACATTGCCGGTGGGGAACATCGAGCCTTCGCCGTCGGCCGGGTCCATGAACTCGATCACCACCTCTGCGGCCGGGAAGGTCACACCATCCAGCTCGAAATCGCCGGTTTCCTGCACCTCACCGTTGGTGATCGGTACGTGGGCGATGATGGTCTTGCCGATGTTCTTCTGCCAGATGCGCACGGTGCAGATGCCGTTGTGCGGAATGCGCGCGGCATCGACCAGACCGCCAGCGATGGCGAAGGCGCCGACCGCAGCGGTCAGGTTGCCGCAGTTGCCGGACCAGTCGACGAACGCCTTGTTGATCGCCACCTGACCGAACAGGTAGTCGACATCGTGATCAGGCTGCTCGCTCTTGGCGACGATCACGGTCTTGGAGGTACTGGAAGTCGCACCACCCATGCCGTCGATCTGCTGGCCGTACGGATCGGGGCTGCCGATCACGCGCAGCAGCAGCTGGTCACGCGCCGCGCCCGGCACCTGGCAGGCTTGCGGCAGGTCCTGCAGACGGAAGAACACACCCTTGCTGGTGCCGCCACGGATATAGGTGGCCGGAACCTTGATCTGGGGTAGATGAGCCATGGGAGTCTTGTCCTCATGAAACCGTGCTGCCGTACGGCAGCACAGGAAAGAAAATGCGCGGGACTGCCCGCCGCCCTGCCCTACGGCACAGGGCGGCGGGCAGCCGCGGGGTCAGGCCTGGCCGAGGAAGTCCTTGGCGAAGCGCTGCAGTACGCCGCCGGCCGCGTAGACCGAGACCTCTTCGGCGGTGTCCAGACGGCAGGTGACCGGCACTTCGACGCTTTCGCCGTTCTTGCGCTGGATGACCAGGGTCAGGTCGCAGCGCGGCGAGATGTCGCCCTTCACGTCGAAGGTTTCGGTGCCGTCGATGTTCAGGGTCAGGCGGTTGACACCCGGTTTGAACTCCAGCGGCAGCACGCCCATGCCGACCAGGTTGGTGCGGTGGATGCGCTCGAAGCCTTCAGCGACGATGGCCTCGACCCCGGCCAGACGCACGCCCTTGGCGGCCCAGTCACGCGAGGAGCCCTGACCGTAGTCGGCACCGGCGATGATGATCAGCGGCTGCTTGCGCTCCATGTAGGTTTCGATGGCTTCCCACATGCGCACGACCTGGCCTTCCGGCTCGATGCGCGCCAGCGAGCCCTTCTTCACCTTGCCGTCGACCACGGCCATCTCGTTGACCAGCTGCGGGTTGGCGAAGGTGGCGCGCTGGGCGGTCAGGTGGTCGCCGCGGTGGGTGGCGTAGGAGTTGAAGTCCTCCTCCGGCAGGCCCATCTTGGCCAGGTACTCGCCAGCGGCGCTGTCGAGCAGGATGGCGTTGGACGGCGACAGGTGGTCGGTGGTGATGTTGTCCGGCAGCACGGCCAGCGGACGCATGCCCTTGAGGCTGCGCTCACCGGCCAGCGCGCCTTCCCAGTACGGCGGACGGCGGATGTAGGTGGACATCGGACGCCAGTCGTACAGCGGGCTCTTGGCCTCTTCCACGGCGCCCAGGTCGAACATCGGGATGTAGACCTGCTTGAACTGCTCCGGCTTCACCGAGGCGGCGACGATGGCGTCGATTTCCTCGTCGCTCGGCCACAGATCCTTCAGGGTGATCGGGTTGCCGCTCCGGTCGGTGCCCAGCACGTCCTTCTCGATGTCGAAGCGCACGGTACCGGCGATGGCATAGGCGACCACCAGCGGCGGCGAAGCGAGGAAGGCCTGCTTGGCGTACGGGTGGATACGGCCGTCGAAGTTGCGGTTGCCGGACAGTACGGCGGTGGAGTACAGGTCGCGGTCGATGATTTCCTGCTGGATCTGCGGGTCCAGGGCGCCGGACATGCCGTTGCAGGTGGTGCAGGCGTAGCCGACGATGCCGAAGCCGAGCTTTTCCAGTTCCGGCAGCAGGCCGGCGTCTTCCAGGTACAGCTTGGCGACCTTGGAGCCCGGGGCGAAGGAGGTCTTCACCCACGGCTTGCGCACAAGGCCCAGCTCGTTGGCCTTCTTGGCCAGCAGACCGGCGGCGACCACGTTGCGCGGGTTGGAGGTGTTGGTGCAGCTGGTGATGGCGGCGATGATCACCGCGCCATCCGGCAGCAGGCCTTCGGCCTCTTCGGCACGGGCAGCTTCCAGCTTGGCTTCGTCGGCAATGCCACGCTCGTGCAGGGCCGAGGTCGGCAGGCGACGGTGCGGGTTGGACGGGCCAGCCATGTTGCGCACCACGGTGGACAGGTCGAATTCCAGCACGCGCTCGTAGTCGGCGCCAACCAGCGCATCGGCCCACAGGCCGGTGGTCTTGGCGTAGTTCTCGACCAGGGCTACCTGCTCCGGCTCGCGACCGGTCAGCTTGAGGTAGTCGATGGTCTGCTGGTCGATGTAGAACATCGCCGCGGTGGCGCCGTATTCCGGGCACATGTTGGAGATGGTCGCGCGGTCGCCGATCGACAGGCTGGCCGCACCCTCGCCGAAGAACTCGACGTAGGCACCGACCACGCGCTCCTTGCGCAGGAACTCGGTCAGCGCCAGCACGATGTCGGTGCAGGTGATGCCGGGCTGATGCTTGCCGCTCAGCTTGACGCCGACGATGTCGGGCAGGCGCATCATCGAGGCGCGGCCGAGCATCACGGTTTCCGCTTCCAGGCCACCGACGCCGATGGCGATCACGCCGAGGGCGTCGACGTGCGGGGTGTGGCTGTCGGTGCCGACGCAGGTATCCGGGAAGGCGACGCCTTCGCGGGCCTGGATCACCGGCGACATCTTCTCCAGGTTGATCTGGTGCATGATGCCGTTGCCGGCCGGGATCACGTCGACGTTCTTGAACGCGGTCTTGGTCCACTCGATGAAGTGGAAACGGTCCTCGTTGCGACGATCCTCGATGGCGCGGTTCTTGGCGAACGCCTCCGGGTCGAAGCCCGGGGCTTCCACGGCCAGCGAGTGGTCGACGATCAGCTGGGTCGGCACCACCGGGTTGACCTTGGCCGGGTCACCGCCCTGCTCGGCAATCGCATCGCGCAGGCCGGCCAGGTCGACCAGTGCGGTCTGACCGAGGATATCGTGGCAGACCACGCGGGCCGGGTACCACGGGAAATCCAGGTCACGCTTGCGCTCGATGATCTGCTTCAGCGAGTCGGTCAGCATGGTCGGATCGCAGCGGCGTACCAGCTGCTCGGCCAGCACACGGGAGGTGTACGGCAGCTTGTCGTAGGCACCCGGCTGGATGGCTTCGACGGCCGCGCGGGTGTCGAAGTAGTCCAGCTGGGTACCGGCCAGGGCTTTGCGATATTCAGTATTCATGGGGCGGAGACTCACGCGGATAACGATCGTTTGAGGAACCGGCAGGAGAGCCCCTTGTAGGGGCTCTCCCGTTCCAGATCAGCGCTGCGCCAGCGGCGGCACGGCGCGCGGCTCGACGCCGATGTACTCGGCACTCGGGCGGATGATGCGGTTGTTGGCACGCTGCTCGAACACGTGGGCGGCCCAGCCGGTGACCCGCGAGCAGACGAAGATCGGGGTGAACAGCTTGGTCGGGATGCCCATGAAGCGGTAGGCCGAGGCGTGGTAGAAGTCGGCGTTGGGGAACAGCTTCTTCTGTTCCCACATGACGGTGTCGATGGCCACGGACACCGGGAAGATCACGGTATCGCCCACTTCGTCGGCGAGCTGCTTCGACCAGACCTTGATCACCTCGTTGCGGGGGTCGGACACGCTGTAGATCGCGTGGCCGAAGCCCATGATCTTGTCCTTGCGCGCCAGCATGGCCAGCGTGCCGGCAGTGGCCTCCTCCGGCGAGGAGAACTTCTCGATCATCTCCATCGCCGCCTCGTTGGCGCCGCCGTGCAGCGGACCACGCAGGGTGCCGATGGAGGCGGTAACGCACGAGTACAGGTCGGACAGGGTCGAGGCGCACACGCGACCGGCGAAGGTCGAGGCGTTGAACTCGTGCTCGGCATAGAGGATCAGCGACACATTCATCACCTTGCGGTGCAGTTCGCTGGGCTTCTTGTCGTGCAGCAGGGCGAGGAAGTGGCCGCCCAGGTCGGCTTCGCCGGTGACGCAGTCAATGCGCACACCCTGATGGCTGAAGCGGTACCAGTAGCACATGATCGCCGGGAAGGCGGCGACCAGGCGGTCGGTGATGTCGCGTTGCTCGTCGAAGCTGTGCTCCGGCTCCAGGTTGCCGAGCATCGAGCAGCCGGTGCGCATCACGTCCATCGGATGGGCGTCGGCCGGAATGCGCTCGAGCACTTCTTTGAGTGCCTGCGGCAGGTCACGCAGGCCCTGCAGGCGCTGCAGGTAGGCATCCAGCTGGGCGGCAGTGGGCAGTTCGCCGTAGAGCAGCAGGTAGGCGACTTCCTCGAACAGACAGTCCTTGGCGAGCTCGCGGACATCATAGCCGCGATAGGTCAGACCGGCGCCTTCCTTGCCTACGGTGGACAGGGCAGTCTGTCCGGCAATCTGGCCACGCAGCCCGGCACCACTCAGAACTTTTGCTTCAGCCATTGTTGTGTTCCTCTTTATTGAATTTCTTGGCGGATACAGCAGCTTCAAACGGGAGCCTCACGCTCAAGGCTCGAATTTCCCAACGGTTTCAGCAGTCGCGCTTCGGACCCAGCTTGCCCTGACCCTTCTGGGCGAACAGCTGGTCGAGTTTCTGCTCGTAGTCGTGGTAGCCGAGGAAGTCGTACAGCTCGGCGCGGGTCTGCATGATCGGCACCACGTCCTTCTGGGTGCCCTGCTCACGGATGGCCTGATAGACCTTGAGCGCGGCGGCGTTCATCGCCCGGTAGGCGCCGCAGCAGTACAGGATCATGTCCACGTCCACCGAAGCCAGCTCGTCGCGGGTGAACAGCGGGGTGTGGCCGAACTCGGTGATGTTGGCGAGGATCGGCACGCCGACCGCCTTGCGGAACTCCTTGTACATCGCCAGCTCGGTCATCGCCTCGGGGAAGATCATGTCGGCACCCGCCTCGACGTAGGCGCAGGCGCGGTCGATGGCAGCCTGCAGGCCCTCACCGGCCAGGGCGTCGGTACGCGCCATGATCACGAAGCTGTCGTCGCGACGGGCATCGACGGCGGCCTTGATGCGGTCGACCATCTCCTCGGTGCTGACCACTTCCTTGCCCGGACGATGGCCACAGCGCTTGGTGCCGACCTGGTCCTCGATGTGCACGGCAGCCACGCCGGCCTTCTCGAACGAGCGGATGGTGCGGGCGATGTTGAAGGCGCCGCCCCAGCCGGTGTCGATGTCGACCAGCAGCGGCAGGGTGGTGGCGTCGGTGATGCGGCGGGCATCGATCAGCACGTCTTCCATGGTGCTGATGCCAAGATCGGGGATGCCCAGCGAGTTGGCCGCCACGCCGCCGCCGGAGATGTACAGCGCCTTGAAGCCGGTGGCTTCGGCCATGCGCGCGGCATAGGCGGTGATCGCACCAGCGATCTGCAGCGGGGACTCGCTGGCGACGGCTTCACGGAACTTCTGGCCGGGGGTCTTGTGGCTCATGACTTACCTCGTTGCGGGGTGTTCTTGTGGGTCGCGTCCTGGAAGTGACGCGCGACGTTACGCTTGGAGGCCGCGATGTGGCGGCGCATCAGCAGCTCGGCCAGTTCGCCGTCACGGTCGGCGATGGCATCGAGAATGCGGTGGTGCTCGACGAAGGCCTGGCGCGGCCGGTTCGGGGTGGTGGAGAACTGGATGCGGTACATACGCACCAGCTGGTACAGCTCGTTGCACAGCAGGTTGCTGAGCGTCTGGTTGCCGCTGCCCTGGATGATGCGATAGTGGAAGTCGAAGTCGCCTTCCTGCTGGTAATAGCCGATACCCGCCCGGAACGCCTCGTCGCGCTGGTGGGTTTCCAGCACCTGGCGCAGCTCGTCGATCTCGTCCAGGGACATGCGCTCGGCCGCCAGGCGGCAGGCCATGCCTTCCAACGACTCGCGAATCTCGTACAGCTCGATCAGTTCGGCCTCGCTGAGCGATACCACGCGCGCACCGGCATGTGGCACCCTGACCAGCAGGCGCTGCCCCTCCAGGCGGCGGATCGCCTCGCGCAGCGGGCCGCGACTGATGCCGTAGGCGCGCGCCAGCTCGGGCTCGGAGATCTTGCTGCCCGGAGCGATGTCGCCACGCACGATGGCCGACTGGATGCGCCGGAACACATGATCCGAAAGGGTGCCGGACTCATCGTCCACAATGGGAGCTTCTGCTAGCGCGTCCATCATAATTGTCGACACATCTCAGGGTTTGATGGGTAAAAAACTAGGGCAGTGCTCGATTAATGTCAAACCCCCTTAGACGATTGTCGACAATCGGCCCGAAAGGCTGTCGGGCGGCCATGATTCTTGCTAGCTCCACGCGCCGCCCCAAATCCCGGCGCCAAGCCCCCGCCGCGACTGTCGCCGGGCTATCGGCTGCATGCTAGAATGCCGCCATTTGAACGGCAGCCAACCGCTGCCCTCGCCTCCATGGCCCCATCACGCTTCATCACCCAGGACCTATGAGACTCAAGCCCCTTGTCTTGCTACTCAGCCTGCTGATGCCCTGCGGCCTTAGCCTTGCTGCCGAAAAAAACGTTTACGGCCTCAACGAATATGCCAGCCTTCCGGAACTCGACGACGTTCTGGCTGCCAAACTCGACACCGGCGCCAAGACCGCCTCGCTTGGCGCCCGCAACATCAAGCGTTTCAAGCGCAACGGTGATACCTGGGTCCGCTTCAACATCGGCAGCGACGACACCGCACCGATCGAGAAACCGTTGGCGCGGATCAGCAAGATCAAGCGGCGAGCCGGCGATTTCGACCCTGACGAAGGCAAAACCTATACTGCGCGGCCGGTGATCGAACTGGATGTCTGCATGGGCAACACGCTACGCACCATCGAAGTGAACCTGACCGACCGCAGTGCGTTCCAATACCCGCTCCTGATCGGCTCCGAGGCCCTCAAACGCTTCGGTGCCCTGGTCGACCCCAGTCTCAAATACGCGGCCGGCAAGCCCGGCTGTTCCAACGCTGCACACTCGGACGAGTAACCTCGATGCGCTCCCTCACTTTGCACCTGAAAGTCCTCATCGCCATATTGGTGAGTCTGGGCGTGGCGATCACCGCCTACCAGATTTTCGTTCTCGGCATCCCGGTCACCGAGGCGGAAACCGACAACGTCTGGAACATCGACGCCAAGGTCGACTTCCAGGCCAACCCGCGCGATCCGGTCAAGGTGCAGATGTTCGTACCGCCGCTGGTTCAGGACTTCGTCAGTCTCAACGAGAGCTTCATCTCCAACAACTACGGCGTCAGCGTCAATAATGTCGACGGCAACCGCCGCGTGACCTGGTCCGCCCGCCGCGCCAGCGGCCCGCAGACTCTTTACTACCGCATGGTGCTGACCCAGCGCTTTGCCGCGGAAAAGCCCCTGGATAAAGGGCCGATCTACCGCGAGAGCCTGCCGATCGCCGGCCCCGAGCAGATCGCCGCCGAGGCCCTGCTGGCGCCCATCCGCCAGCATTCGGCCGACGTCGAGACCTTCATCAGCGAGACCATCAAGCGCGTCAACAACCTCAACGACGACAACGTCAAGCTGCTGCTGGCCGGCGACACCTCGGTCACCAATCGCGCTCGGGTGATCGACCTGCTGCTGTCCATCGCCCACGTGCCGCTGGAGCGGGTCAACACCATCCGCCTGATCGCCGACCAGCCCCAGAGCCCCGAGCTGTGGCTGCGCAGCTTCAATGGCGAGAACTGGCTGTACTTCAACCCCGACAATGGCCAGCAGGGCCTGCCGCGCGACCGCCTTATCTGGTGGCTGGGTGACGGCGAACTGGTCAAGGTCGACGGCGGCAAGCAGCCGCAGGTCAGCTTCACCCTCAACACCAGCGAGCTGAACGCCATCCGCCTGGCCAAGCAGTCCGACGCCTCGGCCGATTCGGGCTTCCTCGAATACTCGCTCTACGGCCTGCCGCTGCAGACCCAGCAGACCTACCAGATCATGATCATGATCCCGATCGGCGTGCTGGTGATCCTGATCCTGCGCAACCTCGGCGGCCTGCAGACCCTCGGCACCTTCACCCCGGTACTGATCGCCCTCGCCTTCCGCGAGACCCAGCTGGGCTTCGGCATCATGCTGTTCACCATCATCACCGCGCTGGGCCTGTCGCTGCGCTCCTACCTCGAGCACCTCAAGCTGCAGATGCTGCCACGCCTGTCGGTGGTGCTGACCTTCGTGGTGGTGCTGATCGCGGTGATCAGCCTGTTCAGCCACAAGCTCGGCCTCGAGCGCGGCCTGTCGGTGGCGCTATTCCCGATGGTGATTCTGACCATGACCATCGAACGCCTGTCGATCACCTGGGAAGAGCGCGGCGGCGGCCATGCCTTCAAGGTCGCCGTCGGCACCCTGATCGCCGCCACCCTGGCGCACCTGCTGATGAGCGTTCCGGAGCTGACCTACTTCATCTTCACCTTCCCGGCCGTGCTGCTGATTCTGGTGGGCTTCATGCTGGCGATGGGTCGCTACCGCGGCTACCGCCTGACCGAGCTGTTCCGCTTCAAAGCCTTCCTCAAGGATTGATGCCATGTTCGGTCTGATCAAAACCTGGAAGGCCCTGCACGCCAAGGGCATCATGGGCATCAACCGGCGCAACGCGGACTACGTGCTGAAGTACAACAAGCGCAGTCTGTATCCGGTGGTGGACGACAAGATCCTCACCAAGGAGCGCGCCATCACCGCCGGCATTCACGTGCCGGAGATGTACGGCATCATCTCCACCGAGAAGGAGATCGAGAAGTTCGACGAGATCATCGCCGGACACAACGATTTCGTGATCAAGCCGGCGCAGGGCGCCGGCGGCGACGGCATCCTGGTGATCGCCGACCGCTTCGAGGGCCGCTTCAAGACCGTCTCCGGCAAGATCGTCAGCCGCGACGAGATCGAACAGCAGCTGTCCAGCATCCTCTCCGGCCTGTACTCGCTGGGCGGCGGCCGCGACCGCGCGCTGATCGAATACCGGGTCACCCCCGACCCGATCTTCAAGAGCATCAGCTACGAGGGCGTGCCGGACATCCGCATCATCGTGCTGATGGGCTACCCGGTGATGGCCATGCTGCGCCTGCCGACCCGCCAGTCCAACGGCAAGGCCAACCTGCACCAGGGCGCCATCGGCGTCGGTGTCGACCTGGCCACCGGCATCACCCTGCGCGGCACCTGGCTGAACAACAAGATCACCAAGCACCCGGACACCACCAACGCGGTGGACGGCGTGCAGCTGCCCAACTGGGACGGCTTCATGAAGCTGGCTGCCGGCTGCTACGAGCTGTGCGGTCTGGGTTACATCGGTGTCGACATGGTGCTCGACCAGGAGAAGGGACCGCTGATCCTGGAGCTCAACGCCCGCCCGGGCCTGAACATCCAGATCGCCAACGACTGCGGCCTGACCCATCGCGCCCATGCCGTGGAAGAACGCCTGGCCGAACTGAAGGCCAAGGGCATCGAGGAAACCCCGGAGCAGCGCGTGCGCTTCTCCCAGGAGCTGTTCGGCCATATCAAGCCGGTCGAGCTCTGATCCACTGCGGGCGCCTACCAGGCGCCCGCTTCTCCACAACCCCACGCATCCTGCCCCGCCCCTGCGTTAGAATCCCGGCTTGCGATCGTTCGAGCCTAGCCATGCCCACCTGCTGCGTTCACCTCCTGCCCTACCACGCCGATCCCCGCGCGCGCTTCGCCCTCGTGCGGGCCGCTCCCGGCGCCTGTCTGCTGGACGGCGGTCGACCAGGCGCCGATCGCGGCCGCTTCGACCTGTTCAGCGCCTGGCCCGAGCAACACTTGCAACCGGCCGCCAACGAGAACGGCCGGGCATTCCTCGCCCGCTGCCGAACGGCTCTCGCCGGCCTGGGCCGCGCCGAGGCGCCGGAGCACTGCGAGCTGCCGTTCACCGGCGGCCTGCTCGGCTACCTCGGCTATGACTTCGGCCGCCGCCTGGAGCGCCTGCCCGCGCAGGCGGTCGCTGACCTGCAACTGCCCGAGGCCACCTTCGGTCTGTATGCCTGGGCACTGGTCAGCGATCACCAGCGCCAGACCTCGCAGCTGGTGTTCCACCCCAGCCTGCCCGAGCAGCGCCGTGGCGAGCTAATCGCCTTGTTCGAGGCGCACGGCACGCCCGCCACGCCCGGCGAGTTCCGTCTGCTGACGCCCTTTGCCGCCGACCTCGACGCCGGCCAGTATCGGGCCGCCATCGAACGCATCCAGGCCTACATTCGCGCCGGCGACTGCTACCAGGTGAACTTTGCCCAGCGCTTCCAGACGTCCTGGCAGGGCGACCCGTGGGCGGCCTACTGCGCCCTGCGCGACGCCTGCCCGACTCCCTTCGCCGGCTATTTAACCCTGGACGACGGCGCGATCCTCAGCCTGTCGCCGGAGCGCTTTCTCAGCGTGCACCAGGGGCAGGTCGAGACCCGGCCGATCAAGGGCACCCGGCCGCGCGGCCGCGACGTCGCCGAGGACAAGGAACTGGCCGCCGAGCTGCTGGCCAGCCGCAAGGATCGCGCGGAAAACCTGATGATCGTCGACCTGCTGCGCAACGACCTCGGCCGCAGCTGTCGCATCGGCTCGGTGCGGGTACCGGAACTGTTCGCACTGGAGAGCTATCCCAACGTGCACCACCTGGTCAGCGCAGTGACCGGCGAGCTGGCTCCCGATCTGGACGTCTTCGACCTGCTGGCCGGCAGCTTCCCCGGCGGCTCGATCACCGGCGCGCCGAAGATCCGCGCCATGCAGATCATCGACGAACTGGAGCCGACCCGGCGCTCGATCTACTGCGGCTCGCTGCTGCACATCGACAGCCGCGGCGAGATGGACAGTTCGATCTGTATCCGCACCGTATTGCTGCAGCATGGCCAGGCCAGCTGCTGGGGTGGCGGCGGCATCGTCATGGACTCCGAGTGGCAGGCCGAGTACGAGGAGTCGAAGACCAAGGTGCGCGTGCTGCTGCAGACCCTGGAGCGACTTTCCGGTTTCTAGGCGCCAGAAACGACAAGACCCGCACGGGGCGGGTCTTGTCACGGTACAGCTGAGGCTTACAGGCTCAGCTCGCGCACCGAGGCCTTGAGGAACTCGCGCTTGAGATCCTCGTAGGTGTGCACCGCCGGGAACTGCGGGAACTCGCGGATCACGTTGTCCGGCGCATGGAACAGGATGCCGGAGTGGGCTTCGCTGAGCATGGTGGTGTCGTTGTACGAGTCGCCGGCGGCGATCACCCGGTAGTACAGGCTCTTCAGGGCGATGACCGACTGACGCTTGGGATCCTTCTGGCGCAGCTGGTAGTCCACCACACGATCGGTCTCGTCGGTGATCAGCTTGTGGCACAGCAGGGTCGGGAAACCGAGTTGGCGCATCAGCGGCTGGGAGAACTCGTAGAAGGTGTCGGAGAGGATCACCACCTGGAAGCGCTCGCGCAGCCAGTCGACGAACTCCACCGCGCCTTCCAGCGGCTGCAGGGTGGCGATCACTTCCTGGATGTCGCGCAGCTTCAGGCCGTGCTCGTCCAGGATGCGCAGACGCTGCTTCATCAGCACGTCGTAGTCGGGAATGTCGCGGGTAGTCGCCTTGAGCGCGTCGATTCCGGTTTTTTCGGCAAAGGCGATCCAGATTTCCGGGACCAGCACACCCTCGAGATCAAGACAGGCGATTTCCACAGGGCACTCCTCGATTGAACAGGCAGAAATTGAGGCGGCACTCTAGCGAGTTGACCGGCGAGGCGCAACGCGGCGCGCCCCTGGGCGCCGAAAAAGCCGGGTGCACGCGACGAACCGCGACGACCTCATATTCCCAATGGTTAGCACTCCAGCACAATTTGGTTATTTCAGCGCATAAACACCTTGCTGTTACCATCGCAGCAACGCATTAGCCCCGAATCGACCGGACACCCCGATGAGCCAGACTTTCGATGTTGCCGCCCTGGCGGCCGCCTACGCCGACAAATCCCCGCAGGAAGTGCTCAAGCTCGCCTTCGAGCATTTCGGCGACGACCTGTGGATCTCCTTCAGCGGCGCCGAGGACGTGGTGCTGGTGGACATGGCCTGGAAGCTGAACAAGAACGTCAAGGTATTCAGCCTGGATACCGGCCGCCTGCACGCGCAGACCTACCGCTTCATCGAGCAGGTGCGCGAGCACTACGGCATCTCCATCGAGGTGCTGTCCCCGGATCCGCGCCTGCTCGAACCGCTGGTGCGCGAGAAGGGCCTGTTCAGCTTCTACAAGGATGGCCATGGCGAGTGCTGCGGCATCCGCAAGATCGAGCCGCTCAAGCGCAAGCTGGCCGGCGTCGCCGCCTGGGCCACCGGCCAGCGCCGCGACCAGAGCCCCGGCACGCGCAGTCAGGTCGCCGTGCTTGAAGTGGACGGCGCCTTCTCCACGCCCGACAAGCCGCTGTACAAGTTCAACCCGCTGGCCAACATGAGCAGCGCCGAGGTGTGGGGCTACATCCGCATGCTGGAGATCCCCTACAACCCGCTGCACGAGCAGGGCTTCATCAGCATCGGCTGCGAACCCTGCACCCGCCCGGTGCTGCCCAACCAGCACGAGCGCGAAGGCCGCTGGTGGTGGGAAGAGGCCACCCACAAGGAGTGCGGGCTGCACGCCGGCAACCTGATCGCCAAGGACTCCTGATCGGCAAGAGCCAAGGTCGTGCCGCATGGGGCGTTGGCCGCTGGCTCCGCAAAGCCCGGCCGCCGCAACGGCCGGGCTTTCTGCCCTTGGCGGCCTGCATATCCACCGCGGCTGTAACCACTGTTTAATCTGAGCGGCCTAGACTGCCTGGCATCGGCAGATCAGGAGAGACCGCCATGCACCGCGAACAACAGCCGCAATCCAGCACCACCCAGATCGCACGGAAGCTGCGTCACCTCAACCTCGGCGCGATCATCGACGCCCAGGGCCGGGAAATTCCGATCACCGAGCAGATGATCCTGCAGGCCTGCCGCCAGCTGGAGCGCGATGCCCAGCCGCGCCGCCGCCTGTTCGGCTGATCAGACCAGCTGTACGCCCAGCGCCGCCAACTGGCGGCGCAATTGTTTGGCCTCCCCCGTCACCCGTACCCGCAGCTCAGGCAATTCGCGGCGCATCGGGTAGTGCTTGCGCAGGGCATCGAAGCCCGTGCGGCGTGCCTCGGCATCACCGAGCAGGCTGCGCCGGAAGGCGGCATCGTCCAGGCGCGGGTCGTAGACGGCACGGCAGACCGTGGCCAGCGCCCAGACCGGATCGGCCTGCTCGTGCAGCACCAGCTCGCTCAACCAGGCCGGGGGCAGCAGCTGGGCCAGATTGACCGCTGGCGCCTCGCCACGCCACGCGCAGAAGGCCTGATAGATCTGCTCGGTACCGCGCAGCTTGCCATCCAGGCTGTAGCCGGCGATGTGCGGGGTGGACAGACGGCACAGCGGCGCCAGCTCGGCATCCACCTGCGGCTCGCCCTCCCAGACATCCAGCACCGCCTCAAGATCGGCACCGCCCTGCAGGTGGGCCTTGAGCGCGGCGTTGTCGACTACCGCGCCGCGGCTGGCGTTGATCAGCCAGCAGCCGGGCTTGAGTTGCGCCAGCCGCGCCGCGTCGAGCAGATGCCAGGTGGCATCGGCCCCGTCGCGGGTCAGCGGGGTGTGCAGGCTGATCACGTCGCAGCGGCGGATGATTTCCTCCAGAGCAACGAATTCGCCGCCCTCGCGCGCCTGGCGCGGCGGATCACAGACCAGCACGTTCCAGCCCAGACCACGCAGCAGCTCGACCAGCCGGCCGCCAACCTGACCGGCGCCGACCACGCCGTAGGTACGCGCCGCCAGATCGGTGCCATGACGCTCAGCCAGGGCCAGCAGCGCGCCGAGCACGTACTCGACCACGCCGCGGGCATTGCAGCCCGGGGCGCTGGACCAGGTGATACCCGCCTCGGCGAAGTACGCCAGGTCCAGATGATCGGTGCCGATGGTGCAGGTGCCGACGAACTTCACCGCCGAGCCCTCCAACAGCGCCCTGTCGACGCGGGTCACCGAGCGCACCAGCAGCACATCGGCGTCGGCCACGGCGGCGCGGTCGATGGCGCGGCCGGGCAGGCGGCGGATCTCGCCGAAGGAGGCGAAGAAGGGATCGAGCAGCGGGATGTTTTCGTCGGCCAGCAGGCGCATGGGAGTGTCCGTCGGAAGGTCGGGAAGTTGCCGCCACTTTACCCCATCGGCACGATCGGCGCGGCCCTGAGCTGGCCCCATTTCGGTGCACGGCGTAGACTGGTCAGCTGTTTGTCGAGGTCTGTCGATGTCCGCCCTGCTCGCTTCACTCGCCCCCTCCCGTAGCCGCCGCAGCCTGGACGAAGTCAAGGCGCTGCTCGCCCTCGCCGGCCCGATCATGGTCGCCCAGCTGGCCAACACCGCCATGGGCTTTGTCGATACCGTGATGGCCGGCCGGGTCGGCCCGCGCGATCTGGCGGCCGTGGCGCTGGGCAACTCGATCTGGGTTCCGATGCTGCTGCTGATGGGCGGCATCCTGCTGGCGACCACCGCCAAGGTGTCACGCAAGGTCGGGGCCGGGACCTACGTCCTGATCGGTCCGCTGGTGCGCCAGGCGCTGTGGCTGGCGCTGACCATCGGCCTGATCGCCGCCGCGCTGCTGCTCTGCGCCGAGCCGATACTGGTGCTGATGCAGGTGGAGGCCTCTCTGCGTACGACGACCATGGGCTACCTGCAGGCCGTGGCGCTCGGCTTTCCGGCCCTGGCGCTGTATCAGGTACTGCGTGGCTTCAGCGACGGCCTGGGCAGCACCCGGCCAACCATGGTTATCGGCCTGCTCGGCCTGCTGCTGAACATCCCGCTCAACTACATCTTCATCTACGGCAAGCTCGGCCTGCCGGCCATGGGCGGCGTCGGCTGCGGCTGGGCCACGGCCCTGGTGCTGTGGTTCATGCTCGGCGCCATGCTGTGGTGGGTACACTGGGCGCCGGTCTACCGCTCCAGCCAGCTGTTCGAGCGCCTGGAATGGCCGCAGTGGCCGGAGATCCGCACGCTGCTGACACTCGGCCTGCCGATCGGCATCGCCATCTTCGCCGAGGCCAGCATCTTCTCGGTGATCGCCCTGCTGATCGGCAGCCTGGGCGCCAGCGTGGTGGCCGGGCATCAGGTGGCGCTGAACTTTTCCTCGATGGTGTTCATGATCCCGTACTCGCTGGCCATGGCCACCACGGTAAGGGTCGGCCAGGCGCTGGGACGCGGGGCGCCGCGCGATGCGCGCTTCTCCGCCGGCGTGGCGATGGCCACGGCGCTGGTCTATGCCTGCCTGTCCGCGAGCCTCATGTTGCTGCTGCGCGCGGACATCGCCCGGCTGTACACCCCGGACACCGAGGTGCTCGCCGTGGCCAGCGCGCTGCTGATGTACTCGGCGCTGTTCCAGTTCTCCGACGCCATCCAGGTCACCGCCGCCGGTGCCCTGCGTGGCTACCACGACACCCGTGCGACCATGCTGATCACCCTGCTGGCCTACTGGGGCATCGGCCTGCCGATCGGTTACAGCCTGGGCCTCAGCGAGCTGCTCGGCCTGCCCAGCGGCCCGGCCGGACTGTGGCAGGGCCTGGTGATTGGCCTGACCTGCGCCGCCGTGCTGCTCGGCGTGCGCCTGCAGCGCATTGCGCGGAGCGCGGTACGGTCCTAACGGGAGCGCGCAGCAGCCGCCCTCAGTCGGCCTTCTTGCGAATCCAGTACAGGTAGGTACCCGCCTCTTCCTGCTGCTCGAGCAGCTCGTGGCCGAGGAACAGGCAGAACTTGGGGATGTCGCGACGGGTCGAGGGGTCGGTGGCGATTACCTTGAGCAGGCCGCCGGCTGGCAGGTCGCGCACCTTGTTGTGCAGCATCATCACCGGTTCGGGGCAGTTGAGGCCGGTGGCATCGAGAATGGCGTCGGGTTGCTGGGACATGGGGAACTCCGCGTGACAGGCCGGCATTGTCGCGCAAAGCGCCGGCGCGGCCAACCGCACGGCAGCCGGCGAGAGGACGGACTAGGCTTGTGAATCAGCCCGCGCCGTCCGCCGCGCATCCCGACTGGAGGACACCAGCATGTCCCACCCGGACAGTTTCAACTGCCGACGCAACCTTGAGGTCGACGGCCGCACCTACCAGTATTTCAGCCTGCCCGACGCCGCGCGCAACCTCGGCGATATCAGGCAACTGCCCGTCTCGCTCAAGCTGCTGCTGGAGAACCTGCTGCGCTGCGAGGACGGCCGCAGCGTGACCGCCGCCGACTGCCGGGCGGTGGTGGAGTGGCTGCACAAGCGCAGCTCGGAGCAGGAAATCCAGTTCCGTCCGGCGCGCGTGCTGATGCAGGACTTCACCGGCGTGCCCGGGGTGGTCGATCTGGCCGCCATGCGCGATGCCATGGCCCGCGCCGGCGGCGATCCGCAGAAGATCAATCCGCTGTCGCCGGTGGACCTGGTGATCGACCACTCGGTGATGGTCGACCGCTTCGCCGACCCCAGCGCCTTCGCCGACAACGTGGCCATCGAGATGCAGCGCAACCACGAGCGCTATGCCTTCCTGCGCTGGGGCCAGCAGGCCTTCGCCAACTTCCGGGTGGTGCCGCCGGGCACCGGCATCTGCCACCAGGTCAATCTGGAGTACCTCGCCCAGGTGGTGTGGAGCCACGACGACGACGGCGCCACCCTCGCCTATCCGGACACCCTGGTCGGCACCGATTCGCACACCACCATGATCAACGGTCTGGGCGTGCTCGGCTGGGGCGTCGGCGGCATCGAGGCAGAGGCGGTGATGCTCGGCCAGCCGCTGTCGATGCTGATTCCCGAGGTGGTCGGCGTGCGCCTGGTCGGCAAGCTGCGCGAGGGCGTCACCGCCACCGACCTGGTGCTGACCGTCACCGAACTGCTGCGCAAACGCGGCGTGGTGGGCAAGTTCGTCGAATTCTACGGCCCCGGCCTCGACAACCTGCCGCTGGCCGACCGCGCCACCATCGCCAACATGGCCCCGGAATACGGCGCCACCTGCGGCTTCTTCCCGGTCGACGGGGTCACCCTCGACTACCTGCGCCTGTCCGGCCGCGAGCCGCAACGCATCGCCCTGGTCGAGGCCTATTGCAAGGCCCAGGGCCTGTGGCGCGAGGCGGGCGACGAGCCGACCTTCAGCGACAGCCTGACCCTGGACCTGGCCAGCGTACAGCCCTCGCTGGCCGGACCGAAGCGCCCGCAGGACCGCGTCGCCCTGGAGGACATCCGCGCCCAGTTCGACCTGCTGCTGGAGCTGAGCGGGCGCAAGGCCGAGCTGGACACCGACTTTGTCGTCGCCGGCGAGCACTACGGACTGCACCACGGCGACGTGGTGATCGCCGCCATCACCTCCTGCACCAACACCTCCAACCCCAGCGTGCTGATGGCCGCGGGGCTGCTGGCCAGGAAGGCGGTGGAGCTCGGTCTGAGCCGCAAGCCCTGGGTCAAGTCGTCGCTGGCGCCAGGCTCCAAGGTGGTCACCGACTACCTGGCCAAGGCCGGCTTGACGCCCTACCTCGACCAGCTCGGCTTCAACCTGGTCGGCTACGGCTGCACCACCTGCATCGGCAACTCCGGGCCGCTGCCGCCGGCCATCGCCGACTGCGTGAGCGCCAACGACCTGATCGTCAGCTCGGTGCTGTCCGGCAACCGCAACTTCGAGGGACGCGTGCATCCGCAGGTCAAGGCCAACTGGCTGGCCTCGCCGCCGCTGGTGGTGGCCTTCGCCCTGGCCGGAACCACGCGCATCGACCTGACCCGCGAGCCGCTGGGTACCGGCAGCGATGGCCAACCGGTGTATCTGCAGGACATCTGGCCGAGCGATGCCGAGGTGGCCGCGGCGGTCGGCACGGTGGCGGAGGCCATGTTCCGCCACCATTACGCCGATGTATTCAGCGGCGATGCCGCCTGGCGGGCGATCGCCGTCAGTCCCGGCGCCACCTACCCCTGGGATCCGGCCTCCACCTACATCAAGCACCCACCGTTCTTCCAGCATATCGACCAGCCCGCGGCAGCGCTGGCCGACATCGAGAATGCGCGCGTCCTCGCCCTGTTCGGCGACTCGATCACCACCGACCACATCTCCCCGGCCGGCAGCATCAAGCCCAGCTCGCCGGCCGGCCTCTACCTGCAGGGCCTCGGCGTGGCACCGGCCGACTTCAACTCCTATGGCGCACGCCGCGGCAACCACGAGGTGATGATGCGCGGCACCTTCGCCAACATCCGCATCAAGAACGAGATGCTTGGCGGCGAGGAAGGCGGCAATACCCTGCACCAGCCGTCCGGCGACAAGCTGTCGATCTTCGACGCCGCCATGCGCTACCAGGCCGATGGCGTGCCGCTGCTGGTGATCGCCGGCAAGGAGTACGGCACCGGCTCCTCGCGCGACTGGGCGGCCAAGGGCACCAACCTGCTCGGGGTCAAGGCGGTGATCGCCGAAAGCTTCGAGCGCATCCACCGTTCCAACCTGGTCGGCATGGGCGTATTGCCCTTGCAGTTCGTCGCCGGGCAGAACCGCCAGAGCCTGGCGCTCAACGGCAGCGAACGCCTGAGCATCCACGGCCTGGCCGCCGGGCTCAAACCGCGGCAACGTCTGATTGTGGAGCTGCTGCGCGCCGATGGCACCGAGGAGCGCTTCGAGGTGCTGTGCCGCATCGATACCGCCATCGAGCTCGACTACTTCAAGGCCGGCGGCATCCTCCACCACGTGCTGCGCCAGCTGCTGGCCGGCTGAGTCCAGCCACGCGGCACGGTCACTTTCCCGCATAGGGAGCGCCATGCGCAGCGAGCGAGCCGCCTGACACCCCTACGCTGGCCTCACCGGGCCGCCAAGGAAGGCGGCGACTGCCTCGGCCGTGCGCTGCAGATGCTGGGCATGGGTGAAACCGGAGGCCTTGAGCGGCTTGAGGTCGTGATCGGCCGACTCCAGCCACAGCAGCCGGATCGCCGGCGAAAGGCTGTAGCCGGCGACCCGCTCGCGGTTTCCCAGTGCATCGCGCTCGCCCTGCACGATCAGGGTCGGCGTGCGCAAGGCGGCCAGATGCTCGACCCGCGGCTTCTCCGGCTTGCCGGCGGCATGGAACGGATAGCCCAGGCAGACCAGTGCGGTCGGCGCCAATTCGTCGGCCAGCAGGCTGGCCATCCGTCCGCCCATCGACTTGCCGCCGATGGCCCAGCTACCCGGCTCACGGGCATTCACCTCACGCCAGACCTCGCGCCAGCAGTAGAGCAGGCGCGCCTGCGGATTGGGCGGCCGCTTGCCGCCATCCCGGCGCCGGTCGGCCATGTAGGGGAACTCGAAACGCACCACACGCACGCCGCACTCGGCCAGCCGCACGGCCATCTCGTTCATGAACGGACTGTCCATCGGCGCACCGGCGCCATGGGCCAGGATCAGCCGTACATGCTCCCCGGCGACCGGCCCTGACCACAAAAGTTCGGAAAAACTCATGCAAAAAACCTCACACGCCCTAGGGCTTTGATTTGTATCAACATCTATCCAGAGCGCTTTATCCATCCTGACGCTGATCTTTCTCCGATCAAGCCCATTAGTCGTGGAACCTCGAAAATGAGCACAGCAAACCTCAGGACTGCTTATAACTACAAGGTGGTCCGCCAGTTCGCCGTAATGACGGTGATCTGGGGGATCGTCGGTATGGGACTCGGCGTACTTATCGCCGCCCAACTTGTCTGGCCGAACTTGAACTTCGACCTACCTTGGACCAGCTTCGGTCGCTTGCGACCCTTGCACACCAACGCGGTAATCTTCGCCTTCGGCGGTTGCGCGCTGTTCGCCACCTCCTTCTACTCGGTACAGCGCACCTGCCAGACCCGCCTGTTCGGCGGTCCGCTGGCCAGCTTCGTGTTCTGGGGCTGGCAACTGGTGATCCTGCTCGCCGCGATCACCCTGCCGCTCGGCTTCACCTCCTCCAAGGAGTACGCCGAACTGGAGTGGCCGATCGACATCCTGATCACCATCGTCTGGGTTTCCTACGCGGTGGTGTTCTTCGGCACCGTCATGCAGCGCAAGACCCAGCACATCTACGTCGGCAACTGGTTCTTCGGCGCCTTCATCCTGGTCACGGCGATGCTGCACCTCGTCAACAACCTGGAACTGCCGGTCAGCTTCATGAAGTCGTACTCGGTCTACAGCGGCGCCACCGACGCCATGGTCCAGTGGTGGTACGGCCACAACGCCGTGGGCTTCTTCCTGACCACCGGCTTCCTCGGCATGATGTACTACTTCGTGCCCAAGCAGGCCGAGCGTCCGGTGTACTCCTACCGCCTGTCCATCGTCCACTTCTGGGCGCTGATCACCCTGTACATCTGGGCCGGCCCGCACCACCTGCACTACACCGCCCTGCCGGACTGGGCCCAGTCCCTCGGCATGGTGATGTCGATCATCCTCCTCGCTCCGAGCTGGGGTGGCATGATCAACGGCATGATGACCCTGTCCGGCGCCTGGCATAAGCTGCGCCACGACCCGATCCTGCGCTTCCTGGTGGTCTCCCTGGCCTTCTACGGCATGTCCACCTTCGAAGGCCCGATGATGGCCATCAAGACCGTCAACGCCCTGTCCCACTACACCGACTGGACCATCGGCCACGTCCACGCCGGCGCGCTCGGCTGGGTTGCCATGGTGTCGATCGGCTCGCTGTACCACCTGCTGCCGAAAGTCTTCGGCCGCAAGGAAATGCACAGCATCGCCCTGATCAACACCCACTTCTGGCTGGCCACCATCGGCACCGTGCTGTACATCGCCTCCATGTGGGTCAACGGCATCGCCCAGGGCCTGATGTGGCGTGCAGTCAACGAAGACGGCACCCTGACCTACTCCTTCGTCGAAGCGCTGGAAGCCAGCCACCCGGGCTTCCTGGTTCGCGTGATCGGCGGCGCCTTCTTCCTCACCGGCATGCTGCTGATGGCCTACAACGTATGGCGCACCGTGAGTGCCGCCAAGTCGGCTGAAATGACTGCGGCCGAGCAGTTCGTGGTTCAAGGAGCCCATTGATGAACAAGCACGAAATCATCGAGAAGAACATCGGCCTGATGGCGCTGCTGATGGTTCTCGCCGTCAGTATCGGCGGTCTGACCCAGATCGTTCCGCTGTTCTTCCAGGACGTGGTCAACGAGCCGGTGGAGGGCATGAAGCCCTACACCGCGCTGCAGCTGGAAGGCCGCGACATCTACATCAAGGAAGGCTGCGTGGGCTGCCACTCGCAGATGGTGCGTCCGTTCCGCGCCGAAACCGAGCGCTACGGCCACTACTCGGTCGCCGGTGAAAGCGTCTACGACCACCCGTTCCTGTGGGGCTCCAAGCGTACCGGTCCGGACCTGGCCCGCGTCGGCGGCCGCTACTCCGACGACTGGCACCGCGCCCACCTGTACAACCCGCGCAACGTGGTGCCCGAATCGAAGATGCCCTCCTACCCCTGGTTGGTGGAGCACAAGCTGGACGGCAAGGACACCGCCTCCAAGATGACGGCGCTGCGTACCCTGGGCGTTCCCTACACCGAGGAAGACATTGCCGGCGCCCGCGACGCGGTCAAGGGCAAGACCGAAATGGACGCGCTGGTCGCGTACCTGCAGGTCCTCGGCACCAGCCTCAAGAACAAACGGTAACGCGCCATGGATATCGGGACTCTGCGTGGATTGGGTACTGCCATCGTATTTATCGCCTTCGTGGTGCTGCTGATCTGGGTATTCGGCCGCTCCAAGAAGAGCTTTGACGAAGCGGCCAACCTGCCCTTCGCCGATGAGCCCAAGTCCGAAAAGCGTGAAGAAGAAGCTTCCAGGAGTAAGCACGAATGACCAGTTTTTGGAATTGGTATGTCACCATACTCAGCCTCGGCACCATAGTGGCGCTGACCTGGCTGCTGTTGGCGACCCGCAAGGGCCAGCGTCCGGACACCACCGACCAGACGATGGGGCACACCTTCGACGGCATCCAGGAGTATGACAACCCGCTGCCCAAGTGGTGGTTCATGTTGTTCATCGGCACCGTGGTGTTCGCCCTCGGCTACCTGGTGCTCTACCCGGGCCTGGGCAACTGGAAAGGCGTCCTGCCGGGCTACGAGGAAGGCTGGACCGGCGTCAACCAGTGGAAGAAGGAAATGGCCCGCGCGGACGAGCAGTACGGTCCGCTGTACGCCAAGTACGCCGCCATGCCGGTGGCCGAAGTGGCCAAGGACGAGCAGGCCCTGAAAATGGGTGCCCGCCTGTTCGCCTCCAACTGCTCCGTCTGCCACGGCTCCGACGCCAAGGGTGCCTACGGCTTCCCGAACCTGACCGACCACGACTGGCTGTACGGCGGCGAAGCCGACACCATCAAGACCACCATCATGGGCGGCCGTCAGGCCGCCATGCCGGCGTGGAAGGACATCCTCGGCGAGGAAGGCATCAAGAACGTCGCCGGCTACGTGCGCAGCCTGTCCGGCCTGAAGAATCCGGAAGGCATCGACCTCGCTGTCGGCCAGAAGACCTTCGCCACCAACTGCGCCGTCTGCCATGGCCCGGAAGGCAAGGGCGTGCAGGCCATGGGCGCCCCCAACCTGACCGACCGCACCTGGCTGTATGGCTCGGGCTTCGCCCAGGTCCAGCAGACCCTGCGCTATGGTCGTAACGGCAAGATGCCGGCGCAGAAGGACATGCTCGGCAACGACAAGGTCCACCTGCTGGCGGCCTACGTGTACAGCCTGTCGCAGAAGGCTGCGCAGCAGTAAAACCTTGCTGCAGGCCAGAACGCCGCTTTCCGGTTACCGGAAAGCGGCGTTCTCATTTGTGGGGACATGAAACGACACAACCTGCCCTCGCCAGATACCCCACGAGGTATTGCGCGACCACCCGTCGCATGCACACCCAATCCATTAGGCGTACCATTGCAGGGAAGGTGAAATGAACCCGATCGGTTACGACTGGTTGGGGGCGCCTACTTCTCCAGCTGTGGTAGAGACGACCGATGAGCGACAAGATCCCCGTTCAGGATGTAACCCCTCCCTCCCCTGCCAAAAAAGGCGAAAGTGTCGATCTCTACGCCAAGCGCGAGCAGATCTACACCAAGGCCTTCACCGGACTGTTCCGCAATATCCGTCTGGTCAGCGGTGCCTTTCTGTTCCTGATGTTCTTCGGCACCGCCTGGCTCAACTGGGGTGACCGCCAAGCCGTCTGGTGGAACCTGCCGGAGCGCAAGTTCTACATCTTCGGCGCCACCTTCTGGCCACAGGACTTTATGTTGCTGTCCTGGCTACTGATCATCTGCGCCTTCGGCCTGTTCTTCATCACCGTGTTCGCCGGCCGCGTCTGGTGCGGCTACACCTGCCCGCAGAGCGTATGGACCTGGGTGTACATGTGGGCGGAGAAGGTCACCGAGGGTGACCGCAACCAGCGCATGAAGCTCGACAAGCAGCCGATGAGCACCGAGAAATTCCTGCGCAAGGCCGCCAAGCACTCCATCTGGCTGGGCGTGGCCCTGCTAACCGCACTGACCTTCGTCGGTTACTTCACCCCGATCCGTCAACTGACGGTCGACCTCTTCACCTTCAACATCGATGGCTGGGCGCTGTTCTGGGTCGGCTTCTTCACCCTGGCCACCTACGGCAACGCCGGCTGGCTGCGCGAGCAGGTGTGCATCCACATGTGCCCCTACTCGCGCTTCCAGAGCGTGATGTTCGACAAGGACACCCTGATCGTCTCCTACAACGAGAAGCGTGGCGAGCGCCGCGGCCCGCGCAAGAAGGATGCCGACTACAAGGCCATGGGTCTGGGCGACTGTATCGACTGCAAGATGTGCGTGCACGTCTGCCCGACCGGCATCGACATCCGCAACGGCCTGCAGATCGCCTGCATCGGCTGCGCCGCATGCGTCGACGCCTGCGACAGCATCATGGACAAGATGAACTACCCCAGGGGTCTGGTCGGCTACACCACCGAGCACAACCTCAACGGCCACAAGACCCATATCGTCCGCCCGCGTCTGATCGGTTACGCCATTGCCCTGCTGATCATGACGGGCGCCTTCGCCACCGCGCTGTACATGCGCCCGCTGGCCGAACTCGACGTCATCAAGGACCGCGTGCTCTACCGCGAGAACGAGGAAGGCCGCATCGAGAACGTCTACACCCTGAAGATCATGAACAAGGATCAGCGCGACCACGTCTACACCATCGACGTCTCCGGCCTCGACGGTCTGGTCTTCGAAGGGCGTCGCGAGGTCAAGGCAGTGGCGGGCGAAATCCTCTCCGTCCCGCTGGAGCTGTCCATCGATCCGGAGCAACTGCCTTCCAGTACCAACGAGATTCTCTTTACAATTCAGGCCGCCGACATTCCCGGCAAAACCTTCGACGCCGAAAGCCGCTTCATCGGCCCAAGCGTCCGCTGATATAGAGAGTGAACATGCAACAGCCCGAGATCACCAGCCGCTGGTACAAGCAGTTCTGGGCCTGGTTCGTCATCGCCCTTCTGGCCATCTCGGTGGTGCTGGGGGTGTCGCTGGTGATCCTGTCGGTGCGCACGGCCGATACCCTGGTCGCCGACAACTACTATGACGTCGGCAAGGGCATCAACACTTCGCTCAAGCGCGAGCAGCTGGCCAAGCGCCTCGGCATGCAGGCCAGTCTCGTTCTCGACGAGCACACCGGCACCGCCGAGTTGCGCCTGAGCGGCATCAGCCAGCCGAGCCAACTGGTGCTCAACCTGATCTCGCCAACCCAGCCGGAGCGTGACCGCCGGATCATTCTCCAGCCGGCCGACGGCGAGGCCGGGCTGTACCGCGGCCAGATGCAGGACGCCGTCAGCGGCCGTCGTTTCGTCGAGCTGCTCGGTAAGGAAGGCGGCGAAGACTGGCGCCTGTACCACGAGATCGTTCTCGAGGACCGTCGCCCCGTGCAGCTGCTGCCCTGACCTGCGTCATGGCCACGCCCCTGCCCTGCTTCCACTGCGGGCTGCCGGTTCCCGACGGCAGCCCGTATCACGCCCAGGTGCTCGGCGAAGCACGCGCCATGTGCTGTCCCGGC
Organism: Pseudomonas linyingensis; assembly: GCF_900109175.1. Lineage (GTDB taxonomy): Bacteria > Pseudomonadota > Gammaproteobacteria > Pseudomonadales > Pseudomonadaceae > Geopseudomonas > Geopseudomonas linyingensis. The sequence goes on along the minus strand of NZ_FNZE01000006.1, from coordinate 189,104 downwards.
TGCCAGGCAGTGGCCGAGGCCATCGTCGCCGGCGGCCTGGAAGGTTACTACCGCCACCGTAGTGAAACCGCCGCCAATCCCGAAGCCCTCCCCAAGGCCCTGGCCGACGAGCTGGCGCTGTACGACCGCGAGGACGTGCAGCAGGGGCTGGTCAGCCATGCCGGCGAGCAGGCGGAAACCTGCCTGCTGATCGAAGGCATCAGCTGCGCCGCCTGTGGCTGGCTGATCGAGCACCACCTGAAGAAGCTGCCCGGCGTCAGCGAGGCCAACCTCAACCTGTCCAATCACCGCCTGCAGGTGCGCTGGAACGATGCCAGCCTGCCGCTCAGCCAGTTGCTCGCCGAGCTGCGCCGGATCGGCTATGCCGCCCATCCCTACCAGGCGGATGCCGCAGCCGAGCAGATGCACCGGGAAAACCGCAAGGCCATGCGCCAGCTCGGCGTCGCCGGCCTGCTGTGGATGCAGGTGATGATGGCGACCATGGCCACCTGGCCGGAATTCAACCTCGATCTCAGCGCCAGTTTCGATGCCATCCTGCGCTGGACCAGCCTGTTCCTCACCACGCCCATCGTCTTCTACTGCTGCGGCCAGTTCTTTCGCGGCGCCCTGCGCGACCTGCGCACCCGCCACCTGACCATGGACGTCTCGGTATCACTGGCCATCGGCGGCGCCTATGCCGCCGGTCTGTGGTCGACCATCACCGGCCAGGGCGAGTTGTATTTCGACGCCGTGGGTATGTTCGCCCTGTTCCTGCTCGCCGGACGCTATCTGGAGCGCCGCGCCCGCGAGCGCACCGCCCAGGTCACTGCCCAGCTGGTCAACCTGCTGCCGGCCTCCTGCCTGCGCCTGGACGAACAGGGCCACAGCGAGCGCATCCTGCTCAACGAACTGCAGCTGGGCGACCAGGTGCTGGTGCCGCCCGGCGCCGTGGTGCCGGCCGACGCGCTGATCCTCGCCGGCCAGTCGAGCATCGACGAGTCGCTGCTCACCGGCGAATACCTGCCGCAGCCACGCAGCGCCGGCCAACAGGTCACCGCCGGCACCCTGAACGTCGAAGGCCCGCTGACCGTGCGGGTCGAGGCGCTGGGCAACGACACCCGCTTGTCCGCCATTGTCCGCCTGCTCGAGCGCGCCCAGGCCGACAAGCCGCGCCTGGCCCAGCTCGCCGACCACGTGGCGCAGTGGTTCCTGGTGGTGGTGCTGCTCACCGCCGCGGTGATCGGCCTGGTCTGGTGGCAGATCGACAGCGAACGGGCATTCTGGATCGTCCTCGCCCTGCTGGTCGCCACCTGCCCCTGCGCGCTGTCGCTGGCCACCCCGACCGCGCTGACCACCGCCACCGGCAGCCTGCACAAGCTCGGTCTGCTGGTCACCCGCGGCCATGTGCTGGAAAGCCTCAACCAGATCGACACCCTGATCGTCGACAAGACCGGCACCCTCACGGAAGGGCGCCTGACCCTGCGCGAGGTGCGCGTGCTCGGCGCGCTGGACAGCCAGACCTGCCTGAGCCTAGCCGCCGCTCTGGAAAGCCGCTCGGAACACCCGATCGCCCGCGCCTTCGGCCGCGCCCCGCAGGCTGCCGAAGGCGTGCACAACGAGCCTGGCAAGGGGCTGCAGGGCGAAGTCGGCGGGCGTCGCCTGCGCATCGGCGAGCCCGGCTTCGTCTGCCAGCTCGGCGACCAGCCGGCACCGGCCATGCCCGATGAACCCGGTCAGTGGCTGCTGCTCGGCGACGAGCAGGGCCCGCTCGCCTGGTTTCGCCTCGACGATTGCCTGCGCAATGACGCCCACCAGCTGGTCGACGCCGCTCACCAGCGTGGCTGGCAGGTCCTGCTGCTCTCCGGCGACAGCTCGCCGATGGTCGCCAGCGTGGCCAGCGAACTGGGCATCGATGACGCCCGCGGCGGCCTGCCCCCGGATGCCAAGCTGGCCGTGCTGCACCAGCTGCACCAGCAGGGCCGGCATGTGCTGATGCTCGGTGACGGCGTCAACGACGTGCCAGTATTGGCTGGTGCCGATATCAGCGTGGCCATGGGCAGCGCCACCGACCTGGCCAAGACCAGCGCCGACGCAGTGCTGTTGTCCAACCGCCTCGATAGCCTGGTGCAGGCGTTCGACGTCGCCAAACGCACTCGCCGCATCATCGTCGAGAACCTGGCCTGGGCCGGCCTGTACAATGGCCTGGTGCTGCCATTCGCCGCCATCGGCTGGATCACCCCCGGCTGGGCCGCCATCGGTATGTCGCTCAGTTCGCTGGTGGTGGTGGTCAACGCCCTGCGCCTGAGCCGGGTGACCGGCAGCAGCCAACCGGTGGCCACCGCCATCGGCCATGTTCCCGAAAACCTGGCCGCCACCAGCCGCACCTGACCCGGAGTCTTGCGATGTCTGCACTCTACCTGCTGATCCCGGTTGCCGTGGTGCTGGTCGGCCTGGCCATCTGGATGTTTTTCTGGGCCGTGGACAGTGGCCAGTATGACGACCTCGACGGCCCGGCCCACAGCATCCTGTTCGACGACGAAGACCCCAAGCACCAGGCCGGCATCGACGAGGCCAGCGCCAGCAAACCGGCCGGCGACGCCCCGGAGCCAGCCGACCGGGAACCGCCGCGTGACTGACCTGCTGCCCCTGCTGGCCTCGGCACTGATTCTCGGCCTGCTCGGCGGCGGCCACTGTATCGGCATGTGCGGCGGCCTGATGGGCGCGTTGACCCTGGCGATCCCCGCCGAGCAGCGCCAGCGCCGTCTGCAGCTGCTGCTGGCCTACAACTTCGGCCGCATCGCCTCCTACACCGTCGCCGGCCTGCTGGTCGGCGCCGCCGGATGGGCCGTGGCCAGCGGCCCGGCGGCCACCGTGCTGCGCGGCATCGCCGGCCTGCTGCTGATCACCATGGGGCTGTACCTGGCCGGCTGGTGGAGCGGCCTGACCCGCATCGAAGGACTCGGACGGATCCTGTGGCGGCGTATCGAGCCGCTGGCCCGTGGCCTGCTGCCGGTGCACAATGCCCCTCGCGCCCTGTTGCTTGGCGCCCTGTGGGGCTGGCTGCCCTGCGGCCTGGTCTACAGCACCCTGCTGTGGGCGGCCAGCCAGGGCGATGCCTTCGACAGTGCGCTGCTGATGCTGGCCTTCGGCCTCGGCACCCTGCCGGTGCTGCTCGCCACTGGCCTGGCCGCCGAGCGCCTGACCGCCCTGCTGCGCCGCCGTGGCGTGCGCATCGCCGGCGGCCTGCTGGTAATCCTGTTCGGCCTGTGGACCCTGCCCGGTCCCCACCAGGCCTGGCTGATGGGCCACGGCGGCGGTCACACCAGCGCACAACCCGCACACTGAAGCGGTTGATGCAAATCAACACCCCTCCAACGCCCGGACTCTAGACTGCAACGCAAGTCTGATAATCCGGGACATCCGCATGCTCGACGCCATCCGCTGGGATACCGACCTGATCCGCCGCTACGATCTGGCCGGGCCACGCTATACCTCCTATCCCACCGCCGTGCAGTTCCACGACGGCATCGGTGCATTCGACCTGCTGCATGCCTTGCGTGACAGCGCCCAGGCCAAGCGTGCTCTGTCGCTGTACGTGCACCTGCCGTTCTGCGCGCACATCTGCTACTACTGCGCCTGCAACAAGGTCATCACCAAGGACCGCGGGCGCAGCGCGCCCTACCTGCAGCGCCTGCTGCGCGAGATGGAGCTGGTCAGCCGTCACCTCGATCCCGATCAGGTGGTCGAGCAACTGCACTTCGGCGGCGGCACACCGACCTTCCTCAGCCACGACGAGCTTCGCCAGCTGATGGCCGGCCTGCGCCAGCACTTCAACCTGCTCGACGACGACAGCGGCGACTACAGCATCGAGATCGACCCCCGCGAGGCCGACTGGGCCACCATGGGCCTGCTGCGCGACATTGGCTTCAACCGCGTCAGCCTCGGCGTGCAGGACTTCGACCCGGCCGTGCAGCGCGCGGTCAACCGCCTGCAGACCCTCGAGGAGACCCGCGCCATCCTCGAGGCCGCACGCACCCTGCAGTTCCGCTCGGTCAACATCGACCTGATCTACGGCCTGCCGCTGCAGACTCCCGACTCCTTCGCCAAGACCGTCGACGAAGTGATCGCCCTGCAGCCCGACCGTCTGTCCGTATTCAACTACGCCCATCTGCCCGAGCGCTTCCCGCCGCAGCGCCGGATCAACGCCGAGGACCTGCCCAGCCCGGGCACCAAGCTGGAAATGCTCCAGCGCACCATCGAGCAACTGACCCGCGCCGGCTATCGCTACATCGGCATGGACCACTTCGCCCTGCCCGACGACGAGCTGGCCATCGCCCAGGAAGAAGGCACCCTGCAGCGCAACTTCCAGGGCTACACCACCCACGGCCACTGCGACCTGATCGGCCTGGGCGTCTCCTCGATCAGCCAGATCGGCGACCTCTACTGCCAGAACAGCAGCGATATCGGCGACTATCAAAACACGTTGGACAACGGCCAGCTGACCACCCGCCGTGGCCTGCACTGCAACAACGACGACCGCATCCGTCGTGCCGTGATCCAGCAGCTGATCTGCCACTTCAGGCTCGACTTCGCCGCCATCGAGGAGCAGTTCAACATCGATTTCCGCGGCTACTTCAACGACATCTGGCCGACTCTGGAGAGCGCCGCCAGCGACGGCCTGATCCGCCTCGACGAACAGAGCATCGACATCACTGCCGCCGGCCGCCTGCTGGTACGCTCGGTGTGCATGTTGTTCGACAGCTACCTGCCGCTGCAGAGCACCCAGCGCTTCTCCCGCGTCATCTGAGCCAAATGGTCGCGCTCACGCACTGGCAGCACCCGGCGGGCTGGGGTACCCTTGCCAACAATTTAGTTGTGTAGGTAAGGACCCCACCATGACAGCCGGCCAAGACACCATCAAGGCGCGCAACCTGCCGCAAGCACACTGCAAGGAATGCAGTCTCGCCCCCCTGTGCCTGCCGCTGTCGCTGAACCTCGAAGACATGGACGCGCTGGACAACATCGTCAAGCGTGGCCGGCCACTAAAGAAGGGGGAGTTCCTGTTCCGCCAGGGCGACACCTTCACCTCGCTGTTCGCCGTGCGCACCGGCGCGCTGAAGACCTTCAGCGTCACCGATGGCGGCGAAGAGCAGATCACCGGTTTCCACCTGCCCAGCGAGCTGGTCGGCATGTCCGGCATGGACGCCGAGGCCTATCCGGTTTCCGCCCAGGCCCTGGAAACCACCTCGCTGTGCGAGATTCCCTTCGAGAAGCTCGACGAACTGTCCGTGCAGCTGCCGCAACTGCGTCGCCAGCTGATGCGCATGATGAGCCGCGAGATCCGCGACGATCAGCAGATGATGCTCCTGCTGTCGAAGAAGACCGCCGACGAGCGCATCGCCACCTTCCTGGTCAACCTTTCCGCCCGCTTCCGCGCCCGCGGCTACTCGGCCAACCAGTTCCGCCTGGCCATGTCGCGCAGCGAGATCGGCAACTATCTGGGACTGGCGGTGGAGACCGTGTCGCGAGTGTTCACCCGCTTCCAGCAGAACGGCCTGCTGCAGGCCGAAGGCAAGGAAGTGCAGATTCTCGACTCCGTCGAGCTGTGCAGCCTGGCCGGTGGGCGCCTGGAGGGCTGACCTTCCCGCTCCGAGTCAAGAACGCCCGGGTCAGCGTGCTGCCCCGGGCGTTTTTGCAACTGCTGGCTTGCGATGGCGGGACACGCCGCGAGGTCAGCCCTCAGAGCCCGATCGGCCTGCGTCCGGCCATGGCATGGGTCAGGGTGCCGCCATCGACCATTTCCAGCTCGCCGCCCAGTGGCACCCCATGGGCGATGCGCGATACGGTGAGGCCGCGCGGCGCCAGCATCTGGGCGATGTAATGGGCGGTGGCCTCGCCCTCCACCGTGGGATTGGTGGCCAGGATCACTTCGCTGAAGGCGCCCTGCGCGATGCGCTCTTCCAGCTCCGGGATGCCGATGGCCTCCGGGCCCAGGCCGTCCAGCGGCGACAGATGGCCCTTGAGCACGAAATAGCGGCCGCGATAACCGGTCTGCTCAACGGCAAACACATCCATCGGCCCCTCCACCACGCACAGCAACGTATCGTCGCGCCGCGGATCACTGCACTGCGGGCATAGCCCGTCCTCACTCAGGGTGCGGCACTGCCGGCAATAGCCGACCCCCTCCATGGCGCGGGTCAGCGCCTGCGCCAGGCGCAGGCCACCGCTGCGGTCGCGCTCGAGCAACTGCAGCGCCATGCGCTGGGCGGTCTTCTGCCCCACTCCAGGCAGAATGCGCAGGGCGTCGATCAACTGGCGAATCAGGGGGCTGAAGCTCATGGGGAGGAACTCACGGAAAGACTGGGAGACGACACCCAACCCAGTAGGAGCCAGCTTGCTGGCGATTCGTTCGGCATGAAAAAACGCCAGCAAGCTGGCTCCTACTGCAGGGCATGGAGCGAGGGTGCCCTCACCCGGCCCTCTCCCGCTGTCGGGAGAGGGCGAGAGATGCCGATCAGAACGGCATCTTGAAGCCCGGGGGCAGCTGCATCCCGGCGGTCATGCCGGCCATCTTGTCCTGATTGTTCTGCTCGATCTTGCGCACGGCATCGTTCACCGCCGCGGCAATCAGATCCTCGAGGATCTCCTTGTCTTCCTGCATCAGGCTGTCATCCAGGGAAACGCGCTTGACGTCATGGCGACCGGTCATCACCACGCTCACCAGACCGGCACCGGACTGACCGGTCACCTCGGCGTTGGCCAGCTCTTCCTGCATCTTCTGCATCTTTTCCTGCATCTGCTGGGCCTGCTTCATCAGCCCGGCCATGCCACCTTTCATCATGGGATCACCTCAATTTTCCAGGGGTACGATAGTGCCGTCGCGGATCACCGCGGCGAATTGGTCCATCATCTGCCGAACCAGCGGGTCGGCATGAATCGATGCCTCGGCCTCGCGCTGCCGCTCGCCGCGCTGGCGGGCAGCGGCCTGAGCCGGGGTTTCCTGCTCGGGCCGGACGATATCGATCTGCAGAGTCAATGCACGTCCATGATAGCTGCTCAGCGCATCGCTCAGGCGACGCTGCTGACTGGCGTTGAACAGCGCACTCTGCCCCGGGTCCAGATGCAGATGCCAGCGATCGCCGTCCACCGCCACCAGCGTGCAGTTGGCCGCGATGCTGGCGGTCATGCCGGCCAGACCGAGCTTGGGAAATAGCTCCAGCCATTCGGCGGCCAGGCCGGTGGCCGGCATGGCGGCAGGCTGCGGCTCTTCGACAGGCGGGGCTGCAGGTACTGCGTACTCGTCGACTGGCTGCATGCTTTCCAGATAGGCATAGGCATCCACGTCGATCGCGTCGTAGTCGTCGCCGTCATCGGCCGGCTCCTCCGCGGGCTCCGCCGCAGCCGCCTCCGCATGGCCCATGGCGATATCGTTGGCGACCGTTGCGGGCAGCGCGGCGACCACCTCCTGCGGAGCGGGCTCGGCAACACGGGGGTTAGCCACCACCTCGCTGCATACCGGGGGGGCGGCAGGTGCCGTGCTCGGCCGCGGCACTGGCGCAGCGGTATCCCAGGGCACATCCACCGGCTCGACCGGGGCGACCGGGGCGACCGGCGCAGCCTCGCGAGCAACCGGCTCGACAAGTGGCAGACGCGGAGCGGGAGGCTCGGCAACAGGTAGTGCGGCCCGTTCAGCCGCAGGTCCGGCCACCGGCGCCGGGGAATCAGTCGTGGCCTGACTGATCCCCGTCGGCTTTAGCGGTGTATCCGGCGCCCTCGCCGCATCCGCTGGTCGGAAGGCCAGCATGCGCAGCAGTACCATCTCGAAGCCGCTGCGCGGATCCGGAGCCAGCGGCAGGTCGCGTCGACCGATCAGCCCCATCTGGTAATAGAACTGTACGTCTTCGCCCGGCAGGGCGCCGGCCAGCGCCAGCACCCGGTCGCGATCACCCTGGCCGTTGTCCACCGCATCCGGCAGGACCTGGGCGATGGCCACCCGGTGCAGCACATTGAGTATCTCGGCCAGCACCCCGGCCCAGTCCGGCCCCTGTTCGGCCAGATGACGCACCGCCTCGAGCAGCGCGCGCGCGTCACCCTCCAGCAACGCCTGCAGCACGCCGTAGACCTGGCCATGATCGAGGGTGCCGAGCATCGCCCGCACATCGGCAGCCAGCACCTTGCCCTCGCCGAAGGCAATCGCCTGATCGGTCAGGCTCATCGCGTCGCGCATCGAGCCGTCAGCAGCGCGGCCGAGCAGCCACAGCGCATCCACCTCGAAGGGGATCTGTTCGACGCTCAGCACGTGGCTGAGGTGCTCCACCACCCGCTCCGGCGGCATGTTCTTCAGGGAGAACTGCAGGCAGCGCGAAAGGATGGTGACCGGCAGCTTCTGCGGGTCGGTGGTGGCGAGCAGGAACTTGACGTGCGGCGGAGGTTCTTCGAGGGTCTTGAGCAAGGCGTTGAACGAGTGCGTGGAGAGCATGTGCACTTCGTCGATCAGGTAGACCTTGTAGCGCCCGCGGCTCGGCGCGTACTGCACGTTGTCGAGCAGTTCGCGGGTGTCCTCGACCTTGGTGCGGCTCGCGGCGTCGACCTCGATCAGGTCGACGAAGCGCCCCTCGTCGATTTCCCGGCATACCGAACACTCGCCGCAGGGTGTCGAGCTGACACCCTGCTCGCAGTTCAGGCACTTGGCCAGGATGCGCGCGATGGTGGTCTTGCCCACCCCGCGGGTGCCGGTGAACAGATAGGCATGGTGCAGGCGCTGATTGTCGAGCGCGTTGATCAGGGCCTTGAGCACATGGGTCTGGCCGACCATTTCACGGAACGAGCGCGGACGCCACTTGCGGGCAAGGACCTGATAACTCATCGAATCTGTTCGCTGCGACTGTTAAGCGTGGGGCGTCATGCTAGCGAAGCGCGGGATAAATTGCACCCGACCTCGAGACGAGGGACCTGGAGCTGTGGCAAACCTGCGAACTGGATCTGCGCACTGACATGCCCCTTGCAGGCTCGGTGCGGACTGCCGCGCCTGGGGCGGGCACCCCGGGAAGCGAGTTTTCCAGGGGCAGAAATGGAGATGGCCCCGCCAGCCACACTCCGGCACACGATGTCACCGCTGTGGCTGCTCCCTTCCGGGCCTGACCAGGTTGACGGCTAATCGTTGCGGAGGGACCGACAGGGCCACCATAACGTACCCGCCTTGCAGCGAGCGGGGCCATTGTAGCGACTCGCGCCCAAGTTACAACCCGGCAAGCGAAAAACAGCCGCTCGGGCTCGCCAGCCGGCATTTCCACCAAGCAGAAAGACCTCACCGAAGGCAACATGACGGAATTCAGTTATGCAAATTACGTCACAAAACTGACGCTTTGAATTATCATAAACGCATAAAGGCATCCGCCAGCCCGCAAAGGTGGTGCGCCACGAACTGAAAAAGCGATTTTCTTGCCTGCGCAGCCCCCAACCCAGAGCGCTCGAGACCCCTAGGTATGCAGGAACACCCGAAAACCTCCCTCCGCGGCTGGATGTGGCGAGCATTCGTACAAAGCGCGCTGATCCCGCTGGTACTGGTCGAAACCGTACTGATCGCCGCCTACCTGCTGACCAACAGCTCGATCCGCGAAGCGCAGATCGACCACCTGCGCGAAACCGCCCTGAGCGATCTGCAGACCGCCGCCCAGCAGGAAGCCCAGCTGGTCAGCGAGCGCCTGGCCACCATCGGCAAACTCACCGACCTCTATCGCGAGCAGGTCGGCAGCGTCCTGCTGCGCAAGGAATACCTGGTCGACGAACTCGAGCGCCAACGCCACGCGCGCACTCCGGATGGCGTGCTCTACACCAAGACAGATGACGGACGCGCCGCCTCCTTCTATGCCAACAGCACCCCGGCGGAGCAGCAGGACCTCGACCGCGTCCTACGCCTGGCCCAGCTCGACCCATTGATGAAAAGCCTGCAGGCCTCCAACAAGCTGATTGCCTCGCTCTACTTCAACACCTGGGACAGCTACAACCGGATCTATCCGTGGTTCTTCACCCCGGAGCAGTACCCGCACGACATGGTCATCCCCGACTACAACTTCTACTATCTGGCCGACGCCCGCCACAACCCGCAGCGCAAGGTGGTCTGGACCGACATCTACGTCGACCCGGCCGGACATGGCTGGATGATGTCCGCCTTGGCGCCGGTCTACCGCGGCGACTTCCTGGAAGGCGTGGCCGGCCTCGACATCACCGTCGACAGCATCCTCAAGGAAATCGCCGGACTACAGGTGAGCTGGAACGGCTACGCCATGCTGGTCAGTGGCGAGCTGAACATCATGGCCCTGCCGCCACAGGGCGAGCAGGACTTCGCCCTCGCCGAACTGACCGAGCACTCCTACGACGAAGCCATCCGTCAGGAAATCTTCAAGCCGGCCGACTTCAACCTGGCCAAGCGCGTGGACAGCGCCCACCTGGCCCAGGCCATCAGCCGCAGCCAGACCGGCATCGAGTCCCTCAACCTCGACGGCCAACCGAAACTGGCCGCCTGGGCGACCATCCCGGAAACCGGCTGGAAACTCATCACCGTGGTCGACGAGGCGGCGATCTTCAGCAAGACCAACGCCCTCGCCGCCCGCTACCAGCAGATCGGCTACCTGCTGATCGCCGGCATGGTCCTGTTCTACCTGCTGTTCTTCGCCGCCATGTGGCTGCGTTCGCGCCAGCTCAGCCACCAACTGCAGCAACCGATGAACGGCGTCACCGGCATGATGGCGCAGATTGGCCAGGGCCACTGGAGCCCTGCACGCGCGCATTCGGACATCACCGAACTCGACCAGATGGCCACGGCCGCCGCCGCCATGGGCGAACAGCTGGCCCATAGCGAAACCACCCGCCAGCAGGCCCAGGGCCAGCTGGAACTGGTGCTCGACTCCACCACCGAAAGCCTCTGGACAATCGACCTCGTCCGGCGCAGCGTCCATATTCAGGGCCGCTTCATCGAGCGTTTCGGCCTGAGCGGGCCGGACATGGCGCTGGACAGCTTCTACGCCCGGGTTCACCCCGACGACGTGGAAGCCGTCATCATCTGCCACGAACACCCCGAGCAGCGCCCTGGCGACGATTACACCATTGAATACCGCTTCAGCGACCACAGTGGCATCTATCACTGGCTGCTCAGTCGAGGTCGCGTGGTCAGCAGCGACGGCGACGGCCATATCCAGCGCCTGGCGGGCACCCACGTCGACATCGACGTCCTCAAGGCCTCCCAGGAAGCCCTCCGCGAGGCCAGCCAGCAGGCCCAGGCCGCCAACATCGCCAAGACCCGCTTCCTGTCGAGCATGAGCCACGAGCTGCGCACCCCGCTCAACGCCGTGCAGGGCTTTGCCCAGATGATCCAGCTGGAGCTGCTCGACCGCCCGGAAGAGGCCGGCCTGAGCCAGTACGCCGGCGAAATCCTCGGCGCCAGCAACCACCTGTGCATGCTGGTCGACGACATCCTCGACCTGGCCCACATCGAAGCACAGAAGACCAGCGTGAGCCTGGAAACCGTCGACGCCCGGCAGATCATGAGCGAGTGCATCGAACTGGTCCGCCCTCAGGCCCGGGAACACCACCTGCACCTGGAAACCCACCTGCCCGAAGGCAGCCTGCTGGTTCGCGCAGAGCCGCGCCGGCTGCGCCAGACCCTGCTCAACCTGCTGAGCAATGCGGTGAAATACAACCGTCCGCACGGCCACATCTCGCTCAGCTACAAGACCACCCCGACCAGCCTGCGGCTGATCGTCGAGGACACCGGTTTCGGCATCAGCGAAGACAAACAGGCCCTGCTGTTCAAGCCGTTCCAGCGCCTCGGCCATGAAAACAGCACGATCAAGGGCACCGGCATCGGCCTGGTCCTCAGCCGCGAACTGGCCGAACTGATGAACGGCAAGCTCGGCTTCAGCAGCGAGCCGGGTATCGGCAGCACCTTCTGGATCGAACTCCCGTTCAGCCCGACCCTGCAAAGGGAAACGACCCAAGGGAGCCCCGCACAAAACCATGGCGCCCCGCCGCTGCGCATCCTCTACGTGGAGGACGACCACGCCAGCCAGGTCCTGGTGCAAAAGGCCCTGGCGGACATCGGCGATGTCGACGTGATGGAAAACGGCCTAGAGGCCCTGCACTGGGTCACCGAGAACCCGCCGGAACTGCTGCTGCTCGACATCGACCTGCCGGACCTGCAGGGCGACAGCCTGCTGCGCAGCCTGCGCAAGCATGCCCGCACCAGCGAGCTGCCGGTAATCATCATCAGCGCCGGGGCGCTGCCGGAAGACCTGGCCATGGTCAGCGACCTCAACGTCGCCAGCTACCTGACCAAGCCGCTGAAGATCCAGCTCCTGCGGGATGCGGTGTTGCGGATCGGCATTCAGCGCCATATCCCCACCAGCATCCAGTAGCGGTTTACCGGCACAAGCTCCGAGGGATACCTGCCATTGGTGAAAGAACGAATGCTATATGCCAAGGCACATAGCATTCCATTTTGTATGCTTGGCGAGACTGAAACGCACATGGGCGATGCCACTACAACATAAGCTCCACATACTCATGACACGCGATACGAATTTATTTTTTCAAGCCAATCAACAGCTTGAGTGCGCATCTAAAAAATTGCCCGCGCCGCGCAGCGATCACCAGACCAAAGACAAAATCAACACCAGAAGATAATGAAAAATAAACAAGCCCCTACAGCAACCCACAGCAAAGGGCCGAAACCAACAAATCTCAGCCACAAAAAATCAATCAAAAAAAAAAACAACGCAATCAACAATACGGTGAAAACACCAAACAACCCACACCATAAATCCGTATCACTTGAAAACAAAAAACCAGAACTCCATCCATACTTTATTCTATAAAAAACATATCCAAGACAAAGTCATCCGCACAATTCGCCGAGTGCACGACGAATGCACAAGCGCAAACAAGCCTTGCGCCAGTGCAGCGGCCAACCTCTGGTTTTCAATGCAAAAAACCGGATACGCAGGCGCAACTACCCCACCTATTCAAAGCTCATCCCTGAAGCCTGATCGGAAGTCCAGGCAGACTTCATTGCCCCTCGAGCGACACCCTCATCCCCTTCCCCTCACATATCCGTGCGTCCAAACAGAATAGCCCACTGCGCGTCAAAAAATGGACCAATCGTCAGCTCGAGCACAAAACCCAAACACAGCAACGTCGACTTTACGACTCAAAAAGCCGCACTACACTCCGTCCATAGGCACACCACCCACTATTCCCTGATGGGCAAGTCGTCCAACCCAAATAACTCTCGCACTCAAGAAACAGCGAAAAATCTTGTGGCGGTAGCGTGCCTGAATGACGTTGTCAAATAGCAACCACCGGGTAACCGACCAAGTGCAGCGCCTCATTCGAGTCATGACCATCGCCCGCTGCCGACATACATCACGGCCCGCGCACATACCGCTTGTCGCGTGTTATCTAGCGCGCCAGCAGCGCATGAGAATTGATGATCTAGCCTTCAGATGACCGTCTGGTTTGCTCGCGAGGACATTCGATATGCGCAAGACTCTGAACACTCTATCCCTGGCACTGGCGCTGACCGCACCCTTGGCGCTTGCGGCCCCTGCAGCGCCGAGCGACCTGACGGCAGCGGGCAGTTTCCTCCTCGCCGCCAACAACGAGAAGGCCAATACCCAAACGAGCCAAGGCACGCCGGCAACACCAGCCACGCCAGCCAATCCGGCTACACCGGCGAGTCCGGGCTCACAAGGCACTCCCGCGACTCCCGCGACTCCGGCCACCCCGGCGACTCCGGCAATGCCCAAAGCAAGCCGAAGCTGACGTGGACAACCGTAGAGTTGATGGCCACAGGGGCGGCCAGTAAAGCTGGCAGCCCCCCCTCCCACAGACGAATGCAAAGCGAGGACGATATCGACAAGATCAGCTCCACCTGCTTCAGACCACATCGTATTGAGATCACCAGCAATTCCGGCCAGTAACTCCAGCAGTCGATGCAGCAAGTTTTCGGGAGCTGACGACAGCTCTGTTCACGACCTGGCTTCAACAGGGAGACCGTGCCTCATGATTCTCCGCCATTACATTCTGACTCTGTGCCTGAGCCTGCTCCTTCCGCTCAGCAGCGGCGTGCTGGCCGAAACCGACTCCACCTACAAGTTGGCCTCGGGTGATGTCATCAGCATCAGTGTCTTCGGCGAGCCAGACCTGAGCTTCGCAGAGGTCCGCCTCAACGATGCGGGCATCTTCTCCTACCCATTCCTCGGCGACGTGCGGGCTGGAGGCAAGATGGCTTCCGAGATCGAGCGCACCCTCACGGAGCGTCTCAAGGGTAGCTATCTGATCGATCCCCGGGTGTCGGTCAGCATTCTCAAATACCGCGAGTTCTTCATCAGCGGCGAAGTGAAAACCCCTGGTGGCTATGCCTTCCAACCAGGTCTGACCCTTCGCCGTGCCGTGGCGCTGGCAGGCGGCCTGACCGAACGCGCGTCGGAAAACCGCATCACCATCATCCGCGACCAAGACCCCGAGCGCAGGCCGGAACCCGCCACACTCGACACCTTGGTGATGCCGGGCGACACCATCACCATCGACCAGGGTTTCTTCTGATTCTTTTGAGCAGGGGCTCCCAGAAATGGACATGACTGTCAGTGCCAGAGAACGCAACTGGATTGCCCAGCGTCTGGCAAATGACGCTCCAGACATACTGCAGATATGGCAGATCCTCTGGCGGCGCAAGTGGAGCATTCTCGCACTGGTGCTCATCGTCATGATGGTGACTGCGTTGGGGACCTTCGTCATAACCCCAACCTACCGCGCCACCAGCACCCTGCTGATCGAGCACAAATCAGCCAACGTTGTCTCCATCGAACAAGTCTACGACCCCGAAGGTATGGGTAACGAATATCTGCTGACCCAGTTCGAGCTGCTCAAGTCTCGCGCCCTCGCTGAGCGCGTGGTCAAGAAATTGAACCTGACCACACATCCCGAATTCGACCCACGCCAGCAGCCAGAACCACTAATCGACATTGGCGGCCTGCTGGCCAGCTTCAGCATCGGCGAGGCCATTCCAGTCATCCTGCCGGAAGACCTGGAAGAAGGTGTCGACCCGACCGAAGCGAAGATTTTCGACGAGGTCACCAAGACCTTCATGAAGCGCGTCAGCATTGCACCACTCGGCAAGAGCCAGCTGGTCCAGTTGCAGGTCGAAATGGCCGACCCGCGCATGGCAGCCAAAGCTGCCAACGCCATGGCCAACGGCTTCATCGAGGGCCAGCTGGACGCGACCATGGAGATGTCCATGACCGCTACCAACTGGATGAACACCCGCATGCTGGAGCTGCGCACCAAGCTGAAGGAGGCCGAAGACAAGCTGCAGGCATTCCGTGAGAAGGAGAACCTGGTGGACATTGGCGGCGTCTCGACGATCAACGCCGCAGAACTGTCGGCCACCAGCGACCGCATGATTGACGCCCGCCGCCAGCGCGCCGAAGCGCAGAGTCAATACCGTCAGGTGGAGTCCATGCGCCGTGGTGGCTGGGCAAAGCTTGCCACCATCCCGGCGGTCCTCGGCCACCCGCTCATCCAACAGTTCAAGGCCGATGAAGCGAGGGCCCGCGCCAAGGTCGATGAGCTCTCCAAACGCTACGGTGACCGCCATCCGGCACTTGAGGCCGCGCGCTCAGACCTCAAAGCAGCCTCGGCCAGTCTGCGCGGCCAGGTCGAACAGATCGTCGCCGGCATTGAGCGCAACTACCAGCTGGCGGTAGCCAACGAGAACTCGCTGCAGGCCTCGGTAGATGCCAACAAGGCACAGATCCAGAAGATCTCCCGCAAGGAGTTCCAGATCCGCGAATTGCAGCGCGAAGTGGAGGCCAACCGCGCCCTGTACGACACCTTCATGACTCGCCTGAAGGAAACGGCAGCCACCTCCGACCTGGAAACCGCCAACGCCCGAGTGGTTGACCAGTCCGTCGTGCCTACCCAGCCCATCAAGCCGCAGAAGAGCCTGATAATTTCCATGGCCGGCATCCTCGCCCTGATGGCCGGTATCGGCCTCAGCCTGCTGCTGGAGATGCTCAACAACACTTTCAAGGGTGCCGAGGAAGTCGAAGCCAAGCTCAACCTGCCGGTACTGGGCATCCTGCCGCTGGTCAAGAACAAGCATCGTAGCCAGATCGCCAGCCTGTTCAGCAGCAACGAGGACAAGAGCTTCAGCGAGTCTATCCGCACCATCCGCACCAGCCTGGTGCTGTCCGGGATGAGCGACCCTCACCGCATTCTGGTGGTCACTTCCTCCATCCCCGGCGAAGGCAAGAGCACAGTGGCCGCCAACCTGGCCTACGCCTTCGGCCAGATGGAGAAGGTGCTGCTGGTCGACGCCGACCTGCGCCGCCCGACCCTGGCCAAGAATTTCAAGTTTCCAGTCGGCACCCCAGGTCTGGCCAACCTGATCGCCGGCACCGCCAAGGTCGATGAATGCATCAAGACCATCGAAGGCATCGACATGCTGTGCGCCGGCGCCGTGCCACCGAACCCGTTGGAGCTGTTGTCCTCGGAGCGCTTCACCAAGCTTATCGAGCAGCTGAAGGACAGCTACGACCGGGTAATCATCGACTCGCCACCGATTCAGGCCGTCAGCGACGCCACAATTCTGGCCATCCATGCCGACGCGCAGATCTACGTGATCAAGTCCGAGTCGACTTCAGTACCGCTGGCCAGGAGAGGCGTCGGCCAGTTGCTGCAGAGCAACTCTCCAGTGACCGGTGTGGTTCTCAACCAGGTGGACATCAAGAAAGCACAGAAGCATGGCTATCACTACGGCGGCTACTACGACTACTACGGTTACACCAACCCGCAGAAAACGGATGCACAGACCACCCAAGGATCAAAAGCCTAGCCCGGTGTTCGGGCCCTGAAAATCCAGGATCAGTCCCATGATCGACCTGCACAACCACCTGCTGCCCGGCATCGACGACGGGGCACCCGACCTCGAAACGGCGTTGCAACTGGCACGCATGGCCGTCGAGCAGGGCATAACCCACCTGGTCTGCACCCCGCACATACATCCCGGCCGCTACGACAACACCATCGCCAGCATCGCAGCCGCTCGGGAGCTGCTGGTGACCGGCCTGCAGGAGGCCGGCATCCCGCTTCAGATCGCCGCCGCCGCCGAAGTGCGCTACGGCACGGAACTGATGCTCGGCATCGAGCAGGGCACCCTGCCCTTCCTGGGAACATGGCACGGCAAGCGGGTGATGCTGCTCGAGCTGCCCCACAGCGAGGTGCCTTTCGGCGCCGAGCGCCTGACCGAGTGGTTGCTGCAGCATGACGTCATGCCGATGATCGCCCACCCAGAGCGCAACAAGGGTGTCATGGCCTGTCCGCGAAAGCTGAAGCCGTTCCTCGAACAGGGCTGCCTGCTGCAGGTGACCGCCGGCGCAGTAGCCGGCCACTTCGGCGAGCCCGCGCGGCTCATCGCCCATGCCCTGCTCGAATACGGGCTGGTCACCATCCTCGCCAGCGATGCCCACAACATCCAGCATCGCCCTCCCGCGCTAGCCGAGGGCATGGAGCACGCTGCACGCATCGTCGGCGATATCCAGGCCGAACGCCTGGTTATCGATACCCCGTGGAAGATCGCCCACGAACATTTCTCCTGAACCGCACACGCGCAGCTGTCCAGGCGAAAACCGAGAGAGCACGGACGACGCGTCACCAAGACACGCGAACCAAGGATGGTCCCAGACCCACCACAGGCCCCTATCTGGACGACCACCATGCATACGCCGGACGACATCAAACTCGCCATCATCGGCCTCGGCTACGTCGGCTTGCCGCTCGCCGTTGAATTCAGCAAGCATCGCCCGGTGACGGGCTTCGACATCAGCCAGGAGCGCATCGCCGCGCTCAGGGCCGGTCACGATGCCACCCTGGAGGTCTGCAACGAAGAGCTGAAGGACGCCCGCAGGCTGACCTATAGCGCGGACCTCGACGACCTTGCCGCCTGCAATGCGTTCATCGTCACCGTGCCGACCCCGATCGACGAGCACAAGCAGCCCGACCTCACCCCGCTGGTGAAGGCCTCGCAGACCATCGGCAAGGTGCTCAAGCAGGGCGATATCGTCATCTACGAATCCACCGTTTACCCCGGCGCCACCGAGGAAGTCTGCGTGCCGGTGCTCGAGCAGGTGTCTGGCCTGCGCTTCAATATCGACTTCTTCGCCGGCTACAGCCCCGAGCGCATCAATCCTGGCGACAAGGAGCACCGCGTCACCACGATAAAGAAGGTCACCTCCGGCTCGACTCCCGAAGTCGCCGACCTGGTCGACGCGCTATACAGCCAGATCATCAGCGCCGGCACCCACAAGGCCAGCAGCATCAAGGTCGCCGAGGCCGCCAAGGTCATCGAGAACACCCAGCGCGACCTCAACATCGCCCTGATCAACGAACTGGCGATCATCTTCAACAAGATGGGCATCGACACCGAAGAGGTGCTCAAGGCCGCCGGCACCAAGTGGAACTTCCTGCCCTTCCGCCCGGGTTTGGTCGGAGGACACTGCATCGGCGTGGACCCTTACTACCTGACCCACAAGGCGCAGAGCATCGGCTACCACCCCGAGATCATCCTCGCCGGCCGCCGCCTCAACGACGGCATGGGTGCCTATGTGGTGTCGCAGTTGATCAAGGCCATGCTCACGCGACGGATCTGCGTCGAGGGAGCCCGCGTGTTGGTCCTCGGCCTCGCCTTCAAGGAAAACTGCCCGGACCTGCGCAACACCAAGGTGGTCGACATCATTCGCGAGCTGGGCGAATACCACATCAATGCCGACGTCTACGACCCCTGGGTCAGCATCGAGGAGGCCCGGCACGAATACGGCATCACCCCGATTGCCGAGCCGGCCATCGAGGCCTATGACGGGATCATCCTTGCCGTTGCCCACGGCGAATTCCGCAGCCTGGGGGCCGCCAACATCCGCAAGTACGGCAAGGCCGAGCATGTGCTCTACGACCTCAAGTACCTGCTGGCCCCGCAAGAGTCGGACTTGCGTCTGTAACCGCCCTGCGCCTGGATGCCACGGAGCAGCCAATATGACCAGCTACCCAACCCTACAGCACAAGCTCACCACGGCCCCACGAACCTGGCTTATCACCGGGGTAGCCGGCTTCATAGGCTCCAATCTGCTGGAAGCCCTGCTCGGGCTCGACCAGCGGGTGGTGGGACTCGACAACTTCGCTACCGGCCATCAGCGCAATCTCGACGAAGTACGGCTCGGGGTAACCGCCGAGCAATGGGCGCGCTTCCGCTTCATCGCAGGTGACATCCGCAACCCGTCAGACTGCCGGATGGCCTGCGAAGGTGTTGATCACGTGCTGCACCAGGCGGCTCTCGGCTCGGTGCCCCGCTCGATAGATGATCCTGCCGCGACCAACGCCACCAATATCGGCGGCCATCTCAACATGCTGATTGCCGCACGCGACTGTCGGGTGAAAAGTTTCGTCTATGCCGCCAGCAGCTCCACCTACGGAGACCACCCCGGACTGCCCAAGGTGGAGGATGTGATCGGCAGACCCTTGTCGCCCTATGCCGTCACCAAGTACGTCAACGAGCTGTATGCCGAGATATTCGCCCGGACCTACGGCTTCGCCAGCATCGGACTGCGCTATTTCAACGTGTTCGGAAAACGCCAGGATCCGAACGGCGCCTATGCCGCAGTGATCCCGAGGTGGACCGCGGCAATGATCAATGGCGAGGATGTCTTCATCAATGGCGATGGCGAGAGCAGTCGCGACTTCTGCTTCATCGAGAACACGGTGCAGGCCAACCTGCTGGCCGCCACGACCACGGACGAATCCGCCCGCAACCAGGTATACAACATCGCCGTTGGCGAGAGGACGACACTCAACCAGCTGTTTGCCGCCCTGAGGGACAGCCTGAGGAACAGCGGCATCACCTATTCCAGCACTCCCATCTACCGGGATTTTCGCCCTGGCGACGTCCGGCACTCGCTGGCGGACATAGACAAGGCCCGCAAGCTGCTCGCCTACGCGCCCCAGTTCGACATTCGGGCCGGCATCGAAAGGGCAATGCCTTGGTACGTGAACTTCCTCCGCGCCACCCAGCCGCTGAAAAGGCACACGGCATGAGTCTGAAGAGGGAAGCACTCTTCCACATCTGCGGATCGATCGCCTATGCCCTGGCGCAGTGGTCGGTGCTGGTGCTGCTGTCCCGGCTGATCTCCATCGAGGCCGCCGGCGAGTACGCCTATTACCTGGCGCTGTTCACCCCGGCAGCCATCCTGACCACCTTCGGGATCAGGAACTCGGTCGCCTCCGACCGGGAGCGGGAGCACTCCCTCAGTAGCTACAGGCGAGCCCAGCATGCGGGCCTGCTGCTGCTGAGCGCCTACTACCTGGTCATCCTGCTGGCCACCGACGGCGATGCCGCGATAGCCAGTCTGGTCTTCCTGATCAAGCTGGCGGACAACCTCTCGGAACTCTCCTACGGCACCTGGGTGAGAACGGGCGGGCTGCACCGCTATGGCATCTCCAAGATCGCCAAGCTGGCGCTGTTCGCCGCCCTGTTCCTCGCGCTCCTGGCGCTGGGCATCCGCGACCGGGCCATGCTCTTCGCCTACCCGGCGGCGACGCTGATCGTCTACTTTCTCTACGACAGGCGCCAGGAGGAAGTGGAGGATCCGCGCGACACGGGGCTGCTGAACATCATCAGGAGCGGCACACCGCTGGCGCTCGGCTCGTTCGTCGTCAGCCTGAACTCGAGCATCCCGCGGATATCCATCAACCACATCCTCGACGAACAGGCACTCGCCGAGTTCGTGATGCTGACCTACTTCATCGCCTTCGCGACCCTGCCGATCACCTCGCTCTGCCAGGCGATCATCCCGCGGATCACCATGCAGGGCGCGCCGAAACGGGTCTGGTGGTTCCTCATCGCCTACTCGAGCGGCTACCTGGCCTTCATGATGCTGCTTGCCAACCCGCTGATCGACTTCATCTACAAGACGCGCATCGAGTACCCCTATCACGTGCTGGCCATGATCGGTATCGCCGGCGGGCTGCACTTCATGTCCACCCTGTCGAATGCGGTCCTGGTGGCCAATCGGCAGTTCCAGCAGATCCTCGTGGCCGCCCTGCTGTCGACCCTCGCGGCGCTGATCGCGAGCCCGCTGCTGATCATGCAGTTCGCCCAGACCGGCGCCGCAGCAGCCTACCTGGCATCATCGCTGACCCTGTTCATCTTCAATGCACTGTACGCCAGCCGGCAGCAGCGCAAGCCTTCCGCGCCGCTGGACTCACCGGCCTGAAACGCCCTGACTCGAACCTCGCACAGGGATGCCGAAATTGAAAACGAACCCCATCAACCAGGCGATTTTTGCCGGACTGGCGACGACCACCGCCTGCCTGCTGTACGGCGGGCTGCAGGCGGTCAACTTCTTCCCGCAGATCGCCATTACCAGCACGATCCTGTTCTTCATTATCTTCCGCAGCGTGGCCCAGGGCGGTTCCATCTTCCATCCCGCGCCGCTGGTAGCGCTGGTCCTGCTGTGGGGCCTGGCCATCTCGCCGCTGGCCAGCATCGTGTGGGAGAAGTTCATCCTCTACGCGCCGAAGAACATCGAGTGGGAGCCCTGGCTGATCCATACGTCCTGGATCTATACCGCCTGCGCCATCGCCCTGCTGACCGGCATCCTGCTGGGCTCCGACAACAATCTCGAGCCACTGCCGGCCTGGGAGGTCAACCGGAGCATGCTCCCCGTCGTCTCGCTAGCCTTCCTCACCTTCACCCTGCTGGTCCAGGCATACATCTTCGTCAGCTTCGGCGGCGTATATGGCTACCTCGTCGAGTGGACCGAACAGAAAGAGTCCTTCAAGGGGCTGGGCTCGATATTCATGCTGGCCGAAGCCTTTCCAATCCTGCTGCTCATCTCGTTCGTGCTCTTCACCGACCGGGAGAAGGTGCGCGAGAGAATATGGCTGGTGTATGGCCTGCTGATCGCCTTCTTCCTACTCAAGCTGCTCTTCGGCGGCTTCCGCGGCAGCCGCAGCAACACCATCTGGGGCATATTCTGGGCGGCCGGGATCATCCACCTGGTCTACTTCAAGCTCAAGCTCAGGCACTATCTGATCGGCACGGCCTTCCTGATGGCCTTCATGGTCAGCTATGCGGTCTACAAGAGCTTCGGCGTCGAAGCGTTCAGCGGCGAGTACACGGTCGAGGATTCTGGGAGATTCGATGGCAACCCCATCGCAAGCATACTCCTCGAAGACTTCTCTAGATCCACGGTACACGCCTACATCCTCCACGAGTACTTCGACTCGGACAGCTACAACGTCAAGCTGGGCGCCACCTACCTGAACTCGCTGTTCAAGGTGATGCCATGGATGGACAACCCATTCCCGGATTCGAAGAATACGGCGGGGGCCGAGCTTTTCTACGGCAGAACCATCGACCCGGTACTGTCCTACGGGCGAATACGCAACAGCCGCGTGTTCGGACTCTACGGCGAAGGGCTGCTCAACTTCGGCCCGGCCCTGCCCATCCTGCTGTTCATCGGCGCCGGCATGCTGATCGGCAAGATCGACAGCTTCTGCCTGCGGCTCAAGGCCGAGGATCCGCGAACCCTGCTGATCCCCTTCATCGCCAACGGCTGCCTTGTGCTGATACTTTCCGACTCCGACAACCTGGTCTTCTTCATCATGAAGAACGGCTTCATGGCCTTCCTGATGATCTTCCTGATTTCCATAAGACCGAAGCCCATCACAAGCATGACTCCGTCATGAAAAAACTATCGCGCGTTGTCTTTGCCTATGACGGCGGATTCGCCAAAGCTGCCGACGGCAAGGTTTACTCTCAGGGAGGCTTCCCGGCCGAGAACTGGGGCCGCTACCTCGAGTTTGCCGAAGAACTCATCGTCACCGCGCGCATGCATGACGAAGAGTCGGCTGCCGGCGTGCTTTCTTCGCGTGATCGGGTTGCCTTCGTCAGGGTGCCCAGCATCTCCTCGCCGACACATGTCCTGACCAACAGACCCCTGGCCCGGGAAATACTCGAGCGCGAGATAGGCCTGGCGGACCATTTGATCGTCAGGCTGCCCAGCGAAATCGGCCTGCTGGCCATCAGGATCGCCAGAAGGCTTGGCAAGAAGTTTTCCATCGAACTGGTTGGCGACCCACTGACCGCCCTGGCCCATCACAAGAAGCTCTATGCAAGACTGTATGCGCCGCTGCTTTCCCTGAGAGTCAGGCGGGCCATAGCCCGATCGCAAGCCTGCATATACGTCACCCGAAGAACGCTCCAGGCACTCTACCCATGCACCGGCCTGTCCGCTTCGGCATCGAACGTGAATATAACCCTTGCCCCCTGGTCGGACGTTCAGGAAGTCCTGCGAATAAAGCTCAACAAGCAGAGGAAGAGCTTCGGCCTGATCGGCTCGATGGTGACCAACTACAAGGGCGTCGACATTGCCATAAGAGCCCTGAGCCTGCTGATCGGCAAGGGCCATGACTGCGAGCTGCACATACTCGGATCCGGCGATCACGCCCACCTTGAGGATCTGGCAGGCAGCCTGGGAGTAGCGGAAAAGGTCTACTTCGATGGCACCAGAAATTCGTCGCCCGAGGTTCTCGAATGGCTCGATCAGCAAACTTTCTATCTCCAGCCGAGCCGCTCGGAAGGATTGCCCCGCTCGCTGATCGAAGCCATGTCGCGGGGACTGCCATCGGCCGGTAGTGACAGGGGCGGGATTCCGGAACTTCTACCCGAGTCGTTCATCTTCGCGAACATGGAGCACACCGGGCTGAGCGCCATAATGGAAAGACTGCTCGAACTCCAGCCAGACGAATACCTGAAGGCAGGACGAAACGCCTATGAAACTGCAGCAATCTACGAAAGAAAAAACCTTGACGAGATAAGGTACAACTTCTGGAAAGAATCACTGATCTAACAGGTGAATCATGACAGCGCAAGAAATCATCCAGCAAATCCTTCCGATGCCGATCCAGAATATCGCCATCAGCCTCTACAATACCAACCTGTACCGCAAGCGCCATGCTGGCATATACGCCAGCATGCGCGAATTTTATGAAAACTGCTCAAGACTCAGCGCGAGCGAGATCCATGCAGAACAGCAAAGGAAGCTTGCGGCCTTTCTGAAATATGCTACGGAAAGCTCCGCATGGTACGCCCCCTGCAAGGGACTGGAATTGAAGGACTTCCCGATACTGGAAAAACGGGATGTCATGGAGAATCTCGACAGGATAGCGACCATCAAGGAAAGCCAGGCCATCGTCAACCTGACCGGCGGAACCACCGGCTCATCGATGAAGGTGCTATACACCCACGCCGACATGCAGGAGCGCTTTGCCCTCATCGACACCTTCCGGGCAACCTACGGATATTCTCTTGGAAAAAGGGTAGCGTGGTTCAGCGGAAAGAATTTGATCCAGGAAAGAGACCTGACTCGCGGCACATTTTTCCGTGACGACCATATCAACCATATCCGCTTCTTCTCCACATTCCATATCTCCGAAAAGAACTTCGATGCCTACTGGCGAGCCCTCACGGAGTTCGATCCGGAATACATAGTCGGCATCACCACCTGCGTCTACGATCTGTGCCGAATGGCATTGGAGCGCAACCTCGAGTTCAAGGGTCATCTGAAAGCCTACTTCTCTACCGCGGAAACAGTCTTGGACGTGCAGAAAGAAGTCCTGGAGAAGACTTTTGGCTGCCCGCTGGTCGACCAGTACGCCTCATCCGAGGGAGCACCTTTCATATTCCAGTGCCTTCACGGCTCCATGCATATCCACCCGCTTTCGGGGATCTTCGAGGTCATCGACGAGAACATGCGCCCCGCCCGCGAGGGCGAAATCCTGGTGACCTCGTTCACCACCCATGGCACACCGCTGATCCGCTATCGAATCAAGGACAGGATCAGGCTTGCCCCGGATGACTTCGCCTGTTCCTGCGGGTCTTGCTTCCCGGTGGTCGAACACATCGACGGCCGCTCAACCGATTTCGTTCTCTCCGTTGATGGCGGTCGCATTGCCTCCGGCAACATCAGCAACTGCACAAAAGGCGTCGAAGGCATTCAGTGCTTCCAGCTCTTGCAGGAAAGGCACGACGAAGTAACCGTCAAGATGGTCTGCTCAAACCGTTTCGATACGCTTCAGGAGGCGAAATTCACGAACGCGCTCCATCAGCGCCTGGGAGCAGACATGAAGATCGTCATCGTCCGGGTTCCGGAAATCCCCAGGGAACGTAGTGGGAAGTTCAGGATACTGAAGAACTCCATGGCCATCTGAGCCAAACAAGATCGACACCGTACTCAGCAGCTTCATCGCATCTTTTTTCCCCCTAAAAATCACTCGAGTCCGCCAGACAAGCCACGGTGACTTGAATTTCAGTCATTGGGACCGGCTTGGCTATGCCTCGGCCCCCAAACGGTCTGAACGCGCATGAAATTCCTCCTGCTCGCCAGCTACCCCGAATCGCTGCTCTCCTTTCGCGGCCCGCTACTGGATGCCTTGCTCGCCCAAGGCCATAACGTGCATGTGGGAGCTCCGGAACTGAGGCTGGGAAGCCCGATCGCCCAGAAGCTGGAGGCCCGGGGCCTGCAGATTCACAGCATCCCCATGCAGCGCACCGGCACCAATCCGCTCACCGATCTGGTCACCCTCCTCCACCTGCACCGGTTGATGCGGCAAATACACCCGGATTGTGTGCTGGGCTACACCATCAAGCCCGTGATCTACGGCTCACTGGCGGCCTGGCTGGCCAGCGTTCCCAATCGTTTTGCCCTGATAACCGGGCTGGGTTACAGCTTCCAGGGACAGGGCAACGACGCTGATGAACGGGCACTACTGCGCTCGCTGGTGCAATGGCTCTACGGGTTGGCGCTGAACCATTCGCACAAGGTGTTCTTCCAGAACCCGGATGATCAGGCCCTGTTCCGCATGCAGCAGATTCTCTCCCCCACGGTCCCGTCGTTCGTGGTCAACGGCTCCGGCGTAGATATCGACGAGTACACCCCCGCCCCGCTGCCGCCAACCCCGCGTTTTCTCATGATCGCCAGGCTGCTGGCTGACAAGGGCGTGCGTGAGTACGTTGCCGCGGCACGTCTGGTGCGCGCCCGGCATCCCGAGGCCCTGTTCAGCCTGGTTGGCTGGATCGACGAAAACCCGAGCGCCATCGCACGGGCGGAGCTCGACGCCTGGCAGGCGGAGGGCGTCATCCGTTACCTGGGCAAGCTCGACGATGTACGCCCCATCATCGCCGACTGCAACGTCTACGTTCTGCCCTCTTACCGCGAAGGCACTCCGCGCACGGTGCTGGAGGCCATGGCCATGGGACGCGCGATCATCACCACCGACGCCCCCGGCTGCCGCGAGACGGTGATCGACGGAGACAACGGCTTCCTTGTGCCGGTGAAGGCAGTAAGCGAGCTGGCCGCGGTGATGATGCGCCTTGTCGAAGATCCGGACCTTGCCGCGAGAATGGGTCGTCGCTCGCGGCTGATTGCCGAGGAAAAATACGACGTGCGCCGCGTCAACGCGGTGATGCTGCGGGAGATGGGCATCCGATGAGCAAGCGCCTGTTCGACATTGTCGCCGCCGCCTGCGGCCTGCTGCTGCTCGCACCGGTCATGGCCATCATCGCCTGGCAGACCGGCCGCCGGCTCGGCTCGCCGGTGCTGTTCCGCCAGTGGCGCCCTGGGCGCAACGGCGTGCCCTTCGAGATCATCAAGTTTCGCACCATGCGCGATGCCGTGGATGCGCGCGGCGAGCCGCTGCCGGATGGCGAGCGCATGACGCCCTTCGGCAGCTTCCTGCGCGCCAGCAGCCTGGATGAACTGCCGGAGCTGTGGAACGTGCTGAGGGGCGACATGAGCCTGGTCGGCCCTCGGCCTCTGCTGATGGAGTACCTGCCGCTCTATAGCCAGGAGCAGTTTCGCCGCCACAGTGTCCGCCCCGGCGTCACCGGCTGGGCTCAGGTCAACGGCCGCAATGCCCTGAGCTGGGAGGAGAAGTTCCACCTGGATGTCTGGTACGTCGACCACCAGTCGTTCTGGCTGGACCTGAAGATCCTCGGCCTGACACTGCACAAGGTCCTGGCGCGCGAGGGCATCAGCGCCCAAGGCGAAGCGACCATGCCGAAGTTCACCGGCTCCAAATGACACAGCCCGCAGAACGTGGGCGCTCTGAAATCTCAGCCTGGAACCACCACGCAATGAAGATCAACGAGCTCACCGGCAAGAACGAGTGGGAGGAAGCGCTATTGAAGGCATCCTGCCACGACTTCTATCACACCTGGGATTTCCACCAGATCTCTCGCCAGAATGGCGAAGGCGATCCGCGGCTGTTCGAGGTGCGCGCACAACATGGCGGCATTCTTTTCCCCCTGCTGTCGCGCCCTATTGCGGGCTCGTCGCTGCGCGACCTGAGCTCGGTCTACGGCTACCCCTCGCCGCTGACCTACGGGCTGATCAACCGCGATGAGGTGCCTGGCCTCTGGGATGCCCTGCTCTCGCACCTGTTCCAGCGGGGCTATGTCAGCCTGTTCTCCCGATGCCACCCCTTCCTTACCCCCGAGATCCTCGGCGAGGACGCCTACTCCCACTGCGGTCGTGTCGTCGTCATCTCCCTCGACCGCTCCGAGCAGGAGCAGCGCAACGAGTACCGTACCAACCACAGGCGGGACATCAGCAGGCTGGAACAGCTCGGGGTGGTCTGCCAGCCGGAAAGTTCGGCGCGCAGCCTGGCCGACTTCATGGCCAACTACGAGGCGACCATGCGCTCGGTTGAAGCCGCACCCTATTACTTCTTCCCGAAGAGCTACTACCAGGGGCTGCTGGCGGCAAGATCCTTCGATACCCGCGTCTATTCCTGCACCCTCGGGGACAGGGTGATCTGCAGCGGCATATTCGTGTTCTGCGGGCAATTCGTGCAATACCACCTCGGCGGCACGGCTCCGGGCTTCGCCCATCTGGCGCCAACCAAGCTGATGTTCGACACGGTGCGAAAGGATGCCTGCCGCATGGGCTACAGGCATTTCTGCCTCGGTGGCGGCCATGGCAGCCAGGAGGACTCCCTGTTCCGCTTCAAGGCCGGCTTCTCCAGCGAGACCTGCGACTTTCGCGTGATCCGCAAGGTCATCAACCCCGACGAATACCAGCGGCTCTCCGCCAGTGTCGCCATCGAAACCAGCTATTTCCCCAGATACCGGGCTGCACTTCACTGAACCCGCCAGGGCGGACATGCAGGCGATTGACAGCGGCATCTACAAGGCCTGGGCCTGCAAGACCGGGAGACTGCCATGCCAGAAGGAATCTTCACCGTGTCACTCGACTTCGAGCTGTACTGGGGCGTCAGGGACAAGCGGAGCATCGAGCAATATCGGCGCAACCTGCTCGGCGTAAGGCAGGCCGTGCCCGCGATGCTGGGGGTGTTCCGCGAGCACGACGTCCACGCGACCTGGGCAACGGTGGGCTTCCTGTTTTTCGACAGCAGGGAAAACCTGACGCAGAACCTGCCTCGCCTCCTGCCCAGCTACGCGCAGAACGTGCTCTCACCCTATCCCTACATCCAGTCGAGCGACTGCCTGGAAGCAGCCTACCATTTCGCTCCCGACCTGCTGGACATGATCGCAGCCTGTGCCGGACAGGAGATCGGAACCCACACCTTCTCCCACTATTACTGCCTGGAGCAGGGCCAGACCCTCGAGCAGTTCGCCGCGGACATCAGCGCCGCCGTCGCCACAGCTCGGGCCAGGGGGCTACCCACGACAAGCATCGTTTTCCCCCGCAACCAGTGGAACCCGAGTTATCTGGCCACCTTGAACCAGTTTGGCATCCGTTGTTACCGCGGCAACGAACAGAGCTGGATCTACCAGGCCAGCGCAGACGCACAGGAAACCCGCCTGCAACGCGCCCTTCGTCTGCTCGATGCCTACCTGAACCTGTCAGGGCACAATACCTATCAACTCGCCGAGTGCATGAGGGCCCCCCCTTTCAACTTGCCGGCCAGCCGCTTTCTGCGCCCCTACTCGAAGCATCTGGCAAAGTTCGAATGGCTGCGTCTGCGCCGCATCAAGGCAGCCATGAACGATGCGGCCATCAACGGCAAGCTGTTCCATCTGTGGTGGCACCCCCACAATTTCGGCACCAATACCGCCCAGAATATCCATTTCCTGACCCGGATCGCCGAACACTACCGCGACCTTAACTGCAGATACGGAATGCGTTCGCTGAACATGGGCGAGATTTGCCGGCTAGGGAGCAACTCTTGATGGAAACCCCACATGTCCGGGTCACCATGCTGTGCGGCAACGGACGCTCCTCGCGAATCCTCTACAACAGCCTGGCAAAACTCCCCGGCGTGCGGATCGAGCGCATCATTCTCGAGGACAGCCCATCAGCGCTCGCACTGCTGCGCGGCAGGATTAGAAAGCTGGGCGCCGCCAAGGTAGTCGGACAACTGCTGTTCATGGCCTACAACAGGCTGCTCAGTCGGGCCTCCACCGAACGCATCCACCAGCTGATGGCCGATTACGGAATCAGCGATGCAGCCTTTCCCGCCGAAGTCCTCAGCAGGGTCGACAGCATCAATAATCCCAGAACCATCGAACTGCTGGAGGCGGCCAGGCCCGACGTGGTGATCGTCAACGGCACCCGCATCATCTCGGCCAGCATCCTGGCAGCCATCTCATGCCCAGTGATCAATACCCACATGGGCATCACCCCTCGCTATCGCGGGGTGCATGGTGGTTACTGGGCACTGGCCCGGGGCGATCGGGAAAACTGCGGAGTTACCGTGCACCTGATCGACCCAGGCATAGATACCGGTGGAGTGCTCTACCAGGACACCATCCACCCGGAAAGCCGCGACAACTTCAACACCTATCCCATTCACCAGTTGGCCAAGGCAATCCCCCTCGTCAAGGCAGCCCTCGACGATATTCGGCACAACCAGATACAGGTCAAACCAGGCGTTCTTCCCTCCATGCTGTGGTCGCATCCGACGCTGCTCGAATACCTCGGCAACTGGGTCAGGAGCGGGGCGAAATAACCAGTCCCCCACCTCAGCCCCACCCTCGCCTTGTCTGGCGAAGCAATTTTCCCTCCATAAGCACTCGCCGCCATAGGCAAAGCAACCAACCGAGAGGAGCACCATCAGGGTTTCAGCATCATTATTCGAAAAAAACCACGAACAAGGACTCAGCACAGCGTTCAATTGAATATTGCGGAGCAGGTCATCATGTTGAATACCAGCTTTTCACCATGGCCATGCTTCACGGAAGAAGAGGCAAATGCGGTACGCGATGTCATCCTGTCCAACAGGGTCAACTACTGGACCGGCGAGGAATGCCACCAATTCGAGAAGGAATTTGCCGAATGGGCCGGTGCCGAATACGCCATCGCCCTGGAGAACGGCACCGTAGCGCTGGACGTGGCGCTCAAGGGACTGGGGATAGGCACGGGCGACGAGGTGGTGGTGACGCCCCGCACCTTCCTCGCCTCGGTATCCAGCATCGTCAATGCCGGAGCGGTACCGGTGTTCGCCGAGGTAGACCGCGAATCGCAGAACATTACCGCGGAAACCATCCGCGCCGTGCTGACACCGCGCACCCGTGCAGTGATCTGCGTGCACCTGGCCGGTTGGCCGTGCGACATGGACTCGATCATGACGCTGGCCGCCGAGCACGACCTCAAGGTGATAGAGGACTGCGCCCAGGCCCATGGTGCCCAGTACAAGGGCCGCTCGGTCGGTACGATCGGCCATGTCGGCGCCTGGTCGTTCTGCCAGGACAAGATCATCAGCACCGGCGGCGAAGGCGGCATGGTCACCACCAACAGCCGCGAGCTGTGGTCGACCATGTGGTCGCTCAAGGACCACGGCAAGAGTTGGGAGGCGGTGCACCAGCCCCATTCCACCCCGGGCTTTCGCTGGCTGCACGAACGCTTCGGCACCAACTGGCGGATGATGGAGGTGCAGGCGGTGATCGGCCGCATCCAGCTGCGCCGCCTCGACGCCTGGCATGCACGGCGCCTGGCCAACGCCGAGCGCATCTGGAACTGCGCCCGTCAGCTGCGCGGCCTGCGTACCCCCAGCGTTCCCGCCGACCTCGTCCACGCGGCCTACAAGTGCTACCTGTTCGTCGAACCGGGGCAGTTGGCCGTCGGCTGGGACCGCGACCGCATCCTCGGCGAGATCAATGCGCGCGGCGTGCCATGCTTCTACGGCTCCTGCTCCGAGGTCTACCTGGAAAAGGCCTTCGACAACACCAACCTGCGCCCGACCGAACGCCTGCCGGTGGCCCGCGAACTGGGCGAGACCAGTCTGATGTTCCTCGTCCACCCGACACTGACCAACGCGGAAATCGACAAGACCTGCGCGGTGCTCACCGCAGTCATGGACGAAGCCGCCTACTGACCGCATCGTGCGCCGAGTAGGCGGTCTGGCGCACTCCTGCCGCTCCTGCGAAAGTCAACCCAGAGGTTAGCCATGCTCAAGAGCAGACCCAGCGCAACGATGAAATGGACCGGAGACAGCGATGCGCGCGCCAGCGCCTCCACGCAGAATACCTACCGCGACGACATCCAGGGCATCCGGGCGATCAGCGCGATTCTGATCGCCGTTTACCATATCTGGATCAACAAGGTGTCCGGAGGCGTGGATGTGTTCTTCGTGATCTCCGGCTTCCTGATGGCCGGCGTGCTGATCCGCCAGATCCAACAACACGACCGGATCAGGCCGCTGATCTTCTGGGGCAACCTGATCAAGCGCATTGCCCCTTGCGCCTGCACGGTACTGCTGACCACGCTGGCCATCGGCTACTTCATTGTCCCCGAACCGCTATGGAGTCAGCTGATCCGGGAAATCCTGTTCAGCGCGCTAAACCTGGAGAACATCGCCCTGATGCACTCTTCGGTCGACTATCTGGCTCGCGAGCTTCCGCCCAGCCCGGTCCAACAATTCTGGGCGCTGTCCACCCAGGTGCAGTTTTATGCACTGTTGCCGCCGGTGCTGATGCTGGCTTTCTGGATCGCCCGGAAGACAAGCCCGGCCTCGCGCACGCCGCTACTCCTGACAGTCGGACTGGTGATCCTGGCTTCCCTGCTCTACTCGATCGTGACGACCGCCCGCGAGCCGGTATCCTCCTACTTCAACCCGGCAGCACGGGTCTGGGAGTTCTTCGCTGGCGTGCTGCTCGCCCTGCTACTGCCGCGCATCCGCATCGCCGACGGGCTACGCCACCTGTTCGGCCTGCTCGGGCTGGCTACCCTGCTGCTGTTCGGCTTCCTGGCCCCCCATGATGCCCAGTTCCCCGGCTACATCGCGCTGATCCCGGTGGCCGCCGCCGTCGCGCTGATCATCACCGGCAGCGGCCCGGTCCAGTCCGTCGCCAACCGCTGGCTGGCCAGCCGTCACCTGTCCGGCCTCGGCAAGATTTCCTTCGGCATCTACCTCTGGCACTGGCCGCTGCTGGCCTTTTCCCTGGAATACACGGGCACCAGCCGCCTCGGCCTGCTCCACGGCCTGCTTATCATTGCACTGGCGATAGTACTGGCGATGGCGACCCACAGGTTCGTCGAGGAGCCGATCCGCAACCACCGATACGCCTCGCGTCGGGTGTGGGTGCCCTATTTCATCGGCCTGCTGCTGCTCAGCCCGGTACTGGCCAGCGCCGCCACCTGGAATTACTACATTCGCAACGTTGTGGCCGAGGAGAAAGGCAGCAACGCCCGGCTGATCGGACCCGAGGACTTCGCCCCAGCGCAGGTGCAAGCCAGGACAGGCCAGCTATCCGAAGCGCACCTGATCACCGCCAAGATGATCCTGCCAGCCTCCTATCAGGGTAACTGCCATCAGGAGATCACCCGCCCCGAGGTGGTCTCCTGCGCCTACGGCGACACCCAAGCCACGACCACCGTGGCGCTGGTTGGCGGCTCGCATGCCACCCAGTGGCTACCGGCCCTTGACCGCATCGGCAAATCCAACGGCTTGAGGGTTCTCAACATCACCAAGAAGGAATGCCCGTTTGGCGCCACCGAGGGCGGCCATCCCTCGTGTGCCGAGTGGAACCGCCGCCTGATCGAAACCCTCGCCGACCTCCGCCCGCAGGTGGTGATCACCAACTCGACCAGCACCACCAACCCGAAGATCCTCGAGTACGTGCCACCGACCTACCTGGATCAGTGGCAACGCCTTGAGCAACTGGGCATCCCGGTGATCGGCATACGCGACAACCCCTCGCTCGGCTTTGACCCGTCGACCTGTGTGGCTCGCCACCGGGATGACCTGCTGACCTGCAGCAAGCCGCGCGCCAAGTCGCTGGCCGAGCGCGACCCGGCGCTCGAGTACCTGGATGAAATCGGCAACTTGCATACAGTGGACATGAGCGAGTTCCTGTGCACCGCTGAGCAGTGCCTGACCGTCACCCATGACTTCCTCATGTACCGGGACGGACATCACCTCAACCCGCGCTACGTGCTCGCCCTGACTGGCCGGCTGCAGGAGCGACTGGCCCAAGCGGTGCCGGAACTCTTCACGCGCTGAAGTCTGCGGACTCCACGCTGACCCGGATGCCGATTCAAACGAAACGAGCGGGAAGCTGCATTCAGCTTTCGAGGCGCTGTCTTGGCCTGTCGGGGAAGATCCGATCGAGGGCAGTGTCGGATAGGTTGAAGCAGTCCTGCATTGTGCTGGACAGCGCATCTCTCCAGTCGAGAAGCACCGGGAGATCACGGCCCTCTTGCAGATGGGCGGTGCCCAAGCCATCGAAGCCAGACAGCATGCGGCCGCCGCGCACTGCGCCACCGGCCAGCAGCAGCAGGCCGCCATGACCATGATCGGTGCCGCCAGTTCCGTTTTCGCGCACCGTGCGACCAAACTCACTGCAGACCAGGACGCGTGTTTTTCGCCACTCGCTGGCGCCCAGCTCTTGGCGCAGGGCGACAACCCCCTCGCCCAAGGAGGCCAGTGCACGGGCCAGAAGGTCCTCCTGGTCGGCGTGGGTATCGAATCCGGCCACATCAACGAAGGCCAGGCGCAAACGCGGATTGTGGCGCAGAACTCGAGCCATGTTCCGCGCCATCCGCGCAAAGCGGGAAACAGCTGCGGCCCCTCGGCCTGCGGAGCGCTCCATGCTGCCGTCGGCCAGAGCGGAGGCAACGGTCGCTTCGGTAGCGATCGCCTGCTCCAAGGCCTCGCCAGTAGGTTCACCCGCATGCGCCTGGCGAAGAGCCTCGAGAAGGCGACCGGAGGGCAGGTTGAAGCTGCTCGACTCGAGCGGTGCAATTTCCGGCATCGCCGCGCCCTGGAAAGCCAGGGGTATTCCGCTGGTGAAGCTAATGGCGTCGTGCTTTTCGCCCAGCTCGCTGGCGGCACGCGACATGAAGCCGGATGGGCCTCGAGTGCGTCCGGTGCCCAGCTCGAAGATATCCTGCGCCTGGAAATGGCTGCGGCTCTGATCGATGGTGCCGGCACAAGGTGAGAAAGCCAGCTCGCCCGCCTGGAAGAGTTCGGCCAAGGCGGTACAGGAGGGATGCGCCGCGAAGCCGCTATCCCCCAATGGAACTCCCTGGGCCAGCACGGCACGGGTCAAGGTTGGGCGCAGCAAGGCCAGCTGCGGATCCGCTACGGGAGAAAAGGCGAACAGCCCATCGAGGCCGCCACGCAGGAAGATGACCAACAGGCGGCCCGTGTCTTCGCCCCCTCCCTGCCAAGCCCAGGCACGTCCCAGCGACAAGCCGCCGCAGGCCAACGCTGCCTTCAGGAAATCGCGTCGATCGATTGGCATATCAACGCCTCATGAACTCGGGAGAAGACAGCAGCAAGGTGCTCTTCTCGACAGAAGTCAGCCCGCGGAGCGAGCGCCGTGTCATCACGCGAGGTTCCCCGATCGCCTGCTCGATCCGCAGTCGATCGGCCGTGCAACCCGATGGTTGTTCAAGTTGTCGACGGGAGGGACTGCCGGTCGTCCCCGGCTGTTCGAACTGCACCCGTCCCCGGGCTACGTCTCTGGCGAAGCGGATACGTTGCGCCACTGTCAGCGGAGACAACCAATCCTTTTCCTGCGTCCCGTAGCCATCGGGCGTGGTACGTCGCATCGGCAGTTGGTCCATCTTGCTGACTGCGGCGAACAGCGCCTGAGAGTTGCTGACGGGCAGATCCCCACACACCGCACGGGCCACCGACAGCACATAGTCGATGGGCTCCTTGAACTTGTTCGGAGCCTGTAGAGAGGCACGGAACGCTGGCGACTCGAATAGCGCGAAGAGGGTTGCCGAGATCCGACCGCCGCTGTTGCGGAAGGCATCGGTCATGGCTACCACGACCTCCACTGGCGGAGAATCGTCGAGAAAGCGTTGGGCCAGCTTGGTGGCGACGTGCCGGGCAGTCGACGGATGCTCGGTCATCAGCTGCAAGGCACGATCTATTTCCGCCAGACCTTCGCCGGCCGGAAAATCCTTGCCCAGAAAGCGCTTGGTGCCGAAATCATGGCGGCGAGGGTCGAACAGGAAATAACCGCGGCGCACTGCACCCACTTGTGCCAGCTCCTGCGCAGAGACATCGGCGCGATAGACATCCGAGCCGGTGATGATACGGGCCAGGGCCTGTACGTCTCGCTGGTCATAGCCGCCGTCGACCCCCAGGGTGTGCAGTTCCAGCAGCTCGCGGGCCAGGTTTTCGTTGATGCCGATCCGTTTGCCGCGGCTAATTGCGTGGCGACCAAGCCTGGAGTCCGGGGCCAGCGATTGATCATTGTCGAGATAGATCTGCATCGCGGGGTGGAAGAAGCTGGCGCGCAGCAAGGCCTCGAAGGAATCGGCCTGCATTGCATCGGCCATGCTGCGGATATAGTCGCCTACCAGCAGTTTGTTCCGCCCTTTACCGGCAAACACCGAAAAATGATTGAGCCAGAACGACAGCAACGCCTCATGTCCCGGATTGTCGCTGTTGGCCATCACCAGCAGACGACGCTCGACCTGCAGGCGGCCATAGTCGCTGAAACGCTGGTTCATCGCCAGGCGACCCGGGATATCCCCCGCAGGGGGGATCGCGTTGCCACCAGGACCGTAGCGGCTCCAGACGGTATCGAAGGGATCCCCGGCCAGTTCGTCCGCCAGTGCGTCGACTGGCGCGGGCAGCGCCGATGTCTCGCGAATCGCTCGCATCAGGTATTGGCGAGGCGTCTGCCCGGTTGTCGCGGCAAGCGTGAGCGGTGTCGGGCCATAGCCGAAGCGGGAGAGCATGGCTCTGGCCTGCACTTCGCTCATCGGCTGGTCCAATGCGACGGGGGCGGCAGCCAGCTCCAACGCCTGCAAGCCAATCAGGGCAAGCAATAGCTGAAGGAAGTGCAGGAGGTTTTTGCCCATCGCAACCGCTCTCTCCGTCAGCCTCGGTTTTCAGAGATGTCCATCAGGGGCGATTGCCGCTCACCAACATGGCCGCCCTGCGCACTTCGGGCGCCGCCGGTTCGTTCACCTCGTCCTGGCAGTGCAGCCAGTCGACATTGGCATCCGGGGTATAGCCGCTGACGATCCGGCACAGCAGTTCACGCACGTGCGGGTAGTCGTCCACGCGGATCGCCTGGACCATCTCGACCATCAGCGCCTTGAGCTCCTCCCACGGCATGCAGGCCTCGTTGGCACGCATGATCATCGGATGCTCGGTAGGCAACACGTTGTCACCGATCAACAACTCCTCGTACAACTTCTCCCCTGGGCGCAGGCCGCAGAACTCGATGTCGATGTCGCCATTCGGGTTCTCCGCCGAGCGCACCGTCAAACCGGAAAGATGCACCATCTTCTCCGCCAGCTGAGCAATCTTCACCGGCTCGCCCATATCCAGCACGAACACGTCTCCGCTTTCCCCCATCGAGCCCGCCTGGATCACCAGCTGCGCCGCCTCCGGAATGGTCATGAAGTAACGGGTCATTTCCGGATGCGTCACGGTAATCGGCCCGCCGCGCTTGAGCTGCTCGCGGAACAGAGGAATCACCGATCCGGATGACCCCAGTACGTTGCCGAAGCGCACCATGATGAAACGGGTGCGATTGGGCTGCGCCGGCAGGCCAGGTTCGCCGTACAACGCCACCGACGCTTCGTGGGCCAGGCCCTGCAGCACCAGCTCGGCCATGCGCTTGGTGCTGCCCATCACATTGGTCGGACGCACCGCCTTGTCGGTGGAAATCAGCACGAAGTTGCGCACCCCGGCACGCAGAGCCGACTGGGCGGCATACAACGTCCCCAACGTGTTGTTGAGCACCCCTTCGGCCACATTGTGCTCGACCATCGGTACATGCTTGTAGGCCGCGGCATGATAGACGGTGTCCACTTTCCAGCTCTGCATCACCTCGAGCATACGTACCGGATAGCGAACCGAGCCGAGGGTCGCCACCAGCTGCACCGGCAGGTTGGCCTGACGGATACGCTGCTCCAGCTCGAGCTGGATGCTGTACAGGTTGAACTCCGAATGATCGAAGAGGATCAGCACCGTGGGCTCGCCATCGAGGATCTGCCGACACAGCTCGGCACCGATCGAGCCGCCAGCGCCGGTCACCATCACCATCTGGCCTCGGATGCACCGCTCCAGCAGTTCGGTCTTGGGCGCCACCGGATCGCGACCGAGCAGATCGGCGATGTCGACGTCCTTCAGGTCCTCGACCTTGACCCGACCGCTGGCCAGATCCGCGATATCCGGCATCGAGCGCACCGCCAGGGGATAAGACTGGAGCATGTTCAGAATCTCGCGGCGACGCGCACGGGAAGCCGATGGAATCGCCAGCAGGACCTCCTCGGCGCCGGTTTCCTTCAGGATGCGCTCGAGCAGGCTCGGCGGATACACCGGCAGGCCGGCAATCACCCGATGGGCCAGTTGCGGGTCATCATCGATGAAGGCCACCGGGCGCCGGGCACGCCCCATGCTCAGCGCATGGGCCAGCTGGTTGCCAGCCAGACCGGCCCCATAGATCGCCACCTTGGGCAAGCCGGCATGGCTCTTGTACGAGCGACTCCGCAGGTTGTACCAGTCCCCCGTGAAGTACTGACGCATGGCGATGCGCAAGCCACCGATCAGCAGCAGACTCAGCAACCAATAGTTGAAGATCACCGCAGGCGGAATCACCCCACCCGTGATGCCACGGAGGAAGACCAGCAAGGCCAGCAGCAACGCAGAAAGGGTCACCGCCTTGGTGATCGTCAACAGCGCCGCGTTGCCGAGGCGGCGCATCACTGCCCGGTACATCCCCAGGCGAATGAACAATGGCAAGGCCACCGCCGGTGCGGCCAGAAACAACCAGACATGGCTGGTGAACGGTTGAATCAGGCGCGCGTCATCCAGGCGCACATAGAAGGCAAGCCACAAAGCCAGCCATATCAGCGGGACATCCACCGCAACTTGCAACAAACGCTTCCTGGCAGGGGATAGCGTCAACAGACGCTGGCGTAGCGAACTCCGATTCCCGCTCATGAAAACCACCTTTGCCCACACAGAGGAGAAGCCTCCAAGGGAACGGTAGCCCACCTGAAGTCATTTTGCCGCCACGCACAGCAAAACCAAAACCAGCAAAAACAACATACGTCAACAAACCGACAAAGGATGCACTGGATGGCACAATCCTTGAAAATGATGCAGATTGAGCCAGACGGCGCATATCAGAGCGCCGCCATCAACCCGAAAGGCAAAGGCAAGGACGGAAAGATCGCATGAGCAGCAGCCTCACGCCGGAACAGCCACAGAATCGACAGCCGCACGCCTGGTATCTGGTCCAGTGCAAGCCGCGCCAGGACGAGCGCGCCGAGGAAAACCTGCTCCGCCAGGGCTACACCTGCTACCGCCCGCGGCACAGTCGCGAACGCCTGCTGCGGGGGCAAAAGCAGCTGGTCGAGGAATCCCTGTTCCCCGGTTACCTGTTCATCCAGCTCAGCCAGCTGGACAACTGGGCCCCGCTGCGCTCCACCCGCGGCGTCAGCCGGGTGGTCGGCTTCGGCAACCAGCCGCTGGCCGTCAGCCCAGAGCTGATCGAACGCCTGCAGCAACGCTGCAGCGCCCCCACCCCCAGCCCGCTGCTCGAGTCCGGCGACAAGGTACGCCTCAACAACGGCCCTTTCGCCGAGCTGGAGGCCATATTCCTGTCGATGGATGGTAACGAAAGGGTGGTATTGCTGATGAACATCCTGCACCGCGAACAGAAAGTCCGCGTGCCGCTGTCAAGCATCCAGAAGGCTGAATAAAGGGAAAAATGCTTACAGACAAAAGATTGTCACACACGGCACAATAATAGAGATTTTGAATATAGACCCAGGGACCGGGCGCACCAGCAAGTCCCTTTACAACATCTGCCCTCAGCCCTGTGCCCGCCCAGCGCACACAGGGCTGAGCTGTGTACGCGAAAAACACGTTCTCAGGATCCGACGGAAAATCCTGGGGCGGTAGCGTGCCTGAAAAAAACTGCGGCACCACTGGACACTGTTAACGGACTGACACCATGGCCTACCCGCAAATCCTGCATC
Source organism: Pseudomonas linyingensis (assembly GCF_900109175.1). Lineage (GTDB taxonomy): Bacteria > Pseudomonadota > Gammaproteobacteria > Pseudomonadales > Pseudomonadaceae > Geopseudomonas > Geopseudomonas linyingensis. The sequence continues at coordinate 149,595 of NZ_FNZE01000006.1, read as the reverse complement.
ACGGCGCCGCCCACGGCGTTACCGGCTCCTGCCACCAGCTGCTGATGGATCAACAGCATAGCCTGCTGATCGACTGCGGGCTGTTCCAGGGCGCGGAAACCTCGTCCGACGGCCTCAGCAATGCCAGCCAACTACAGGTCGACTTCGATACCAGCAACATCAGGGCGCTGATCGCCACCCATGTGCACGTCGATCACATCGGCCGACTACCCCAGCTGCTCGCAGCCGGCTTCAAGGGGCCGATCCTGTGCAGCGAGCCCTCGGCCAAGCTACTGCCGCTGGTGCTGGAAGACGCCTTCCGGCTCGGCATCAGCCGCGACGCCAAACTGCTCGAGCGCTACCTCAAGCTGATCGAAACACGCACCATTGCCCTGCCGTACAAGACCTGGTTCAAGATAGTCGACAATCCGCAACTGCACGCACGCATCCGCCTGCAACGTGCCGGGCACATCCTCGGCTCGGCCTACGTCGAATGCGACCTGCACTATCGTCAGAGCGGGGAGAAAAAACGCATCGTCTTCTCCGGCGACCTCGGCTCGACCCACACCCCGCTGCTGCCGGCGCCGAAGTCGCCCTGGCAGGCCGACACTCTGATCCTGGAGAGCACCTACGGTGATCGCGCCCACGAGTCTCGCGCCACCCGCCGCAAGCGGCTGCAGGGCGTGCTCGAAAAAGCCCTGGCCGACAACGGCACCGTGTTGATCCCGGCCTTCAGTATCGGCCGCACGCAGGAGTTGCTGTACGAACTGGAAGACATCATCCATCGGATGAAGTTCGATAGCGCAGACTCCCCAGCGTCGCTGGCGGAACAGGCGACGAGCTCAAAAACAACCCACTGGCCCAATCTGCCGATCATCCTCGACTCGCCGCTGGCCAGCCGCTTCACCGAGGTCTACCAGCAGTTGCAGCCGTTCTGGGACAAGGAAGCACTCAAGCGCGTCGGCCAGGGTCGCAACCCGCTCAAGTTCGCCAACCTGCTCACCGTCGACAGCCACAGCGACCACCTGAGCATGGTCCGCCACCTGGCACAGAGCGCCCGCCCGGCCATCGTCATCGCCGCCAGCGGCATGTGCAGCGGCGGGCGCATTGTCGATTACCTCAAGGCCATGCTCGGCGACCCGCGCCACAACGTGCTGTTCGTCGGTTACCAGGCCAAGGGCACGCCCGGCCAGATCATCCAGCAGTACGGCCCGCGCGGCGGCTACATCGACCTGGATGGCGAGCGCATCGACATCCGCGCCGGCATCGAAACCCTCGGCGGTTATTCGGCACACGCCGACCAGCAGGGTCTGGTCAACTTCGTGACCCGCATGCGCCACTGGCCCAGCGAAATTCGCCTGGTGCATGGCGAGGATGGCGCCAAGGTGCAACTGGCCCAGGCTTTGCAACAGCGTTACCACCACCATGAGCGGAGCCTGACGATTCATACCGGCCTGTAGAAAAAAACCTCCAAGCCGATAAGTCATCTCAGCGCGCTGAACAACCATCAAACACCCCCCTTGCCAGAATTACGGCAAGGTCAACTGCTGCAAATAACGAGGACGTTAAACATGCGCAAAACCCTTACTGCACTTTCCATCGCCCTGGCGCTGGCTTCCGGCCAGGTCATGGCCGACCAGAACACCGTCGGCGCCATGCGCTCGGCCGGCATCGCCCTGACCCCGGCACAGACCCAAGCCCTGGCCACCGCTGAGGGCGAAGCCCTGGTAGCAGCCATTGCCGCCGTGGTCGCCGCCAATCCGGAAGCTGCTGCTGCCATCGTCGCCGCTGCCGTTGCCGCCAACCCGGCTCAGGCTTCCGCCATCACTGGTGCTGCCGTTGCCGCAGCTCCGGCTCAAGCTGCCGCCATCACCAGCGCCGCCGTTGCCGCCGCTCCGGCTCAAGCCGCCGCCATCACCAGCGCCGCCGTTGCCGCCGCTCCGGCACAAGCTGCCGCCATCACCAGCGCCGCCGTTGCCGCCGCTCCGGCTCAAGCCGCAGCCATCAGTGCCGCCGCTGCAGCCGCATCCACTGCCTCCACCGGCGGCGCTGAAGGCGGTGGCGCAGGTGGTACCACCACTACCACCAACACCTCCAGCACCCCGTCCGGCTCCGGCGGCGGCGGCGGTACTGCCAGCGCCAACTGATCCGCCTGGCGGACTCAAGGACACCGATGGCGGCCCGGCGTGGCCGCCATCCTGGTAATCACCCCCTGCCCATGGCAGGAAAGGAACCGTTTTCAATGAGCAAGAAACTGCACATCAGCCTGCTGGCGCTGGCCGTGACCGCCGCCAGCAGCAGCGCACTGGCCGTCGAGGCCATGAGCATCAAGCTGGCCGACGGCCTCGAGTTCACCCCGACCCTGAAGGTCAGCGAGAGCTACGACGACAACTTCCGTGAAGTGGAAAGCAACGAAGAGTCGTCGTGGATCACCACCATTGCGCCGACCTTCACCCTGGGTGCCGAGGGCCGCAAGAGTGCCTACAAGCTGAGCTACAGCGCGGTCAGCGACACCTTCCACTCGAGCCATGAAGACAACAACACCGACCATCACCTCACCGCTGATGCCGGCATGGAGTTCAACGACCGCAACCGTCTGAAGCTGAACGCCGGCTATCACGACGTGGAAGAGACCGCTGGTCTCGACCAGAAGCTCGAGAACGACATGTACAACACCAAGAACGTCGGTGGTGTGTACACCTTCGGTGCCGAGAGCGCTCGCGCCCAGATCGACCTCGGCGCCAACTACGAGGAGCTGCGCTACACCAACAGCAACCGCCTCAACGCCGACAAGGAGCGTGACACCACCGCGCTGAAGAGCACTTTCTACTACCGCGTCGCGCCGAAGACCAAGGTCCTGCTGGAAGGTCGCCATACCGACTACGACTACGTCAGCAACGATCGCCTGAACAGCACCAACATCGGCCTGCTGACCGGTGTGACCTGGGAAGCAACGGCCAAGACCACCGGTACCGCCAAGTTCGGTCATGAGAAGAAGGACTTCGACGACTCGAGCATCGGTGAAAAATCCGGCGGCATGTGGGAAGTCGGCGCCACCTGGGAACCGCGCACCTACTCGCGCTTCAGCCTGAACACCCGTCAAGGCTTCGACGAAGGTGACAGCGGCGCCTCGACTATCAAGACCCAGACCACCACCCTGAGCTGGAACCATGACTGGGCCGAGCGCCTGAGTTCCAACGTCAGCTACACCCGCATGGACCAGGACTACCAGGACATCGAGCGCGAAGACCAGATCGACACCTTCGGCATCGGCCTGACCTACGAAATGCGTCGCTGGCTGGACGTCGGCCTCGGCTACAAGTACTCCGAGAACGACTCCGACGCCGCCAACGAAAGCTACGAGCGCAACATCTACGCCCTCAGCTTCACTGCCAGCCTGTAACTCGCGCAACAACAGGCTTCGGGGGGGTGGCGCCCCCCGCTTCTGTACCCGACCTCACATGAGAAACCAAGCCACATGGTCATCCGTTACTTCTTCCGCCTGATCCTGGGCCTGCTCCTGCTCAACAGCAGCGCTGCGCTGGCTGAAAGCAACTCCACCTACAAACTGGCCTCGGGCGACGTCATCCGCATCAACGTCTTCGGCGAGAAGGACCTCAGCATCGAGGAAATCCGCCTCAACGATGCCGGCATCTTCTCCTACCCCTTCATTGGCGACGTGCGTGCCAAGGGCAAGACTGCCGCCGAAATCGAGCAACTGCTCACCGAAAGCCTGAAAGGCGACTACCTGGTCGACCCGCGCGTCTCGGTCAGCGTCCTTACCTACCGCGAATTCTTCATCAGCGGCGAAGTGAAAGAGCCCGGCGGCTACCCGTTCCAGCCCGGCCTGACCCTGCGCCGCGCCGTGGCCCTGGCCGGCGGCCTCACCGAACGCGCCTCCACCGGTCGCATCAGCATCATCCGCGACCAGGACGCCAGCCGCACCCCCGAACAAGCCACGCTCGACACCGTCGTGATGCCCGGCGACACCATCACCATTGACCAGGGTTTCTTCTAAATAATGGAAAGCAACGCCCAAATTAACGAGCGCAGCCTGATCGCCCAGCGCCCGGATGAAGACGACGACGAGATCGACCTGCTGCAGCTGTGGCAGACACTCTGGCGCCGCAAGTGGAGCATCCTCTCGCTGTTCGTGGTGGTGGTACTGGTCGCGATCCTTGCTGTCCTCAGCCTCACTCCGATCTACCGCGCCGGCGCCACCCTGCTGATCGAGCAGAAGGCCGCCAAGGTGGTGTCCATCGAACAGGTCTACGGCCTGGATGGCACCGGCAACGAATACCTGCAGACCCAGTTCGAACTGCTCAAGTCCCGCGCCCTCGCCGAGCGCGTGGTCAAGCAGCTCAACCTGACCACCCACCCCGAGTTCGACCCGCGCCAACAGCCCGAGCCGCTGATCGACATCAAGGGCCTGCTCGCCAACTTCAAGTTCAACCAGGTCGTCCCCGCCACCCTGCCGGAAGACCTCGAAGAAGGCGTCGACCCTGTCGAAGCCGAGATTTTCGATGAGGTCACCAAGGCCTTCATGGAGCGCATCAGCGTCGCTCCGCAAGGCAAGAGCCAACTGGTTCGCGTCGAAGTCGAGATGGCCGATGCGCGCATGGCCGCCAAGGCCGCCAATGCCCTGGCCAACGGTTTCATCGAAAGCCAGATGGAAGCGACCATGGAAATGTCGCTGACCGCCACCAACTGGATGAACAGCCGCCTCGGCGAACTGCGCAACACCCTGAAGACTGCCGAAGACCGGCTGCAGGCCTTCCGAGAGAAGGAAAACCTGGTCGACGTCGACGGTGTGTCCACCATCAGCGCCGCCGAACTGTCGCTGACCGGCGACCGCATGATCGACGCCCGCCGCCAGCGCGCCGAAGCACAAAGCCAGTACCAGCAGGTGCAATCCATGCGTGGCGGCGGCTGGGAAAAGCTTGCCACCATCCCCGCGGTCCTCGGCCACCCGCTGATCCAGCAGTTCAAGGCCGACGAAGCCAAGGCCCGCGCCAAGGTCGACGAACTGTCCAAGCGCTACGGCGCGCGCCACCCGGCCATGGAAGCCGCCCGCTCCGACCTCAGCGCCGCTTCCGGCAGCCTGCGCGGCCAGGTCGAGCAGATCGTCGCCGGCATCGAGCGCAACTATCAGTTGGCCGTCGCCAACGAAAGCTCGCTGCAGGCCTCGTTCAACGCCAACAAGTCGCAGATCCAGGACATCTCGCGCAAGGAGTTCAAACTGCGCGAACTGCAGCGCGAGGTGGATGCCAACCGCGCCCTGTACGACACCTTCATGACGCGTCTGAAGGAAACCGCCGCCACCTCCGACCTGGAAAGCGCCAACGCCCGCGTGGTCGACCAGGCCACCGTGCCGAGCGAGCCGGTCAAGCCCAAGAAGAGCCTGATCGTCGCCATCGCCGGTCTGCTCGCCCTGTTCGTCGGCGCCGGCCTGACCCTGCTGATCGAAGCGCTGAACAACACGTTCAAGAGCACCGAGCAGATCGAGAGCAAGCTCAACCTGCCGGTACTGGGCATCCTGCCGCTGATCAAGAACAAGCAGCGCGGTGAAGTCGCCCACCTGTTCAGCAACAACGGTGACAGGAGCTTCAGTGAATCGATCCGCACCATCCGCACCGGCGTGGTGCTGTCCGGCATGGACGATCCGCACAAGATCCTGGTGATCACCTCCTCGATCCCCGGCGAAGGCAAGAGCACCGTGGCCGCCAACCTGGCCATGGCCCTCGGCCAGATGGAAAAAGTCCTGCTGATCGACGCCGATATGCGCCGCCCGACCTTGGCGAAGAACTTCGACTTCGCGGTCGGCACGCCCGGCCTGGCCAACCTGATCGCCGGCACCGCCAAGCTGGAAGAGTGCATCAAGCACGTCGAAGGCATCGACATGCTCAGCGCCGGCGCCGTACCGCCGAACCCGCTGGAACTGCTGTCCTCGGCGCGCTTCGAAAAAGTGCTGGAGTTCCTGCGCAGCAAGTACGACCGCGTGGTCATCGACTCCCCGCCGACCCAGGCAGTCAGCGACGCCACCGTACTGGCCACCCATGCCAACGCGCTGCTCTACGTGATCAAGTCCGAAGCCACGCCGATCCCGCTGGCGCAGAAAGGCGTCGGTCAACTGCTGCAGAACAACGCCCCCGTCACCGGCGTCATCCTCAACCAGGTCGACATCAAGAAGGCGCAGAAGCAGGGCTACAGCTACGGCGGCTACTACGACTACTACGGCTACAGCAACGACGCCCAGAAAGCCTAAAGCCAGCCAGACGCAACACCCCAAACCCTCCCCTCTCCCGCCCGCGGGAGAGGGGCCGGGGGTGAGGGAAAACCGAATCACAAACGAATGTGCTTCCACACGCAGAGGAGCATATTCATTTGCGATCCACACGAAGCCACCCCGGTATACACTCCATACCGAACTCACCACCGCAAGCTTCCAACATGAACAACCCCGACATCCGCTGGCAACAACGCCTCGACAACTTCCGCAAGGCCTTGGCCCAGCTGGACGAGGCCATGCAACTGATGCAGCAGCGTGAACTGTCGAAACTGGAAAAACAGGGTGTCATCCAGGGCTTTGAATACAGCTACGAGCTAGGCTGGAACACCCTAAAGGACTTCCTCGTCTGGCAAGGCATCGACGGTATCGTCGGCTCGCGCGACACCATCCATGAAGCCTTCAGCAAAGGGCTGATCAGCGATGGCCAAGGCTGGATGCACATGCTCACCGACGGCAACCGCACCTCGCACACGTACAACGAGGAAACCGCCGAAGCCATCCTGCACAACATCCGCCAACAGCATCACCCATTGCTCAAGGCGCTGGAGCAAATCCTGTCCGCGCGTGTCGAGCCGACTCGATGAACCTCGACAGCACGGGCCTGCCGGAAAACGCCATCCAGTCCATCCGCCAGGTTCTCAGCCTGTTCCCAGCAGTCGAACAGGCCATCCTCTATGGCTCACGGGCCAAGGGCAGCTACCGCCCCGGCTCGGACATCGACCTGACCCTCAAGGGCGAGCAACTGACCTACCAGAACTTGCTGGATATCGAACTGGCCCTCGACGACCTGCTGCTGCCCTGGAAGATCGACCTGTCACTCCACCAGCATCTCGACAACCCCGCCCTGCTCGAGTACATCGCCCGAGTCGGCAAGACTTTCTATACGCGCTGAAGCCCCAATCGACAATGATCGACCTGCACAACCACCTGCTCCCCGGTATCGACGACGGCGCGCCCGACCTGGAAACCGCCCTGCAACTCGCGCGCATAGCCGTGCAGGACGGCATCACCCACCTGGTTTGCACCCCGCACATCCACCCCGGCCGCTACGACAACGACCGCCACAGCATCCATAACGCCCACCAGCAGTTCGTCCGCGGCCTCGACCAAGCCGGCATTGAGCTGCGGGTCAGCTGGGCCGCCGAAGTGCGCTTCGGCATGGAGTTGATGGCCAGCCAGGCCGAAGGCAACCTGCCCTTCCTAGGCCGCTGGCAGGACAACAAGGTGCTGCTGCTGGAGTTTCCCCACAGCGAGATCCCCTTCGGCGCCGAGCGCCTCACCCGCTGGCTGCTACAACGCAACATCGTGCCGATGATCGCCCATCCCGAACGCAACAAGGGCATCATGCGCACGCCGAGCAAACTCAAGCCCTTCCTCGAACAGGGCTGCCTGCTGCAGGTCACTGCCTCCTCGGTGGCCGGCCACTTCGGCGAAGCCGCCCAGGACATCGCCCACAGCCTGCTGGAGCAGGGTCTGGTGACCATCCTCGCCAGCGACGCCCACAACGTGCAGCACCGCCCGCCCCGCCTCACCGAAGGCATGGAACACGCCGCCCGCATCGTCGGTGATACCCAGGCCGAACGCCTGGTCAAGGACACCCCCTGGCTGATCGCCCAAAGCCACTTCGCCTGAATCCCCTATGACAACTACCACCGCCCTCCCCAGCCGGCGCCGTTCGCGCTCGCGCAGCGATTCGCAAAGCGTGAAACCGCTCACACAGCGCCTCGCCCTCCTCCTGGCCCTCGCCCTCAGCCTGCCCCTGCTCTACGGCGGCGGCTGCCTGCTACTCGCCGCCATCGCCAGCTACCAAACCCAGGCCTTCCTCGACGACTGGAGCGCCAAACGCAACGAGCCCAGCCCCCAGGCCTGGCAGATCGCCCACGCCGCCGCCCAACGCGCCGTCAGCCTGTATCCCGGCAGCAACGGCGAAGCCCTCGAACGCCTCGGCCGCGTCCTGCAGTGGCAACAGTTCCGCCACCCCTTCGGCGCCGCCGAGGCCGAACAGTCCCGCCGCGCCGCCCTCGAGGCCTTCCGCTCCGCCAGCCAGGCGCGGCCAACCTGGCCGCACAACTGGGCCGCGCTCGCCTACGCCAAGCTCTACCTGCTCGAATTCGACCATGAATTCGCCCACGCCCTGCAACAGGCCCAGGCCCTCGGCCCCACCCGCGTCGAGATCAACCGCAGCCTCGCGGAAATCGGCCTGATCGCCTGGCCGAGCCTGACCGACGAGCAGCGGACCGCCACTCTCGAAGCAGCCCGGCGCACGATCCGCTACAGCCGCAAAGAGGCACAGAACCTGCTGACCATCGCCCAGCGCACCGGGATGAGCGAAATCCTGTGCCAAGACATCGATACCGCCACCCGGAATGAGCAGAAGATCTGCCAGTAACCGCAACCAGCAACTCGAACCTACGTAGGGTCAGCCTCTACGCGGCGTAACCCAGCAAACCTGCCGCTCACCTCACACAGGCTCAGGATGATGCCCAAGACCTCCACCGCCCCCCAGCCCACGCCTCGGGCTGCGCAGCGCAGAGTCGCAGCCGCGCATAGCCTATCGCCACATAACCCGCATCCCTCTCGCCCACACCCCCTGCACGGGGACGCCCAACTCCAGGGCAGTAGCGCTCCCTTCCAGAGCAAGGCCCAACACGTGACCCGCAGATCCGACACTACCCTTCCCGGCGGCCGCGGCCTGACCTTCTGGGGCCAATGGCTGATAGGCATCAGCCTGACCACCCTGCTCCTCGGTGCCCTGGCCATCCTCAAGACCGGTGATATGGGCACCCAATACCGGGTCCTCGCCGTGTTCGCCCTGCTCGCCTCGGTCCCCGCCTACGCCCTGCTACGCGTCTACCACAAACAGCACGGCTACCTCACCGGCCTGACCCGCCTGCTCGGTGGCTGGCTGCTGCTGCTCGCCGCCCTCACCGTGGTCGCCTTCATCACCAAGACCAGCGAACTGTTCTCCCGCGAAGTCACCCTGACCTGGGCGCTGCTCGGCTTTGCCCTGCAGGCCGGCAGCTACCTGCCGCTACACCACGTCTCGCGCCGCTATCACCAGCAACTGCAGAGTGACCGCACCTCGCTGATCGTCGGCACCGGCGACCTCGCCCTCGAGCTTGCCGACCAACTGGTACGCAACCAGCACGAACCGGTGGTCGGCCTGATTGCCTCGGACAGCGCCGAACTGCCGAGCAACAGCCTCTACCCCATCCTCGGCGGCCTCGAGCACCTGCGCGCGCTGATCGCCGAGCACAACATCCGCCGCCTGTACATTGCCCTGCCGCTGGCCGAGGCCGAACAGATCGAAGGCCTGTACATCGACCTGCTCGATGCCAGCGTCGACGTGGTGTGGATTCCCGACCTGGCCAGCATGATGCTGCTCAACCACTCGGTGAGCGACATCGGCGGCCTGCCAGCCATCCACCTCAACGAAAGCCCGCTCACCGCCTATCCTACCGCCGCGCTGACCAAGGCCGCCCTGGATCGCATCCTCGCCCTGCTGGCCATCATCGCCTTCAGCCCGCTGATGCTGGTGATCGCCATCCTGATCAAGCGCTCTTCCCCCGGCCCGATCCTGTTTAAGCAGCAACGCCACGGCTGGAACGGCCAGGTGATCAAGGTCTACAAGTTCCGCTCCATGCGCATGCACGACGACCGGCAGGTCAAGCAGGCCACCCGCGAAGACCCGCGCATCACCCCCATCGGCCGCTTTATCCGCCGCACCTCCATCGACGAACTGCCGCAATTCTTCAACGTGCTGCAGGGCCGCATGTCCCTCGTCGGCCCGCGCCCGCACGCCGTGGCGCACAACGACTACTACACCGGCAAGATCGACGCCTACATGGCCCGCCACCGCATCAAGCCCGGCATCACCGGCCTGGCGCAGATCAGCGGCTGCCGCGGCGAGACCGAAACCCTCGACAAGATGCAGAAGCGCGTCGAACTCGACCTCGCCTACATCAACAACTGGTCGGTGTGGCTGGATATCAAGATTTTGATCAAGACACCGCTGAGCTTGCTGTCCAAAGACATCTACTAAAGTCCGCAGCCCCTCCCTAACCTTTCTTGTGGGGCGCGCGCCCTCGGGCGAACGCAGGCCAACGACCTGCCAAGAAATGAAATCACCAAGCATTCTGGAATAAGGCCTCATGAAAACCCTCTGCGTCTTCGGCACCCGCCCCGAAGCCATCAAGATGGCGCCACTCGCCCTCGCTCTCGCCGCCGACGAGCGCTTCGACGCCAAGGTATGCGTCACCGGCCAGCACCGCGAAATGCTCGACCAAGTACTCGACCTGTTCGCCATCCAGCCGGACTTCGACCTCAACATCATGAAGCCCGGCCAGGACCTGACCGACATCAGCACCGCTATCCTGCAAGGGATGAAATCGGTATTCGCCGAGTTCAAGCCGGACATAGTGCTTGTCCACGGCGACACCGCCACTACCTTCGCCGCCAGCCTCGCCGCCTACTACCAGCAGATCCCGGTCGCCCACGTCGAAGCCGGCCTGCGCACTGGCAACCTGTACTCGCCGTGGCCGGAAGAAGCCAACCGCAAGCTCACCGGCGCCCTGGCCAACCTGCACTTCGCCCCGACCAGCAACTCCCTGCAGAACCTGCTCAACGAAGGCATCGCCCACGACAACATCGTCGTCACCGGCAACACCGTCATCGACGCCCTCCTCGATGTGGTCAAGCGCTTGGATCAGGATCAGGAACTCTATGCCAAGGCTGCCGCTCCAGCAGCCTTCCTCGATCCCTCGCGCAAACTGATCCTAGTAACCGGCCATCGTCGCGAAAGCTTCGGCGGCGGTTTCGAGCGCATCTGCCAGGCGCTGATGGAAGTCGCCCAGCAACACCCAGATGTCGACATCGTCTACCCCGTACACCTCAATCCCAACGTGCGCGAGCCGGTTAACCGCTTGCTCTCCGGTATCAGTAACATCCATCTGATCGAGCCGCTGGACTACCTGCCCTTCGTGCACCTGATGAGCCGCGCCCACATCATTCTCACCGACTCTGGCGGCATCCAAGAAGAGGCCCCGTCCCTCGGCAAACCGGTACTGGTGATGCGCGACACTACCGAGCGCCCCGAAGCAGTAAGTGCTGGCACAGTAAAATTAGTAGGGACCGAGGTTAAAACCATTATCCGAGAATTGAGCAGCCTACTGCTCGATAGTCACGTCTACCGCACTATGAGTGTTGCCCACAATCCTTATGGCGATGGAAATGCATGCAATAGAATCATAGAGGAAATTTACAAGAAGCATTCAAAGGAAAAAACAAAGTGAAGACGCATATTTTTAGAAGCTTACCGCTAAAGGCAGACTCTAGAACAACCCGAAACCAGCAAATCTTCAGCAACGGGAAGAGCCAGACATACACATGGGAAAAAAGCGGGGGAAAAACGGACAGCACAATATCCTTCCCGTACTCTAAATCTGGAGGGAAACTACAAAAAGGAATTAAGTTTTTTTTATTCTCAATCTGGGTCCCAATCCAAGTTCTAAAGCATGCCAAAAAAAGCGATAAAGTTGTTTTTATGGATTTGGAAACAGCTGCACTCGGATTACTTGCAGCAAAAATAAAACGCACAGAATCAATATTCGACATTGTCGACCCATTCGCGCAAACAAAAATAAAAAGCAAAACAATCCAAAAACTACTAGATAAAATAGAGATATATATTGCAAGGCACTTTGACAAGGTCATAATCCCACACCAGTCACGAATAAAATATTATTCCGACAGAGGGATTTCCACCAATCGAATCCCCAAAATGCACATCATAGAAAATGTGCCACTTTTACAAGATGGCAACCACCCCAAAAAACCTAATAGAGAAATAATTACTATCGGTTATTTTGGAACATTAGATAATGAAAGCAGAGGAATCGAGTGGCTCATTGAGTTCTGCAAAAGAATGAATGGCAAATACAATCTGTTAATTGCCGGAGGAGGTGCCATGCAAAATAAAATACAGGAGTTGAGCCACAGCAACACTAACATAGAATTCCTTGGCCCATACTCTGCACTTCAGATACCAGAACTCTATTCAAAAATTGACTTCACATGGGCTTACTACACCCCCAAAATTGAGCTTCATAAATATGCGGCACCCAACAAATTTTATGAGCACATATTTTTCAAAACCCCGATAATAACATCTTCATGCATTCCTCAGAACAAAGAAATTGAAAGCCTAGGCAGCGGGATCAAAGTAAATGCCGAAGATTTCTCCGCAAGTGAAATGGAGAAACTAGACAGACTAATAAGCGAAATACAGAGCAAGAAAAACGAAATACATAATAGGCTTGAAATCCACTGGAAAGAAAACTACGAAATCTATTATGAAACCATAAAAAGATCTGAAGTATGCGCATAATCCTCAGAGCCTCATCGCTGTTTCTTTCAAGACTTCTCTCCATTGCAGGTTTTTTTTTACTCTCGTACATAATGAGCGAAGAGGACTTTAAAGATTACGCCTTTTATTTCTCACTTTGGCAAATATCCTCCCAAATAATAGGGCTTCAAATAGCCTTCACATTATTCAGATACAGCTACAGCGATGCATATAAAAAAGCCATATCTGAAATAGCTTCAAATATAAGCATAATCGCACTCGCAATATCAGCATCAACCATTTTCGCAATCACGATTACCAGCAACTTATTCTTGGCCTGCACTGGAATGGCGATGATTTTCTCGCTATTCAATATGGCTACAGAGTTCTGCAGGTCTCAAAGAGAAGAGTCACATGTATTTCTATGCTTCGCCATACCTGGAATATCGATGGCAGGCATCTTCGGAGTCTTCTTCATATTAAAAGATGAACCTTCAAGAAACCTCATAATATGCGCGGAAATTGCGGCACACACAATTGCAACGATAATAGCCTGTAAGATTTCAGGAGTCAAAAGCAGATTCAGTATAAACAATCTAGCATCCAGCATAGCCACAATCATCCCTGCATGGAAAACAGTTTCACTCCCCCTGATACCAAACAACATAATATGGTACTTATATTTTAATCTCCCCCAAATACTAATGTACTCCAAGATATCAAGCCCAGACCTATACAACAAACAGGCCATAACTCTCAGAGCGATTGTAGCTCTTTCAACAATCGCTTCAACGGCATCCCTCATCACACAAAAGCCTCTAATAAATATCTACGAAAAGTCTCCTTACGAGTACCAAAAGCTCAAATCAAAAATAACAGCAAAATGGCTGCCAACCTTGCTACTAGTATGCATAGCACTATCAATATTTATCAGCCATATTGATACGAGTTTTTTTAATTCTGATAACGAAGTTATACAGCACCTTTCGCGCAATATAATTTGGCTTTCCATATCCTTCTGGCTTTTTTTCTCAAACTACACAACCGCACACTTTTTTATCGCCGAAAAAAATACAAAATCAGCCGCAAAAACCATGCTAATTGGATTCTTTGTATATATTTCATCAGGAATTCTTCTGCATACTGCTGGAGTCTCGCTGACCGAGATTCCAATTTACACAATAACAGCCGCCTTGAGTACAACTTTGATTTTCAGATATACCATGACGGCAGGAACATGCAAATGCTCAAAAATATAGCAAAGAAAATACTTCCCCAAAAAACATATAACCTTCTACGAATGAGACCAAGATTTGCACTGCTTAGCGGGCATCTATACAGCAAAGTAAAGTACATAAACAGCCTCAGCTGGAAAAGCGATCCTGATAACAGAGGCGACATACTTAGCATCGTAAGAAAACAAGCACATATTATAGATAAAGGCTTACAGTCTCCCAAGCGAACTCCAGGTCATAGCTTGGAGCTTTCGCATTATCTTAAGAAAAATCTTGAGAAAATAAATCATGAAATAAGTCCACACACTTCTCAGTGGGCAACTGCAATTTACAACCACCATCAGAGCCTTCAGCGGGGACAGCTTTCCGAAAGAGACTACAGCAACTTTCCGTTTGAGAATGAAAACTCCATTTCTTACGAAAAACTTCTTGCATCAATAAAAGAAAGGCGAACAATCCGCCACTTCGAAGAAGGAGAAACACCAACCCCTAAAGAGATCAAGAGGGCTCTGACTGGTAGCATCTGGGCTCCATCAAGTTGCAACAGACAAACCATTGTCAACTTCTTTACTTGTAATGATAACCTCGCCAAAAAATGCGCGTCTTTTAACAAAGGCGCAACCTCAATATCCGGAACCTTCGCATTTATTAGCGTATGCTACGATACACGCTCTTATCATCTTCCCCAAGAGTCGCTCACAGGCATGATTGATGCTTCCTTAGGGTTTCAAAACTCTCTTTTACTATTCCACTCCTTGGGTCTTGGAGCATGTGTCCTGAACTGGTCACATGCCGATGAGCACGAAGAAGCCGAACTTCGGGAAGCGTTAGAAATCCCCAGGCACTGCCAGATCGCATTTAATGTGATCATTGGCAAGCCTAAAAACGGCGCCCCAATCCCAGGAAAAAAATCAGCAATGGAATACATGGTGGAAGTTAAATGAAGGTACTCATTCTCAATCACTGCTCCCACAACAAAGGAGACAATAGCGTTTTATACTATTTGAGCGGCGCGATTGCTTCCGAGGCTGAGCGATCTACGCAGATAAATTTATCTTCCAGCGATGGGAGTTTACCTTTTTGGTGGGAACACAAAAACTCCCAAGCTTGTTATTGGCCTGGAGGGAGCATATTCAAATCCCCTAACTCGTCCACTCTAGAAAATACATTCAAACGATTGAACTTTCTATTCCATAGAAAAATATCCTACAAAGCATTCATTTCCCTCTACTCAAATAGAATGGATCGACCTGCGAAGGCTTTAGCCACAATTTTATTTGGCAAAAAAATCAAATCTCTTATAAAAGAGGCGGATTTCGTTTTTTGCACTGGAGGACATCACATATCTAATGTCCTAGAGAAGGACTGCATAAATCCTCAACTAATTTCACTGGCGCTTGCAGACCTCTACCAGAAGCCTCCTATATTATGGTCTCAATCTATTGGCCCCTTCAATGGCGCTCCAAGCTATGCGATAAAAGCGATAGGCAGAGTATTCAACTCTTGCAAAAAAATATATGTCAGAGACAATTTAAGCATAGAGTGCGTAAAAAAAATATCAACCACCCCACCTATCGAAACACCGGACAGCGTCTTCCTATCAACAAAGATGGAGCTTGAGAAGAGCCCTGAAAGCAAGACGATAGTTTGCGCAATATACACTGCAGGTATAAACGACCAAGACTATATTAAAAGATACTCTGAATCCTGGAAAAGTGTAGCTTTAGAATTGGTCAGCAAAGGCTACAATGTAAAATTCATCCCAATGCAGTACAAGGGGTTTGGCGGGGATGAAAGGGACGTCTTGAGGAAGCTTATCGCGACGTGTTCAACCGACAAAATAACCTATATAGACGAAGACTTTTCTCCTAAAGAGACAATAACTGAATTCTCTAGATCCGCATGTGTAATAGGACATAAAACCCACTCCGTGATATACGGTCTTGCTCTTGGAGTGCCTACGGTGGCCATTGCATATCATGAAAAAACAAATTACTTTATGTCATTGTTTGGGCTAGAGAAACAGTCTTTCCCAGAAATCATTGGCTATGAAAAGGAGATCGTAGCGGCTGTAGGTGCAGCAGTATCCGGCGAGGCAAGCCCCTCAGCAAAAATTAGCTTAGCCTTCGCTAAAGATCTTGAGAAAAAAATAACAGAATCACTAAAACCACAATCGCAAAAGAACAACCAATTGTAAGCATATGCTCACCATAAACAAGCCGAGAACCACTCTGCTATTCTTTGTCGTCTGCTGCTTTGCGAATATAGCAGCAGCTCTTCTAATTCACTTTATAGGCCCATCAGCATCTGTAGCAATAGCTCTAAAAGACATCGCCCTATTCTCGATAATCGCCTTATCACTGGTGGCATTCCGAGTAAACCATAAAGACATAATATACATATCCTTGATTGCTGCGTACGCGGCGGTTTTCCTTATAATCTCAGCAAACAATGAAACCCCGCCAATAGCAGCTCTCTCAGGCCTTCGTCAAATAATAACAGTCTTCTTGATAATATCTCTCGGAGCACTCCTCTCAAGCAAAACAAAAACAACACAAGAAAATACAATAAAACATATATTGGCAGTGGGCGTGATCATAGCATCTATAGGCGTGATTGAACGGTTCACTCATTTGTGGTCGCCATTTATCAGGGAGTACTTCGAGCTAAAGAACATCGGCGTTCTATCCATAGGGTATCCATTTGTTCTTATAGAGCCACTACCTGTTTTCAATGAGTTTAACGGAGTGACCGGTTTTTTGCGGGCATCATCGACCTTCTTAGATCCAGTGAACTTTGGGCATGCGATGGTTTTCTGGTTTTTCCTCTCCAGCATAATGGGCCTCAAGAGGCTAAAATACTTATTTTTGCTCTCCGTAATAATATCTTTCTCTAAAGCCGCAATCTTCCAGCTGATACTAATAGCTCTATACAGATCAAGAATCTCTTTCGCTCTGAAGATTTCTCTATGCTTAGCTGCCACTGTAATAGGATTGACCTTCATAGCAACACACGCAGGTTTTGATTCACACTTCAGAGGCCTTGTGAATAGCATTGGCAGCCTATCAGTTTTCGGGAAAGGGCTCGGGGAAGCCGGCAATGTTAGTGCAATGTATGCGACAAACGACTCTGGCATCGGAGATAGCTTTATAGGTGCGTTAATTGGGCAAGTTGGCATTGCCGGCACCCTGATATGGAGCATTCTTTTAGCTTATCAACTCAAGCAGGCGTTAACTATAAATAGCACTATTCCACTAATTCTGATCACACAAGTAGCTCTTGGATTTCTTTCTGAAAACTCATTTAACTTTTTATCAATTATGCCCGCAGCGTTCTTCTGCGGCTATATCGCAAGATCCAAAACACCCATTCAAGCTCTAAACATGCCAAGCAACTAAAATGACCAACAAAAGCTCTATATCGCGCAATCTATACATCCTTGGCACACGTGGAATACCTGCACAGCATGGTGGCTTTGAAACCTTTGCAGAGCAACTTTCTATGTACTTGAAATCCAAGGGATGGCGAATCCACGTATATTGCCAAGAAGACGGCAAGGGACCCATAAGAACATCTGAATGGAATGGGATAAGGCTAATCAAAATACCGACCAGCCAGCCAGGAGCTATTGGTACAATTATTTTTGACCTCAAGAGTTCAATTAACGCCTCAAGCAAAAAAGGTTTGATTCTTACCCTCGGATATAACACTGCGATATTCAATGTACTGCAGCGCATAAAAGGGCAGAAAAACCTAATCAATATGGATGGCATTGAGTGGCGCCGCGACAAATGGGGGCTTATTGCTAAAATCTGGTTCTGGCTGAATGAGCGGATGGGTTGCTGGGTCGGTAACCATCTGATCGCCGACCATCCCAAAATAAAGGATCACCTTGCGACTCGCGTCAGTGCCAATAAGATCACCATGATTCCCTATGGTGGCGATGAGGTAACCAGTGCTGATGCGTCCCTGCTAACGCCTTACAACATCCAACCGGGTGGGTTCTCCGTTATTATTGCGCGTCCAGAACCGGAGAACTCTTTCTTAGAAATGGTCAGGGCCTTCAGCCAGGTTCCGCGTGACCATCGACTGGTGGTACTCGGCAACTTTAAGCCGGACAGCAATCCATTCCATCGCCAAGTTATGGATGCAGCCAGCGACGAGGTTATATTTCCCGGAGCCATATATGAAGCTCCAGTAGTTCAAGCCCTCCGTTTTTATAGCCGTTTTTATCTACACGGCCACCGTGTCGGCGGTACAAACCCATCACTGGTCGAGGCTTTGGGTGCAGGTTGTGCCGTAATTGCCCACGACAATCACTTCAACCGCTGGGTAGCGGGCCCCGAGGCCGTCTATTTCAAAGACGAAACGGCTTGCGCTGATCTGTTCGACCGAATGCTGATAGATGATGCTGCCGTCGTACGGATGAAAGCAGCCAGCCGCGTACGATTCCATGAGCGCTTCACTTGGGACCTAGTTTTACGTGAGTACGAAGAACTGCTGACCCGGTGGTATCCCACCAAATAATCAAGAGTGTCTTTATGAGTTCCCGAATTCTCGTCACCGGTGGTGCCGGCTTCATCGGCTCGGCCGTGGTTCGCCACCTGATCCTGAATACTCCCTACGAAGTCGCCAACCTCGACAAGCTGACCTACGCCGGCAACCTGGAGTCGCTGGCCACGGTGGCCGACTCGCCGCGCTACCGTTTCTATCAGGTGGATATCTGCGATGCCGCCGCGCTGGATAGGGTATTCGCAGAGTTCCGTCCGGATGGGGTGATGCACCTGGCGGCCGAGTCGCACGTCGACCGCTCCATCGACGGCCCGAGCGACTTTATCCAGACCAACATCGTCGGCACCTACACCCTGCTGGAAGCGGCGCGGCGCTACTGGAACGGCCTGGCTCCCAAGGTGAAAGAAGCCTTCCGCTTCCACCACATTTCCACCGACGAGGTGTACGGCGACTTGGAAGGCACCGACGACCTGTTCACCGAAACCACGCCCTACGCGCCCAGCTCGCCCTACTCGGCGTCCAAGGCCAGCTCCGACCATCTAGTCCGTGCCTGGCAACGCACCTACGGGCTGCCGGTGCTGGTCACCAACTGCTCGAACAACTACGGGCCGTTCCATTTCCCCGAGAAGCTGATCCCGCACGTGATCCTCAACGCCCTCGCCGGCAAGCCGCTGCCGGTGTACGGGGACGGCGCGCAGATCCGCGACTGGCTGTATGTGGAAGATCACGCCCGGGCGCTGGTCGAGGTGGTCACCCGTGGCCAGGTGGGCGAGACCTACAACATCGGCGGCCACAACGAGAAGCGCAATCTCGAGGTGGTGGAAACCCTCTGCGACCTGCTGGAAGAGCTGGCACCGAACAAGCCGGCGGGTGTCACGCAGTATCGCGACCTGATCACCTTCGTCAGGGATCGTCCCGGCCATGACCTGCGCTATGCCATCGATGCGTCGAAGATCGCGCGCGAGCTGGGCTGGGTGCCGCAGGAAACCTTCGAGTCGGGCATCCGAAAGACTGTGCAGTGGTACCTGGACAACCGCCAGTGGTGGCAGCGGGTGTTGACTGGTGACTATCGCCTGGGGAGGCTGGGCGAGTCCTGATACGCGGGGTTGCGTAGGAGCATTACAGATCAAGAGCTTCGCCCCGGGCGGGCCTCCTACAAGAGCGCGGCGGGCCTCGATTGTGGCTGTCGGCTTCATCTTATTTTGAAGGATTTTTTTGACGTGAAAGGCATCATTCTCGCCGGCGGTTCCGGCACCCGTTTGCACCCGATCACCCGTGGCGTGTCCAAGCAGCTGCTGCCGATCTACGACAAACCGATGATCTACTACCCGCTGTCGGTGCTGATGCTGGCCGGAATCCGCGAGGTGCTGATCATCTCCACGCCGGAAGACCTGCCCAACTTCCGCAAGCTGCTGGGCGACGGCTCCGCGTTCGGCATTGCGCTGAGCTATGCCGAGCAGCCTTCGCCGGACGGCCTGGCCCAGGCGTTCCTGATCGGCGAGGAGTTCATCGGCGACAGCAGTGTGTGCCTGATCCTAGGCGACAACATCTTCTACGGTTACGGCTTCAGCGCCATGCTGCGCGAGGCGGCCAGCCGCGACAATGGTGCGACCGTGTTCGGCTACCACGTCAGCGACCCGGAGCGTTTCGGCGTGGTGGAGTTCGACACCGCCGGCAAGGCGATTTCCATCGAGGAAAAGCCCAAGGCGCCCAAGTCCCACTACGCGGTCACCGGCCTGTATTTCTACGACAACTCGGTGGTCGAGATCGCCAAGCAGGTGAAGCCATCCCCGCGAGGCGAACTGGAAATCACCGATGTGAACAATGCCTATCTGCAGCGCGGCGACCTGCACGTGAGCCTGCTCGGCCGCGGCTTCGCCTGGCTGGACACCGGCACCCATGATTCGCTGATGGAGGCCAGCCACTTCGTGCACACCATCGAGGCGCGCCAGGGGCTCAAGGTCGCCTGCCTGGAGGAAATCGCCTACCACCAGGGCTGGCTGTCGGCCGAGCAACTGGCACGCCAGGCCGAAGCGCTGAGCAAGACCGGCTACGGTCAGTACCTGCGGCGCCTGCTGACCCAGGAGGCGGCCCAATGAAGGTCATCGAAACGGCGCTGCCGGGGGTGCTGATCATCGAGCCGAAGGTGTTCGGCGATCAGCGTGGTTTCTTCATCGAGACCTTTCAGGTCGAGCGCTATCGCGAGGCGGGCATCACCCTGCCCTTCGTGCAGGACAACCACTCGCGCTCGCCGCGCGGGGTACTGCGCGGCCTGCATTTCCAGCGCACCCGCCCCCAGGGCAAGCTGGTCAGCGTCAGCCGCGGCGCGGTGTATGACGTGGCGGTGGACATCGACCCGACGTCGCCGACCTGCGGCCAGTTCGTCGGTGTCGAGCTCAGCGACGACAACCATCGCCAGCTGTGGATTCCGCCAGGTTATGCCCATGGTTTCTGCGTGATCAGCGACATCGCCGACTTCCAGTACAAGTGCACCGACCTGTACTTCCCCGCGGATGAGGGCGGTCTGCTGTGGAACGATCCGGACGTGAACATTCCCTGGCCGGTAGAGGCGCCGCAGCTGTCGGCCAAGGATCAGCTGAATCCGACCCTGCGCCAGCTGCTGGGCAAGGAAGGGTGAGCATGCGCGTACTGATCACCGGTGCTCGCGGCCAGGTCGGCCACGAGCTGCTGCGCCTGGCTCCCGAGGGCTTCCAGGTCCACGGTCTGGGCTCGACCGCGCTGGATATCGGCAACGCCGCCCAGGTGGCGAAAGTCGTCGCAGAGTTCCAGCCGCAGCTGATCATCAACGCCGCGGCCTATACCGCGGTGGACAAGGCCGAAAGCGATGCGGAGCGCGCCTGGGCGGTGAACCGCGATGGCGTGGCCAACTTGGCGATTGCCGCCGAGCGGCTGGGTATTCCTGTATTCCACATTTCCACCGACTACGTGTTTGCCGGCGATGCCCGCGAGCCGTACCGGGAATCCGACCCTGTCGGCCCCACCGGGGTATACGGCGCCAGCAAGCTGGGCGGCGAGGTGATGCTGGCGGCCAATTGCAGCCGGAACATCATCCTGCGCACCAGCTGGGTGTTCGGCGCGCACGGCAACAATTTCGTCAAGACCATGCTGCGCCTGGGCCGCGAGCGCGAGGAGCTGGGCGTGGTGGCCGATCAGCACGGCTGCCCGACCTCGGCGGCCAGCATCGCCCGCGCACTGTGGACCCTGGCGGTGCAATACCGTGACCACGGCGCGCTGCAGTGGGGGGTGTATCACTACGCTGGCACGCCGGCCTGTACATGGCATGAGTTCGCCCTGGAGATTTTCCGCCAGGCGCATGAACTGGGGCTGCTGGAGCGCGTGCCCGTCGTGCGCGCCATCGCCACGACTGACTACCCGACTCCGGCCACCCGCCCAGCGTGGTCGGTGCTGGATTGCAGCAAACTGCATGAAGCCCACGATATCGCCCAGGCAGACTGGCGCGAGGAATTGGGACTGGTGCTGCGCGAGCTGGCCTGATGGTTTTGGCGGGCCTGCGGCCCGTACCGCCGTGATCGACAGCTCCGGCAACCCGATCTCCATCATCAACCCATGCGGCAGGACGCCGCCGAAGTACCTCTCATGACAACTCTGACCTGCTTCAAAGCCTATGACATTCGCGGCCAGCTGGGCCGCGAGCTGAACGAGGACATCGCCTACCGCATCGCCCGCGCCTACGCCGAATGGCTCAAGCCCGGTACGGTGGTGCTCGGCGGCGATATCCGTGAAACCTCGCCGGCCCTCAAGAAGGCGCTGAGCCGCGGCCTCTGCGAAGCTGGCGTGAATGTGCTGGATCTGGGCATGACCGGCACCGAGGAGGTGTATTTCGCCACCTGGCACCTGGGCGCCGACGGCGGTATCGAGGTCACCGCCTCGCACAACCCGATCGACTACAACGGCTTCAAGCTGGTTCGCGAGGGCTCACAACCGATCAGTCGTGACACCGGTCTGGAACAGATCCGCCTGCTCGCCGAGAAGGCCGAGTTCGCTGCACCGGCGGCGGTGCAGGGCGAACTGCGTCAAGTGGATTGCCGCCAGGCGTTCGTCGAGCATCTGCTGTCCTACATCGACTGCAGCACGCTCAAGCCGCTGAAGCTGGTGGTCAATGCTGGCAACGGCGCCGCCGGTCCGGCACTGGATGCCATCGAGGCGGCGCTCAAGGCCCGCGGTGTGCCATTCGAACTCATCAAGATCAACCACCAGCCGGACGGCAGCTTCCCCAACGGCATTCCCAACCCGATGCTGGAGGACAACCGTGCCGCCACCCGCGACGCGGTACTGGCCCATGGCGCCGATCTGGGCATTGCCTGGGATGGCGACTTCGACCGTTGCATCCTGTTCGATGAGCAGGGTCAGTTCATCGAGGGTTACTACATAGTCGGCCTGCTGGCCGAGGCCTTCCTGCACAAGGAAGCCGGCGCGCGCATCATCCACGACCCGCGTCTGACCTGGAATACCCTGGACATCGTCGAGGCCAACGGCGGCGAGCCGGTGCAGTGCAAGGCCGGCCATGCCTTCATCAAGCAGCGCATGCGCGAGGAGAACGCCATCTACGGTGGCGAGATGAGTGCGCACCACTACTTCCGCGACTTCGCCTACTGCGACAGCGGGATGATCCCCTGGCTGCTGGTGGCCGAGCTGATCTGTGTCCGTAACCAGTCGCTGTCCAGCCTGGTCGGCGAGCGGATCGCCGCCTTCCCCTCCTCCGGCGAGATCAACCTTAAGGTCGCCGATGCCGCCGCGGTCATCCAGCGCATCGAGTCGATCTATGTCGGCGATGCCGCGCAGGTCGACTACACCGACGGCCTCAGTGTGGAATTCGCCGAGTGGCGCTTCAACCTGCGCGCCTCCAACACCGAGCCGGTGATCCGCCTTAATGTGGAAAGCCGCGGCGATGCGCCACTGATGCAGGCCAGGACGGCCGAGCTGCTGGCCCAGATCGGCGGCGTTCCGGGTTGAGGCTGCTGCTGTTCGCTGTCTGCTCGGCGCTGCTGTCCTACGGCATATTCCGCGCCGAGTCGCCCCCCGAGCTGTTCGAACATTCGGACAAGGCCCTGCATCTGCTGGCCTTCGGTGCCCTGGCGCTGACCGCCCGCCTGGCCTTCCCCCAGGCTAGCGGTTGGCTGTTGTGGAGCGGGCTGCTGGCGCTGGCCCCCTTGCTTGAGTGGCTGCAGAAGTTTGTGCAGCCGGCCCGGCAGTTCAGCGAACTGGATATCGCCGCCAATCTGCTTGGCGTGCTGCTGGCCTGGTTGGCCTGGTATATCTGGCAGGCATCACGCCAACATCGGCTGCCCTCGCAGTAGGCAACCGTCCGGCTGCCTACTGCCCTCCCCGAACCCTTCCCGAACTCACTCGCCGAGGCTGTCCTTGCGCCGCGGATTGCTGTGCCGATTGGCCAGCACCGCGATGGCGCAGAGCACCACCAGGGTCGCCGCGTTGGCCGGAATCTGCAGGTTGAAGTCGGTCAATGAGTGAATGGCGATGGCGATGATGCCCACCGCCGCGCCGAAACCGACGCCGCTGCGATACAGCGATTCCCGCCGCCACAGCGCCTGCAGCGCCCGCCACAGGGCCAGCAGCACGAAAGCCAGCAGCGGCAGGCAGCCGAGCAGGCCGTACTCGATGGCGAACTGCAGGTAGTCGTTGTGCGCGTGGTCGAAATGCAGGCGGATGTCCTCGCCCGGGTATCTGGGGAACACCGACTCGAAGCTGCCGGCACCCTGCCCAGTCAGCGGCTTGTCCTGCGCCAACGGGATCGCGTAGCGGAACACGTCGTCGCGCACCTCGTTAGCCTGCTGCACCACCTCGCCGGCCACCACCACGTCGGTCAGGCGGGTGTTCAGCATGCGGTCCTTGAGCCGCTCCAGGCCGAAGTACTGGCTGATCACCAGTACGTCGATGAGCAGGATGCTGGCCAGGATCAGGCCATTGCGCAGTCGATTGTCCTTGTCGCGCAGGACGAAGATGCCGCCGATGACCATCAGCGCGGTGAAGAAGGCGGCGTTGCCACCGCGCGAATGGGTCATCACCAGGGCGATGACCATGACCACCAGAGCCAGGCGCAGCCGTGCCTTGGCACCCATGAGCATTTCCAGCAGGTTGACCCAGCGGAACGGCCGCCCATCGCGCAGCGCCAGCAGCAGGCCGATACCGCAGGCCAGGGTGATCTCCAGATAGCCTGCCAGGTGGTTGCGGTTGACGAAGGTGCCGGTGGCATCACCGGTGTAGCTGGTCTTGGCGGTGAGCAGATGCCATTCGATCCCCGACAGGGTCATGAATGCGCCATGGAAAGCCTGGAAGGTGCCACTGACCACTAGCGTGCCCAGCAGCCAGGTCAGGCGCTTGCGGGTATGGAACAGGCTGACGATCAGCAGGAACAGCAGGCTGTAGGCGATGCCCAGCATCAGGTATTGGAAGGTGGCGCCGACATCGACGGTCAGCCCACCCAGCCACTGCACCGCCACCCACGCCTGAGCAGCCAGCAACAGGCCGAACATCGGCAGGGCCGGCTGGAGCGCCTTGCTCTCGGACAGCCGATTGCGCAACAGCGCCAGGCTCCAGATGCCGGCCAGCACGCCGGTCAGCGCGACAAATAGCCCGACCGCCCACTCGCGGTTGCTGCCCAGCGGCAGAGGCAGCCACACCAGCAGGACAAGGACCGAAGCGATCAGGAATCGCTCGAGGCGATTGGAAGTCTGGTGCATTGTGCGGGATCATCCGTGCTTGGCCACCTCAACCTGTCGGTGGGCAGCTATCGTCTCAGAAAGGGACGGCAGTATAAGGAACATCCTTTTCTCCACCAACCGAATGGCACGCAATGCTTTATCGTATCCCCCGGACTGTCTGGCAATTGGCGTTCGTCATCTGCCTGGTGAGTGTCCTGACCCTGGCGCTGATGAAAAACCCCTCCGCGCTGCTCAACACCGGATGGGACAAGGGTAACCACGTCCTGGCCTTCACCGTGCTCACCTTCCTGGGCCGCATGTCATTTCCCGCCCAGCGTGTCCTGCTGCTCCTTGGCTTGCTGGCCTACGGTGCGCTGATCGAAAACCTGCAATTCATGACTGGCTACCGCTTCAGTGAATACCAGGACCTGGTGGCAGATGTGGTCGGCATGGTGCTGGGCTATCTGCTGGCGGTACCGGTGATGCGTCGATTGCAGGAGCAGTCTTGAGCCATTGATGGCGGGCCTGCGGCTCGCATCGCCGCGAGGTCGCGCCTCCTGCAGGTCTGGCGTGCCCCATGCTCTTGTGGGAGACCCGACCTCGGGGCGAAGCTCTTGGGCTGTTCCGACCACTGACCCAGGTCAATTCCCCAGCGCTGCACTCAGGCAAGATCAGCCACTTTCCGAAGAAAACTGGCGGAGTGCAGCCATGAACAACACCCCTTACCAACTGCTCGGCGGCGAAGATGGCGTGCGCCGTCTGTGCGAGGCCTTCTACGACTGCATGGAGCAACTGCCGGAGGCGGCGGACATTCGCCGCATGCATGGCGAGGATCTGTCGGGGATTCGCCAGAAGCTGTTCGAGTTCCTCTCCGGCTGGCTGGGCGGCCCGCATCTGTATGCGCAGAAGTACGGCTCGATCTGCATGACCGGCCCGCACCGTCCCTTTGCCATCGGCCCGAAGGAGCGCGACCAGTGGCTGCTGTGCATGGACCGCGCGCTGGAGCAGGTCGGCGCCAGCGAGGAGGTCAAGACGATGCTCAAGCAGCCGCTGCAGGCCATCGCCGACATGATCCGCAACCGCGAGACATCCGCGTCCGCCTGATGGCGAGTGCCGGCCAAAGCCCCGCTCTATGCGGGGCTTTTTTTCGCACGCAGGAAAGCGCTCCTGTCATGCAAAGTTCATCTAACTGCAGGCTTTTCCACGACATAGATCAACAAACCACTGACCTTGGCTGCCTAAGCTGGCTCCACAGGTCGCAGCAAGATCCCGCCGAATGTGGCGAGGTTGCCTCTGCAAACATGCCGCCGTGCAAGCCTGCATCCGCCCCGTGCGACCGTGATCCGCCATCGACAAGGAAGGCCCGCCATCATGAAGACTCGCTCCCTCTCCTCCCTCGCTCTCCTGCTGGCCGCCCTGGCCAATACCGCCATTGCCGGCAACGCCATTGAAGGCACCTACGCCATGACCATGGAGGCCATGGGCGTCCAGGTCAGGAGCGCCACCGTCGAGCTGACCCCGCAGTACATCCGCGAGGGCGACAACACGACGGCGATCAGCACCTGGGAGCACAGCGGCGACTACGTGACCGCCCGCGACAAGCACGGCGCCGCCCTGCTGCACGCGCGCATCGAGGATGGCGGCGACAGGCTGATCCAGCAGATCGAGGGCATCGGTACCGCCACCTTCACGCGCATCGACTGACCGCTCAGCCCGCCACACTCGCTGGCGGGCTGGCACCAGACAGCAAAAGGGGGTTGCCTCGCGGCAACCCCTTTCTTCGTTACTGGCCGACTCAGACCATGGTCGGGTCCGGCTCCAGCCCCATCAGCTCGCGGCCGAGGATCTGCGCACAGACGTCGTAGTCGGTGTAGGCATGCGCGCCGGTCATGTGCGAGTCGCGGAACAGGCGCTGGATTTCGCTGTTGTCGAACCAGCTGGTGGCGCCGGCAGCCTCGAACAGGCGGTCGACGGCGGCGATGCACATCTTCACGGCGTAGCCCTGGTTGGTACGCCAGTAGGCCAGCTCGGCACGGGTCGGGAACTGATGGCGCTCGCCAAATTCGGCGTGCTCTTCCCAGGTCTTCTCCATGAAGGCGCGGGCGGCGGCAACCTGATGGGTCGACTCTGCCAGACGCATCAGCGCCGGGATGGAAGCACCCACGTTGGCTCCGGTGTAGGCCCGCACGCGGTTCTGCTGCTTTTCCTTGAACGCGGCCAGCATGCGCTCGGCGACGCCGAGGCTGATGGCGGCGAAGCCGCAGGCAAAGTACGGACGGTACGGGGTGTGGAAGATCTTGCTGTCCGGGTACAGATCGCGGCCGGCGGAGCGGCCTTCCATCATGTCCTTGGCCGCCTGGATGCGGTAGTTGGGGATGAAGGCATTCTTGATCACCAGGGTCTTCGAGCCGCTGCTGCGCATGCCGACGGCGTACCAGTCGTCGCGGATCTCGTAGTCACTGCGCGGCAGTACGCCGAAGCTGTAGACCAGCTCGCCTTCGGCATTCTTGCGGCGCATGCCGACGATGGCCCACTCGGCGTGGTCGCAGCCGCTGCTCCAGCCCATCTCGCCGCTGAGCAGCACGCCGCCCTCGGTTTCCTCGATGGTGCTGAACGGTGCGATGCTGCTGCTGGCGGTGGCATCCGGGTTTTCGCCCCAGATCTCGTCCTGCAGTTGCTTGGGGAACATCGCCAGCTGGTGGCTGTGGGTGCACAGCAGGCTGAACGCCCAGGCAGTACCGCCGCAGGCGCCGGCCAAGGCAGCCACGCAGTCGGTGAACTCGGGCAGGGAGATTTCCAGACCGCCGTATGCCTTAGGCTGGAAAACACGATGCATACCGATGCTCTTCAGCAGGGCGATGTTCTCGTCCGGCACCTTGCGCTCAAGCTCTGCCCGGGCGGCGTTGGCTGCGATGGCCGGCAGAATGGTTTGCAGCTTCTCGAGCATGGGATTCGGTCGTTTCATGGCGATATGTCCAGGCAGATACTTATTGTGTGGGTACTGTCGATGCACGTAGTGGACCCGAGGCTCCGGGATGCATGGGCAACAGCAGCCACCCATTCAGTTTGGTCGACTTGCGGGCAATGCGCCCGACCGGCCAGCGGTCCGTGGGGGCATTATGGGGGCGTAATCCTGCGGACAGAATGCATCTTTCATGGACAATATTGCATTTTTCATGGAAATCCATTGTTGCCACATGAGCCTTAATCGCCCCGAAAAAGCCAAGATGACCACCAAACAAAACAATAAGTCATTGTTTTTTAAGAAATAATTTCCAAGCACAGGTTTAAGCCAGCAGCGCGCGATGTAATTTTCGTGGCCCAGCACCCAGGCAGGCACAATTCTCGACCAAGCCGTCCAGCGATGCCCCATCAGCGGACGAATGAGCACGCCGGCTGTAACGCCAGAAGGCGACGTCTGTCTAATCTTCGTACACCACCCATGCATGGGAGAGCGACCATGAAGCGACGACTTCTGCTCCAGGGGCTGGCCCTGTTGCCGGCCTGGGCGCTGCTCGGTAACCACGTGCGGACGGCGCTGGCGGCTTCATCCGCCACGCTGACACCACTGGCCAAGCCGGCCAGCGAATGGCGTCCGCTGCTCTCGGCGGCGGCGTGGCGCGTGCTGTTCGAGGGCGACACCGAACCGGCGGGCAGCAGCCCGCTGAACGACGAGCACCGCGACGGCACCTTCGTCTGCGCGGCCTGCTACCTGCCGCTGTTCGACAGCCGGCACAAGTACGACAGCAAAACCGGCTGGCCGAGCTTCACCCAGCCGCTCGACGAGGCCCATGTCGGCCGCAAGCGCGATTTCAAGCTGATCTGGCCACGCATCGAGTACCACTGTGTGCGCTGCGGCGGACACCAGGGTCACCTGTTCGACGACGGCCCGCCGCCACGGGGCGAGCGCTGGTGCAACAACGGTCTGGCACTGCGTTTCGTGCCGCGCGCCGAACCTCTGCCCGAATTGAGGAGCTGACGATGATTCGCCCGATTGCCAGGCCGCGGCCATGCGCCGGCCGTTTGCACTCCCTGCTGCTGGCGCTGCTGGTGGCGGTAGCGATGGAAGCGGGCCTGCCCCAGGCCCTCGCGGCCGACAGCCCGGCAACGACCAGCACGGCCGACGCCCCGGCGGCCACGGCGATTTTCGCCGGCGGCTGCTTCTGGTGCATGGAGTCGGATTTCGACAAGGTACCGGGGGTGCTGTCCACCACCTCGGGGTATACCGGCGGCAGCCTGGCCAACCCGACCTACGAGCAGGTGTCGGCGGGCGGCAGTGGCCATATTGAGTCCGTGCTGGTGCGCTTCGACCCGGCGCAGACCAGCTATGCCAAGCTGCTGGCGGCCTTCTGGCCGAACATCGACCCGCTGACCGCCACCGGCCAGTTCTGCGACATCGGCTCGCAGTACCGCAGCGCGATCTTCTATCGCAGCCCCGAGCAGCAGCGCCTGGCCGAGGCGTCGAAGGCCCAACTGCAGGCCTCGGGACGCTTTGCCAAACCGGTCGTTACCGAGATCCTCCCCGCCGGCACTTTCTATCCGGCCGAGGAATACCATCAGGACTACTACCGCAAGAACCCGCTGCGCTACCACTTCTATCGCACCCGCTGCGGTCGCGATGCGCGCCTGGAGGAGCTGTGGGGGAAAAAGCCGTGAGCAGGCTCAGGGCAGCTCGATGCGCTCGTCGCGGATCACGATCAGCCCCTGCTTGTACAACCCGCCGATGGCCTTCTTGAAGTTGCCCTTGCTCACCCCGAACAGCTTGGCGATGAGTTCCGGCGGACTCTTGTCGCTTAGCGCCAGGCTGCCGCCCTCGGCGCGCAGTCTGGCGAGGATCTGCTCGCCCAGGCTGTCGGCGGCGCCCTGGCCGATGGGTTGCAGGCTCAGGCTGATCTTGCCGTCCGCACGGACTTCGCGGATGTAGCCGGTTTCCTGCATGCCCACGCGCAAGAACTTGAACAGCTCGTTCTTGTGGATCAGCCCCCAGTGCTTGCCGTTGACGATGGCCTTGAAGCCGAGGTCGGTGCGCTCGGCGACCAGCAGCTCGACCGCCTGCCCGGGCTTGTAGTTGGGCTGGGTGTTGTCGAGGTAGCGATCCAGCCGCGCGGTGGCGGTGATGCGCCGGGTGCGCGGGTCGAGGTAGACGTGCACCACGCAGTAGTCGCCAACCTGCAGCGGGCGCTTTTCCTCGGAATGCGGCAGAAACAGGTCCTTGGGCAGGCCCCAGTCGAGGAACAGGCCGACATGGCTGATCTCCACCACCTTGAGGCTGGCGAAGCCACCGACCTGGACCTTGGGTTTCTGCGTGGTGGCGATGATGCGGTCTTCGCTGTCCAGATAGACGAACACGTTGAGCCAGTCGCCGATCTCGCACGGCTCGCCGGCGGGGATGTAGCGCCGCGGCAGGAGTATTTCGCCGTCCGGACCACCGTCCAGGTAGAGACCGAAGTCGGTGTGCTTGACCACCTGCAGAGAATTGAAACGCCCGATCAGTGCCATGTCGCTTACCTTGATTGCCAGGGTCGGCATTCTAGCCGAGATCGCCGGGCAAGCAGCGACCCGTCGGCGGGCCAATCGCCGCCGAGGCAGGCGTTTTTTTCGCCAGACACCCTGGCGCGTTCTCGCCGCTGCGCCGAGCGATGGCAAGTCATTGATTGCAAAGAAAACACAGCGCACGGCAAGGTGAGACGCGCCCCCCGCCAGCCGCGCACAGCCGACGGGAGGCGCAGGCAGCATGCAGAAAGGATTTGCACCGCGGGAAATTACCGCGTAGGTTATTCCCACTGTTTGCTTGTGTCATCGTAATCGACTGGTTTAGATCTTGATCCAATCATATTTCGGTTTTCCTGGCTCCTTGCACTCAGTCCTGACTTCGGGCAATTCCGCGGTCGTATCCATCACTGTTCAAGGAGACATCCATGTCTAATCGCCAAACCGGTACCGTCAAGTGGTTCAATGATGAAAAAGGCTTCGGCTTCATCACTCCCCAGAGCGGCCCGGACGTATTCGTTCACTTCCGCGCCATCAAATCCGACGGCTTCAAGAGCCTGAAAGAAGGTCAGGAAGTTTCCTTCCTGGTCGTGAATGGCCAGAAAGGTCTGCAAGCTGATGAGGTGCAGGTGATCTGATCACCCTGCCCTGATTGGCCAAAAGCCCCGCCACGTGCGGGGCTTTTGCATTCTGGCGCCCACTGCGCCCCTGCCGCTTGTTGCGAGACCCTGCCATGACGCTGAAACTCACCATCGTCGACCAGACGCCCGTCCACGGCGATCTGCCCGCCCGCGAGGCGCCCAACAGCTCCGTGGCCCTGGCCCGCGCCTGCGACGAGCTGGGCTACTACCGCTACTGGCTGGCCGAGCACCACAACAGCATCCAGTTCGCCAATCCCTGCCCGGAGATCATGGTCGCGCGCATCGCCAGCGCCACGCAGAACATGCGCATCGGCAGCGGCGGCGTGATGCTGACCCACTACAGCCCGTACAAGGTGGCCGAGGTGTTCCGCATGCTCGCCAGCCTGTTCCCCGAGCGCATCGACCTCGGCATCGGCCGCGCTCCCGGCGGCACGCCGCTGTCCTCCGCCGCCCTCGCCGCGCCCTACGAGCAGTTGGAAGAAGACACCTTCCCGCAACAGGCTGCCGAGCTGTGCGCCTTTCTGCGCAACGAGTACCCCGAGCGCCACCCCTACCGCAAGCTGCACTGCCTGCCGGACGATGAGCCGGTACCGCAACTGTGGATGCTCGGCTCCGGCGGCGGCAGCTCGTCGCTGGCCGGCTACCTGGGCATGGGCCTGTCGGTGGCCAAGTTCATCTCTCCGCAGGCCTGCTCGCCGGCGATCTTCGACAACTACGAGCGCCACTTCCAGCAGGCCGGGCACCAGCACAAGCCGTCGCGCATGCTGGCGTTGGCGGTGATCTGCGCGGAGACCGAGGAAGAAGCCAAGCGCGTTGCCAGCACGGCCGCCTGGCGCAAGATGATGACCGGCCGCGGCGCCCGCGAGCCGCTGCTCAGCCCCGAGGAAATCGACCAGCGCCGCCGTCAGCTGAGCCCCAGCGACCTGGCCGAGCTGGATGCCACCCGCGACGCCATGGTGGTCGGCACGCCCGAGCAGTGCTGGGAACAGTTCCACGCCCACGCCCGCGACTACCAGCTCAACGAGCTGGGCCTGGTCACCGTCACCCACAGCTTCGAGAGCCGCCTGAACAGCTACCGCCTGCTGGCCCGGGAGCTCTGAGCAAAGGAGTCCCGAGCAAAGGAGCCCTGAGCAAAACCGGCGAAAATCGCGATTTCCGGGATTTTCGCCGGGCATTTCCCGGCAAATACTTTCCAGATCCTGCCGGACTGAGCAAAAAATGATCGCCATTTCATGTATAATGACTGGCCTTTTCACCTTTAGGCAGGAGAATCACCATGCAAAGCAAACCCAGCGCCTCCAAGCAGAAGGTTGCCCCCGTCCCCTCCGCCGAAGCCCGTCAGGCGCTCGAAGAGCAGATGGCGGCGTTCCTCAAGGCTGGCGGTGAAGTCCAGCAGATCCCCCGTGGCGTCAGCGGCCAGGTGTACGGCAGCACCCGCCAGATCACCATTGGCAAGAAGTGACCCCATGAGCGAACCCGTCCGCCTGTCCAAACGCCTCGCCGAACTGCTGCCCTGCTCGCGCCGCGAGGCCGAGCTGTACATCGAGGGCGGCTGGGTGACGGTGGATGGCGAGGTGGTCGAGGAGCCGCAACTCAAGGTTCAGGAGCAGGCCGTCGCCCTGCGTCCCGGTGCCCGTGCGGAATCCCAGCCGCCGATCACCCTGATCCTGCACAAGCCGGCCGGTCATGACGCCGAGCAGGTCAGCGAGCTGGTCGAGGCCGCCAGTCGCGCGCCCGACGACGCCTCCGGCGTGCACCTGCTCAAGCGCCACCTGCAACGCCTGAGCGTTCCGCTGACGCTGGAGACCGAGGCCTCCGGCCTGCTGGTGCTGACCCAGAACTGGGGCGTGATCCGCAAGCTGACCGATGACTTCAGCAAGATCGAGCAGGAATACATCGTCGACGTCGCCGGCACCCTGACCTCGGAGCAGCTCAAGCAGCTGCAGTTCGGCCTCACCTACCGCGGCCGGCCACTTTCGCCGTGCAAGGTCAGCTGGCAGAGCGAAACCCGCCTGCGCTTCGCCCTCAAGGCACCGCAGCCGGGACAGATCGCCCACGTGTGCAGCGCCGTTGGCCTGCAGGTGCTCAACATCCGTCGCATCCGCATCGGCCGCGTGGCCATGGCCAAGCTGCAACCAGGTCAGTGGCGCTTCCTCGGCGCCAACGAGCGGTTTTGAACTACGGCCTGAAGAACTCCTAATTCGCCTGCAAACCGACTCGCAACAGCTTGCCGTTGCTCTCGTCGGTCAGCACGTACAGGTAGCCGTCCGGCCCCACTCGCACGTCGCGAATGCGCGCATCCAACTCCTCCAGCAGGCGCTCCTCGCCCACCACCTGGTCGCCATCAAGTTGCAGGCGGATCAGCGCCTGCTGGACCAGTGCACCGATGAACAGGCTGTGTCGCCAGGCCGGAAAACGCTCGCCATCGTAGAAGGCCATGCCGCTGATCGCCGGTGATTTGGTCCACACGTGGTGCGGCGGCTCGGTGCCCGCCACCCGCTCGCCCTGTGCCTCGGGAATCGGCAGCCGACTGTAGTTGATGCCATGGGTGGCCAGCGGCCAGCCGTAGTTGCGCCCGGACTGTGGAATGTTGATTTCGTCGCCGCCGCGCGGACCATGCTCATGGACCCACAGTGCACCGGTCCACGGATTGAGCGCCGCGCCCTGCGGGTTGCGGTGCCCGTAGGACCAGATTTCCGCCCGCGCGCCGGCCTGGCCGACGAAGGGATTGTCCCCGGGAATACGCCCGTCCGCCTGCAGGCGCACCACCTTGCCCTGCAGCTTGTCGAGCTCCTGCGCGGTGGGCCGCTGACCGTTCTCGCCGAGGGTGACGAACAGGTAGCCGGCGCGATCGAACACCAGTCGCGAACCGAAATGGATACCGCTGGACAGCTTGGGCTGCTGGCGGAAGATCACCTGGAACCCCTCCAGGCTGTCCATCTTGTCGGACAGCCGGCCGCGGCCGACTGCACTACCGGCCCGGCCATCCACCCCCTGCTCGGCATAGCTCAGGTAGACCAGACGATCTTCGGCAAAGCGTGGCGACAGGGCGACATCCAGCAGGCCACCCTGCCCCCGAGCAAACACCTCCGGCACGCCGGCCAGTGGCGCGGACACTACGCCCTCGGCCGTCACCCGGCGCAGACGCCCGGGACGCTCGGTGACCAGCATGCCCTCACCGCCCGGCAGGAAGGCCAGGGCCCAGGGATGCTCCAGTCCGCTGGCGACTTCCTGCAACTCCAGCGGGCCATGCGCACTGCCTGGTCCGGGCGCGGCCTGGGCTGCGCTCAGCAGGCTGGCGATCAACAGAGCGCCACAGTGGCGCATCAGGATCGTCGCAGTCTTCATCGAGCCTCCCCGTGGCCGGCATCCGCTGGCGCCGCATCAGCCAGCTGCTCGCCGAGAAACTCGGCAAGCACGCGCGCGTTGTTGAACTGCTCGTCGTGGGCCGCATACAGCAGGGTCAGTGTGCCGCGGCCAGCGCGCTCCAGAAGCGGCAGCCAGAGCGCTGGCTGGGCTGCCAGCTCGGCGCGATAAGCCGTGCGGAACTCGGCGAAACGGCCCGGCTCATGGGCGAAGGCCTGACGCACGCCATCCGAGGGCGCCAGTTCGCGCAGCCATTCATCCAGCGGCAGGCTGGCCTTGCTGCAACCGCGTGGCCACAACCGGTCCACCAGCACCCGATAACCGTCGTCCGCCGTCGCCGGCTGATAGACCCTCTTGCAGACAATCACTGCCCTGCCCTCGCACACTACTGGTCCAGGCAAGGATAGCCCAGCAGCAGGACCTCACTCGGCCGGCGCGGCCTCGGGCAGGATGCAGCGCACCGCGCGCTTCTTGTTGTCCACCAGCACCCCGGTCAGCCCCTTCTGGTTGACGTCGAACAACACCAGCACGCCGTCGATGCAGTGGGCGACCTGGTCGGCCGGCTTGAGCGAGACCTTGTAGTCCTCGCCGGGAATGGTCTTGAGCATGGTGTAGTCGGCCAGCAGCAGCGCGTCCTCGGGCTTGGCGATGTGCAGGTAACCGTAGTAGCCGAGCAGCGCGACAGTCGCGGCGACGCTGCCGATGCCGGTGAGGATCAGCGGAATGGGATTGCGTTCGCTCATGGGAGTCCGAAAAAGTCAGGGGAAGGGACCAACGGGCCAAGGCCCGTCAGAGAATGTTGGCATAGTCGGCCTCGACGCGATCGAGGCTCAGATGGTTGAGGAAGTTGGAGAAGCACATCCAGGCCGACAGCGCATTGAGGTCGCTGAACTGCGGCGGCAGGTACTTGGGCGGCACCACCAGCCCCTCGTCGACCAACTGACCCAGGGTGCGCATGTCCTCCAGGGTGGCCTTGCCGCAGAACAGCAACGGAATCTGCTCCAGCTTACCCTTGCGCACGGCGAGCTGGATGTAGTTGTAGATCAGGATGAAGCCCTTCAGGTAGGACAGGTCCTTGGTGAACGGCAGGCCGTCCGGGGTCGAGCCACGGAACACGCGGATGCTGTTGGAGTAGCTGTCCTCCGCCGTGTAGCCCTGCTCGCGATAGAACTGGAAGATCTGCAGGAAATCCGCGCCGTCCTCGGCCATGTGGATGGCGCGGGTGCGGTTGGTCAGCTTGCGCAGCCGGGTCGGATAGGAGGTGAAGGAAATCACCTCCATGAGGATGGCCAGCCCTTCCTGGGTGATGGTCGAGGACGGCGGGCCCTTGGCCAGGAAGGTGCAGACCGGCTGGTTCAGCCCGTTGAGCGTGGTGCCGACATGCACCAGGCCTTCGTGCACTGCCAGAGCGCGGATGTCGCGCTGGTTGAACAGGGCATCGGCGCGGATCTTGATGTAGTCAGCGCCCGCCGCCGCATCGGCGAGGATGCCGTCGGACTCGAACACCCGCACCACCGCCTCGTCGCCGAACACGCCGTTGAGCTGGCCCTGCAGCATGGCCACCGCATCGCTGGCATTGATGGTCTTGGGTTCGTCCTTGAGGTCGCTGCGGTCGGCGATGTTGTCCAGGTAGGTGGAGAACATCACGCCCAGATCGGCCAGGGTCGGGTCGCCGGCATGGAAGGCATCGGACGCCGAGCCATACAGCTCCTGGGAGATCAGCCCGAAATCGGCGGTGCCGCGCGCCTCGAGCATGCGGATCACCATGCGGTATTCCTTGCACATGCGCCGCATGATCTGCCCGACCGGGCTGAACTGGCCGAGCTGGCGGGTGATGTCGCGCTCGATCTGCTGGAACTGCTGCTTCTTGTCGTCGGGATCGAAGGACAGCGGGCGGCTCTGGTAGTAGGCCCGATCCACTGCCGGCAACTTGTGCCCGCGTCCCTTGAGGAAGCCCTCGCGGATGCCGTCATCCCACTTGATCGCATCCAGCACGCGGATCGGCGTCTGAGCCTCGACCAGGCGGTCGGACAGCGCACGGATGGTCTGGTGGTATTCGGTATTTGCCTTGCTGCGGCTCATCGCCCCGTCCTTGTCACTCGGTGACCCGCGTGAAACGGGCGACCTCGCTGAACACATCGCTGTTGGCCTGATCGTCGAGGAAGGCGTAGACCGTGGCCAGCGGACTGGAGATCAGCACGCCGTCGCCCTCGTCGGTCTCGACCGTCTGCCCCGCGAGCTGCCCCTTGGCCAGCACATCCTGCAGCTGCTCGATGTCCAGGCTGTAAAGCACCAGTTCGTCGTCATCGGTCAGCTCGAAGCCGCCGAAGGCGAAGTTGCCGCCGAGGCGCTCGGGCGCCGCCACCGACAGGTACCAGCGGCGGCCGTGACGGGCCACGGTGAAGGCGTAGTCGCGCGCCTTGGCACGATTGTCCAGACGCTCGCGCCAGGCCAGGGCGTGATAGCGGCCATCGGCCTGACGAGTGATCTCGAGGAAACGCTCCTCGCCCCACTCGTCCATGCCGGCCCAGGTGCCGAGCAGGTGTTTCGGTGCCGTTTCCCCGACGGGGATCGGCTCCTTGAAGGTGGCCAGGCAACCGTCCAGCAGCAGGAAGGACAGCACAACAAGCACACGCATTGCGTTCATCGAGCACTCCTTGTTTCGACTGAAAGTCCTGCAGCCAGAGCAGCGGCCAAAGCAGGTGGTGACGCAGCACGCGAGCGCCGCGCTACCGGGTTTGACCACGGCAGGCGGCGCCTGATTCACCGTGCGCTCACAGCAGCATCTTATTGCTCGGCACGCATGTGCGGGAACAGGATCACGTCACGAATCGAAGGTGCGTTGGTCAGCAGCATGACCAGACGGTCGATGCCGATGCCTTCGCCAGCGGTCGGCGGCATGCCGTACTCAAGGGCGCGCACGAAGTCGGCGTCGAAGTGCATGGCCTCGTCGTCGCCGGCGTCCTTGTCGCGCACCTGGGCGTGGAAGCGCTCGGCCTGGTCTTCGGCGTCGTTCAGCTCCGAATAGGCGTTGGCGATCTCGCGGCCGCCGATGAACAGCTCGAAGCGGTCGGTGACGCTCGGGTCCGCGTCGTTGCGGCGCGCCAGTGGCGACACTTCGAACGGGTACTTGGTGATGAAGGTCGGCTGCTCCAGCTTGTGTTCGACCAACTCCTCGAAAATCA
The DNA here is from genome assembly GCF_900109175.1 of Pseudomonas linyingensis. Lineage (GTDB taxonomy): Bacteria > Pseudomonadota > Gammaproteobacteria > Pseudomonadales > Pseudomonadaceae > Geopseudomonas > Geopseudomonas linyingensis. The sequence continues at coordinate 111,854 of NZ_FNZE01000006.1, read as the reverse complement.
TCACCTGCAGCTTGCCCAGGCCCTCGAAGCCGAGCACCTTGGCGCCGGCCTTTTTGGCGATGGCACGGGCGGTGTCGATGTCCTGCAGGTCGGCGGCGGAGATTTCCGGGTTGTACTTGAGGATCGAGTCGAATACCGACAGACGGGCGAACGGCTCGCCGAAGTGGAACAGCTTGTCGCCGTAGGGCACGTCGGTGCTGCCGAGCACGGCCATGGCCAGCTCGCGGAACAGCTCCTCGGTGAGGTCCATGTTGTCTTCGTAGTCGGCGTAGGCGTGGTAGAACTCGAGCATGGTGAACTCGGGGTTGTGCCGGGTCGACACGCCTTCGTTGCGGAAGTTGCGGTTGATCTCGAAGACCTTCTCGAAGCCACCGACCACCAGGCGCTTGAGGTACAACTCCGGCGCGATGCGCAGGAACATCGGCATGTCCAGCGCGTTGTGGTGGGTCTCGAACGGCTTGGCCGCGGCACCACCGGGGATGGTCTGCAGCATCGGGGTTTCCACTTCGAGGAAACCGCGGTCGTTGAGGAAGTGGCGGATGTGGGCGATCACCTGGGAGCGCACGCGGAAGGTCTCGCGCACCTCCTCGTTGACGATCAGGTCGACGTAGCGCTGGCGGTAGCGGGTCTCGGTATCGGTCAGGCCGTGGAACTTGTCCGGCAGCGGACGCAGCGACTTGGTCAGCAGGCGGGCTTCCTGCATGTCGACGTACAGGTCTCCTTTGCCGGAACGGGCCAGCACGCCGCTGACGCCGACGATGTCGCCCAGGTCCCAGTGCTTGATCGCTTCGAGGGTCTCGGCCGGTAGGGTCTTGCGGTTGACGTAGAGCTGGATGCGCCCGCTGGTGTCCTGGAGGACCATGAACGCGCCGCGGTTGAGCATGATGCGCCCGGCCACGCTGACCTTGATCTGCTGGGCTTCCAGCTCAACCTTGCTGGCCTCGACGTACTGCTTCTGCAGCTCGCCCGCCTGGCTGTCGCGGCGGAAGTCGTTGGGGAAGGCAATCGCCTGGCTCTCGCGCACGGCGGCAAGCTTTTCCTTGCGCTGGGCAATCAGCTTGTTCTCTTCCTCGTGGATGGCGTGCTCGTTCAGCGGTTGTTCGCTCATGGTCGTCTGTTTCCGTCACTGATTCGTTCCCTCTCCCCGCCGGGGAGAGGGTTAGGGAGAGGGGTGGTGCCGGGGCCGCTGCCAGCCCCCTCACCCCCGCCCTCTCCCCCGCAGGGGAGAGGGAGTAAAGATCAAAGGCCCTGCTTCAGGCTGGCTTCGATGAATTCGTCGAGATCACCGTCCAGCACCGCGTCGCAGTTGCTCTCCTCGATGCCGGTGCGCAGATCCTTGATCCGCGACTGGTCGAGTACGTAGGAGCGGATCTGGTGACCCCAGCCGATGTCCGACTTGGTGTCTTCCAGCGCCTGGGCGGCAGCGTTACGCTTCTGCACTTCCAGCTCGTACAACTTGGCCCGCAGCATCTTCATGGCGGTGTCGCGGTTGGCGTGCTGGGAACGCTCGTTCTGGCAGCTCACCACGGTATTGGTGGGAATGTGGGTGATCCGCACCGCCGAGTCGGTGGTGTTCACGTGCTGGCCACCGGCACCCGAGGAGCGGTAGGTGTCGGTACGCAGATCGGCCGGGTTGATGTCGATCTCGATGTTGTCGTCGATTTCCGGCGAGGCGAACACCGCGGTGAACGAGGTGTGGCGACGGTTGCCGGAGTCGAACGGGCTCTTGCGCACCAGACGGTGCACGCCGATTTCGGTGCGCAGCCAGCCGAAGGCGTACTCGCCCTTGATATGCACGGTGGCGCCCTTGATGCCGGCGACTTCACCAGCGGACAGCTCCATGATGGTGGCTTCGAAACCGTGCTTGTCGGCCCAGCGCAGGTACATGCGCAGCAGCATGTTGGCCCAGTCCTGAGCCTCGGTGCCGCCGGAGCCGGCCTGGATGTCGAGATAGGCGTTGTTGGCGTCCATCTCGCCGCTGAACATGCGGCGGAACTCGAGTTTCTCGAGGATCTCGCGCAGGCGCTCGACTTCGCTGGCGACGTCGTTCACCGCGTCTTCGTCGTTTTCCTCGACGGCCATGCTCAGCAGATCGCTGGAGTCGGCCAGGCCGCTGGCCAGTTCGTCGAGAGTGTCGACGAACTGCGCCAGCTGGGCGCGTTCACGGCCCAGATTCTGCGCGTATTCCGGATTGTTCCAGACGTTCGGGTCTTCCAGCTCACGATTGACTTCGGTCAGGCGGTCATGCTTCTGATCGTAGTCAAAGATACCCCCGAATAGTCTGGGTGCGGCTGGTCAGGTCCTTGATGCTGTTCAGGATCGGATTGATTTCCATGGCTGGCGTCACTCGCGGGCAGAACTGGAGAAAAGCGCAAAAGTATACGCCAGTCGGGACGTGCTGGCAGCAAGATGGCGATCAGCCGCCGTACTGCGCCAGCAACTCGAGAAACGCCTGCTCGTCCAGCACCCTGACCCCCAGCTCGCCGGCCTTGGCCAGCTTGGAGCCGGCGCCGGGGCCGGCGACCACGCAGTGGGTCTTGGCCGACACCGAACCGGCGACCTTGGCGCCCAGCGCTTCCAGCCGCGCCTTGCCCTCGTCGCGACTCATCGCCTCGAGGGTGCCGGTCAGTACCCAGGTCTGCCCGGCCAGCGGCAGGCCGGCCACCACCTTCTTCGCGCTCTGCCAGTGCATGCCGAACTCGCGAAGCTGCGCCTCGATGGTGCGAGCCTTGTCGGCATTGGCCGGCACGGCGAAGAACTCGCGCAGGCCTTGGCGAGCCTTCTCGGAAAGCCCCTTGGTTACGTTCAGGCTCAGCCAGTCCTGGCTGAGGGCGATCACTCCCTCGAGACTGCCAGCCGCTTCGGCGAGATTCTTCGCCCCGGTGGCAGCGATCCCGGCAATGTTCAGCTTGTTGAGCAGCTCGGCGAGGGTGGCGCAGGCGGCGAACTCGGCGTGCAGCTCGCCCTCCTCCTGCAGTTCGACGCCCCGTTCGCGCAACTGAGCAATCACCGTGCGATTGTGTGCGTCCTCGAAGAAGCTGTGGATCTCGTGGGCGACCTCCAGACCGACGTCCGGCAACCAGGTCAGCACCTCGGGCAGCGCGGCCGCGATGCGCGTCAGCGAACCCAGGGCACGGGCCAGCAGCTTGGCGGTTTCCTCGCCAACATCGGGGATACCGAGGGCGAAGATGAAGCGCGCCAACGGCGGCTGCCGGCTCGCCGCGATGGCCGCCAGCAGGTTGCGGGTGGACAGCTCGGCGAAACCTTCCAGCCCCACCACCTGCTCGAAGCTCAGGGTGTAAAGGTCGGCCGGCGACTTGACCAGCTCCACGTCCACCAGCTGCTCGACGATCTTGTCGCCGAGGCCATCGATGTCCATGGCGCGTCGCGAGACGAAGTGGATGATCGCCTGCTTGAGCTGCGCCTGGCAGCTCAGGCGGCCGACGCAGCGATAGATCGAACCCTCGCTGAGCGAGGCCTTGCCCTTGCTGCGCTTGACCAGCTGGGTGCGCTCGACGTGGGAGCCGCAGATCGGGCAGGACTGCGGAATCGCCACTGGCCGCGCGTCGGCCGGACGCCGCTCGAGCACCACCTGCATGACCTGCGGAATCACGTCGCCGGCGCGGCGGATGATCACCGTGTCGCCGATCATCAGCCCCAGGCGCGCCACCTCGTCCATGTTGTGCAGGGTGGCGTTGGACACGGTGACGCCAGCCACCTGCACCGGGCGCAGGCGCGCCACCGGGGTCACCGCACCGGTGCGGCCGACCTGGAACTCGACGTCGAGCAACTCGGTCAGCTCCTCCTGGGCGGGAAACTTGTGGGCGATAGCCCAGCGTGGCTCGCGGGCGCGAAAGCCCAGCTCGCGCTGCCAGTCGAGGCGGTTGACCTTGAACACCACGCCGTCGATCTCGTAGGCCAGGCTGTCGCGCTTGGCGCCGATGACGCGGTAGTAGGCCAGCGCCTCGTCAACGCCGCGCGCCAGCTGCAGTTCGTGGCTGATCGGCAGCCCCCAGCCCTTGAGGGCCTCGAGAATGCCCGTGTGGGTGTCCGGCAGCTCACCCTCGAACTGACCGATACCGTAGGAGCAGAACTCCAGCGGGCGGCTGGCGGTCACCTTCGGGTCGAGCTGGCGCAGGCTGCCGGCGGCGGCATTGCGCGGATTGGCGAAGGTCTTGCCGCCGGCCTCGATGGCCCGCGCATTCAGCGCCTCGAAGCCGGCGCGCGACATGAACACCTCGCCGCGCACCTCCAGCACGCGCGGCCAGCCCTCGCCGTGCAGGCGCAGGGGGATGTTGCGCACGGTGCGCACATTGCTGCTGATGTCCTCACCGGTACTGCCGTCGCCACGGGTGGCGCCACGCACCAGCACACCGTTCTCGTAGAGCAGGCTGACCGCCAGGCCGTCGAGCTTGGGCTCGCAGGCGTATTCCACCAGGGCGCCGGCGCCGAACAGGTCGCCGGCCGGCAGCAGCTCGCCCAGCCCCTCGCGTACCCGACGGTCGAAGTCGCGCAGGTCGTCTTCCGCGAAGGCGTTGCCGAGGCTGAGCATGGGAATCTCGTGGCGCACCTGGCCGAACGCACTGAGCGCCTCGGCACCGACCCGCTGGGTCGGCGAATCGAGGCTGACCAGCTCGGGATGCGCCTCCTCCAGCGCCTTCAGCTCCTTGAACAGACGATCGTATTCGGCATCCGGCACGCTCGGCTCGTCGAGCACGTAGTAGCGATAGTTGTGCTCGTTGATGGCGACACGCAGTTGCTCGATGCGCTGGGCGGCAGTACTGGTCATGGGGCTATTCCGTAAAAACAAAAAAGCAGCCCTGCGCCATGCGCAGGACTGCTTTCTGGATCGACTGTATCAACGCTTGTGCATCAGCGCCCGACGTTCGAACTCGACGATGCGCTGACGGTAATGCTCGATGGTCTGAGCCGTCATCACGCTGCGCTGCTCGTCCTTCAGCTCGCCATCCAGCTCGTGGGATAGCTTGCGCGCTGCCGCCACCATCAGGTCGAAGGCCTGCTTGGGATGGCGCGGGCCCGGCAGACCGAGGAAGAAGCTGACCGCACGGGTGGTGAAGGTATCGATATTGTCCAGATCGAAAGTGCCGGGCTTGACCCCGTTGGCCATGGAGAACAGCACCTCGCCATTGCCGGCCATGCTCTCGTGGCGATGGAAGATGTCCATGTCGCCGAATCGCAGGCCGCTTTCCAGAATGCTCTGCAGCAGCGCCTGGCCGCGGAAGCCATGGGGGTCGCGGGCGACCACGCTGATCACCAGCACTTCCTGCGGCTTGGGCTGGTCACGCACGGGCGCCGGCTTGGCGCTCGCCGGGGCCTTGTCGCCGGCCTTGTCCACGATTTTTTCCGACTTCTCGACGACCTTCTCGACCGTCTTCTCGCGCGGCTTGTCCTGGCCCTTGCTGCGCGGCTCCTCACTGCGTTCGTCGACGGAGCTCAGGCGCTCGGCAACGGCAACCGGCTCGTCCAGCTCGAGGTCCAGATCGCCCGCCAGTGGTTCGTCACGGCGCGAGCTGCGCAGGGCCGACTCAGGCAGGTCATGCTCGTCCAGCGAAGGCTCCTGGTGCTTGTTGATCACGCGCGAGGGACCCAGCAGCTCCGGGTCGTCGTCGCCGTCGTCCGCCAGGTTGGCGGCGTTGCGGTCGAGCTTGAGCTTCAGGCGCCCCTTGCTCCCGCGCATGCGGCGCCAGCCATCGAACAGGATACCGCCGATCACCATGATACCGATGACGATCAGCCATTCGCGCAAACCGATGTCCATGAAAGACACATTCCCCTAATCAGAATCCGGGCATATCAATTGATTGCTCAGCCACTCCACGCCGGTTTGACCCGTTTATATACCGGAGCAGCTTGTAATAGCCCATAAATTAACATGCCGACACGAACTATACACCGTCAGTCTTGTCACGCCTCAGCCAACGCTACCGCTTCTTCCACATTGACCGCCACCAGCCGCGAACAACCGGGTTCATGCATGGTCACCCCCATCAACTGATCCGCCATTTCCATGGCGATCTTATTGTGGGTGATATAGATGAATTGCACCTTCTCCGACATCTCCTTGACGAGCCTGGCATAGCGGCCGACGTTGGCATCGTCCAGTGGCGCATCCACTTCGTCGAGCATGCAGAACGGCGCCGGATTGAGCTGGAAAATCGCAAACACCAAGGCTAGCGCAGTAAGCGCCTTCTCGCCGCCGGACAAAAGATGGATGGTGCTGTTCTTCTTGCCTGGCGGGCGCGCCATGATCGCCACCCCTGTATCGAGTAGATCTTCGCCGGTAAGTTCCAGATAGGCCTGACCACCGCCGAAGACCTTGGGGAAAAGCGCCTGCAGACCGGCATTGATCTGATCGAAGGTATCCTTGAAGCGGTTGCGGGTTTCCTTGTCGATCTTGCGGATGACGTTTTCCAGGGTTTCCAGCGCCTCGACCAGATCGTCGTTCTGCGCATCCAGATAACGCTTGCGCTCGGACTGTTGCTGGTATTCGTCGATGGCCGCCAGATTGATCGGGCCGAGGCGCTGGATGCGCGCGACCAGCTGCTCCAGCTGACTTTCCCACTCGCGCTCGCCGGCCTCCTCGGGCAGGTTGGCCAGCACCGTGGGCAGGTCGTAGCCATCTTCCGTCAACTGATCCTCGAGGGTCTTGCGCCGCACGCTGAGGGTCTGCCAGTCGAGCCGCTGCTGCTCGAGCTGGCCACGCAACAGCTGCGCCTGCTGCTCCGCCGTGCCGCGGCGCTTCTCGGTCTCGCGCAGCTCGCGGTCGGCGTCATCCAGGGCCAGGCGCGCCAGACGCATTTCCTCGTCCACCTGCATGCGCCGCTCGAGCAGCTCCTCGAGACGCAGGCGCTGCTCGAGCAGCGGCTCGTCGCCCTCCTCGAGGTTGAGGCTGAGCTGCTCGCAGCGCTCGACCAGGCGGGCCGACTGCAGCTCCAGGCGCTCCAGCGCCTGGCGGGTGGAGTCGTGCTGGGCGCGCAGCGAGCCGATGCGCACGGCCAGCTGATGGGCGTGATCCTTGTGCTGCCGGGCTTCCTGGCGAACGCAGTCGAGGCGCTCGCGCAGCGCATCGCGGCTGGCCAGCAGCTGCTCGCGCTGCTCTGTATCGCTGGCCATGGCGTCCAGCGCGTCCTGCAGATACAGGCGCGACTCGCCGAGCTGCTCCACTTCCAGGGCACGCTGCTCGGCCTGTTCGGCCAGCTCTTCCTCCAGGCGGCGACGGCGCAGGGCCAGCTGCTCGTGGCGCGCCTGATTAGCCGACAGCCGAGCCTTGAGCTCGCCCAGCAGCCGGCTTTCCTCCTGGATGCGCCGGCGTTGCTGCTCGCGCATCTCCTCCTCACGGAGCTGCTGCTCGCGCAGCTGCTGCAGGCGCTCGTCCAGTCCAGCCAGGGCCGCCTCCAGCTCTTCGCGCTCGGCCGTAAGGCGCTCCAGCTCCTGGCCGCGGGCCAGCAGGCCGCTTTGCGCTTCGCTGGCGCGGCGCACGCGCAGGAAATGCCGGCCGACCCAGTAGCCGTCACGACTGATCAGGCTGTCGCCCTCGGCCAGGCCGGCACGCCCCGCCAGCGCCTGGTCCAGCGATTCGACCGCGCGCACGCGGGCCAGCCAGGGGGCGAGATCGACCGGCGCCTGCACCTTGTCCAGCAGGCTGGCGGACACCGGCGCGGCGCCTGCGCGGGCACAGGCCAGGCGCAGCTCGCCCTGGGCGAAGTCGTCCAAGGCCAGGTCGGCGAAGTCGTCGAGCAGCACCGCCTGCAGATCGGCGCCGAGCACGGCTTCCACCGCCAGCTCCCAACCCGGCTCGACGCGCAGGCCTTCGGCCAGGCGCGGGCGTGCGCTCAACTGCTGCTCGCGCAGCCACTCGGCCACCCCGGCGCCGGGGTCCAGCGCCGCCTGCTGCAGCGCTTCCAGCGAGGCGATGCGGCCGTTCAGGCGTTGCAGCTCGCCCTGGGCCTGCTGCTGCTCGCGACCGGCCTGCTGCAGCTCGTCGCGCAGCTGCTGCAGACGCTCGGCCAGCTGTTCCTCGCCCGCCTGCAGGCTTTCCAGCGCCAGCTCGCCCTCGGCCAGCTGCTCGGCGAGCTCTTCCATCTGCGCCGCCGCCGGATCGTCGGCCAACTGGCGGCGTTCGTCCTCGAGGCGGCGCTGGCGCTCGACCAAGCGTTCCAGACTCTGCTCCAGCTGCTGGATGCGCGCCTGCTGCACCTCCGCCTGGCGGCGCGGCTCGGCACTGCGCTGGTTGAAGCCGTCCCACAGCTCCTGCCAGGCCTGCATGGCGCCTTCCGCGGCCTCGAGGCCGGCGGCGCCTTCCTCGGCGGTGGCCTGCGCCAGCTCCTGCTCGGGCTCGAGCAGCTCCAGCTCCTCGGCCAGGCTGGCCAGCTGGGCGCGATCGCTACCCAGATGGGCGGCGGTTTCCTCGCGCGCCTGTTCGGCTTCGCGCAGGTCGTCCTGCAGCTGGCGCAGGCGCTGCTGGCCGTGCTGGATGCTCTGCTCGATACGCGCGATGTCGCCGCCCACCGAGTAGAAGCGCGCCTGGACCTGATTGAAGGCTTCCGACAGCTCGTGATGACCGTCGCGCAGGCGCTCGATGCCGGCGTCGGCATTGCGCTGTTCGGCGATCAGCGCCTCCATGGCCACTTCCTGATCGCCGATCACCGCCTGGCGCTGGCGCGCCAGCTCGTCCAGCGCCAGCCAGCGCAGCGCCGCCAGCTGGGCCTTGAGCTGGCGCTCCTCGGCCTTGTACTGCTGGTACTTCTCGGCGGCCTGGGCCTGGCGCTGCAGACGCTCGAGCTGGCGTTCCAGTTCCTGGCGCAGGTCGGCCAGGCGCTCGAGATTTTCCTGGGTACGACGGATGCGGCTCTCGGTCTCGCGGCGGCGCTCCTTGTACTTGGAGATGCCGGCGGCTTCCTCGATGAAGTTCCGCAGATCCTCGGGCTTGGCCTCGATCAGCTTGGAGATCATCCCCTGCTCGATGATCGAGTAGCTGCGCGGACCGAGGCCGGTGCCGAGGAAGATGTCGGTGATGTCGCGGCGCCGGCACTTGGTGCCGTTGAGGAAGTAGGTGTTCTGCCCTTCGCGGGTGACCCGGCGACGGATGGAGATTTCCGTATAGGCCGCGTATTCGCCGAGCAGGCTGCCGTCGCTGTTGTCGAACACCAGCTCGATGGAGGCCTGGCTGACCGGCTTGCGGGTGTTGGAGCCGTTGAAGATGACGTCGGTCATCGACTCGCCGCGGAGGTTCTTCGCCGAACTCTCGCCCATCACCCAGCGCACGGCGTCGATGATGTTGGACTTGCCGCAGCCGTTGGGCCCCACCACCGCCGCCATGTTGCTCGGGAAGTTCACCGTGGTCGGATCGACGAAGGACTTGAAGCCCGCCAGGCGGATGCACTTCAGACGCATGGGGCAGGCCTCCGGGCGCGGCGCGGCGGCAACGCGGCAAGATCCGGCTGCAGGGAATGGAAGATCGGCGAGGCTCCGCTGGCGGACTGGAAAATCATGGGCGGGAGTCGGTCACGGGTTGCGCGGCGCGGCAGTCTAGCACAGGGCCAGCGCGGCAATCCTCCGACGGGCCGCCCTGCGATCGGCATCTGCCGCCGTGTACGCGCACGCGGGGGCGATCAGAAAAGAAAAGGCACACCAACCGGAGGGCTTCCCGACGAAGCGTAAACACATTACCTTGACGATAACCCAGACATGGACATGGCGCCCACAGCTCCGGCGACAGATTTCAGGCAGGGAACTCGCTCGCTCCACGCAGCCCTTGTTGCCGACATGGTATGGCGCCATGACACCTGCGGCGTATCGTCCCGGTCATGCCGGAAACCCGACGCTCGACCAGTCGCCCCTTCCCCGGGGATACGGAATGAGACATCGCCACGACAACGGAGGTCTGCTTCGAGCCATGGTCATCACCTGCTCCCCCGAGCCGAAGAGTGCCTCCGGTGCCTCTGGCCACGCACACCCGGTGACCCTGCGTGTGCTGGTGCTGGAGGCCGATCGCGTGCAGCGCGAAACCATCGTCGAGGCCCTGGCCCGGCACGGCTACTCGGTCGCCGGCGGAGGCACTGCCGATGCGTTGTATGAGTTGCCTGCCGGCACCCACTTCGATATCGCCCTGGTCGATCAAGAGCTGCCGGGCGAGGACACCCTGAGTCTCATGGCCCGCCTGCGCCAGATCCAGCCGGACATCGGCATCGCCCTGCTCAGCGCGCGGCACAATCTTGACGACCGAATCGCCGCGTACCGGCACGGCGCAGACCTCAGCCTCGGCAAGCCGGCCGAGCCTGCCGAGCTCTGCGCCGCCCTGGACGCGCTGGGACGCCGGCTGAAGGTCAATCCCGCCGCGGGCGGCGGCGGACTGACACTCGAACTGGCGAGCTGCCTGCTGCATGTGCCGGGGGGATCACTCAGCCTGCGCCGCCAGGAAGTCGAGGTCCTCTATGCGCTGGCACTCGCGCCCGGCAATTTCCTGGAAAGCTGGCAACTGCTGGAACGCCTGGGCAAGCCACTGGACATCTACGGCAAGGCCCAGCTCGAGGTGCTGATCTCGCGCCTGCGCAGCCGGCTCAAGTCCTTGCCGCCCGGCAGTAACCCGATCCGCGCCGAACGCGGCCGCGGCTATCGACTGACCCTGGCAATGCAGGTGCAGCGGTAGCACACGCCTCGGGAATCGCAAGGTTTTGCAAGCCTTGTTCACATAAAAACTGTTAAAACGATCACAAATGCTCTCGAGCAAGCCGGGCACGGCGACGGGGGCAAGACAGCGTCAGAGAGTGACGAACACGCCTTCACCCAGCCGATTCGGAGGCCTCGACATGCGAGCTCAAGCCACCCGCAACAACCCGCACCGCGATGAGCAGGTTGAAATCATCGGCTGTGTCGTGTCGCTACTTCTCTGTCTGGCCATCCTGGTCGTTCTGTACAGCACCCCCTGGAGCATGTTCCGCTAACCTGTCGGTATTGGGCCTGCCAGCTGCGCCCCCTCCTGCCGACGGCCCGAACTCCCCCCTGCCCAGGAACGCTGTCATGATCGCCAGTACGCCGCCTCAGTCTCTGCGCGAACGCCTGTACGTGATCATCTTCCACAGCGATACGTTGGCCGGGCGCCGCTTCGACGAACTCCTGCTGCTGACCATCCTCGCCAGCCTGGCAGTAGTGATGCTCGACAGCGTTGCGCCGATCCGCGAACAGTACAGCACACAACTGACGCTGCTCGAATGGGTCTTCACCGCCCTGTTCGCGGTCGAGTACCTGCTGCGCCTGTACTGCGCACCGAAACCGCTGCGCTACGCCTTCAGCTTCTACGGGCTGGTCGACCTGCTGGCCGTGCTGCCCGGCATCCTCGCGCTGATCTTCGCCGATGCCCAGTACCTGATGATCATCCGCGTGGTGCGCATGTTGAGAGTGTTCCGGGTACTCAAGCTGGCGCCCTACCTGAGCCAGGCGAACTTCCTGCTGGTGGCCCTGCGTGGCAGCCGACAGAAGATCACCGTGTTTCTGCTGACCGTCTCCACCCTGGTCATCGTCTTCGGCACCCTGATGTACGTGATCGAGGGACCCAGCCATGGCTTCACCAGCATCCCCACCAGCATCTACTGGGCGGTGGTTACCCTCACCACCGTCGGCTTCGGCGACATCACCCCCAAGACGCCGCTCGGCCAGGGCCTGGCGAGTCTGATCATGATCACCGGCTACTCGATCATCGCCGTGCCCACCGGCATCTTCACCGCCGAACTGGCCAACGCCATGCGCGGCGGCAGCGACGCGGGCCTGCAGCGCCACTGCCCGAGCTGCGACAAGCCGAGCCACGAGGCTGGAGCCAGCTTCTGCAGCCGCTGCGGCAACCCGCTGTTCCCGAAACAAGGCGGGGACTGAACGCAACAAGGCGCGGCGACCTGCGTCGACGCGCCTTGTTGCATGCCTGCAAGCCCGCAGCGGGCCGCCGACAACAGGGTCAGCGTTCGCCACGGCCCTCCCATTGCCGCCCGCCCTGCCGCTCCTGCTGCGGGCGCGACTGGCTGCGCCGCTCCTGGCCGCCGTCCTGCCGGTTCGACTGGATCACCGTGCGCCGCTCCTGGCGCTGGCGGGGTTCGCTGCCCTGCTGGCGTGATTCGTGGCGCCGCCCATCACCCCACTCCTGCGCGCGGTGTTCCTCTCGCGGCTGCCGCCACTGCGGCTGCTGACGCCCCTCGAAGCGCTGCTCGACCTGCCGGCGCTGCTGCTCGAAACGCTGCTGCTGGCTCTGCCGCTCCTGGCGCTCGAAGCGCGGTTGTTGCCACTGCTGCCCCTGGCGAAGGTCGCGGCGCTCGTCGGAGCGACCATGCAGAGCCTCGCGGCGTCGCTCCTGCTCGCTCTGCCCGCGAAAATCCCGCAGGTCGCGTTGGTCGCGTTGGTCGCGATAAGCACGACGCTCCGAACGGTCGTCCCGATGGTCCCAGTACCGGTCGGGAGTGCGCCGGTCATCGTAGTGGCGCTGCGCCGGACGATGTCGCTGTCCCAGCCGCGACGGCACATGACGGTGCTCGATCACCCGCCACGGACCATTGAAACGCGGCCCCGACGACCAACGATCGCCGTACCAGCGGTAATAGGTGTGGTCGTGGTAGTAGAGGTACGGGGAACCCACGTTGATATACACCCGCAGGTCGTCATCCCAGCGCCAGTGGCCATGGGACGGCGGCGGATAATGCCCCCCGTAGCGCGGATAGTCGTGATAACCACCATCACCCGCCGAAAGGGTGCAGGCCGTCAGCGGCAGGATCAGAACGATCAGTATCCCAACAGCGAAGCGCCTCATTTGCCAGCCTCCACAACAGGACGTAGCCTGCCTGAACATTGATGGTCAACACTCCGGGGTGAAAGCCGGGGCAGTTGCGTCGTCGCAAGATGACAAGACGACGCTTACACCTATCAGACAGCGCACCGCGGTACTGGTTGCAAGCGTAGCCACGCGCCACCACAACACCGTGTCCGCGTTCACAAGGAAGCCCGTCGCCATGTCTGCTCGACCCCAGGCCTATCGCGCCGCCCTGCTCTACAGCCTGGACGATCCCGCCAGCGTCGGGGTCGCCGCCTCCTACCGCCATCTCGAGGACGGCCTGCTGCTGGTCGAGGAGGGTCGCATTCGCGCCCTGGGTCCGGCGGCCGAACTGCTGCCGGGCCTGGCGCCGACGGTCGAGGTGCGCCACTGGCCCGATGCGCTGATCACCCCCGGCTTCATCGACACCCACATCCACTACCCGCAGACCGGCATCGTCGGTGCCGGCGGCGAGCAACTGCTCGACTGGCTCACCCGCCACACCTACCCGACCGAGCTGCGCTTCGCCGACCGCGACTACGCCGGACAGGTGGCGCGCTTCTTCGTCGGCGAACTGCTGCGCAACGGCACCACCAGCGCGTTGGTGTTTCCCACCGTGCATCCCGAGTCGGTGGACGCCTTCTTCGCGGTGGCTGCCGAGCTGGATCTGCGCATGCTCTGCGGCAAGGTGCTGATGGACCGCAACGCCCCGCCGGCGCTGTGCGACACCCCGGCCAGCGGCTACGAACAGAGCCAGGCGCTGATCGAGCGCTGGCATGGCAGAGGCCGTCTCGGCTACGCGGTGACGCCGCGCTTTGCCGGCAGCTGCAGCGACGAACAGCTGCACCTGGCCGGACGCCTGCTGCGCGAACATCCCAGCGTACACCTGCACACCCATCTGGCCGAAAATCGCCGGGAAGTCACTTGGGTACGCTCGCTGTTTCCCGAACGCAGTAGCTATCTGGACGTCTACGCCCACCATGGCCTGCTCGGCCCGCGCTCGCTGTTCGCCCACGCCATCCACCTCGGCGATTCCGACTGCCGGCAGCTGGCCGCCAGCGGCGCGGCGGTGGCGTTCTGCCCCACCTCCAACCTGTTCCTCGGCAGCGGCCTGTTCGATCTCGGCCGCGCCGAGCGACTGGGTCTCAAGGTCGGCATGGGCAGCGACATCGGCGCCGGTACCAGCTTCTCGCTGCTGCAGACTCTCAATGAGGCCTACAAGGTCGAGCAACTGCAGGGCCGCAGCCTCGATCCGTTCAAGGCCCTGTACCTGGCCACCCTGGGCGGCGCCCGTGCGCTGGGCCTGGACGAGCGGATCGGCAGCCTGGCCCCCGGTCACGAGGCCGACTTCGTGGTATTGGACTGGAATGCCACGCCGCTGCTGCAGTTCCGCCTGCAGCACACCACCAGCTTGGCGGAGCGCCTGGCGGTGCTGCTGACCCTCGGCGACGACCGCGTGGTGCAGGAAACCTTCGTCGCCGGGGTGTCGCGGCATCGCCGCGAGGGCTGACGGATCGCGGCTGAGCAGCCGCGCCAGGAAAATGCCCGGCCCACCCGATGCCACGGGTGGACCGGGGAGCAGAGCTACTTCTGCTCGGCCTGATCGATCACCAGCACCTGCTCGCCCGCCTCGGCGGTCTTCAGCACGGCGCTCTGGCCGATCCATTCGCCGGCCATCGGGCTGCCGGCACGGGAGATGCGCGCCACCAGCTGGATCTCGGCGAAGTTGGACAGCTTGAGCTGCGGCATCATCGCGTCGGCATCGGACAGACTGACCTCCACCGGCAGGTCGGAGACCTTCAGACGCTTGGCCGCCAGCGGCATCGGCGGGCCGGAGGCGGCGCGGGCGAAGATGAACAGGCTGTCGTCCGGCTGCACCTTGTCGGCCAGTTGCGGGGCCAGGCTGACCTTGACCTTGAGCTGCACCGCCGCCACCGTGACAGGGGCCTCCGGCACCTGCTCGCCGCGGGCGACCAACTGCTCGCGGGCACGCTCGATGCCGCCCTGGATCGCCTCGCGCGACGGATCGTTGGGCTCCAGCACGCCGACCAGGCGCTGCCAGTAGCCCATGGCGTCGGCGAAGCGCTGCTCCTCGAAGGCGGCGATGCCGAGCAGGCCGAGGGTGGTGACCTCCTGCGGATCGAGCTTGAGCGCTTCCTCGCTGAGGCTGCGCACCTGCGCGGTGAACTTCTGCCCTTCGGCGAAGTACAGCGCCTGCGCCCACTGGCCGAGCAGCTCCGGCTGGCGACCGGCCACCTCGGCGGCGCGGGCGAAGGCCTTTGCGGCGTCCTGGGGACGCTGCTGGGCCATGTAGGTGCGGCCGAGGAAGTACCAGGCCTCGGCCTGATCCGGCTGCAGGCGAACCGTCTCCTCCAGGCGCGCAGTCATCTCCTCGATGTTCTGCGGCGCGGTGGCCAGCTCGCTGCGCAGCTTAAGCGCATCGCTGGCGCCCCAGTGCAGATACAGGCCGAGACCGGCCAGCGGCACCAGCAGGGCCATGACCAGCGGCAGCCAGCGGCCCAGCACGCGACGCGTGCCTTCGGCCTGCTCGGCATCGGCCAGCAGCTCGCGGGCGGCCTCGCTGCGGCCGGCATCCAGCTGGGCGGCATCCAGCGCGCCGGCGGCATGCTGAGCGTCCAGTTCGGCGATGCGCTCCTGATACAGGGCGACGTTGAGGGCGGTGCGGTCTTCCTCGGCCTGGGCACGGCGGCCACGCAGCAGCGGAATCAGCACGAAGGCGAGCGCTGCCAGCAGCAGCACTCCGGCGGCAAGCCAGAAAGCGGTCATTTATCAGCCTTGGTGTTGTCGACAGAGCTCTGGTCGCCAGAGTTCTTGTGAACAGAATTCTTCAGCAGTTGGTCAAGGCGCGCACGCTCCTCGGCGGAGAGATCGCTGCCGGCATTGCCGGACGCCGCGGCCCCACCAGGCGCAGCGGGACGCCGACGGCGCAGGACGATCAGCGCCAGCACGCCCAGGCCGCCGCCGAGCATCAGCCAGGGGCCGTACCAGAGCAGCCAGGTGCGGGCGTTGACCGGCGGGTTGTAGCGCACGAAGTCGCCGTAGCGGTCGACCAGATAGTCGACGATCTCGTCGTCGCTCTTGCCCTCGCCGAGCATGCGGTGGATCTCGCGGCGCAGGTCCATGGCGATCGGCGCGTCGGAGTCGGCGATGTTCTGGTTCTGGCACTTCGGGCAGCGCAGCTCCTCGGTGAGGGTGCGGTAGCGGGCGCGGTCACCGTCGTCCTTGAACTCGTAGGTGTCGATGGCCGCCTGGGCGCCCAGCGACAGGCTCAGGCCCAGCAGGCCGGCGCCCAGCCAGCGCTTGCTCAGCAGACGCTTCATTGGCCAGCCTCGTCGAGCAGTTCGCGGTATAGCGGCGCCAGTTGCTCGCGCCAGACCCGTTCGTCGATGGCGCCGACGAACTTGTGGCGGATGATGCCGTCCTTGTCGATCAGGAAGGTTTCCGGTGCGCCGTAGACGCCCAGGTTGATGCCCAGACTGCCCTGCGGGTCCTCGACGTTGAAGCGGTAGGGATTGCCCAGCTCGGTCAGCCAGCGGCGTGCGGCGTCGCCGTCGTCCTTGTAGTTGATCCCATAGACCGCCACGCCCTGTCCGGCCAGGCGGTTGAGCATCTGGTGCTCGGCCCGGCAGGTGGGGCACCAGGTCGCCCAGACGTTGACCAGCGCCGGCTGCCCCTTGAAGTCGGCGGTGCCCAGGCTGCGCGCCGGGTCCTCCAGCGATGGCAGGGAGAACGCGGGCAGCGGCTTGCCGATCATCGTCGAACCGATATCTTTCGGATCCAGCGAGAGGCCCTTGTAGAGAAAGCCCGCCAGCACCAGGAAGCCGACCAGCGGCAGCAACAGCAACAGACGTCGATTCATGCTCGAGCTCCAGTCATGCCCAGGGCCTCGCGGGCCTTGGTGGTCACCTTGACCCGGTAGCGACGGTCGAGGGCGGCGAGGAAGCCGCCGAGGCCCATCAGCAGGCCGCCCAGCCAGATCCAGCGCACGAACGGCTTGACGTGCAGGCGCACGGCCCAGGCGCCGTCTTCCAGCGGCTCGCCGAGGGCCACGTAGAGGTCGCGGGTGAAGCCGGCGTCGATGCCGGCCTCGGTCATCGGCATCTGCTGCACGGTGTACAGGCGCTTCTCCGGATGCAGCACGGCGATCTCGCGGCCGTCCTCCAGCACATGCACGGTGGCGCGGTCAGCGCTGTAGTTGGGGCCTTCATGGTGCTGGGCGCCGTCGAAGACGAACTGGTAGCCGCCCACCTCGACCGACTCGCCCGGTGCCATGCGCAGGTCACGCTCCAGGGCGTACTGGCTGGACAGCACCACGCCCAGGGCGCACACGGCGATGCCCAGGTGGGCGATCTGCATGCCCCAGTAGCTGCGCGACAGACCGGCGATACCCTTGACCAGCCCCTTGTGGCGGGTCTTGCCGTGCAGGTCGCGCAGGCCGGCGAGCACCACCCAGGCGGCCAGCAGGCAGGTGGCCAGCACCGCCCAGTGGAAATCGCCGAACAACCAGGCGCCGAGCAGGCCGAGCGCGCCACTGGCGATCAGCACCGGCATCAGCATGCCGCCCAACCACTGCAGCGGGGTTTCCTTCCAGCGCACCAGCACGCCGACGCCGAGCGCCAGCATGAGGATCGCCATCAGCGGCAGGAACAGCGCGTTGAAGTACGGCGGGCCGACCGACAGCTTGGCGCCGGTCAGCGCATCCAGCACCAGCGGATACAGGGTGCCGAGCAGGATCGTCGCGCAGGCCACCACCAGGATCAGGTTGTTGGCCAGCAGCAGGGTCTCCCGCGACCACAGGCCGAAACCGACGACGCTCTTGACCACCGGGGCGCGCAGGGCGAACAGGGTCAGCGAGCTGCCGACCACGAACAGCAGGAAGATCAGGATGAAGGTGCCGCGCTCGGGATCGGCGGCGAAGGCGTGCACCGAGGTCAGCACGCCGGAACGCACCAGGAAGGTCCCCAGCAGGCTCAGCGAGAAGGCGGCGATGGCCAGCAGCACCGTCCAGCTCTTGAACACGCCACGCTTCTCGGTCACCGCCAACGAGTGGATCAGCGCGGTGCCGACCAACCAGGGCATGAACGAGGCGTTTTCCACCGGGTCCCAGAACCACCAGCCGCCCCAGCCCAGTTCGTAGTAGGCCCACCAGGAGCCGAGCACGATGCCGATGCCGAGGAAGGCCCAGGCGACGATGGTCCACGGCCGCGACCAGCGCGCCCAGGCGGCGTCGAGACGGCCGCCGAGCAGCGCAGCGATGGCGAAGGCGAACACCACCGAGAAGCCGACGTAGCCCATGTACAGCATCGGCGGGTGGACGATCAGGCCGAAGTCCTGCAGCAGCGGGTTGAGGTCGCGACCATCCGCCGGCGCGTTGGGCAGCAGGCGCTCGAAGGGGTTGGAGGTCACGATCAGGAACAGCAGGAAGCCGACGCTGATCATGCCCATCACGCCGAGCACGCGGGCCAGCATCACCTCCGGCAGCTGGCGCGAGAAGATCGACACGGCGAAGGTCCAGGCGCCGAGGATCAGCGCCCACAACAGCAGCGAGCCCTCGTGGGCGCCCCACACCGCGCTGAACTTGTAGAACCACGGCAGCGCGCTGTTGGAGTTCTTGGCCACGTAGGCCACCGAGAAGTCGTCGACCAGGAAGGCCTGGGTCAGGCACAGGAAGGAGAACAGCAGGAAGGCGAACTGCCCCCAGGCAGCCGGCTGGGCCAAACTCATCCACTGGCGATCGCCACGCCAGGCGCCGACCATCGGCAGGGTCGCCTGCACCACGGCCAGGCACAAGGCGAGGATCATGGCCAGGTGGCCGAGTTCGGGGATCATTGCCCACCTCCCATCTTGCCGCCGGCACTGGCCGGCATGGCGCCTTCGGGCTGCTTGCCGCTTTCCTTCAGCGCCTTGGTCACCTCGGGCGGCATGTAGTTCTCGTCGTGCTTGGCCAGCACCTCGTCGGCGACCAACACGCCGTCGGCATTCAGGCGGCCGAGGGCGACGATGCCCTGCCCTTCGCGGAACAGGTCGGGAAGGATGCCGCGGTAGCGGATGGTCACATCCTGGGCATAGTCGGTCACCACGAACTGCACGTCCAGCGAGTCGGCCGAGCGGCTCACCGAGCCTTCCTTGACCATACCGCCGGCACGGATGCGCGCATCCTGCGGCGCCTCTCCAGCAGCGATCTGCGTCGGCGTGTAGAACAGATTGATGTTCTGCTGCAACGCACTCAGCGCCAGGCCCACAGCGACGCCGACCCCGGCGAGGATCCCGAGGATGATGAACAGGCGTTTCTTGCGTAGCGGATTCATGGCTTGCTCTCCCGGCGCAGACGGCGCGCCTCGTCTTGCAGGTAACGGCGGCGCGCCAGGATCGGCAGCGCGACGTTCAGGGCCAGGACCGCCAGGCTGATGCCGTAGGAGGTCCAGACGTACAGGCCATGCTTGCCCATGGCGAGAAAATCGGCGAAGGACTCGAAACTCACAGGCTACGCTCCACTTCGGCTTTGACCCAACTGGCCCGCGACTCGCGCTTGAGCACCTCGAGGCGCATGCGCAGCAGCAGGCTGACGGCGAAGAAGCAGTAGAAACCGAGCACCATGATCAACAGCGGCACCCACATCTCCGCCGGCATCGCCGGTTTCTCGGTGATCTTGAAGGTGGCCGGCTGGTGCAGGGTATTCCACCAGTCCACCGAGTACTTGATGATCGGGATGTTGATCACCCCGACGATGGCCAGCACCGCGCAGGCCTTGGCGGCGCTGTCGCGGTTGCTGATCGACTGGCCGAGGGCGATCACCCCGAAGTAGAGGAACAGCAGGATCAGCATGGCGGTCAGCCGGGCATCCCAGACCCACCAGGCGCCCCAGGTCGGCTTGCCCCACACCGCGCCGGTGAGCAAGGCGACGAAGGTCATCCAGGCGCCGATCGGCGCGGCGCACTGCAGGGCGACGTCGGCCAGCTTCATCTTCCACACCAGGCCGACCACCCCGGCCACCGCCAGCATGACGTAGCAGGACTGGGCGAGGATCGCCGCCGGCACGTGGATGTAGATGATCCGGAAGCTGTTGCCCTGCTGGTAGTCCGGCGGCGCGAAAGCCAGGCCCCACACCGTGCCGACGCCGATCAGCAGCGCCGCCGCCAGGCTCAGCCAGGGCAACCAGCGACCGCTGATGTCGTAGAACCATTTGGGCGAGCCCAGCTTGTGAAACCACGTCCAATTCATAGAAACCGCCTTGAAACTGCTGCGCGTATGTTCACTCATTCGCCGACGCTGATGGTCAGGCCGGCGGCGATGGCAAAGGGAGTCAGGGTTACCGCCAGGGCGGTGAGGCTGGCTAGCCACAACAGCTGGCCGACCGCCGGCAATCCTTGCAGAGCCGCCTGCAACGCCCCGCTGCCGAGAATCAGCACCGGGATGTACAGCGGCAGGATCAGCAGCGCGAGCAGCAGGCCACCGCGCTTGAGACCGACGGTCAGCGCCGCGCCGACCGCGCCGAGCAGGCTGAGGATCGGCGTGCCGAGCAGCAGGGAGAGCAGCAGCACCGGCAGGCAGCGCGCCGGCAGGCCGAGCATCAGCGCCAGCAGGGGCGCCAGCAGGACCAGCGCCAGACCGGAAAACAGCCAGTGTGCCAGCACCTTGGCCAGCACCAGAAGGGGCAGCGGGTGCGGCGAAAGGACCCACTGCTCGAGCGAGCCGTCCTCGAAATCGCTGCGGAACAGGCCGTCCAGCGACAGCAGCACGGCGAGCAGCGCGGCGACCCACACCAGCCCCGGCGACAGGGTTTCCAGCAGCTTGCTCTCCGGCCCCACGGCCAGCGGGAACAGCGCCACGACGATGGCGAAGAACACCAGCGGGTTGAGCAGCTCGGCCGGGCGACGGAACAGCAGGCGCGCCTCGCGGCTCAGCAACTGGGTGAACACGTTACTCATCGGCGGTGCTCCCGGCCTGGGCCAGGTCCAGCTCGCGGTAGCCGGCCGGCTTGCGCGTCAGGCTATGGTGGGTGGTCAGCACCACCATGCCGCCCTGCTCGCAGTGGCGGGCCAGATGCTCCTCGAGCTGGGCCACGCCGTGCTTGTCGAGAGCGGTGAAGGGTTCGTCGAGGACCCACAGCGGCGGCGCATCCAGGTACAGGCGCGCCAAGGCCACGCGGCGCTGCTGGCCGGCGGACAGGGTATGGCAGGGCACATCCTCGAAGCCGCGCAGGCCGACCGCCTCCAGCGCCCGCCAGATCGCCTCGCGCGATTCGGGGGTATGCAGGGCGCACAGCCAGGCGAGGTTTTCCTCGGGACTGAGCAGGCCCTTGATGCCGGCGGCATGGCCGACCCACAGCAGGTTGCGGGTCAGCTCGCCACGCTGCTCGGCCAGCGGTTTGCCGGCCAGGCGGATCTCGCCTTCGGTGGGCTGCATCAGCCCGGCCAACAGGCGCAGCAGGCTGGTCTTGCCGCTGCCGTTGGGGCCGGCGATCTGCAGCATCTCGCCGGCGTGCAGGGCGAAGTCGAGCCGCTCGAACAGCATGCGCAGGTCCCGCTCACAGGCGAGCGCAACAGCTTCGAGAAAGGGACTGGTCACTGCATGGCTACCCGTCGGCGGAGCAATCGAAAGCGGCGACCGGGGCGTGCCCCAGCCAGGTCGGGGCGCATTATACATGGCGTCCCAGAGGGCCGGAGATCGTATTTTCGACAGCTTATGACGGGCTTAAGGATGAGCTGCGACCGACTGTCGCAGCTCATCCACAAGGCTGAAATCAGCCGCCGAGCCGCGGCATCGCCTGCGCGGCGATCATCTGCTCGACGAAGAACTCCAAGTGACCGCGCGGGTTGGCCGGCAGCGGCCAGCCGTCGACCTTCTCGGCCAGCGCCGCGAAGGCCAGGGCGGCGCGACTGCGCGGCAATATCTCGAGCAGCGGACGCTGGCGCTGCACCGCGCGGCGCAGGGCGTCGTCGAAGGGAATCGCGCCCACATAGTCCAGCACCACGCCGGCCAGCGGCTCGCTGAGGCGCAGCAGACGCTCGTGCAACGCCCGGCCTTCCTGCTGGGCGAAGGTCATGCTGACCAGCAGGCGGAAACGGGTCATGCCGTATTGCTCGTTGAGGCGCCGCAGCAGGACCAGCGCATCGGCCTGGGCCGCCGGCTCGTCGTTGACCACCAGCAACGCCTCGCTGGCCGCCTGCAGCATGCTCGATACGCCGAGACCGATGCCCGGCGCGGTGTCGATCAGCAGCACATCCGGCAGCTCCGGCAGCTCGCTGAAGGCGCGGATCAGGCCGGCCAGTTGACGCGCACTCGGCTCGGCCACCGCGCCCGCCGCGGCCGAACCGGCGATCACCTGCACGCCGCCCGGTCCGCCCAGCAGGGCATCGGCCAGACGGCAGCGCCCGGCCAGGACGTCCTGCAGCGTGTGCCGCGGGGTCAGACCGAGCGCGGTATCGACGTTGGGCAGGGCGAAACTGGCATCCAGCAACATCACCCGCCGCCCGCGCGCCGCCAGCGCCCAGGCGAGGTTGATCGCCGTCTGGGTCTTGCCGACGCCGCCCTTGCCGCTGGCGATGGCGATCACCTGCACGGGCCTGGGCAGAGCCTTGGCCAGGCCCACACGCGCTCCCACAGACTGGCAGCCCACTAGAGTTCCCCTTCCTCGTCGTCGCGCCGGCCCATGCCGTATTTGCGCATCTTCTCCACCAGCGTGGTACGCCGCACCCGCAGGTGCTCGGCGGCGCGCGCCACCACCCCGCCGGCATCATCCAGCGCCTGCTGGATCAGCGAACGCTCGAGGCTGTTCAGGTAGTCCTTGAGATCCAGGCCACCGACCGGCAGCAGCGCCGGCGCATCCAGCCCCGGCAGGCTGCCTTCCGCCAGCCCCCGCGATTCGGCGGCCTCGCCATACGAGCCGTCGCTCTGGCGCGCTGTCTCGTCGTCGATATGGCGAAACTTCTTCGGCAGCTCGGCGACGCCGATCACCCCGTAGGGATGCATGATCGCCAGGCGCTCGACCAGATTGGCCAGCTCGCGCACGTTGCCGCGCCAGTCGTGGCGACACAGCGACATCAAGGCCGCCGAACTGAAGCGGATCGAGCCGCGCTTCTCATGTTCCAGGCGGGCGATCAGCTCGTTGATCAGCAGCGGGATGTCTTCGACCCGCTCGCGCAGCGGCGGCAGCTCGATGGAAAACTGGTTGAGGCTGTAGTAGAGATCGTCGCGCAGGCTGCCCTCGGCCACGCGCTGCTCCAGGTCGTGCCGACTGGCCGCGATCACCCGCACGTCGATCGGATGCTCTTCCTCGCTGCCGAGACGCTTGAAGCGGCCCTCCTGCAGCACCCGCAGCAGACGCACCTGCAGGTCCGCCGGCAGGTCGGCCACCTCGTCGATGTACAGCGTGCCCCCCGCCGCCAGTTCGAGGCGCCCCTTGTGGCTGGAGATGGCGCCAACGAAGGCGCCGGGCTCGTAGCCGAACAGCTCGCTCTCCACCAGCTCGGGAGCGATCGCCGTGCAGCTGAACGGCACGAACGGGAACTCGCGGCGACCGGAGTGGTAATGCAGGTTGCGCGCCACCACCTCCTTGCCGGTGCCGGACTCGCCGAGCAGCAGCACGCCGACCTCGGTGCCGGCCACCTGCTGCATCTGCTGGCGCACCTGCTGGATCACCCGACTGGTGCCGACCAGGCTGCGGAACAGGTTGGATTCGCGCTGCAACCCCCGCTCGCGGGCGACGTCGAACACCTGCTGGTAGACCTGGGCGCGATGCAGCGAGTCGAGCAGCTGGTTGTAGCTC
Source organism: Pseudomonas linyingensis (assembly GCF_900109175.1). Lineage (GTDB taxonomy): Bacteria > Pseudomonadota > Gammaproteobacteria > Pseudomonadales > Pseudomonadaceae > Geopseudomonas > Geopseudomonas linyingensis. Next base: position 88,254 of record NZ_FNZE01000006.1, on the reverse strand, counting down.
GGCGGCATGTCGAGGCGCGCCAGCACGCGGCGGCGCAACGCTTCCGGCCAGTCGGCCGTGGCCTGCTCGCCGATCAGCAGCAGCGGCAGATTCTCCGTCGGCGCGCCCAGCTGCTTGAGCAGGCGCGGGGCGCCGCCCTTGCTGTCGACCTGGCCGAGCAGCACGCAGGACAGCTGATGGGACTCCAGCGGGGCCAGCACGGCGGCGCAGTCGCTGCTGCTGCAGCTGCTGCATGGCTCGCCGAGAAAATCCAGGATTACCGCCAGGTCATGGCGGCGTTGCAGGTTGTCGTCGATCAGCAGGATTCGGGATTCACGCCACATGATTGCTCGGCTTGAGACTGGCTGGAGAGGCTGCCGGGGCGCGTCTTGTTCACGGCGTTCGGCAGGTGCACTCGAAGAGTGCACGCAGTAAAGCCAAAAGGCTGGCGTCAGTCAATTTTATGACATGTTTTTCGCCTTGCCGCTGCCATTCTTGCGAACTCGCTCTATTCCGGGCCTCGTGTTCCGTCAGCCGCGACGGGCGCAGCCGGCGATGCGCCGTCGGCGTCAGATTCCGGTGGCGGCTCGGCCGCCGGCTGGGCCTCGCCCTGCATCTGCTCCTGCACCACCGCCTCGTCGACGCGCGGATCGAGGGCCACCGACAACGGCGAGCCGGCCATCGCCACCGGCACGGCGACGTGGCCGAGCGGTGCCTCGTCGACCCGGTGCAGGCCGCGCACGTCCTGCGGGCGCACCCGCCACACCAGCACCAGCGCGCAGGCGCCGATGAACAGGTACAGCAGCCGCGGCACCCCCCGGTTCATCAGCTCGCCGGCAACCAGCGGACCGATGCAGGCGCCGACGCCGAACACCACCAGCAGCATCGCCGACAGGGCGACGCGGCGCTCCTGCTCGACGTGGTCGTTGGACAGCGCCACGGCCAGCGGATAGAGGGCGAACAGCAGCAGACTGACGACAAAACCCACGGCCAGCATCATCGGCAGCGGTGGCCGCGGCAGCAGGCCCAGCGGCAGCACGGTGAGCACCAGGGCCACGGCGATCAGGCGGATCAGCAGGCTGCGGTCGAAGCGGTCGGACAGCCTACCGAGCGGTGCCTGCACCACCAGGCCGGCGAACACGCAGGTGGTCATGAACAGACCGACCTCGCGGGTATCCAGCCCCTGGGCCTGGGCGTAGATCGGCCCGAGACCGTAGAAGGCGCCGATCGCCAGGCCGGCCATGGCCACCGTGGTCAGCGACTGCGGCACTCGCCGCAGGAAGAAGAGCGGCTCCAGCGGCGCCGGCGTGAGCGGCGCGGGGTGGATGCTGCGGGTGGTCGCCACCGGCACCAGGCACAGCGCGAAGCACAGCGCCACCATCAGCAGCGGTTCCAGACCGAGGCCGGGGCGCAGCACCAGCACCAGTTGACCGAGCGCAAGGCCCAGGTAGCTGGCCGTCATGTAGATCGAGAACACCCGGCCGCGCTTGCGCGGCTCGGCCTGCTCGTTGAGCCAGCTCTCCACCACCATGAACTGGCACATCATGCTCAGACCGATGAGAAAGCGCAGCGGCAGCCAGGCGCCGATCCACTCGAACAGACCATGGGCGATCACCGCGGCGGTCACCACCCCGCCGGCGGCGACATAGGCGCGCACGTGGCCGACCTGGGCGATCAGCCGATGACCGAACTTGCCGCCCAGCACCAGCCCGGCGTAGTGGGCGGCCATCAGCCAGCCGGCCTGACTGGCCGCGCCCGCGGCGGCCAGACGCAGGGCCAGGTAGGTGGTCAGCAGGCCGGAGCCGAGCAGCATCAGCAGGGTGGCGGTGTACAGCGAGGGGAAAGCGAACATCGAACGGGGCATGCATCCTCCAGAGGCAGCCGGCCAGTGCCGGCGGTTCGGCCCTCAGGCCGGTGATCCGTGGCTCCCCCGCAGGCCTCGCGCGACAGTCCGGGTCTGGTTCCGACCGGCGTCAGCCGCGTCGGTTCACAACTGCGGCGCCAGCACGCGCCGCTCCCAGGGGGTGATCTCCTCGAGGAAGCTGGCCAGCTCCAGCGCCTTGCTGGCCAGGTAGCCGTCGACGAACTCGTCGCCGAACAGCTCGCGGGCCAGGCTGCTGCGCTGCAGGCGATGCAGCGCCTCGTTCATGCTGCTGGGCAGGCGCAGGGCGTCCGGCACCTGGAATTCGCCGCGCGCCGGCAGCGACGGATGCAGGCCGCGCACCAGGCCGTAGAGGCCGGCGCCGAGGCTGGCGGCCAGGGCCAGGTAGGGGTTGGCGTCGGCGCCCGGCAGACGGTTCTCCACCCGTCGCGCCTCCGGGCCGCTGGCCGGGATGCGCAGGCCGGCGGCGCGGTTGTCGTAGGCCCAGCAGACGTTGTTCGGCGAGGCGTAGGGATGGGCCAGGCGATGGTAGGAGTTGACGTTCGGCGCCAGCAGCAGGGTCAGCTCGGCTAGTCCCGCCTGCAGGCCGCCGATGAACTGGGCGAAGGCCGGCGTCGCCTCGCCGTCGGCAGCGCTGAACAGGTTGCGCCCGGACGCGTCGACCAAGCTCTGGTGGATGTGCATCGAGCTGCCCGGCACGCCGCCGAGCGGCTTGGCCATGCACACCGCGATCAGCCCGTGCTGGAGCGCCACCTCGTGCAGCAGGTGCTTGAACAGGAAGGTCTGGTCGGCCAGCTGCAGGGCATCGCCGTGGGGGAAGTTGATCTCGAACTGGCTGACGCCCATCTCGTGCATGAAGGTGTCGCGCGGCAGGCCGAGCGCCGCCATGCAGCGGTAGACCTCGGCGAAGAACGGCCGCAGGCCGTTGCTGGAAGCCACGGTGAAGGCCGAGGCACCGACTTCGCGGCGCCCGTCCAGGCCCAGCGGTGGCAGGAAGGGTTCGCGCGGGTCGGGATTGGGGGCGAAGATGAAGAACTCCACCTCGGTGGCCACCACCGGAGTGATCCCCAGCGCCGCGTAGTCGGCCAGCACCCGGCGCAACAGGCCGCGGGTGGACAGCCCGCAGGGCCGGCCGTCGACCTCCAGCGCATCGCAGATGGCCAGCGCGCGCGGCGGCTCGCTCCACGGCAGGATGTGCACCTGTTGCGGATCGGCGTGCAAGGCCAGGTCGCCGTCGTCGCCGCCGTAGAAGCTCGCCGGCGGATAGCCGCCCATCAGGCACTGCAGCAGCACGCCGCGCGCCAGCTGCAGGCGGCGCCCGGAGAGGAAGCCCTCGACCGTCATCGTCTTGCCACGCGGGATGCCGTTGAGGTCCGGCGTCACGCACTCGATCTCCTCGACCGCCGCCAACCGTTCGGCGAACAGCAGCAACTCTTCCGGGCTTTTCATCATCGCAATCCTTTCATGGGCCGACCCGCGCCACGCCGCAGGCCGGCTGCCCAACGCAGGCGTACAAAATTCTCACCACTCGTGCAGAATTTCAAGCGCCGTCACGGAGTGCACACACCGCGCTGGGCACTCTGCGCCAGATCCTGCAGCTCGCGGTTGGCCACCGCGTACACCGCGTAGTCGCTGCCACTGGCGGCGCGCAGCTCGGCGAGCAGGTTGCGCCAGCGCGCCACCAGCGGCTGGTTCTGGGCCAGCCACAGGGTCAGCCGATTGTCGATTTCCAGCGGTCCCTCGGCCATCTGCAGCACCGCGATGGTGATCGCCCGCTGCTGCCAGTCGAGGTCGTCGCGCAGCGATTCGCGGGCCAGCGCCTGCCAGTTGTTCTCCACCGGCAGGGCGTTGAGCTGCTGCAGGTACCAGCCCAGCTCCAGTTCGGCGCCGATGCCGAAGTAGCAGGCGGCCACCCGCATCGGCGGCTGCCCGGTGACATCGGCCGCCTCGATGATCGGCAGCAGGGTGTACAGGTGGCTGCAGCCGGCCAGCCGCCGGGCCAGCTCGGCCGGCACGCCGGCCTCCGCCAGTTCCTCGCGGCGCAACTGGCAGGCCTCGCGGGCCGGGCCTTCGAGCAGCTCCTCGAGGTTCGCGGTCAGCTCGCTGACGCAGGGCGCGAAGTGCTCGACGTCGCGCGCCAGGTCCAGCTCGGTACGCCGGTTGCGCAGCAGCCAGCGGGTGGCGCGCCGGCCCAGGCGCATCAGCTCCTCCATCAGCCCCAGCTGCAGCTCGGCATCCACCCGGTAGTCGAGCGCCTCGATCTGCTGCCAGTAGTTCGGCAGGTCGAACAGGTCGCGCACCACCACCCAGCCGCCGGCGATGTGCGCCGCCGACAGGCCGGTGGACTCGTTGAGGCGCTGAACGAAGGTCACCCCCATGTGGTCGACCAGATCGTTGGCGATGCGCGTGCTGACGATCTCGCGGCGCAGGCGGTGATGCTCCAGAGCGGCGGCGAAGCGCTGCACCAGCAGCGGCGGGAAGGCGTCGTGGAGTTCCTCGCACAGGTAGGCGTCGTCCACCAGCGGCGAATGCAGCAGCGATTCCTTGAGGTCGAACTTGCTGTAGGACAGCAGCAGCGCCAGCTCCGGGCGGGTCAGCGCCTGGCCCTGGGCGCCCCGCGCGTTCAGTTCGTCATCGGCAGGGAGAAACTCCAGGGCGCGATCGAGCCGGCCGCGGCTCTCCAGATCCGCCATCAGCCGGCGGTACTCGCCGAGCCGGCCGCGGGTATGCCGCTGCGCCAGCGACAGCGCCTGGGCCTGCCGATAGCTGGTGGTCAGCACCAGCGTCGCCACCGCCTCGGTCATCTCGCGCAGCAGCGCGTTGCGCTGCTGGAGGGTCAGCTCGCCGGCGCGCATCACCTCGCCGAGGAGGATCTTGATGTTGACCTCGTGGTCGGAGCAGGTCACCCCGCCGGCATTGTCGATGAAGTCGGTGTTGCAGGCACCGCCGTGCAGGCAGTACTCGACGCGGCCGAGCGGGGTCAGGCCGAGGTTGCCGCCCTCGCCCACCACCTTGCAGCGCAGCTCGCGCCCGTCGACGCGCAGGCCGTCGTTGGCCTTGTCGCCGACCTCCATGTGGCTCTCGCGGCTGGACTTGACGTAGGTGCCGATGCCGCCGTTCCACAGCAGGTCCACCGGCGCGCGCAGCAGTGCGCTGATCAGCTCGTTGGGCGCCAGCCGCTCGGCGTCGATGGCCAGCCGCGCACGCACTTCGGGACTGATCTCGATGCTCTTGGCGCTGCGCGGGAACACCCCGCCCCCGGGCGAGATCAACGCGGCGTCGTAGTCCGCCCAGCTCGAGCGCGGCAACGCGAACAGCCGCTGGCGCTCGGCGAAGCTCGCCGCCGGGTCGGGATCGGGGTCGAGGAAGATGTGCTGGTGGTTGAAGGCGCCGACCAGCAGCAGCTGTTCCGAGCGCAGCAGGCCGTTGCCGAACACGTCGCCGGCCATGTCGCCGATGCCGACCACGCTGATCGGCTCCTGCTGCACGTCGACGCCGCGCTCGCGGAAATGCCGCTGCACGCCGACCCAGGCGCCGCGCGCGGTGATGCCCATGCCCTTGTGGTCGTAGCCGGCCGAGCCGCCGGAGGCGAAGGCATCGCCGAGCCAGAAGTCGTAGTCGGCGGACAGCGCATTGGCGATGTCGGAGAAGCTGGCGGTACCCTTGTCCGCCGCCACCACCAGGTAGGGATCGTCCTCGTCGTGGCGCACCACCTGCGCCGGCGGCACCACCCGGCCCTCCTTGAGGTTGTCGGTCAGATCCAGCAGGCCGCTGATGAACAGGCGGTAGCAGGCGATGGCCTCGGCCTGGATCTCGTCGCGGGTACCGCCGGCCGGCAGGCGCCGCGGCACGAAGCCGCCCTTGGCGCCGACCGGCACGATCACCGCGTTCTTCACCTGCTGGGCCTTGACCAGGCCGAGCACCTCGGTGCGGTAGTCCTCCTCGCGGTCCGACCAGCGCAGGCCGCCGCGCGCGACCTTGCCGCCGCGCAGATGCACGCCCTCGACCCGCGGCGAGTAGACGAAGATCTCGTAGCGCGGCACCGGCCGCGGCATCTCGGCGATCTGCTGCGGATCGAGCTTGAAGCTGAAGTAGTCCTTGGCACCGCCGTCGGCGGCGTTCTGGTAGAAGTTGCTGCGCAGGGTGGCACGGATCAGCTCCAGGTAGCGGCGCAGGATGCGGTCCTCGTTGAGCACCTGGACCTGCTCCAGCGCGCCGAGGATGGCCTGCTCCAGACGCTGCTGCTTGTCCGCCAGCTCCTCGGCGGACAGCTTGCGCGCCAGGTAGAAGCGGGTCTTGAACAGGCGCACCAGTTCGCGGGTGATGTGCGCATGATTGTTCAGGGTCGCGGCGATGTAGCCGAGATCGAAGCCCAGGCGGATCTGCTTGAGATAGCGCCCGTAGGCGCGCAGCAGCGCCGCCTCGCGCCAGGGCAGGCCGGCGTTGAGCACCAGGCGGTTGAAGCCGTCGTTCTCCGCCGCGCCGCGGACGATGTGAATGAAGGCGTCCTGCAGGGTGTCGTTGAGCTGCTGCAGGTCGACGCTGAGGCCTTCGGCGTAGGTGAAGCTGTAGTCGTGGATCCAGAACTCGCGGCCGTCCTGACGGCGCAGGCGGAACGGGTACTCGCCGTACACCCGCAGGCCGAGGTTCTCCAGGATCGGCAGCAGGTCCGACAGCGGCAGCGGGGCGTCGGCGTGGTAGATCTTGCAGTGCAGCAGCGCATCGTGCTGCAGCGACGGCTGGTAGAAACTCATCACCAGCGGCCGCTCGGCCGACAGGCTGAGCAGGTGGCGCAGGTCGACCACCGCCAGGTGCGGTTCGAAGCGTTCGCGGTAGCCCGCCGGAAAACCGCCGGCGAAGCTGGCCAACAGGTCGGTGCCCTGGGCCTCGCCGAAACTTTCCACCACCAGGCTGGCGCATTCGTCCTGCCAGCTGCGACAGGCCTGGATCACCTCCTGCTCGAGCCGCTGCGGGTCGACCTGTACGGGCTGATGCGGATCGACGCGCAGGATGAACTGCACCCGCGCCAGCACCGACTCGGAGAACCAGGTCCAGAACTCGCAGTCGCTGGCCGCCAGGCGCTGACGCAGCACCCGCTCGATCCGCAGGCGCGTCTCGGTGGAGTAGATCTCGCGCGGCACGTAGACCAGGCAGTAGCAGAAGTGCCCATAGGGATCGCGGCGCAGGAACAGGCGCAGTCGGTTGCGCTCCTGGATCTGCACTATGGCCACCGCGGTGGCGCAGAGATCCTCGACCGGGGTCTGGAACAGATCGTCGCGCGGCAGCACCTCGAGCACCTGCTGCAGGCTGCGCCCCAGGTGGGTGAGCGGATCGAATCCGGAGCGCTGGATCACCTCGTCCACCTTGCCGCGTACGCAGGGAATGCACCGCGCGCTCTCGGTATACACCGCGGAGGTGTACAGCCCCATGAAGCGGCACTCGCGCAGCAACTGGCCGTCGGCGTCGAACTGGCGCAGAGACACGAAGTCCGGGTAGGCCGCGCGATGCACCCGCCCCGGCTGGTCGGCCTTGGCGAACGACAGCAGACAGGGCGTGCGCAGCCAGGCCAAAGCCTGCGGCGATACCCAGCGCTGCGCCGCCGGCAACTCGTGGCGCAGGCGCCGCGACAGTCCGAGCAGCGAGGCCTCGTCGTAGACGATCAGCCCGCTGCCGTCGGCCTGCGCCTCGACCTGGAACTCCTCGTAGCCGAGGAAGGTGAAGTGGTCATCCAGCAGCCAGTCGAGGAAGCCGCGCACCTCGGCACAATCCTCGACGTGCGCCGCCAGGCAGGCCGACTCCAGAGTCGCCAGCAGCGCGTCCACCCGCGCGCGCATCGCCGCGAAGTCGGTCACCGCCAGGCGCACCTCGCCGAGCACCTCGCGCAGCGCCTTGACCAGCATGTGCTGCTCGCCAGCACTGGCGCAGCGGTCGATCTCCAGGCTGATCAGCGCCTCGCGGCTGGCGGTTTCGTCCAGCGCCCCCGGCGCGAGCAGCTCGAGCAGGCCGCCCTGGGCGTCGCGGCGCAGGCCGAGCACACAGCTCTGCAGGCTGTGGATGGTATGCCCGCGGCGGCGCAGTTCCAGCTGCAGCGAGTCGACCAGGAATGGCATGTCGGCATGCAGCACCTGCAGCACGCTGTGCGGCGACTGCCAGCCATCGCGCTCGTAGTCGGGGCTGAACAGATGCACCTGGGCGACGTCCGGATCGAAGCGCCCGAGCATACGCCAGGCCGACAGGCAGCAACCGGCCAGATCGGCCAGGCGTCGCTCGCCCAGCTCGTCGAGCGCCACGCTGGCGAAGAACTGCCGGGCGAACAACGCCACCTGCGCCAGGCCTGCTTCGCCGACCTGGCGCTCGAGCAACACCTGCAGCTGGCGGTGGAACTCGTCCCGGTCCGCTGCGCTGAAAAAGGCCATGGGCACGCTCCGCTGAATGAGGTGATCGGGTGACCGGCACGCATCGGTTCACGCTGCCGGCACGCCCCCTCATCACAAGTTAGTCGAGGCAGGGGCAGATGCATTAAAGTTGATACCCCGTCCGGCCCAAAAAGCCGGCCATTCCCTGCCGAGCCCCGACATGCCCCATCGTGACGCGCTGATCGCCCTGCGCCAGTACCTCTCCAGCCAGATCCTCGGCCAGGAAAAGCTGGTCGAACGCCTGCTGATCGCCCTGCTCGCCGACGGCCACCTACTGGTCGAGGGCGCCCCGGGGCTGGCCAAGACCAAGGCGATCAAGGATCTGGCCGCCGGCCTGGAAGCCGAGTTCCACCGCATCCAGTTCACCCCCGACCTGCTGCCGGCGGACATCACCGGCACCGAGATCTACCGTCCGGAAACCACCAGCTTCGTGTTCCAGCAGGGACCGATCTTCCACAACCTGGTACTGGCCGACGAGATCAACCGCGCCCCGGCCAAGGTGCAGTCGGCACTGCTCGAGGCGATGGCCGAGCGCCAGGTGAGCATCGGGCGCAGCACCTACAACCTGCCACCGCTGTTTCTGGTCATGGCCACGCAGAACCCGATCGAGCAGGAGGGCACCTACCCGCTGCCCGAGGCGCAGCTCGACCGCTTCCTGATGCACGTGAAGATCGGCTTTCCGGATGCCGCGGTGGAACGCAAGATCCTCCACCAGGCGCGCGGCGAGGCGATCAGCGGCGAGACCCAGCCGGAGCCGGAGCAGCGGGTCAGCCAGGAGGCGATCTTCACCGCCCGCAAGGAAATCCTCGGCCTGTACATGGCCGACGCGGTGGAGGAGTACCTGATCCAGCTGATCATGGCGACCCGCACGCCGGCGCGCTTCGACGCCGAGCTGGCCGAGTGGATCTCCTGGGGCGCCAGTCCGCGCGGCTCCATCGCCCTCGACCGCTGCGCGCGCGCCCATGCCTGGCTGGCCGGCCGCGACTTCGTCAGCCCGGAGGATATCCAGGCGGTGCTGTTCGATGTGCTGCGCCACCGCATCATCCTGTCCTTCGAGGCCGAGGCCGCCGGCATCGACCAGGACCGCGTGATCCAGCGCATCCTCGACCTGGTCGCGGTCGCCTGAGCCCGCCATGCATACCGACACGCTGCTGCCGGGGGTGATGGTCAGCCTCGCCGAACTGCTGGACATGCGCCACCGCCTCAGCGAGGTGCAGCTGTTCTCCAGCGCCCTGCGGCGCAGCCCGCTGATCGGCCTGCACCATTCGAAGCTGCGCGGCCGCGGCGTCGACTTCGACCAGGTGCGTGTCTACCAGGCCGGCGACGACGTGCGCAACATCGACTGGCGGGTCACCGCACGCACCCAGGAGCCGCACACCAAGCTGTTCCACGAGGAGCGCGAGCGTCCTGTATTCCTGCTGATCGAGCAGAGCCCGCGGCTGTTCTTCGGCAGCGGCCAGTGCTTCAAGTCGGTGCTCGCCGCGCAGACCGCCGCGCTGTTCGGCTGGGCCGCCCTGGCCCACAACGACCGCATCGGCGGTCTGGTGTTCGACGACAGTCACTGCACCGAGGTGCGCCCGCGGCGCAGCAAGCAGAGCCTGCTGCAGCTGCTCGGCCGCCTGGTCAAGGCCAACCAGGCGCTGGCCGCGCCCGACGCGACCGAGGTGGCCGGCGACGGCCTCGGCCTGGCCCTGCGCCGCGCCCGCGAGGTGCTGCGCCCGGGCAGCCTGGTGCTGGTGATCTGCGACGAGCGGACCCTGCTGGACAGCGGCGAACAGCAGTGCGCCCTGCTGGCCCGCCACTGCGACCTGATCCTGCTGCCGCTGTCCGATCCCCTCGACCACGCGCTGCCGGCCGCCGGCCTGCTGCGCTTTGCCGATGCCCATGCCCGCCTCGAACTGGACACCGGCGACGCCGAGCTGCGCCAAACCTGGCGCGAACGCGGCGAGGCGCGCCGGCAACGCTGGCAGCGCATGGCGCAGAAGCTCGGCGTGCTGCTGCTGCCGCTGAGCACCCAGCGCGACCTGATCGAGCAACTGCGCGAGCACACCCTGCCGCAGCATGCGGGGCAGCAGGCATGAACCCGCTCGAGCAGCTCGCCGCGCCGATTGCGCCGCCGCCGCCCGGCTTCTGGCCGCCGGCCCCCGGCTGGTGGCTGCTGGCCGCCCTGCTACTGGCCGCGCTGCTGCTCTGGCGCCAGCGCGCCCGTTGGCGGGCCTGGTGGCAGCGCCAGGAAGCCCCGCCACCCGCTGCCGAAGCGCTCGACCCGCAGCGCCAGGCCGCCCTCGACGAGCTGCAGCGCCTGCCGCGCCCCTACGACCGCGCCCCGGCCGGCCCCTGGCTGCAGGCGATCAATGCCCTGCTCAAGCGCCTGTGCCGCGTCCACTATCCCGACAGCCACAGCCATACCCTGAGTGGGCGGGCCTGGCTGGCGTTTCTCGACAACCGCTGCCCGGCCGCCGGCCTGACCCGCTGGATGATCCTGGTGGAAGGCACCTACCGCGCCGACTGCCGGCTCGACGACAAGGCGATCAACGGCCTGCAGCAGGCCGTGGAAACCTGGATCCGCAAGCATGCTTGAACTCGCCTGGCCCTGGGTCTTCCTGCTCCTGCCGCTGCCCTGGCTGCTGCGCCTGCTGCTGCCGCCGGCCGACAGCGGCGAGGCGGCGCTCAAGGTGAGCTTTCTCGACGAGCTGGAAAGCCTCGCCGGACGCCGTGCCCGTCCGCGCCTGCCGGGCTGGCGACGCCAGGCGCCGTTCAGCCTGCTCTGGCTGCTGCTGCTGCTCGCCGCGGCGCGCCCGCAGTGGCTGGGCGAACCGCTGCCGCTGCCCTCGAGCGGGCGCGACCTGCTGCTGGCGGTGGATGTATCCGGCTCCATGGACTATCGCGACATGCAGTGGCAGGGCGAGCTGGTCAGCCGCCTGACCCTGGTCCAGCGGCTGCTCGGTGAGTTCATCGAGGGCCGCACCGGCGACCGCCTCGGCCTGATCCTGTTCGGCAGCCAGGCCTACCTGCAGACGCCACTGACCTTCGACCGCCACAGCGTGCGCAGCTGGCTGGACGAGGCGGTGGTCGGCATCGCCGGCAAGAACACCGCCATCGGCGACGCCATCGGCCTGGCCGTCAAGCGCCTGCGCCAGCGCCCTGCCGACAGCCGGGTGCTTATCCTGATCACCGACGGTGCCAACACCGGCGGCGAGGTGGCCCCGCTGACTGCCGCGCGCCTGGCCGCCGGCGAGCGGATGCGCATCTACACCATCGGCATCGGCGCCGATGCCGACCAGGCCGGCGCGATGGGCCTCTATGGCCTCAACCCCGGCCTCGATCTGGACGAGCCGCTGCTGCGCGAGCTGGCCGAAGTCAGCGGCGGCGAATACTTCCGCGCCCGCTCGCAGGACGAGCTACGGCGCATCGCCGCCACCCTCGATCGCCTCGAGCCGGCGGCCCAGGCGCCCACCACGGTGTACCAGGTCCGTCCGCTGTACGCCTGGCCGCTGGCCGCAGCCATGCTGCTCAGCCTGCTGCTGGTCGCCCACGAACTGTGGCCGCAGGTGCCGCTGCGCCTGCGGCGGAGGCGGCCATGAGCGACCTGCTGCCCCATCTGGCCCGTCCCGCCTGGCTGTTGCTGCTGCCGCTGGGCGGCTGGCTGCTCTGGCGCCTGTGGCACCGCGAGCGCCGCCTCGGCCGCTGGCAGGCGCTGCTGCCGGCGGCGTTCCAGCCCTGGCTGCTGCAGGGCGGCCGCCACCGGCAGAGCCGGCTGGCCTGGCTGCTGCTCGGCCTGGCCTGGCTGCTGGCCCTGCTGGCGCTGATCGGCCCCGGCTGGCAACGCCTGCAGCAGCCGGCGCAGCTGCGCAGCGACCCACTGGTGGCGATCATCGAGCTGACCCCGCAGATGCTCGCCGCCGACCTGGCGCCCAATCGTCTCGAGCAGACCCGGCGCAAGCTGCTCGACCTGCTCGCCGCACGCGGCGAGGCGCAGACCGCCATCGTCGTCTACGCCGGCAGCGCCCATGTGCTGGTGCCGCTGTCCGACGACCTGGCCACCGCGCAGAACCTGCTGGGCGCCCTGACCCCGTCGCTGATGCCCGCGCCCGGCCAGCGTGCCGACCTGGCCGTGCAGCGTGCCCTCGCCCTGCTCGACCAGGGCGCCAACGGCCAGGGCCGCCTGCTGCTGCTCAGCGGCGCCCTCGACGCCGCCGAGCAGAGCGGCATCCGCGCCGCCCTGGCGGGACGCGACAACCAGCTGCTGCTGCTCGGCGTCGGCACCCCGGCCGGCGCCCCGGTGCCGCTGGAAGATGGCGGCTTTCTGCGTGATGCGGCCGGCAGCATCGTCCTGCCACGACTGCACGGCGAGCAGCTGGCCGCCTTCGCCGCCAGCCTAGGCGGCAGCTACAGCGCCCTGCGCCTGGACGATGGCGATCTGGCCGACCTCGGCCTGCTGGCCAGCCGTGGCGCCCGCCGCGAGGCCGCGCCGGCCATGCAGCCGCTGGCCGGCTGGGCCGACCAGGGTCACTGGCTGCTGCTGCCGCTGCTCCTGCTGGCCGCCTGCGCCGGCCGCCGCGGCTGGCTGTTCGCCCTCGCCGCCCTGCTGATCACACCGCCACCGGCCATGGCCCTGGACTTCGCCGATCTGTGGTGGCGCGACGACCAGCAAGGCCGCCGCCTGCTCGAGGCCGGGCGCCCGGCGGAAGCCGCGCAGCGCTTCAGCGATCCGCAGTGGCGTGGCCTGGCCCACTACCAGGCCGGCGACTACGCCGCGGCGGCCGAAGCCTTTGCCCAGGGCACGGACGCCACCGCCCACTACAACCGCGGCAACGCCCTGGCCCGCGGCGGCGAGCTGGAAGGCGCGCTGGATGCCTACGAGCAGGCGCTGCGCGAGGATCCGCAGCTGGAGGTGGCGCGCCATAATCGCGAGTTGGTCGCGCAACTGCTGCTCAGCCAGGCGCAGGCCGCCGCGCAGGCTGCCGCCGAAAGCGAGCGCGAGGAGCGCGACGCGGCGGAATCCGCCCGCGCGGCCGCCGGCGAGCGCAGCGCTGCCAGTCAGCATCCCGCCCAGACGCCGAGCGACAGCCGACGCGAAGAGGGCCCACCGGCACAGGAAACGCCGGCGGCCAGCATTCCGGCCAGTGACCCCACGGCAGGCGCTGGCGAGGAGCAGGCCCCCAGCACGGAGGCGCCCCGCCAGACGCCCGCCGAGCCCGAAGCGGCGCCGCCCCCCGAGCGCGGCGAACAGCGCCAGGCCCTGGAGCAATGGCTGCGCCAGATCCCCGATGACCCGGCCGAACTGCTGCGCCGCAAGTTCTGGTACGAGCAGCAACAGCGGCAGGAACTCCCCCGATGAGCGCGTCCATGCACACCCCGGTCACCACCCTGCCCATCCGCCGCTGGCTGCGCGCCCTGCTCTGCCTGGCGGCGGCATTCGCTCTGCTGATCACCAGCCTCGCCAGCCAAGCCGCCGAACTGCGGGCGCGGGTCGACCGCAGCGAACTGGCCGTGGGCGAAATCGTCGAGCTGACCCTGGAGAGCGACGACCCGGTGCTGTTCGGCCGCCCCAACCTGACGCCCCTCGAGGAGCAGTTCGAAGTTCTCGACACCCGTCTGCTGACCCGCCAGGGTGATGACGGCGAGTCGGGCGACCTGAACAGCCGGCTGGTCATCGGCCTGCAACCGCGCGTGGCCGGGCAGCTGCAGATTCCCTCGCTGCAGATCGGCGAGGCGCGCTCGCCGGCCATCACCCTGCAGGTCAGCGAAGCCAGACCGGTCGCTGCCGCGCAAAGCCTGGCACCGGTCTTCGTCGACGCCCAGCTCGATCAGGACAGCGTCTACGTACAGGCCCAGGCCATCCTCACCCTGAGCGTCTACCACTCGCTGGCGCTGTACGACGACAGCCAGCTGAGCCCGCTGGAAATCGCCGAGGCGCGCGTGGAGCCTCTGGGTTCGCAGCGCACCTACGAGACCCTGATCGGCGGCGTGCGCCACGGCGTGATCGAAACGCGCTATGCGCTGTTTCCCCAGCAGAGCGGCGAGCTGTCGATTCCCGCCCTGCTGTTCAGCGCCACCGCCCTCGATCCGCAGGCGACCAGCCAGCAGCCGTTCGGGCCGCGCAGCGGGCGGCCGGTGCAGGTGCGCTCGCCGGCGCTGACCCTGCAGGTGAAGCCCAAGCCAGCCGACTACCCGGCCGGCGCGCCCTGGCTGCCGGCCCGGGTGCTGAACCTGAGCGAGCACTGGAGCCCGCCGGCGGACAAGCTGCAGGTCGGTGATTCGCTGACCCGCAGCCTGCTGATCCGCGCCGAGGGGCTGGCCAGCTCGCAGCTGCCACTGCTCGAACCGCGCATCCAGGAGCCCTGGCTGCGCCGTTATCCGGAGCAGCCGCGGCTGAGCAACCGCGAGGGCGAGCACGGCTTGATCGGCAGTCGCGAGGAAAGCAGCGCCCTGGTGCCGACCGCCGCCGGGCGCATCGAGCTGCCGGCGCTGGAAGTGGTGTGGTGGAGCACCGTCGAGGACCGCCTGATGCGCAGCCGTCTGCCGGCCCACACCCTGGAGGTGGAGGAGAACCCGGCACTGGTGGTGGAGGCCGCACCCGTGGTGCCGAGCGCGCCGCGGGCAGTCGAGGTCACCCTGTGGCCGTGGCAGTTGTCCACCGCTCTGCTCGGCCTGACCACCCTGCTCGGCTTCGGCCTGTGGTGGCGCGCGCGGCGCCTGCCGGCGGTGGCCCGCGCCGCCGCCAGCGGCCCCAGCCCGCGCACCCTGCAGGACGACCTGCGGCGCGCCTGCCAGAGCAACGACCCCCACGCCACCCGCCAGGCGCTCGACGCCTGGGCGCGCCAGCAGCCGGAAACCCTCGCCGACATGGCCGCGCGCTACGTGCCGCTGTCCGACGCCCTCGACGGCCTCAACGGCGCGCTGTACAGCGAAACCGGCCATTCCTGGCAGGGCGAGGCACTGTGGCAGGCCATCGGCAGCCTGCCCCCCGCCCATCACCTCGCCAACGGCGAGCCACCGGCCGGCTCGCTGCCACCGCTGTATCCGCGCTGATTCCGGCGCGGCAAGCGCCGCGCAGCAGCAGTGCACCCCTCGACAAAAGCCCGGGCCCGCAACAGCAAGCCCGACCGCGCCGATTTTTCTACTGTCATGACCTCTCGTTTCTTCCAACAACAACAAGAGATCTGTCATGGCCGGAAAACCTGCAAACCAGTATTCGGGGACCGATAGCGCGGTACCCCTCGATCAACGCCTCAGCCGCAGCTCGCTGACCATGGCCTGGTGGGGCATCTGCAGCGCGATGTTCTACCTGGTGGTCGGCGCCGCCCTGGCGATGGGCTTCGGCACGCGCAACGCGATCGTCGGCCTGCTGCTGTCGGTGGTCTGCTACGGGGCGATCAACGCGGTGATCAGCCGCTACGCCATTGCCAGTGGGCTGTCGGTGGCGCAGTTCTCGCGCCGGCTGTTCGGCCGCGCCGGCGCCGCCCTGGCGACCCTGCTGTTCAGCGCCACCGCCATCTACTACGCCGCCTTCGAGGGCTCGGTGATGGCGGTGGCCCTCAACCACTACGCCGGCGCGGTGAGCCTCGAGCAGGCCTACCTGATCGTGGTGGTGTACAGCGTGCTGCTGATCTTCGGCCACGCCATGCGCTGGCTGGACAAGCTCAACGGCGTGCTGCTGCCGCTGTACCTGCTCGGCCTGCTGGCGACCCTGCTGATGGCGGTCGGCGAGCACGGCTACTCCTCCGCCTGGCTGGATCTGGTCCCGGCGGGCGGCGCGGTCGAGTACGGCTGGTGGAACTGCTTCACCTACTTCATGGGCGTCTGGGTACTGATGATGTACACCTGGGACTACGCCCGCTTCGGCCGCCCCGAGGACAGCGACTACCACGCGCGCTTCAACTTCGGCATGCCGTTCTACGCGGTGGCCTTCCTGCTCAACGGCCTGGCCGGGATCTTCCTCGCCGCCACCATCCCCACCGAGGGCGGTGTCAGCGAGGTGTCGGTGGTGCTGTCGATCGTCCAGCTGATGGGCATCTGGGGCCTGCTGTTCGTGTGGGTCACCCAGACTCGCATCAATACCGGCAACTTCTTCCTCGGCGCGACCAACCTGCAGGCGCTGTGCACCGGCCTGGGCCTCGGCCGCGTGCCCTACATGGCCTGGGCGGCGCTCACCGGGCTGGTGGTCTACCTGCTGATGCGCTTCGACGTGTTCAGCTACATCCTCCAGGCTCTGGCCTGGCAGAGCATCTTCATCGTCGCCTGGGTGGCCATCGCCCTGGCGCACATTCTCGCCGCGCGCGGCGCGCCGCCGGCCGACGACACCAGCCTGCCGGCCTTCAACGCCCGCGGCCTGCTCGCCTGGTTCGCCGCCGCGGCCACGGGCATCGTCCTGCTCAAGGTCGGCGACGCCAGCCTGGCCACCTTCGCGGCGCCGGCCACCTTCGTCGTCGCCTTCGCCGGCTACCGGCTGCTGTCCGCCAACCGCCGGCGCGCCTGGTCAGCCAGCACCGACAGCCTCTGAGTCCGGCGCAGGCGCCCGCCTGCCCGACTCCCTCCCCGTTTCGGAACGCGCCGCCCCCCGGCAGCGCGTTCCGGTGTGCCCGAAAAAACAACGACAACACCCGGAGACACCTCATGCGTCACCCGCTTTCCCGCCGCACCACCCTGCTGCTGTGGCCGCTGCTGGCCGCCTTTGCCCTGCCGGCCAGCGCCGTGCAGGTCACCGACAACCTCGACCTCGGCGGCGCCATCCGCGCCCGCCTGGACTACGATCCCGACCGCGATCTCTCCGAGTTCGGCTTCGACACCGCCTTCCTCACCGCCGCCTACACCTCGGACAGCTGGATCGGCGCGGCCAAGTACCGCTTCTACGGCAAGCACTACCCGTTCGACTACACCGACGAGGTCGGCGACATCTCCTTCGCCGAGTACGCCTGGCTGGGCTACCGGTTCGACGCCGACCACCAGGTCCAGGCCGGCCTGATCCCGGTGCCGTTCGGCCTGCAGCCCTACTACGGCAGCACCTTCTTCGAGACCCTGGGCAGCGTGATCGGCATGGAGGACGCCCAGGACATCGGCATCAAGTACACCCAGCAGAGCGGCGCGTGGAACCTGCAGGCGGCCTGGTTCGCCATGCCGGCCGAACAGGGCCACGGCACCAGCCGCGGCGGCACCACCTACGGCACCGGGGTGGCCAGCGCCGACGCCTACGTGGTCGACGGCAGCGACAACCACGAGAAAGACATCCTGGTCGCACGTCTGGCACGCAGCCTGGAGCTGGGAAGTTGGACCTCGGAGATCGGCGTCTCGGCGCTGACCTCAACCCTGGAGAACCAGGACACCGGCGACGACGGCCATCGCCACGCCCTGGCCCTGCACTACCTCGGCACGCACGGCCCCTGGGGCGTGCAGATGCTGGCGGCACGCCAGGAAATGACCCCGGAGAATCCCGGCAGCGACAAGCTGGTGACCTTCGGCAGCTTCGACGGCACCTTCAACGTCGCCGCCAAGGGCAACCTCTACGTCGCCGACCTCAGCTATACGCTGCCCGGCGAGTACGGCTGGCTCTCCGGGGTCAAGCTGTACGCCAACTACAGCCACTTCACCAAGGACGTCAGCGGCTTCGAGGACTCGCAGCGCTTCATCGCCGGCAGTTCGTTCACCTTCGGCCCGCTGTGGATCGCCCTGGAATGGCTGCACGGCAAGCACGATCCATACATCGGCGGCGGCAGCTACACCCAGAGCCTCGGCGCCGGCGGCAGCGACCGTTGGGAAAACCAGCTGTACAGCAACATCGGCTACTACTTCTGAGCCGCCGTATCGCTACCCGATAGTCCCCTGTTCAGGCCAGCCTCGCGCTGGCCTTTTTTTTTCGTCCGCGCCCGCCGCCGTGACCCACGAACGAGTGCACGCAGACGCAAAAACCGGTGCGCCCCACGACAAGCCCGGGCGCCGCGCGCCGCGTAGCTTGTTGAGCAGGGCGGCGCCTCCCACGGCGCCCCTGTCCGACAACAACAAGATGTGGTGACCCATGAGTACAGTAGATCCGATCACCCTGGCGGTCGTGCGCGGTGCGCTCGAAACGGCCCAGCGCGAGATGACCCTGACCCTGGAAAAGACCGGCCGGTCGAGCGTGTTCAACCTGGCCCACGACTATTCCAACGCCCTGTTCGACCACTTCCCGGAAATGATCCTGCAAGGCCAGGACATCCCGATCCACCTCGGCTCACTGATCCCGGCGATGAAGTGCGTGGCCGAGTTCTTCGCGGGCGACATCGCCGAAGGCGACGTGATCTATCACAACGACCCGGCCTACAAGGGCAGCCACATCCTCGACTGCTGCATGTACAAACCGGTGTTCTACCAGGGCGAGCTGGTGTTCTGGACCGTGTGCAAGGGCCACCTCACCGACATCGGCGGCCCGGTGCCGGCCGGCTACAACCCGGACGCCAAGGAGATCTACGCCGAAGGCCTGCGCATTCCGCCGGTCAAGCTGTGGACCAACGGCAAACGCCGCGAGGACGTGTTCAACCTGCTGCTCACCAACATGCGCGCCCGTCCCTACCAGGAGGGCGACATCAATGCCCAGTACGGCGCCTGCTGCGTCGGCGAGCGCCACCTGCTGGAGCTGGTGGCCAAGTATGGCGTCGAGCAGGTGCGCGCCTGCATCGCCGAGCTGAAGAACATGGCCGACCGCCACATGCGCGCCCTGCTGCGCGACGTGCCGGACGGCCACTACAGCGGCACCGCGATCCTCGAGGACTCCGGCCACGGCCTCGGCGAGCTGGCGATCACCGCCCACGTGGAAATCCGCGGCGACGAGGCGCACGTGCGCATCGACAGCCCGCCCCAGGTGCCCTACTTCATCAACTCCTACGAGGGCAACTCGGTGTCCGGGGTCTACCTGGGCCTGATGATGTTCGCCCAGGTGCCGCCGCCCTACAACGAAGGCCTGTACCGCTGCGTCAGCGTCGACCTCGGGCCCAAGGGCACCCTGTGCAACGCCGAGGAGCCGGCGCCGCACGTCAACTGCACCACCACGCCGATGGAAACCCTCGCCGACGCCGTGCGTCTGGCGCTGGAGCAGGCCGCGCCCGAGCGCGTCACCGCCTCCTGGGGCCACGCAAGCGGCATCAACATCGCCGGCCACGACCCGCGCCGCGGCGGCGACGAGTACGTGACCATGGTGCTCGCCTCGATCATCTCCGGCGCCGGCGCCAACAAGGTGATGGACGGCTGGCACGCCTGCGGCCCGCTGTGCTGCTTCGGCGCGCTGATGAGCGGCGACATCGAGCTGCTCGAGTACTCCTACCCGATCGTCATCCACCGCTACAGCCTGATGAGCGACAGCGGCGGCGCCGGCGAGCTGCGCGGCGGCTCCGGCACCCGCCTGGAGATCGAACCGCTGGAGCACGAGATGACCGTGGTCGGCTTCGGCGAGGGCCGCCAGCTGGCCACCGCCGGCGCCGCCGGGGCACGCAACGCGCTGATCGAACCCAAGCTCGGCCGCCTGATCCACCGCCGCGCCGACGGCGAGGAAACCCACTACATCCAGAACCCAGTGCTGACCGTGCGCCCCGGCGAGCGGGTGATCAACGTCAATCCCGGTGGCGGTGGCTACGGCGACCCGCTGCGCCGCCCGGTCGCCGCGGTCCTCGACGACCTGCGCAACGGCCTGGTCTCCGCCGAGGGCGCGCGCCTCGAGTACGGGGTGATCGTCGACGCCGACGGCCATCTCGACGAAGCCGCCACCCGCGCCGCCCGCGCCCCCCACTGAGCACTGCTGAGGAACATCGACATGCGTAACCAATATCGTCTGGGCATCGACGCCGGCGGCACCTTCACCGACTTCATCCTCGCCGACCGCGACGGCGGCGTGCAGCTGTTCAAGGCGCCGTCCACCCCGCAGGACGGAACCCTCGCGATCCGCGCCGGCCTGGCGCAGATCGCCGACGCCGTCGGCCGCTCGCCGGCCGAGATCATTGCCGACTGCGACCTGTGCATCAACGGCACCACCGTGGCGCTCAACGCGCTGATCGAGCGCACCGGGGTCAAGGTCGGCCTGCTGTGCACCGAGGGTCACGAGGACAGCCTGGAGATCCGTCTCGGCCACAAGGAGGAAGGCCACCGCTACGACGCCCACTACCCGCCGGCGCACATGCTGGTGCCGCGCCACCTGCGCCGCCCGGTGGGCGGGCGCATCCTCAGCGACGGCCGCGAGTACAGCCCTCTGGACGAGGCCGCGGTGCGCGAGGCCATCGAGTACTTCCGCGCCGAGGGCGTCGAGGCGGTGGCGATCTCCTTCGTCTGGTCGGTGCGCAACCCGACCCACGAGCAGCGCGCCGCCGAGATGGTGCGCGCTGCCCTGCCCGGGGTGTTCGTCTGCACCGGCGTCGAGGTGTTCCCGCAGATCCGCGAATACACCCGCACCTCGACCACCGTGGTCAACGCCTACCTGAGCCCGGTGATGGCGCGCTACGTCGAGCGCATCGACACGCTGTTCGAGGAGCTCGGCGCCCAGCAGCCGGTGCGCTACTTCCAGTCCAACGGCGGCCTGGCGCCGGGCGGCATGATGCGCGAGCGCGCGGTCAACGCGATCAACTCCGGCCCGGCCTCGGCGCCGCAGGCCGGTCTGTCGGTGGCCAAGCCGTTCGACATCGACAACGTGATCACCGTCGACATGGGCGGCACCTCGTTCGACATCACCCTGACCAGCGCCGGGCGCACCAACTTCAGCAAGGACGTCGACTTCCTGCGCCAGCGTATCGGCGTGCCGATGATCCAGGTGGAAACCCTCGGCGCCGGCGGCGGCTCGATCGCCCACCTCGACGAGTTCGGCATGCTCCAGGTCGGCCCGCGCAGCGCCGGCGCCAAGCCCGGCCCGGTGTGCTACGGCAAGGGCGGCACCGAACCCACGGTGACCGACGCCAACCTGGTGCTCGGCTACCTGCCCGACGGCGCCCTGCTCGGCGGCAGCATCCGCCTCAACCGCCAGGCGGCGCTGGACGCCATCCGCAGCAAGATCGCCGACCCGCTGGGCATCAGCATCGAGCGCGCGGCCTACGGCATCACCACCCTGGTCAACCTGAACATGGTCAACGGCATCCGCCGCGTGTCGATCGAGCGCGGCCACGATCCGCGCGACTTCGCCCTGATCGGTGCCGGCGGCGCAGCCGGCCTGCACGTGGTGCGCCTGGCCGAAGAGATCGGCATCCACACCGTGCTGATCCCCAAGGTCGCCTCCGGCCTGTGCGCCTTCGGCCAGATCCTCTCCGACATGCGCTACGACCAGCTGACCACCCTGCCGATGCGCCTGGACGCCGGCCACGCCGACCTCGCGCAGCTCAACCAGGCGCTGGCCGAACTGCGCGGCAAGGGCCTGGACAACCTACGCGACGACGGCTTCGGCGCCGACGCCATCGAGTGCCACTACACCCTGGAGATGCGCTACCTCGGGCAGATCCACGAGTGCAGCGTGGAGCTGGCCAGCAGCCGGCTCGACGAGCAGGGCCTGACCGCGCTGTGCGACGCCTTCCACCAGCGTCACCAGTCTCTGTATTCCTACAGCGAGCCGGGCAGTCCGGTGGAACTGGTCAACCTGGAGTGCTCGGTGATCGGCCGCCTGCCGCGCCCGCCGTTGCCCGAATTGCCGCTGCCGACCGAGGTCGGCGAGCCGGTCCCGTCCAGCCTGCGCAAGATGCTGTTCAGCGCCGACGGCGAGTGGCAGCCGACCGCGGTGTACGACGGCAACCGCCTGCAGCCGGGGCAGACCATGCAGGGCCCGTGCGTGATCGAGGAAAACACCACCAACATCGTCATCCCGCCGGGCTGGCAGGCGAGCCTGACGCCATCCGCCACCTACCGGGTGACGCCACGGACTTGACCACCCGGTCACCCAGGCCAATGATGGCGAAATAACGGCGCGGCAGGGATTTCCCTGCCGCGCTGTCCTCAGAACAACGATAATTGTGAGGACGGGCCATGGCACATCAACTCTCCACCCGGTATTGGCCGCAACACGAGCGGCAACCGCGCTGGGCAGAAGCTATCGGCAACACCTACTTCCCCCTGACCCTCGAATTCAATCCGGGCGCCAGCTTCCAGGGCAGCCTGCGCATCTGGGACACGCCCAGCACCCCGCTCACCCTCTCGCGCCTGCGCTCCAGCCAGCTCGCCTACTCGCGCAGCAAGGCCCAGGTCAGCCAGGATCCGGAGGCCTGCTACCTGGTCACCGTGCCGCGGCAGACCGAGGTGCACTTCGAGCAGGACGGCCGCGAACTGCGCTGCCAGCCAGGCGGCTTCATCGTCGAGCGCGGCGATGCGCCCTACCGCTTCCACTACGCCGCCGACAACGATCTGTGGGTGTTCAAGCTGCCCGAACGCGCCCTGCACGGCCAACTGCGCGGCGCCGAGCGCTACACCCGCTTCTGCTTCGACGCCCGCCGCGGCCTCGGGCGGATCTTCGTCGAGCAACTCGGCCTGTGCGCCGCGCGCTTCGACGAGTGCGATCAGGCGGCCCGCCACCTGCTGCTCGAACAGGCCATGACCACCCTGCTGATGGCCCTGCGCCAGGACGAGCGGGTGCTCAACAGCGAGACCTCGACCCTCGCCGCGGTGCACCTGCAGCGCGTCGAGCAGTACGTCGAGCGCAATCTGGCCAACCCCGAGCTGGCCCCGCCACAGATCGCCGAGGCCTGCGGCCTGTCGCTGCGCTACCTGCACAAGCTGTTCGCCGCCACGCCCTACACCCTCGGCGAGTGGGTCCGCCTGCAGCGCCTGGAGGCCGTGCACCGCCAGCTGCGCGACCCGCACTGCCACCTGTCGATCGGCGAACTGGCGTTCCGCTGGGGCTTCAACGACCAGGCCCAGTTCACCCGCGCCTTCCGCCAGCAGTACGGCTGCACCGCGCGGGAGGTGCGTGGGGGGTTGCAAAAGCGTGCGGACTGAGGGCAACGCTCAATGAAAAACCGCGCCATGGGAGGGCGCGGTTCCGGTTCGCAAGGGTCGATGACTCGCCAACGGTTTGTAAACCAGAGCCCCGAACAGCGCCAGTAGATTGCTACCAGTGACACACCCAGGACTTTCGTGATCAGCCACCCCACTCAAGGGCAGGGCTACCCGCCGATCTTCTTGACGAAGTGGTGGCAGCCGATCTGGTAGTGGTGGCGCATGTACAGGCGATGGGCCGCCGCCCGCTCCCGGCCGACGCCGGAGTCCAGATGCACGGCGCTGCAGCCCAGGCGTGCCGCCTCGGCTTCGGCCCACGCCATCAGGCGGTCGCCGAAACCCCGCCCGCGCCACTCGGGCAGGGTGGCGATGTCGACGATGTACAGCGACTTGCCCAGCCACAGCGAGTGCTGGATGCGGTAGCCGAGCACGGCGGCGGCCGCGGGCGAGTCGTCGCCGAAGATGCCGACCAGCTGGTAGCCGTTGGGCCGCAACTGCTGGTCGATCACGCGAACCATTTCCTCCGGCACGTAGTGCGGCCAGAGCTCGCGCAAGGCGTCGACCGCGCTGGCGGTGTTGTCTGCCGTGATCGGTACGACCTGGATGTTCAAGGGGACCTCCTTTTCGGGTTGCGATCCGTGGTTCGGGCAGGCTCCTGACTCGACGCCAGCCGCTTGCTGTGTCCGCTGACGCAAGAGGGCCGGCTTGCGCCGGCCCTCCTCTCAGCTCACTTGGCCCACTGCGCCGTGTCTTCCAGCGCGCGTTCGAAGCGTTCGAGCAGCAGGCCCATCTCCTGCTCGTCGATGATCAGCGGCGGGCAGAAGGCGATGGCGTCGCCCATGGCGCGGGTGATCAGGCCGTGCTGCTGGGCGCGGCCGGCCAGGTAGCGGCCGAGGGTGCCGGTAGCCTGGTACGGCGTCTTGCTGTCCTTGTCGCCGACCAGTTCGACCGCGGCGATCAGGCCGCAGCCGCGTACCTCGCCGACCAACGGGTGGTCGGTGAAGCGGCGCAGCGCGGCGTGCATGCGCTCGCCCATCGCCGCGGCGTGGGCGATCAGGTTGTCCTCCTCGATGATCTTCAGGTTCTCCAGCGCCACCGCGGTGGCTACCGGGTGGCCGCTGGCGGTGAAACCGTGGCCGAGGGTGCCGAGGCTGCCGCTCTGTTCGGCGATGGGCTGGTACACGGCGTCGTTGATCAGCACCGCGGCGATCGGCTGGTAGGACGAGGACAGCTGCTTGGACACCACCATGATGTCCGGCCGGATGCCGAAGGTCTGGCTGCCGAACATCTGGCCGGTGCGCCCGAAGCCGCAGATCACCTCGTCGGCGATCACCAGGATGTCGTACTTGCGGCACACCTGCTGGACCTTGGTCCAGTAGGTGTGCGGCGGCACGATCACCCCGCCGGCGCCCATCAGCGGCTCGCCGATGAAGGCGGCGATGGTCTCCGGGCCCTCGGCGAGGATGGTCTGCTCCAGCTCGGCGGCCAGGCGGTCGGCGAACAGCTCCTCGCTCTCCCCCGGCAGGGCGTTGCGGTAGTGGTGTGGACAGCCGACGTGCAGGAAACCCGGCAGCGGCAGGCCGAAGCCGCGGTGGTTGGCCGGCAGGCCGGTGAGGCTGGCGCTGGCCACGGTGATGCCGTGGTAGGCGTTGGTGCGGGCGATGAACTTGTTCTTTTCCGGCTTGCCGAGGGCGTGGTTGCGGAACCACACCAGCTTGACCACGGTGTCGTTGGCCTCGGAGCCGGAGTTGGTGAAGAACACCTTGCTCATCGGCACCGGCGCCATCTGGATCAGCTTCTCGGCCAGCTCGATACTCGGCCGGTGCGCCTTGTGGCTGAACAGGTGGTAGAACGGCAGGGTTTCGAGCTGCTGCTGCGCGGCGCGGATCAGGCGCTGGTTGCTGAAGCCCAGCGCGGCGCTCCACAGCCCGGACATGCCCTCGATGTAGTCCTTGCCCTGCTCGTCGAAGACGTACACGCCTTCGCCGCGCTCGATGATCAGCGGACCCTGCTCCTCGTGCTGGCGGGCGTTGGTGTAGGGATGCAGCTGGTACTGGACGTCTTTTTCGCGGAGCGAGGAAGCGGGCTGGGTCATGACGCACTCTCCATGGGATAGGGGCAAGGCATTCAAGGCTTCAGGCGGTCTGGCGCTGCCTGTCGAAGCCGGGCAGGTCGGCGAGCTGGGCGTCGATCTGCTCGATGATGTAGGCACCAATCGGGATCGCCGAGGTGGCCGCCGGCGACGGCGCGTTGCACACGTTGACGCTGCGCCGCGTGTTGCGGAACAGGAAGTCCTCGATCAGCTTGCCCTCGCGGGATACCGCCTGGGCGCGCACGCCCGCCGGGTAGGGCTTGAGGTCCTTCAGCTCGATGCTCGGGCAGTACTTGCGCACTTCCTGCAGGTAGCCGCGCTTGAACAGCGAGTTGCGCATCTCCACCAGGCCGGGGCGCAGGTTGTTCTTCAGCACCCTGAGGATGCCTGGGTCGGTGAGCATGGCGAAGGTGTCGGAGAGCGAGATGTCGCGCTTGCGGTAGCCCTCGCGCTTGAGCGCCAGCACCGCGTTGGGGCCGACCGTCACGGTGCCGTCGATCATCCGCGTCAGGTGCACGCCAAGGAACGGCATCGACGGGTCGGGGATCGGGTAGATCAGGTGGTTGACGATGCGGTTGTGCTCGGCCGGCAGCAGGTAGTACTCGCCGCGGAACGGGCAGATGCTGAAGCCGGGATCGAGGCCGAGCATGCGCACCACGCGGTCGGCCATCAGCCCCGAGCAGGAGACCATGAAGCGGCTGGTGAACTCGCCGGCGCTGGTCTTGACCAGCATCTCGGTGGGACGTTCGTCGAGGCCGATCACCTCGACGCCGTAGCGGATCTCGCCGCCGCGCATCTGGAACTCACGGGCCATGGCCGCGGTGACCTCGGCGTAGCTGACGATGCCGCTGGACGGCACGAAGATGCCGCCGATGCCGGTGATGTTCGGCTCGCGCTCGCGCAATGCGCCGGCGGACAGCCACTCGCGCTCCAGGCCGTTGGCTTCGGTGCGCTCCCACAGCGCCTGCATGCGCTGCATTTCCAGCTCGTTGGTGGCGACCAAGAGCTTGCCGCACTCGTCGAAGCAGATGCCGTGCTCGGTGCAGAATTCCTTGGTCGCCCGGTTGCCGGCCAGGCAGAAGCGCGCCTTGAGGCTGCCGGGGGTGTAGTAGACACCGGCATGGATCACGCCGCTGTTGTGACCGGTCTGGTGGCGCGCCGGCGCGGATTCCTTCTCCAGCAGCAGCATCCGGCTGTCGGGATAGGCGCGGAGCAGTTGCATGGCGGTGGACATGCCGATGATGCCGCCGCCGATGATGATGAAGTCGTACACCTTGTCTGCCCTTCTTGAATGGTGGTTATGGGGCACGCGAGGGCGGCGCACGCGGATCTCCGCCCTCGCGAATGGCGATCAGAGCCGTAGAGGCTGCTCACGATCTCGCGAGCTAGAGCCAGGCAAGGCGAAATCGGTTGAGGAAGCGGAGTTTACGAGTGGTAAATGAGCATTCCGAAACCGATTTCAACGCAGCATGGCCGACGCGCAGCAGATCGTGATCAGGCTCTTACTGACGCGGCTGACGCAACACCTTCTTGTGGGTGAAGTAGCCGCGCTGGCGCATCAGCTCGCGGCGCAGCCCCGAGTGGGCGATGAAGCGGTCGCGGCCGTGCAGCCAGCTGTGGTTGTTGATCAGCAGGAAGCTGCCCACCGGCACGCGTACCGACAGCTTGGCCGCGCTGCCTTCGATGGAGTCGCACAGGTCGGCCAGCCAGTTGCCTTCCTCGAAGTTCTTCGGCTGCACGAACTGGTCGATGTAGCTGATGATCGGCCGCCCGGCGACGTCGGTATCGAACACCGCGTGGTAGATGTCCTTGGCGACATTCTTGCTCGGCGGTGCGCTCCAGCGCATTTCACGGCGCGCCAGCGGGTGGGTGTAGAAGCGCTCGAGGTCTTCCCAGTCGTCCAGGTGCAGCAGCAGCGAGTTGCCACCTTCCATGTTCTGCTCGTCGATCTTCAGCATCAGCACGTAGTCGGTGTCCTGCTCGACGAAGGTGCCATCGGTGTGCAGCTCCATCACCCGGTGCGCCTGGCGCAGGTAGCTGTCGGAGTTGTCCTCGTTCTGCACCACGAAGCGCGCGTAGTACTGGCCGCTCATCGCGTCGTAGTTGGAGCGGCCGAACAGGTGGGCCACGGCGGTGGTGAACTTGACCATGTCCTCGGCCTGCGCCACCGAATCCAGCCCTTCCGGGGTGATCAGCAGGGCCCCGGTATCACGGTCGGCCAGGGTGTCGATCAGCAGTGGCTGCAGGGTGTTGCCGCACAGCTCGTCGAGCAGGCGCGCGCAGCGAAAGCGCAGGAACGACTTGTACTCCAGCGCCTGCACCGGGTATTCGGCGACCGCGGCGAGGAAGGCCTCGACGATGCTCTGCGGGAAGGTCAGCTGCAGCAGGCGCGGCGAATACGGCGAAGGCGCCAGGCTGAAGCCCTGCGGCTCGAGCGGCTGGACGACGGAAGGCTTGAGTTGGACAACGCTGGTCATGGCGGGCGCTCCTGGACAAGGCGACAATTGAATGAGACGTTCTTGTTTAATGTCGGCGTAAATTAAAAATATCGACATTTTTATCGGGTGTCAAAAATTTCCAACATATGCGGACAAAAGGAGTATCCCGCCCGTCATTGGGTATGATGTCCGCGCACCACGAGGAAGGACGGCGACCATGGAAACCCTTGTTTCCCAAGAGAATCTGGCGATCCGCGGGCACGAGCTGCTCAAGCGCGACATCATTCGCGGGGCGTTCAAGCCCGGCGAGAAGCTACTGATGAGCGGATTGAAGGAGCGCTACGGGCTGGGGGTCGGCCCGCTGCGCGAGGCGCTGTCGCAGCTGGTGGCCGAGCGTCTGGTGGTGGCGATCAGCCAGCGCGGCTATCGGGTGGCGCCGATGTCGCTGGGCGAACTGTTCGATATTTACGACGCCCGCGCCAATCTGGAAGCGATGCTGCTCGGCCTGGCCATCGAGCGCGGCGACGACGCCTGGGAGGCGGAGATCCTCGCCCGCGCCCACACCCTGACCAAGGTGGTCGAGGTGCGCAACGCCGAGGAGCAGCTGAGCCTGTGGGACGCCCGCCACAAGGCCTTTCACACCGCCATCGTCGCCGGCTGCGGCTCGCCGCACCTGCTGCAGGTGCGCGCCTACCTGTTCGACCAGGCCGAGCGCTATCGCCACCTGTGGCTGCAGCACACGGTGTTCTCCGAACAGGCGCTGGAAGCCAAACGCCGCGAGCACGCCGCCCTGATCGAGGCGATCCTCGCCCGCGACAGCGCCCGCGCCTGCAACCTGATGCGCGAGCACCTGATGGGCCCGGTTCCGATCATCACCGAGCTGATGCAGGCCCACGGCACCGCTGCCGGCCAGCCGGCCGCCTAGGCGACCCGCGGCGCCCATGGCATAGTTCGCATCATCAGGAAGGTGAACGGCTTCACGGAATTCGGCCGAACCAGCAATCTGCCGTGCGAGTCGGGATGGTCACCATGGGACGCAGGAAGTCGCGGGCTGCGGAAACATACTGTTGGCGAATGCTACTCACGGGCAGCCTGGGCATCGGCATTGCCCTGTTTTCCTACGTCTACGGTACGGCCCTCGAGCGCGACCTGGAGACCCGCGAGTTCCAGCGCCTCGCCCAGGTGCAGTACCAGAACACCCAGGAACTGCTGCGCCGCTCGACCCAGGTGCTGCTCGCCTTCCGCGGCTTCTTCGCCGCCTCGCAGCAGGTCGAGCGTGACGAGTACGCGCGCTTCGCCGGCGAAATCCTCGCCCACTACCCGGAAATCTACGCCATCCACTGGGCGCCGAAGGTCGCCCCGGCGCAACGGGCGGCTCTGGAGGCCGAGATCCGCACCTTGCAGGCGGCGCCCGTGGGCATCTTCGACGCCGACGCCCGGGGCAAGCATCTCTCCCCTGCCCCCGCGCGCGCGCTGTACTTCCCGGTCCAGTACGCCGAACCTTACGCCGCCAACCGCAAGGTGGTCGGCCTCGACACCCTGGGGCGCTCGACCAATCAGACTGCCATCCGCGCCGCGGCGGCCAGCGGCGAGCAGCAGCTCACTCCGGTGTTCCCACTGATCCAGGACCCCGACGGCCCACTGGCGACCGCGCTCTATCAGCCGGTGTTCGCGACCGGCCTGCCGACCGCCAGCGCCGAGCAGCGCCAGCAGGCGCTGCAGGGTTTCCTGATCCTCCTGCTGCGGCCCAGCCTGCTGGTCCAAGGACTGCCCTTCGGCGAACGCAAGGTCGCCGTGCGCCTGTACGACCGGCAGGACGCGCAGCTGGTGGCCATCCATCCGCGCGGCGCCAGCCTGCTGGCGCCGGCGGAAAACGTGGTGCATCACGAGCTGCAGGTGCCCGGTCGCACCTGGGTCATGGAGTTCGTGGCCAGCGCAGGCTTCGGCGAGAGCCTGCACATCCAGCCCGTGCTGCTGATGCTGTCCCTGCTGCTGCTGACCGGGGCCAGCCTGGTCTTCCTCGACCGCTCCCACCGCAGCGCCCTGGCCCTGCAGGAAGCCAATCGGCAACTGCTGCGCCGCCAGCTGGAGCTGGACGATCTGGCCCACTACGACCCGCTGACCGGCCTGCCCAACCGCCTGCTGCTCTACGACCGCATCGGCATGGCCCTTGGCGCACAGCGCCGGCAGGGCGGCAGCCTGGCGGTCTGCGTGCTGGACCTGGACGGTTTCAAGGCGGTCAACGACCGCTTCGGCCATCCGGCTGGCGACATCGTGCTGTGCGAGGTGGCTCGCCGACTCCAGGCGCTGGTGCGCGCCAGCGACACTGCGGCGCGCCTGGGCGGCGACGAATTCGTCGTGGTGCTGCCGGGCATGGCCGCGGACACGACCATGCAGCAGTTCGTGCAGCGCCTGATCGCCCGGCTGGGCGAGCCCATCTCTCTCGCCGACGACGGGCCGCAGGTGCAGGTATCGACCAGCATCGGCATCGCCTTCGCCGACGGCCAGCAGGGCGTCGATACGCTGATCCACCAGGCAGATATCGCCATGTATCAGGCCAAGCACGCAGGCAAGGGCTGCTATCGAATTTTCGGCGCGACTGCTGTCTCAGTTGAACAGGCCAGCGTCTGACGCCACCCCAGCCTGCCCTTCGGCTCGCGGAAACGACCTGATGACAAAACTGCTGCTCACCCTCCTCGGCCTCTGCACTCTCGGCCTGTGCGCTACTGCCTTCGCCGACCACGAACGCTACGACGACCGGCGCTGGTGGCGGAACGGCTGGGAAGGCGAGCGCAAGGAGGAGTTCCGCGATGGTCCCTGCCGGGTGAAGCTCGAATCCAAACGCGACGAGTTCAAGCGCGAGATCAAGTGCAAGGACGGTCGCGGCGCCTGGTGGCGCGGCGAGTGGAAGGACGAGTTCCGCGACGGGCGCTGCCGGGTCAAGCAGGACGTCAAGCGCGACGAGTTCAAGGAAGAGGTGAAGTGCGACTGAGCATGGAAAGTGTCGAGCCGGTCCCTCGGCGCTTTCTGACTGGTTCGAGATCGGCCCGTTCAGCTCGCACACGGTCAGGTCGATGCACGCCGACGTGTCCTCGCCCTGCTGCGCCAGCTGGAGGCCGGCAGTGACGAGGAACGCGATCCGGTAAGGATCGAATAAGGCCAATCATCCAAGTTCCGACAAAGTACAGGGCGGCGCGCAGGCAAGGGCTATCCTCAATCCACTCGCCCCAGCCCCGCGCCTGAGACGCAGCGACTGGGCAAACTCCAGCCACCGCCAGCACGAGGCCCCGAGCATGCCGACCCACACCGTCCGACTGCACCGCGTACTGCGTGCGCCGCCCGAGCGCATCTATCGCGCCTACCTCGACCCCGAGGCGCTGACCAAGTGGATGCCGCCGCACGGCTTCACCGCCAAGGTGCATCAGCTGGATGCCCGGGTCGGCGGAACCTACCGGATGTCGTTCACCAACTTCAGCACCGGGACAGTCCAGAGCTTCGGCGGCGAGTACCTGGAGCTGGTGCCCAACGAACGCATCCGCAACAGCGACAGCTTCGATGATCCGCAACTGCCCGGTGTAATGCAGACGACGGTCTCCCTGAAGGCCGTGTCCTGCGGCACCGAGCTGAGCATCGTTCAGGAGGGCATCCCCGAGGCCATCCCGGTCGAGGCGTGCTATCTCGGCTGGCAGGAATCGCTCCTGTTGCTGGCGCAGCTGGTCGAGGCGGAGATTCCCGACTAGTCAGTGCCCGCCCAGATAGGCGCTCCTCACCTCGGCGTTGCCCAGCAGCTCGGCGCCCGTGCCGCTCAGGCGGATCTCGCCGTTGACCAGCACGTAGCCGCGGTCGGACAGCTTGAGCGCGTGGTTGGCGTTCTGCTCGACCAGGAACAGAGTCATGCCGCCGGCTGCCAGTTCGCGGAGGATCTGGAAGATCTGCCTGACCACCAGCGGTGCCAGGCCCAGCGACGGCTCGTCGAGCAGCAGCAGTTTCGGCCGGCTCATCAGGGCGCGGGCAATGGCGAGCATCTGCTGCTCGCCGCCGGAGAGGGTCATCGCGCGCTGGTTGCGCCGTTCGAGCAGGCGCGGGAACAGCTCGAACATGCGGCGCAGATCCTCGTCGGCATGCCGGTCGCCGATGGTGATGGTGCCCATCAGCAGATTCTCCTCGACGCTCATGTCGGGAAACACCCGCCGCCCTTCCGGGGACTGGGCCACGCCGCTGGCGGCGACATGGTGGGCGGACTTGCCGGTGATGTCCTCGCCGCGCAGGAGGATCTGTCCGGCGCTGACGCGCGGCTGGCCGAAGATCGACATCAGCAGGCTGGACTTTCCGGCGCCGTTGGCGCCGATCAGGCACACCGTTTCGCCCTCGGCGACCTGCAGGCTGACCTGGCGCAGGGCCTGCACCGGCCCGTAGTGGAGATCGACGTCGCGGAACTCCAGCAGCGGCACGCTCATGCCGGCTCCTCCTCGTCGGCACCGAGGTAGGCGGCGATCACCTTCGGGTCGTTGCGGATCGCCGCCGGAGCGCCGGCGGCGATCACCTCGCCGTGGTCGAGCACCACGATGTGGTCGGAAATGCCCATCACCATGCCCATGTCGTGCTCGATCAGCAGCACGCTGAGGTCGTGCGTCTCGCGCAGAGTGCGGATGATGGCGCCGAGCGCGGCGGTCTCGGCCGGATTGAGGCCGGCGGCCGGCTCGTCCAGGCAGAGCAGCTGCGGGCGGGTGCACATGGCGCGGGCGATCTCCAGGCGGCGCTGCTGGCCATAGGACAATTCGCCGGCCAGGCGGTTGGCGCAGTCGACCAGATCGACCAGCTCCAGCCAGTAGAAGGCCTGCGCCAGCGCCTGCTCCTCGGCGCGGCGAAAGCCCGGGGTGTCGAACACGCCGGCCAGCAGGTTGCGGTTCAGCCACAGGTGCTGGGCCACCAGCAGGTTCTCCAGCACCGACATCTCGCGGAACAGGCGGATGTTCTGGAAGGTGCGCGCCAGGCCGGCGCGATTGACCCGGTGGGCGCCGCCGAACAGCTTGAACCACAGGCGGCTGGCGAACTGCCGCGGCCGCACGAAATCGCCGGGCCGAAACGGCTCGCCGAGCACCTGCAGCACGTCGGTGGGCCGGTCGCGGGTGTACAGGCGGATGCTGCCGCCGCTGGCGCGGTAGAAACCGGTCAGGCAGTTGAACAGCGTGGTCTTGCCGGCGCCGTTGGGACCGATCAGCGCGGTGATCGAGTGGCGCTGCACACTCAGGCTGACGTCGTGCAGCGCGCGGATGCCGCCGAACTGCATGGACAGCTGCGCGACGCTGAGCACGTGCTCCCCGGTCATGGCGCCACTCCCGGCCGTGGGGCGAAGCCGCGGCGGCTGATGCGGATCAGCCCGCGCGGACGCCAGATCATCATCAGCACCATGAGCATGCCGAACAGCAGCACGCGGTAGTCGGCGAAGCTGCGCAGCAGCTCCGGCGCCACGGTCAGCACGAAGGCGGCGAGCACCACGCCGACGGTCGAGCCCATGCCGCCGAGCACGACGATGGCGAGGATCAGCGCCGACTCGAAGAAGGTGAACGACGACGGGTTGACGAAGCCCTGGTAGCTGGCGAAGAACACCCCGGCCAGTCCGGCGGTGGAGGCGCCGAGCATGAACGCCGAGAGCTTGACCAGCACGTGGTTGAGGCCCAGCGCCCGGCAGGCGATCTCGTCCTCGCGCAGCGCCTCCCAGGCGCGGCCGATCGGCATGCGCGTCAGCCGGGTCTTGACGTGCAGCACCAGCAGCACGGTGAGCAGCAGCACCGCGTAGATGAATACGAACTTGAGGTTGGGATCGTAGGCGATGCCGAGGAGCTCGTGGATCGGCACGCCGCCCTCCTTCGCCCGCCGGCCGAACTCCAGGCCGAGCAGGGTCGGCGCCGGCACCGGCATGCCGTTCGGCCCTCCGGTGAAGGACAGCCAGTTGTTCAGCACCAGGCGGATGATCTCGCCGAAACCGAGGGTGACGATGGCCAGATAGTCGCCGTGCATACGCAGCACCGGGAAGCCGAGCAGCGCCCCGGCCAGCGCGGCCAACAAGGCCGCCAGCGGCAGCACGCTCCAGAAGCCGAGGCCCAGGTACTCGTAGCCCAGCGCCAGGCCGTAGGCGCCGATGGCGTAGAAGGCCACGTAGCCCAGATCCAGCAGCCCGGCGAGGCCGACCACGATATTCAGGCCGAGGCCGAGCAGCACGTAGATCAGGCCGAGGATGACCACGGTGAGCAGGTACTTGCTGGCCAGGAACGGGAACACCAGCGCCGCCAGCAGCACCAGCGGGATGACCCAGCGCAGCCGCGAGCGATGCCCCGGCGCCAGCACGTGGACACCTGCGCCGCTGCCCTCGAAACGCTGCATCCAGGTCCGCCCCGTTGCCGTCTGCAGGAACAGGCTGAGCAGCAGGCGCCCGAGCATCACCGTACCGACGATCCAGGCGACCCGCTGCGGCTGCAGATTGAAGCGGTAGCCGTCGAGCACCACGCCGACGATGGGGCCGAACACCACCAGGGCGATCAGCCCGGCGAACAGGCTGTCCAGCAGCGCGTGGCGCAGGTTGAGAGTGGACGCGGCAGGCATGCTCACACCTTCGCCACCTGGGGCCGGCCCAGGAGTCCTTGCGGGCGGAAGATCAGGATCAGCACCAGCAGCGAGAAGCTGAACACGTCCTTGTAGTCGGTATTGACCAGGCCGGAGAACTGCGCCTCGGCGACGCCGAGGATCAGCCCGCCGAGCATCGCTCCGGGCAGCGAGCCGATGCCGCCGAGCACCGCGGCGGTGAACGCCTTGATGCCGATGACGAAGCCGGCGTAGAAGTCGAAGGTGCCGTAGTTCATGGTGATCAGCACACCGGCCAGCGCGGCCATGGCGGCGCCGATGACGAACACCGCACTGATCACCCGGTCGGTGTCGATGCCGAGGATCTGCGCCATCTTGCGGTCCTGCTGGGTGGCGCGGCACATGCGACCGAGGCGAGTGCGGTGGATCACCCAGGTCAGCGCGGCCATGCCGGCGAAGGCGGCGACCAGGATGAACACCTTGGTGTAGCTGATCTGCAGGAAGCCCTCGCCGATGGCGACACGGAAGGCACCGTCGAGCAGGGTCGGCACGCCCTGCTGGCGCGCGCCCTGGCTGATCTGCACGTAGTTCTGCAGGATCAGCGAGATGCCGATGGCGCTGATCAAGGGCGCCAGCCGGGTGGAGTTGCGCAGCGGCTTGTAGGCGATGCGCTCGATCACCCAGCCGTACAGGCCGGTGACGCAGACGGTGAACAGCAGGGTGCCGAAGATTAGCAGCGGAAAGGACTCCAGGCCGAAGAAGCTCAGCAGCGCCAGACCGATGGCCGACAGGTAGGCGCTGATCATGTACACCTCGCCGTGGGCGAAGTTGATCATGCCGATGATGCCGTAGACCATGGTGTAGCCGATGGCGATCAGCCCGTAGACCGCGCCGAGGGTCAGGCCGTTGATCAGCTGTTGCAGGAAGATGCCGTCCATGCCTCGATCTCCGCGGGTGGGCGCGCCGCAGGGGAAAACGACCACAGGCCGTTTTCCCCGTGCATCGATTGGGGTGGAAAACCGCTGCGCGGGTTTCCCCCCCTATGGATTGGAGCCGCCCGGCGTCTGCCGGGCGCCGATCACGGCAGCTGGTGATACTTGCCCTGATCGTCCCACTGGTAGAGCACGTAGTCGCTGACCTTGAGGTCGCCCTTGCGATCCCACGCCTTGCTGCCCATCACGGTCGGCACCGAATGGCTCTTCAGCCAGGCGCTGGCCTCCTCCGCGTCGTTCGAACCGACACCGTTGAAGGCCGCCGCCATGGTCTGCAGCGAGGCATAGGCGTACAGGGTATAGCCCTCCGGCTCGTAGCCGCCGGCACGCAGCTTCTCGACCACCGCCTGGCCATCGGCGATCTTGCGCGGGTCGGCGCCGAAGGTCATGTAGGCGCCCTTGACGTACTGCGGGCCGCCGGCGGTGGTGACCAGCTCGTCGGTGACCACGCCGTCGCCGGAGACGAAGTGGGCGGTCAGGCCCTGCTCGCGCATCTGCCGCAGCAGCGGACCGGCCTCCGGGTGCAGGCCGCCGAAGTAGACTACGTCGACATTGGCGCCACGCAGCTTGGTGACCAGCGCGTTGAAGTCCTTCTCGCCGCGGGTCAGGCCCTCGTAGAGCACCTCGGTGACGCCGCGCTCGTTCAGTCGCGCCTTGGCCGCATTGGCGATGCCCTGACCGTAGGTGTCCTTGTCGTGGATGATCGCCACCCGCGCGCCCTTCAGGGTGTCGACGATGAAGTCGGCGGCGACCTGGCCCTGCTGGTCGTCGCGACCGCACATGCGGAACACCACGTTGAGGCGCCGGTCGGTGACCACCGGGTTGGTCGAGCCGGGAGTGATCATCAGCACAGCCGCCTCGTCATACACCGCGGAGGCCGGGATGGTGGAGGAAGAGCAGAAATGGCCGATCACCCCGGCGACCTTGTCCTGGTCGACCAGGCGGTTGGCCACCGCCACCGCCTGCTTCGGCTCGCAGGCGTCGTCGCCCTTGACCAGCTTGATCGGCTCGCCGTTGATGCCGCCGGCGGCGTTGATGTCGGCCGCCGCCTGGCTCGCGCCGCGCCAGTACTGCTCGCCGATCGCCGCACTGGGGCCGGTGTGCGGGCCGGCCACGCCGATCAGTATCTCGGCCTGAACCACGGAAGACAGGCCCAGCGCGGCGGACACCGCGAGGGCGAGAAAGCCTTTTCCTGCAATCTTCTGCGACATGGGGGTGCTCCTGGAGATGGGGATGGTCGCTCCCGGCGAGCGACAGGCGTCCGGCGGCAAGGGGTGCGCCATGCCGTCCTTCTGCGCAATCGGCATAACGCACACCACCTCATATCTTTTTAGCCTATGCCGGGCCATGTCGCCGCTGCCACGAGCCGATTTCGCCAAGCTGCCCCCAGCGCGCAGCATGCTGCCTACCCGTCATCCTGCGACGGCTCAATCCTTGCTCGGCACCCCCAGAGCGGCGGCCGGGGCTTTGCGCGGCAGCCAGCCCGACTTGTGCAGAACCACATAGGCCAGCGAGCCGAGCACCACGCCCCAGAACGCCGAGCCCAGGCCGAAGAAGCTCATGCCCGAGGCGGTGGCCAGGAAGGTGATCATCGACGCCTCGCGGTGCTCAGCCTCGTGTACCGCCCCCATCACGTTGCTGGTGATCGCGCCGATCAGCGCCAGCCCGGCCAGTACGGCGACGAAGGCCTTGGGCATGGAGGTGAACAACAGGATGATGGTGCCGGCGAAGCAGCCACCCAGCAGGTAGAACACGCCGTTGGCGATCCCCGCGACATAGCGCTTGTCGGGGTTGTCGTGGGCATCCTTGCCGGTGCACAGGGCCGCGGTGATGGCAGCGATGACGATGGTGATGCCGCCGAAGCAGGCCACCGCCAGCGAGGCCAGACCGGTGACGGCGATCAGCGGCTTGGCTGGGGTGTGGTAGCCCGAGCTGCGCAGGATGGCCATGCCGGGCAGGAACTGCCCGGTCAGGCTGACCAGCACCAGCGGGATGGCCAGGCTGAGGGTGGCGCTCCAGGTCCACTCCGGCGCGATGAACAGCGGTGCGGCCAGGCTCAGCTCGATGCCCTGCAGGTTGCTGTCTTCCAGGCCGACGGCCAGGGCCACGCCGACGATCAGCAGCAGCACCAGGCAATAGCGGGGAAACAGGCGCTTGAGCAGCAGGTAGGCGCCGATCATGCCGAGGGCCAGGGCCGGCATGCTTTCCACCGCCTTGAACGCGCCCACGCCGAACTGGAACAGGATGCCGGCCATCATCGCGCAGGCGATGCCCTTGGGGATGGCCTGCACGATGCGGTCGAAGTAGCCGGAAACGCCGATCAGGAAAATGATCACGGCCGCAGTGATATAGGCGCCCACCGCCTGATTGAGGCTGAGTTCGGGGAACAGGGTGACCAGCAACGCCGTGCCGGGCGCCGACCAGGCGGTCACCACCGGTACCTTGAGCCACCAGCTGAGCAGGATGCCGGACAGCGCCGCGCCGACGGAGATGGCCCAGACCCAGGAGGTCATCATCGCCGTGGAAACCTCGGCACTCTGCGCGGCCTGGAAGAAGATGATCAACGGCCCTGAGTAGGAGATCAGTACGGCGAGAAAGCCGGCCGTGACTGCCGAAATCGAAAAATCCTGCTGGATCGTGCTGCGCTTCATTCTGGGCTCCAACCAAACGTGCCGGCCGGCGCATGGGGCCGGCGATGCTGCAACCTTATTGTCAGCCCATGAATTGATAAAGCCGGCAAAACTGGCAACACTGTTCGGAATCAAAGAACAATTGGATCATCCATGGACCGTTTGCAGGCAATGCAGCTGTTCGTGCGCATCGTCGAACTCGGCAGCTTCAGCAAGGCGGCCGAGCAGCTCGGCATGTCGCGCGCTTCGGCGACCGCACTGGTCAAGCAGCTGGAAAGCCACCTGGGCGCACGCCTGCTGCAGCGCACCACCCGTCAGGTCAGCGCCACCCTCGACGGGCGCTCCTACTACCAGCACTGCCTGAGCATCCTCGCCGAGATCGAGGAAGCGGAAAGCGTGTTTTCGCGCAGCGCGCAGCACCCGCGCGGGCACCTGAAGGTCGACCTGCCCGCCTCGCTCGGCCGACTGGTGGTGATCCCGGCGCTGCCGGAGTTCTATGCGCGCTACCCGGAGATCAGCCTGGAAATCGGCATCGGCGATCGGATGATCGACCTGGTGCGCGAAGGGGTCGATTGCGTGGTGCGCATCGGCGCGCTGGACGATTCCACCCTGGTCGCCCGCCCCCTGCCGCCGCTGCCCCAGGTCACCTGCGCCAGCGCCGGCTACCTGGCCCGCCACGGCCTGCCAACCAGCCTCGACCAGCTCGAAGGACATCGGGGCGTCGATTACCTGTCGGCCACCAGCGGCCGCCTGCAGCCGCTGGAGTTCGGCGTCGACGGACAAGTGGTGACACGTACCCTGCCGGCCTGCCTGGCGGTCAACAACGGGGAGTCCTACGTGGCGGCCTGCGAGGCGGGGCTGGGTATCGTCCAGGTGCCGCACTATCACGTACAGCGCCAGCTGGCCGCCGGCAGCCTGGTCGAACTGCTGCCCCAGCACCGCCCGCCGCCGCTACCGATGACCGTACTCTACCCCCACCACCGCCACCTGACGCCGCGCCTGCGGGTGTTCATCGACTGGCTGGTGGAGCTGTTTCAGGGCTGAGCCCCGCCACCGCCTCCAAGCGCCGCGCCGTGGCCACCCACGCCACCAGGTCGAGCAGCGCCCGTGCCCGCGACGACAGCGCTGCCTGCTCGTCGAGCGCCAAGTCCAGCAGACGGCACACCGGCGCCCAGCCGAGCAGTTCGCCCTGCGCGCGCCAGGCGTGGCCCTCGGCCAGCAGGGGGTGACCGGCGCAGGACAGACCGGCGGCCTGCACGCGGGCGAGCCAGTGCTGGCCGGCGTCCAGCCAGGCCTGAAGGTTGTCTTGCTCAGGCATGAGAAACTCCTCGGGAAGCCGCGAGCCGGGGCGCGCTCAGGTGCAGCAGGCCGGGCGCGCCGGCCCAGCGCACGCTGATCGGCGCGAGGACGACGAGCCCGCCCTGCTGGCTGAGGCGGCCGAACACCTCGCTCGGCACGCGTCCTGCCGCCAGGCCGGCCTGCAGCTGGCGGCAGGCCAGGCCCTGGAAGCCGGCCAGCTCGCCGCGCAGGGTGAAGGGAATGCCGCTCGGGTCGCCCAGCGGCAGCGACCAGCGCTGCAGGGCGCGGTCGACCTGTAGCGCGCCGACCGCGCCGACCGCCAGCCGCACCAGTTGCTGCGGCGGACGCTGCCAGGGGTCGGCGCGCAGGCGCTCGCCGAGGCCCTGCAGCGGGGTCGCCAGATCGTCCGCCGGGCAAGCCGGCGCCACGCCGTCGGCAACGCTCAGGCGGGTGCCGTCGCGGGCGGACAGGCGGCCGTCGGCGCTGGCCCAGCCGCACTCCAGGCGATGGCCGCGCTGCAGCAGCGCGGGCACGGCGATACCGGCCAGCCGCGCCTGTTCGAGCGCCGCGGCGGGCTGCCATTGCGGATCGAGGTCGCGAGCGCGCGACTCCGACCAGCTGAAATAGCGCCCGCTTTCCGGCGCATGGAAATACACGGAAAAGCCACGCTGGCCGGCCAGGGTTTCCCACACTTCGGCACCGACGCCGTGCAGCAGCAGGCCGCCGAGGCGCCGGTAGCTGCGCCGGTGCACCCCGGCCAGTTCGGGGAACGGCCGCGGCATCGGCTCCCGGCGCAGACCGCGGGCCAGCACCCAGACTGCCGCCAGTGCATCCGGCAGACGCTCGGCGGCGCCGCCGCGGCGGACCTGGTCGTCGCGCAGCAGCTGCACCAGCCCCTGCAGGGTCGCGCCCAGGCGCGGCAGGTCAGCCTGGCGCAGCTCGGTGGCCAGCGCCTCGCCCTGGTCGACGAAGGCCGGCCCGACCCCGGCGCAGCCCTGCAGCACCAGCGCGACCAGCCAGTCCTCCAGCTGCGCCAGGCGCGCCCGCGCCGGCGCCTCCAGACCGAGCGCTGGCAGTTGCGGGATGGCCGAGCCGGCCGCCTGGCGCGCCTGCAGCACCACCAGCGCGCGGTGCGCGCAGCTCGCCGCCTTGCAGGTGCAGGTGGCCGCCGCCAGCCCGCCGGCGCGGGGGACGCGCACGGTGGCTTCCTCCGGGTCGAGCAGTTGGCCGACCAGGCCGGTATCGCCCTCCTCCAGTTCGGCCTCGAAACTGCGCGCCAGCCATTGCAGGGCGCGGCGGGTGGCGGCGGCGCCGAAGGCCTGTTCGATGCTCGCGGCATCACCGTCCAGCCAGGGCGTAGCCGGCGCTGGCGGCTCGGCCGCTGCATCGCCGGCAGCCGCTTGCGCCACCAGCCGCTCGCGCAGGCCGAGGAGGAAGGCGCACAGGTGGTGACAGGGGCCGAAGGCCGGGCAGTCGCAGGCCAGCGCGGCGAAACCGACGCCGCCCAGGCGCTGGGTATGGCCTTCGATGTTGGCCGCGGCGGCGTCCGCCGCCAGCGTCCACTGCCCGCTGTCGCAGGCGGCCAGCGCCTTGGCGCCGCGCTTGAGCAAGCCCTTGTTGGCCCAGTCGGCGATGGCGGCATCGTCGAGGGCATATAACCATTGCTGCAGCATGTTCAGCGTCCTTGCATGGTGTTGGCCAGCCAGTCGACCAGATGGTCCGGGGTCATCGCCGCCATCTGCACGCCGCGCGCGACCAGTTGCTCGGCCATCGCGCGGTCGTAGTCGGGATGGGCGCGGCGGTCCAGCGCGGCCAGCGCCAGCACCTGGACGCCGCTGCCGACCAGGCGCGCCGCCTCGCCGAGCACCCGCGCCGCATCGTGGCCTTCGTAGAGGTCGGAGATCAGCACCACCACACTGCGCCGCGGTACTTCCACCTGGGCGAACGCCGCGGCCAGCGCCGCACCGATGTTGGTGCCGCCGCCGATCTGCGCGCCCATCAGCAGGCGCTCCGGCGCCTGCAGCTGGCTGCTGGCGTCGACCACCTCGTCGGCGAACAGCAGCAGGCGGGTACGCACCGCGCTCAGGCGGGCGAAGATGCCGGCCATCACCGCGCAGTGGATCACCGACTCGCTCATCGAGCCGCTCTGGTCCACCAGCAGCCACAGGTGCCAGGGCAGCCGACGCTCCTCGCGCGGATGGAAGAACAGTCGCTCCAGCACCAGCTCCTCGGTTTCCAGCTGATAGTGGGGCAGGTTGTGGCGCAGGGTGCGCGCCCAGTCGAGATCGGCCAACCGCGGCCGTCCGCCGCGGCCGTGGCGGCGGCGCTTGGGGGCGAAGGCGGCGCGCATCCGTGGCGCCAGCTTCGCCTCCAGTTGCTCGACCACCCGGCGGATCAGCCGCAGCGCCTCGGCATGCACCACCGCCGGCAGGCGCTCGCGCAGCGCCATCAGCGTCTGCACCAGCTCGATGCTCGGCGTAGCCTGGGCCAGCACCTGGGGATCGGCGAGCAGGCCGCTCATCCGGTAGCGGTCCAGCGCATCGCGCTGCAGCACCTCGGCCGCCGAGCGCGGGAACAGCTTACGCACCTCGCCCAGCCAGCGCACCGCGCCGGGATCGGGACGGCCGATACCGCCGTAACGGTCCGCGTCTTCGGCGCCGCCCTCGCGGCGCTCGAACTCGCGGCCGTAGAGATATTCCAGGGCAGCGTCGCGGCGCTGGTCGCCGTCGTCCAGCACACTCGCAC
Source organism: Pseudomonas linyingensis (assembly GCF_900109175.1). Lineage (GTDB taxonomy): Bacteria > Pseudomonadota > Gammaproteobacteria > Pseudomonadales > Pseudomonadaceae > Geopseudomonas > Geopseudomonas linyingensis. The sequence continues at coordinate 46,268 of NZ_FNZE01000006.1, read as the reverse complement.
CGCCCTGCTCGCCCCCCAGCGCGGCCTCGGCCTCGGCGCCGAGGATCAGCCGCCAGCGGCGGCGTACGATCGAATCAGTCATCGAACCCCCAGTGTTGCAGCACCGTCGCCACCTGGGCGGCCAGCGCCTGGCTGCGGCGCAGCGTTGCCTCATCCGGCACCCGCGCGGCCAGCAGCGCCGGCGCCTGTTCGCGGCCGACCAGTAGCTGTGCGAAGGCCTGCAGCTCGCGGCGGGTGAGTTGGCTGAAGGCCAGCCGCAGCGCGGGCAGGCCGTCGAGAAACTCCTCTTCGCTCCACGCTGCGATGCGCGCCGACAAGGTGAGTACCGTGGGCGGATGGCCGAGCAGCCAGCCACGAGCGATGCGCAGGAAACCCTGCAGGTATTCGCCCATGGTCTGCGGCGCGGTATGCGCCAGCCCCAGCGCCGCGGCCAGCGCGAGGTCGGTATCGGTGGCCGACCAGCGCCCGGCCATGGCCAGCACCCCGGCGGCGGCGCCGCGCACCGGCGCCGGCACGTCGGCCTCGTGCAGCGCGCCACAGGCGTCGAGCAGCAGCGGGCCGTCGGCCCAGGCGGCGGCGCGGCGCACCATGCCGTGCAGATCGGCCAGGGCATCGACCGCCGCGGCCGCGTGCGCGGCATCGCCCTGGCCCAGCGCCGGCAGGCGCAGGCAGGCCTGGGCGAAGGCGCGCGCCAGCAGCGGTTGCAGGCGCGCCAGCCCCACCCCGCCCAGCGCGTTGCGCGCCTCATAGGCCAGCGCCAGGCGGCCGGCGGCCTGGGCCAGGGCCAGCGCGTCGAAGCTGCGTTCGAGCCACAGCGCCACCGCATCCAGCACCCGCTCGGCCAGCGCCTCCAGGCCCATCACCAGCACTTCCAGCACCAGCGCCGCCGGGTTGCCGGCGCTCGGCGGCGCCAGCAGTTCGAGCAGGCGGTTGACCGCCGCCTCCTCCAGGCTGGCGCCGTAGCGCGCCGCCTCGGTCAGCGCGGTGGTGGTTTCCAGGCGCCAGGCCAGCTCCCAGATTTCGCGCACCCGGGCCAGATCGGCACCGGCGACGAAATCCGGCCCGGCCAGGCGCTGGGCGTAGGGAATGCCGAGAAAGCGCAGGCGCTGCAGCCCCCGGGAGATCTCGCGGTGCCGGGCGCTGCGGTAGATGTCCAGCTCCTTGCGCTGCGCGCCGCCCAGCCGCGCCGGCAGCCGGTAGCGCGTGCAGAAGCTCTGCACGTCGACCAGCAGCGGCGCCAGCGGCGCATTGGGCGGCAGGCGGCCCGACGCACTGCCGCCGAACAGCTCGGCGAGGGCGCCGGCGAACAGCCCGACATCGTCGGCGTCCTTGACCAGGGTGGCCTGCAGGGCTTCGGCCAGCTCCGCCCGACCGCCGCGCCAGCCGCGCAGCGCCGCCAGACGGCCGGCCATGGCCACCGCCTCGCGGGCATCCGGCAGGGTGACCGGCAGCCCCTGCTCGCGCAGCAGGTTGGCCAGCCGCGCGGCCAGCGCCGGCCAGGTGGCCCGGTAGGGCTGCGCGGCGCCGCGCTCCCAGGCCTGCCACACCGCCTGGTAATAGCCCGGCGCCGGCAAGCCGGCGGCGTAGCCGCTGGCGCGCGCCAGCCGCTCCAGGCTGTAGGCGATCAGATGGGCACCGACCTCGCAGCTGTCCTGTCCTGCGCCGCGCGGCACCGCTGACGGCGCGCTGGCGAAGCCCAGCGCGGCGAGCGTCTCGCCCACGCTGGCCGACATCCGCTCGCCGAGGCCGGCGAGGAGGCCCGGCACGTGGTAGCCGCCGCAGACCACCAGGCAGCGCCGCCCCTCGTCGAGCGCGGCGCACACCTGCGCCGCCATGTGCGCCTCGCGGGCAGCGTTCTCGGCGTCGTCGCCCTCCCCGCGCGCGCGCAGCAGCAGGCTGAAGGCGAGCAGATCGGCGAAATAGTCCGCCGCCGTCGCCGGTTCGACGCCGGACTCGAAGTGGCGGTCCCACCACTCGTCGAAGTCGCGGCAACCGGCGTCCTCGATCAGCCCGGCGAGCACGTCCGGCGCCTGCCGCGGCGGCTCGGCGTCCAGCGTCGGCTCGGGTGCGGTGGCGAAGAACTCCAGTTGCGCGGACAGTCCCAACCGCGCGCCGTAGGGCAGGTCGATGAAGCGCACCGCCGCGCCCAGCCCGCCGGCCGCGCGCAGCGCCACCCACTCCGGCGAGAACTCGGCGAAGGGGATGTAGCCGCGACAGCGCAGCTCGTCTTCGCCGCGACCGACCGCAGCGTGCAGGTACACCGCCAGCGGCGGCTGCGCCTTGGCGTGCTGCAGCGCCGGCAACAGGGCGTCGAGTTCCTGCGGACCTTCGATCAGCAGGGTGTCGGGGGCGAACGCCTCGATCAGCGCGCGCAGGTGGCGGGCGCAGCGCGGGCTGTGGTGGCGCACCGGCGCCAGCCGCAGGTTCGCCATGGGCGCCAGCAGGTGCAGTGCCTGCGCCGCCTCAAGCACCCTGGCCACCGGCGACGAAGTCCTGCCAGTCCTCGCTGCCGGCCCGGCGCCGGGCGACGATGCGCAGGTACTCGGCGAAGCGCCGGCGATCCTCGTCGTCGTCCTTGATCGCCGTGCCCACCAGGTAGCGCGCCAGATGCGCCGGGCGCAGGCGCTGCTCGCCGAAGTACCAGCAGTCGGCGGCCGCGTTGCAGGCCACGCTGATCGCCTCGGCAGTGGACAGCACGGTGCCGGGACGCTCGATGGCGGTGCCCTCGACCATGCCGGCGCGCAGCTCGTGAAACGCGGTGGCCAGCAGGGTCAGCACCTGCGGCAGCACTTCGGTGCCGATGCGCTGGGCGACCAGCTCGCGCGCCACTTCCTCGCCGATCAGCCTGGCCTGTGCCTCGATGCCGTCGAGCGGGCGCATGGTCTCGAAGTTGAAGCGGCGCTTGAGCGCGGCGGACATCTCGTTGACCCCGCGGTCGCGCAGGTTGGCCGTGGCGATGACGTTGAAGCCGGGCCGGGCGAGCAGATACGGCTGCACGTCCTTCAGTTCGGGGATGTGCAGCAGCCGCTCGGACAACACCGGCACCAGGCAGTCCTGCACCTCGGTGACGCAGCGGCTGATTTCCTCGAAGCGCAGCAGGCCGCCGCCGGCCATCGCCCGGTGCAGCGGCCCCGGCACCAGCGACGCCGGGCCGGGGCCGTCGCGCAGCAGCAGCGCGTAGTTCCAGCCGTAGCGGATCTGCTCCTCCACCACCCCGGCGCCGCCCTGCACGGTCAGCGTGCTGTCGCCGCTGATCGCCGCCGCCAGCAGCTCGGAGAGCAGCGACTTGGCGGTGCCCGGCTCGCCCACCAGCATCAGCCCGCGCTGGCCGGTCAGGGTGACGATGGCGCGCTCGACGAGCGCGTCGTTGCCGTGGATCTTGCGGGCGATGCGTCGGTCGCGTCCGCTGCCGAGGATGAAGGTGCGCACCGCGCGCGGACTCAGGCGCCAGCCCTCCGGGCGCGGACCGTCGTCGGCCTCGCGCAGCGCGGCAAGCTCCTCGGCGTGAGCCAGCTCGGCGGGCAGACGCTGGGCCGGCTGCGTGGTTTCCGGGGTTTTCGCGGATCGACTGGCCATCAGGCCTCTCCTTTTGCCGGGGCGGCCTTGGCGGCCATTGCCTGCAACTGGCCCATCAGGGTGGCCTGCAGCGGCTTGGGCAGGTCGGCGGGCGGAATGACCCGCCAGCGCCTGTTTTCATCGCGCTGGCGAGTGTCGTAGACCGTCAGATGCTCGATGGCGACTCGGTTGCCCAGGTCCATATATGGCATGTAGCGATCATGGTGCAGCTGGATATACAGCTGGGCGGCGGGCAGGTCGAGGCTGTGTTCGTAGATGCCAGGGCCATCGCCGACCGGGCCGGGCCGATAATTCCACTTGCCGAGCAGACCGGACAGCGCGCCCTGGGTTATCTCCAGCGGAGCGGGCGGATGCAGTTCATTGCCCTGGCACTGCGCCGGGACGGGCAGTTGGCATGGCGCCCCCACCTGCTCCACCAGCGAGGTGAGTTCGTAGTCGTCCAGATAGCTCTGCCAGGCCTCGTGCTCGCCGGGCTCGGCGCTGGCCGGGTGCCACAGGCTGATGGCCGCGTCCGCCGGCAGGCTGACCGGATCGTCATTGACATCCACCAGGCTGAAGTCCTCGGCGATGCGAAAGCTCAGCGGCGTGCCCTCCACCCGCCAGATCAGACTGCGGCCGACGATGCGCAGCAGCGGATGCTGCACGAACAGGCGCTGCCAGCGCACAAGCGGCCAGCTCTTGCCGGTCATCAGCGCCGCCTGCAGGCGCGGCCCCTGCTGCTTGAGCACCGCCTTCAGGCCGCTGGCGAGGGTCTTCAACCGGGCGCTGGCGGCCTCCCACTCGGGTTTCAACGCGGCATCCTTCACGGCGGGCAGGCTCTTCGACGCCTTGCCCTTGTCGTTGACGATCCGCAGCGACAGATCGCCCTGCAGTTCGACGCGGTAGCTATGCGGGCCGACCGCGAGCGTGACGCCCTCGCCCAGGCCGAAGTCGGGGGTCAGCTCGTCGTGCAGCTCCGCCAGACCGAGGCCGCGGCGGCGGGCGGCCTCACCCAGAGTGTCCTGGGTGGCCTCGATGACCAGATCCTTGAGCCTGCGCGAGGACGACAACTCCAGCACCCGCGCCAGCGCGTATGGGGTGTCCAGCGCGCCGAGCTGGCCGACCGCGACCACCGCGCGCTGCTTCTTCGGCTTGCCCCAGGCGAGGATCGCAGCCACCAGAGTGTCGACAACCCGGTCGTCGGCATTGCCCGCCACCAGCTTGAGCGCCCAGCGCTGCCTGGGATCGCCGTCGAGGGCGACCCAGGCCTGCGTCAGCGCCAGGGACAGACGGGCGCGGTTTTCCGCGGGGATGGCAGCCAGCAGTTGCTTCGCCAGCGGCGACAGCTCGCCTTCCGCGGTGGCCGCCAGGTGCAGAAGTACCCGCGTCGCATGCTCGGAGAGCGGCGCAAAGAGGGCCAGCAGCTCCGGGGCGTCGTATTGCTTCACCGCCGCGGCGATGCGTTTCACCCCGGCGGCCTGGGCTTCGAGGGCCTGCAACGACGCCGGCTCGGCGGCACCCGCGCCCGAGGCGAGCAGCCCCTGCGCCTGCAGACGGGCCTGCAGCACACTGGCCGACCCCGCATCCAGCCCGCCCCCCGCCAGCAGCTCGACCAACAGGGATGCCGCCGCCGGATCGGGATGGGCCAGCAGAAGGTCGCGGCAGGCCAGTTGCAGGTTCTTGGTGCGCACCGTCAGCCAGCCGGTCGCGGCGATCTCGTCGGGGCTCAGCACCTGCGCGGCCCGGGCCATCGCCTCGCGCAGGGCCTTGGAGCTGCTGCCCGCCAGCACCTTGCCGAGCTGGGGCAGCAGGCTCCTGAAGCGCTCGGCCTCCAGCAGCGGCAGGATGCCGGCGAGCTTGGCCGCGGGTATTTCCAGGACGGCATCCGGGCGGGCGGCGAGCAGCGGCTGCAAGACCTTCAGGTAAGCGCCGGGCTTGGGCGCCTTCACGATGCCGGGCAACAGCAGGGGCAGCAGTTCGGGGTACTGCTCGGCCCAGATCTTTTCCGCGATGCCCACGTCGAACAGGTAAGGACGCTCGCTCAACTGGCGCACGAAGGTCGCCGGATCCTGGCGAACCAGGCGGTCGAGCTGGGCCAGGAAATGGGCTTGGGGCCTGCGCTCGGCGTAGCTCAGCAGCGCCTGGGCCAACTCGCCGCGTCGCGTCTCGTCGGCACCTTGTGCCCAGCGCAGCGCAATCAGCTCCGGGTCGTCGTGCACCGGCTCCAGATCGTAGAGCTGCGGATGACGCTCGAAAAAGGCGTGCCACGGCGCCCAGCGCTGGCGGGTCGGCTTGCGGTAGTGACGCCAACGGTAGGAGTTGACGACATCCCGGTAAAGCGCCCCCCCCTGCTCGGCCAGGGCGAGCAGGTCCGCGTCGTCCAGCGTCGCGATGAGCGGCCCCCAGACGTCGTCGGGGTAGTCGGTCGGCTGCAGGCCGGCCGTCGTGCGGACCTCATGCAGCCACTCGATCAGCGAGAGCACCTCCTCCCGCGGCATGCCCTCGTACCAGAACCAATAGTACTGCTTGCGGAACAGGCCGAGCACTTCCCAGGACGGCCTGTCGCCGCTTCCGGCCAGCCAGTCCCGCGCCATCGCCTGCATTTCCCGGGACAGCTCACGGCCGCGCCGGGCATCGCCCTCGAGCAGCACACCGCGAGGCACAGTCAGGCGGGCGAGCTCCAGCCACAGGTCGGGGTCGCGCCTCCAGGGCGCCTGCTCGTCGTTCAGGCGATACAGGGAGTAAAGGGTGCCGATGAAATCGGCTACCTCGTCGGCGCGGCCGTTACGCAGGCGTTCGACGAGGATGCCGGCGAAGGCGGAGAAGTCGAAGGTGTCGCCCACCTGCGCCAGGAGTTCGGCCAGCGGGGCATGGGTGCAATCGCGTTCGCTCATGTTCGTTCCTGATCCTTGGGAAATGGCGGGGCCGCCGCTCCTCGCGGTCAGCCCTGCTCTCGATGCGGAGGTCGTTTCCTACTCCTCGTACAGGCTGACCACCTCACTCAGCTGCGCATGGGCCGCCGCCGGCGGGTTGTGGCGCTCGGCGCAGGCCAAGACACGTTTGAAGATTTCCATCAGTCACTTCCTTGCTTGCTTCGGAAACATGGAGAGGTTGCCGGTCGGCCCGTGCTGTAGCACGGGCCGGGGCCGGCCTACTCATTTGGTCTGCGCTTCGCTGGCCTTGGCCTGCAGGGCGCGGATCTGCCACATCAGCGTGGCCTGCAGCGGTTTGGGCAGATCGGCGGGTTTGATCCAGGCCCAGCCCTGGCTGAGGTCGCGCACCATGAAGCACTCGATCTCCACCGGAGTGCCGATGTCCATCCACGGCGGGAAGTAGCCGTGGTGCAGCTCGATGCTGAGTTCCAGCGCCGGAAGACGCCAGGTGTGCTCGTTGATGCTCGGGCCGTCGCCCACCGGGCCGGGGCGGTAACCCCACTTCTTCGCCAGGCCGGCCAGTTGCTCCTGCGCCACCACCAGTCCGGGCGGGGCGAGCAACTGCTCGTCCTTGAACAGCTCGGCCGGCGGCAGCTCGGCGCAGGCGCCCAGCTGGTCGACCATCGGCTCCATCTCGTAGTCGGCGAAATAGGCCTGCCAGGCCTCCAGCTCGCTCGCCTCGGCGGTGGCCGGGTGCCACAGGCTGACACTGCAGCCCTCGGGCAGACCGAGCACCTCGTCTTCCACGTCCACCAGCGAGAAGTCCTCGGCGAGGCGGAAGCTGCTGCGCGCCAGCTCCGGCGCCTCCTCGGCGCGCCAGATCAGGCTGCGGCCAACGATGCGCAGCAGCGGGTGCTGGACGAACAGGCGCTGCCAGCGCGCCAGCGGCCAGCGCTTGCCGGTGACCAGCGCGGCGTACATGCGCGGCGCCTGCTGCTTGACCACGGTCTTCAGGTTGCTCGCCAGCCCCTTCAGCTTGGCGCTGGCGGCTTCCCACTCGGGCTTGAGTGCGACGTCCTTCACCGCCGGGATCGACTTGGCGGCCTTGCCCTTGTCGTTGACGACGCGCAGCGACAGGTCGCCCTGCAGCTCGACGCGGTAGGCGTTGGGACCGACGGTCAGCGTCAGCCCCTCGCCCAGGCCGAAGTCCGGGGTGAGTTCGTCGAACAGTTCGGGCACGCTCATCTGCCGGCGCCGGGCGGCGGCGCGCAGGGCCTGGCGGGCGCTGCTCACCACCATGTCCTTGAGCTTGCGCGACTCGGCGATCTCCTGCACGCGCAGCAGCGCATACAGGGTATCGACCTCGCCGAGCTGCTCGGTGGCGGCGGCGGCGCGCTGCAGGCGCGGCTTGTTCCAGGCGTTGATGGCGGCGACCAGTTGGTCCACCACCCGGTCGTCGGCGTTGCCCGGCAGCAGCTTCAGCGCCCAGCGGAGCTTGGGGTCGCCGTTGCTGGCGATCCAGACCTCAGCCAGCGCCAGCGCCAGGCGGGCGCGGTTCTCCGCCGCTATCGGGGCCATCAGCTTGTCGACCAGCGGCGGCAGGCCTTCCTCGGCGGTGGCGGCCAGGTGCAGCAGCACGCGGGCGGCGTGCTCGGACAGCGGCGCGCAGAGGGCCAGCAGTTCGGGACTGTCGTAGTGCTTCACGCTGGCGGCGATGCGCTTGACGGTGGCGGCCTGGGCTTCGACGGCGGCCAGCGCGGCGGCGGGGTCGGCGGCCGGCGCGGCCTCGCCCGAGGCGTTTTCGGTCGGACCGGCGGCGCCCTGCCCGAGATGTTGCAGCCGCTCCTCGACCATGCTGGCCGAGGCCGCATCGAGCTTGCCGCCGGCCAGCAACTCGGCCAGCAAGGGCGCGGCGGTCGGGTCGGGATGGGCGAGCAGAACGTCGCGGCAAGCCAGCAGCAGATTCTTCGGCGGCTTGCGCAGCCAACCGGCGGCGACCAGATCGGCAGGGACGAAGCGGGCGGCTATCCCGGTCAGCGCGTCGCGCAGCGCCTTGGAGCTGCTGCCCGCCACCACCTTGGTGAGCACCGGCAGCGTGGCTTTCAGGCTCGCGGCGTCGAGGGTCGGCAGCAGATAGACCAGCTCCTTGGTCGGCACCTGGGTCAGGTCGTCCGGGCGGCTGGCAACGAGGTGGCGGACGATGCGCCGGTAGCGGCTGGCCTCGCAGTCGTTCTCGCAGCGCGAGGCAATCGCCGGCAGCATCAGCGGCAGCAGCTCGGGGTACGGCTCGGTGCACACCTTCCAGGCGAGGTTGAAGCTGATGTCGTAGCGCCCCCACTCGCGCAGCTGCGCGACGAAGGGCTCGGCGTCCTCGCGCACCAGGCGGTCGAACACCGCGAAGGTGTATTCGCGCTCGGCCCGGTCGTGGTAGCTGAGACAGCTGAACAGCTGATCGGCCAGTTGTTGGCGTCGCTCGGCACTGGCCCCCGACCAGCGCAGCTCGATCAGGCCGGGGTCGCGGAAGGCGTTGTCGTCGTAGAGTTCGGGATGAAGGGCGAAGAATGCGTGCCACGGCGCCCAGCCGTGCGGTGCGGGTACGTCCTCGACCCGCTTGCGGTACACCTCCAGCACGTCCTTGCACAGGCGCCCGCCGCGCTCGGCCAGCGCGATCAGATCGGCCGCTTCGCCCAGCCCTCCGATGAAGGGATACCAGCCGGTGTTGTAGTCGCTGCCGACTTCCGCGCGCAGGGCGAGCGCCCACTCGATGTGCGCCAGGCAATCCTCGCGCGACATTTCCGGATACCACAGCAGGGGCAGGATACGCGCCAGCACCAGGCCTACACACTGGTGGCCCGGCAGCTGCTCGGCGCGGGCACGGGCCAGCCAGCCGTCGGCCAGAGCGCGCAGCTCAACGGCCAGTTCGGGGCTGCGCCGGGGGATCTCGCGAGAGCAGTGGTACAACTGGCCGCGTGGAATCGTCATGCGGGCGAAGGCCAGCCAGGTCTCGGTGCTCGCCAGCCAGGGCGCGTCGTCGTTGCTCAGGTGCGACAGGATGTTGAGGCAGCGCTCCTCGCAGGTGCGGAAGAATTCGGCCACTTCCGCGGTCCGGCCGTCCTGCACCCGCTCGGCGAGGATGCGGGCGAAGGCCGCGCGCTCCAGCGTGTCGTCGATACGGCGATACAGCTCGGCCAGCGGCGCCTGGGCCGGGTCGAGTGCCGGCAGGTTGGCCCGGGCCTGGCGCTCGGCTTCCTCTTCGGCCTCGATTTCCGCCATGGTGCGGACCAGCAGGTCCACCAGTTGGTCTTCGTCGTTCACGTCGATTGCTTCTTTGCTCATAAACACTCCTTGTGTCGATCAATGAGCGGCCGGTGATGGCGCTTATTCCGAAGTTGTCAGGTTGCTCTCGTCGCCGCCTGACAGCACGTCAAGTAACGGAAAAGCGGCGGGAGACGGCTGGAAGATGGGGGAGTGAGAGAAAGGCAGGCGCAGAGCGCACCCTGGGGGTTCTGGAGTTGCGGCCCTCGCATGCGTCCCTGCCTGAGGCTCTGGTTGGAGAGGCTGCATTTTGCAATTGCCGCCGGGCGATTGGCAGGCTCCAGACTGTGCGCTGGTGCACAACTCGTTGCGCTTACCTCCCGGAGGGCATCGAAATCCATAGGGAACTCGCTCTCCACCAGCCGCGGGCTGTCGTCCCAGGCAACCCGGTGCGCCGGCGGGCAATCAGAAGGACCTATCGAGAGTCGCCCTCCTCCAGCTCGGTGGTGATGCCCCAGCGCCGGAACTCCGGCTCGAACGCGTCCAGCTCCAACAGGCCGATGCAGGCAAAGGCACCGCTGGCAGGCGGACCGCTGGCGGCCATCCGCAACGCCAGCAGCACCGCCGCCATGCAGGGGATTTCCGGGCCGTTGCCGTCCGGTGCGGTCAGATGCCAGGTGACATAGCCCGGCGAGCCATCCGGGCGCCGGCCGCTGACCCGGACCATCATCCCGCCGCGGTCGCCGCCGAAACGGTCGAGATAGCGGCGTGTGAAGACTTCCAGCCGGGGCGCATAGCACTCCAGCGGCAAGCCGACGCCCAGCCGACGAAGCCCCGCCAGCCCCCACAGGACGAGATGCTGGACACGCAACTCCAGAGCGGCACGAAACTCGATGGTCTTGACCGTGGGGTAGCGCTGCGCGAACAGCGCGAGGTCGGGAATGTCGCAGGCCGCGCCCCAGCGCGTGCCCAGCCCGGCGAAGCGGATGGCGCGCAGATCATGCCAGCCATAGACCGTCCGCCAGGCGCCGTTGCGCAGACGCGGAAACGGCTTGCCGGCGTAGCTGAGCACCGCGCGCATGGTCGCCACGCCCCGCGGCGCCTGCTGGCCTGGCGCAATCGCCACGCTGATGCCGTCGATACTCGCAAACTGCTCGGCCAGGCGGTCCACCACCGCGGACGACAACGCCGGCACCGTGCTCGCCCCGGAAATGAGGCATACCCCGTCCGTTTCGGCCCTGGTGGCCATGGCCGCGGGAAAATCGGCAACGAAGTCACGACCATCGGCGATATCGATGTAGTGCACGCCCGCTGCGCAGCAGGCCTCGGCCACCCGATAGCCCTGCTGCTGGAAAGGCCCGGCGCAATGGATCAGCAGGTCGACCCCGAGGTCCAGCAACTGCCGCGGAAAATCGGCCGCGTCCATATCCAGCCGCACCAGCCGTACCGGGCTGTCAGCGAACGGCGTGTCGGCAGGCAGGCTCCGCGAGCCGGCCAAGACCTCCATACCTGGCTCCAACGCCAGCCGTTTACAGATCCGGGCACCGAAGTTGCCGAGACCGCCCAGCACGAGTACGCGCATTGATCATCCTTGAGTCAATTGCCATCACAGGAGCGGCCACGCGAGCGGCCTCTCCCATCACACCGCCGGTCCTGCAACCACCACCCAGTCCAACTCCTCGTTACCCGGCGGAACACTTGCCAACGATCCAGAACGGTGACAAGCCCCCGAGTGACTCTGGAGAGCCCGGCTTACGCCAGGCTCTTGCTCACCACCTCGAACACATCGCTGGACAGCTCGCCGCTGGCCAGGATGCGCTCCAGCTCGGAGCGCATCAGCGCCTGGCGGGCGCTGTCGAACTTGCGCCAGCGGGTCAGCGGGGTCAGCAGGCGGGAAGCGATCTGCGGGTTGAGGGCATTGAGGGCGATGATCTGGTCGGCGAGGAAACGATAGCCGGCGCCGTCGAGGCGGTGGAAGTTGACGTGGTTCTGGTTGGCGAAGGCGCCGATCAGCGCACGCACCTTGTTGGGGTTCTTCAGAGTGAAGGCCGGGTGGTGCATCAGCGCCTCGACCCGCTCCAGGCCGCCCGGCAGCGGGCTGCCGGCCTGCACGCTGAACCACTGGTCCATCACCAGGGCATCGTCCTTGAAGTAGTCGGCGAACTTGGCCAGCGCGCCGGCCTTCTCCGACTCGAACGGCGAGTTGACCAGCACGGCCAGTGCGGACAGGCGCTCGGTCATGTTGTCGGTGTGCTGGAACTGGTCCTCGCAGACGTCCACCACCTCGTCGCTGGCGGCCAGCATCAGGTAGGACAGGGCGATGTTCTGCAGGCTGCGCCGGGCGATCTGCGTGGCGTCGGCGGCGTAGGGCGTCGTGCGCGAGGCCTCGCGGCAGGCCTGGTAGCGCGCCCACAGCAGGTCGAACAGCTCGCGGGAGATCTCCTGGCGGGCGAACTCGCGGGCGGCGTGGATGGCATCGACGTCGGCCACCTCGCTGAGTTCGGCCAGGTAGGCCTCGGCCGGCAGCGAGAGCATCTCGGCGACCATCGCCGCATCCAGGCTTTCATCGGCCAGCACGCTGCGCAGCGCGGTGATCAGGCGGGCATCGAGGCTCAGCGCCTCGTCGCGCTGGTGCTGGTCGACCAGCTCCTGCAGCACCTGCACGGCGAGCTGCTGGCCGGCTTCCCAGCGGTTGAAGCCGTCGGAGTCATGCTGCATGAGGAACATCAGCTGATCGCGGCTGTAGGGGAAGCTCAGCTTGACCGGCGCGGAGAAGCCGCGCAGCAGCGAGGGCAGCGGCTTGTGGGCGACATCGGCGAAGGTGAAGCGCTGCTCGACCTCGTTCACCGCCAACACGCGGGAGGTGCCGTCCGCCGCGGCCTCGCCGGCCAGGCGCAGCGGCAGCTCGTTGCCGTGGGCGTCCAGCAGGCCCATGGCCACCGGGATGACGAAGGGTTGCTTGTGCTCCTGACCCGGGGTCGGCGGGCAGCTCTGGCGGAAGGTCAGGCTGTAGGTGTGGGCGACCGGATCGTAGGCCTCCTCCACCACCAGGCGCGGGGTACCGGACTGGGTGTACCAGCGCTTGAACTGGGTCAGATCGACGCCGCTGGCGTCCTCCATGGCCTTGATGAAGTCGTCGCAGGTCACCGCCTGGCCATCGTGACGGTCGAAGTACAGATCGCTGCCATTGCGGAAGGCCTCGGCGCCGAGCAGGGTGTGGATCATGCGCAGCACTTCCGCGCCCTTCTCGTAGATGGTCAGGGTGTAGAAGTTGGAGATCTCCATGTAGGCGTCCGGGCGCACCGGGTGGGCCATCGGGCCGGCGTCCTCGGCGAACTGCTGGGTGCGCAGGAAGGCAACGTCTTCGATGCGCTTGACCGTGCGCGAGTTCATGTCGGCCGAGAACTCGGCGTCGCGGAACACGGTGAAGCCTTCTTTCAGGGACAGCTGGAACCAGTCGCGGCAGGTGACGCGGTTGCCCGACCAGTTGTGGAAGTACTCGTGGGCGACCACCGCCTCGACGCGCTGGTGGGCGGCGTCGGTGGCGGTTTCCGGGTGGGCCAGCACGCAGCTGGAGTTGAAGATGTTGAGGCCCTTGTTCTCCATGGCCCCCATGTTGAAGTCGTTGACCGCGACGATCATGAAGATGTCCAGGTCGTACTCGCGACCGTACACCTCCTCGTCCCATTTCATCGACTTCTTCAGGCTGTCCATGCCGTGCTGCAGCTTGCCGATGTTCTCCGGCTCGACGTAGATGCGCAGGGCGACGTCGCGGCCGCTCATGGTCTTGAAGCTGTCCTCGATGCACCACAGGTCGCCCGCGACCAGGGCGAACAGGTAGGCCGGCTTCATGAACGGGTCCTGCCAGGTCGCCCAGTGGCGGCCTTCCTCTTCGTGGCCGCTGGCGATCAGGTTGCCGTTGGAGAGCAGCACCGGGTAGTCCTTCTGCAGCGCACTGAGCGTGGTGGTGAACTTGCTCATCACGTCCGGGCGGTCGAGGTAGAAGGTGATCTTGCGAAAGCCCTCCGCCTCGCACTGGGTGCAGAACATGCCGCTGGACTTGTACAGGCCCTCCAGCGCGGTGTTGCTTTCCGGGTGGATACGCACGCTGCTGTCGATGACGAACTCGTCACGGCTCGGCTGCAGGGTCAGGTGGCTGTCGCCGAGCTGGTAGTCGCCCTCGCCCAGCGGCACGTCGTCCACCGCCAGCGACAGCAGCTCGAGCTGCTGGCCGTCCAGCACCAGCGGCGGCAAGCCGCTGCCGGCCGCCGGGTTGCGGCGCATGACCAGTTGCGCATGGACCAGGGTGTGGTCCTCGAACAGCTCGAAGGTCAGGTGGGTCTCGTCGATCAGGTAGTCGGGGGCCCGATAATCCTTGAGATAGACAGTCTTCGGTTGTTCGCTGCGCATATCTGGCTTCCTTAGAGTTGCTGCACGGCCAGCTGGTAGGCCGTGTACTTGCGAATGTTGATCACGCCGGTATCGAAGATCAGGTACTGGCCCTTGATGCCCTGCAGTGTGCCCTCGACCAGCGGGTTCTTGTCCAGATCGAAACTGACGATCTTGGCCGGATAGGCCGCGACCGGATAGCGCATCTCCACTACCTCGGCATCCGCCAGCGGCTGGATCGCCTGCAGGCCGAAGCGCTGCTGCAGCGCCTCGAGGCCCTCGGCACAAGTATCGAACAGTTGCTCGCGCACTGCCGGCAGATCGACCGGTGTGGCGTCGCCCTTGAGCAGCGCGCGCCAGTTGGTGCGGTCGGCCACCTGGCTGCGCAGCAGGTCTTCGACCAGGCCGGACTGCAGGCGGGTGGCCACGCGCAGGATCGGCAGCGCCTGGCTGGCGCCCTGGTCGAGCCAGCGGGTGGGCAGCTGGGTGGCGCGGGTGATGCCGACCTTCACGCCCGATGAGTTGGCCAGGTAGACCACGTGGTCGGTCATGCAGAACTGCTCACCCCAGCTCGGCTCGCGGCAGGTGCCGGCATCGTAGTGGCACTTCTCCGGGCTCATGATGCAGCTGTCGCACTGCGCCAGCTTGGTCATGCACGGATAGCAGTAGCCCTGGGCGTAGCTCTTCTTGGTGCGCCGCCCGCAGTGGCTGCAATGGATGGCGCCGAGGAACTCCAGGCGCAGGGTCTTGCCTATCAGCGGGTTGACCGCCACCTCGGCGTCACCCAGGCGCAGGCTGTACTGCACCGGGGCCCCCAGGCGCACCGCCATCTTGGTCAACGCGCCACGTCCGAGTTCGCTCATCAGTGCAGGGTATCCGAGGACTTGAACAGGATGTTCGGCACTTCGAAGGACTTGGAGGTGCACTCCTGCGGGCCCATGTAGCCGGTGCGTTGCTCTTCCGGCAGATTCTGGATCTCCCAGGCGATCATCGCCTGCAGGGTCAGTTCCTTCTGCTCCTGGGTGAGCTTGCGTCCGTCCGGCCACTTGCCGATCTCCACGGCGAGCTTGAGGCTCTGGTAGATCTCGGGGGTGATGTTTTCGATCATTTCGGCAAAGGACGCCATGGCGTGTCTCCCAGGAAGAAAGTTTGATTTTAGCGCCGCCGACGCGCCAGCAGGCCGCCGAGCACGCCGGTGACGCAGCCGATCAGCAGGCCGCCGACGTGGGCGGCGTTGGCGATCTCGCCAAAGCCCAGCGCGCCGATCAGCCCGCTCAGGCAGACCACCAGCCAGATCAGCATCATGCCGACCACTCCGGGCGGCAGACGGAAATGCCCATTGGGCGCCAGCCGCTGGAACAGCCAGCAGTGGCCGAGCAGACCGTAGAGCACACCGGACAGGCCGCCGAAGATCGCCGGCCCGCCGAACACGAACTGCACCAGGTTGGACACCAGGCTGAACAGCAGGGTCAGCGCCAGCAGCATCAGACTGCCCTGGCGCCCCTCGATGCGCCGGCCCAGCTCCCAGAACCACAGGCTGTTCATCGCCAGGTGCAGCACGCCGAAATGCACCAGCATGGGGCTGAACGGCCGCCACCACTGGCCGGCGGCCAGGCTGTCGGCCAGCGGCAGGAAGTAGGCGTAGTCGCCCTCGACGCGAAAGTCGGTGAAGGTCAGCCAGCTGATCAGTTGCAGGTTGTCGCCGAACCAGCTGGCCAGCGCGACGGCGAAGGTGGCCAGCAGCACCAGCGCGGTCACCGGCAGCGCGAGCAGCCTGGCCAGCACGGCGTGTCCGGTCGAGCCCGCGGGAGCTGCCGGCAGTCGATCGCTGCCGGCGATGCCGGCCGGGTATTGGGCATACAGCTCGCGCACGCGCTGGGCGAGCGTCTCGTCCGGCACCCAGAGCACCTGCTCGCCGGACTCCTCGCTGACCCGGTGCGGCACGCCGAGGCGCTGCAACAGCGCGACGAAGGCACCGAGGTCGTCATTCAGGGGCAGGCGCAGGGCCGCCACCGGACTCACGAGTCGGCCTCCTGGCGCTTGACCTCGACCCAGAAGAACTTGTCGGGGTCCATACGGGTTTCCTGATCCAGCCGGTAGGCCACCAGCTTGCCGCGGCGCACCGCGCTGTAGTCGAGGCAGGCCAGGTTGGGGCGCAGCGGCGCCGGCGTGCCGTTGCACCAGTAGTGTCCGACGAACAGCATCGGCTCGTCCTCGCCGTAGCGCAGCAGCGCGGCCTTCTGCGCGTTGCTCAGCGGCAGGTTGGCCACCTCCTCGGGCAGCGCGTCGGGCTGGAAGACGATGTCGCCGTAGGTCTGCGGATCGCTCTCCCAGAACTTGGTACGGAATACCGAGCGGATGAAGCCGTCGTGGCTGGTCAGGGTCACGCCACGCGGCAGCGGCATGTCGAGGCCGCGCAACAAGCGCTGCATGCAGTGGGCGGCGAAACTGTCGGGATCGCCGGCCTGCTGGACGAAGGCGCGGTCGATGCGGCCGTCCGGGTGATCACGGCGCAGTTGCTGGATCGCCTCGGCATCCCAGCAGGCATGCACCAGGCGGAAGCGTTCGGCGTCGACGAACAGCGGCAGCTTGTGGAACCAGGCGAGGAAGTCATGCCAGTCGCCCGGATAGTCCTCGAACTGCGCCAGGGTTTCGCGAATCAGCCGTTCGTGACGCGGGTTGTGCTCGCGGGCAAACTCGCGGCCGCTGCCCGGCAGTGCCGGCGTGGTCCAGCCGAGGGCATACCATTCGTGGTTGCCCATCAGGCACAGCGCCTCGCCGGCCTCGACCATGTCGTGAACCAGGTGCAGTGCCTCGCGGATGTGCGGGCCACGGTCGAGGATGTCGCCGAGGAACAGCGCCATGCGCTGCGGATGACGCCAGACGCCCCCTTGACGACGATAGCCGAGGCCGGACAGCAGGCGCTCGAGGGCACGCGCACAGCCATGCACGTCGCCAATCAGGTCGTAGCTGCGCGTCGGGTCAAGCAGCACTAGTCGTGCCCTCCGAGGCGACTGCCCCAACCCAGCTTGGTCCGGCAGACTTCGTAGTAGTTGTGGTCGAGCGGATGGATCAGCTTCAGCTTCTGCGCCTTCTTGCGAATGGTCAGGGTATCGCCGGGGGCGCAGGTGAAGTGGTTCTGCCCGTCGCAGGAAACCAGCGGATAGATTTGCATGTCCGAGGCCACCACCACCTTCAGCTCGCTGTTGCCGTCGACCACGATCGGCCGGCTGGACAGGGTGTGCGGATACATTGGCACGATGACGAGGGCATCCAGCTTGGGATGCATGATCGGCCCGCCGGCCGACAACGAATAGGCGGTGGAGCCGGTGGGGGTGGCGACGATCAGGCCGTCGGCCTTCTGGCTGCAGACGAACTGGCCGTCGATGAACAGCTCGAACTCGATCATCCGCGTCGACTTGCCCGGGTGCAGCACCACATCGTTGAGGGCATCGCTCTGGCCGATCGACTCCTCGCCGCGGCGTACCAGCGCCTCGAGCAGGAAACGGCTCTCCAGCAGGTAGCGGCCTTCCAGCACCTCGCTGACCTTGGTCTCCAGCTCGTCGGGACGGATGTCGGTGAGAAAGCCCAGACTGCCGCGGTTGATGCCCAGCACCGGAGTGCCGTGGCGGGCCATGGCGCGCGCCGCGCCGAGCAGGCTGCCGTCGCCGCCGACCACGATGACCAGATCGCAGATCTCGCCCATCAGCTTGCGCGTGCAGGTCTGCATGCCGTGGCCGGGCAGCACCTCGGCGATGCTCTCCTCGAGAATCACGTGCAGGTGCCGCTCCACCAGAAAGCGCTTCAGACGACGAATGGTGTCCAGCACCTGCGAGCTGCCCAGGCGCCCGATGATGCCGATATTGCGAAAATGCTCCATGGAAACCCTGCCGGCTGCAGACTGCGGGAGGTCGATTATGGGGGAAGCGTGCAGCGCCCGGCAAACCGCGACACTCACGGCGGCCAGCGGCTATGCTGGCCGACATGACGCTCTTCCCGAACCTCGCCCTGCTGCCCCGCCAGCTGCGCCATCCCGCCGTGCGCGATCTGGCCTGGACCCTGTGCAGCTCGCCGCTGCTGGGTAGCCTGGACGGCCTGCAACCGCGCCATCCGCTGCGCGCCAGTGGCTGGGCGACCCGTCCCGAACAGCTGGCGGACTGGCTGCAGGCCCTCGACTGCGATCCCCAGCCGCTGCTCGCGCAGCTGCCGGCGGTCTCCGGCAATCGCCTGGGACGCTACTACGAGGAGCTGTGGCAGTTCGCCCTGCGCCAGGCGCCGGACATCCGCCTGCTGGCGGCCAACCTGGCGGTGCGCGACCATGGCCGCACCCTCGGCGAGATGGACCTGCTGCTGGAGGACCGCGAAGGCCTGCAGCACATCGAGCTGGCGGTGAAGTTCTACCTCGGCCCGTCCGACAGCGACGGCCGGGGCGCCCGCGACTGGCTCGGTCCGGGCCGTCTGGATCGCCTCGACCTCAAGCTGGAGCACCTGCTGCAGCACCAGCTGCCGCTCTCCGCCCGCCCCGAGGCGCGCGCCCTGGTCGAGCCGCTCAGCTCCCGGCCGCTGCAGGCCAGCCTGTGGCTCGCTGGCTACCTGTTCTATCCCTGGCCGTCACCCTGCAGCGCCCCGACCGGCGCCAGCCCGCAGCACTTGCGCGGCCACTGGGTGCAGCGCCGCGACTGGCCCGCCTGGCGGGAGGCCAGCGGCCACCGCTGGCAGCCACTGCCACGCCTGCGCTGGCTGGCGCCGGCGGGCTACCCTGCCGAGGAGTTATGGTCCGATGCGCAGCTGGAGAAATGGCTGGGCGCCCTGCCGGAGGACGCCGCGCCACGCATGCTGGTGGGCCTGAAGGAAGAAGCCGACGGCTTCTGGCAGGAACGGGAGCGGATCTTTCTGGTCAACGATCACTGGCCGCTGCCGGCCAGGATCAGCAGCACGCGCTGAGCCAAGGATCGGCCTAGAACAGCCCGGCCAGCTCGCGCAGACGCGCGTCCAGCGCCCGCCGTCCCTGCAGGCCACCACTGTGTACCGCGACGATGCGGCTACCGCGAGCGATCTCGCCGCCCTGCAGTGCCTCCTGCAGCGCCAGCAGCAGCTTGCCGGTATACAGTGGCTCGAGAGGCACGCCGGTTTCGCGCTCGAAGTCGAGGATGAACCTGGCCAGCGTGGCATCCAGGCGAGCGAAGCCGCCACGACTGGCATCCCGCAGCTGGTAGCCACTCCCCGGTGAGGCACCGGCCTCGGCGAGCAGCCGCTCCACCGTCGCCGCCACGCCGTGATCGGCCGGCACCGCCAGGGTGCCGACCACCGGATGGCGACCCCCTTCGCCCATCACCAGCCCGGCCAGGGTCGTGCCGCTGCCGGCAGCAACCCACAGCTGCTGGTAGTCGGGCCAGCCCAGTGCGGCCAGCCCCTCCTCGATCATCCCCACCAGGTTCGCACAGGAGCGCGCCGCCGGCAGACTCATGCCGCCTTCGGCCACCGGCAGATAGCCCGGATAACGCGCCAGCCAGGGCGTCCAGAAGTCCGCCTGGTGACGGGCACGATAGCCGGCATAACCGAGCCAGTGCAGCTGCATGCCGAAGGCGCGCAGATCGCGGACGGTAGGGGTATCCAGCTCATGGCCACGCAGCAGGCCGACGGTGGCCACGCCGAAACGGGTGCCGGCAGCCGCCAGGGCATGCAGATGATTGGAGTGGGCGCCACCCAGGCTGATCACGCCAGGCGCAGCGAGGCGCCGGGCCTCGGCCAGATGCGGTGCCAGCTTGTACCACTTGTTGCCACTGATCAGCGGATCGATCCGCTCCAGACGCAGCAGCGCCAGCTCCACGCCGGCGCGCTGCAGCCAGCCACAGCGCACCGCCTGCAGCATAGGCGCGGGAGGCCAATCCACAGGCAGTGTCACTGACCGAGCGTGCGCTGCCGGGCACTGCTGCGATGGCGCGCACAGCAGTCCGACTCGCCACTGACAAAGCGGCTGGGCGAGTCGACCCGGTCGATCGGCATACTGCAGCGATTGCCGCTGGGCAGCTGGGCGATGCAGCTCGGCTGCTGGTAGTGAGCCAGCCACTGACCATACTGCGCCTCACTGACGAAACATTTGGCCGCGGCATAGGCCTGCGGATTACGCTGGTAGGCGCCCATGTCCTGCAGAGGAATGGTCAGGTGCCCGGCGCCTGGGTGGTAGGCGACGAACACCACCCCCTGCCCTGCCAGGCGCTCGAGAATCTGCTCGCCGCCTTCGCGCGCCAGGCGGTCGCGCTCCGCGGCCAGTTGGCTGAGTTCGGCACGCAATTGCGCCTCATGGCGGGCCTGGCTGGCGAGCTGGGCATCCTGACGGGCCAGGCGCTCCTGGCTCTCGAGCAGCGCCGCATTGATCCGCGCCTGGGCCTCCTGCTCGAACTGCGCCCGCAAGCCATCAAGCTCGCTGCGTCCGTCCTGAGCCAAGGCCTGCAATTGGCGATCCATGTTTTCGCGTGCCCGCTGGAAACTCTCGGCCTGGGCCGTCAGCCGCGCCTTGAGCGCATCGTTGCGCTGGGCCTGCTCGGCCAAGGTCCGCTCCAGGGTCGCCAGTCGCGCCTGCAGGGCCTGCTCGCGCTGCTCGCCCTGCAGGCGCAGACGGGCCAGTTCCTCCTCATGCTGCTGGCTCAGGCTGCTGATGCGCAGGCGCTGCTGCTTGATCATCTGGGCGGCCTTGAGGCGCTGCTCCTGCTCGGTCTTTTCGGTCTTGCGCGCCGCCTCTTGCGAGCGGATCAACTCGAGGTCGTCGGGCTGCATGTACCACTTGTGTTCGGAGGCCATATGCAGCTTGGCCGGCTCGACCGCCTGGGCCGTCTCGTCCTCGATCAGCACGCCGAGGTTGTTGCGCTTGGCGGCGTCGCGGATCAGCAACAGGTCGTTCTGTGCCGGCGACAGGCTCGGATCCCACAGGTGCATCTGGTGCCAGGACACCGCGCACTGACTGCGGCAGGACAGGCGAATCGGTCCGGAGCCGAGGTCGGGACCGCTGCCGGCACGCTCGGCCAGATGGCGCAGGGGGATGTTCCAGCCGCGGTCGGCTTCCCCCTTGACGCCGAAATCGATGTAGAAGAACACCGCCGCCTTGACCAGCAAACGCGGGTTGATCAACACGAAGGCAGCG
Organism: Pseudomonas linyingensis; assembly: GCF_900109175.1. Classification (GTDB taxonomy): domain Bacteria; phylum Pseudomonadota; class Gammaproteobacteria; order Pseudomonadales; family Pseudomonadaceae; genus Geopseudomonas; species Geopseudomonas linyingensis. Next base: position 25,055 of record NZ_FNZE01000006.1, on the reverse strand, counting down.
CGCACCTGTTGATCGGCGAACTCGGGCAGGTTGACCACCCCATCGAGCAGGGCCTCGAACTCCGGGTAGAGCATTTCCTTGCAGATGCCGCGTTCATTGAAGAACATCACGGACTCCACCATCTGTGGCTTTTTCTGCAGGCTCATCGACTTCCCTCGCACAGGCACTCAGATCCCGCACGGGGCGGGAGCGAACAATTTCTCCGTGGCCTGGCGCACCAATATGCATGGCACCGACCTTTATGGCCGAAAGTCTAGGAGAAAAGCACCGCCGGGCAATGTGAAGGGGTTGGCAGGCTACCGTCCGGCTCGTCGGCCGGACCACTCGTCGCTCGCGAACTGTGACACGGTAGCCCCAGCGCCAGACACGTCCATCAACAAAACCCACGCATGCCCATGGGCAAGGCCCTGCCACGCTCTGGCGCTGGGGCCGATATCTTTGCGCACGGCTCCGCCAGCACTCGACGACAGGCGTGGCGAGCGGGCGGCTAGCGACAGAGGGGGGTACAGCGACGCGGGGTTACAGCTCGGTGGCGTCATCCGCAGGTTCTGGCAGGTCGCGTTCGGCGGCCTGCAGCTCCAGCAGCTCTTCCTGATAATCATCCATAACGGTCTCTCTTCTTGTCTGATGGTGTGCTCGATGATTCGACTACGAGTATCAGGCTAGAGATCGCGGATGACGAAAAAATGAATGTTGCAGAAAGTAAAAAGCCCTCTGGCATGACTGCCAGAGGGCTTTTCGTATATGGCGCAGCGGACGGGACTCGAACCCGCGACCCCCGGCGTGACAGGCCGGTATTCTAACCGACTGAACTACCGCTGCGCGTCGGTTGGACTTGCGTCCGGTACAACTTTACAACCCTTCTGATCGCCGACTGCTTGATTCGTCGATCTCGCACCTGCCCGAGAAGCAGATGCGGAAAATATGGCGCAGCGGACGGGACTCGAACCCGCGACCCCCGGCGTGACAGGCCGGTATTCTAACCGACTGAACTACCGCTGCGCGTCGGCCGGACTTGCGTCCGATACATCTATTCATTGCAAGGTTGGTGGGTGATGACGGGATCGAACCGCCGACCCTCTGCTTGTAAGGCAGATGCTCTCCCAGCTGAGCTAATCACCCTTTCACGTTGCAACGGGGGCGAACTTTACGCATGCATCGACGCTAAGTCAACAGCCCGTAAGGATTTTTTTCATTTCCCGGGTTTCCTGTCCGCCCCCGCCCCGCAGCTCCGTTACAGTGCCGCCAGCCCCAGGGCCAGGTCGGTCTTGAGGTCGTCGAACTCCTCGAGACCGACGGCGAGGCGGATCAGGCTGTCGCTGATGCCGGCCTGGGCACGGGCTTCCGGCGACAGGCGCCCGTGGGTGGTGGTCGCCGGATGGGTGATGGTGGTCTTGGTGTCACCGAGGTTGGCGGTGATCGAGATCATCCGCGTGGCGTCGATGACCCGCCAGGCCGCTTCCTTGCCGCCCTTGACCTCGAAGCCGAGCACGGCGCCGAAGCCCTTCTGCTGACGCTTGGCCAGCGCGTGCTGCGGATGGCTGGGCAGGCCGGCGTAGTAGACGCGCTCGACTCCCGGCTGCTGTTCCAGCCACTCGGCCAGCCCCTGGGCATTGGCACAGTGGGCGCGCATGCGCAGGCGCAGGGTTTCCAGCCCCTTGAGGAACACCCAGGCGTTGAACGGACTGAGGGTGGGTCCTGCGGTGCGCAGGAAGCCGACCACTTCGCTCATCTGCGCGCTGCGCCCGGCCACCACGCCGCCCAGGCAACGCCCCTGACCGTCGATGTACTTGGTCGCCGAGTGGATGACGATGTCGGCGCCCAGAGCCAGCGGCTGCTGCAGTGCCGGGGTGCAGAAGCAGTTGTCCACCGCCAGCAACGCGCCGTTGGCGTGGGCGACGGCGGCCAGCTCGGCGATGTCCACCAACTCGGCCAGCGGATTGGACGGCGATTCGATGAAGAACAGCTTGGTGTTGGGCTTGCAGGCGGCCTGCCAGCCGGCCGGATCGGCCAGCGGGACGTAGTCGACCTCGACGCCGAAGCGCTTGAAGTACTTCTCGAACAGGGTCACGGTGGCGCCGAATACGCTGCGCGAGACCAGCACGTGGTCGCCGGCACCGCACAGGCTCATCACCGCGGCCATGATGGCGGCCATGCCGGAAGCGGTGGCGACCGCCTGCTCGGCGCCTTCCAGCGCAGCGATGCGCTCCTCGAAGGTGCGTACGGTGGGGTTGGTGTAGCGGGAATAGACGTTGCCCGGCACCTCGCCGGCAAAGCGGGCAGCCGCATCGGCCGCACTGCGGAACACGTAGCTGGAGGTCAGGAACAATCCCTCGCCGTGCTCGCCTTCGGGGCTGCGATGCTGCCCGGCGCGCACCGCCAGGGTATCGAAACCCACGCCATCCAGATCACTGTCGAGCCTTCCGGCCTGCCATTCTTGCGCCATTTTCAGCCTCTCCTCAGCGCAGCAGCGCAGCAGGGATCGGCCTCGGGCTCAGACTGTCTGCAGCTGCCGCCAGTTTGGCGCACAGGCAGCGCCCGGCTCGCTGCCGGGCGCTGTCGCGCGTCACTCAGTTGTTGTGCAGATCGATGATGTCGTTGGACACGCCCTGCCCGGCCTTGGCCAGGTCGTTGCGCGCCTGCTCGATGCGATCCAGGTAGGCCTCGTTGACGTCACCGGTGACGTACTGGCCATCGAACACCGCGCTGTCGAACTGGTCGATCTTGATCTTGCCGCCGCCAACCGCTTCCTTCAGATCGTCGAGATCCTGGTAGACCAGCCAGTCGGTGCCGATCAGCTCGGCCACTTCTTCGGTGCTGCGACCATGGGCGATCAGCTCGTGGGCGCTCGGCATGTCGATGCCGTAGACGTTCGGGTAGCGTACCGCCGGCGCCGCGGAGCAGAAGTAGACATTCTTCGCGCCCGCCTCGCGAGCCATCTGGATGATCTGCTTGCAGGTGGTGCCGCGCACGATGGAGTCGTCCACCAGCATCACGTTCTTGCCGCGGAACTCCAGGTCGATGGCGTTGAGCTTCTGGCGCACCGACTTCTTGCGCGCCGCCTGGCCCGGCATGATGAAGGTGCGGCCGATGTAGCGGTTCTTGACGAAGCCTTCGCGGAACTTCACGCCCAGCTTGTTGGCCAGCTCCAGCGCGGAGGTGCGGCTGGTGTCGGGAATCGGGATGACCACGTCGATGTCGTGGTCGGGACGCTCGCGGAGGATCTTCTCGGCCAGCTTCTCGCCCATGCGCAGACGCGCCTTGTACACCGACACGCCGTCCATGATCGAGTCCGGACGCGCCAGGTAGACGTGCTCGAAGATGCACGGCGACAGCTGCGGGTTCTCTGCACACTGGCGGGTCTGCAACTGGCCTTCGGGGGTGATGTACACCGCCTCGCCCGGCGCCAGGTCGCGGATCAGGGTGAAGCCGAGCACGTCCAGCGCCACGCTTTCCGAGGCGATCATGTACTCGACGCCCTCGTCGGTGTGACGCTGGCCGAACACGATCGGCCGGATGCCGTGGGGATCGCGGAAGCCAACGATGCCGTAGCCGGTAACCATCGCCACCACTGCATAGCCGCCGCGGCAGCGCTGATGCACGCCGGAGACCGCGGCGAAGATGTCGTCGGCGGTCGGCTGCAGCTTGCCGCGCACGGCCAGCTCGTGGGCGAACACGTTGAGCAGCACTTCCGAGTCGGAGTTGGTGTTGACGTGGCGCAGATCGGATTCGTAGATCTCGCGCGACAGCTGCTCGACGTTGGTCAGGTTGCCATTGTGCGCCAGGGTGATGCCGTAGGGCGAGTTGACGTAGAACGGCTGCGCCTCGGCCGAGCTGGAGCTGCCGGCGGTCGGATAGCGCACATGGCCGATGCCGATATTGCCGATCAGGCGCTGCATGTGCCGCGTGTGGAACACATCGCGCACCAGGCCGTTGTCCTTGCGCAGGAACAGGCGACTGCCATGGCTGGTCACGATGCCGGCAGCGTCCTGGCCGCGGTGCTGAAGAACCGTAAGGGCGTCGTAGAGCGCCTGGTTGACGTTCGACTTACCCACAATACCAACGATGCCACACATGTGACGCAACCCCTAGAAAGTCAGGCTAAAGCGGAAAGGCCACGCGACCCGGAAGGCCGCCGGCATTGGTCGACTGCTGGAAGAACCCGAGAACCAGATTCTTCGACCAGTCGGCAATCATCAGAAAATCGGGCAGCAGCACCGACTGTTGCCACCAGGGATCCTGCTGCACCGGTGCCAGGCTGAGCAGCCCCACCCCGATCACCACCAGCAGGGCGCCGCGGGCCAGACCGAAGACCATGCCCAGCAAACGATCGGTGCCGGTCAGCCCGGTGGCCTGCACCAGCGCACCGAGCAGGTGGGTCAGCAGCGCGCCGACCATCAGGGTCAGCACGAACAGGATTGCGCAGGCCGCGATCACCCGTGCCGACGGCAGCTCGATGTAGGGCGCGAGATAACCGGCCAGCGCCCCGCCATACAACCAGGCCACCGCGCCGGCAACGACCCAGACCAGCAGCGACAGGGCTTCCTTGACGAATCCGCGGGTCAGGCTGACCAGCCCGGAAACGGCGATCAGCACAATGATGGACCAGTCGACCCAGGTGAATGCCACAATGCTGCTCACTGCCGAAAAGCGGAAATAGAGCGCGAATTCTAACAGAGCCCAGCCCTGCGAGTCAGCCGCGATTGCGCTCAGCGACGCTCGGGCTGGAAGCGCACGACGATCGGGCTGAGTTTGTGCTGGCGGGCGACCTGCTCACGCACCCGGTCGGCATCGGCGCGCTCGAGCAGCGGGCCGACGAACACCCGGTGCATGCCGTCCACCGTACGCACATAGGCGTCGAGCCTCTGGCTGCGCAGCTTGCGCTGCAGCTCCTCGGCGCGCGCACGATTGGACAGGCTGGCCAGCTGCACCGTCCAACTGACCGGCACACCATCGGCATCCAGGCGACTCGGCGCCTGCGATTCGACTGGAGCGACAGTCTGCTGCGGCACCGACTGGGCTGCCGCTACCGGCTCGACCGGCGGGCTGGGCGGTGGCTCATCGGACACCGTCGGAGTGGGCTCAGCCTGCGGCTCGGGCACCAGCACCGGCTCCGGCGTCGCCACCGTCACCTGCGGCGCTGGCGGCATGGGCGGCGCATCGACACGTACCCGGCGCTGCTCGTCCTCGCGATTGAACAGCATCGGCAGGAACACCACCCCCAGTGCGACCAGTACGGCAGCCCCGACCATCCGCTGCTTGAGTCTTCGATCCAGCAAAGCCATCGACTGCTTCTCCCTTATCCCTGGAATGGTCTACGCACCACGGGCAGGCTGATCGATCTGCTCCAGCCAGTGCAAGGCCTCGGCCACAGTGTAGAACGAGCCGAACACCAGAATCTCGTCAGCTTCGCTCGCCTGCCCCGCCAGCGCATCCAGCGCCGCGGCTACCGACGACCAGCCACTCGCACTGGCCCCCCGCGCCTGCAGGGCAGCCTGCAACTCCTCGGTGCTGCGACTGCGCGGGGTCGGCAGAGGCGCCACCGCCCACTGCGCCACCACGCCGAGCAACGGCTCGATCACGCCCGGCAGATCCTTGTCGCCCAGCAAGCCGAATACCGCCAACCGCCGCCCACGCGGCGGACGCTCGGCCAGCCGCCGGGCCAGGTACTGCGCGGCATGCGGGTTGTGACCGACATCCAGGAGCAGGTTCAGTGTACGGCCCTGCCAGGATCGCTGGCGACGATCCAGCCGCCCGGCGATGCGAGTCCGCTGCAGCGCCGCGACCAACGCCGGAGCCTGCCAGGGCAAACCGAGCAGGACGAAGGCCTGCAAGGCCAGCGCCGCGTTCTCCATCGGCAGGTCGAGCAGCGGTAGATCGGTGAACTCCAGCGGCTGACCGACGGCGTCCACGCCACGCCAGTGCCAGAGTTGCTCGCCAAAGGCCAGATCGAAATCGCGCCCGCGCAGGCGCAGCGGACAACCCAGCTGGCGTGCGCGCTCCAGCAGCACCGGCGGCGGATCGAGATCGCCGCACAGCACCGGCTTGCCGGCGCGGAAGATCCCGGCCTTTTCCACCGCCACGCTGTCGCGACTGTCGCCCAGCCACTCGACGTGATCGACGCCGATGCTGGTCACCACCGCCAGGTCGGCATCCACCAGGTTGACCGCATCGAGACGGCCGCCAAGGCCGACCTCGAGCACCACGGCATCCAGCGCCGCGCGCTCGAACAGCCAGAAGGCCGCCAGGGTGCCCATCTCGAAATAGGTCAGCGACGTTTCGCCCCGCGCTGCCTCGACCGCGGCAAAGGCCTCGCACAGGGCGACGTCGCTGGCCTCGCCGTCCGGCAGCTGCACCCGCTCGTTGTAGCGCAGCAGATGCGGCGAACTGTACACACCGACACGCAGCCCGCTGGCACGCAGCAGGCTGGCGAGGAAGGCGCAGGTCGAGCCCTTGCCGTTGGTGCCGGTGACGGTGATCACTCGCGGCGCCGGTCGGCCGAGACCGAGGCGCTCAAGCACCAGACGGGCACGCTCCAGGCCCATGTCGATCGACACGGGATGCAGCTGCTCGAGGTAGCTCAGCCAGTCGGCGAGGCTGCGAGTCATGCGCTGAGCGGTTCGACGGCCAGGGCAGCGGCCGGCGTCGCCTGGTGAGTCAGCTGGGCCAGCAGGCGCGCCAGGCGCGGACGCAGCTCGGCACGATGGATGATCATGTCGATGGCGCCGTGCGCGAGGAGGAACTCGCTGCGCTGGAAGCCTTCCGGCAGCTTCTCGCGTACGGTCTGCTCGATCACCCGCGGGCCGGCGAAGCCGATCAGCGCCTTCGGCTCGGCGACATTGACGTCACCGAGCATGGCCAGACTGGCCGACACGCCGCCATACACCGGATCGGTCAGCACGGAAACGTAGGGAATCCCCTCTTCGCGCAGACGGGCGATCACCGCCGAGGTCTTGGCCATCTGCATCAGGGAGATCAGCGCTTCCTGCATGCGCGCGCCGCCGGAGGCGGAGAAGCAGATCAGCGGGCAGCGCTTTTCCAGGGCGACGTTGGCCGCGCGTACGAAGCGCTCACCGACGATGGCGCCCATGGAGCCACCCATGAAGGAGAACTCGAAGGCACAGGCGACCACCGCCAGGCCCTGCAGGGTACCGCTCATGGCGATCAGCGCATCCTTCTCGCCGGTGTCCTTCTGCGCCGCGGTCAGACGGTCCTTGTACTTCTTGCTGTCACGGAACTTGAGGCGATCCACCGGCTCCAGATCGGCAGCGATTTCCTCGCGACCTTCGGCATCGAGGAAGAAGTCCAGGCGCGTGCGCGCGTTGATGCGCATGTGGTGATCGCACTTGGGGCAGACATCCAGGGTCTTTTCCAGCTCGGGACGGTACAGCACCGTGTCGCAGGACGGGCACTTGTGCCAGAGCCCCTCGGGCACCGTACTTTTCTTCACCTCGGAACGCATGATCGAGGGGATCAGTTTGTCTACCAGCCAGTTGCTCATGCAGTGTTCTCCGTAGGCCCGGACTGGCGCGCAACAGGTGCGCCGCGCAGTTCCCAGAGCAGATTCACGATTGGGCCGCAGTCCGGTGCGACTCGCCCGACAGACTTCGCTGCCGGCACGACGTGCTCCGCGCCACTCGCGACCATGGTGCGTGCGGTCGCCACGGCGCCGTCACGCGATAAACTTTCACCGGCCAAGCCCACGCTTCGCCGGCAACCTCAGGCTAATGGACGGCGGCGCGACGGCCACCGTCACATGAGCGGGCTCAGCCGGCGCGCACCGCCGCGACGAAAGCGCGCACCTTCGCGGCATCCTTGACGCCCTTGCTCGCCTCCACCCCGCCACTGACATCCACGGCCCAGGGGCGCACCTGGCGGATCGCCGCAGCGACATTCTCCGCTGTCAACCCACCGGCGAGGATGATTGGGCAGCCGGGATTTTCCGGCACCAGCGACCAGTCGAAGGTCTCGCCGGTGCCACCCGGCACGCCAGGAACGAAGGTATCCAGCAGGATGCCCGCCGCCTGCGGGAACTCGGCGCAACGCGCCTTGATGTCCTCGCCGGGACGCACGCGCAGAGCCTTGATGTACGGCCGGTGGTAGCCGGCGCAATCGTCTGCCGTCTCGTCGCCGTGAAACTGCAGCAGATCCAGCGGCACCGCCTCGAGGATCTCGTTCAGCTCGTCGCGCGAGGCATTGACGAACAGGCCGACCGTGGTGACGAAGGGCGGCAGCGCGGCGATGATCGCGCGCGCCTGCTGCACCTCGACCGCGCGCGGACTCCTGGCGTAGAACACCAGGCCGATGGCATCGGCACCGGCATCGGCAGCCAGCAGGGCATCCTCGATACGGGTAATCCCGCAGATCTTGCTGCGAACGACTGGCAACGGACAGCTCCCTTGCGGACAAAGTCGCGATGGTAACAAATGCCCGGCGAGCCGTCAGCCAGCCGCCATCCGGTACGCACTGCGCATCAGTCGCCCAGCGCCGACAGGAAATGCGGGCCCAGATAGCGCCGTGGCAACGAGAATTCGTCCGGGTACTCGACCTCGATCAGGTACAGACCATAGGGGTGTGCGGTGACCCCGCCACTGCGCCGATCACGGGCGGCGAGGATTTCCGCCACCCACTGCGGTTCGCGCTCGCCGGCACCGATGGTCATCAGCACACCGGCGATGTTGCGCACCATGTGATGCAGAAAGGCATTGGCGCGAATATCCAGCACGATGAAGCACCCCTGCTCGATCACCCGCAGGTGATGCAGGGTCTTGATCGGCGACTTGGCCTGGCACTTCAGGGCGCGGAACGAGCTGAAATCATGGGTGCCTACCAGCGCCTGCGCCGCTTCACGCATGCGCCCAGCGTCCAGCGGACGGTGATTCCAGGTGACCTCCTCGGCCAGATGCGCCGGACGGATCGGGTCGTTGTAGATCACATAGCGATAGCGCCGCGCCTTGGCGGAAAAACGCGCATGGAAGTGCGCCGGCATCGGCTGCGCCCAAGTCACGCTGATGTCGCCCGGGAGGTTGGCGTTGGCCCCCATTACCCAGGCCTTGAGCGGACGTTCGGCGGTGGTATCGAAATGCACCACCTGGCCACTGGCATGCACCGAGGCATCGGTACGCCCGGCACAGAGCAGCGACACCGGCTCGGCCGCCACCTTGGACAGCGCATTCTCGAGCACTTCCTGCACCGTTGGTACGCCAGGCTCCTGGCGCTGCCAGCCACGATAACGGGCACCCTTGTACTCGACGCCAAGGGCGATTCTGGAAACGCCTGCGGCAGCCACTTCGGCTGCCGCAGGCACTGCAAGTTCAAACGTCATTTTCAGGCAATGCGACCCATCATCTCGCGTGCTTCCTGCTGCTGGCTGGCGCTGCCCTCCTTGAGCACCTCGTCAAGAATATCGCGAGCACCGTCGGCATCGCCCATGTCGATATAGGCACGCGCCAGATCCAGCTTGGTGGCCGTCTCGTCGGTGTCGGCGAGGAAGTTGAAGTCCTCCTCACCGGTCAGGGCCGGGGCCGGCTCGATGACCAGATCGTCGAGCGCCGGCAGCTCGGCCTGCGCCTCAGCCACAGGAGCGGCAGCCAGTGCGTCGACCGCGCCCTCAGTGGAGAGTCCGCTCTGGGCGAGGAACTCGTCGAAGGCAGCATCCAGATCCTGCTCGGCGTCCGTCCCGCTCAACGCCTGCAGCTCCAGTTCCAGCTCATCCAGCTCCGGCAGTGCAGCCATCGCAGGCTCGGCCTGGACGTCGGCAAGCGGCGCGGCTACCGGCTCGTCCAGCTCCAGATCGGCCAGGTCGAGGAGGAAGTCATCGGTCTCGTCAGCCGCCGCCGGCGCAGTCGCCACCGGGGTGTCCAGCACCAGCTGATCCAGCTCGGCCATCAGCGCGTCGTCAGACTGCACACCGGCACTGGCAGTTTCCTGCAGCGGTTCGCCCAGGCTCAGCTGGTCCAGCTCGGCGAACAGATCCTCGTCACTCTGCTCAACGCCGCCCGGCGCAGCCGCCGCTGTCGACAGCGGCTCGTCCAGCGCAAAGTCGAAATCGTCTTCGCCGCTCATCGGCTGCGCGGTGGCCGGCAGCTCCAGCGCCGCCAGATCCAGGTCGAAAGCCAGATCATCACCGGCCGCTGCGGTATCCGCCGCGGCAACCGCGGCAGGCTCGGCTACCGTCAGTTCGAAGCTGGCGAGATCACCGGCCAGCTCACCCTCCAAGCCATCGAGGGTCAGCTCATCGAGTTCCAGCGGCTGCTCGGCGGCACTGCCCGAATTGGCCGCCAACTCGCGCTCAAGTTCGGCTTCCAGATCGTCGAGGCTCAGGTCAAAACCGTCATTCAGCTCGGCTGCCGGCGCGGACGTCTCACCCGGCGCCGCATCGAGGGAAAGATCGTCGAGCGACAGGTCATCGAAGGAAAATTCGTCGTCCGCCTGCTGCTGGCTGGCCACTGCCCCCGACAGTACTTGCGGCTCATCCACCTCGACATCCAGACCATCAACGGTCGCGGCCAGTGCGGCGCCGCCGGCAATGGCCGCGCCGCTGGCCAGAATCTGCGGATAGCGGGCGCGCAGCTGGTCGATCTGCGGCTGGGCACCGCCGATTTCGCCGAGCTCGGTCTCCTGACGGACGAAGCCTTCACGGTCGCCCATCTCGGCATAGACCTCCATCAGCTTCAGGCGCAGGTCGGCGCGCTGCGGCTCCTCGTTCACCGCATTGCTCAGAATCTCGGCAGCCTGGGTAAAGCGACCATAGGTGCTGTACATCTCGGCTTCGCCCAGCGGGTCGGCGCTCGCCAGCGGCGCACCCCCGGGAGCAGTCGGGCTTTTGGCCGACAGCCCCGTCTCGAGCAATTGGTCGGCAGCCGACGTGACAGCGCTCGCCCCAGGCAGCTCACCCACTTCCTGGAACAGCTGGGCTTCCTCCTCGGCCTGCTTGCGCGCCTTGCGACGCGAACCGGCCAGCAGGCCAAGTCCGGCCAGCAAGGCAAGGGCACCACCACCGGCCGCCAGCAGCAGCGGGTTGGCCAGCACTTCGTCTACGAGGCTCGGCTCATACACCGGAGCCGGAGCTACCGGCTGGGCAACAGGCTTGACCGCAGCCGGCTTGGGCGCCTCAACGACCGGGGCGGGCTTGCTCTCGGCGACCACCGGGGTCGCTGCCTCGGCAGCCGGCTCAGCCGCTGGTGCGGGTGTTGCCGCAGCGGCATCCACGGTCTCGGCCTGCGGCTCGCTCTCGAGCGGAGCCTCGACCGCGGCCTCGCCAACAGGCTGGACAGCCGCCGGAGCGACCGGCGTCGGCTCGGCCATGGTGGCCGGAGCGCTGTCAGCAGCAGCCGGCGCGGCGGCATCGGCGGCATCGGCGGCCAGGCCACCCTGCAGCTTGGCCAGTTGTTCGTTCTTCAGTTCGATCAGGCGCTGCAGCTTGTCCAGCTGGCTCTGCAGGTCGCCCAGACGCTCTTTGAGCTCCTGGTTCTCGCGCTGCGAGGTCGCCAGACTCTCCTGGTTGAGCGCCAGCTTGTCGGCCAGCCCCTGGCTATCAGCCGCTGCGCCGCTGTCGCTGCCGCTGGTGGACTTGCCGCTGGCTGCCGAGACGAGGCGCAGGTTGTCTTCGGCCGGTGCCTGGGCCGGGGCATTGCCGGCTTCGCTGCGACGGGTGGCGTCCAGCTGGCGGGCAGCGGAGGCAACCGGCTGCACTGCACGACCTTCGCGCCAGGCGCTGTTCTGCGCCGCCACCTGAGCCAGGGCATCCGCCTGACTGCGACTGCGGATCTGCTGTTCGCTCGGCAGGCGCAGCACCTGGCCGCTCTTCATGCGATTGATGTTGCCGCCGAGGAAGGCCTCGGGGTTGAGATCCTGGATCGCCAGCATGGTCTGGTGCACCGACAGCGCACCGCTCGGGCGGGCACGCTCGGCGATCTCCCAGAGCGTGTCGTCACGCCCGACACGATACTGGTCGCCTTCCAGCCGCGACGGCGCACTGCTCGCTACCGGCGCAGGTGCGGCGGGTTCCGCTACGCTCGGCTGCGGACGACTGACCGGTGCCGGGGCACTGACGCGCGGCGCCAGCGGAGCGGCCTGCGGCAGGCGCGGGGTCGCGGCGACCACGGTCTGCGGCGAATACAGCGGCGGGTCGAGCAGCACGGTGTACTCGCGCAGCAGACGGCCGTTGGGCCACAGCACCTCGATCAGGAAGTTCAGGTAGGGCTCGCGCACCGGCTTGCTGGAGGTGACGCGAATCACGCTCTTGCCGTTGGGCTTGAGCATCGGGGTGAACTTCAGGTCGGTGAGAAAGTACGGACGGTCGACGCCGACCTTGTTGAACTCTTCGACGGCCGCCAGCGAGGGCAGCACCTCGTTGCCACCGAGATCGCGCACCTCGAGCAACTCGATTTCCGCATCCAGCGGCTGGTTCAGGGCTGACTTCAGCGATATTTCTCCCAACCCCAGCGCATGCGCCATGCCGGAGGTCAGCGCCGAAGCGGCGGCGATTGCTAGCACCAGTTTGCGAACCCGAACCATAGCGTTAATCCTTCGTTTCTTCTGTCTCGGCGAGCGAGTCGGTGGCATGACTGGCATCTGCCGCTGTCATGCAGCAGCCCCCGAATATGCGCAGCCAGGATGGACAAAGCCGAAAAAATGTCGGGGCAGTATCTTTTACAGGGTGTGTTTAAGCAACAACTCGGCCAGCTGTACGGCATTGAGTGCCGAACCTTTTCGCACGTTATCTGATGCAATCCACAAATTGAGTTCGCGTGGGTCCTGCAGACCCGGGCGGACCCGGCCGACATACACCAGATCCTGCCCCAGGGCGTCGCCGACCGCGGTGGGATAGTCGCCCTGCTCGACCAGTTCCAGCTCGGCGGCATCGTCCAGGCAGTGGCGGATCACCGGCAGATCGACCGGCTCGTCACAGAGCAGACTGACCGCCAGGCTGTCGCCGAAGAATACCGGCGCCTGCACGCAGGTGACGGCCACCGGCAGCTGCGGAGCCGCCAGCACCTCACCCAGCTCGGCGGCCAGGCGGCGCTCGTCACGGGCATGCCCGTCGGGCATCTCGGCACTGGCCCGCGCCAGCAGGTTGAAGGCGATCTGGCGATCGAACAGCTGCGGCTCCACCGGCCGGGCGTTGAGCAACTGGGCAGTCTGCCGCGCCAGCTCTTCGATGCCATCGCGGCCGCGACTGGACACCGCCAGGCAGGCGGTGACGGTGACCCGCTGCAGACCAAGCACCTGGCGCAAGGCGCCGAGCACGCTGGCCAGCGCCACCACCGCGGGCAGCGGGCTGCGCAGCCAGCGACCGGCGGCCGCCGGCGAATTGACTCCGGCCACCACGCACGGCGCCTGCTGTGCCGACAACGAACCGGTCAGATCGACCAGCGCACAGCCGGCGGACTCGATGCGCGCCAGCTGGATCGGCGCCAGCGGTTCGAGCAGGAACACCAGGGCAACCGTGGCAAAGTCGAAGGTCTCCACGTCGCGCACCCGCAGGTTGCGCTCGCCGAAGGCCGCCACCTGGCTGCCGGCTTCGCCAGCCGACAGTGGGAACAGGTTGCCGACCGGAAACTCGCGCTCGTCGAGGACCATCAGCAGCGTCTCGCCAATCAGCCCGGTGGCACCGATGACGGCGATATCGAAAGTCTTGCTCATGAAGCGGCCTCCTGCGAAATAGGCGCGAACTGTAGCGAGCGGACCGGCACTTGGGTAGTCCGCCGGCCGACGAACGGATCAGTGGAGCCGCGGCCGGCCGGACCGAGCCCCCATGAACGAGCAGACCCGCCGCAGCGGGTCTGATCTTCGAGGCAGCTGAGGCGCAGGGCGCGCCTGCCACTCAGCGCTCCAGCAGGATACGCAGCATGCGGCGCAGCGGTTCGGCCGCCCCCCACAGCAGCTGGTCACCGACGGTGAAGGCGCCGAGGTACTGCGAGCCCATGTTGAGCTTGCGCAGACGGCCGACCGGGACACTGAGAGTGCCGGTCACCGCGGTCGGGCTCAGCTCGCGCATGCTGATCTCGCGCTGGTTCGGCACCAGCTTGACCCACGGGTTGTGCTGGCTGATCAGGCCTTCGATGTCGGCCAGCGGCACGTCCTTGTTCAGCTTGATGGTCAGCGCCTGGCTGTGGCAGCGCATGGCGCCGATGCGCACGCAGATGCCGTCCACCGGGATCGGGCTCTTGTTGCGACCGAGGATCTTGTTGGTCTCGGCCTGCGCCTTCCACTCCTCGCGGCTCTGGCCGTTGGGCAGCTCCTTGTCGATCCACGGGATCAGGCTGCCGGCCAGCGGCACGCCGAAGTTGTCCACCGGGAACTCGGCACTGCGCTGGGTCTCGGCGACCTTGCGGTCGATGTCGAGGATGGCGCTGGCCGGATTGGCCAGGTCATCGGCCACCGCGGCGTTGATCGCGCCCATCTGCTTGATCAGCTCGCGCATGTTCTGCGCGCCGGCTCCGGAGGCCGCCTGATAGGTCATGGCGCTCATCCACTCGACCAGACCGGCTTCGTACAGGCCGCCGAGCGCCATCAGCATCAGGCTGACGGTGCAGTTGCCGCCAATGTAGTTCTTGCCGCCATTGTCCAGCGACTGGTCGATGACCTTGCGGTTGACCGGATCGAGGACGATCACCGAGTCATCGGCCATGCGCAGGCTGGAAGCCGCGTCGATCCAGTAGCCCTGCCAGCCCGCTTCGCGCAGCTTGGGGAATACTTCGCTGGTGTAGTCGCCACCCTGGCAGGTCAGGATCACGTCCAGGGTCTTCAGTTCGTCGATGCTGTAGGCATCCTTCAGCGGGGCAATGTCCTTGCCGATGGCCGGACCCTGGCCGCCCACGTTGGAGGTGGTGAAGAACACCGGCTCGATGAGGTCGAAATCGCGCTCTTCCAGCATTCGCTGCATGAGCACGGAACCCACCATACCGCGCCAACCGATCAGACCTACACGCTTCATCGCAACTACACCTTTTTCGAAAAAGTGGGGCCACCCTCGGCGGGGTGGCGCCCGAACAGCTTACAGATTACGCAGTGCGGCGACTACCGCATCGCCCATCTCGCGGGTACCGACCTTCTGGCAGCCTTCCGACCAGATGTCGCCGGTGCGCAGGCCTTGGTCCAGCACGTTGCCGACCGCACGCTCGATGGCATCGGCGGCTTCGACCTGGCCGAAGCTGTAGCGCAGCATCATCGACACCGAGAGGATGGTGGCCAGCGGGTTGGCGATACCCTTGCCGGCGATGTCCGGGGCGGAGCCGTGGCACGGCTCGTACATGCCCTTGTTGTTGGCGTCCAGCGAGGCCGACGGCAGCATGCCGATCGAGCCGGTGAGCATCGAGGCCTCGTCGGAGAGGATGTCGCCGAACATGTTGTCGGTGACCATCACGTCGAACTGCTTGGGCGCGCGCACCAGCTGCATCGCGGCGTTGTCGACGTACATGTGCGACAGCTCGACGTCCGGGTAGTCCTTGGCCACTTCCTCGACCACGGCGCGCCACAGGCGGCTGGACTCCAGCACGTTGGCCTTGTCCACCGAGCACAGCTTCTTGCCGCGCAGGCGGGCCATGTCGAAGCCGACCTTGGCGATGCGGCGGATCTCGCTCTCGCTGTACGGCAGGGTGTCGAACGCCATGCGCTCGCCGTTCTCCAGCACGCGGCTTTCGCGCGGGCTGCCGAAGTAGATGCCGCCAGTCAGCTCGCGGACGATGAGGATGTCCAGGCCCGCGACGATCTCGGGCTTGAGGCTGGAGGCGCCGGCCAGTTGCGGGTAGAGCAGCGCCGGGCGCAGGTTGCCGAACAGGCCCAGCTGCGAACGGATCTTCAGCAGGCCCATTTCCGGACGCAGCGGACGGTCGAGGTTGTCCCACTGCGGACCGCCGACGGCGCCGAGCAGGATGGCGTCGGCGGCGCGGGCGCGCTCCAGGGTCTCGTCGGCCAGCGGAGTGCCGTACTTCTCGTAGGCCGCGCCGCCCAGCTCGTCGTAGCTCAGCTCGAAGCCCAGCTGGTACTTCTCGTTGGCCAGCTCCAGCACCTTGACCGCTTCGGCGACGATTTCCGGACCGATACCATCACCCGGGAACACCAGAATCTGCTTGCTCATTGCATGTCCTTGTAAATGTCGAACCGCGGCAGCGAGCCCCGCCCGCTCCCGCCGGAAAAGAGGGTTACTTGATCGCGCCGAACAGCCAGGGGCTGCTCTGCTGGTGCCTGGCTTCGAACGCCTTGATCGCCTCGGCATCCTGCAGGGTCAGGCCGATGTCGTCCAGACCGTTGAGCAGGCAGTGCTTGCGGAACGGATCGATCTCGAAGGACAGCACCTTGCCGTCCGGACGGGTCACGGTCTGCGCGGCCAGGTCCACGGTCAGCTGGTAGCCTTCGCTGGCCTCGCACTGCTGGAACAGCTCGTCCACTTCCGCTTCCGGCAGGATGATCGGCAGCAGGCCGTTCTTGAAGCTGTTGTTGAAGAAGATGTCGGCGTAGCTCGGCGCGATGATGGTGCGGAAGCCGTACTCCTCCAGCGCCCACGGCGCGTGTTCGCGGGAGGAACCGCAGCCGAAGTTCTCGCGGGCCAGCAGCACGCTGGCGCCCTGATAGCGCGGGAAGTTCAGCACGAAGTCCTGGTTTACCGGACGGTTCGAGCAGTCCTGGTTCGGCTGGCCGACGTCCAGGTAGCGCCACTCGTCGAACAGGTTCGGGCCGAAGCCGGTGCGCTTGATCGACT
Source organism: Pseudomonas linyingensis (assembly GCF_900109175.1). Lineage (GTDB taxonomy): Bacteria > Pseudomonadota > Gammaproteobacteria > Pseudomonadales > Pseudomonadaceae > Geopseudomonas > Geopseudomonas linyingensis. Next base: position 8,350 of record NZ_FNZE01000006.1, on the reverse strand, counting down.
TGAGGAACTGCTTGGGAATGATCTGGTCGGTGTCGACGTTGGCGCGATCCAGTGGGCAGACCAGGCCGGTGTGTTGGGTAAAGGCTTTCATTCAGACGATCCTCAGTTCAGCAGCTCGCGCACATCGACAAAGTGACCGGTCACCGCGGCCGCGGCGGCCATGGCCGGGCTGACCAGGTGGGTACGCCCACCGGCGCCCTGGCGGCCCTCGAAGTTGCGGTTGGAGGTGGAGGCGCAGTGCTCGCCACTCTCCAGGCGGTCCGGGTTCATCGCCAGGCACATGGAGCAGCCCGGCTCGCGCCATTCGAAGCCGGCCTCGATGAAGATCTTGTCCAGGCCCTCGGCCTCGGCCTGCGCCTTGACCAGACCCGACCCCGGCACCACCAGCGCCTGCTTGACGGTGGCGGCGACCTTGCGGCCCTTGGCCACCACGGCGGCGGCACGCAGGTCCTCGATGCGCGAGTTGGTGCAGGAGCCGATGAACACGCGATCCAGCTGGATGTCGGTGATCGGCTGGTTGGCGGTCAGACCCATGTACTTGAGGGCGCGGACGATGGAGTCGCGCTTGACCGGATCGGCTTCCTGCGCCGGGTCCGGCACCTTGGCGTCGACCGGCAGCACCATCTCCGGCGAGGTGCCCCAACTGACCTGCGGCTTGATGTCCTCGGCCTTCAGCTCGACCACGGTATCGAAGTGGGCGTCGGCGTCGGACACCAGCCCCTGCCACTGCGCCACGGCGGCATTCCAGTCGGCGCCCTTGGGCGCGAAGGTGCGGCCTTCGACGTAGGCGATGGTCTTGTCGTCCACGGCGACCAGACCGACGCGGGCGCCGGCTTCGATGGCCATGTTGCAGATGGTCATGCGGCCTTCCATCGACAGATCGCGGATCGCGCTGCCGGCGAACTCCAGGGCATGGCCGTTGCCGCCGGCGGTGCCGATCTTGCCGATGATCGCCAGCACGATGTCCTTGGCGGTGACGCCGGCGGGCAGTTGGCCCTCCACATTCACCAGCATGTTCTTCATCTTCTTGGCCACCAGGCACTGGGTCGCCAGCACGTGCTCGACCTCGGAGGTGCCGATGCCGTGGGCCAGCGCGCCGAAGGCGCCGTGGGTGGAGGTGTGCGAGTCGCCGCAGACCACGGTCATGCCCGGCAGGGTGGCGCCCTGCTCCGGACCGACCACGTGGACGATGCCCTGGCGGCGGTCGTTCATCTTGAATTCGAGGATGCCGAAGTCGTCGCAGTTCTCGTCGAGGGTCTGCACCTGCAGGCGCGACACCTCGTCGTGGATCGACTCGAGGCCGCCCTGGCGCTCGGCCTTGGTGGTCGGCACGTTGTGGTCCGGAGTGGCGATGTTGGCGTCGACGCGCCACGGCTTGCGGCCGGCCAGGCGCAGACCTTCGAAGGCCTGCGGCGAGGTCACTTCGTGCAGGATCTGCCGGTCGATGTAGATCAGCGCCGACCCATCGTCGCGCTGCTTGACCAGGTGCATGTCCCAGAGCTTGTCATAAAGCGTCTTGCCGGCCACGGGGAACTCCTCATCGGTTGTTGCTGTATGCCCACAGGGCTTGTGCGGTCGATGCTAGGGACTTGCCTTGGATAACACAAATTCATATTTTTCATGCTTTGGATAACCCCAAGGAATCCGAACATGGACCTGGCCAGCCTCGCCACTTTCATCGCCATCGCCGAAACCGGCAGCTTTTCCGCCGCCGGCGAGCGCCTGCACCTGTCCCAGCCGGCGGTGAGCAAGCGCATCGCCGCCCTCGAACAGCAGCTGGAGGTGCGCCTGTTCGACCGCATCGGCCGCGAGATCAGCCTGACCGAAGCCGGCCGCGCCCTGCTGCCGCGCGCCTGGCAGATCCTCAACGTGCTCGACGACACCCGACGGGCGCTGAGCAACCTCAACGGCGACGTCGGCGGCCGGCTGACCCTGGCCACCAGCCACCATATCGGCCTGCATCGCCTGCCGCCGCTGTTGCGCGCGTTCACCCGCGCCCACCCGCAGGTGGCGCTGGACATCCGCTTTCTCGATTCGGAAGTGGCCTACGAGGACGTCCTGCACGGACGCACCGAGCTGGCGGTGATCACCCTCGCCCCGCACACCGCCGCGCCGGTGCGCGCGGTGCCGGTGTGGGACGACCCGCTGGACTTCGTCGCCGCCCCCGAGCACCCGCTGGCCCACGGCGGGCCGGTGACGCTGGCCGAAGTGGCGCGCCATCCGGCGGTGTTCCCCGGCGAGAACACCTTCACCCACCATATCGTCCAGGGCCTGTTCGAGCAGGCTGGCCTGCGGCCCAACGTGAGCATGAGCACCAACTATCTGGAGACCATCAAGATGCTGGTGTCGATCGGCATCGCCTGGAGCGTGCTGCCGCGCACCATGCTCGACGAGCAGGTGACGCGTCTGCCCCTGCAGGGTATCCAGCTGAGCCGCCAGCTGGGCTACATCGTGCATACCGAACGCACCCTGTCCAACGCGGCGCGGGCATTCATGCAGCTGCTGGATCGAGCGGGGATGGAGAGGCAGGCTCCGTAGACACACCGATCCCTGCGGGAGGCCCGACCTCGGGGCGATGCTCTGGCCCTGCTGGCGGGCCTGCGGCCCGCATCGCCGCGAGGGCGCGCCTCCTACAGGACAGCCTTACGCGGGAATGGTTTCGGGCTGGGACAGCTCCCCCGCACGCAACCCGAACAGCGCGTCCAGCCGCGCGCAGTCGTTGTCGCGACGAATGCCGTCGAACAGCGCCTGCGCCTCGGGATAGCTGCGCGTCAGCATGGCCAGCCACTGCTTGAGGCGGCCCGGCGCGTAGCGCGGCGCGAGCTTCTGCCGCGCCTTGCGCCAGAAGGTTTGCAACAGCGGTTGCAGCTCTGCCCAGCTCAGCGGTTCGGGCTGGCGGCCAGCCTGGGCGGCGGCGATCTGCCGGGCCAGATCCGGACGCGAGACCAGCCCGCGGCCGAGCATGACGTTCTGCGCGCCGCTGATCTCGCGGCAGCGCCGCCAGTCGTCGACCGTCCAGATCTCGCCGTTGGCATAGACGGGGATGTCGACCACTTCCTGCACCCGCGCCACCCACTCCCAGTGCGCCGGCGGCTTGTAGCCGTCGAGCTTGGTGCGTGCGTGCACCACCAGCATGGACGCACCGCCCTCGGCCAGCGCGCGGGCGCAGTCCAGCGCGCCGTCCGGGCTGTCGTAGCCCAGACGCATCTTCGCCGTCAGCGGCACCCCGGCCGGCAGCGTGCGCCTGACCTCGCCGGCGATGGCGTGCAGCAGCTCGGGCTCGCGCAGCAGCACCGCGCCGCCGCGCGACTTGTTCACCGTCTTGGCCGGGCAGCCGAAGTTGAGATCGATCACCGGCGCGCCCAGACCGGCGGCGAAGGCGGCGTTGTCGGCCAGGCAGGTCGGATCGGAGCCGAGCAGCTGCAGGCGCATTGGCGTACCGCCGGCGGTGCGCCAGCCGCTGTCCAGCTCCGGCGCCAGCTTGCAAAAGCTCGAGCGCGGCAGCAGGCGGTCGCAGACGCGGACGAACTCGCTGACGCACCAGTCGACGCCGCCGACCTCGGTCAGCAGCTCGCGGAGGATTTCATCGACCAGCCCCTCCATGGGCGCCAGGGCAATCTGCACAGGGGAAGTTCTCGGAGTAAGACAGGGCCGCGGATTCTAAAGGGATGTGCAGCGCCGGGCGAGCCGCAGACTCGCCTCGTCGTCGGCAATGCCGATCACTTCGCCGCCGGTGCCACCAGCGCACGACCGTAACGCTCGATGAATTCCGCCGGCATGCGGCGCGGCTTGCCGCTGGACAGCTCGATGCAGGCGAAGCGGGTGCGCGCGCGCAGCAGGATCGCGCCATCGGCCGGCCGCCTCAGCTGGAACTGGCGCTGCATGCTCAGCCGGCCGTCCGAGGCGACGATCCAGGTGCCCAGCTGCAGGCGCTCGCCCTGACGGGCGGCGGCCAGGTAGTCGATCTCGTGGCGCACCACCACCATGGCCCGATCGAGCCGGCTGTAGTCGTCGATGGACAGGCCCAGCGACTGCGAGTGCGCCCAGGCGCACTGCTCCAACCAACCGACGTACACCGTGTTGTTGGCGTGCCCGAGGGCGTCGATGTGCTCGGCGCCAACCTCGATCTCCAGCACGAACGGCGCCGGCAGCTCCCAGCTCATGCACCGCGCTCCAGGCTGGCCGACAGCGCGCAAGCCTCCTGGGCCAGCTGGGTGATCTGGTCCCAGGCGCGGGCGCGCACCAAGCTGCTCGGCGCCACCCAGGTACCGCCGACGCAGGCGACATTGGGCAGGCGCAGGAAGGTCGACAGGTTGTCCATCGTGATGCCGCCGGTCGGACAGAAGCGGATGCCGTTGAACGGTTCCTTGAAGCTCTTCAGCATCTTCACGCTGGCGTCGCCGTTGGCCGGGAACAGCTTGAGCGAGCGATAGCCCTTCTCGATGGCGAACAGTACCTCGGAAGGCGTCATCGCCCCCGGCAGGTAGGGCAAGCCGACGGCCTCCGCCGCCGCGGCCAGCCGCTCGGTGCAGCCGGGGCTGACGGTGAACTGCGCACCGGCATCGCGCGACTCGGCGAACTGCGCGGCATGAATCACCGTACCGGCGCCGACCAGCAGCTGCGGCAGCTCCCGACGAATCGCCGCCAGCGCCTCAAGGGCCCGCGGCGTGCGCAGGGTCACCTCCAGCACCTCGATGCCGCCGGCGTACAGGGCGCGCGCCAGATCGACCGCCAGCCCGGCATCCTCGATCACCAACACCGGCAGGACCGGGCGAGCCCGCTTCAGTACGTCATCCATTGTCAGACTCATCTTCATTCCTCCCAGTCCACAATTGAACCGCCCCGGTCGGCAGGTCCCGCCAGCCGCCGCTGCAGATTGAACAATTCCAGGCCGTAACCGACCGCCTGCGCCTGACCCGCTTCGGCGGGCGTACGCGCCGCCCATTCGTCGGCATCGACCGCGACCGCCAGCACGCCACGGACGGCGTCCACTTCGACCAGGTCGCCATCGCGCAGCAAGGCCAGCGCACCACCGGCCGCCGCTTCGGGGGTGACATGCAACGCCGCCGGCACCTGGCCGGAAGCCCCCGACAGGCGACCATCGGTGACCAGCGCCACCTGCTGGCCGGCGGCCTGCAGGTTGGCCAGCAGCGGCATCAGCTTGTGCAATTCGGGCATGCCATTGGCGCGCGGCCCCTGGAAGCGCACCACCAGCACCAGATCGCCGCTCAGCTCGCCGGCCTGATAGGCCACCTGCACCGCCTCCTGGCAGTCGAAGACGCGCGCCGGCGCACACACCTGCCAGTGCGCCGGATCCACCGCCGAAGTCTTCAACTGGGCACGGCCCAGATTGCCCTCGAGCAGCACCATCCCGCCTTCGGGCGCGAAGGGTTCGGCCAGCGGCCGCACGATGTCAGGCACCGGGCTCTGCGCCGGCAGCTCGCGCCAGACCAGCCGATCGCTCTCCAACCAGGGTTCGCAGGCGTAGTCGGCCAGACTCTCGCCGGCCACGGTCGCCACATCGCCGTGCATCAGGCCACCGGCCAACAGTTCGCGGATGATCCACGCCGGGCCGCCGGCGGCCTGAAACTGGTTCACGTCGGCCTTGCCGTTGGGGTAGACCCGCGCCAGCAGAGGCACCACCTTGGACAGCGCGGCGAAATCCTCCCAGAGCAGCTCGAAGCCGGCGGCGCGGGCGATGGCCGGCAGGTGCAGACCGTGGTTGGTCGAGCCGCCGCTGGCCAGCAGCGCCGCCACCGCATTGACCAGCACCCGCGCATCCACCTGACGGCCCAGCGGCAGCCAGCGCTCGCCCTGGCGACTGTTACGCGCCACCAGCCGCGCCGCCTCAGCGGTGAGCAGCGGGCGCAGCGCCGACTCCGGCGGCGCGAAGGCGCTGCCCGGCACATGCAGACCCATGGCCTCCATCAGCAGCTGGTTGGTGTTGGCGGTGCCGTAGAAGGTGCAGGTACCCGGCGCGTGGTAGGCGCCCAGTTCGGCCTCGAGCAGCTCCTCGCGGCTGGCCTCGCCGCGCGCATAGCGCTGGCGTACCGCCGCTTTCTCGCTGTTGCTCAGCCCGGACGGCATCGGCCCGGCCGGCACGAACACCGCAGGCAGATGGCCGAAGCGCAGCGCGCCGATCAGCAGACCAGGGACGATCTTGTCGCACACGCCCAGGTACAGGCCGCCGTCGAAGACGGCGTGGGTCAGACCGATGGCGGCGGCCTGGGCGATCAGGTCGCGGGAGAACAGCGAAAGCTGCATGCCGGGCATGCCCTGGGTGATGCCGTCGCACATCGCCGGCACCCCGGCAGCGAACTGCGCGCTGGCACCGTGCCGGGCCAGCGCGGCCTTGAGCTGCTCGGGGTAGTCGTGCAGCGGCTGGTGCGCCGACAACATCTCGTTGTAGCTGGAGACGATGGCGATATGCGGCGAGCCGCCCTGACGCATGATCAGCTGCGTATCGTGCGGCTGCGCGGCGAGCGCATGGGCCAGATTGGAGCAGCCGACCTCCCGGCGCGGCTCGCGAGCCGCGGCCTCGTCCAGACGCGCCAGGTAGCGCGCGCGGCGCTCGGCGGAACGCGCGGCGATGCGCGCGGTCACCGCCTCGACAACAGGGTGCAGCATGGCGACTCCTCGACTGAAGGCGTGGGAACGCGAGCATGCCGCAGCGCAACAGAACCCGCCCCGTAAGGCGGTCAGTTTACCAGCACCGCGAATACCCGAGTGCGACAGTTGAGCATTCGCGGAATCAGGGTGCCCAGTGCACCTGCAGCCGGCTGCCGGCCTGCCGCACCAGCGCGTGCACCGGCAGCTGGCGGGTATCCGGCCGGTCGGCGAGCACCGCCTCGAGCAACTCGCGCTTGGCGCCGCCGAACACCAGCAGACCCAGCCAGCCGCTGCGCCGCAACAGCGCCAGGTTGGCGGAGAGCCGCACCTGCGGCGCGACCGGCGCCACGCCGACCAATGCCGCCGGCGACGCGTCTTCGGTCAGCGCTGACGCGATTCCGGGCATCCCCGGAAACAGCGAGGCGATGTGACCATCCTCGCCCATGCCCAGCAGCACCGCGGTCAACGGCAGCCAGCCGGCCAGCCGCTCGCCCCAGGCCTGCGCGGCCTCCTCCGGCGTCGCCCCCAGGCGCGGATCGAGAAGCTGCGCCTGGGGCAGGGCCGTGCGCAGCAGCTGCAGGTTGCTGGCCACATCGTCCGCCGCCACCCAGCGCTCGTCGGTGGGGCTCAGCTCGACCCGCGACCAGTCCAGTGCCTCGCCAGCCAGACGGCCCAGCAGCGGCACGGGGCTCTGCCCTCCCGCCAGCAGCAGGCGCGCCCGCCCGCCATCCTGCAGGTCGGCACGCAGGCGCCCGACCAGCACCTGCGCCAGCTCGGCGGCGCAGGTGTCGCGGTCGGGATGCAGATACAGGGAGGGAGAATTCATCAGACAGCTCCACAGGGCGGAATGCCGGCCATGATGCGGCATTCGTCCCGTCGCGCAACAGCCTGCCGGCTCAGTGCACGCCGTTGTCGCGGAAGAAGCTGACGTAGGCCTTGTCGACCTTGAGGATGTGGTGGGTCAGCCACTCGGCGAGCAGATCGAGGGTCTCGCTGCCGGAGATTTCGCCCGCGTCGTGGCGCTGCAGCAGGTCCATGATCTGCGCGGTGAACTTGTCGTGCTGGGCCTTGTGCGCCTCGGTTTCCGGGTAGCCGAGGCGGTGGAAGATCTCCTCCTCGACGATGAAGTGATTCATGGTGTAGTCCATCAACCCCTCCAGCACCTCGCCAATCTCGGCGGCGTCCGGCTCGTCGCTGACCAGGCGATCGAACAGCTCGTTGGTCTTGTCGACCAGCCAGCGATGCTGCTCGTCGATCAGCTCGATCCCGACTTCGAGTTCACTGCTCCATGGCATGAAAGTCATGTCTTCAATCCGTCCCGTGATTCGTTATCGTTTTTTATGAGAATGGCTGCCAGACATTGCGGCGCCGGCCAGCTTATCCCACACGAAATATACGGACAACGCCAGACAAGAACATGATGCACGGCAAGTCGACGTCAGCAACGACTCGTCACGGCAGGCTGCGGAAGCGGAGGAAGTTTTATCGCGGAAAAAACAAAAAGGGCCACTCAATACTGAGTGACCCTCTTGATCCCATAACGGGAAAATTGGCGTCCCCTAGGGGACTCGAACCCCTGTTACCGCCGTGAAAGGGCGGTGTCCTAGGCCACTAGACGAAGGGGACGTAAACCTTCGTACGATCCGCGGGCGAATCGCTGGAAATTGGTGGAGCTAGACGGGATCGAACCGTCGACCTCTTGCATGCCATGCAAGCGCTCTCCCAGCTGAGCTATAGCCCC
>NZ_FNZE01000028.1 GCF_900109175.1 Pseudomonas linyingensis | reverse complement strand
CCGACCACCGAGATCAGCACCACCAGTGCCGTACCGAGCAGCGCCACCACCAGCTCGCGCGCCGCCCAGTCACGGTACAGGCCGACCAGCAGGGTCAGCAGCAGGCAGGCGGCCAGGCCGCCGTACAGCCCTTCCCAGCTTTTGCCGGGACTGACCTGCACGGCCAGCTTGCGCCGACCAAAACGCTTGCCGCTGAAGTAGGCACCGATGTCGGCGGTCCACACCAGCAGCATCACCGCGAGGATCAGGCTGTTGCCCTGCGGCCACTGCTTGAGCAGCAGCAGGCCCTGCCAGGCCGGCAGCAGGATCAGCAGACCGAGCAGCAGACGCACCGGCAGCGCCTGCCAGGCCCGACTGCTGGCCGGATAGCCGAGCACCAGACCGATCGCCGCCAGCCACCAGAGCACCGCCAGCGCCAGCAGCGGACCGGCCAGTTGTGGCAACTGGTACAGCCCCAGCAGCAGCAGCGCCACTCCCGCGGCATAACCGGTTCGCAGCGACTGCGCCTCGAAACCGGCGAGGCGCGCCCACTCCCAGGCACCCAGGCAGACGATGGCCGCGACGAACAGGGCAAACCAGCCACCCTGCAGCAGGAAGAAGCCACCCAGGGCGATGGGCAGCAGGCACAGGGCGGTGATGATGCGCTGTTTCAGCATGTAGGCTTCCGTTGTTCCGCGGCCACCTGTTCGCTGGTCTTGCCAAACCGGCGCTGGCGACGGGCAAAGTCGGCCAGCGCGGTGCGCATGGCCTCGTGCTTGAAGTCGGGCCAGAGCAGCTCGGAGAAATACAGCTCGGCGTAGGCCAACTGCCAGAGCAGGAAATTGCTGATGCGCTGCTCTCCGCCGGTACGGATGCACAGGTCGACCGGCGGCTGCGTGCCGGTGGACAGGCAGCGCTGCAGCAGGTCGGGGGTGATCTCGTCGGCCTGCAGATGGCCGGCCGCCACCTCGCGCGCCAGGCGCTGGGCCGCCTGGGTGATGTCCCACTGGCCACCGTAATTGGCCGCCACCTGCAGCAGCAGGCCGTCCCCACCGGCAGTCAGCTGCTCGGCTTCGGCCATCGCCGCCTGCAGCTCGGGCTGGAAGCGCGAGCGGTCGCCGAGAATGCGCAGACGGATGCCGTTGACGGCGAGCTTCTTCACCTCGCGACGCAGGGCCATGAGGAACAGGCCCATCAGCGCACCGACCTCGTCGGCCGGACGCTGCCAGTTCTCGCTGGAGAAGGCGAACAGGGTCAGCACCTCGACACCCGCCTCGGCGCACGCCTCGACCACCGCACGCACCGCATCGACGCCCGCCTTGTGACCGGCGACGCCCGGCATGAAGCGCTTCTTCGCCCAGCGGTTGTTGCCATCCATGATGATGGCAACATGGCGCGGCGTGCCGGGCGGGGCCGTTTGCTTCGTCTTGTCCATGACTGTCATCCGACCGTCAAACGGCCATCAGGTCGGTTTCCTTGGCCTCGAGGGCCTTCTCGACTTCACCGACGGCCTTGTCGGTGAGCTTCTGCACTTCGTCGGCGGCGCGACGTTCGTCGTCCTCGCTGATTTCCTTTTCCTTGACCAGATCCTTGAGCTGGGCCAGGGCATCGCGACGGATGTTGCGGATCGCCACACGGGCGTTTTCCGCCTCGGAGCGCGCCTGCTTGGTGTAGCCCTTGCGGGTTTCCTCGGTCAGCGCCGGCATCGGCACGCGGATGGTGGTGCCCGCGGTGGCCGGATTGAGGCCCAGGTCGGACGTCATGATGGCCTTCTCGACGGCCTGGATCATGCTCTTGTCGAACACGGTCAGGGCCAGGGTGCGCGAGTCTTCGGCGATCACGTTGGCGACCTGGCGCAGCGGGGTGTCGGAGCCGTAGTAGGACACCATGACGCTGTCCAGGATGCTCGGATGGGCACGACCGGTGCGGATCTTGGCGAAGGCGTGATCCAGCGACTCCAGCGACTTCTTCATGCGCTCCTGCGCGTCTTTCTTGATCTCGTTGATCATTCTCAACCCTCCTCGACCAGGGTGCCTTCGGCGCCCCCGACAACAATATTAAGCAAGGCTCCGGGCTTGTTCATGTTGAACACCCGCAGCGGCATCTTGTGATCGCGGCACAGGCAGATGGCCGTCAGGTCCATCACGCCCAGCTTGCGATCGAGCACCTCGTCATAGGTCAGATGCTCGAATTTCTCGGCATTCGGATCCTTGAACGGGTCGGCAGTGTACACGCCATCGACCTTGGTCGCCTTGAGGACCAGATCGGCATTGACCTCGATACCGCGCAGGCAGGCCGCCGAGTCGGTGGTGAAGAACGGATTGCCGGTACCGGCGGAGAAGATCACCACTTCACCGCTCTGCAGATGGCGCACGGCCTTGCGACGGTCGTAGTGGTCGGTCACGCCGACCATGGAGATCGCCGACATCACCAGGGCCGGGATGTTCGAGCGCTCCAGCGCGTCGCGCATGGCCAGCGAGTTCATCACTGTAGCCAGCATGCCCATGTGGTCGCCGGTGACCCGGTCCATGCCGGCGGCACTCAGCGCGGCGCCGCGGAACAGGTTGCCGCCGCCGATGACCAGACCGACCTGGACGCCGATACCCACCAGCTGGCCGATCTCCAGGGCCATGCGGTCGAGCACCTTGGGATCGATACCAAAGTCCTCGCTGCCCATCAGCGCTTCACCGCTGAGCTTGAGCAAAATACGTTTGTAGCGGGCTTGGCGACCACTCAGCTGGGCCATACGAATCTCCTGCGGCAGTGTGATGTTGCGAATAACCGGCTCTTTTCGCGCGCCGGCGCGGCTTTGACCACGACGGCAAGAACCCGTGCCCCCATGGCACCGAAAAAACTGATTCCCTTCATTCTTGTACGGCAGGCCAAAGCCCGCCATGCCGCAAAGAAAAGGCTGCGCGCGGAAGCGGGCAGCCTTTTCTCGAACGGCATCAGAGCATCTTACTGCTGGGTGGCAGCCACCTGGGCAGCAACTTCGGCAGCGAAGTCGACTTCGGCCTTCTCGATGCCCTCACCCACTTCGTAGCGGACGAAGGAAACGATTTCGGCACCGGCCTGCTTGGCCAGCTCGCCGACCTTGACGTCGGGGTTCTTGACGAAGGGCTGCTCGATCAGGCTGGCCTCGGCGAGGAACTTGCTGATGCGGCCCTTGACCATGTTCTCGACGATGTTCTCCGGCTTGCCGGCGATCTTGTCGGCGTTCAGCGCCAGGAAGATTTCCTTTTCCTTGGCAACGGCTTCTTCGGAAACCTCGGCCGAGCTCAGGAACTGCGGGTTGCTGGCCGCCACGTGCATGGCGATTTCGCGCGCCAGCTCGGCATTGCCGCCCTTGAGGACGACCAGAACGCCGATGCGGTGACCGTGCAGGTAGGAACCCACCACGTCGCCTTCCACGCGGGTCAGACGGCGGATGTTGACGTTCTCGCCGCACTTGGCGACCAGAGCCTCACGGGCCGACTCGCGGGAAGCGATCAGCGGAGCCACGTCGGTCAGCTGCTCGGCAAAGGCTTGCTCGAGGCTGTCGGCGACGAAGCCCTTGAAGTCGTCCTGCAGAGCCAGGAAGTCGGTCTGCGAGTTGACTTCGAGGATCACGGCCGCCTTGTTGTCGTCGGCCACCTTGACGGCGATGGAGCCTTCGGCGGCGATGTTGCCAGCCTTCTTGGCAGCCTTGATCGCACCAGCGGCGCGCATGTCGTCGATGGCTTTTTCGATGTCGCCACCGGCGGCAGTCAGGGCTTTCTTGCAATCCATCATGCCTTGGCCAGTGCGCTCGCGCAGTTCTTTAACCAGGGCTGCAGTAATCTCTGCCATGTTCGGATTCCTCTAGAGTTGCTCTAAACCAGTTCGCCCGGCGGGCCGGGCGGCAATTCGGAGTTGGCAAAAAGGGGGCCTAGCCCCCTTTTTGCGCACCGCAAAACGCTTGGCGCGCCGGGCGCTTAGCCTTCGGCGGCTTCGGACGCAGCGGCTTCGACGAACACGTCGCCGGCACCGGCCTTGGCCTTGCCGTTCAGCACGGCGTCGGCCATCGAGCCCAGGTACAGCTGCACGGCGCGGATGGCGTCGTCGTTACCCGGGATGATGTAGTCCACACCTTCCGGGCTGCTGTTGGTATCGACGATGCCGATGACCGGGATGCCCAGCTTGTTGGCTTCGGTGATGGCGATGCGCTCGTGGTCAACGTCAACCACGAACAGAGCGTCCGGCAGGCCGCCCATGTCCTTGATACCACCCAGGCTGCGCTCCAGCTTTTCCAGATCGCGGGTACGCATCAGCGCTTCTTTCTTGGTCAGCTTCTCGAAGGTGCCGTCCTGGGACTGGACTTCCAGATCGCGCAGGCGCTTGATCGAGGCGCGGATGGTCTTGAAGTTGGTCAGCATGCCGCCGAGCCAGCGGTGATCGATGAACGGCATGCCGCAACGGGCCGCTTCTTCACGAACGATCTTGCCAGCGGAGCGCTTGGTGCCGACGAACAGGATCTTGTTCTTGCCAGCAGCCAGCTTCTCAACGAAGGCCAGGGCCTCGTTGAACATCGGCAGGGTTTTTTCGAGGTTGATGATGTGAATCTTGTTGCGCGCGCCGAAGATGTACTTGCCCATCTTCGGGTTCCAGTAACGGGTCTGGTGGCCGAAGTGGCAGCCGGCTTTCAGCATATCGCGCATGTTGACTTGGGACATTTCTATTCCTCGATAAGTCGGGTTGAGCCTCCACGCATCCCAAAATCCAACCCTTGCGGGCACCCAGGATAATTGTGTCGATGCGTGTGTGGTTTCGATGGCTTTGCGGGACCACCCCGAAAAGCGCCGCGCTTTATACCATAGCTGAACGCTGGGCGAAACCCGCCGACATGCCGCGCCGGCCGTCCGCAGCGGCAGGCGGGTCTGTTAGAATGACATCCCTTCCTGTTTATCAAGGCAGGCGCGCTGCGCCAGAGAGAGCTGATGACCGTCACCATCAAGACCCCCGGGGAAATCGAGAAAATGCGTGTGGCCGGCCGCCTGGCCGCCGACGTGCTGGAGATGATCGAGGAGCACGTCAAGGCCGGCGTCACCACCGAGCAGCTCGACCGCCTATGCCACGACTATATCGTCGACGTGCAGCAGGCGATCCCGGCGCCGCTCAACTACAAGGGCTTCCCCAAGTCGATCTGCACCTCGATCAACCATGTGGTCTGCCACGGCATCCCCAACGACAAGCCGCTCAAGGATGGCGATATCCTCAATATCGACATCACCGTGATCAAGGACGGCTACTTCGGCGACACCAGCAAGATGTTCCTGGTCGGCAAGGTGCCGGAGTGGGCCGAGCGCCTCTGCCAGGTCACCCAGGAGTGCCTGTACAAGGGCATCTCGCTGGTACGTCCCGGCGCGCACCTGGGCGACATCGGCGAGGTCATCCAGAAGCATGCGGAGAAAAACGGCTACTCGGTGGTCCGCGAGTACTGCGGCCACGGCATCGGCAACGTGTTCCACGAGGAACCGCAGGTGCTGCACTACGGGCGCGCCGGCACCGGCCTCGAGCTCAAGGCCGGGATGACCTTCACCATCGAGCCGATGATCAATCAGGGCCGCTACGAGACCCGCCTGCTCGGCGACGGCTGGACCGCGATCACCAAGGACCGCAAGCTCTCCGCCCAGTACGAGCACACCATCCTGGTGACCGAGACCGGCTGCGAGATCCTCACCCTGCGCAGCGACGACACCATCACCCGCTGCCTGCCCTGAGTCGCCCACCCCAGCCACGCTGAATGGAGATCGCCCGATGCCTGCGATGGAAATGGATAACGAGCTGTTCGACCGCGGCCAGTTCCAGGCCGAACTGGCCCTGAAGAGCAGCCCGATCGCCGCCTTCAAGAAAGCCATCCGCCAGGCTACCGAGACGCTCGACGGGCGCTTTTCCTTCAGCTGCGACATCCGCCGCCTGATCACCGACCGCGCCTGGTTCGTCGACCAGATCCTCAGCGAGGCCTGGGCGCGCTTCGACTGGGGCGACAGCGACGCCATCGCCCTGGTCGCGGTCGGCGGCTACGGCCGCGGCGAGCTGCACCCGCACTCGGACATCGACATCCTGATCCTGCTCGACGGCGCGCAGCACGAACGCCTGCGCGCGCCGATCGAGGGCTTCCTCACCCTGCTGTGGGACATCGGCCTGGAGATCGGCCAGAGCGTGCGCTCGGTGGAGGAATGCGCCAGCGAGGCGCGCGCCGACCTGACGGTGATCACCAACCTGATGGAAAGCCGCACCATCGCCGGCCCCGACAGCCTGCGCCAGCGCATGCAGGAGGCCACCAGCACGGCACACATGTGGCCGGCCCGCGAGTTCTTCCTCGCCAAGCGCGCCGAACAGCGCGCCCGCCACGCCAAGTACAACGACACCGAATACAACCTCGAGCCCAACGTCAAGGGCTCGCCGGGCGGGCTACGCGACCTGCAGCACATCCTCTGGGTGACCTGCCGCCAGTACGGCACCCTGACCCTGGAGACCCTCGTCACCCGCGGCCTGCTGACCCAGAACGAATACGAGCTGCTGGGTGCCGGGCAGACCTTCCTGTGGAAAGTGCGCTATGCCCTGCACATGATCGCCGGCCGCGCCGAGGACCGCATGCTGTTCGACCACCAGCGCCGCCTGGCCGGCATGTTCGGTTTCGAGACCAGCGACACCAAGCTGGCGGTCGAGCAGTTCATGCAGAAGTACTACCGCATGGTGATGGCCACCGCCGAGCTGAGCGACCTGGTCAACCAGATCCTCGAGGAGCTGCTGCTCGAGCAGACCGAGCCCGACCCGGCACGCAAGCTCAACGCGCGCTTCCAGGTGCGCAACGGCTTCATCGAGGCCAGCGCGCCGAACGTGTTCAAGCGCAGCCCCAGCGCCATCCTCGAGATCTTCGTGCTGATGGCCCAGCACCCAGAGATCCGCGGTGTGCGCTCCGGCACCATCCGTCTGCTGCGCGACCACCGCCACCTGATCGACGACAAGTTCCGCCACGACCTGCGCAACACCAGCCTGTTCGTCGAGCTGTTCAAGTCCCACGAGGGCATCCACCGCAACCTGCGGCGGATGAACCGCTACGGCATCCTCGGCCGCTACCTGCCCGAGTTCGGCCACATCATCGGCCAGATGCAGCACGACCTGTTCCACATCTATACGGTCGACGCGCACACCCTCAACCTGATCAAGCACCTGCGCAAGCTCGACCGCCCGGAGCAGGCCGAGAAGTTCCCGCTGGCCAGCGAGCTGATGGCCCAGCTGCCCAAGCCCGAGCTGGTCTACTTCGCCGGGCTGTTCCACGACATCGCCAAGGGCCGCGGCGGCGACCACTCCGAACTGGGTGCCCAGGATGCCCTGGCCTTCTGCGCCCGCCACCACCTGCCGCCGTGGGACAGCCGGCTGATCGCCTGGCTGGTCAAGAACCACCTGATCATGTCCACCACCGCGCAGCGCAAGGACCTCTCCGATCCGCAGGTGATCCACGACTTCGCCAGCACGGTGGGCGACCAGACCCACCTCGACTACCTCTACGTGCTGACCGTGGCCGACATCAACGCCACCAACCCGACGCTGTGGAACTCCTGGCGCGCCTCGCTGATGCGCCAGCTGTACGCCGAGACCAAGCGTGCGCTGCGCCGCGGCCTGGAGAACCCGATCGACCGCGAGGAGCAGATCCGCGAGAACCAACATGCCGCCCTCGACCTGCTGCGCGCCCGCGACGTGGTCGACAGCGACGCAGCCGAGCAGCTGTGGACCCAGCTCGGCGACGACTACTTCCTGCGCCACTCGGGCGCCGACATCGCCTGGCACGCCGAGGCCATCCTGCAGCATCCGCATGACGGCGCGCCGCTGGTGCTGATCAAGGAAACCACCCAGCGCGAATTCGAGGGCGGCACGCAGATCTTCATCTACGCCCCCGACCAGCACGACTTCTTCGCGGTGACCGTGGCGGCCATGGACCAACTCAACCTGAACATTCAGGACGCGCGCATCCTCACCTCGACCAGCCAGTTCACCCTCGACACCTACGTGGTGCTGGACGCCGACGGCGGCTCGATCGGCGACGATCCGCAGCGCATCGCCGAGATCCGCCAGGGCCTGGTCGATGCGCTGAAGAACCCGCAGGACTACAGCACCATCATCAAGCGGCGGGTGCCGCGCCAGCTGAAGAGCTTCGGCTTCGCCCCGCAGGTGACCATCCACACCGACGCCCAGCGCCCGCTCAGCATCATCGAGGTGATCGCCCCCGACCGCCCCGGCCTGCTCGCCCGCGTCGGACAGATCTTCCTCGACTTCGACCTGTCGGTGCAGAACGCCAAGATCGCCACCCTCGGCGAGCGCGTGGAAGACGTGTTCTTCGTCACCGACGCCCACCATCAGCCGCTGTCCGACCCGGAACTCTGCGCCCGCCTGCAGGAATCCCTGGTCCGTCAGCTTTCCGACACCCAGGACAGCCTGATCACGCCGTCCCGCATCAGCTTCTGAACAGGAACCCTTGATGAACCGAGCCCTCGACCTCCTGCAGCCCTACCCGTTCGAAAAGCTGCGCGCCCTGCTGGCCGGCGCCCAGCCGCCGGCTGACAAGAAGGCGATCGCCCTGTCCATCGGCGAGCCCAAGCACCGCTCGCCGGACTTCGTCGCCAAGGCGCTGGCCGACAACCTCGACCAGCTCGCCGTCTACCCGACCACCATCGGCCTGCCGGCCCTGCGCGAGGCCATTGCCGGCTGGTGCGAGCGCCGCTTCGGCGTGCCCGCCGGCTGGCTCGACCCGACCAAGCATGTGCTGCCGGTCAACGGCACCCGCGAGGCGCTGTTCGCCTTTACCCAGGCGGTGGTCGACCGTAGCCCCGACGCCCTGGTGGTCAGCCCCAACCCCTTCTACCAGATCTACGAAGGCGCCACCCTGCTCGCCGGTGCCACCCCGCACTACCTGCCGTGCCTGGCCGAGAACGGCTTCAATCCGGACTTCGACGCCGTACCGGCCGACGTCTGGCAGCGCTGTCAGATCCTGTTCATCTGCTCGCCGGGCAACCCCACCGGCGCGCTGGTGCCGCTGGATACCCTGAAGAAGCTGATCGCCCTGGCCGACCAGTACGACTTCGTGATCGCCGCCGACGAGTGCTACAGCGAGCTGTACTTCGACGAGCAGAACCCGCCCGCTGGCCTGCTGAACGCCTGCGCCGAACTCGGCCGCAGCGACTTCAAGCGCTGCGTGGTATTCCACAGCCTGTCCAAGCGCTCCAACCTGCCGGGCCTGCGCTCCGGCTTCGTCGCCGGCGATGCCGAGATCCTCAAGCCGTTCCTGCTCTATCGCACCTACCACGGCTGCGCCATGCCGGTGCAGACCCAGCGGGCCAGCATCGCCGCCTGGAACGACGAGGAGCACGTGCGCGCCAACCGCGTGCTGTACCGCGAGAAATTCGACGCCGTGCTGGAAGTGCTCGGCGGCGCGCTGGAGGTCGAGCGGCCCGACGGCGGCTTCTACCTGTGGGCGAAGACTCCGGTGGACGATGCGACCTTCACCCGCGAACTGTTCGAGCGCGAGCACGTCACCGTGGTGCCCGGCTCCTACCTGTCGCGCGAAGTCGACGGCGTCAGTCCGGGGGCCAACCGCGTGCGCATGGCCCTGGTCGCCCCGCTGGCCGAGTGCGTCGAAGCGGCCGAACGTATCCGCAACTACCTGGAGACCCGTCAGGGATGATGACCGAACCGCTCAACGTGATGACCGCGCTGATCGGCAGCGGCATGCTGCTGCTGGGCATCGGCTACAGCCAGCGCGAGAGCAACGCCGGCGTCGGCCTGCTGGCGGTCGGCGTGCTGGTCATGCTGTCGTCGCTGTTCTACCGCCTGTACCTGGCCTTTGCCTGACCCGGAGCCCGCCATGACCGAACTGTGCCTGTACGGCATCAAAGCGTGCGACACCATGAAGAAGGCCCGCAGCTGGCTTGACGCGCAGGGCCTGAGCTACCGTTTCCACGACTACAAGGCGGCCGGCATCGACCGTGCCAGCCTGGAGCAGTGGTGCGACGAGCACGGCTGGGACAAGGTTCTCAACCGCGCCGGCACCACCTTTCGCAAGCTTGCCGACGAGCAGAAGGCCGACCTCGACCAGGCCCGCGCCATCGAACTGATGCTCGCCCAGCCCTCGATGATCAAGCGCCCGCTGCTCGACCTCGGCGAGCGCACCCTGCTTGGCTTCAAACCGGAACTCTATGCCGCGGCGCTCGCCTGAGCCCGCCGGCTGAATACCTGAAAGGAAAAACCCATGTCGCAGAATCTCTACAGCATCGCCTTCGGCGTCGGCACCCAGAACCGCCAGGGCGCCTGGCTGGAAGTCTTCTACGCCCAGCCGCTGCTCAACCCGGCCGCCGAGCTGGTCGCCGCAGCCGCCGACACCCTCGGCTACCAGGGCGGCAACCAGACCATCGCGATGACCAACCACCAGGCCCATGACCTGGCGGGTGCCTTCAAGGGCATCGACGCCGTGCAGGCCGCCCTGCTGACCCGTCTGGCCGAGAGCCGCAAGCCGCTGGTCGCCGTGCTGCTGGCCGAGGACGCCGCCCCGGCCACCACGCCGGAGGCCTACCTCAAGCTGCACCTGCTGTCGCACCGCCTGGTCAAGCCGCACGGCACCAGCCTGGCCGGCATCTTCCCGCTGCTGCCCAACGTGGCGTGGACCAACGAAGGCGCCGTCGACCTCGGCGAACTGGCCGAGCGCCAGCTGGAAGCCCGCCTGAAGGGCGAGCTGCTGGAAGTGTTCGCGGTGGACAAGTTCCCGAAAATGACCGACTACGTGGTGCCGAGCGGCGTGCGCATTGCCGATACCGCCCGCGTGCGTCTGGGCGCCTACGTCGGCGAAGGCACCACCGTGATGCACGAAGGCTTCATCAACTTCAACGCCGGCACCGCCGGTCCGGGCATGATCGAAGGCCGCGTCTCCGCCGGCGTGTTCGTCGGCAAGGGCTCGGACCTGGGCGGCGGCTGCTCGACCATGGGCACCCTGTCCGGCGGCGGCAACATCGTGATTTCCGTTGGCGAAGGCTGCCTGATCGGCGCCAACGCCGGCATCGGCATCCCGCTGGGCAACCGCTGCACCGTGGAGTCCGGCCTGTACATCACCGCCGGCACCAAGGTCGCCGTGCTCGACGACCAGGGCAGCCTGGTGGAAGTGGTCAAGGCGCGCGACATCGCCGGCCAGGACGATCTGCTGCTGCGCCGCAACTCGCAGACCGGTGCGGTCGAGTGCAAGACCAACAAGACCGCGATCGAGCTCAACGAAGTGCTGCACGCGCACAACTGAGTAATGGCTGGGCTGGCGACCGCCAGCCCAGCTCGCTTGACCAGCACAGGCGCGAGCGTCGCCTCGCTACCGCATCCCGACTACAGTTGCACCGACACCACCCGCTGCTTCATCGAAGGGTATCTGCCCCATGTCCCTGCCCTCCCCCTGGCGCGCCGACTTCCCGGCCTTCGCCGCCTTCACCGCCAGCCGCCAGACCTATCTGGACACCGCCGCCACCGCGCAGAAGCCGCAGGCGGTGCTGGATGCCCTGCTCGACCACTACGCCGGCGGCGCCGCCAACGTGCACCGCGCCCAGCATGCGCCCGGCGAGCGCGCCACCCTGGCCTTCGAGGGCGCCCGCGAGAAGGTGGCGCAGTGGCTGAATGCGGACAATCCCAACGAGATCGTCTTCACCCGCGGCAGCACCGAAGGCCTCAACCTGCTGGCCTACGGTCTCGAGCACCTGTTCAACGCCGGCGACGAGATCGTCATCAGCGCCCTCGAACACCACGCCAACCTGCTGCCCTGGCAGCAGCTGGCACTGCGCCGCGACCTCAAGCTGGTGATCCTGCCGCTGGATGGCGCCGGCGATATCGACCTGCAACAGGCCGCCCAGCTGATCGGCCCACGCACCCGCCTGCTCGCCGTCAGCCAGCTGTCCAATGTGCTCGGCCGCTGGCAGCCGCTGCAGCCCCTGCTGGCCCTGGCCCGCGCCCAAGGCGCGCTGAGCGTGGTCGACGGCGCCCAGGGCGTGGTGCACGGCCGCCACGATGTGACCGCGCTGGGCTGCGACTTCTACGTGTTTTCCGGCCACAAGCTCTACGCCCCGGACGGCATCGGCGTGCTCTACGGTCGGGCCAGGGCCATGGCCAAGCTGCGGCACTGGCAGTTCGGCGGCGAGATGGTCCAGCACGCCGACTACCAGAGCGCGCGCTTTCGCCCCGCGCCGCTGGGCTTCGAGGCCGGCACCCCGGCGATCGCCGCCGCCATCGGCCTCGGCGCGGCGCTGGACTACCTGGGCGAGCAGGACGAATACGCGCTGGCCGCCCACGAGGCCGCCCTGCACCAGCGCCTGCTCACCGGGCTGCGCCGCTTCGACGGCCTGCGCCTGCTCGGCGAACCGCACACCGCGCTGGCCAGCTTCGTGATCGATGGCGTGCACAATGCCGACCTGTCCCACCTGCTCGGCGAGCAGGGCATCGCCGTGCGCGCCGGCCAGCACTGCGCCATGCCACTGTTGCACGGCCTCGGCCTGCCGGGGGCGATCCGCGTGTCGCTCGGTCTGTACAGCGACGGCGACGACCTCGAGCGTTTCTTCGCCGCCCTCCACCACGCCCTGGACCTGCTGCGATGAACCTGCCCGAAGCCGCACGGCAAGCCCTCGCCGACTTCGCCCACTGCCCCGGCTGGGAGCAGCGCGCCCGCCTGCTGATGCAGTGGGGCGAGCGCCTGGAGCCGCTGGAGGAAACCGAGCGCTGCGAAGCCAACCGCGTGCACGGCTGCGAGAGCACGGTGTGGCTGGTGCCGGGACATGCCGGCGAACGCCTGAGTTTTCGCGCCAGCAGCGACGCCCGCCTGCTGCGCGGCCTACTGGCCCTGCTGCTGGTGCGGGTCAACGGCCTGACGGCGGCGGAGCTGGCCGCAGTCGACGTCGCCGACTGGTTCGCCCAGCTCGGCCTGGCGCGCCAGCTGTCGCCGTCGCGCAGCAATGGGCTGAATGCGGTGCTGCAGCGGATTCGCGCCCTGGCCGCCGATGCCTCCCTGTAGGGGCGAATTCATTCGCCTTGGCGAGGCATTTTGGCGAATGAATTCGCCCCTACAGCGCCATGGCACTGGCCAGGCCGGTTAGACGGCTGTCCCGGTCTTGCGCTCCGCCGGCCGCCGCGCGCCGCCCACCAGCTTGTCCACCAGGCGCGCCGCGGCGACCATGCCGAAGGTGGCGGTGACCATCATCACCGCGCCGAAGCCGCCTGCACAGTCCAGGCGCACGCCCTCGCCGGCAAAGCCCTTGGTTTGGCATACGCTGCCGTCCGCCTGCGGATAGCGCAACTGCTCGCGTGAATACACGCAGGTGATGCTGTAGGTGCGCCCCGGCGTGCGCGAGAAGTTGTAGTCGCGGCGCAGCAGCGAGCGCACCTTGGCGATCAGCGGGTCGTTGACGGTCTTGTTGAGGTCGGCGACCTGCACCTGGGTCGGATCGGCCTGCCCGCCGGCCGCGCCGGTGGTGACGATCTGGATCTTGCGCCGCTTGCACCAGCTGATCAGCGCCGCCTTGGCCGCCACGCTGTCGATGCAGTCGATCACCCCGTCGAGGTCCTCGGTGATGTACTCGGCCATGGTCTCGCGGGTGACGTAATCGGCCACCGCATGCACGGTGCAGTCTGGATTGATCGCGCGGATGCGCTCGGCCATCGCCTCGACCTTGGCGCGGCCGATGTTGCCGACATGGGCATGGACCTGCCGGTTGGTGTTGGTCACGCAGACATCGTCCAGATCGAACAGCGAAATCTCGCCAACCCCGCTGCGCGCCAGGGCCTCGGCCGCCCAGGAACCGACGCCGCCGATGCCGACCACCGCCACATGGGCGGTGGCCAGCCGCTCAAGGCCAACTCGGCCGTACAGGCGGGCAATGCCGCCGAAACGCTGCTCATCGATCTGCATGACACCCCCGAAAAAATGCGTGCGGCATTATAAGTTCGCCGGCCGCCTGCGCCCAGCGAACCGCCTTGCCCTGCTGCTGTCAAACTGGCAGCACCAGCGCGCGTGTCGCCCCCTATACAGCCCAAGGGCCACAGAGTAGGATTCGCGCGCATCGGCGTCCGCCGACCTTCTCCCCCTGTTCCACCTCCCGGAACCCTGTACACATGTCTGCTCGCAAATTGGGTCTCAACCTGGTCATGGTCGTGGCCGTGGCCTCCCTGTTCACCGGCCTGTGGGCCTGGTTCAACCAGCCTGTGGAGGCACCGGACTGGCCCGACCAGATTTCCGGCTACTCCTTCTCGCCGTTCCGCCTGCACCAGAGCCCGCAGGACAGCACCTATCCGAGCGAGGACGAGGTGCGTGCCGACCTCGAGCTACTGAGCGGACAGACCGACAACATCCGCACCTACTCGGTCGATGGCGTGCTCGGCGAAATCCCGCGCCTGGCCGAGGAAGCCGGCCTGCGCGTGACCTTGGGCATCTGGCTGAGCAACGACGAGGCCGCCAACGAGTGGCAGATCCAGCGCGGCATCGAGATCGCCAAGCGCGAGCGCAGTGTCGTGCGCGTGGTGGTCGGCAACGAAGCCATGTTCCGCGAGGAAGTCACCGTCGAGCAGATGATCGGCTACCTGGACCGCGTGCGCTCGGCGCTCAAGGTACCGGTGACCACCGCCGAGCAGTGGCATATCTGGCAGAAGTATCCGGAGCTGGCCAAGCACGTCGACCTGATCGCCGCCCACGTGCTGCCCTACTGGGAATTCGTGCCGCAGGAAGACTCGGTCGACTTCGTTCTCGAGCGCGCCCGCGAGCTGAGGAAGATGTTCCCCAAGAAGCCGCTGCTGCTGGCGGAAGTCGGCTGGCCGAGCAACGGCCGCACCCGTGGCGGCGCCGAGGCGACCCAGGCCGACCAGGCCATCTACCTGCGCACCCTGGTCAACAAGCTGAACGCCAAGGGCTACAACTACTTCGTCATCGAAGCTTTCGACCAGCCGTGGAAGGCCGGCGACGAAGGCTCGGTCGGTGCCTACTGGGGCGTGTTCAACGCCGAGCGCCAGGCCAAGTTCCCGTTCGCCGGCTCGGTGGTGGAAATCCCGCAATGGCGCCTGCTGGCCACCGCCTCCGGCGTGCTCGCCCTGCTCGCCCTGGCCCTGCTGCTGATCGACGGCAGCGCGCTGCGCCAGCGCGGCCGTACCTTCTTGACCATAGTCGCGTTCCTCGCCGGCACCATGCTGGTGTGGATCGCCTATGACTACAGCCAGCAGTACAGCAACTGGTTCAGCACCCTGGTCGGCATCCTGCTGGCCATCGGCGCCCTGGGCGTGATGATCGTCCTGCTCACCGAGGCCCACGAGCTGGCGGAAACCGTGTGGAAGCACCAGCGCGTGCGGCCCTTCCCGCCGGTGACCGGCGACGACGCCTACCGGCCCAAGGTGTCGATCCACGTGCCCTGCTACAACGAGCCGCCGGAGATGGTCAAGCAGACCCTCGACGCCCTGGCGCGCCTCGACTACCCGGACTTCGAGGTCCTGGTGATCGACAACAACACCAAGGACCCGGCGGTCTGGCAGCCGGTGGAAGCCCACTGCGCCAGCCTCGGCCCGCGCTTCAAGTTCTTCCACGTCGCGCCGCTGGCCGGCTTCAAGGGCGGCGCGCTGAACTACGTGCTGCAGCACACCGCTCCCGACGCTGAGGTGGTCGCGGTGATCGACTCCGACTACTGCGTCGAACGCAACTGGCTCAAGCACATGGTGCCGCACTTCGCCGATCCGGAGATCGCCGTTGTGCAGTCGCCGCAGGACTACCGCGACCAGAACGAATCGCTGTTCAAGAAGCTCTGCTACGCCGAGTACAAGGGCTTCTTCCACATCGGCATGGTGACCCGCAACGACCGCGACGCGATCATCCAGCACGGCACCATGACCATGACCCGCCGCTCGGTGCTCGACGAGCTGGGCTGGGCCGACTGGTGCATCACCGAGGACGCCGAACTGGGCCTGCGCGTGTTCGAGAAGGGCCTGTCCGCCGCCTACTCCGAGCAGAGCTACGGCAAGGGCCTGATGCCCGACACCTTCATCGACTTCAAGAAACAGCGCTTCCGCTGGGCCTACGGCGCCATCCAGATCATGAAGCGGCACATGGCCAGCCTGTTCTTCGGCAGGGGTAGCGAACTGACCCGCGGCCAGCGCTACCACTTCGTCGCCGGCTGGCTGCCGTGGATCGCCGACGGCCTGAACATCTTCTTCACCATCGGCGCCCTGCTGTGGTCGGCGGCGATGATCATCGTGCCGCACCGGGTAGACCCGCCGCTGATGATCTTCGCCATCCCGCCGCTGGCGCTGTTCGTGTTCAAGCTGGGCAAGATCCTGTTCCTCTACCGCCGCGCCGTCGGCGTGAACATGCGGGACGCCACCGCTGCCGCGGTAGCCGGCCTGGCGCTGTCGCACACCATCGCCAAGGCGGTGCTGTACGGCTTCGTCACCAGCAGCATCCCGTTCTTCCGCACGCCGAAGATGCGCAGCAACCACGGCCTGCTGGTGGCCCTGGCGGAAGCGCGCGAGGAAGTCTTCGTCATGCTGCTGCTGTGGGGCGCCGCCCTCGGCATCAGCCTGACCCAGCCGCTGCCGGGTCTGGACGTGTACTTCTGGGTCGGCGTGCTGCTGGTGCAGTCGCTGCCCTACCTGGCCGCGCTGCTCATGGCCCTGCTGTCGTCGCTGCCCAGGCCGGAACCGGCCGCCGACGAGGTGCCGGTGACCTGAGGCCCCTCCGCTCCTCTCCCCTGCGTGGGGAGGGGCGCCACCGCTTTCCCCGACAACGGCGCTCAGACAAGCGCCGTTTTCCTTTAAGATAAGCGCCTTTCGTCTGTCGCCGTTGCGGAGCCTGCATGACCACCCTCTCCCCCACCCTCGAACTGGCCTGCGAGCTGATTCGCCGTGCCTCCGTCACCCCGCTGGACGAGGGCTGCCAGCAGTTGATGATGGAGCGCCTGGCTGCCTGCGGCTTCACTGTGGAGCCGATGAACATCGAGGATGTGGACAACTTCTGGGCCCGCCGCGGTGGCGAGGGTCCGGTGCTGTGCTTCGCCGGGCACACCGACGTGGTGCCGACCGGCCCGCTGGAGGCCTGGCAGCATGCGCCGTTCGCGGCCTTCGTCGATGAAGAGGGCATGCTCCGCGGCCGCGGTGCCGCCGACATGAAGGGCAGCCTGGCGGCCATGCTCGTCGCCGTCGAGCGTTTCGTCGCCGACCACCCGCTTCACCGGGGTGCCATCGCCTTCCTGATCACCAGCGACGAGGAAGGTCCCGCGCTGCACGGCACCCAGGCCGTGGTCGAGCGTCTGGCCAAGCGCAACGAGCGCCTGGACTGGTGCATCGTCGGCGAGCCGTCGAGCACCTCGCTGGTCGGCGACATGGTCAAGAACGGCCGCCGCGGCTCGCTCAACGGTCACCTGCGCGTGCGCGGCGTGCAGGGCCACGTCGCCTACCCGCACCTGGCGAAGAACCCGATCCACCTGGCGGCGCCCGCGTTGGCCGAACTGGCTGGCGAACACTGGGACGCCGGCAACGCCTTCTTCCCGCCGACCAGCTTCCAGATCTCCAACCTCAACTCGGGCACCGGCACCACCAACGTCATTCCCGGCGAGCTGAACTGCCTGTTCAACTTCCGCTTCTCCACCGAGTCCACCGTGGAAGGCCTGCAGCAGCGCGTCGAGGCGATCCTCGACAAGCACGGCCTGGACTGGCAGGTCGACTGGTCGCTGTCCGGCCTGCCGTTCCTCACCGAACCGGGCGCGCTGCTCGATGCGGTATCGGCCAGCATCCGCGAAGTCACCGGCCGCGAAACCGTCGCCTCGACCAGCGGCGGCACCTCGGACGGGCGCTTCATCGCCACCCTCGGCACCCAGGTGGTCGAACTCGGCCCGGTCAACGCCACCATCCACCAGGTCAACGAGCGCGTGCTGGCCAGCGACCTCGAACTGCTCACCGAAATCTACTACCAGACGCTGGTTCGTCTGCTGGCGAACTGACCCATGCTTATCTGCCCGATCTGCAGCGGCGCGCTGCACAGCCTCGACAACGGCGTGCAGTGCAGCCACGGCCACCGTTTCGACCGCGCCCGCCAGGGCTACCTGAACCTGCTGCCGGTGCAGCACAAGAAAAGCCTCGACCCGGGCGACAACGCCGCCATGGTCGAGGCGCGCCGGCGCTTTCTCGATGCCGGCCACTACGCGCCGCTGGCCGCGCGCCTGGCCGAACTGGCCGCCGCGCGTGCGCCGGCGCGCTGGATCGACATCGGCTGCGGCGAGGGCTACTACACCGCGCAGCTGGCCGAAGCGCTGCCGGATGCCGACGGCTACGCCCTGGACATCTCCCGCGAGGCGGTCAAGCGCGCCTGCAAGCGCGCGCCGCAGCTGACCTGGATGGTCGCCAGCATGGCCCGCGTGCCGCTGGCCAGCGCCTCGTGCACCCTGCTGGCCAGCGTGTTCAGCCCGATCGACTGGAACGAGGCGGCGCGCCTGCTGCGTCCGGGCGGCGGCATCCTGCGCCTGGGCCCGGCGCGCATGCACCTGTTCGAACTGCGCCAGAAGCTCTACGACGAGGTGCGCGACTACGTCGACGACAAGCACCTGGCCGACCTGCCGGACGAGCTCAAGCTGGCCGATACCCAAACCCTGGAGTTCCGCCTGACGCTGGACAGCCATGCGGCGCGCGCCGATCTGCTGGCAATGACCCCGCATGGCTGGCGGGTCAACGCCGAACGCCGCGAGCGCATCCTCGCCGAGCCGTTCGAGGTCACTGTCTCGGTGCGCTACGACTGGATCGAACGCCAGTAAGCGGTCACGCTCCGTAACCCCGCGGTCGCCCGGCGACCGCGCCCCCATCGCCGTATCAGGAAGCCCGACATGCGCCAACCGGATATCGAGATCTACCTCAAGGACGCCGAACTGCCGGCGGTAACCGCCTGGCTGGAACAGGCCATCGGCCCGTGCACGCCCTGGCAGACCCGCGGCCAGACCAGCCAGTGCCGTGCCGGCGCCATCCCGGTCACCTGGATGCCCAAGGCCGTGGGCCGCTGGAGCAGCCTGCTGCTGGAAAGCGACCAGACCCCCTGGGAAGACGACCTGGCCTGCGCCAAGGCCGCCTTTGCCGCGCTCGGCGTGCAGGTGCGCTGCGCACCCGGCAGCTGGAGCGAGGAGCAGGGCGAGGAAGATGCCGACCGCTGGCTGAAGGTCACTGCCGAGGGCGTCAGCGAAATCCAGTGGCGCACCGACTGACCGCGGCACTGGTCGCACTATTTTCCCATCGACGCGAGGCAGGCAATGCGCGGCAAGGTCGTTTCCTGGAACGATGACCGGGGTTTTGGCTTCATCCAGCCCGAAGACCAATCGGGCGAAGTGTTCTTCCACATCTCCGCGGTGCGCAACGCCGCGCGGCGCCCGCAGCAGGGCGACGTGGTGGAGTTCGATACCACCCGCGACAAGGGTGGCCGGGTCAAGGCAGCCTGGGTGATGCTCGAGGGCGTCGCCGCGCAGGCGCAGGCTCCGCGCCGTCCCCGCGGCCCGCGCGCCCAGGGCAATCAGCAGCGCCACAGTCCCTTCGCCCTGTTCAAGGCCGCCGCCCTGCTGGTGGTGCTGCTGGTCGGCTGGCTGCTGACCCAGAGCCCCCTGCAGCACCTGCTGCAGTCGCCTGCCGGCCAGGGCAGCTCCGCGCAGGTACAGGTCCAGGCCGACGCGCCAATCCAGCGCGAAATCGACAAGACCCTCGCCCTGATCCGCCAGGGCGGTCCCTATCCGCACAGCCAGGACGGCACGGTATTCCAGAATCGCGAGCGCCAGCTGCCCGCCCATCCGCGCGGCTACTATCGCGAATACACGGTACGCACGCCCGGCCTGTCCCATCGCGGCCCGCGGCGCATCGTCACCGGCGGCAATCCACCGGTGATCTTCTATTACACCGAGGATCACTATCGCTCGTTCCGCATCCTGGAGAAGCCGTGATACCCAGTCGCCTCGCCGCATACTTCCTCGCCAACAAGCAGCGTTGCGGCATCTACCGCCTGCCGCCGGGCTGGACGCACGAGCCGAGCGATCCGGCCCTGTGCTGGAAAACCCTGGCGCCTCTGCCCGCCATCGACCGGGAAACCCTGCTCGCCGCCCTCGGCGAAACCCTGGCGTTTCCCGACTACTACGGACAGAACTGGGATGCCGCCTGGGACTGCCTGACCGAGCTGGACTGGCCGGCCGGAAAGCTGCTGGTCATCCACCTGCCGATTGCGGCGGACAGCCCGGTGATCGCGGCGGATCTGCAAATCTTTCTCGAGCTGCTGGGCGACGCCTGCCAGCACTGGGCCGACCTCGATCATGCGCTGTGCCTGCTGGTCGAAACGCCACGCGCCGACCTGAGCGCACTGCCGGTGCTGCCCGACCTCGACGGCTAGCCTCGCAGCCCGCGGCTGAGCGCTTTCGGCCAGCCACGACCGACGCTAAGTCAACACAACCTGCGGCCAACAAAAAACCCGTCGCAAGGACGGGTTTTTTTCATGCTGCCAGCAGCCCCTCAGAGTGCGGCGACGTCTTCCGCCTGCAGGCCTTTCTGGCCCTGGGCCACGGCGAATTCGACGCGCTGGCCCTCCAGCAGGGTGCGATGGCCTTCGCCACGGATGGCACGGAAGTGCACGAAGACATCCGGACCGCTTTCGCGCTGAATGAACCCATAGCCCTTGGCATCATTGAACCACTTGACGGTTCCGTTCTCACGTCCAGCCATTGCACATTTCTCCAGACTCGCAAAATTACATTGCTCCCCCATGGGAGCAGCTCGGGACGGTACGTTGAAAAACGTTCTTCTTGTTATATCCGACCTCCGCCGCCGCAAGGCGTCTGGAGCGGGTATTCCGAATCGCGTTCTTGTCGACCGCAGGCCCGAGTATAAACAAAGCGCCTGCGCTGAAAAGCCCCCTCGGCTTGACCCAAGACAAGATCGGGCGGTATTCGCCCGGCCTGCCACGACCTCAGTCCGCAGGGCCGAGCAGATCCTTCAGGCGCCGGGCCAGCATGCGGTACTGCTGCTCCTCCAGGCGGTAGGCCCAGTCCCGACCGGCGATCAGCCGGTCTTCGAGACCCTCGCTCTCGCCCAGCACCAGCCAGTGCTGGCCACCCTGCAGATGGAAGGCGCCGCGCAGCACGCCACCGTCGAAGGTGCTCAGGCTGAACTCCAGCTCCGGCCGGTCCTTGAAGCCGACCTGCGCCAGCGGCGCGGCGTCGGCGAAGTCCAGCGCGGCGAACAGCAGGGCCATGCCGTTGGCCAGCGGCTGGTAGGCCAGGCGGCGCCCCACCGGCAACTGGCGCAGCTGCAGGTCGGCCTGCGCCGGGCTGTCGCGCCAGACATTCAGACGCTCGCCGTCGGCATGCCGCACCTCGACCTCGCGCACGCTGGCGAAGGGGATCGCGCTGATGCGTCGATCCAGCCAGGCCAGCTCGTTGTCC
Source organism: Pseudomonas linyingensis (assembly GCF_900109175.1). Taxonomy (GTDB): domain Bacteria; phylum Pseudomonadota; class Gammaproteobacteria; order Pseudomonadales; family Pseudomonadaceae; genus Geopseudomonas; species Geopseudomonas linyingensis. The sequence goes on along the minus strand of NZ_FNZE01000028.1, from coordinate 10,314 downwards.
ACCAGCTCCAGCGGCTGATCGACCAGCCAGACCTGATCGTCGCCCGCCAGCCGCACCAGCTGCCCGCCCTGGCGCGAACCCTGGCCGATCAGCAGCACCAGCGGTGCGCTGCCGAGCCCGTCGATACGCAGACGCGTGGCGCGCCCCTCGCCCTTGGCGGCCAGGCCGAGACGGGCGTGGTTGTCCGGATTGCGGGTCTTGGCCTCGACCTTGCGCGCCTCGGCCAGCGCGCGTAGCAGGTGGTTGACCTCGCCGGCCGCCGCCGGATAACCGGCCTTGGCGGGCACGATCCAGCCGTCGCCCGCTGCCGCGCGCTCAATGCGCACCGCCGGCAACTCGCCGTGACGGATCGACAGTGCGCGCACCTCGCCCAGACGCCCGCTCAACGCCGGCAGCAGCAACTGCCGCTCGGCCTGCTGCGTGACCTCGGCCCCACGCTGCAGCCAGGCGAACAGCCCGCCCAGCAGCAGCGCGGCCAACAGCAGAACCAGCAATACGGAACGACGCATGACGAACTCCTCAAGCCTGCCGACGACGGCGCAACAGCCACAGCCCGAGCACAACCAGGGTCAGCAGCAGCGGCACCAGGGCGATGTTGACGAACTTCAGGCTGCGGCCCAGCGCCTCGATGTCGGCATTGAGCTGGAAGCGCACCTCGCGCAGCTCCTTGCGGATCTTCAGCTTCTCCTGCAAGAACTGCTGCAGGGTGGTCTGCTGCTCGGGAGTCAGCTCCAGCACCTGCTCGGGGCTGTCGTTCTGCTGCAGCTCGGCCAGGCGCTGCTCGGTCTGCGCCAGCTGCTGCTGCAGCACTTCCTCCTTCTCGCGAAAGCGTGCCTCGGCCTGGCGCTGCAGGTTCTCCACCATCACGAACGGCCGGCTGTAGCGCCCGCGCGAACGCACGCTGATCAGCGCATCGCTGCCCGCCAGGTTGTCCAGAGCGTTGATGGCGAAGCCGGCGTTGTCGGCGAACGGCTGCGGGACGCGCTGGCCGAAGAAGTCCTGCACCTGCACCCACATGCGGTCGCTGAGCAGGTCGGTATCGGCGACCACGATGACGTTGATGTTCTCGGCGTTCTGCAGGCCGTCCTTCTGCCCCTCGATACCCTGCGGATAGGCGCTCTGCGCCGGGCCGGCGATGCGTGCGGCCAGCGCATAGCGCTCGCCGGTCGGCTCCAGCTCGCGTAGCAGCTCCTGCGGATCGCGCAGCATGGCCAGGCGCTGGGCGTCCATCGGCATGGCGTACTCGGAGCTGTGCAGCAGCGGCGTGAAGCGGGTCTTGGCGCCTTCGACCGGCTCAAGAATGCCGGCACTGGCCAGGGTCAGGTTCTCCAGCCCGGCGGTGGTCACGTCATCCCGATCCAGCGCCGCCTTGGGCAGGCTCAGCCAGGCCGGATGGCGCACCGGACGCTGCTCCTGGCCCATGCCCACCGCCATCGCGAAGCTGCCGTCGACCAGCATCTCGCCCGGGCGCATGCGCAGCCCCCAGGCCTTGAACAGCGGCTCCAGATCGGAAGCATTGCTCTGCCCGCCGCCCATCAGCCCACCGTTGTCGTTCTCGCTGAACGGATCGACGAAGGCCAGCAGCTTGCCGCCACGCAGCACGAACTGGTCGATGGCGTACAGGGTCGGCTCCGGCAACTGCTTCGGATGCACCAGCAGCAGCACCGACACCTCGTCGGGAATGCGGTCGATGTCGCCCTGCAGGCTCTTGATGACGAACTGCTGGCGGATCTGCTCCATGATCATCCACGGCGCGCCGCCCTGGCCGGTCAGCGGGTTGAAGCCGCCATCCATCTGCAGCGCGGAGAGCACACCGACCACTGGCCGCGCCGGCTTGGCCAGGGTCTGCACCAGCCGGCTGATCTCGTACTCGAGGAACTCCTCCTGGTCGAGCGGGAAGAACGGGATGGTCTGCACGTCGTCCAGCGCGTTGGTGCCGGCCAGGCCGAAGTACAGCTTGTCGCCGCCCTGCTGCAGCGGCACCCCCTGCAGGCCGAACTCGGCGGCGCGGTCCTCGTCCTCGGAGAACGGCTCGGGGTCGATCACCTTGAGCCTCAGCTTGCCGCCGGCGGCGCGCTGGTAGGCGCGCAGCATCTCCTCGACGCGCCGCGCATAGTTGCGCACCGCCACCAGGTCGCGACTGACGTTGTCGGAGTAGAAGAAGTACAGGTTCACCGGCTCGTCCAGCTCGCCGAGGATGCGTTCGGTGCCTGCGCTGATGGTGTAGAGCTTCTGCTCGGTCAGGTCCAGGCGCGCGTTGGGCAGGCCGAGGCTGGCAACCATGTTGAAGGCCAGGAACACCAGGGCGATCAACAGCAGCCCGCTGCCGGAATAAATGATGCGTTTCATCGGGCGTCCTCAGTCGGCTTTCTTCAGGTCGAGCACCACCGCAGTGGCCATCAGCCAGGCCAGGATCAGGCTGGCGAAATACAGCAGGTCGCGCAGGTCGATCACGCCCTTGCTGATCGCATCGAAGCGGGTCAGGAAGCTCAGCGAGGCCACCGCATCCACCAGCGCCTGGGGCGCCCAGCCGCTGAAGGCATCCAGCACCAGCGGGAAGCCGCTGGCGACGAACAGGAAGCACACGCAGACGGTGAGGATGAAGGCGATCACCTGGTTCTTGGCCAGCGCCGACAGGCACGAGCCGATGGCCAGATAACTGCCCGCCAGCAGCCAGCTGCCGAGGTAGCCGGTGAGGATCGCGCCGTTGTCCGGCTCGCCCAGATAGTTGACCGTCAGCACCATCGGGAAGGTCAGCAACAGCGCGATGCCGGCGAACGCCCAGGCAGCGAGGAACTTGCCGCCCACCGCCTCGGCGCGGGTGATCGGCAGGGTCATCAGCAGCTCGATGGTGCCGCTCTTGCGCTCCTCGGCCCACAGGCGCATGGCCAGCGCCGGCACCAGAAACAGGTACAGCCACGGGTGGAAGTTGAAGAACGACGCCAGGTCGGCCTGGCCGCGCTCGAAGAAACTGCCCAGATAGAAGGTGAACACCCCGGACAACACCAGGAAGATCACGATGAACACATAGGCCAGCGGCGTGGCGAAATAGCTCGCCAGCTCGCGCTTGAAGACTACCGGCAACTGCCTCATGCCGCTTCTCCTCGGGTCAGGGTGCGGAACACCTCGTCGAGGCGGCCGCGCTCCACGTCCATTTCCTTGATGTTCCAGCCACGCGCCGCCACCAGCGCGCTGACGTGCGGGAAGATCACCTGCCCCGGCTGCGCCAGCACGGTCAGGCTGTGCTCGCGCTCGTTGCGCTCCACCCCGGCCACGCCGGGTAGCGCCGCCAGCGCCACTTCATCCAGCGGCGCATCGCCGACCAGGGTCACCGCCTGGTGATAGCGCGAGCGGCTTTCCAGCTCGAACGGCGTGCCATCGGCGACCAGCTTGCCGGCGGCGATCACCACCGCGCGCGAACAGACAGCGGTGACTTCCTCGAGGATGTGCGTGGAAATGATGATGATCTTGTCGGTCGCCAGGTTCTGGATCAGCTGGCGCACCTGATGCTTCTGGTTCGGGTCGAGGCCGTCGGTGGGCTCGTCGAGGATCAGCGCGCGCGGATCGTGGAGGATCGCCTGCGCCAGGCCGACCCGGCGCTTGAAGCCCTTGGACAGCGTCTCGATCGACTGGCCGAGCACCGCCTGCAGCTCCACCTGCTCCACCGCCCTGGCCACCCGCGAACGCTTCTCCGCGCCGCGATAACCGCGCACCTCGGCGATGAACTCGAGGAAGCCGCGCACGTGCATGTCGCCATAACAAGGCGCGCCTTCCGGCAGATAGCCGAGCTGCCGCTGGGCCTTGAGGGTGTCCTTCTGGATATCGAAGCCGAACAGCCGCGCCGAGCCCGAGGTCGGCGCGAGAAAGCCGGTGAGCATCTTCATGGTGGTCGACTTGCCGGCGCCGTTGGGGCCGAGGAAACCCAGCACCTCGCCGGGCTGGATGCGGAAAGACAGGTCGTCCACCACAGTGTGCTGCGCAAAGCGTTTGGTGAGTTTTTCTATTTCGATCATGGCCACTCCATAACCTGCTGGAGCCTCCGTGCCAGACGGCCACGGAGGCGTCTCGAATGCCGGCTGAACTCTAGGTAGAGCGGGCCGGCATTGCAAGGGGGACGCGGCGATCCCGCGGACTCGGCCCCCTCGCGTCCGCTAACTGGACGAACGATGTGGACCAAGGCAGTCGCTCGAGTTCGGCCAACCCGCTGTAGGGGCGAATTCATTCGCCAACGCAGCCATGTCAGGCGAATGAATTCGCCCCTACACTGCGAGGTGGACGGCGAACCGCGCACGCCGGCGGGCCAGCGACTAAGGTGAAACCATCCTTCGGCCGCAGCGAGATCCGGGCGTATGGCCAAGCATGGCGGCTCCGCACCGCAGCAGGCGAGCAGCATCCCGCTGCAGGCCGCCGCTGCGGACATCTGGGCGCAGAAGTACCAGCTGCTCGAGCCAGACGGCACGCCGGTCGACGCCGACATCGACGCCACCTGGCGGCGGGTCGCCCGCGCCGTCGCCGACGTGGAGGCGCCCAAGCTGCGCGAGCACTGGTATGCGCAGTTCCTCTGGGCGCTGCGCAACGGTGCCATTCCCGCCGGGCGCATCGTCGCCAACGCCGGCGCGCAGGAGCGCCGGCCGGCCACCTCGACCATCAACTGCACCGTTTCCGGCACCATCCGCGACTCGATGGACGACATCCTCGGCAAGCTCCACGAGGCGGGGCTGACCCTAAAGGCCGGCTGCGGCATCGGCTACGAGTTCTCCACCCTGCGCCCGCGCGGTGCGCTGGTTTCCGGCGCCGGCGCGCGCACCAGCGGGCCGCTGTCGTTCATGGATATCTTCGACAAGATGTGCTTCACCGTCAGCTCGGCGGGCGGGCGGCGCGGCGCGCAGATGGCCACCTTCGACGTCGCCCACCCCGACGTGCGCGAGTTCATCCGCGCCAAGCGCGAGGACGGCCGCCTGCGTCAGTTCAATCTCAGTCTGCTGATCGGCGACGACTTCATGCAGGCGGTGGAGAACGACGGCGACTGGCCGCTGCTGTTCCCGGTGCACCCGCGCGAGGCGGCCGAACTGGACCTCGACGATCCGCAGCAGGTGCTCTGGCGCGACTGGCCGCTGCACGAGGGCTACCAGGTGCGCGACGACGGCACGGTGGCCTGCAAGGTCTACGGCAAGGTGCGCGCCCGCCACCTGTGGGACATGCTGATGGCCTCCACCTACGACTACGCCGAGCCGGGCTTCATCCTCATCGACCGGGTCAACCAGCTCAACAACAACTGGTGGTGCGAGGAGATCAGGGCGACCAATCCTTGCGGCGAACAACCCCTGCCCCCCTACGGCGCCTGCCTGCTCGGCTCGGTCAACCTGACCGGGTTCGTTGAGGAGCCGTTCAGCGTCAAGGCGCGCTTCGACTGGGAGCGCTTTCGCCAGGTGGTGCGCATTTTCACCCGTCTGCTCGACAACGTGGTGGAGATCAACAACCTGCCGCTGCAGGAGCAACGCCGCGAGATCCTCGCCAAACGCCGCCACGGCATGGGTTTTCTCGGCCTGGGCTCGGCACTGACCATGCTCAGGCTGCGCTACGGCAGCGCCGAAGCCTGCATGTTCACCGAAGATGTGGCCCGCGAGATGGCGCTGGTCGGCTGGGAGGTCGCGCTGGAGCTGGCCAGGGAAAAGGGCCCGGCCCCGCTGCTGGCCGAGGACTTCGAGGTCACCGCGAAGATGCTTCGCCAGCGCCCGGAAATGGCCGCCGACGGCTACCGGGCCGGCGACCGGGTGCCCGGTCGCGTGCTGCACGCCCGCTACTCGTGCTACCTGCAGCGCATCGCCGAGGTCGCCCCCGAGCTGGTCGCGGCGCTGGCCGAAGTCGGTGCGCGTTTCACCCACCACAGCTCCATCGCGCCGACCGGCACCATCAGCCTGAGCTTGGCCAACAACGCCTCCAACGGCATCGAGCCGAGCTTCGCCCACCGCTATGTGCGCAACCTGGTGCGCCCCGGACGCAAGGCCAAGGAGCAGGTCGAGGTGCTGAGCTACGAGCTGCTAGCCTACCGCGCGCTGGTCGATGCGCAGGCCGATCCGGACAGCGAGGCCCCCGCGCACCGCCTGCCCGAGTGGTTCGTCAGCGCCGACGACATCGGCCCGACCCAGCACGTCGACATCCAGGCAGCGGCGCAGAAGTGGGTGGACTCGTCGATCTCCAAGACCGCCAACGTGCCCAGCGACTACCCGTTCGAGGCGTTCAAGGACATCTACCGTTACGCATGGCGCCAGGGCCTCAAGGGCTGTACCACCTTCCGCTTCAACCCGACGGCCTTCCAGGGCGTGCTGGTCCGTGACGCCGACCTGGCGAACACCCTGTACCGCTTCGAGCTGGAGGACGGCAGCGTGGTCGAACTCAGGGGCAACGAACTGGTCGAGTACGACGGCGAGGTCAACACCGCCGCCAACTTGTTCGACGCGCTCAAGGAAGGCTATTACGGCAAGTACTGAAGGCCGAGGTGAACGCCATGACCGTCAAGATCGGACAGCGCATCAAGAGCTTCAAGGTGGTCGACCCGAGCCTGCGCCCCGTCGAGGCGGCCGGGCAGCCGCCGGTGCAGCTGGATGAAACCCTGCAGCGCCCCGAGGTGCTGTGCGGTACCACCTACAAGATCAAGTCGCCGCTGTTCGAGCATGCCCTCTACGTGACCATCAACGACATCCTGCTCAACGCCGGCACACCGTTCGAGCAACGCCGCCCGTTCGAGATCTTCATCAACTCGAAGAACATGGACCACTTCCAGTGGATCGTCGCCCTCACCCGCATCATGTCCGCGGTGCTACGCAAGGGCGGCGACTGCACCTTCCTGGTCGAGGAACTCAAGGCGGTGTTCGACCCGCGCGGCGGCTATCTGAAGAAAGGCGGCGTATACATGCCGTCGATCGTCGCCGAGATCGGCGCCGTGCTGGAGCGTCACCTGATCGCCATCGGCATGCTGCAAGACCACGCGCCAGACGAGGCTCAGCAGCGCTATATGGCCGAACGCCGTGCCGCCTGGGAGGCCAGCCAGGGCGCCGCGGCGCTGGAGCCCGGCGAAGGCTTCCCGCCGGGCTCCCAGCTGTGCGGGCACTGCCACACCCAGGCGGTGGTGCAACTGGAAGGCTGCGCGACCTGCCTGAACTGCGGACACAGCAAGTGCGGTTGACCCCGGGCAAGCGCTCCGCCAGCGCAGTGGCGCACCATCCCCGCGCGTTCGCCCTACTTTCCAGCTGCATGCGCCAGCCCTGGCGCCGCGCATGGCGGCGGAGCCGATATCCACCAAGGCAGCCGGTTTTTGGCTACCTTTCCCTTGAATCGAGTGCAGGTTGACGCGTTAACCGAGGAGCAGAGCATGGCCATTTCCCCGATCCCGGTGGACCAGCGGGTGATCGATATCGACTCGCGCCGCTTTGCTTCCATCGAGAAGGCCCTGGTCGAACTGATCACCAACGCCGACGACAGCTATGCCCGGATGGAACGGGCAGGCGCACCGGCGAGCGGGCAGATCCGCGTCCAGTACGAGCGGCATCAGGCCGGCGCGGTGCTGATGGTCAGCGACCAGGCCGAGGGCATGCCCTTCGCCCAGGCGCGCTTCATCCTCACCTATGGCGGAGCGCACAGCCCCCTGGCGCGTGGCGAGGGCGGCGGGCGCGGCTATTTCGGCCGCGGCCTCAAGCAGGCGATCTATGGCCTGGGCTACGGCTGGATCGAGACCATCCATGCCGGACGCTACGCGCGCATCGAACTGTTCCGCGGCGAGAACGGCGGCTACCTGTATGACGACGGCGACGGCGACCGCCCGGTACGCGAAAAGGATCGTACCCGCCTGGGAATTGCCGACAACGGCACCAAGGTGACCATCGTCATCGAGAATGCGCAGACCAGCATTTCCCACTACCGCTCCGTGGTCCAGGCGGTGGCGAACAACGTCTATCTGCGCGACGTGCTGAGACGCCGCCAGGTCGAACTGCTGCACATGCAGCGCGGCAAGGCCGTGGAGCGCAGCGGCGTGGTGCAGTACCAGGAGCCGCCCGCCACCCTGCTGCTCGGTCCCGAGCAGGCCGGACATTTCGTCCATGAGCAGCAGACCTATCCGTTCACCCTCACCCTCAAGCGCGCCCTGGACGTCGAGCTGGCCAGCCGCGGCGATGAGCGCACCAACGGCCTGGTCATCCTGTCCGGCACGGCAGTGCTCGACTGCCAGCTGTTCGAATACGAAAACCAGGTAGGCACCGAGTACCTGTTCGGCACGGTGAACTGCCCTGCCCTGATCGACAAGCTCGGCCAAGGGGTGGCGATCATCAGCGACGAGCGCGAGGGCCTGAACCACAAGGAACCGTTCGTGCAGGCGTTTTCCCGGGCGGTCAGCGCCATGATCGCACCCTGCGTGCTGGCCGAGCGCGAAAAGCTCAAGCACCTCGAGCATGCCAGCGCCTCCGGCCGCACCAGCCACATGATCGAGCACCTGCTCGAACGCATGAATCGGGCGGCCATTCAGGATCTCGGCATCAGCCTGCCACCGCCAGAGACGGACGTGGCAGCCGTGGAACGCCCGGCGGCGCTGCGCTTCACCACGCCGTTCTACTATCGCAAGCCCAACCATCCGTTCCACGTCAGCCTGCTGATCGACCCTGGCCAGCTGGCCGAGGACGAGGTATTGCAGTTCGCCTATGCGCTGCCCGACTCGCTGCACCTCGTCGCCGCGCCCGCGGAGCTACCCGTCAGCGCGCTGAACGACCGGCAGCGGATCGAATGGACGGTGGTCGGCGACACGACAGGCAGCCGTGGCGAGATCAGCGTGCGCGCCGGCAGCCACTGGGCCTGGTGCGAGATGGTAGTGGCCGAACACGCCTCCGGGCACAGCCATGGCGTATCCGCCCATGCCGTGAAGCACCGGCCGCCACGCGATCATGGCGAGCGCATGTTCATCGGCTACGAATTCCGTCACCTCGACAACGAACTGGACCGCGCGGTGTACAGCCGCGCGGAGCGGACCATCCTCATCAACACCGCCGCACCGACCGTCCAGCTGTATGTGGATGGCCGCGGACACTTCCGCGACTCCGCCCGGCTGCTGCTGGCCGAACTGTTCATGGACGTGATTTCCGACGAGCTGGCGCGCTGCGCGCTAGAGAAGTCAGGCCGGCAAGGCGATGCCGAGGCCTTTCACCGCGCCAAGCTGGACATCATTCGCCGCTACGGCAGCGAGATCCATCTGTCCTTCCTCAACGCCTGAGTCATCAGCCGGAACTCCGCTGGGCCACGAGCCGGGCAGGTCGGCCACGCCAGGAGAAACGGGCCACGGCAGGCGACTCAGCGATCCAGCGGGCTCAGCACTGCCAGCCCGCCGCGATTGAGTACATGGGTATAGATCATGGTGGTCTTCACATCCGCATGGCCGAGCAGCTCCTGAACCGTGCGAATGTCCTGCCCACTCTCCAGCAGATGAGTGGCGAAGCAGTGCCGCAAGGTATGCGGCGTGGCCGGCTTGTCGATCCCTGTAGTCCGTACAGCTGACCGGAACGCCCGCTGGACCCGCTTTTCATCCAGGTGATGGCGACGCTTTACACCGGATCGAGGATCAACGGAGCGGCTCGGAGCCGGAAACACATACTGCCATCCCCACTCCTTCGGCGCGCTCGGATACTTGCGTGCCAGGGCAAACGGTAGATAGACCTCGCCGAACCCCTCGGCCAGATCACGCTGGTGCAGCGCCCTGACGCAATCGAGGTGCTGCCACAATGGCTGCAACAGGCGAGCCGGCAACAGCGTGACTCGATCCTTCATGCCCTTGCCATCACGGACGATGATCTCGTTGCGTCCGAAATCCACATCCTTGACCCGCAAACGCATCGCCTCCATCAGGCGCATGCCGGAGCCGTACAGCAATCCGGCAACCAGAGCGATCTCGCCGTCAAAACACGCCAGCAGCCGCTGGGTTTCTTCGCGGGACAAGACGACGGGCAAACGCTCCGGGCGCTTCGCACGCACCACTTCACCCAGCCAGGGCAGATCGATGGCCAGGACATGCTTGTAGAGGAACAGCAGGGCGGCCAGCGCCTGATTCTGCGTGGACGCCGAAACATTCAGATCGACCGCAAGGTGCGATAGAAAGCGCTCTACCTCGGCTGCGCCCATCTCGGCCGGATGACGCATTTTGTGGAACCGTATGAAATCCCGCGCCCACTTCACATAGACAGTTGATCTTGCCCAGCAGTCGTGGACACGGGTTTAAGCACTCATCCGGGCCTCGAAGGCCTCCGGGCTGATGTGCCCCAACGTGCTGTGACGCCG
>NZ_FNZE01000012.1 GCF_900109175.1 Pseudomonas linyingensis | reverse complement strand
ACATGAACGTGCTGCTCGCCGAGGCCGAGGTGCCCTACGAGCAGGTGTTCGAGATGGACGACATCAACGCCGAGTTCGGCCAGACCGACGTGGTGCTGGTGCTCGGCGCCAACGACGTGGTCAACCCGGCGGCGAAGACCGATCCGCACTCGCCGATCGCCGGCATGCCGATCCTCGAGGCGTACAAGGCGCGCACCGTGATCGTCAACAAGCGCTCGATGGCCAGCGGCTACGCCGGTCTGGACAACGAGCTGTTCTACATGGACAAGTCGATGATGGTGTTCGGCGACGCCAAGAAGGTCATCGAGGACATGCTCAAGGCGGTTGAGTAACCCCGCCGCAAAACCGCGCAACAGACGCCGCCGCCCCCGGGCGGCGGCTTTTTGTGCGGCAAAAGGTCGCGAATGCGGCGAAAAACCGTTCAGCGCATTACGACCTTAGTATTAAAGGCGTAACGATGGCGAATCCTTAGACTCGGAGGACTGTGTTCGTCCCAGGCCGTATCAAAGGAACCGCTCCATGTCTCAGTACTCCGATCGTATTCGTCTGCAATCCCTGACCGACAAGATCACCACTGCAGCCGAAGCTGCCAAGCTGGTCAAGAACGGCATGACCGTCGGCATGAGCGGCTTCACCCGCGCCGGCGAAGCCAAGGCCCTGCCGATCGCCCTGGCCGAGCGCGCCCGCCACGAAGAGCTGAAGATCACCCTGATCACCGGCGCCAGCCTGGGCAACGACATGGACAAGCTGATGGCCGAATCCGGTCTGCTCGCCCGCCGCATGCCGTTCCAGTCCGACGCCGGCCTGCGCAAGGCGATCAACAGCGGCGAAGTGATGTTCATCGACCAGCACCTGTCCGACACCGCCGAGCAACTGCGTGCCGGTAGCCTGCCGAAGGTCAACGTAGCGATCATCGAAGCCTGCGCCATCACCGAAAACGGCGGCATCGTGCCGACCACCTCCGTGGGCAACTCGGCCAGCTTCGCCGAAGCCGACGTGGTCATCGTCGAGCTGAACCTGGCCCACCCTGCCGCCCTGGAAGGCCTGCACGACATCTACCTGCCGCCCAAGCGCCCGGGCCGCACCCCGATCCCGCTGATCAACGGCCAGGACCGCATCGGCACCACCTACATCCCGGTCGACCCGGCGCGCATCGCCGCCATCGTCATCACCGACCAGGAAGACTCCTACTCCGCCGTCCTGCCGTCCGACGACGAAACCCAGGCCATCGCCAACCACCTGATCGCCTTCTTCGAGCAGGAAGTCGAGCGCGGCAACCTGACCGAGAGCCTGCTGCCGCTGCAGGCCGGCGTCGGCACCATCGCCAACGCCGTGATGAGTGGCCTGCTGAAGTCCAACTTCAGCGGCATGACCATGTACTCCGAGGTGCTGCAGGATTCCACCTTCGAGCTGTTCGATGCCGGCAAACTGGCTGCCGCTTCGGGTTGCTCCTTCACCCTGTCCGAGCGCATGTGCCACCACGTGATGGCCAACCTCGACACGTACAAGGACAAGCTGGTGCTGCGCCCGCAGGAAATCTCCAACCATCCGGAGATCGTCCGCCGCATCGGCATCATCGGCATCAACACCGCGCTGGAGTTCGACATCTACGGCAACGTGAACTCCACCCATGTCAACGGCACCCACATGATGAACGGCCTCGGCGGCTCGGGTGACTTCACCCGCAACGCCCACCTGGCCATCTTCGTCACCAAGTCCGTGGCCAAGGGCGGCGCCATCTCCAGCGTCGTGCCGATGACCCCGCACGTCGACCACAACGAACACGACGTCGACATCCTGGTCACCGAGCAGGGTCTGGCCGACCTGCGCGGCCTGGCCCCGCGCGAGCGCGCCCAGGTGATCATCAACCACTGCGTACACCCGGACTTCCGCCCGGCGATGCAGGACTACTTCGATCGCGCCTGCGCCACCGTCGGCGGCCAGACCCCGCACATCCTCAGCGAGGCCTTCTCCTGGCACACCAACATGCAGCAGACCGGCCACATGCTGGGCAAGAAGTAATCGGCTCCGCCTGATTCACTGAACGCTGCACCACTGCGCCGCCTTCGGGCGGCGCAGTCGTTTCCGGGTTCCCGTGCCGCCATGCCTGCCGTTGCCCGCCTGCGCGCGCTGCGGCAATCTGAACGCACACCAACCGCCAGGCCGCGAACCCGGCACGCCTCCAGCTGTCCAACCTACCGACTCACTCTGCACAGGACTTGCCCCCCATGACCCGCCTCCCACTGCTTGCCGGCGCCGCCCTGCTGGCACTCGCCAGCCACGCCTCCGCCACCAGCTTCGTCGCCACCACCGATACCCTCGGCGGCCTGATCGCCAACGCCAGTGAAAGCACCAGCGACATCTCCTCCTCGTTCGATGACGACAAGGTCGTCCTCGCCGCCCGCGACGACGCCGCCAGCTTCGTCGCCAGCGCAGGCAGCATCCGCGGCGCCCGCCTGGAGGCCGCGCTGCGCCACATCCGCACCCAGGCGCCGCAGATCCAGGCCGATGACCAGCAGCTGGCCCGGGCGATCCTCGCCCTGTAAGCGCGCCAGCGCCGTGCAGACGCCACCCAGCTCACGCCGCGGCGCTGCACGTCTGGCACAGAGCCCTGCGAATCAATACATTACGCGCCTCGTCCACGCCCTCAGGAATACCGACATGCGCCGTTCGCTCATCGCCGCCACCCTCGTCCTGCTCGCCGCCGGCAGCGCCCAGGCCCAGACCCTGGTCGCCACCAGCAACATCGTGATCCGCGCCCTCGAGCGCAGCTTCGACTTCACCTCCGACACCACCACCTCGGTTCGCGACATGAAGGTGGTGCAGGCCGCCCGCGACGACGCCGCCAGCTTCGTCGCCAGCGCAGGCAGCATCCGCGGCGCCCAGCTGGAAGCCGCCCTGCAGGTAGTGCGCGAGCGCGTACCCGAGGCCCGCCAGGCCAGCGACGCCGAACTGGCGCAGGCCCTGCTCGCCCTGTGACGAACTGGCGTGCGGCGCTGGGCGGTCTCGCCCTGCTGCTCGCCGGCCTCGCGCCGGCCAGCGCGAGCGCCGCGCCGCCGTCCCTGCAGTTGCAGCTGCACGCTGCCGGCCTGAGCGCCGGCGAACGCCAGGCCAGCCAGGCCCTGCTCGACGAGGCGCTGGTCGCCCTGCCGCCGCGCCTGCGCCGGCAAGTGCCGCGCACGGTCGCGGTGCGCTGGAGCCACAAGCTGCCGACCGAGGTCTACGGCCGCCTGACCCGCCTCGACGCCTTCGAACTCAACGCCCGCCTGCTGCCGGCGCTGGCCGACGGCAGCGCGGCGAGCCAGGCCAGCGGCCGTCCCCACGGCACCCTGCGCCGCGAGCTGCTGGCCACCCTGCTCCACGAACTGACCCACCTGTACGACCGCAGCCGCACCTGGCCGGCCGCCGAGGCGCAGCTGATCCAGCGCTGCCGCCGGCAGCTCGCCAGCCGCGGCGAGGTCGGCCTGCCGGCCGAGTGCCGCGGGCAGACGCAGCGGCGCTTCACCCTCTCCGACGCCCCGCGCCTGCTCGATCTGGCCGGCTGGGCCCAGCGGGTCGGCCAGCGCGGCGCCCGCGAGGCGGACAACCCGCAGTGGCTGCGCAGCCCGGACGCCTACGAGCTGAGCAACCCGCGCGAGTTCCTCGCCGTGAACCTGGAGTACTTCCTGCTCGACCCGCAGTACGCCTGCCGCCGACCGAGCCTGCACCGCTACCTGGCCGAACACTTCGCCTGGACGCCGCCAGGCGCCGCCGACTGCGCCGGCGAACTGGCCTTTCTCAACGCCGGCAGCGACTTCGCCCGTCAACCACTCGGCCGCCTCGACCCCGAGCGGATCTACGCGGTCGACTACCTGTTCGCCGAGGCCAACGACCAGTGGGTCAGCCGCTGGGGCCACAGCATGCTGCGCCTGGTGGTCTGCGCCCCCGGCCGGCCGCGCGGCCCCGACTGCCGGCTGGACCTCGACCAGCACCTGGTGCTGTCCTACCGCGCCTTCGTCGGCGACGTGCAGCTGTCCAGCTGGGACGGCCTGACCGGCGCCTATCCGTCGCGGCTGTTCGTCCTGCCGCTGGGCCAGGTGATCGACGAATACACCAAGGTCGAGCTGCGCAGCCTGGCCTCCATCCCGCTGCGCCTGTCGCACGCGCAGATCCGCGCCCTCGGCCAGCGCGCCGCCGAACTGCACTGGAGCCACGACGGCGACTACTGGTTCATCGGCAACAACTGCGCGGTGGAGACCCTCAAACTGCTCAGAAGTGGCAGCGCCGACCCACGCCTCACCGACCTCGACAGCATCACCCCCAGCGGTCTGCTCGCCCTGCTCGAGGGGCGCGGCCTGGCCGACCGCAGCGTGCTGCGTGATCCGCGCGAGGCGCTGCGCCTGGGCTATCGCTTCGACTCCTTCCGCGAGCGCTACCAGGCGATGTTCACCATCGCCCGCGAGCGCCTGGCGCTGCCGCAGGAAACGGTGGAAGACTGGCTGGGCCGGCCGGCCAGCGAGCGGCGCCGCCATTTCGCCGCCGCCGACCTGCGCGCCAGCGCCGCCCTGCTGCTGCTCGAACAGGCTGCGCGGCGCCGCCAGCTGCAGCTGGCCCAGGACGACCTCAAGCAGGCCTACCTCGGCCGCCGCGAACGCGGCCAGAGCAACGCCAGCGCCGACCGCACCCTCGAACAGCTGCTGGCCCACAGCGGCTTCCTCAGCCGCCCGGCCGAGCTGCTCGACGGCGGCTACGGCCTGCCGCAACCCGGCGAATGGCAGAGCCTGGAGCGCGAGAGCAGCCAGCGCCAGGCGCAGCTGCGCCAGCTCAGCGACCAGCTCGACAGCCAGCTGCTGGCCCTGCTCACCACCGAACGCCGCCGCGAGCTGGACGACGGCGAAGCCAACCTCAGGCAGCTCGGCACCCAGCTGCGCGAACTGCACCGCGCCGGCGGCGGCCTGCAGCTGCCCTGACCGCGGCGTTTGCCGCTAGACTGCCGACTCACATCCCCTCGGACCTGCGGCACCCGCGCCGCCCTGCAACGGAGCTGCCATGTCGCCCCTGCTGCTCGCCCTCTGGCCGCTGTTCGCGCTGATCGTCGCCGGCTACCTGCTGCGTCGCAGCGACTTCCCCGGCGAGGCGTTCTGGCCCGGTGCCGAGCGACTCAACTACTTCGTGCTGTTCCCCGCCCTGCTGCTGAGCAGCCTCGCAACGGCGCCGCTGGACAACCCGGCGCTGCCGCGCCTGGCGCTGGCGGTGCTGCTGGCCCTCGGCCTCGGCTGGCTGGGGCTGCTGGCGCTGCGCCGCCTGCGCGGCTGGCCGGCAGCGCGCTTCGGGGCCATCGTCCAGGGCGCCCTGCGCTTCAACACCTACCTCGGCCTGGCCACCGTGGGCAGCCTGTTCGGCGCAGCGGGGCTGACCCTGGCGGCGCTGATGCTCGCCCTGCTGGTGCCGGCGGTGAACGTGCTG
The DNA here is from genome assembly GCF_900109175.1 of Pseudomonas linyingensis. Classification (GTDB taxonomy): domain Bacteria; phylum Pseudomonadota; class Gammaproteobacteria; order Pseudomonadales; family Pseudomonadaceae; genus Geopseudomonas; species Geopseudomonas linyingensis. The sequence continues at coordinate 150,092 of NZ_FNZE01000012.1, read as the reverse complement.
TCGGTGTGGGCGCTGAGCGCCGAGCGCGGGGTCAGCGTGCGCGGCCTGCTGCTGCCGATCGCCAGGAACCCGCTGATCCTCGCCTGCCTGGGCGGCGCGCTGCTCAACCTCTCCGGCCTCGGCCTGCCGGGCGGCAGCGAGCGCCTGCTCGGCCTGCTCGCCGCCGCCAGCCTGCCGCTGGGTCTGCTCTGTGTCGGCGCCGCGCTGCGCCCGGACCAGCTGCGCGGCGAAGGCCCCGCGCTGCTCGCCAACAGCCTGGCGCGCCTGCTGCTGATGCCGCTGCTGGCCTTCGGCGTGGCGCGCGCCCTGGCCCTGCCGGCCATGGAGAGCACCCTGCTGGTGCTGTTCTTCGCCCTGCCCACCGCCCCCACCGCCTACGTGCTGACCCGCCAGCTGGGCGGCGACAGCCACCTGATGGCCGGCATCATCACCCTGCAGACCCTGCTCGCCGCCCTCAGCCTGCCGCTGCTGCTGGGCTGGCTGTCCTGAGCGGGCGGGCTGCTAAACTGCGCCACTCACTCTCGCTACCGTAGTCGCCATGACCCTGCACCCCTGGTCCCACCCTACTTCGGCCGGCTTCACCCTGCGTGGCTGGCACAGCGCGCCCTCGGGCAAGCCGCTGCTGCACTTCCTGCACGGCAACGGCTTCTGCGGGCGTACCTACGAACCGCTGCTGGCGCTGCTGAGCCGGGATTTCGACCTGTGGCTGTGCGACGTCCAGGGCCACGGCGACAGCGACCACGGCGGGCGCTTCCACGGCTGGAACCGCAGCGCCGAGCTGGCGGTGGAAGCTTTCGCCGCCGGCCGCGAACGCTTCGGCGCGGTACCGCGCTTCGCCTGCGGACACAGCTTCGGCGGAGTGCTCAGCGGCCTGATCCTCGCCAGCGAGCCACAACTGTTCCAGCGCGCGGTGCTGCTCGACCCGGTACTGTTTCCACCGGCGATGATCGGCGTGATGGCGCTGTCCGAACTGCTCGGCCTGCAGGAGCGCCGCGCACTGGCACGCCAGGCGCGAGAGCGGCGCAGCCAGTGGCCGGACCGCGCCGCGGCCTGGGCCGGGCTGCACGGGCGGGGGATCTTCCGTGGCTGGAGCGATGCCGCGCTGCACGCCTATGTCGAGCATGCGCTGCAGGCGGTCGGCGACGGGGTCGCGCTGAAGTGCCGGCCGAGCCGCGAGGCGGAGATCTTCGCCTCCTACCCGCGCCGCCTGTGGCGGTCGCTGGCCGCGGTGAGCACGCCGACTCTGGTCGTGCATGGCGGGGACAGTTACCCCTTCGTCGGCAAGGGCGTGGCGCGCTGGTGCGCGCTCAACCACCACGTCAGCGCGCAGCGCATCGCCGGTGGCCACTGCTTCATGCAGGAGCAGCCGGACGAGTGTGCCGTGCGGGTGCGCGACTACCTCCTCGGCGGCTAGCTAGCTGCCGAGCTGGTGGCCTTGCGGGTTTCGTGAGAGTGGCGCGTGCTGGATCGCGGCGCCGGAGGCGTCAGCGCCCCTGCGGCGGATGGCGGCGGCGCCATTCGTCCAGCTTGACCACCCGCTCCGCCTCGCCCTCGGCGGAGTCCGCCGGCTCGCGGAACGGATGCGGTGCCAGCTCGATCTGCGCCGGGCTGCGGCCGAGCAGGACCAGGCGGCCGGGATGACGCTGCTCGCCGGTCACCGTGAACTCGAAGCCGTACTCGCGCGCCAGACGCAGGCGCCCGCTGCGGTCGCGCAGCAGACGCAGGCGGCGGAAGGCCACGTTGTCATCGAGCAGCAGCACGTCCTCGCGCAGGCAGGCCTGGCGCACCAGCTTGAGGGCGTGCTCGTGCACGCCATGGGCATGCCATAGCCAGGCGCAGACGCCGCCGGCCAGCAGCAGCAGGGTCAGTTCGCCGAGCGTCAGCATGCGCCGCCCCGCACGAGCACCAGGCAGCAATACGGGCAGCGCGATACCGGCATAGGAAACCTCAGTCGTGGCCCATGATTGCCTTGTAACGCTCCTCCAGCTCGCGGCGGATCTGCCGGCGCTGCTGGGCTTGGGCGAAGCGGCGTTTTTCGTCGGCGGTCTTCGGATCGAGCGGCGGTACCGGTACCGACTTGCCGTGACCATCGACCGCCACCATGGTGAAGTAGCAGCTGTTGGTGTGACGTACCGACTGGTTGCGGATGTCCTCGGTGATCACCTTGATGCCGATTTCCATCGAGGTGCTGCCGGTGTAGTTGACCGAGGCGAGGAAGGTGACCAGCTCGCCGACATGGATCGGCTGGCGGAAGATCACCTGGTCCACCGACAGGGTCACCACGTAGCGACCGGCATAGCGGCTGGCACAGGCGTAGGCCACTTCATCGAGATACTTGAGCAGCGTGCCACCATGCACATTGCCGGAAAAATTGGCCTTGTCCGGAGTCATCAGGACGGTCATGTTCAGCTGTGCGTTACCGGATTGCATGGGTAGTTCAAGCTCGTCGGCTGGTGGTGAGGTCGCTACTTTAGTCGAATGCACAGCGGCTGTGTCGAGCAATTTCGCCAGCGCGCCGGAGCGCGTCCGCCGCGACTTTGCGGACCTCGCGGGGGCATGTGACGAACGTTGGGACAACGTGCGGCAAACTGCGGCGAATTGTCGCGTTTGCGAAGCCTTGCCAGTTGAGCTATGGCGGCCATGGTGCGCGACTGTCCCGACTTGCGGCAAGGACATTTTACCCCTGGCGCAATAGTGCGCCGCCCTTCTGCCCCGCCGCTCGCCGCGTCTCAGGCATGTCCCAGGTACCAGCGCCAGTCCTGCTCGCCCACCTCGCCCATGAACTGGCGGTACTCCTCCTGCTTGATCGCCAGGTACACGCGGTGGAAGTCCTCGCCCAGCGCCTCGCGCGCCCAGGTCGAGTGCTCCAGCGCGCGCAGTGCGGTGAGCCAGTCGGTGGGCAGGGTCTCACGGGCCTGCGCGTAGCCGTTGCCCGCGATCGGCGCGCCGGGGTCGAGCCGCTCGCGCAGGCCGTGGTGGATGCCGGCCAGCAGCAGGCTGGCGGCCAGATACGGATTGGCGTCGGCGCCGCAGATGCGGTGCTCGATGTGCCGGCTGGCCGCCGGACCGCCCGGTATGCGCAGCGACACGGTGCGGTTGTTGATCCCCCAGCTTTTCGCCAGCGGCGCGTAGCTGTTGGCCTGGAAACGGCGGAACGAGTTGGCGTTGGGACAGAACACCGCCAGGCCGTCCTCGAGGGTGTCGAGCAGGCCGGCGACGGCCTGGCGCAGCAGCGGGGCTCCCGTCCCGGCGGCAGAGACGCCGCCTTCAAGGCCAGAAAGCTCGCTGGCGAACAGGTTGTTGCCCTCCGCGTCGGCCAGGCTGACGTGCATATGCAGGCCGCTGCCGGCCAGCTCGCCAAACGGCTTGGCCATGAAGCAGGCCTGGTAGCCATGCTGGTTGGCCACCCCGCGCACCAGGCGCTTGTAGCGCACCGCCTCGTCCATCGCCTGCAGCGCGTCGCTGCGGTGCTCGAGGGTGATTTCCACCTGGCCGGGCGCGTACTCGGAGATCGCCGTGCGCGCCGGCAGGCCCTGGGCGGTGCAGGCGGCGTAGAGGTCGTCGAGGAACGGCGCCAGCTGCTCCAGTTCGAGCACGCCGTAGACCTGTGGCGCCTGCGGGCGCACGCCGTTGCCCTGGCGTGCCGGCTGCGGCCGGCCCGTGGCGTCGCGCTGCTGGTCGAGCAGGTAGAACTCCAGCTCGGCGGCCATCACCGGATGGTAGCCGGCGGCCTTGAGCCGCTCGACCTGGCGGGCCAGCACGTGGCGCGGATCGGCGACGCTGGCCGGCAGGCCCTGCTCGGGGTGCATGCTGACCTGCAGCTGGGCGGTCGGCGTGGCGCGCCAGGTCTGCAGCTGCAGGCTGCCGGGCAGCGGGAAGGCCCAGCAGTCGGCGTCGGCGACCTCCCAGACCAGGCCGGTGGCGTCGACGTCCTCGCCGCGGATGGTCAGGCCGAGGATGCTGCTCGGCAGCGGCCGGCCGTTCTGGTAGACGGCGCGCAGCTCCTCGCGGCGCAGCAGCTTGCCGCGCGGCACGCCGCAGGGGTCGATGATGAACAGCTCGATGCTGTGCACCTCGGGGTGGGCGGCGAGAAAGGCGTCGGCTTCGGCAAGATCGGCGAAAGGCATGCTCATTCCTCCCGCGCGCCGGGAAGCGCCAGCAGCTCGGCGAGCGCCGCATCGAGGCTGGCGAGCAGGCGGTCGACGTCGCCGGCAGTGGTTTGCGGGCTGCACAGGGTCATGTTGTGGAACGGGGTGATCAGGATGCCGCGGTTGATCAGGTACAGGTGCAGGGCCATCTGCAGGCTGTCGTGGAAGGCCGCCTCGGCCTCGGCGCCGTTCTGTGGCGGCTGCGCACAGAACTGGAACTCGCAGCGCGCACCCAGCTCGGTCACCGACCAGGGCAGGGCGTGCCTGGCGATCAGGCTACGCAGCCCCTCGGCCAGACGCGCCGCCAGCCAGAGCATGTGCTCGTAGGCCGCCGGCGTCATCACCTGCTCCAGGTTGGCGCGCAGGCAGTGCATGGCCAGGGCGTTGGCCGACAGGGTGGTGCCCATGCCGCTGTGGCCGTGGCCCGAACTCAGCTCGCTGGCGTGCTCGCGGGCGATCTGCATGGCCTGGGCCATCGCCGCGCTGCAGCCGTACACCGCGCAGGGCACGCCGCCGGCGACGGCCTTGCCGACGGTGAGGAAGTCCGGTTCGAGATGCCAGGCGCGAGTGCAGCCGCCGGGGCCGGTGGACAGGGTGTGGGTCTCGTCGACGATCAACAGGGTGCCGACCTGGCGGGTCAGCTCGCGCAGGCGCGCCATGAAGCCGGGCGCCGGCAGCACCATGCCGATGTTGGTCAGCGCCGGCTCGCAGAGCACCGCGGCCACGTCGCCGGGGGCCAGCGCCGCCTCCAGCGCGGCCAGGTCGTTGAACGGCACCACGCGGCTGTGCTGGGTCAGGTTGCGCGCCTGGCCGATCAGCCCCGGACGGTGCACGGTGTGGCCGTCGCGGGTGCGCACCATGGCCTCGTCGACGGTGCCGTGGTAGCAGCCATCGAACACCAGGATCACCTTGCGCCCGGTGATCGCCCGCGCCCAGCGCAGGACGAAGCGGTTGGCGTCGGTGGCGGTGGTCGTCACCTGCCAGAACGGCAGGCCGAAGCGCTCGGCCAGGCGCTCGCCGCAGACCACCGCATCCTCACCGGGCAGCATGGTGGTCAGGCCGCGCCCGGCCTGCTCGCGCAGGGCCGCGGCAATCGGCGCCGGCGAGTGGCCGAACATGCTGCCGGTATCGCCCAGGCAGAAGTCGACGTACTCGCGGCCGTCGACGTCGACGAAGCGCGCGCCCTCGGCGCGCTCGACGAACAGCGGCACCGGCGTCGACCAGTCGCTCATCCAGTGCATCGGCACGCCGCCGAACAGCGCATGGCGAGCGCGCCCGGCCAGCGCCACGGACTGCGGATGCTGCTCGAGAAAGCGCTGGCGCTCGCGTGCGGCAAGGGCTTGCACCGCCGTTTCGGCGATTCCACTGGAGTTCATGCTTGAACACCTCGTTGAATTTTTCACACATCTTCGAGCGGCACAGCGCGCAAAGTCAATCCAGGCGCCAGACCAGCCGACCCCGCCAAACAAACCGCCCGTCCAGCCCCGGCGCGGCGACGCCCGGCGAAGCGTGAAATCCGCATCAGCCGGGCGCTGCAGAGACGATTTGGAACCGACAGGCCGGCAGGCGTTCTCTATACTGTGAACACTAGCAAGGACCGCTGCCCCGACCTCATTTCCACGCGAAACAGCGAGCCACCTTCCATGAAAATCCGTTCCTCGATATTCGGTCTGTTACTGTCATGCGCATGCATTGCCTTGGCCCCGAATGTCGGGGCTGCCGATGGCCGTGCCGCCCGTGACCCGGCCCGTCTGGAGCTGGCCTCCAGCAGTGCCTTGGTGGTCGATCTGAACAGCGACCAGGTGCTGTTCTCCAGCCATCCGGACGCGGTGGTGCCGATCGCCTCGATCAGCAAGCTGATGACCGCGGTGGTGAGCCTCGACGCCAACCTGCCGCTGGACGAGGTGATCCCGGTGGCCATCCACGACACCCGCGAGCTGCGCGGCGTCTACTCGCGGGTGCGGGTCAACAGCCGGATCAGCCGCAAGGAGATGCTGCGCCTGGCGCTGATGTCCTCGGAGAACCGCGCCGCCTCCGCGCTGGCGCACAACTATCCGGGCGGCCATGCCCGCTTCGTCGCGGCGATGAACGCCAAGGCCAAGGCCCTCGGCATGACCCGTACCCGCTTCGTCGAGCCCACCGGCCTGTCCGAATTCAACGTCTCCACCGCCCGCGACCTGGTGCGCCTGCTCAAGGCCGCGCGGCAGTACCCGCTGATCCGCGAGCTGAGCACCACACCGAGCCGCAGCGCGCACTTCCAGAAGCCCAACTATGTGCAGGGCTTCAACAACACCAACCCGCTGGTGCGCAATCCCGGCTGGGACATCGAGGTGACCAAGACCGGCTTCATCAACGAGGCCGGCCACTGCCTGGCCATGCTGGCCCGCGTCGACCAGCGCCCGGTGGCCATGGTGCTGCTGGGCACCTACGGCAAGCGCACCCACATCGGCGACGCCACCCGCGTGCGCCGCTGGCTGGAAACCGGGCAGAGCACGCCGATCCCGGCGGCGGCGCGCTCCTACAAGCAGCAGCGCATCCAGCAGCAGCGCCTGGCCGGCCAGCCGGGCTGAAGCGAACACGGGGCGCACTGGGGCTGCCGCAGGGCGGCCCCGGTTGTTTTCGGGAGTCCACAGCAGTGCCGGGATGGCCTGCCGGGCAGGCCTACAGGTCCGCTTCCTCGACCGGACGCACGCTGTCGGCGTCCAGCGCATAGGCGGCGTCGGCCAGATCGTTGCTGACCGGTTCGACCTGCAGGGTGCCGCTGACCCATAGCGGCGCGTAGATGTCGTCGAGGGCCACGCCTTGCGGGTAGCGCACCAGGACGATCTGGTTCGGCGGCGGCGGCGGCACGTGGATGCAGGCGCCGGGATAGGGCACCAGGAAGAAGGTGTGGAAGCGGCCGTCGGCGGTGGTTTCCAGCGGTACCGGATAGCCGCCCAGGCGCAGCGCCTTGCCGTCCAGCGCGGCCACGGTACGCGTCGAGTACATCACCGCCGGCAGGTCCGCCTGCTGCTTCAACCCACCGGCGCCGTAGAAGGCGCTGTCCCCCTCGGCGCCTTGGTGGTCGATTTCCGGCATCGCCTCCAGCGCCGCCAGATCCTCGGCCGGCAGCAATTCCAGCCAGTCGGTTTCCGCCGGCTCGGCGTGGCTCAGGGTAGCGATCAGGGTCAGGCAGAGGGCGAACAGGCGCATGCGGATCTCGCAGAAGGCAGACGGCGCCGGGACGCCGCGTCAGGATTTTCTCAGGTAACCGGCCACGATCAGCAGGATGATGGCGCCGATCACCGCGCCGATGAAGCCCGCCGCCTGCCCGGCGCGGTAGATGCCCAGTGCCTGACCGCCGTAGGTGGCGAGGACCGAGCCGCCGATGCCGAGCAGGATGGTTATGATCCAGCCCATCGGCTGGTGGCCCGGCTTGAGAAAGCGTGCGATCACGCCGACCAGCAGGCCGATGAGGATGGTGCCGAGGATGCCCATGACGAGTTCTCCGCGCAAGGTGAGCCTGTCAGCAGCCTAGTCGGCGGGAACGGCGGACGCCATGGGCGTCTTGTCCTGTGGAAGGCCCGATCTCGGGGCGAAGCTTTTGCTTCTGGGCGGGCCGTTGGCCGGCATCGCCGTGAGAGTGGGCCTTCCACAGAGGGCCGCGATCAGCCTTCGATCAGCGCCTCGACATCCTTGATGCGCGCCTGGAGGGTCGCCAGGTCCTTGCTGCGCAGGGTGGCGTGGCCGACCTTGCGCCCGGCCTTGAAGGCCTTGCCATAGTGGTGCAGATGGCAGTCGTCGATGGCCACCACCTTGTCCACCGGCGGCACGCTGCCGATGAAGTTGAGCATCGCGCTCTCACCGACCTTGGCGGTCGAGCCCAGCGGCAGGCCGGCGACGGCGCGCAGGTGGTTTTCGAACTGGCTGCACTCGGCGCCTTCGATGGTCCAGTGCCCGGAGTTGTGCACCCGCGGGGCGATCTCGTTGGCCTTCAGGCCGCCGTCGACCTCGAAGAACTCGAAGGCCAGCACGCCGACGTAGTCCAGCTGCTTCAGCACGCGGCCGACGTAGTCCTCGGCCAGCGCCTGCAGCGGGTGGTTGCTGCTGGCCACCGACAGGTTGAGGATGCCGTTCACGTGGGTGTTGTGCACCAGCGGGTAGAAGCGCGTCTCGCCGTCGCGACCGCGCACCGCCACCAGCGACACCTCGCCGCTGAACGGCACGAAGCCCTCGAGGATGCACGGCACGCTGCCCAGCTCGGCGAAGGCGCCGACCACGTCCTCGGGCTTGCGCAGGACCTTCTGGCCCTTGCCGTCGTAGCCCAGGGTGCGGGTCTTGAGCACCGCCGGCAGGCCGATCTCGATCACCGCATGGTCGAGGTCGGCCTGGTCCAGCACGTTGGCGAAGGCCGGGGTGGGGATGCCGAGGTCCTTGAACAGCGACTTCTCGAACCAGCGGTCGCGGGCGATGCGCAGCGACTCGGCGCAGGGGTACACCGGCACGAACTGGGAGAGGAAGGCCACCGTCTCGGCCGGCACGCTCTCGAACTCGAAGGTCACCAGATCGACCTCGTCGGCCAGCTGGCGCAGATGGTCCGGGTCGCTGTAGTCGGCGCGCAGGTGCTCGCCCAGCGCGGCGGCGCAGGCGTCCGGCGCCGGATCGAGGAAGGCAAAGTTCATCCCCAGCGGAGTGCCCGCCAGAGCCAGCATGCGACCCAGCTGGCCGCCACCGATTACGCCGATCTTCATGGGAGTTCGCCTCAGATTTCGCGGGGGTCCGGGTTTTCCAGCACCGATTCGGTCTGCTGGGCGCGGAAGGCCTTGAGCGCCTCGTGGAACTGCGGGTGCTTGCCACCGAGGATGCTCGCCGCCAGCAGCGCGGCGTTGATCGCGCCGGCCTTGCCGATGGCCAGGGTGGCGACCGGAATGCCGCCGGGCATCTGCACGATCGACAGCAGCGAGTCGACGCCGGAGAGCATCGACGACTGCACCGGCACGCCGAGCACCGGCAGGTGGGTCTTGGCCGCGCACATGCCCGGCAGGTGGGCGGCGCCGCCGGCACCGGCGATGATCACTTCCAGGCCGCGCTCTTCCGCCTGTTCGGCGTACTGGAACAGCAGATCCGGGGTGCGGTGGGCGGAGACCACCTTGACCTCGTGGGGAATGCCGAGCTTTTCCAGCATGTCGACGGTGTGGCTGAGGGTGCTCCAGTCGGATTTGGAGCCCATGATCACGCCTACCAGTGCGCTCATCGTCGTGCCTCTTGTTCTGCGCCAGCCTGGCGCGACAAAAACCAACAAGCCACGCCGGAAAACCGCGCGTGGCTTGTCTGCGAAAGAGTGTGGACCGGACTGCGTGACCGGTCGAAAGTCGCGCAGTATATCGCAAAGGTTCGCGTGACGGGCAGACCCGCCTATCATCGAACAGGGCGCCCGGTGCGGCCATTCGCACGCTGCCGGGCGACCCGCGGCAGAGGAGCGCGCGCCATGCATGCCATCGCCTTCATCCAGGATCTCGCCGTGCTCATGCTGGTGGCCGGCCTGGTGACGGTGCTCTGCCACCGCCTCCGGCAGCCGGTGGTGCTCGGCTACATCGTCGCCGGCTTTCTCATCGGCCCGCACACCGGGCCGGTCGCCCTGATCAGCGACGAGGACACCATCCGCATCCTCGCCGAGCTGGGCGTGGTGTTCCTGATGTTCGGCCTCGGCCTCGAGTTCCGCCTGCGCAAGCTGCTCAAGGTCGGTCCCACCGCGATCCTCGCCGCCTTCTTCGAGATCGTGGCGATGATCTGGCTCGGCTACCACATCGGCCGCCTGTTCGCCTGGAGCCCCATGGATGCGCTGTTTCTCGGCGCGATCCTGGCGATCTCCTCGACCACCATCATCGTCAAGGCCCTCGGCGACCTGAAGATGAAGCACGAGCCCTTCGCCCAGCTGATCTTCGGCATCCTGATCGTCGAGGACATCCTCGGCATCGGCCTGATCGTCCTGCTCTCCGGGGTTGCCGCCAGCGGCACGGTGGAGCCGGCCGAGGTGCTCGCCACCCTCGGCAAGCTGCTGCTGTTCATCCTCGCCTCGCTGGTGGTCGGCCTGCTGCTGGTGCCGCGCATCCTCGCCTACGTGGCGCACTTCGAAAGCCACGAGACCCTGCTGATCGCCGTGCTCGGCCTGTGCTTCGGCTTCTGCCTGCTGGTGATCAAGCTGGACTACAGCCTGGTGCTGGGCGCCTTCCTGAGCGGCGCGATCATGGCCGAGTCGCGCCAGCTGGCGCAGATCGAGCGGCTGGTCGAGCCGTTGCGCCACATGTTCAGCGCCATCTTCTTCGTCACCATCGGCCTGCTGATCGACCCCGCCGTGCTGCGCGAGCATGCCTGGCCGATCGCCGCGATCAGCCTCGCCGTGGTGCTCGGCAAGATCCTCAGCTGCAGCCTCGGCGCCTTCGTCACCGGCCACGACGGGCGTACCTCGCTGCGCGTCGGCATGGGCCTGTCACAGATCGGCGAGTTCTCCTTCATCATCGCCGCGCTGGGCGTCAGCCTGAAGGTCACCAGCGACTTCCTCTACCCGGTGGCGGTGGCGGTATCGGCCATCACCACCCTGACCACCCCCTACCTGATCCGCGCCGCCGCACCGCTGTCGCGGCGCCTGTCCGACGCCGTGCCGAGCAGCGTAGCGCGGGTGTTCAGCGCCTACGGCGCCTGGCTGCGCAGCATCCAGCTGCCGGGCCAGAACGCCGTGCTGGCGGCACTGATCCGCCGCAGCCTGCTGCATGCCGTGGTCAACCTGGCGCTGGTGGCGGCGATCTTCCTCGCCGGCGGCTACTTCGCCGAACCCATCGACCTCTGGCTCGACCGGTGGCTGCCGCAGCCCAACCTGCACAAGGCGCTGATCTGGGGCGCGGCGCTGCTGCTGTCGCTGCCGTTCCTCCTCGCCGCCTACCACCGCCTCAAGGCGCTGTCGCTGTTCCTCGCCGACCTTGGCGGGCACAGCCACCGCCCGCCACGGGTGCGCCGGGTGCTCGCCGAGCTGATTCCGCTGCTGACCTTCGGCAGCTTCCTGCCGCTGCTCGCCGCGTTCAGCTCGAGCATCCTGCCGCCAGGCGAGTGGCTGCTGCTCATCGGCCTGCTCGCCGCGGTGCTGCTCGCCCTGCTCTGGCGCTGGTTCGCGCGCGTGCATGCCCGCCTGCACAGCGCCCTGCAGGAAACCCTCGACCAGCACGAGCCGCCCGAACCACCCGTGCCCTGATGCACCCGCTCAGCGCCGCCACAGCTGCACCCGCAGCAGGCGGGCTGCCTCCAGCGCTTCCAACAGCAGGATGCCGCCGTCCCGCTCGTCCTCGCCGAACAACAACCCCTCGCCGGCCGCCAGGGAGAACGGCCTGGCATCCGCCAGCCAGCCGTCGAGGTTCCCGGCTGCGCAGTAGAGCAGCTCCAGCTCGGCCTCGCGACGCAGGGCCTGCCGGCCGTGCAGCACCCACACCTCCAGGCGGTGGCGCCAGCGCACGCGCCGGGTCATCACGTTGAAGTCGCCGACCGCGCCGCCCAGCAGCTCGGCGCTCACCGCCTGCTCGCCGGCGAACTGCAGCGGCGCGCAAACCGCGCCCAGCGCCACTGGCGCGCCACCGGCGAAGTCGAGGCGCAGGCCAGCGCCGTCGAGCACCGCCAGACTGCGGTCGACGCCGGGAAAGGCCGAGAACGCTCCGCCGCTCGCCACCTGCGCGCAGCTGATGCGCCAGTCGAAGTCGTCGATACCGGCGCCGGCCGGCGCGATGGCCAGTTCGCGGGTCACCCCGCCGCCGTTCTTCCACGGCATGGGCGGCGCCGCGGCCAGGCTGACTTTGCGCATGCTCCTGCACTCCTCTCTATATGGACATGGTCGATGATCGCTGTCGCGCAAATGTATATACATAGACTGATGCCGCGCAACCGCAAGACGTCCCGCCGCCCGTCACCCGCCGCCCGGTCGATGACAAGCAGACTGCCGTACGGCTGCCCACGGCAAGCCGTCAAAGCCGCGGCACATCAGGGCACCTTGGGGTTTCCCGGCCAGCGCCTGGGCGGCTCGCCGGACCAACGGCGATTGCAATGCTTGACGGCCTGCGCCCTCGCTCATATTGTATATACAAACAACGCCAGCCGAAGGTCATCCACCCATGCCCGCACTTCCCCACCAGCGCCTGCTGTGGCGCGACGTCAGCGTCTTCGACGGCCTGCAGGAGCTGCCCGCGCCGATGGCCGTGCTGGTCGAGGACGGCCGCGTCGCCCTGCTCTGCCCGATGGTTGCGCTGGACGAGGCCCGCGTCGCCGGCGCCACGCTGGCCGGCCGCGGCGGGCTGCTGACCCCCGGGCTGGTCGACTGCCACACCCACCTGGTGTACGCCGGCAATCGCGCCGGCGAGTTCGAGCAGCGCCTGGAGGGCGCCAGCTACGCCGAGATCGCCCGCGCCGGCGGCGGCATCCTCGGTACCGTGCGCGCCACCCGCGCCGCCAGCGAGGACCAGCTGTTCGCCCTGGCCCACCCGCGCCTCGAAGCGCTGCTCGCCGACGGCGTGACCACCGTGGAGATCAAGTCCGGCTACGGCCTCACCCTCAAGGACGAGCTGAAGATCCTGCGCGTCGCCCGCCGCCTCGGCGCGGAACTGCCGGTACGGGTGGTCACCACCCTGCTCGGCGCCCACGCCCTGCCGGAGAAGTACGCCGGCCGCAGCGATGCCTACATCGAGCTGGTCTGCGCGGAGATGATCCCGGCAGCCGCCGCCGAGGGGCTGGCCGATGCGGTGGACGTGTTCTGCGAGAACATCGCCTTCAGCCCGGCACAGTGCGAACGGGTGTTCGCCGCCGCCGCGCGCCACGGCCTGGCGGTCAAGGCGCACGCCGAGCAGCTGTCCAACCAGGGCGCCAGCGCGCTGGTGGCCAGGCACAAAGGCCTGTCCGCCGACCATATCGAATACCTCGACGAAGCCGGCGTCGCCGCCCTGGCCGCAGCCGGCACCGTCGCCACCCTGCTGCCCGGCGCCTTCCTGGTGCTCGGCGAGACCCAGCGCCCGCCGATCGAACTGCTGCGCCGCTACGGCGTGCCGATGGCGGTGGCCAGCGACGCCAACCCCGGCACCTCGCCGCTGTTCCTGCCCACCCTGCTGCTCAACCTGGCCTGCAGCCTGTTCCGCCTGACCCCATGCGAGGCGCTCTCCGGCATGACCGCCCATGGTGCACGCGCCCTCGGCCGCCCGCAGCTGGGGCGCATCGCCGAGGGCCTGCCCGCCGACCTGTGCCTGTGGAACGTCGAGCACGCCGCCGAGCTGGCCTACGCGGTGCAGGCCGGGCGCCTGCGCCAGCGCATCTTCAATGGAGTCGTTACGAATGAACGTTGATCGCCTGAACCTGGAGGCCTGGAGCGGCCGCGTCGACCCCGAGGCCGACAGCCCGCGCTGGCACCAGCGCATCCAGCCGCTGGGCGAGAGCCGGCAGCCGGGCCTGGTCCTGCTCGGCTTCGCCTGCGACGAGGGCGTGCGCCGCAACCAGGGCCGTGTCGGCGCCGCCAGCGCCCCGGCGGCGATCCGCAAGCTGCTGGCCAACCTGGCCTGGCACCGCCAGGGCCAGGCCTTCGACGCCGGCGACGTCTGCTGTCTGGATGGCGACCTCGACGGCGCCCAGCAGCGTCTCGGCGCCAGCGTCGCCGAGCTGCTCGACGCCGGCCATCTGCCGGTGGTCCTCGGCGGCGGCCACGAGGTGGCCTACGGCAGCTGGCAGGGCATCGCCGCGCACCTGGCCAACAAGCTGGGCCGCGCGCCGCGCCTGGCCATCGTCAACTTCGACGCCCACTTCGACCTGCGCGACCCGGCCCATATCCACTCCTCGGGCACGCCCTTCGCCCAGATCGCCGAGGCCTGCGCCGTACGCGGCTGGCCGTTCCGCTATGCCTGCCTCGGCGTCAGCCGTGCCGCCAACACCCGCGCGCTGTTCCAGCGTGCCAGCGAGCTGGGCGTGCTGGTGCGCGAGGACTTCGAGATCCGCGAGAGCAGCCTGGAGAGCATCGGCGCCGAGCTGGACGCCTTCATCGCCGATTGCGATGCGGTGTACCTGACCGTCGACCTCGACGTGCTGCCGGCCTGGGAAGGCCCCGGCGTCAGCGCGCCGGCCGCCCACGGCGTCTCGGTCGCCCTGCTCGAGCCCTTGATCGAGCGCCTGCAGGCCAGCGGCAAGCTACTGCTCGCCGAGCTGGCCGAACTGAATCCCGAGCACGACCAGGACCACCGCACCGCCCGGGTGGCGGCGCGCCTGATCCACAAGCTGTCCCTGCACGGCTGAACCCAACCCCCACGCCCCGACAACAACAAGCGAAAGAGGAACCCCGATGAGCACCGTCGATCCCCGCCACGACCCGAGCCGCCAGATCGCCGCACCGACCGGCACCACCCTGCGTTGCAAGAGCTGGCTGACCGAAGCGCCGCTGCGCATGCTGATGAACAACCTGCACCCGGACGTGGCGGAAAAACCCGAGGACCTGGTGGTCTACGGCGGCATCGGCCGCGCCGCGCGCAACTGGCAGTGCTACGACAAGATCGTCGAGGTGCTCGAGCGCCTGGAGGACAACCAGACCCTGCTGATCCAGTCCGGCAAGCCGGTCGGCGTGTTCGAGACGCACAAGGACGCCCCGCGCGTGCTGCTGGCCAACTCCAACCTGGTGCCGCACTGGGCCACCTGGGAGCACTTCAACGAGCTGGACCGCAAGGGCCTGGCCATGTACGGGCAGATGACCGCCGGCAGCTGGATCTACATCGGCAGCCAGGGCATCGTCCAGGGCACCTACGAAACCTTCGTCGAGGCCGGCCGCCAGCACTACAACGGCGACCTGACCGGGCGCTGGGTGCTCACCGCCGGCCTCGGCGGCATGGGCGGCGCCCAGCCGCTGGCCGCCAGCCTCGCCGGCGCCTGCTCGCTGAACATCGAGTGCCAGCAGTCGCGCATCGACTTCCGCCTGCGCACCCGCTACGTCGACGAGCAGGCCAGCGACCTAGACGACGCCCTGGCGCGCATCGACCGCTACACCAGCCAGGGCAAGGCGGTGTCCATCGCCCTGTGCGGCAACGCCGCCGAGATCCTCCCGGAACTGGTGCGCCGCGGCGTGCGCCCGGACATGGTCACCGACCAGACCAGCGCCCACGACCCGCTGCACGGCTACCTGCCGCTGGGCATGAGCTGGGACGAGTACGTCGAGCGCGGCAAGACCGAGCCGCAAGCGGTGGCCAAGGCCGCCAAGCGCTCGATGGCCGTGCACGTGCAGGCCATGCTCGACTTCCAGAAGATGGGCGTGCCGACCTTCGACTACGGCAACAACATCCGCCAGATGGCCCTGGAAGAGGGCGTGCAGAACGCCTTCGACTTCCCCGGCTTCGTCCCGGCCTACATCCGCCCGCTGTTCTGCCAGGGCATCGGCCCGTTCCGCTGGGTGGCGCTGTCCGGCGATCCGGAGGACATCTACAAGACCGACGCCAAGGTCAAGGAACTGATCCCGGACAACCCGCACCTGCACCGCTGGCTGGACATGGCCCGCGAGCGCATCAGCTTCCAGGGCCTGCCGGCGCGCATCTGCTGGGTCGGCCTGAAGGACCGCGCGCGCCTCGCCCAGGCGTTCAACCAGATGGTCGCCAACGGCGAGTTGAAGGCACCGATCGTCATCGGCCGCGACCACCTGGACTCCGGCTCGGTGGCCAGCCCCAACCGCGAGACCGAGGCCATGCTCGACGGCTCCGACGCCGTGTCCGACTGGCCGCTGCTCAACGCCCTGCTGAACACCGCGGGCGGCGCCACCTGGGTGTCGCTGCACCACGGCGGTGGCGTGGGCATGGGTTATTCGCAACACTCCGGTGTGGTGATCGTCGCCGACGGCACCCCGGACGCCCACGCCCGCCTCGGCCGCGTGCTGCGCAACGACCCGGGCACCGGGGTGATGCGCCACGCCGACGCCGGCTACCAGATCGCCATCGACTGCGCCCATGAGCAGGGTCTCGACCTGCCGATGATCAACACTGTGAAGGAAGCCTGAGCCATGACCTACAACCTGCACCTCGTCCCCGGCCAGCTGACCCTCGCCCAACTGCGTTCCGCCTACCAGCAGCCGCTGCGCGTGACCCTCGACAGCGGCTGCCACGCCGCCATCGACGCCAGCGTGGCCTGCGTCGAGGCCATCATCGCCGAGGGCCGCACCGCCTACGGCATCAACACCGGCTTCGGCCTGCTGGCCTCGACCCGCATCGCCCCGGCCGACCTGGAGAAGCTGCAGCGCTCGCTGGTGCTGTCCCACGCCGCCGGCGTCGGCGAGCCGCTGGACGACGCCATGGTGCGCCTGATCATGCTGCTCAAGGTCAACAGCCTGGCGCGCGGCTTCTCCGGCATCCGCCGCAAGGTGATCGACGCGCTGCTCGCCCTGATCAACGCCGAGGTCTACCCGCACATCCCGCTGAAGGGCTCGGTCGGCGCTTCCGGCGACCTCGCCCCGCTGGCGCACATGTCGCTGGTGCTGCTCGGCGAGAGCAAGGCGCGCTACCAGGGCCAGTGGATCGACGGCCGCGAGGCGCTGGCGGTGGCCGGCCTCGAGCCTTTGACCCTGGCCGCCAAGGAGGGCCTGGCCCTGCTCAACGGCACCCAGGCGTCCACCGCCTACGCCCTGCGCGGCCTGTTCGAGGGCGAGGACCTGTTCGCTGCCGCCACCGTGTGCGGCGGCCTCAGCGTCGAGGCCATGCTCGGCTCGCGCGCCCCGTTCGATGCGCGCATCCACGCCGCCCGCGGCCAGCGCGGGCAGATCGACGTGGCGAGCGCCTACCGCGACCTGCTCGGCGCCAGCAGCGAGATCGCCCAGTCCCATGAGAAGTGCGACAAGGTCCAGGACCCCTACTCGCTGCGCTGCCAGCCGCAGGTGATGGGTGCCTGCCTGACCCAGCTGCGCCAGGCCGCCGAGGTGCTGGAGATCGAGTCCAACGCCGTGTCGGACAACCCGCTGGTGTTCGCCGCCGAAGGCGACGTGATTTCCGGCGGCAACTTCCACGCCGAGCCGGTGGCCATGGCCGCCGATAACCTGGCGCTGGCCATCGCCGAGATCGGTTCGCTGTCCGAACGCCGCATCTCGCTGATGATGGACATGCACATGTCGCAGCTGCCGCCGTTCCTGGTCGCCAACGGCGGGGTCAACTCCGGCTTCATGATCGCCCAGGTCACCGCCGCGGCGCTGGCCAGCGACAACAAGGCCCTGTCCCACCCGCACAGCGTCGACAGCCTGCCGACCTCGGCCAACCAGGAAGACCACGTGTCCATGGCGCCGAACGCCGGCAAGCGCCTGTGGAGCATGGCCGACAACGTGCGCGGCATCCTCGCCATCGAATGGCTGGGCGCCTGCCAGGGCCTCGACTTCCGCACCGGACTGAAGACCTCGCCGAAGCTGGAACAGGCGCGCGGCCTGCTGCGCGCCCAGGTGCCCTACTACCAGGAAGACCGCTTCTTCGCCCCGGACATCGAGGCGGCCAGCATGCTGCTTGCCGCGCGCGGCCTCAACGCGCTGATGCCGGCCGGCCTGCTGCCCTCCCTGGGCTGACCCGCAAGCGATCACGCCCCCGGCCACCGCGCGAGCAGCTCACCGCTGCCGCCGGCTGGCCGGGGGCGCGACTTTGCATGGCGTTTCCAGAGACAATAAAAACAATCCAACTGGTGGAATGAAACATGAATGCAATTGTTCTCGCGGTGGTGGTCATGGTCGCGCTGTCGATGCTGCGCGTTTCCGTGGTCTTCGCCCTGATCATCGCCGCGGTGGTCGGCGGCCTGGCCGCCGGCCTGCCGATGGACAAGATCGTCGCGGCCTTCAACGACGGTCTCGGCGGCGGCGCCTCGGTGGCGCTGGCCTACGCCGCCCTCGGCGCCTTCGCCGTGGCGCTGTCGCGCACCGGCATCGCCCAGCGCCTGTCGGCGCGGGTGGTCGAGCACGTCAGCCACAGCCATCACGCCGGCGGCGAGCTGGCGCTGGTCAAGTGGGGCATGCTCGGCGCGCTGATCGTCGCCGGCGGCCTGGCCGAGACGCTGATCCCGGTGCACATCGCCTTCATCCCGATCCTGGTGCCGCCGCTGCTGCACGTGATGAATCGCCTCAAGCTGGATCGCCGCCTGGTCGCCTGCGCCATCACCTTCGCCATCACCACCCTGTACATGGCGCTGCCGGTGGGCTTCGGCGCGATCTTCCTCAACGACATCCTGATCGCCAACATCAACCAGGCCGGCGCCGCCGAGGGCTTCAGCGTCACCCGTAACCTGGCCCCGCAGGCCATGCTGCTGCCGGCGCTGGGCATGGTGGCGGGGCTGGCCATCGCCACCTTCAGCTACCGGCGCAAGCGCAGCTACCAGGAAGTCGCGGTGGCCGGCGAGCATCTCGGCCACGCCGAGCAGAAGCTCAGCCGCCGCCAGGTGTGGATGATCGCGCTGTCGCTGCTGCTCGCCCTGGTGGTGCAGCTGTGGACCGACTCGATGATCTTCGGCGGCCTGGTCGGCTTCGCGGTGATCTCGCTGAGCGGGGTGATCCGCTGGCGCGAGCAGGACCACGTGGTCACCCAGGGCATGCACCTGATGGCCCAGGTCGGCTTCATCATGATCGCCGCCGCCGGCTTCGCCGCGGTGATGAAGGCCACCGGGGCGATTCCCGAACTGGTCGCCGGCTCGGTGGAGCTGATCGGCGACAACCGTGGCATGGCCGCGCTGATCATGCTGCTGGTCGGCCTGTTCATCACCATGGGCATCGGCTCGTCGTTCTCCACCGTGCCGATCATCACCGCGATCTACGTGCCGCTGGCGCTGGGCTTCGGCTTCTCGCCGCTGGCCATCATCGCCCTGGTCGGCACCGCCGCGGCGCTCGGCGACGCCGGCTCGCCGGCCTCCGACTCGACCCTCGGCCCGACCGCCGGCCTCAACGCCGACGGCCAGCACGACCACATCTGGGACACCGTGGTGCCGACCTTCCTGCACTTCAACCTGCCGCTGATCGCCTTCGGCTGGGTGGCGGCCATGGTGCTGTAAGGGGATGCCGGGCCGGCCGCAGGAGCGCGACCGGCCCGCGCTTGGGTATCATCGCCCCAGCAGCGAATACAAAGGGACCCACCGTGACCAGCACACCGCGCTACAAGCAGATCGAGGAGCACCTGCTCGAGCGGATCGACAGCGGCGCCTACCCGGCCCACCACCAGATCCCGCCCGAGGAGCAGCTGGCCCGCGATTTCGGCGTCAGCCGGATGACCGCCAACAAGGCGATCCGCGACCTGGTGCAGAAGGGCTACCTGATCCGCCAGGCCGGTCTCGGCACCTTCGTCACCGACCGCAAGGCCGAGTCCTCGCTGCAGGAAGTGCTCAACATCGCCGCCGAGGTGCGCGGCCGCGGCCATGCCTATCGCAACGACGTGATGCGCTGCGAGGCCATCGACGCCGACGACGAGGTGGCCCTGCAACTGGGTGTGCGCCTGGGCAGCCGGGTGTTCCACACCATCCTCGTGCACCGCGAGGACGAACTGCCGATCCAGCTCGAGGAGCGCTTCGTCAATCCGCGCTGGGTGCCCGACTACCTCACCACCGACTTCACCCAACACACCCCCAACGAGGTGCTGGTCGCCGCCTGCCCGATCTCCGACGTCGAGCACGTGGTCGAGGCGGTGCTGGTCGACCAGCTCACCGCCAACGCGCTGGGCATCGACAGCGCCACGCCCTGCCTGAGCGTGATCCGCCGCACCTGGTCGGGGGAGAACCTGATCAGCTATGCGCGGCTGATCCATCCGGGGGATCGCTACAAGCTGCGCTCGTCGATGCGGGGGTTGCAGGGGTAGGCAGTGCCCTGCACCTCCATACCGCTCTGCATCCCTGGTAGTCCGAAACTCCTGCCCCGGCTGGGAGTATCGGTCGATGCCCAATTCCCCGGCGCTTATTCATAGTCATGTTCTGTAGCAAAGAACGGTCATCGGCCAGGCGCAGATGACCGGCACTCCTCAGGAGGACATCATGGCTATCGAACTGAACCCAGGCGTCACAGTTACCGTTGATGAAACAGATGGCTTGCAGAACCTGACCGCCACACCAAGCCCTGCAGAGGACGCTAACGACAACGACATTCTGCTGGCATCCCTACCCTCGGCCTTCTCCAGCCGCTTGACGACACTTGGGGCAGGCACCGCATCGGCATTGGATGCGGCCTTGAGTGGCTATACCGGTGCCGCAGGCAACACTGGCAGCAATGCGTTCACCATCACCGCTGACCCGGGAGCAGGCATTACCGATATCAGCTTCGTCGACAGCGGTGGCGTGCCGCTCAATGGCCTGGACAGCGGGCTGGACACCCTCGATGGCACCAGTATCTATCTCTACACGGATGCCACCAACAACAACATCCTGCTGGGCCGCGCCGGAGGCGCAACCGGCGACATCGTGTTCGCGGCCTACATCGAGGAAACCGGATCGCCGGTCACCGGCGGCAAGATCTGGACCGTACTGTACGAACCGCTCAAGCATCCGGACACCAGCAACCCCGATGACGCGCTCAATCTGCTGGACAAGGTCTTCATCGGCGCCAGCCAGAACCTGGAATTCAGTCTGGCCAACGCGCCCTCCGGGCAGAACCTGTTCCTGATGTTCACCACGGCGGACCCGACGGTGGTCGAGGTCGCTGGTGTCATGCGGATCACCGATCCGACCATCATCGCCACCGGCAAGGATCCGGCCAACCAGTCGACCGGCGTCAACATCACCACGGGCGACACGATCAATACCAGCCAGGCGGGCGGCCCGACCACCTTCGGCACCAACAACCAGATGATCGTGGAACAGGAAGGCATCCGTTTCACCTTCGTCACCGGTGCCCGACAGGATGTGACCATTCCCAACCTGGATCAGAACGAAGCCGATCTTGAGTCCAACATCGACTTCACCGCCATGTTCAATGCGAGGAAGGCCGATTTCGACGTCGTGCAGTTGCAGAGCGGCAAGAGTGCTCAGGTAAAAATTAGCGCATTCACCACCGCTGCCGAACCTGGCGTGAACTTCATCGACGGATATGCGAACGATACGGCGGTTGCAATCACCAATGTTCGCGTCATCGACAACAACACCGGACTGGAAGTCACCACGGGCATTGCCATCAGCATTGTTGGTGGGGTTGCAAGCATCACCGGCGTCAAGGCCGACTACAAGATCGAATACACCACGGCGACGGATCACAACCGCGTACTGATCGAGAACGGCGCAGCTGTCGACGCCAAGGGCAATAACCACGCCGATTTCGATATCGGTGGCTTCACACTGCTCCAGGTCTCTACTGCGACCGCCGAAATCGGCTCCAGGATGATCTTCGAGGACGATGGTCCGTCGCTCGCCTTCGGCAACCTGGTCGGCACCGGTACGGACCTTGCGCAATACGGGTTCTGGAACATGGATGCCGGCGCTGACGGGCCTGATGCCGACGATCTGCAGATCGCGCTGACCGGATTCCAGCTCGGCGGCGTCGCCCAGGCCGCCGGGAGCTTCTCGCTCACCGAAGGGTCGCCTTCGCCGGACGGGAGTGGCAACTACATCTGGAACGGCTCGCTGTCGGGCGACTTCAACAACGACGGGACGGTGGACGCCGATCCCTTGACCTTCACGCTGACCGCGCTGTCGGACGGCACGTACGCGCTCGACCTGACAACGCCGGTGCAGTCGACGACGACGATCGACACCGCGGACGGCGGGCTGGGGGCCGGTGGCCCGGACCCGGTGCAGACGCTGTTCATTCCTGAGCCGCCGGCCACCCCCACGGAGACCGTCGTCTTCTTCTCGGCGAAGATCGATGCTTCGGCGGCCAGCATCGCCGCAGGGATTATCCTGGGGGCAACCGATCCCACGGAAGCACAGCTGGAAGGCCCCCCGCCGGCATCGTTCATCGACCCGCGCAGCATGAACGTCAGCACCTCGGGCATCGGGGTGGACAACAACAACCTGAACGGCTACGGCGCGAGCGGCAACCTCGCGGTAATCGATGATCCCGATGGTCCGGACAACACCGATGGTGGGCAGAACATCCCGTCGGACGACAGCTTTGTCGTCAACCCGGGCACGTTGGTCGACATGGTGCGCGTGTTCATCGACAACTCGGTGACCGGCTACGACTACACCGGCGGCGAGCGGCTGCAGTACCGGGTCTTCTATGCAG
This sequence comes from Pseudomonas linyingensis, assembly GCF_900109175.1. Lineage (GTDB taxonomy): Bacteria > Pseudomonadota > Gammaproteobacteria > Pseudomonadales > Pseudomonadaceae > Geopseudomonas > Geopseudomonas linyingensis. The sequence continues at coordinate 127,760 of NZ_FNZE01000012.1, read as the reverse complement.
ACGGTACCTGGTCGAACTATACGACGGTGGTCGGCGACCTCGGCAAGGGGGCGTTGCCGCAATTCTTCGAGATCGATGGTGCGGGTCAGAAGATCGACGCGGTGCAGCTCACGATGCTGTACGGCGAGATCAAGATTCCCAACATCCAGTTCGTCACCGTGACGGAGAGCCTCGCGAAGGACATCAGCCTGGACTTCACCGCGTCCTTGACCGATGCGGACGGCGATATGGTGTCGAGCAACTTCTCTGCCGATCTGTTCACGAACGAGGCGGCCGGCGCGACTTACGACTACGAGCTGATCGGCACGACGCTCGTGGAAGAGGCCTTCGATGTCGATCTGGCGTCGACGCGGAACGACTACCTGATCAACGGCTTCGATGCGAGCCTAAACCTGCGCGACACGCTGGTGCTCATCGGCGACCCGAACGTCCAAGCGAGCGACATCAACATCGACATCAGCGGCGCTGATAGCATCGTGACGGTTGCCGAGTCTGGCGGGCAAACAACCACCATTACCTTGGTCGGCGTCGACCTTCTGGCCAGCGACATAGTCATTGCCTGATGGATCGAGCGCGTGAACGGATGCGAGGGTGGCGTAGGAGCCACCCTCGCATTGCTTCTGGCAGCTCCAAGCAGCGCCAATATGGGTTCTGCACGATCGTAGCCGCCGTGAACTCCAGAGCCCGCAAGACTGGGAGAGCATGGCGGGTGCATACAGGTTCATGCGGCAGGAAACAACGCGAACGCGACCTGGGAACCCTGCGGCAGGCCACCGACAAGCGCGGCGACACGCTGACGGCCTGGGTGCCTCAAAGGAGGCTCAGACCGTCTTGTCTTGATGTGAAGTTCTGTCCAATTCCACCCAACTGGACTCGGGCGGATCGTCGTCGTCGTTGGTGAGCCCATGCTTCAACGCGTACATCAGCAAGTCGACGCGATTGACGAGCTTGAGCTTGTGATAAATGTTGCTGAGGTGGTTATGCACGGTGTGCTCGCTGATACCCAGGCGCACGGCGATGCTCATGTACTTGGCAGACGGGTCCCCGACGATGGCGCGAATCAGCTCCCTCTCGCGCAGCGTCAGCTGCGCCTGTTTCTCCTGCTCCACATTGCACTTCAAGGGTATGTGCCCGCTCGCGGCATAGCCGGAAAGTCCACCGGCCCAGGCTCTATCCAGCCCGATGTCTCGACGGTGGACCTTGATGATGGCCTGGACGATCGATTCCGTCGGGTCTTCGGCCAGCACGATGCCGCGTGCGCCCAACTCTATCGCCTGTGCAACGGGGGCGGCCTCGTACAGTCCCTTGAGCACCAGCACTTTCGTTTCGGCGCTGCGGGCGAGTCCCGTGATGACCTCCAGCGGATCCAGCGCATCCGGAAAGAAACTGAAAAAAATGACATCGGGGCTCAACTGATCGGCAAGATCCAGCGCCCTGGTATAGGTGGTGGCCTCACCGCACACCTCCATCCAGGGCCTCTTGGCATTGATCAAGTCGTGAAGCCCCATGAGGACGAGGGGACGACAATCGATCAGCATCACGCGTATCGGTTTTCTGCGGGCCGGCATTACCTTCCTCGCTCCCCTGAAAAATGAACTATGGCCTCAACCAATTGCACTGGCGGGGTTGCGGACGTGTCCAAAAGCCGAGTAAAGCCACCGAAGATTCGGGAAACAAACACCTGCCAATAGCCAGAATGTGATGTCCATCACCTTTTGGCCAACGAGCTGAGTCTAGGCCAGCCCGGCGCGCTGGCAGCCCGCCCATCCGCCCGTCGTTGACTCAAGCCCCGTGCGGACAACCCGGCCGGCGCCCAAAGACGAGCCATAAACCCTATTAAATGAATGGCTTATGCTCGCCGCAAGCGACCTGCGGCGACAGTCTGCCCCTGGACCTAATTGTCAATCGACCGACGAGTGGAGCACAAGAAAGTACAAAAGCAACACCACCGTCAATCTGCCGGCAAACCCTGCCTCGCCGAGCCACCCAAGGGGCCAGACCTTGGCGAAATCCGCGAATAGCACTTACCGCCCCTGTCCTGCGGGTTCGCAATTCAGCTCATCGTGACCTCCGCGGCCTATCGGCCACCCGGCATCGCCCCGCCAGGCTCCTCCGTCTTGCCCTCCTCCAGCGCCTTCCACAACCGCCTTACCGCCGGCTTGTGGCGCAGGGCGCAGCGGTGCAGGCGGATTTCCAGCGGCACCTGCCAGTGCTCGCCGCCGCACACCACCAGCTCGCCGCGCGCCAGTTCGGCGGTCACCGACAGCCGCGGCACCCAAGCCACGCCGAGGCCCTGCAGGGCCATGCTTTTCAGGCTGTCGGCCATCGCCGTCTCGTACACGGTGGTCGAGCGCAGGCCGCGCTGGCGCAGCAGCAGGTTGACCGAGCGGCCGAGGAAGGCGCCGGCGCTGTAGGCCAGCAGCGGCACGTTCTGCCCGCTTTCGAGATCGAACAGCGGCTGGCCGGCGTCGTCCACCGCGCACACCGGCAGCATCGCCGTGGTCCCCAGGTGCAGCGAGGGGAACAGCTCCGGGTCCATGCGCAGGGCGGCCTCCGGATCGTAGTAGGCGAGCACCAGGTCGCAGGCGCCGTCGCGCAGGGCGTGCACCGCATCGCCGACGTTGGTCGCCACCAGCCGGCTGCTGATCGCCAGGCCGGCGCGGCGCAGGCCGGCGATCCACGCCGGGAAGAAGCCGAGGGTCAGCGAATGGGCGGCGGCGAACTGGAGCACCTCGCCCTGCTGGCCTTCGAGGTTGTGCAGGTGGCGCACCACCTCGCCGAGCTGCTCGACCAGGCTGCGCGCGGTGATCAGGAACAGCTGGCCGGCCTCGGTCAGCTCCACCGGGGTGCGCGCGCGGTTGACCAGGGTCAGCCCCAGCGCCTCTTCCAGGGTCTTGATCCGCCGGCTGAACGCCGGCTGGGTCACGCAGCGCTGCTCGGCCGCCCGCGAGAAGCTGCGGGTCGCGGCCAGGGCGACGAAGTCCTCCAGCCATTTGGTTTCCAGGTTCATCGCGCCTCCAGCGGCCGCTGCCGGATTCCCCGGCGTCAATTTGTCGTTACAGCGCCATTATGCCGATTCGGCATGACCCAGCAAGCAACAGCATTGGCCGCCATGGCGCGCAAGCCCTTAGTCTAAGGGCATCGCGGCGCTGCCCGCATTAACCCAGAGACTGATCGCATCATGTCCGCTGCTGCATCCTTCCGCACCGAAAAAGACCTGCTCGGCACCCTCGACGTCCCCGCCGAGGCCTACTACGGCATCCAGACCCTGCGTGCGGTGCAGAACTTCCGCCTGTCCGGCGTGCCGCTGGCGCACTACCCCAAGTTCGTCACCGCCCTGGCCATGGTCAAGCAGGCAGCCGCCGACGCCAACCGCGAGCTGGGCCACCTCAGCGCGGCCAAGCACGCGGCGATCAGCGAAGCCTGCGCACGGATCGTCCGCGGCGATTTCCACGAGCAGTTCGTGGTCGACATGATCCAGGGCGGGGCCGGCACCTCGACCAACATGAACGCCAACGAGGTGATCGCCAACATCGCCCTGGAAGCCATGGGCCACGCCAAGGGCGAGTACAAGTACCTGCACCCGAACAACGACGTGAACATGGCGCAGTCGACCAACGACGCCTACCCGACCGCGATCCGCCTCGGCCTGCTGCTCGGCCACGACACCCTGCTGGCCAGCCTCGACAGCCTGATCCAGGCCTTCGCCGCCAAGGGCGAGGAGTTCGCCCACGTGCTGAAGATGGGCCGCACCCAGCTGCAGGACGCCGTGCCGATGACCCTCGGCCAGGAATTCCACGCCTTCGCCACCACCCTCGGCGAGGACCTCGACCGTCTCAAGCGCCTGGCGCCGGAGCTGCTCACCGAGGTCAACCTCGGCGGCACCGCCATCGGCACCGGGATCAACGCCGACCCGCGCTACCAGCAGCTCGCCGTCGACCGTCTGGCGGCGATCAGTGGCCAGCCGCTGGTCCCGGCCGCCGACCTGATCGAGGCCACCTCGGACATGGGCGCCTTCGTGCTGTTCTCTGGCATGCTCAAGCGCACCGCGGTCAAGCTGTCGAAGATCTGCAACGACCTGCGCCTGCTGTCCAGCGGCCCGCGCACCGGCATCAACGAGATCAACCTGCCGGCGCGCCAGCCGGGCAGCTCGATCATGCCGGGCAAGGTCAACCCGGTGATCCCCGAGGCGGTCAACCAGGTGGCCTTCGAGATCATCGGCAACGACCTGGCACTGACCATCGCCGCCGAGGGCGGCCAGCTGCAGCTCAACGTCATGGAGCCGCTGATCGCCTACAAGATCTTCGATTCCATCCGCCTGCTGCAGCGCGCCATGGACATGCTGCGCGAGCACTGCATCGTCGGCATCAGCGCCAACGTCGAGCACTGCCAGGCGATGGTCGAACACAGCATCGGCCTGGTCACCGCGCTCAACCCCTACATCGGCTACGAGAACGCCACGCGCATCGCCAAGCTGGCGCTGGACAGCGGGCGCGGCGTGCTGGAGCTGGTGCGCGAGGAGCAGCTGCTCGACGACGAGATGCTGGCCGACATCCTGCGTCCGGAAAACATGATCGCCCCGCGGCTGGTGCCGCTGAAGGGCTGACCCATCCCCGCCCGTCACGGGCGGGACACCCCGTTCCAGGCGCCGCCGGCCTGCTTATTGTCGGCAAACATGACCAGCCGGCGGCGTCTGACACTCTCCTACTCGATCTCGAACAGGCCGTCGCGGATATGCGCGCCGGCCAGGCGCTGGCGGATGTCGGCGTCGATACGCGGGTCGTCCGGCCGGTAGAGCATCAACTGGCGATAGGCGTTGACCCGGTTGATCTCACTGCCGAGGTAGTCCCACACCACCCGGGTGCAGGCCGGCGTACGCCGGTCGCCGCTGGAGACGCCGGTCTTCAGGCCGTTGAGGCGGGTGATGCGACTCTTGAAGCTGGGAATGAGGATGGTCTGGCTCATCTCGTTGCTGGTCAGCGACTCGTAGTCGATCAGGAACAGACGGTCCTGCAGGTAGAAGGCCGCGCCCAGGTAGCGACAGCGCGCCCACTCCTCGCCTTCGCTGGCGAGGGCCGGGGCCTGGCGCTCCTGACGCTCGAACAGGTAGCTGCCGCGCTCGGCGCGCAGGTGCACCAGCGAGACCAGGATGTAGCCGGGCACCGACATGCAGTTGGCGTATTCGAAGTAGTAGCCGCAGTAGCGATCCAGGCTGGAGGCGTGGTCGCGCAGCGGCTGCAGCAGGTCGAGCAGCGGATCGCTCGCCGGCTGCGGGTCCGTCGCGCCAGCGCGCACGCCGATCAGGCGGGCGAACTGTTCGGCCGGCAGACCCAGCTCGTACTCCTCGACCCCGAAAAAGTCGCAGATGCGCTTGAGGTTGTAGGGAGTCGGGCGGCTCTGGCCGCCGAGGTACTTGTTGAACTGGGCGCGGTTGATGCCCAGCTTGCGGCAAACCTCGGCGATCGAGCGGTAGTGGCTGCAGAGCAGCTTGAGGTTGTGACCGAGATGCTCGGACATGGCGCTGCTCCTGTGGCGCGAGTGACGCGATTGTAGCGCCAACCAGCGCCAACTCGCCGTCACCCGCGAAATTGTCTGACCGGTGGACTTGGTCAACCATTGCCGCTTGCGCGGCAGACACTTGTAACACCTGGCAACACTCCTACTAGAACAACAAGAGAGGCACCCCCATGCTCGATCTTCTCAACGACCTGCTCTGGAGCAAGGTCCTCATCGTCGCCCTGGTCGGTATCGGCCTGTTCCTCACTCTGCGTTCGTCCGTGGTGCAGATGCGTTACTTCGGCGACATGTTCCGCATCTTCGCCAGCGCCACCCAGCGCAAGGAAGGCCAGCTCAGCTCGTTCCAGGCGCTGATGCTCAGCGTCGCCGGTCGCGTCGGCGCCGGCAACATCGCTGGCGTGGCGGTAGCGATCATGCTCGGCGGCCCCGGCGCAATCTTCTGGATGTGGGTCGTCGCCCTGCTCGGCATGGCCACCAGCTATTTCGAGTGCTCGCTGGCGCAGCTGTACAAGCGCCGCAGTGCCGACGGCACCTATCGCGGCGGCCCGGCCTTCTACATCCTCCACGGCCTCGGTCAGCGCTGGATGGCGGTGCTGTTCTCGGTACTGCTGCTGGTGACCTTCGGCTTCGGCTTCAACGCCCTGCAGTCCTTCACCGTGGCCAGTTCGATGCACGACGCCTTCGGCGTGCCGACCATCGTCAGCGGCGCGGTCCTCGCGGCGGTCATGGCGCTGATCATCTTCGGCGGCATCAAGCGCATCGCCAGCATGGCCGATGTGCTGGTGCCGATCATGGCGGTGTCCTACATCGGCATGGCGCTGTTCGTGGTCGGCAGCAACATCGGTGAAGTGCCGGCGACCCTGGCGCTGATCGTCAAGAGCGCGTTCGGCCTCGAGGAAGCCTTCGCCGGCAGCGTCGGCGCGGCGATCCTGATGGGCGTCAAGCGCGGCCTGTTCTCCAACGAGGCGGGCCTGGGCAGCGCGCCCAACGTCGCCGCGGTGGCCGAGGTTGCGCACCCGGCCGCCCAGGGCATCGTGCAGTCGCTCAGCGTGTTCATCGACACCATCCTGGTGTGCACCAGCACCGCGCTGATCATCCTGCTCTCCGGCGTTTACCAGCCGGGCACCGAGATGGCCGGCGTGGTACTGACCCAGACCGCCCTGGCCGCCCTGGTCGGTGAGTGGGGGCGGATCTTCGTCAGCACGGCGCTGCTGCTGTTCGTGTTCACCACCCTGGTCTACAACTACTACCTCGGCGAGAACGCGCTGGGCTTCTTCAGCCAGAAGCCGGCGCTGGTCAAGGTATACCGCGCCCTGGTGATCGCCCTGGTGCTGTGGGGCTCGGTGCAGGACCTGTCCACCGTGTTCGCCTTCGCCGACGTGACCATGGGCCTGCTGGCGCTGGTCAACCTGGTGGCCCTGGTCCTGCTGTACAAGACCGGCCTGCGCCTGATGCGCGACTACGACGCGCAGATCAAGGCCGGTGTCGAGCAGCCGGTGTTCGACCGCCGCCAGTACGCCGACCTCGACCTCGACCAGGCCGCCTGGCCGCTGCCCCCGACCACCGGGCCGGCCGCCAGCGCCGCACCGGCCAGCGTCGCCGCCCAGCGGGGCTGAGTCATCCGGCCGGCAGCCTCTGCCGGCCGTCCTTTGCGGGTCCCCGCTGGCCAAATTGTTGTCGGCAGCCTTACCGGCCAGCGGGGCCTTTTTACAATCTCTGCGGAGAACTCACCATGCCGAAGATTCTGGGCTGGCTCCTGCTGCTCGCCCTGTTGCTGGGCCCCGGTGCCACCCATGCCGGACTCCCCGCCGGTTACCGCATCAATCTGCTGACCGAGAACTTCCCACCCTTCAACATGGCCGCCAACGGCCGCAACTTCGCCCGCGACGCCAAGATCCAGGGCCTGTCCACCGAACTGGTGCGCGAGATGTTCGTGCGCGCCGGTCTCGACTACAGCCTGACCCTGCACTTCCCCTGGGATCGCATCTACCGCCAGGCCCTGGAAACCCCGGGCTACGGGCTGTTCTCCACCTCTCGCCTGCCCGAGCGCGAAGCACTGTTCAAGTGGGTCGGGCCGATCGCCCAGTACGACAGCGTGCTGGTCGCCGCGCCCGAACGCCGCTTCGAGCTGGGCAGCCTCGAGCAGGCCCGCGCCTACCGCATCGGCGCCTACAAGAACGCCGCGGTCAGCCAGCACCTGCAAGGTCAGAAGATCAACGCCATCGACACGCTGAGCGACCAGGGCAACATCGACAAGCTGCTGCGCGGACAGATCGACCTGTGGGCCACCTCGTCCCCGGTCTGGCAGCATCACGCCCGCGCCGTCGGCGCCGAGGGCCTGCATGAGGTGCTCAAGTTCCACAGCGACCCGCTGTACCTGGCCCTGCACAAGGACACCCCCGACGAGGTGGTGCAGCGCCTGCAGCGCGCCCTCGACGAACTGCGCCGCGAGGGCTGGAGCGCCTGCACCGCTGAGCCGCAGCTGTGCCAGTGAACCCGACGCAGGGCGGCAGCGGCTAATGGCTAGCTGCCGTCGGCCCGTCCATGCTGCGACAATCCCGACCTTCCGTTGACGCGCGTCCAGGAGTCGATGCCATGAACGCCCCCCACAAGCTGCTGGTGCTCTACACCGGCGGCACCATCGGCATGCAGATGAGCGCGGACGGCCTGGTGCCGGCCGCCGGCTTCGAGGCGCGCCTGCGTGCCGAGCAGGCAGCCCATCCCGAGCGTCCGGCGCCGGACTGGGTGTTCCGCGAACTCGCGCCGCCGATCGACAGCGCCAACATGACCCAGAGCCACTGGCTGGCGATGCGCGATGCCATCGTCGCCGCGGTCGAGGAGGACGGCTGCGACGCCGTGCTGCTGCTGCACGGCACCGACACCCTGGCCTACAGCGCTGCAGCGCTGTCCTTTTTGCTGCTCGGCCTCGGCGTGCCGGTGCTGCTGACCGGCTCCATGCAGCCGGCCGGCGTGCCCGGCAGCGATGCCTGGCCCAACCTGTTCGGCGCCCTCGCCGAACTGGCGCGCGGCGTCACCCCCGGCGTGCACCTGTACTTCGCCGGCCATCTGCTGCACGGCGCACGCACCAGCAAGCTGCGCAGCGAGGACTTCGACGCCTTCGCCGAAGTCGCCCGCCCGCGCCACGGCCAGGCGGCGGCCGAGCTGCCGGCCACCCTCACCTGGCGCCAGCCCCGCCAGCCGGCGAATGTCGCCGCCCTGCCGCTGTTCCCCGGCCTGCAGGCCGCCCACGTGCAGGCGCTGCTGGCCAGCGGCGTGCAGGCCCTGCTGCTGGAGTGCTACGGCAGCGGCACCGGCCCGTCCGACGACGAGGCGCTGCTCGCCGCGCTGCGCGAGGCGCACGCGCGCGGCGTGGTGCTGGCGGCGATCAGCCAGTGCGCCGAGGGCCACGTCGAGTTCGGCGTCTACGCCGCCGGCAGCCGCCTGGCCGCCACCGGCCTGGTCAGCGGCGGCGGCATGACCCGCGAGGCGGCGCTGGCCAAGCTGTTCGCCCTGCTCGGCGCCGGCCTGGCGCCTGCCGAGGTGGAACACTGGTTCGCCCTGGACCTGTGCGGCGAGCTGCGCGACTGATCCCCCGCGATGAGGGCGGCGCGACCGCCGCCCCTCTCTCCATTCAGAACACCGACCAGCCGATCCGCTCGCTGAGCTTCTCCAGCGCCGCCATGCCGGCCAGCGAGTTGCCCGAGGCGTTCAGCTCCGGCGACCACACGCAGACCACGAAGCGCCCCGGCACCACCGCCACCAGCCCGCCGCCGACGCCACTCTTGCCCGGCAGGCCGACCCGGTAGGCGAAGCTGCCGGCCTCGTCGTACAGCCCGCTGGTGGCCATCACCGCGTTGACCTGGCGGGTCTGCTGCGCCGTCAGCACCTGCTCGCCGCCGTGCGGGCAGACGCCCTGGTTGGCGAGGAAGGCGCAGGCGCGGGCCAGGTCCACGCAGCTCATCGCCAGCGCGCAGTTGTGGAAGTAGCTGCGCAGCACGGCCTCCACCTCGTTGTCGAAGTTGCCGAACGACTGCATCAGGTAGGCCATGGCCGCGTTGCGCGCCCGGTGCTGGTATTCGGAGTCGGCCACCTTGGCGTCGGAGAGGAGCTGCGGGTTGCCGGACAGGCGACGGACGAAGTCGCGCATCGACAGCGCCGGCGCGGCGAAGCGCGACTGGTTGAGGTCGCTGATCACCAGCGCGCCGGCGTTGATGAACGGGTTGCGCGGCTTGCCGCGCTCCAGCTCCAGCTGCACCAGCGAGTTGAACGGCTGCCCGGACGGCTCGTGACCGAGGCGCTGCCAGATCGCCTCGCCGGAATGCTGGATGGCCTGGACCAGGGCGAACACCTTGGAAATGCTCTGGATGGAAAACGCCGTATCGGCATCGCCGGCGCTGTACAGCTGCCCGTCCACGCCGTACACGGCGATGCCCAGCTGGTTGGCCGGCACGCTGGCCAGCGCCGGAATGTAGTCGGCTACCTTGCCCTGCCCAAGCAGCGGGCGGACCTCGTCGAGAATCTCGTTCAACAGCTGTTGCATGACCGGCGTGGACTCGTGCGGTGGGGGAGGAAAATAGACGCCTCCACCCTATCGCGAGAGCACGGCCGGCGGGCTCTTTCCGGCAAAAAAAACGCCCCCCGTCGGCCCGGCAGTCGCCGCTCGCCGCAGCCCCGCCGACTATGCGCTATGGTCCTTTACAGGTCCTGCGCACTTGCCGGAGAACGTCATGCGCCGTCCATTGCTCTTCCTGCCACTCCTGTCCCTCCTCCTGCTCGGCGCCTGTGCCAACCGCCTGCCGCCACACGACCCGCAACAGGCATGGATCGACCTGCGCGGCCCAGCGGGCAGCCAGGTCGGCGCCGACCGCCTGAACGACCAGCGTTGGCCCGACCACCGCTATTTCCAGGTCAGCCCGGGCGAACACAGCCTGCAGACCCGAGTCGGCTTCGAGGTGTCGAGCAGCAACCTCGGCCGCGCCGACGCGGAAGTCTGGCGCACCTGCATTGTGCAGGTGGACTACGACGGCTTCAGCGCCGGCCAGCGCTACCAGCTGGAAGCCCGCCCGTACGGCTTTCGCGCCATGGCCCGGCTGCGCGACAGCAGCGGCCAGGTGGTGGCCCGTGGCCGGCTGGTGCGTTGCGGGATCTAGCGCGGGATCCGGGAAGCGGCGGGAGCGGTTGACCGCGCCCCCGCCACGCCGACTCAGCTGCCGACGATGCGGAAGCCGATCTTGACGCTCACCTGCCAGTGGCCGACCTTGCCGTTGGTGATATGTCCGCGGGTCTCCACCACCTCGAACCAGTCCATGTTGTGCACGGTCTTCGCCGCTTCGGCCAGGGCGTTGTTGATCGCGTCCTCGATGCTGACGCGCGACGAACCGACCAGCTCGATCTTCTTGTAGACGTGGTTATCCGACATGACGGGCGCTCCTTTGCGCAGGGGGTCTCCTGAACGCTAGTCAAGCCTGGGCGAGCCGGCAAATCAGTCGGCTGGCTGCAGGAAGGCCAACCTGCGCCGGCGCTCCTCTTCCGGCAGACGGGCCAGCTCGCCGACCCGGGCGTAGAAGCGCCGCCAGTCGCCGCCACTCTCGCGAAACAGCGCGGCGAAGGCCGGTACCCACTGCTCGTAGAGACCGAACGGCAGCAGACGGGCGTTGTTCAGCGGACGGGCGAACCAGTCGTCGAAGCGCCCGTCGCCCTGCCAGGGACCGTCGCGCAGGGCCACATAGTCGTGGCGCAGGCGCTGGAACTCGGCCTGCTTGGCCTCACGCAGGTGCTCCGTGGCGAGCGGCTGGGCGTAGAGCTTTGCCAGGCGCGCGCGGCTGGCCAGCACCAGCTCGACGAACTGCTCGCGCTGGCGCGCCAGGTGCGCAGCCGGTGGCGGCAGATTGCGCGCGCGGCGCCACTGGCGCAGGCCCTCCTCCTCGACGAAGCGGGCGAAGGATTCGTTGAACGCGGTGTCGCCGGGCAGGTACAGGCGCTGGTGGGCCAGCTCGTGGAAGATCAGCCCCGCCAACCGCTGGTCGTTCCAGGCGAGCATGCCGCCCAGCAGCGGGTCGTCGAACCAGCCGAGGGTGGAATAGGCCGCGACCCCGGCCACCTCGGTGTCCAGCCCCTGGACCCGCAGCAGCGCGGCGGCGCCGCGGGCGCGCTGCTCGTCGAAGTAGCCGCGATAGGCCACGCAGCCGGCAATCGGGAAGCAGTGGGTCAAAGGCTCCAGGGAGAACTCGGCGCTGGCGAACAGGTTCCACACCACGTAGGGGCGCTGGAGATCGGCGTACAGCCGATAGCTGCGGTTGTCCGGCAGGGCCAGCCGATTGCTGGCGAAGTCGCGGGCTTGCTGGGCGCGCTGCAGGCGCTGGCGCAGCTCGGCCGGCTGGGCGGGATCGGCGAGCAGCTCGTCCACCGGCTGGCGTGCCTGCAGCAATTGCCACTGACCGCCGGCCAGCTGCGCGTAGTAGCCGAGGCTGGAGCAGCCGCTGAGGAGGACGAGCAGGGGAAGCAGGCGCAGCATCGACATGGGGGTCCAGGCGAAGGTCGTTTGCCGGCACGCTAACCGATCGTCCCAGCTGCCGCCAGCCGCGCTGCGGCGCTATGCTGAACACTCAGTCACCACGGCAGAGCCCGCCATGCGCTCCCTGACCCTGCTTGCCGCCCTGGCGCTGCTCGGCGCCTGTGCCAGTCCCCTGCCCTCACCCGACCCGCAGCAGGCGTGGATCGAGCTGCGCACCGAGCCCGGCGAACTGCTGATGGCCGACAGCCTGGACGGCAATACCCTCGCCGACGGCCGCTACTTCCAGGTCAGCCCCGGCGCCCACCGCCTGCAAGCCAGCTACCGCTTCGAGCTCTACGTCGGCTCGCTGTTCGCCCGCGACCCGCTGCAGATGCTCTGCTACCTGCGTTTCGACTACGACGGCTTCGTCGCCGGCCAGCGCTACCGCCTCGAGGCACGCCACCAGCTGCAGCAGACCGAATCCTGGCTCAGCGACGCCAGCGGCAAGCGCCTGGCCGACGGCCAAGAGTGGCACTGCATTCACCAGTAGGGGCGAATTCATTCGCCATTACGCGGCATTCTGGCGAATGAATTCGCCCCTACGGGTTCGGCGCCAGCTCCGCCCGCAGCCAGTCGGCCAACTCCACCGCACGCCGGTCGGCGCCGCGCGCCGGCACCCACAAGGCGAGGCGCGCCGGGGTTTCGACGAAGCCCCAGGGCGCCTCCAGACGCCCGGCGGCCAGGTCGTCGGCGACCAGCAGCTGCGGCGCGATGGCCACGCCGAGGCCGGCCACCGCCGCCTCCAGCAGGTAGTAGAGATGCTCGAAACCCTGGCCGAGGACCAGCCCGGCCGGGTCCAGATTCTGCGCCTGCGCCCACTGCGGCCAGGCCTGCGGGCGCGAGGCAGTATGCAGCAGCGGCTCGCCGAGCAGCGCGCTCGCCGGCGCCGCGCGCAACGCCGCGTAGCGCGCATGGCGGGCGGACAGCACCGGGCCGATGCGCTCCTCGGCCAGCTCGAACACCTGCATGTCCGCCGGCCACGGCGGCGCGGCGAACCACAGGGTGGCGTCCAGCCCCGGCCGGCGCGGGTCCAGCTCGCCCTCGCTGGCAGAGAGCTGCAGGCGCAGCTGCGGCAGGTCGCGCTGCAGGCGGTCGAGGCGCGGGATGAACCAGCGCGCCAGCAGGCTGCCCGGACAGCCGAGCACGAACGGCGCCTGCTCGCGGCCTTCGCGCAGCTCAAAGCACACCTCGCGCAGCGCGGCGAAGGCATCGCCGGCCACGCCGCTCAGGCGTAAACCTGCATCGGTGAGTTTCACGCCGCGTCCGTCCTTGACCAGCAGGACCACGCCGAGGTGTTCCTCCAGCGCGCGCAGCTGGCGGCTCACCGCACCGTGGGTGACGTGCAGTTCCTCGGCCGCGCGGCTGACGCTGCCGAGGCGCGCGGTGGCCTCGAAGGCGCGCAGGGCATTCAGCGGCGGGAGGTCGCGGGACTGGCTCATCTGTGAGTTTTCCTGACAGGTTGTGGCGATCTTATCGCTTTTCTCGCCGCCCGCCATTGGTTAGTTTGTCGCCATCGGCAAGACTTGCCCGCAGCCACCCCAGGCGCCTGCCCTCGCCCCCTACAGGAGCACCGCATGACCCAGACTTATTCCCACGGCCCCGACCCGCGCGGGCTGTTCGGCCCGTTCGGCGGCCAGTTCGTCGCCGAAACCCTGATGCCGCTGATCAACGACCTGGCCGCCGAATACGAGAAGGCCAAGAAGGATCCGGCCTTCCTCGAAGAGCTGGCCTACTTCCAGCGCGACTACATCGGCCGCCCGAGCCCGCTGTACTTCGCCGAGCGCCTGACCGAGCACTGCGGCGGCGCGAAGATCTACCTCAAGCGCGAGGAGCTGAACCACACCGGCGCACACAAGATCAACAACTGCATCGGCCAGATCCTGCTGGCCCGGCGCATGGGCAAGAAGCGCATCATCGCCGAGACCGGCGCCGGCATGCACGGCGTGGCCAGCGCCACCGTCGCCGCACGCTTCGGCCTCGAGTGCGTGGTGTACATGGGCACCACCGACATCGACCGCCAGCAGGCCAACGTCTTCCGCATGAAGCTGCTCGGCGCCACGGTCATCCCGGTCACCGCCGGCACCGGCACCCTCAAGGACGCCATGAACGAGGCGCTGCGCGACTGGGTGACCAACGTCCACGACACCTTCTACCTGATCGGCACCGCCGCCGGCCCGCACCCCTACCCGGCCATGGTCCGCGACTTCCAGTCGGTGATCGGCAAGGAAACCCGCGCGCAGATGCTCGCCCAGGAAGGCCGCCTGCCCGACTCGCTGGTCGCCTGCATCGGCGGCGGCTCCAACGCCATCGGCCTGTTCCACGAATTCCTCGACGAGCCGAGCGTGAAGATCGTCGGCGTCGAGGCGGCCGGCCACGGTGTCGACACCGGCAAGCACGCTGCCAGCATGGCCGGCGGCGCGCCGGGCGTGCTGCACGGCAACCGCACCTACCTGCTGCAGGACGCCGACGGCCAGATCACCGACGCCCACTCGATCTCCGCCGGCCTCGACTACCCCGGCGTCGGCCCCGAGCACGCCTGGCTGCACCAGGTCGGCCGCGTCGAATACGTGCCGATCACCGACGACGAAGCCATGCAGGCCTTCCAGAAGTGCTGCCGCCTGGAGGGCATCATCCCGGCGCTGGAGTCGTCCCACGCCCTGGCCGAAGCATTCAAGCGCGCGCCCAGCCTGCCCAAGGACCACCTGATGGTGATCAACCTGTCCGGCCGCGGCGACAAGGACATGCAGACCGTGATGCACTACCTGTCACTTGATGAACAAGCCGCCGCCGAGGAGACCCGCGCATGAGCCGCCTGCAGAGCCGCTTCGCCGCACTGAAGCAAGAGAACCGCGCCGCCCTGGTCACCTTCGTCACCGCCGGCGACCCGGACTACGCCACCTCGCTGGAAATCCTCAAGGGCCTGCCGGACGCCGGCGCCGACGTGATCGAGCTGGGCATGCCGTTCACCGACCCGATGGCCGACGGCCCGGCCATCCAGCTGGCCAACATCCGCGCCCTCGGCAACGGCCAGAACATGGCGAAAACCCTGCAGATGGTCCGCGAGTTCCGCGCCACCAACCAGGACACCCCGCTGGTGCTGATGGGCTACTACAACCCGATCTTCTGCTACGGCGTGGCGCGCTTCGTCGCCGACGCCAAGGAAGCCGGCGTCGACGGCCTGATCGTGGTCGACCTGCCGCCGGAGCACAACGACGAACTGTGCGACCCGGCCCAGGCCGCTGGCATCGACTTCATCCGCCTGACCACCCCGACCACCGACGATGCCCGCCTGCCGACCGTGCTCAACGGCAGCTCCGGCTTCGTCTACTACGTCTCGGTCGCCGGCGTCACCGGCGCCGGCGCGGCGAGCATGGAACAGGTAGAAGAAGCGGTCGTCCGCCTGCGCCGCCACACCGACCTGCCGCTGTGCATCGGCTTCGGCATCCGCACCCCCGAACACGCCGCCGAAGTGGCCAAACGCGCCGATGGCGCGGTAGTGGGGTCGGCTTTGATCGACAGGATTGCCAAGGCTGCTTCGCCGGCTGAGGCGGTGAGTGGGGTGTTGGGGTTGTGTCGGGAGTTGGCGGAGGGGGTAAGAGGGGCGAGGAGGTAAGCCCTCACTTCACCTGCGCTTGAGGTAAAAGAAAGCCGCTACTTCCGGGAGGGAGCAGCGGCTTGTTCGTAGATGTTGACTCTTACCACACGGAATTGACCGCCTGAACAGAGTTCATTACTCCTCAACCAAATCGATAACCCTACGCCTTGCCAAAGCGACATCCAGTTTCCTTGACTCGACAAGACGGATGATCCCACCTGCAATCTCTTTCTCGATCTTCCCGGCCGTCACGAGAATCCCTACAGACTCAAAGAGCTCCGATTTTTCGTCGACAATAACCGTTAACGATTGACTTTCATGAGTCACACAAATTTTTTTCGAGATTGATTTTATGTAGCCTTCACGAACAGCATCCTGACGCGCACCAGAACGGATCAGTTTGGATACTCCATAGCCCGCCAATCCTGCGACTGCCGCAGCGCCAACCACCCAGCCAATCGGAGTGGTTGTAACAAAAACACCACCCAAAGCACTTGCAAGCGTACTCGAGCCTAACAAGGTAGTTGCACCTACCGAACTGGCGATAGCACCTGCAGAAGCTGCACCTGCAACAGCTGCACCTGCAGTTACACCGACTTCGCCAGCAAGACCAACCCTGTCACGCCTTTTAAGCTTTTCTATGGCGTTACGGTAGTCGGATTCTGTTAGCTCCTTTCTCGCAGCGTCCTGACTATCACTCATCAGGGCACCTCCTAGGCATCAATCATTCAGATGGCTTTTGACAGCCTTGAATATAGCGACAAACAAGCCAAAAAAACTCTCAGCAAGAGTAATAAGTCCAGACTCTATGCTTCCGTCAGCTTTGGGGGTCTGCATTGCTGCACCCACAGCTGCTCCTGTCAGTGCACCAATGGCCGCAACATATGGGGCGATAATCGCGCCGACAAATGGAATACCAGAAGCCAACACACTGAAGGCAGCACCAACCGCAGCTCCAACAAATACTTTCGGATTATTCTCCACGAATTCAAAAACTTTCATGAGAATGATTTTTCCAATGGCAACGGACTCCCCTGCCATCCTCTTGGTCACACCCCAGAGCCCCTCTAGTCTAGTCATCAACTCCGGCGGCCAGCCAGAGCTAATCTTAGAAACCATGACTTCCTCAAAGTCCGCATCAACAACCTCGGCATTCAGCATGCTGAGCCTGATTAGAGCTTGTTTTTCTGTCAGTTCCATATGCTCTCCCATTTGAGCAATTGATATCAAAGACCATCGACAGCTGACCACAGCCTATACAACTGCCGGATCGGTAGGAAGTAGGGTGGACAACGGCGCAGTCTTGTCCACCGATCCGTCTCGGCAGAGGCGGACAATCGCTGCGCGAGTTGTTTGATCGTGCCCCCCGCGTGGGCACTCACGCTGAGCCGCTCCTGTGGCTGGACGCGGAGCGTCCAGAACTCAGGCTCCCACACCGGAGCGTGGGAGCCATCAGGAGAAGTTACCCACAGCGGAGCGCGCGGCTTTTGACCTTCTCCCCACCACAGCAAATAATCCCGCTCCCTTTCCCTCCCCGCAGGGCGCCGGACCATGTGGCACCAATACCGCCTCCAGCTCAAACCCCGCCATCGCGGCTTCCATCTGGTCACCGACGAAATCCTCGCCCACTGCCCGGCGATCCGCGAGATGCGCGTCGGGCTGATGCATGTGTTCATCCAGCACACCTCCGCCTCCCTGACCCTCAACGAAAACGCCGACCCGACGGTGCGCAGCGACTTCGAGGCCTGGTTCAACCGCGCCGTCCCCGAGGACGAGCCCTACTACCAGCACACCCTCGAAGGCAGCGACGACCTCCCCGCTCACATCAAGAGCAGCCTGCTGGGCAACAGCCTGAGCCTGCCGATCAGCAACGGGCGGCCGAATCTGGGTACCTGGCAGGGCATCTACCTGTGCGAGCACCGCGATCATGGCGGGGCGCGGACAGTGGTGGTGACCTTGCACGGGGAATGAGCCGCTCTAGGTCGAGCCTGCAGCCGGGTGGCGCTTGCGCAACGTATCCACTCGGATACACTTGACGCATGGCCTACCTCATCTAGCAAACCGACACCTTCGCCAACTGGCACACCGCGTTGCGCGACCTGCGCGCCAGGATCGCCATCGCCCGGCGCATAGACCGTGCTGCGGCCGGCAATCTGGGCGACGTGAAGCCGGTGGGCGAGGGAGTTTCGGAGATGCGTGTGGATGTTGGACCGGGCTACCGGCTGTACTTCACGCGGCGTGGCGAGATGCTGATTCTGCTGCTGTGCGGTGGGGACAAGTCCTCGCAGTCGCGTGACATTGCGCTGGCCAAGAGGCTGGCTGGAGAGATCGAATGAAACCCGTGATTACCGAGTTCGACCTGGCGGCGCTGCTCGACAGCGAGGAAGCCATCAGCGAATACCTGTCCCAGGTGCTGGCCGAGGGCGATATCGACGAACTGATTCGCGCCGTCGGCCACGTCGCCAAGGCGCGCGGCATGGCGCAGATCGCCCGGGACTCCGGTCTGGGACGCGCAAGCCTGTACAAGGCCTTCGCCCCCGGCGCAAAGCCCCGTTTTGATACTGTGGTGAAGGTGATGCGCGCAATGGGCGTCGAGCTGGCGGCGCATCCGCTGCGGGCCTGACCCCACCACACTGCTTGGCGGAAGGCCGGCAATTGATCGTGCCCACGCTGCCGCGTGGGCACGTACTCCAAACCGCTCCTGCGGCTGGACGCAGAGCGTCCAGAGGTCGGGCTCCCACGCAGGAGCGTGGGAGCCATCATTTGCGCTCCGGCGGATCACCTCAATACGGCGCCCGCCCTATGAAGTTCCCCTTCGGCTCGTAGTGGCACACCACGATCATCTTGTCGTCGCACTCGCTGACGCCGCAGCCGAGGCGGCGGGTGTCGCGCCAGACCATCTGGGTGTAGTGGCCGCTGGGTGCCCAGTTGTGCCGCTTGAGCGGGCCGCCGCGATAGAGGCGTTTCTCCCGCGCCCAGGACCGGGCGGCGTCGCGCACCTCGTAGTGGTCGACGGTGGCCCGGTACAGGTTCTCGCCGTAGCCCGAGCCGCGGCTGTGCTGCATGCGGCAACTGCTGTCGGCGAGGCGGTCGGCCCAGCGCTGGGCGGATTTGGCGACCTGCGGCGACCATTGCAGCGGCCGCACGCCGACATCGGCGCGCGCGCGGTTGTGTTCGCGCAGCAGGTCTTTCACCTCGTCCGGGTAGAGCCGCGAGCCGTTCGCGCCGGAGGCGGCCGGGGCGCTGGGGCAGGCGAGCAGCAACAGGGAGGCAACGCAGATCGACAGGTAGCGGGCAGGGCGGGTAGGCATGGGGAGTGCTTCGAGTGGGTGGGAACGGGAATGGATTTATTGGTGGAGCGCAGACAACGCGCCGCCCGCCGCGTTCCCGACGTCCGGCCTGTGGCGGCAGATAGCCGCCGGACGGCTGCGGCGCGGGGCGCTTGCGCGCAGCCACGCGTCTGCGTCGGGACCCCGGCACGAACAGTCAGCGGCGTTTCATCGCCGGAGCAGCACCGCCAGCCCCTCGGCTGCGCTTAAAATACGCCGCAACCTCTGCCCGATACCGAGCCATGCATCCACAAGCCATCGCCACCCTGCACGAGCAATTGATCTGCGCCCTGAGTTCCCTGCCCGACGAAACCCGCCGCCTGTTTCACGGCCGCGGCCGGCGCTGGGCGGGGCTCGAACATGTCACCGCGGACTGGCTGCAGGGCGTGCTGCTGGTGGCGCTGTTCCGCGAGCCGGGCGAGGCCGAGCTGGCCGCACTGAAGCAGATGCTGATGGCCCTGAGCGAGTCCCCGGCCTGGCAGGCCAGCCAGGCGCACACCCTGTTGCTGCAGCACCGCTACCTGCCGGAGAGCACCACCGAGTTCCTGCGCGGCGAGCCCATCGACGAATGGCTGATCAGCGAGAATGGCCTGCGCTTCAAGCTGGATATCGGCAGGAAGCAGAACAACGGCCTGTTCCTCGACATGCGCTACGGCCGCCGCTGGGTGCAGGAGCAGGCGCAGGGCAAGCGGGTGCTCAACCTGTTCGCCTATACCTGCGGCTTTTCGGTGGCGGCGCTGGCCGGCGGCGCCGAGCAGGTGGTCAACCTGGACATGGCCAAGGCGGCGCTGAACCGCGGGCGCGACAATCACCGCCTGAACGGCCAGGATCTCGACCGGGTGAGCTTCCTCGGCCATGACCTGTTCAAGTCGTGGGGCAAGCTGAAGAAGTACGGTCCCTACGACCTGATCATCATCGATCCGCCGTCCTTCCAGAAGGGCAGCTTTGCGCTGACCAAGGACTACCAGAAGATCCTCCGCCGCCTGCCCGATCTGCTGACCGCCGACGGCACGGTACTGGCCTGCGTGAACGACCCGGCCATCGGCGTCGACTTCCTGATCGACGGCATGGCCAGCGAGGCGCCCAGCCTGCTCTTTGTCGAGCGCCTGGAAAACCCGCCCGAGTTCGCCGATATCCACCCCGACAGCGGCCTCAAGGCGCTGGTGTTCACCCAGCACGGCGCCGCCGCTCACCCCGCGTAACCGAACCGGGAGCGAGCCCGCGCGGTTCGCTCCCGGTGCAGTACCCAGCCAACAGGTTTTTCGAACATGAACAAGGGAACGCAACCCCGCTGGACATCCGGCCGAGTCCGCGACGGCATCGAGGAGATCCACATCCGCAAGTGGAACTTCTTCATCGACTACGTGCAGGAAACCTTCTCGCCCGGCTGCGGCTGGATCTATCGCGGCCATCGCAAGGACTACTACAAGCTCGAGTCGACCATCGACCGACGGATCGCCGACAAGTCGAAGACCGCCAAGCTGCGTCAGGAGCAGCTCAACCGCTTCAAGATGGCCATCCGCGGCAAGCGTGGCGCCAATCCGCCGCAGTACGACGAGCCGCTGGAGTGGTGGGCGCTGGGCCAGCACTTCGAGCTGCTGACGCCGCTGGTCGACTGGACCCACTCGCCCTACACCGCGGCGTTCTTCGCCTTCGCCAACACCGACAAGGACGACACCCGCAAGCGCATCGTCGTGTCGCTGAACAAGCGTGAAGTGGAGGAGCGCCCCAATCTGGCGAAGATGGTGCGCTTTTACACGCCGAACTCCGACGAGAATGCCCGGGTGCTCGGCCAGAACGGCCTGTTCTCCTATTCGGAATCCGGCGAGGAGCTGGAAGCGCTGATCGCCCATGAGTTCGCCGGCTCGAACCGGGCGGTCATCCGCAAGATCCACCTGCCCAACGCGGAACGAATCGACGTCCTGCGCGGCCTCGAGCAGATGAACATCAACCACCTGACGCTGTTCCCGGACCTCAGTGGGGCGAGCAACTACGCCAACATGCAGTTCGAGCTTTACTCCAACTAGCGACCTGCCCGCTGCATTCCGTCAGTCGAGTGCCGCGCCCAGGGCGCGCTGCCGGGGTGCCACCCGCCGTATTCAGAGAGCCGTCGTGCATTTGCCGCGACGCGGCGCTGGCCGGAGCTTAGGATGGCAGGGCGGATAGCGCGGCAGCGGACGGGGAGGCGCGATGCACGGCAAATGGACTGAACTGCAAAGACTGCTGCAGGCGCAGTGGCGCCAGCTGGTGACCGTCAACCCCAGCGACCGGCCCTGGCAGAAGCCCTTCGCCGCGGCGCTGGCCAGTGGCCTGCCGCTGCTGATCGGCACGCTGCTCGGCCGCATGGACTACGGCCTGGTGGCCGCGCTGGGCGGCCTGGTGTTCCTCTACACGCCGCGCACGCCGCTGTACCACCGCATGCTGACGGTGATGGCAGCGGCCTTCGCGATGATCGCCTGCTATGCGCTGGGGCTGCTGAGCCACTTCGTGCCGCTGCTGAAGATGCCGGCACTGGTGTTCGTCACCATCCTGGTGAGCATGGCCTGCCGCTTCTACGGCTTGGGCGTGCCCGGCAGCCTGTTCTTCGTCATGGCCGCGTCGCTCGGCGCCTACACTCCGCTGGAATGGCAACAGGTGCCGCTGATGGTCGGCCTGGTGGCTTTGGGGGCGCTGCTGGCCTGCCTGATCGCCTTCTTCTACAGCGCCTACATCCTGCGCTCTCGCGAGCCCGATCCGGCACCGCCGCTGCCGGTGCCGACCTTCGACTTCGTGGTGTTCGACTCGGTGGTGATCGGCCTGTTCGTCGGCCTGTCACTGGCCATCGCCCAGCTCCTGCAGCTGGAGAAGGCCTACTGGGTACCGGTCAGCTGCCTGGCGGTGATCCAGGGCGCCTCGCTGCAGGCGGTATGGAACAAGCAGCTGCACCGTCTGCTCGGCACCGCCATCGGCCTGCTGGTCGCCTGGGGGCTGCTCCTGCTGCCGCTCGAGCCCTGGAGCATCACCCTGACGATGATGCTGCTGGCCTTCGTGGTGGAGACCGCGGTGGTGCGCCACTACGGTTTCGCGGTGATCTTCATCACACCGATGACCATCCTCCTCGCCGAGGCCGCCACCCTCGGCCAGGGGCCGGTCGCCGCGCTGATCGAGGCGCGCTTCTTCGATACCGTGCTGGGCTGCCTGGTCGGCCTGGCCGGCGGCGTGTGCATCCACAACGCACGCTTTCGCGCCGTGGTGGGCCGGCAGCTGCGCCGGCTGGTGCCGGCGCGCTTCGGCGGCTAGCTAGGCCGGACTGGGAGCGCTCCAGCGCCGCCGTCCCAGCCGGCACAACCACAGCGAGGCGAGGATCACCGCGCCGCCGGCGGCCAGGCGTGGCAGGTCGGCGTCGCGGTTCCAGATCAGCAGATTGACCAGCAGGCCGGCCGGCACGTGCAGCTCGTTGAGCACCGCCAGGGTGCCGGCGTTCACCCGCGTGCTGCCCTTGACCCACCAGAACATGCCCAGCGCGGTGGCGAACAGGCCCATCCACAGCAGCACGCCCCACTGCACGGCGGTGTGCGGCAGCTTGGCCGGGTTGCCGAACAGCAGGAACGAGGGCAGCGCCAGCACCAGTGCGCCGAGGAAGAAGTGGCCGAAGTAGCGATGCAGCGGCTGCTCTACCGGATAGCGCGCCAGCAGCTGGCGGCACAGCACCTGGCCGGCGGCGAAGGTGGCGTTGGCGACCTGCAGCAGCAGGAAGCCGAGCAGGTAGTCGCCCTCCAGCGGCTTGAAGCGGATGATCGCCCCGCCGCCCACCGCCACCACGGCGGCGAACAGCGCCCAGGGGTTGAAGCGCCGCGCCAGAGCGTCGTCGAGCAGGGTCACGTAGATCGGCGTGAGCACGGTGAACAACAGCACCTCGGGCACCGTCAGCACGGTGAAGCTGCGGTACAGGCACAGGTAGGTGATGCCGAACTGCAGCGCCCCGGCCAGCCAGAAGCCGGCCAGCAGCCGCACCGGCAGGCCGCGCCAGACGGTGAACGGCAGGAACACCAGGGCGGCGACCAGTACCCGCGCCAGCACGGCGAAGTCGCTGTCCACCTGGCCGGCCAGGTATTCGCCGATCAGGCTGAAGGAGAAGGCCCAGAGCAGGGTGACGATCAACAGGTAGGGCATGGATAGTGCGCTTGGCGACGGAACGGGCGCGGATCATAGGCCGCAGCGGCGGCCAGCGTCGAGACAGGCGCCCTTGCGCCGTCGGGGTCAGCGCGCCGATCAGGCCGGCGTCTGGCCCAGCAGCCAGTCGCGAAAGGTCGCCGCCGCCGCCGACAGCGGCTTGTGCCGCGGGTGGACCAGGTAGTCGGCGTTGCCGGTGACGAACGCGAAGGCGCCGACCCGCTTCAGCTCGCCGCGCGCGATGCCGTCGCGGGCCATGAACTCCCAGCCGAGGCCGACGCCCAGGCCCTGCTCGATGGCCTTGAAGGCCAGGGTCACCTGGTTGAAGGTCGGCGCGTCCTCGGCCGGAATGTGCTCGAGGCCAAAGTGGCGGAACCAGTCGCGCCAGTCGATGCAGTTCCACGCCGAGGCGTCGAGCTCGATCAGCGGCAGCGCCGCCACCTCCGCGGGCGTGCCGACCGGCGCGGTCTGCAGGCGGGCGCTGGCCAGCGGATAGACGATCTCGGGGAACAGCAGCTCGGCACTCAACGACGACCAGCGCCCCGCGCCGTAGAGAATGCCGAAGTCGTGGTCGGCCACCCGGGATTCGTCGATCTCGTTGCTGGCGTGCAGGTTCACGGTGATCGCCGGGTGCGCGCGGTTGAAGCTGAGCAGGTGGGGGAACAGCCAGAACTGCGCCACCGCGTGGGTGCACAGCACGCTGACGCTGTTGCTCTGGTGGGCGGCGCGGATGCGCGTCGCGGCGCCCTGCAGCCGCTCCAGGGCGACACCGACCTCGGCGTAGAAGGCCGCGCCCGCCGCGGTCAGGCGGATGCCGCGGGCCTGGCGCTCGAACAGGGCGACGCCGAGGCTGTCCTCGAGGGCGCGGATCTGCTTGCTCACCGCGCTCTGGGTCAAGTACAGCTCAGTGGCGGCGCGGGTGAAGCTGCCGTTGCGGCCCACCGCCTCGAAGGCGATCAGGGTTTCCAGCGGTGGCAGATGGCGGGCGTAGCGGCTCACGGGGACCTCCGGGGATGGGGACAGGGGGAGCCCCGATGATCGCCAAAGCCATTCCAGACAGGAATGGACCTGTGCCGATTTATCTTTTGTGGAGTGCCGTCCCGCTGCCTATTCTTGGCCGCCTCGACAACTGGGGGTGGCTGGAATGAAACGCGGTGTAGTCTACGGAGGCATGGCGGGCGCGACCTGGGGGCTGGTCATCCTGGCCCCCAGCCTGCTGCCGGAATTCAGCCCGCTGCTGCTCAGCTGCGCGCGCTACAGCCTGTACGGCCTGGTCTCCCTGCTGATCGCCCTGCCGGTGGCGCCGCGCCTGCTGCGCCGGCTGACCATCGACGACACGCTCAAGCTGGTGCAGCTCGCCCTCACCGGCAACATCGTCTACTACCTGCTGCTGGCCAGCGCCATCCAGCTCGCCGGGGTGGCCAGCGCGGCGCTGATTGTCGGCGTGGTGCCGGTGACCGTCACCCTGCTCGGCCGCCGCGACGCCGGCGCCGTGCCGCTCAGGCGCCTGGCCGTGCCGCTGCTGCTGGTGGTGGTCGGTATCGCCTGCATCAACCTGGAAACCCTACTGTTCGACCCCGCGCCGCAGCGCCCGCTCGGCGAGCGCCTGCTCGGCATCGCCTGCGCCTTCGCCGCGCTGGGCTGCTGGACCTGGTTCGCCGCCGCCAATGCCCGCTGCCTCAAGCAGAGCCGCTTCGACAGCGGCGAGTGGTCGACGCTGTGGGGCATCGTCACCGGCCTGCTCGCCGCGCTGCTGTGGCTGGGCGCCGCCCTGCTGCTGCCCGACAGCCTGCGGGTCGAGGCCAGCGAGCAGCGCTGGACGGCCTTCTGGCTGCTCAGCCTGAGCTCCGCGGTGCTCGGCTCCTGGCTCGCCAACCTACTGTGGAACGCCGCCTCGCGGCGCCTGCCGCTGACCCTGACCGGGCAGCTGATCGTCTTCGAGACCCTGTTCTCCCTGCTCTACGGCTTCCTCTACCTGCAGCGCCTGCCGACCCTGCTGGAAACCCTGGCCATCGGCCTGCTGATCGGCGGAGTGACCTGGGCGGTCAGGCGGCATGCCGTGCCGCACGGCGAGATGGCCGGCGGCGCGGGGTAGGGCGCTGACCGCGCCCGGCCTTGTGACGAGGGGCAGAAACTTTCTCAGTGCTGCCTGGCCTGGCGGATGCGCCGCATGATGCCGAGCAGGATCAGCAAGGCCAGCGGGCCCATGCCGAGCATCGCGCTGCGTACCGAGATGTCCAGACCGAGTCCGTGCAGCCCCTGATACAGCAGCTTGAACAGGCTCAGCAGGTAGTAGCTGATGGCGATGATCGACAGGCCCTCGACCGCCTTCTGGATGCGGATCTGCGTATCGGCGCGGGCGTTCAGGCTGTGCAGGATGGCCGAGTTCTGCTCCTCCACTTCCACCTGTACCCGTGCCTGCAGCAGGTCACCGAGGTTGGCCACGCTCTGGCCGAGGCGCTCCAGGCGCTGGTCGGTGGCCGCGCAATAGCGCACGGTGGGGCGGAAGCGTCGCTCGATGAACACGCCGAGACGCTGGCAGTCGTCGACATGGCCTTCGCGCAGCTCGGCGATGCGCTCGAAAACGATCTGCGCATAGGCGGCGGTGGCGCCGAAGCGCTGGCGGGTGCGCACGGAGCAACTGACGATGCGCGCGGACAGCTGGGCGATGGCGGCGGAGAGCACCTTGGCGCTGTCGCTGCCCTCGGCATTGCGGTCGGACAGGCTGGCCAGTTCGCGGTCGTAGTCCTTCAGTTGCAGGCTGACCTCCTGCGCCACCGGCAGGGTCAGCGAGGCCATCATGCGGTAGGTCTCGATCTCCAGCAGGCGCCGGATTATGCGCCCCAGGCGGTAGGCATTGAGCCGGCGATTGACCAGCAGGATGCGGTTGACGCCGTTGTCGTCGAGGCGAAAGTCCGACCAGGCGGTGGCGTCACCATCGCCCAGATGGGAGCCGGCGGGATCCTTGAAACCATAGGCAGTGGCCGCGCCCGCCCAGTCCCGCTCGGCTTCCACCAGCACCTGAACGGCGCTGATCAGCAGCGGCCGGTGCGCCTCGATCAGCCCGGCCCACGGTTCGGGCAGCGGCGGCCAGGGCGCGCCCTGCGCGGGGCGTGGCAGCACCAGGGTGAGGGTGAAGAACTCGCTGTGGCGCTCCCACTTCAGGGTGGCGGCGTCCAGGCGCAGCAGGCCCTGCATGCCGTTGCCCGGCAGCACGTCGCTGGCCAACTGGCCAAGCTGCCCGATCAGTTCGTCACAGGCCTGCTCGGCATCGACGAAAGCCAGGTGATAGACATGGGATGGCTCGCGGAAATAGATCGACGGGCGCGAGTGCAGTTCGTTGTGCAGGGTTGTGCGCAAAGGGTGCATGGGGGCGGCGGACCATAAAGGGAGAGATGCTCAGAATGACGCAGACGCGTGACCGCATGGTCACATTTTCCGGTCAGTGCTCGCCAGCGGCTCGCGCAGTGGCCTCTCGTCCTGCGCGGATGCCGAACGGCGAGCGGCGGACCGAGCCCGGCGGCAGGTCCGCGGGCTGAGCTCGTAGACGGCGAAACGCCTGGCGCGGCCGTCCTTGTGGCCATTCGGGACCTCGCTCAGCGCGGCCTCACTCCGCCGTATGGCGCAGCAGCTTCAGGCAGGCCCTGGAGGCGGCCAGTTCCACCGCGCGCAGGTCGTCGAAGTTGCGCAGCTGCGGGTCGGCGCCGGCGGCGAGCAGCAGTTCGAGCAGTTGCGGGCGGTCGCTGGAGGCGGTGTACATCAGCGCGGTGGCGCCGGCGTCGTTGCGGTTGTCCAGCTCGCTACCGGCTTCGATCAGGTCCTGCACCAGGCCGGCGTCGCGCGACACGCAGGCCAGCCACAGGGCGGTGTTGCCGTCGTCGTTGCGCGCGTGCAGGTCGACGCCGAGGGCCAGCAGTTCCTGGACGATCTCGCGCTCGCCCTGCAGGGCGGCGCGCATCAGCAGGGTCAGTCCGTGGGGGCCACCGGCGTCGAGGTCGCCGGCCGGGTATTCCCAGTCGGCGAGAAAGGCGCTCAGTGCGGAGCTGAGCGCATCGCTCGGTGCCTCTTCCCCCGCGGGCGCGGCCAGGGCGTTGGCCAGCGGCCGGAAGCCGCCGTCGACGCTGTACACGCGGGCGAAGCGGAAGTCGCTGAACATCTGCGCGAAGGTCTTGCTGGCGTTGCCGTGGTAGCAGTAGACCAGCAGCGGCGCCTCCCTGGGCAGGCGGCCGACCCACAGCGGCACGCGGTCCTCGCTGAGGTGCATGGCACCGTCGAGGTGCTCCTGCTGGTAGCTCTGCAGGTCGCGCACGTCGAACAGCTTGAGGTCCGGCTCGGCGCGGATCAGCGCCGCGGCTGCGTCGGCAGCGAGGCATTGGAAGGGCACGCGTTCGGCTGTGGTCATGGGAAATCTCCGCAGAGGGGTCAGTCGGGGTAGGCCGGCGCGGTTTCGATGCGCGCATCGTCCAGCGCCCGGCCGACGGTGAAGTGGTAGAGGCTCTGCCAGGCCGTGCCGGCGAGGCCGAGCAGTTCGTGCACCGGGTCGTCGAAGAAGCAGCCGATACCGGTACCGCGCAGGCCGTGGACTTCGGCCTCCAGGTAGAGCGCCTGGCCGATCAGCCCGGCTTCGCGGTGCAGCGCGCGGTAGGCGGCGGGACCGGCGGCCAGGGCGGCGTCGAACTCGCAGAGCATGCCGACGGCGAAGCAGGCGGTGGACGCCAGCTCCTGGTGGCAGTGCAGGGCGCGGGCGATGCGCGCCAGGGCGAGCGGCTCCAGCGCGGCGAGCTGCAGCAGGGACTCGATGCCGGGGATCGGCCACAGGCGGAAGCGCTCGGCCAACTGCGGACGCAGGGCGGACAGCTGCGCCTCGCTGCGCGGCAGCAGGTAGAGGCCGGGCACCAAGCCCTCGACCCGGTTGACGAACAGCAGCAGCGCCGCACGCGGGGTGGCGGCGCACA
Organism: Pseudomonas linyingensis; assembly: GCF_900109175.1. Classification (GTDB taxonomy): domain Bacteria; phylum Pseudomonadota; class Gammaproteobacteria; order Pseudomonadales; family Pseudomonadaceae; genus Geopseudomonas; species Geopseudomonas linyingensis. Next base: position 99,659 of record NZ_FNZE01000012.1, on the reverse strand, counting down.
CGTCCCAGGGCACGCCGGCGGCGGGCTGCAGGCGGGCGAGCAGGGCGGTGAACTGGGCGAGCGTCATGCGGTGCTGATGGTCGAAGCGCTGGGCGCTGCGCCGTCCGAGGATCAGCGGCTGCAGCGGCTGGGCGGCCTCGCCCGGCGCGCGCGGACGCGGCGGTGCCAGCACGGCGGCGGGCGGCACAGCGCCATCCTCGCCGCGGCTGGCGGCGGCCACCTCGGCGATCAGCGGCCAGTGGTACAGCGGGTGGCGGTCGATGCTCGAGGCGACGCCATGCCACTGCGCGCTGGCGGCCAGCGCCTGCAGTTCGGCGGCGGCCAGCGGCGTCGGCGGCGCGCCGGTCAGGCCGACGGCGAGAAGGATCTCGGCTTCCTCCACTTCGGTCTCGGCGCGCTTGCGGGCGGGGAACTCGGCCAGGCGGTCGATGCCGGCCAGCTGCGCCAGACTGCCGCTGCCGACCTGCGGCTGTTCGGCCAACGTCCAGCCCAGCGCGGCAGCGGCGTAGCGCAGGGCGCCGGCGGCGTGGCCGGTATCGAGCTGGCAGTAGCGGAAGGCGCGTTCGCCGTACTTCCAGGCCTCGCGCCACATCACCGAGGTGAGCAGCACGGCCAGACGCGGGCCGCCGCCGGTGGTCGCGTGACTGGCGCGCAGCTCGAGGGCGTGGCTTTCCGGGCGGTAGTGGTAGAGGCCGTCGACCAGGCCGTCGATCCCGCCGAGCAGCAGGTAGGCCTCGATGGGGTGCAGGTTGCCGCTGGAGGGGTTGGCGCGCAGCGCCCAGCGGTCCGGGCCGTAACTCTTCCAGGCGGTGAGGCCGAGCGACAGCTGCAGCAGGGCGCCGATGCTCGCCAGGTCCACCGGCAGCGGCGGCAGGGGGTCGTCCAGCGCGGCGAACGGCCGTTGCAGCGCCGCGTACAGGACGCTGCCGGGCGCCAGCGCGGCGAGGCGCGGCAGGGCGATCTGCGCCGCACCGTCGAAATGGCGGAACGGCGCCGGCTGCGCGTCCCAGTCGAGGGTGCCCGGGCCGTGGGCGTAGGCGGCGAAGCGGTGCTTGGTGCGCTGGTGGTAGTCGCGCACCACGGCGAGGGCTGCGGCGGGGTCGGGCAGGGTCTGGGTCGACATGGGACGGGCACGCTCCTGTAGGCCTGGGAGAGGCCGTTGCAAGAGCGATACCAAGATGGCGACCCGCCTGCAAGCCAGATGCGGCGGGCGGTTGCTGGCCAAGCGGCGGGGCGGCCTGTCGGCTTTGCGACATTCGCCTGGGGACGACGCCACAACGGCGTCGCTTCAGCCGAAGGCGTCGCGGTCGAGGCGCGTCAGGCGCCTTCCAGCCAGACCTCGTCGATCCAGTGCCAGACCGAGTCCCAGCTCTGGTCCTCGTCGATCTCGCCGTCCCACAGCAGCACCTGGCCTTCCGGGTCGACCGCGTAGTAGCGGCCGCGGTCCTCGCACAGCGGCACCAGATAGCGCGGCAGGCCCTCGTGCCAGGCGCGGGAGGCGACGTCGGGCAGGTAGGTGTGCGAGTGCGGATCGCTGGCGGTCACCGGCTCCAGGTGGCCGTAGACCACATCGCTGGCCTTGAGCAGGTACTCGCGCAGCTCGAAGGGCAGGTGGATGAGGATCTGCTCCTGGATTTCCACCAGCATGTCCTCGTCCGGTAGTTCCAGCGGCACCGGCACCGGCTCGTTCAGCTCGTGCAGTCGGTCGATCACTTCTTCCACGGCAACAGCCCTCTTGATGGGTAATGGGGAACGGCAAAGCGGGGTGCTTTATAGCGCAACGGCGCGCGCCCCGCGAATGCCTGAAACGACAAGACCCGGGCCAGGCCCGGGTCTTGTCTCGTTCTTGTGGGTCGTGCGCTGCGCAATCAGCCGTTCTGGCGGATACCGGCGACCAGCCAGGGCTGGTTGTCGCCGTCGGCACGCTCCATGCGCCAGCTTTCGCTGAAGGCTTCGCCCTGGTCGAAACGCGAGGTCTTGGCCACGCCGTCGAAGGTCAGGGTGGCGATGGTCTTGCCGCCCTGCTGCTCGATGCCGTCCAGGTTGACCTGCAACTGGTCGACGTAGGTGGACTGGAAGCCGTCGCCCAGGCTGGCGCGCTCCTGCTTGAGGAACTCGAGCATCTGCGGGGTGACGAACTCGGCGATCTTGTCCATCTCCGCGGCGTCCCAGTGCTGCTGCAGGTTGAGGAAGTGCTCGCGGGCCACGCCGACGAAGCGCTGCTCGTCGAACCAGGCCGGGGCGTTGAAGGTGCGCGCCGGCTGCGCGGCGCCGCCACCGAACACGGTGTTGGCGGCCGGACTGGCCGCCGCAGCGACCTGCGGCTGGGCCGGGGCCTGGTAGGCCTGGGCGTTGCCCATGCCGGCGTAGGCCGGAGTAGCGCCCTGGGCCTTGCGCCGCGAGGCGAAGAAACGGAAGGCCAGGAAGGCGATCAGGCCGAGAATCAGGAAGTCGAGAAACTGGAAACCCTCGAAGCCGTCACCCATGAACATCGAGGCGAGCAGGCCGCCGGCGGCGATGCCGGCCAGCGGGCCGAGCCAGCGCGAAGCACCGCTGGCCGGACGGGCTGCGGCACCGGCGGTCGGGGCGGTGGCCGTCGGCGCCGCCTGGGTGGTCTGGCGCTGCTGGGTCTGGTGCGTCGGCGCGGAGCCGAACGACTTGCCGCCGCCGAAGCGCTTGGCGGCGAAGGCATCAATGCTGAGAGTCAGGCTGAGGCACAGGGCCATGGCCAGGCTGAGAAATCGTTGCATGTGAGAGGGCTCTCGGTTGTGAAATTCACGCGGACCATCTTTGCCCAGCGGCGGGCAGGCGGCCAGTTGCAGATTGTTTCGGGCTGTTGCACGCCCGCATGTCGGGCCCGCCCTGCGGCAGGCGCCGACGTACGGCAACCTCAGGACGGACGATTGCGCCGCCGGGCGGGTCTCAGCGCCAGTTGTGCAGCTCTTTCTCGGAGATTTTGCTCATCTCGACGGCCTGCTCGCGGTAGGCCTTCATCGACGACCAGATGCGGCCGTTCAGGTCGCTCTGGGCAGCCAGCTGGTCGAGCACCTGCTCGGACTCGTGGCGCATGGCGGCCAGCACTTCGTCGGGGAAGCGCTTGATCACCACGCCCTGCTTCTTCAGCTCGGCCAGCGCCTTGGCGTTGTTCCAGGAGTACTCCTCGAGCATGACCTGCACGGAGCCGCGCGAGGCTTCCTCGACGATCGCCTTGAGGTCGGCCGGCAGGCTGTCCCAGGCCTTCTGGTTGATCAGCAGTTCGATGACCGCCTGCGGCTCCTGCCAGCCTGGGGCGTAGTAGTACTTGGCCGCCTTGTGGATGCCGAAGGCCAGGTCGTTGTATGGGCTGACCCAGTCGGTGGCGTCGATGACGCCGGTCTGCATGGCGGTGAACACCTCGCCGCCGGGCAGGTTGACGGTGGTCGCGCCCAGACGGTTGTAGACCTCGGCGCCGAGGCCCGGGGTGCGGATCTTCAGGCCCTTGAGGTCTTCCAGGCTGTTGATCTCCTTGTTGAACCAGCCGCCCATCTGCATGCCGGAGTTGCCCGCGGCCAGCGGCTTGATGCCGAACGGCGCGTAGGCTTCCTGCCACAGGGCCATGCCGCCGCCGTGGGTCAGCCAGGCGTGCATTTCCATGGTCGACAGGCCGAACGGTACGGCGGTGAAGAACTGCGCCGCGGCGGTCTTGCCCTTCCAGTAGTAGGGGGTGGTGTGGGCCAGCTCGGCGGTGCCCTGGGACACGGCGTCGAACGCCTCCAGCGGCGGCACCAGCTCGCCGCCGGCGTACACCTTGATGGTCAGGCGGCCGCCGCTCATGGCGTTGACCCGCTGGGCGAAGCCCTCGGCGCCGGTGCCCAGGCCCGGGTAGTTCTTCGGCCAGGAGGTGACCATCTTCCAGGTGAAGGTCTGCGCCGGCGCAGCGGCCGGCTGGGTGGTGCTCTGTGCTGTGGCAGCTTCTTCCTTGCAGCCGGTCAGGCCCATGGCAGCCAGCAGCGCTGCGGCAGCGCCGAACAGTTGGCGACGATTCATCGGGTGTTCTCCATTGCTCGATGGGGCCGCAATCGGCCGTTTTTTGTTGTGTCGTTTGGAACGCGCAGCCAGCGACAGCGCCGGCTACAGCGCTTCCAGCTTGGCGTAGGACAGCATCAGCCACTTGGTGCCTTCGCTGGCGAAGTTCACCTGCACCCGCGCCTGGGCGCCGGAGCCTTCATAGTTGAGGATCACCCCTTCGCCGAACAGGCTGTGGCGCACCTGCTGGCCGAGGGCGAAGGCGGTTTCCGGCACGCTGGCGCCGGCGAACGGGCTGGCCACGCTGCGGTTGCCGGTATACGGCCGGCTGACCGCGTTGGCCAGGCGCACCTCGTGGATCAGTCCCGGCGGAATCTCGCGGACGAAGCGCGACACCTTGTTGTAGGTCTCGCTGCCGTACAGGCGGCGCGTCTCGGCGTAGGTCAGCACCAGGCGCTGCATGGCGCGGGTCAGGCCGACGTAGGCGAGACGGCGCTCCTCCTCGAGGCGGCCGGGCTCCTCCATGCTCATCTTGTGGGGGAACAGGCCTTCCTCCATGCCGACCAGGAACACCAGCGGGAACTCCAGGCCCTTGGCGCTGTGCAGGGTCATCAGCTGCACGCTGTCCTCGTCGACGTCGGCCTGGGTGTCGCCGGCTTCCAGCGCGGCGTGGTCGATGAACGCGGCCAGCGGCGACAGCTCCTCCTCGGTGGTCTCGAACGCGCGCGCGGCGCTGACCAGTTCCTCGAGGTTGTCGATGCGGGTCTGGCCCTTCTCGCCCTTTTCGGCGAGGTGGAAGGGAATCAGCCCGGACTGCTCGATCACCGTCTGGGTCTGCAGGTGCAGCGGCATCTCCTCGACGCGCAGGGCGAGGGTGTCGATCAGCTCGACGAAGGCGTTCAGCGCGCCGGCGGCGCGGCCGGGCACCAGCTTGTTGCCAACCGCCTGGTGCAGCGCGCGCCACAACGACAGGTTCTCACTGCGGGCGATCTCGCGCAGGGTCTCCACGGTCTTCTCGCCGATGCCGCGCGGCGGCAGGTTGAGCACCCGCTCCAGCGCCGCGTCGTCCTCGCGCTCGCGCACCAGGCGCAGGTAGGCCATGGCGTTCTTGATCTCGGCGCGCTCGAAGAAGCGCTGGCCGCCGTAGATGCGGTAGGGCACCTTCTCGCGCAGCAAGGACTCCTCGAGCACCCGCGACTGGGCGTTGGAGCGGTAGAGGATGGCGATCTCGCTGCGCTTGAGGCCGTCCTTGCGCACCGCGTCGACGATGCTCTCGACCACGTAGCGCGCCTCGTCGTACTCGTTGAACGCGGCGTACAGCGCCAGCGGATCGCCCTCGTGGCCCTCGGTCCACAGTTCCTTGCCCAGGCGGCCCTGGTTGTTGGCGATCAGCGCGTTGGCGGCCTTGAGGATGCGCGCGGTGGAGCGGTAGTTCTGCTCCAGGCGGATGGTTTCGGCGTCGGCGAAGTCGCGGCCGAACTGCTGGATGTTCTCGATCCGCGCGCCGCGCCAGCCGTAGATCGACTGGTCGTCGTCGCCGACCACCATCAGGCTCGATCCACCCTGGCCGAGCAGGCGCAGCCAGGCGTACTGCACGGCGTTGGTGTCCTGGAACTCGTCGACCAGAATATGCCGGAAGCGCCGCTGGTAGTGCTCGAGCAGGCCGGGCTGGTCGCGCCACAGGTCCAGCGCGCGCAGCAGCAGCTCGGCGAAGTCGATCGCCCCGGCGCGCCGGCAGGCGGCCTCGTAGGCGCTGTAGATCTGCAGCATGGTGGTCAGGTAGTGGTCGCCGGCCGGCTGGATGTGCTGCGGGCGGATGCCCTCGTCCTTCTGGCCGTTGATGAACCACTGTGCCTGGCGCGCCGGCCACTTGTTGTCGTCGAGGCCCAGCTCGCGGATCACCCGCTTGACCAGGCGCTGCTGGTCGTCGGAGTCGAGGATCTGGAAGTTCTCCGCCAGGCCCGCCTCCTGCCAGTGGGCGCGCAGCAGGCGGTGGGCCAGGCCGTGGAAGGTGCCCACCCACATGCCGGCCGGGCTGATGCCGAGCAGCTGCTCGATGCGCGCACGCATCTCGGCGGCGGCCTTGTTGGTGAAGGTGACCGAGAGGATCGAATGCGCCGGCGCATTCTCCACCTCGATCAGCCAGGCGATGCGATGCACCAGCACGCGGGTCTTGCCCGAGCCGGCACCGGCCAGCACCAGCTGGCGGCCGAGTGGAGCGGCGACGGCCTGGCGTTGGGCATCGTTGAGAGTACTAAGCAGAAAGGATAGGTCTTCGCGCATCATGGCATTCTAGCGGTCGGCGCGAAGACGGGGCAAACTCTGCGCTGGCCGGAAGTGCCGGCCACTCGCCACAGGGAGTGAGCCGCGCCATGTCCAGGACGACAATACAAAAACAACAAGACAAGCAGCACTCATGACCTTTCTCTTTTCGTCTGATGTCGCCCCGCCGGTGATCGCGCCGGAGGACGTACGTCAGCACTATGCCGCGCAGATCGACGCGGCGCTGACCCGCCAGCTGTACCGCGGCTCGCGCCTGCCCACCCTGCTGATGCTGCTCGGCGGCCTGAGTTGCGTCACCCTGCTCTGGGGTCAGCACAGCCCGCTCCTGCTCGGCGGCCTGCTGGCCTGGCTGAGCCTGCTCGGCGGCCTGCGCCTGTGGCAGACCCGTGCCTTCCAACAGGCGCCGGCCGAGTTGCAGGCCGCCCCGGCCTGGCGACAGACCTTCCTGTTCGGCGCCGCCGCCTCGGGCATCACCCTGGCACTGGTCGGCGTGCTGCTCATCCCGCTGGCCGCGCCGCTGCAGCAGGCGCTGATCTACGGCATCCTGGTGGCGGCGATCATTACCTCCAGCGTCGCCTATGCCGCCAGCCTGCGCGCCTTCCTGGCCTTCGCCGTGCCCGGCCTGCTGCCCTCCAGTCTGTACCTGCTCGGTCGCGCCGACGCCCAGCTGCAGGGCTGGGGGGTGTTCGGCCTGATCCTGCTGGCGGCGCTGCTGGTCAGCGCCTGGCAGATCAACCGCGCGTCCCTGCGCAACCTGCTGCAGCGCTTCCAGAACCAGTCGCTGATGACCTTCGAGGAGCACGCCCGCCGCGCCAGCGACCAGCTGAACCGCGAGCTGGCCAGCGAAGTGCGCCAGCGCCAGCAGGTCGAGGAGGAACTGCGCGCCGCCCAGCGCGCCCTCGAGCAGCGGGTCAGCGAGCGCACCCAGGCGCTGAGCGCCAGCGAGCAGGCGCGCCGCGAGGAGGAAGCGCAGCGGCGTTTCCTGGCCAACCACGACACCCTGACCGGGTTGGCCAATCGCAGCCTGCTGCTGGAGCGGGTCAAGGAAGCCGCGCGCCGCGTGCGGCCGAAGGGGCACGAACTGGTCCTGCTGCACCTCGACCTCGACCGCTTCAAGCTGCTCAACGAGAGCCTCGGCCTGCAGGTGGCCGACGACATCCTCTGCGAGATCGCCCGCCGCCTGACCCGCAGCGTGGGCCGCGCCGACATCATCGCGCGGCTGGCCGTGGACGAGTTCGCCATCCTACTCGACGGCCAGCTGGCGGCCGAGGAGCTCGAGCCCATGGCGCGCCGGCTGCTCGCCGAACTGCGCCAGAGCCTGCAGGCCGGCGGCCACGAACTGGTGGTCAGTGCCTCGCTGGGCATCAGCCTGCTGTCCAGCGCCGGCGATCCGGCCGCTCTGCTCAGCCAGGCGAGCATGGCCATGCGCCACGCCAAGCAGCTCGGCGGCAACACCGCGCAGCTCTACCGCGACAGCCTGCAGAGCAGCAGCCACGAGCGCCTGCTGCTCGAGGCGCAGCTGGACAAGGCGCTGGACAAGGGCCAGCTGGAGGTGTTCTACCAGCCCAAGCTGACCCTCGGCGCGGATCGACTGCTCAGCGCCGAGGCGCTGGTGCGCTGGCGCCATCCGGAGTTCGGCCTGGTGGCGCCGTCCAGCTTCATCGAGCTGGCCGAGGAAACCGGGCAGATCACCGCCATCGGCGCGTTCGTGCTGCGCGAGGCCTGCCAGCAGGCACGCAGCTGGCAGCTGGCCGGGCTGGCCGAGCTGCGCGTGTCGGTGAACATCTCCATGCACCAGCTGCGCCAGGCGGACTTCGTCGCCCAGGTCGCCGCGGTGCTGGCGGAAACCGGCCTGCCGGGATCGCTGCTGGAGCTGGAGCTGACCGAGAGCCTGCTGTCGGACAACGTCGAGGCGCTGGTCGGCGTGTTCCGCGAGCTGCGCGTGCTGGGCGTGCGCCTGGCGATCGACGATTTCGGTACCGGCTACTCCTCGCTCGGCTACCTCAAGCACCTGCCGGTGGACGTGGTGAAGATCGACCGGGCCTTCATCCGCGAGCTGGATGGCAGCGGCCAAGGCGGCGATGCGGCGATCACCCGGGCGATCATCGTCATGGCCCACAGCCTGGGTCTGGAGGTGGTCGCCGAGGGCGTCGAGGAGCCGGCGCAGCTGGAATTCCTGCGCGCCCACCATTGCGACGAGATTCAGGGCTACCTGATCAGCCGGCCGGTGGAAGCCCGGGAGATGACCGAACTGCTGCGCGCCCAGGCGGCCTGAGAGCGGCTACGGCCGCCCCATTCATCCTTGTGGGAGGCCCGACCTCGGGGCGATGCCCTTGATCCGTTGGCGGGCCTGCGGCCCGCTTCGCCGCGAGGGCGCGCCTCGCCCACTACAAGGGCGACGGGGCGCCGCGCACCACTCAACCGCGGGTGCTGCTGCCGTCGAGGTGGCGCATCAGCAGCGCCAGGTTGAGGTCGACCTCTTCCGGTACCGGCAGGTAGACGACGTGGCCGTCGCCCGGCGCCACCTGGCTGGCCTCGGCCTTCTTGTTGAGCATGTGCTCGAGGCGGAAATTCAGGTTGCCCTGCGGGGTCATCAGCTCGAGCAGGTCGCCGACCTGGAAGCGGTTCTTCACCGCCACCTCGGCGAGGCCGTCCTTGCGCACGCCGGTGAACTCGCCGACGAACTGCTGGCGCTCGGACAGCGAGTAGCCGTGCTGGTAGTTCTGGTACTCGTCGTGCACGTGGCGGCGCAGGAAGCCCTCGGTGTAGCCGCGGTGGGCCAGCGATTCGAGGGTATCCATCAGCGACATGTCGAACGGCCGGCCGGCCACCGCGTCGTCGATCGCCTTGCGGTACACCTGGGCGGTGCGCGCCACGTAGTAGTGGCTCTTGGTGCGCCCCTCGATCTTCAGCGAGTGCACGCCCATCTGGGTCAGACGCTCGACGTGCTGCACCGCGCGCAGGTCCTTGGAGTTCATGATGTAGGTGCCGTGCTCGTCCTCGAACGCCTCCATGTACTCGCCGGGACGGTTGCTCTCCTCGAGCAGCATCACCTGATCGGTGGGCGCGCCGGCACCCAGGGTCGGCTCCACCGCTGCATTGGGGTCGATCTGCATCACCGGGATCGGCTCGTGGACGTGGACCACGTTACCCAGCTCGTCCTCCTTGCCCTCGTGCACCTTGTACTCCCAGCGGCAGGCGTTGGTGCAGGTGCCCTGGTTGGGATCGCGCTTGTTGAGGTAGCCGGACAGCAGGCAGCGCCCGGAGTAGGCCATGCACAGCGCGCCGTGGACGAACACCTCCAGCTCGATGCCCGGCACCTGCTCGCGGATCTCGCCGATCTCCTCCAGCGACAGCTCGCGGGAGAGGATGATGCGGCTGACGCCGATGCGCCGCCAGAACTCCACCGACGCCCAGTTCACCGCGTTGGCCTGCACCGACAGGTGGATGACCTGCTGCGGGAAGTGGTCGCGCACCAGCATGATCAGCCCCGGGTCGGACATGATCAACGCATCCGGCCCCATCGCCACCACCGGCTCGAGGTCCTTGATGAAGGTCTTCAGCTTGGCGTTGTGCGGGGCGATGTTGACCACCACGTAGAACTTCTTGCCCTGCGCATGGGCTTCGTCGATGCCCAGCTTGAGGTTGGCGTGGTCGAACTCGTTGTTGCGCACCCGCAGGCTGTAGCGCGGCTGGCCGGCGTACACCGCATCGGCGCCGTAGGCGAAGGCGTAGCGCATGCTTTTCAGCGTGCCGGCGGGAGATAGCAGTTCGGGGCGGAAGGCGGTGGTCATGGCGCAGCGACTCGCAAGGCGTACACAAAGTGCGGGATTTTACTGCGCTTTGCCACGAAATGCGCCACCCGCAGCGGACGCTGGACGGGTGGCGGCGCTCGACCGTGCTACTGTCCCCCGATGACCTCCCCAAGGCGATCCCGGGGCGTCTCTGCGAGTGTCTTGTCGATCCGCATCCCGCCTCTCGGGAAGTTTGGTGCTCATTCGATCGGAACCTTTTCCTGATCCACCACGCTTCACCCGCACGAGGAAAGCGCCATGCCCGTCCGTCACCCGCCAGCGCCGGCCTGCGTTGTCGCAACGCCGCCGCCACGCCATTGCCCCGCCACCCAGCCTACGGAGGCAGCAAGGTCCCAGCTGCAGTCCGCATGAGCGGGCGCGACAACCAGCTGTGGCTGCAGCTCTGGCGCGAGCGGCGCACCGACTTCCACCAGCGCACGGTGAACCGCCTGCTGACCGGATTCTGGCCGACCCTCGGCCTGCCCCGCGACAGCCGTATCTTCGTGCCCCTGTGCGGCAAGAGTCTGGACATGCTCTGGCTGGCCGAGCAGGGCCACGAGGTCGTCGGCGTCGAGCTGAGTCCGCTGGCGGTGCGCGCCTTTTTCCGCGAGAACCGCCTGCAGCCGGTCAGGCGCCAGCAGGGCGAGCTGACCCTGTGGCAGCATGGCAACATCCGCATCCTCTGCGGCGACTACTTCGCGCTGACCACAGCGGACCTCGGCCCGATCGACACGGTGTACGACCGCGCCGCGCTCACCGCCCTGCCGGCGGAGGTGCGCACCCTCTACGTGGCCCACCTGCGGCGGATCGTGCCGGCCACCGCCACGGTGTTTCTGCTGACCGTCGAGGACGCCGAGGAAGACGCCACCCTGGCGCAGGCCCTGGGCGTGGACGACGAGGTCGCCGCGCTCTACGCGGACGGTTTCGAGATTGCCCTGGCGCACGTCGAAAGCGTGCTCGAGGCCGACCCACAGGCGCCGGAACAGGCGCCGAAACGCGCCGAATACAAGGTCTACCGACTCGCCGGCAAGAAACGCGAGCGCTGAGGAGCAGCCTACGCAAGGGGCGGGACTTACTGCGAATTGCCGGCAAATGCACGACCGGCGAGCGCACGGGACGAATGGCGAAAAACCCCACGGCGCGAAGTGGTGCCGTGGGGGGGGCAATGGCCGACCGGCGTGGTCGACCCAAGGGGAAAATCAGCCGCGCGGCTGCCAACCACCACCGAGGGCCTTGTAGATGGCGACGATGCCGCGGTACAGCTCGATCTCGGCCTGCGCCTGGGCGTCCTCGGCGGCCAGGCGTTCGCGTTCGGCATCCAGCAGCACCAGGAAGTCCGCCGCGCCCTCGCGGTAGCGGATCGCCGCCTGCCCGGCGGCGGCGCGGCTGGCCTCGGCCTGGCGTACCAGGGCGAGCAGGCGCTGCTGGCGCTGGCCGTAGTCGCTGAAGGCGTTGGCCGACTCCTCGAGGGCCAGCAGCACCTGCTGCTCGTACTGCGCCAGCGCGCCCTCGGCCCCGGCCTCGGCGCCGCGCAGGCGGGCGCGCACGCTGCCCAGGTCGAAGGCCGCCCAGCTGATGGTCGGCGCCACGCTCCAGGCGTTGGCCGCGGCGGCGCCCAGTTGCGAGCCGCGCCCGGCGGTGAAGCCGAGGAAACCGGCGACGCTGACCCGCGGGAACAGGTCGGCGGTGGCCACCCCGACATTCGCCGTGGCGGCGGCCAGGCGGCGCTCGGCGACGCGCACGTCCGGGCGGCGGCGCAGCAGCTCGGCCGGATCGCCGACCGGCAGGGCCTTGGCGATCACCGGCAGCGGCTGCGGCGACAGGTCGGCGTCCAGCTGCTCGGGGCGCTGGCCGAGCAGGGTGGCGATGCGGTGGCGCGCGCGCGCCTCCTCGGCCTGCAGCTGCGGCAGGCTGGATTCGGTGGCGGCCAGGCGGGCGTCGGCGCGCAGCACGTCCAGTTCGCTGCCGATCCCGGCGTCGCGCAGCTGCGCGGTGAGCGCGCGCGACTCCTGCTGGTTGCTCAGGTTGTCGCGGGCGATGCGTTCGCGCAGCTGCGCGCCGCGCAGGTTGCCGTAGGCGTCGACCAGCTCGGCGATCAGGCTGACCTGCAGCTGGTACAGCTCGGCCTCGGCGGCCTCGCTGTGCGCCTCGCTGGCTTCGATGCGGCGCTGGATGCGGCCGAACAGGTCGAGCTCCCAGGCCATGTCCAGGCCCAGGTCGTAGCGATCGACATTCACCCGCTGCTCGCTGAAGCCCGGCTGCTGCGCCTTGCCGATCTCGGCGCCGGCGCGGCTGGTGACGGTGGGCAGCTGGTCGTTGGCCGCATCGTCGCGCAGCGCGCGGGCGGCCTTGAAGCGTGCGAAGGCCACGCGCAGCTCGCGGTTGCCCTCCAGCGCCTGCTGCACCAGGCGGCTCAGGGTCGGATCGTCGAACTGCCGCCACCAGGCCGTCTCGAAGCGCGTGCGGTCGTAGCCGGCGGAGGCGCTCGCGGCGAGGCTGGCCGGGGCGGTCTGCGGCGCCTGGTAGTCGGGACCGACGGCGCAGGCGCTCAACATGAAGGCGGGCGCCAGGGCGAGCAGGGCGGGGATCAGGGCTTTCATGCGTGCACCTCGACAGCGATGGAGTGCGCCTTGCGTGCCTGGCGCTTCTCCACGAAGGCGCGGATCAGCACGTAGAACAGCGGGGTCAGCAGCAGGCCGAACAGGGTCACCCCGATCATCCCGGAGAACACCGCCACGCCCATGGCATGGCGCATCTCGGCGCCGGCGCCGGAGGACAGCACCAGCGGCACCACGCCCATGATGAAGGCGATGGAGGTCATCAGGATCGGCCGCAGACGCAGGCGGCAGGCTTCCAGCACCGCGCGGACGCGGTCCAGGCCTGCCTCCTGCTTCTCCTTGGCGAACTCGACGATGAGAATGGCGTTCTTGCACGCCAGGCCCACCAGCACGATCAGGCCGATCTGGGTGAAGATGTTGTTGTCGCCACCGGTGAGGATCACCCCGCTGATCGCCGAGAACAGCACGGTCGGCACGATCAGGATCACCGCCAGCGGCAGACTCCAGCTCTCGTACTGGGCGGCCAGCACCAGGAAGGCCAGCAGCACGCACAGCGGGAAGACGAAGATCGCGGTGTTGCCGGCGAGGATCTGCTGGTAGGTCAGCTCGGTCCACTCGAAGCTCATGCCGTTGGGCAGCTCCTCGCGCAGCAGCCGCTCCAGCGCCGCCTCGGCCTGGCCGGAGCTGTAGCCGGGCGCCGCGGCGCCGTTGATCTCGGCGGTGAGGAAGCCGTTGTAGTGCATCACCCGGTCGGGGCCGGCGCTGTCCGCGACCGTGACGAAGGTGGACAGCGGGATCATCTCGCCGCGGTTGTTGCGCACCTTGAGCTGGCCGATCTGCTCGGGCTCCAGGCGGAACTGCTGGTCGGCCTGGACGTTGACCTGGTAGGTGCGGCCGAAGCGGTTGAAGTCGTTGGCGTACAGCGAGCCGAGGTACACCTGCAGGGTGTCGAAGATGTCGCTGATCGCCACGCCATGGGTCTTGGCCTTCTCGCGGTCGATGTCGGCGTCGACCTGCGGCACGTTGACCTGGTAGCTGGTGAACAGCCCGGCCAGCTCCGGCACCTCGCGGCTCTTGGCGATGACGTTCTGCACCTGGCGGTACAGCTCCTCGTAGCCGAGGTTGCCGCGATCCTGGATCTGCACGCGGAAGCCGCCGATGGTGCCCAGCCCCTGCACCGGCGGCGGCGGGAAGATGGCGATGTAGGCGTCCTGGATCTCGGCGAACTGGGCGTTGAGCTCGGCGGCGATGGCGCCGGCGGACAGCGCAGGATCGCGGCGCTGGTCGAACGGCTTGAGCGGGGTGAACACGATGCCGCTGTTCGGGCTGTTGGTGAAACCGTTGATCGACAGGCCGGGGAAGGCCACGGTGTTCTCCACGCCCGGATGGCGGCCGGCGATCTCCGACATCTGCTTGATCACCGCCTCGGTGCGGTCGAGGGTGGCGGCGTCCGGCAGCTGGGCGAAGGCCACCAGGTACTGCTTGTCCTGCGGCGGCACGAAGGCGGTCGGCGTGCTGGCGAAGCCCAGCCAGGTCAGGCCCATCAACCCGGCGTAGAGCACCAGGGCGATGCCGCTGCCTCGCAGCACGCGGCGCACAGTGCCGACGTAGCCGTGGCTGGCGCGCTCGAACAGGCGGTTGAACGGCGCGAACAGCCAGCCGGCGAACAGGCGGTCGAGCAGCCGCGAGAAGCGGTCGCGCGGCGCGTGGTGCTCCTTGAGCAGCACGGCGGCCAGCGCCGGCGACAGGGTCAGCGAGTTGAACGCCGAGATCACCGTGGAGATGGCGATGGTCAACGCGAACTGCTGGTAGAACTGCCCGGTCAGCCCGGAGATGAACGCGGTCGGCACGAACACCGCGCACAGCACCAGGGCGGTGGCGACGATCGGTCCGGTCACCTCGCGCATCGCCTGGCGGGTGGCGTCCACCGGATTCTTGCCGAGGGCGATGTTGCGCTCGACGTTCTCCACCACGACGATGGCGTCGTCGACCACGATGCCGATGGCCAGCACCAAGCCGAACAGCGACAGCGCGTTGAGCGAAAAGCCGAGCAGGTGCATCACCGCGAAGGTGCCGATCAGCGACACCGGCACGGCGACCAGCGGGATGATCGACGCGCGCCAGGTCTGCAGGAACAGGATCACCACCAGCACCACCAGGGCGATGGCTTCGAGCAGGGTGTGCACCACCGCCTCGATGGAGCCGCGCACGAAGATGGTCGGGTCGTAGACGATCTCGTAGTCCACGCCCTGCGGGAAGCTCTGCTTCAGCTCGGCCATGCGTGCGCGCACTGAGTCGGAAATCTCGATGGCGTTGGAGCCGGGGCGCTGGAAGATCGGGATGGCCACCGCCGGCTGGTTGTTGAGCAGCGAGCGCAGGGCGTACTGGCTGGAACCCAGTTCGATGCGGGCGATGTCCTTCAGGCGGGTGATTTCGCCGTTGTCGCCGGCGCGCACGATGATGTTCTCGAACTCCTCCTCGCTGACCAGGCGGCCCTGGGTGTTGATCGACAGCTGGAAGCTGTTGTCGGCAGCGGCCGGCGGCGCGCCGAGGGCACCGGCGGCGACCTGGCGGTTCTGCTCGCGGATCGCCTCGACCACATCCGAGGCGGTGAGGCCGCGCGAGGCCACCTGGTGCGGGTCGAGCCACACGCGCAGCGAGTAGTCGCCCATGCCGAACAGCTGCACGTCGCCGACGCCGTCCAGGCGCGCCAGCTCGTCCTTGACGTTGAGCGCGGCGTAGTTGGACAGGTAGAGCATGTCGTAGCGGTTGTCCGGCGAGGTCAGGTGCACCACCAGGGTCAGGTCCGGCGAGGCCTTGTCCACGGTCACGCCGAGGCGCTGCACCTCGGTGGGCAGGGTCGGCTGGGTGCGGGTCACGCGGTTCTGCACCTGCACCTGGGCGTTGTCCAGATCGGTGCCGAGGGCGAAGGTGACGGTCAGGGTCAGCTTGCCGTCGGCGGTGGCCTGCGAGGACATGTACAGCATGCCCTCGACGCCGACGATGGCCTGCTCCAGCGGCGAGGCGACGGTCTCGCCGATCACCTTGGGGTTGGCGCCGGGGAAGTTGGCGCGCACCACCACGGTCGGCGGCACCACTTCCGGGTATTCGCTGATCGGCAGCTGGAACAGCGAGATGGCGCCGCCGATCAGGATCAGCAGGGAGAGCACGGCGGCGAAGATCGGCCGCCGGATGAAGAACTGGGAAAAATTCATGGTGTTCTACCTCAGCCGCGCGGCGCGCTGGCGGGTTGGGCGTTCTGTTCGACCAGGCGCGGCGCAGCGGCGCCGTCGACGGCCCGGCGCAGGCGCGCCAGCTGGGCCAGGGTGGCCTCGTCGGCCATCGGCACGCTCTGCGGCGCGACGGTGGCGCCGGGGCGGGCGCGCTGCAGGCCGTTGACCACCACCTGCTCGCCCTTGGCCAGGCCGCTGCGCACGATGCGCAGGCCCTCCAGCTTCGGCCCCAGCTCGATGGCGCGGTAGGCCACGCTGTTGTCCGCGCCGAGGACCAGGACGAACTTCTTGCCCAGGTCGGTGCCCACCGCGCCGTCCTGGATCAGGGTGGCGGCGTAGCTGCCGCTGCCGACCAGCTTCAGGCGCGCGTACAGGCCCGGAGTGAAGCGGCCCTCGGGGTTGGCGAACACCGCGCGGCCGCGGATGGTGCCGGTGCGCGGGTTGACCTGGTTGTCGAGGAAGTCCAGCCGGCCTTCGTGCGGATGGCCGTCCTCGCCGCTCAGGCCGAGGTACACCGGGCTCCCGGCGCGCACGTCGCCACCGGCCTGGCGGGCCAGTTCGAGGTACTTGAGGTAGGCGCGCTCGTCGGCGTCGAAGTAGGCGTACACCTTGTCGGTGGAGACCAGGCTGGTGAGCAGGCTCTGCCCGGCGCTGACCAGGTTGCCGGCGGTGACTTCGGCGCGGCTGACGCGGCCGTCGATGGGCGCGGTGATACGGGTAAAACTCAGATTGAGCCGGGCATTGTCCAGCTCGGCCTGGGTCGCGGCGACCGCGGCCTGGGCCTCGGCGGCGGCGCTGGCGCGGGCGTCGGCCAGCTCGGCGGAGATGGCGTTGCTGGCGCGCAGGCGCTCGCCGCGCTTGGCCTCGCTGGCCAGGCGGGTGTGGCTGGCGCGGGCCTGCTGCAGCTGCGCCTGCAGGCGCTTGACCTCGGCCTCGAAGGGCCGCGGGTCGATCTGGAACAGCAGGTCGCCCTTGTTGACCAGGCTGCCCTCATCGAAGGCCACCCGGTCGATGTAGCCGGCCACCCGCGGACGCACCTCCACCGACTCCGGCGCCTCCAGGCGCCCGGTGAACTCGTCCCACTCGGTGACCGGTTGTTCGATGACCGCGGCGACGCTGACCTGGGCCGGCGCCGCCGCCTGGCGGCTATCCGCAGACTTGCCGCAGGCGCCGAGCGCCAGCAGGGCGACCAGGGCCACAGGCAGGCGCAGGGACAGGGGGATGGAATGGGCCATGGGTGACTCCGCCGCTCGCAATTGTGAATTAGGAGCGAAGTCTGCGGCGCGGCCTCCCCATCGACGAATCGAATGGGGCGAAAGCCACTATCAGCGGCAGTGATGATGACGCCGGGGCGGCGCTCTGCGCCGCGGGTTACAGGCTGTCGGGGTCGCCGCAGAACATCTGGATCCGCGAGCGCAGCCAGCGCTCGGCCGGGTCGTTGTCCTGGGCGGCGCGCCAGGCCATGTGCAACTCGTAGGGGCCGCAGTCGAGCGGCAGCGGCTCGGCGCGCAGGCCGCCGGCGGCGGTCAGCGCGGCGGCGGTGTAGTCCGGCACGCTGGCGACGATGTCGGTGCCGGCAAGCAGCGCGGTGAGGCCGTTGAACTGCGGCACCGCCAGCACCACCCGGCGCTGGCGGCCGAGCTTGGCCAGCTCGTCGTCGATGTAGCCGCCGAGGTCGCCGGCGAAGGACACCAGCGCATGCGGGCGGGCGCAGAACTCGTCGAGGCCGAGGCGCCCCGGCACGCTGTCGGCGCGCAGCAGGCGCGGCCAGGCGCGACGCAGCACCTTGCGCTTGGCGTTGGCCGGCAGCTCCTCGGTGTAGGCAACGCCCACCGAGATCTCGCCGGAGGCCAGATGGCCGGCTATCTGCAGGTAGTTGGTGCGGCGGATCACCAGCACCACGCCGGGCGCCTCGGCGCGCAGGCGCTTGATCAAGGGCGGCAGCAGGCCGAACTCGACATCGTCGGACAGGCCGATGCGGAACACCGCCGTGCTGGTCGCCGGGTCGAAGTCGGCGGCGCGGCTGACCGCGGTGGAGATGGCGTCCAGCGCCGGGGTGAGCAGGGCGAAGATCTCCAGCGCCCGCGCGGTCGGCTCCATCTGCCTTCCGCTGCGCACGAACAGCGGGTCGTCGAACAGGCTGCGCAGGCGCGCCAGCGAGGCGCTGATCGCCGGCTGGCCGAGGAACAGCTTTTCCGCCGCGCGGGTCACGCTGCGTTCGTGCATCAGCGTCTCGAAGACGATCAGCAGGTTGAGATCGACGCGGCGCAGGTCATTGCGGTTCATTGAGGATTCCGTTCGAGTGGAGCACGCATCAGGCCCCGCGAAAAAGCGGCCCTGGCTGAGCTTGGTGGCGTCAAATCGGCGGCAAGTCAACCGTGAGCGGGAGGCCAGTCATCCTCCCGACAAACCGTGCCACTTCGAAACGGGTCAATCGGCGCGCTGGCGGAGATAGTCCATGGCTTCCGTTTGACCCTCGGCAGCGGCACGTTCCAACCACGTGCGCGCTTGGTCGGGATCGGGATCCACCCCGACGCCCTCCCAAAGGGCAACGCCCCAATGATAACGTGCCAGGCTCACGTAGGCGGTGCCGTCAGGCTGCTCGGCCCCACGCTTGATCAGCGCCGCGGCCTTGCCAAGATCCTTCGGCACCCCGCTGCCCGATTCATACATCTGCGCCAACCAGATCATCGAATAGACATCGTTCCAGCGCGCGATGCAATCATTGAAGATCTGCATGGCCGCCGCGTGGTCGCCGGTCTTGGTTGCCGCGTACCCATATAGACACTTGATTCGTTTGTCGCTGTGGACGAAGCCCTGGTAGCTAAGATCGTCCGCACTGGCGGCCAAGCTCACGCAGCTGGCGACGACGGCCAGCACCCCCGACAATACTTTACGGTCCATTCATTCACCATTGATGTCCAAAGTTGAATTTCAAAGATCGATTTTCAACCGCGATTGGAATATTTACAGTTGCACCGCGACGATTAATCATGGCGAGCAGCCAGGCTGGCAATTTTTTATCGCCAACTTATATCCATGGATGGCCTGGCGAGACGATCTAAACAACAAAAATCGTCGCCGGATAAAACAAGAAGTTCAGGATGAAGAGAGCAGCCCACAAACCGATCTCCAAGGTTTCGGTCATCGGCTGAATGCGCTTTAAAGCACCATACACATGCACGACGAACATCAGACCAAACACCACGAACAGGATGTCGAAGGCATAGCAGAAGCTGGTCCCCGTTGTCGCAGAGCGGAGCATGGCGGCTTCCACCACCAGGATGAACGCACCGAGACAACGGCCGAAGTAGATGGCCAAATGTTTCTGCTCCGGAATTTCCCAGAGCATCAATCGGGCCCAGGCGAGGGGGGCAAAAAAGATAGGAAGAGCAAAGAATATGGTCGTCACGACCATCAAGGCCGTGATGTATTCCCTGCTGTACTGAGAGTAATAGCCGAGCATTGTAAGACTCCTGTCTTATCGATCCATGATCAGTCACATTCCTGTGCCTGTCGTATGTGCCTGCTTGGCATTCCTAGAGAGTCTCCGAGAGTAGCGGGCGATGTCAAACCGGTAATAACCCGGCAAAACCAAAGAATTAGCCAGGGCAATGTGGTAGTAATACTTCAGGATGAAGAACATTCCTCAACCGTGATCCAGAGATTGGGTTCTTGGCAAATAGCGCGCTGAAGCAGAGCTATTTCCTACTCCGAGCAATGCTCGTCACTGAATTTCTAGCGGATGCATTGCAAGCTTGCAGGGTTATCGGTGGAGGAACGCCACATCCGCGGGTCTGCTTTCCTTCCGCAGCATCCCGGCCGCAAACGCCTGCAGCCTGACCAGACCTGCCGATATGCCCCGCCCATCAGTGCCAGGCATGGTGACTATCGTCCGCATGCAGGTGGTATCGCCGGGCGAGCCCGGCTAAAGTCCGGGTCACAGAGGTTGCAGGCGAGGTAGGCGATGTCCCGCATCATTCGTTTTCACCAGTTCGGCGCGGCCGAAGTGCTCAGACTCGAGGAGCGGCCGTGCCCGCAGCCGGCCGCCGGCGAGGTGCTGGTGCGCGTCGAGGCGATCAGCGTCAGCTGGTACGACGTGCTCTGGCGGCAGAACCTAGCCAGCACGCCGGCCCAGCTGCCGGCCGGTCTCGGCCACGAACTGGCCGGCGTGGTGCTGGCGCTGGGCGAGGGCGTCGACGACCTGGCGGTCGGCGACCGGGTCGCCAGTTTCCCCGCACACAGCGCCAACCACTACCCCGGCTACGCCGAGGAGGTGGTGCTGCCGCGCCAGTCGCTGCATCGCTACCCGGCGCAGCTGAGCGCCCTGGAGGCCTGCGGCCACTACCTGCCGGCGCTGACCGGCTGGTTCGGCCTGGTCGAACTGGCAGCCCTGGTGCCGGGCGAGAGCGTGCTGGTCACCGCCGCCAGCCAGTGCTGGGGCCCGACCATCGTGCAACTGGCCAAGGCCCTCGGTGCCCGGGTGATCGCCGCCACCGAGCTGGGCGAAGACCGCGACTACCTGCTCGAGCTGGGCGCCGAGCGGGTGATCCTCACCGAGGAGCAGGACCTGGTCACCCGGGTCAACCAGCTCACCGACGGCCGCGGCGTCGATGTGGTGATGGACTCGCTCGGCGGCCCGCAGATGAGCCTGCTCGGCGACGCCCTGGCGCCGCGCGGGCGCCTGGTGCTGTTCGGCCTGCAGGGCGGCAATGACACCCACTTCCCCGCCTGCGCCGCGTTCCAGAAGAACATCCGCTTCTTCGTCCACTGCATCGGCAACTTCACCGGCAAGGAAGAACTGGGCATCCCCCAGGACCACGCCGCCGTGACCCGCGCCCTGCAGAACATCGACCGGCTGACCGGCGAAGGCCTGCTGCGCCCGCAGATCAACCGGGTGTTCCCCTTCGCGCAGGTCGTCGAAGCCCATCGCTTCATGGAAAGCTGCCCGCCGCGCGGCCGGGTGGTGCTGCAGGTGGGGCAGTAGCGGCGGGCCCGGCGTGACGCCAGGAGGCTGCGCGGTTGCTCGATCACGCCAGGCTCGGCTCACCGAGGTTGCGCTGCGCAGACCCATGGCGGGGCTACGGCCCGGGCGGTGCCCGCCCTTGCCTTGCCGTCGCCCGCCGCATAGAGTGCCGCCCCCTTGATGGACTACAGGGAGCGCCTCAATGAGCAACTCGGCCGCCAAAAAGCTGCTGGCGATGATTTCGCTGGTGATCTCGGCCCTTCTCGCCGTCGTCTTCACCGATATCCAGCCGCCGGCCACCTTTCAGGCGGCCAAGAAGGTCGCCTGGGAGATCCACGCCGACAACCCGCGCACCTTCTACTGCGGCTGCCGCTACCAGGGCAATCGCGTCGATCTGGCCAGCTGCGGCTATCAACCGCGCAAGAACCGCCAACGCGCCAGCCGGGTGGAGTGGGAGCATGTGGTGCCGGCCTGGGTGATCGGCCACCAGCGCCAGTGCTGGAAGAAGGGCGGCCGTGACCACTGCAGCGCCAACGACCCGGTATTCGCCCGCGCCGAGGCCGACCTGCACAACCTGGTCCCGTCGATCGGCGAGGTCAACGGCGACCGCAGCAACTACCCGTTCGCCATGCTGAACGCCAGGCCCCACCAGTACGGCCGGTGCGAGGTGGTGGTCGACTTCGGCAAGCGCCAGGTCATGCCCCGCGAGGAAATCCGCGGTGCCATCGCGCGCACCTACCTGTACATGCACGAACGCTACCAACTGCGCATGTCCAAGCAGGACCAGCAGCTGTACGGCGCCTGGAACCGCATGTACCCGGTCACCGAGCAGGAACGCCGGCGCAACCAGGCCGTCGCCTGCCAGATGGGCTGGGGCAATCCCCATGTCGGCGAGGTCGAGCTGTGGCAGTGCGGCCTGCTCGGACGCGTGGGCGACGTGGCCGGCAGCGCCCTCGGCATCGCCAAGGGGCTGCCGCTGGAGGAGTTGGGCAGCGCCGCACTGAGCCTGCTCAAGCACTGAGCCGTGCGCCTGTCGGCAGACGCGCGACTGCTCGAGCGTTTGCGTGGCAAGGGCTTCGCTGCGCAGAAACGGCAGGGGACGGGGCAGGAGTAGCGGGGCGGATGGCAGAGGCCATCCGAATGCTCCCCGCCAGGACTGTCGGGGAGCTGGCAAGGCCGGCGGTCAGGCCGCGTCGGCTTCCTTGAGGATCGCGTGCAGCTGATCCTTGAGGTTGAGCTTCTCCTTCTTCAGGGTTTCGATCTCGGTCTCGGTGCCCAGCTCGATACGGGCCTCGAGGTTCTTGATGCGCTGGTCCAGCTCGTTGTGCTCGTCGAACAGACGGGTGAAGTGCGCGTCTTCGGTCTTCAGGCGGGAAATAAGGTCGCGGTATTCGGGAAACATGGGGCACTCCTGGTTCAGGGATATCGAACCGCCGGCTCGCGCGTCGTGCTTCGACTGCGCGCCCGCGGCAACATGGGCTTGATGTCATCCTGACACTCCGGCGCAGGGCGCGGTATTGATCGGCGTCATCCCGCGTTCGCGTGCGCGGCACAATCGCACCGCCTGGCCAGCCGGCAGGCCCCGGGAGCGGCTGGCGGCGCAACGGGCGGGCCAGCCGCGAAGTTACCGGGCAACTGCCTGGCGGGTATTGCCGGAAAAGCTGGCATGCTTGACCCGTACGCTTGGATATTTCCGAACGCGCAGCAAAGAACCCCACCAGGAGAGCTTCCTTCCATGCACAGCAAAGCCATCTACGTTCAGCCGGGCGGCGGTTACGCCAACGTCATCGTCGGCAGCAGCGAAGCGACCGCCCCGGGGCCGGGCGAGATCACCGTGCGCCTGCACGCCAACTCGCTCAACTACCACGACTTCGCCGTGGTCAGCGGCATGTGGGGGCCGAGCGAGCCGCGCATCCCGATGGCCGACGGCGCCGGCGAAGTGATCGCCGTGGGCGCCGGGGTCAGCGAATTCGCCGTTGGCGACCGGGTGGTCAGCACCTTCTTCCCCGACTGGCTGGGCGGCGAGCCGTTGGTCGAAGGCTTCGCCACGGTGCCGGGCGACGGCATCGACGGCTATGCCCGCGAAGCGGTGACCGCCCGCGCCACCGCCTTCACCCTGGCGCCGCAGGGCTGGAGCCACGCCGAGGCCGCCACCCTGACCACCGCCGGCCTCACCGCCTGGCGCGCGCTGATGGCCGACGGCGCACTGAAGGCCGGCGACACTGTGCTGCTGCAGGGCACCGGCGGGGTGTCGATCTTCGCCCTGCAATTCGCCAAGCTGGCCGGCGCCACGGTGATCGCCACCTCGTCCAGCTACGCCAAGCTCGAGCGCCTCAAGGCCATGGGCGCCGACCATGTGATCAACTACCGTGAGAACCCGGCCTGGGGCGAGACCGCGCGCCAACTGACCGGCGGACGCGGCGTCGACCACGTCATCGAGGTCGGCGGCCCCGCCACCCTCGCCCAGTCGATGGCCGCCACACGGGTCGGTGGGCACATCGCGGTGATCGGCATCCTCAGCGGCGTCGCCGGCGAACTGCCGCTGGTCCCCGCGCTGCTCAAGCAACTGCGCCTGCAGGGCGTGCTGGTCGGCAGCCGCGCCCAGCAGCAGGCGATGATCCGCGCCATCGACGCCAACGGCCTGCGCCCGGTCATCGACCGCCGCTTCGCCCTCGAGGAAATCGTCGCGGCGTTCCAGTACCAGGAAAGCAACCAGCACTTCGGCAAGATCTGCCTGGAGTTCTGAGTCGCCTGGCGGTTCGCGGCCTCAGCCGCGGACCGTCGCCTCAGGTCCAGCCATAGCGCAACACATGAAAGAAGATCGGCGCGGCGAAGCACACTGAGTCCAGCCGGTCGAGCATGCCGCCGTGGCCTTCGATCATGTGCCCCCAGTCCTTCACCCCGCGGTCGCGCTTGATGGCGGACATCACCAGGCCGCCGAAGAAGCCGAGCAGGGTGACGATCAGGGCGATCAGCGCGGCCTGCCAGAAGCTGAACGGGGTGATCCAGAACAGGCTCGCGCCGACCAGGGTGGCCAGCGCCACGCCGCCGGCGAAGCCTTCCACGGTCTTCGACGGCGACAGGCGCGGGGCGATCTTGCGCTTGCCGAGCAGCTTGCCGCAGACGTACTGCAGCACGTCGCTGATCTGCACCACCAGCACCAGCCAGGCGATCAGCAGCAGGTTGCGCCCTTCAAAGCCGGGAATGTCGAGGGTCAGCAGCGCCGGCACGTGGGAGATGCAGAACACCGCGATCATCATCCCCCACTGCACCTTGGCCGCCCGTTCGAGAAAGCCGGTGGTGTCGCCGCCCAGCGAGGCGAGGATCGGCAGCAGCAGGAACACGTAGACCGGGATGAAGATGGCGAACAGCCCGTACCAGTCGGCGGCGATCAGCAGGTACTGCACCGGCAGCACGAAGTAGAACGCCGCGACCAGCGCCGGGTAGTCGCCGCCGCGAGTCGGCGCCAGGGTGATGAACTCGCGCAGGGCGAAGAAGGAGATGGCGGCGAACAGCAGGATCACCGCGCCGTGACCGAGCCAGAAGGCGCCGCCGAGCACCGCGACCATCACCCACCAGGCGTTGATCCGCGCGTTGAGGTTGTCGATCACCGGGCTGGCGGCGCCGCGGCTGCGCCACTTGAGGACGAAGCCGATCAGCGAGGCCAGCGCCAGCAGGGCGCCGATGCCGGCGAACAGGGAGAGGGTGTCGCGGTCCATGTCAGTCGGCCTCCGCAGCCAGTTCGAGCAGGGCGTCGCGGGCGCGGGCGAGGAAGGCTTCCTTGCCCTCGTCGGCCGCGATGCTCAGCGGCGCGCCGAAGCTCACCGTGCACAGCAGCGGCAGCGGCAGCACGCGGCCCTTGGGCATCACCCGGTTGAGGTTGGCGATCCACACCGGCACCAGCTCGACCTGCGGGCAGGCCTGGCCGAGGCGATACAGGCCGCTCTTGAACGGCAGCAGGCCGTCCTCGAGGTTGCGCGTGCCCTCGGGAAACAGGATCAGCGAGTCGCCGGCGTGCAGCGCATCGAGCAGCGGCTGCAGCGGGTTGTGCTGCGGCTCGCTACGCTCGCGGTCGACCAGCACGCCGTGGAACACCCGGTGGATCAGGAAGCGGCGCAGCGCGTCGCGCTGCCAGTAGTCGGCGCCGGCCACCGGGCGGGTGCGCGTGCGCAGGGCCGGCGGCAGCGACGACCAGAGCAGCACGAAGTCGGCGTGGCTGCTGTGGTTGGCGAAGTAGATGCGCTGCCGCTTCTCCGGCGCACAGCCGCGCCACAGGCTGCGCGCACCGGTGAGCAGGCGGGCGAAGCCGATGATCAGCCGGGCCAGCAGGCGCTGGGGCAGGCCGCCGTTCGGCCGCGGCGGCGGCGCAGGGGGCGGCAGGTCTTCGCCGCTGGGCGGGATCGGGGTGTCGTTCATCGGCGTGCTCCTTGCTGCGATTGATCGGCTCAGGCCGGCGGGGTGTTCCTGTCTGCCTCGGCGATGCCCTGGCGCACGCGATTGGCCAGCGTCCACACCAGCAGCGCGGCGATCAGCATGAACAGGGTGTCGAGCCAGTCGATCGGCAGCAGGCCCGTGGCGACGCCCGCGCCGAGCACGCCGAAGACGAAGGCGCGGTCGCTCTTGCCCAGCGGTCCGTCGTAGCGGCGAGCGGCGCCGACCAGCGGGCCCATCACCCCGGCGTACTCGACGATCACTGCCAGCAGGGTCGCCACCACCACCCACAGCGGCGAGACCTCCGCCAGCATGGCGAAGGGCAGGATCAGCGCGCTGTCGGCGATCACGTCGCACAGCTCGTTGAGGTAGGCGCCGAGCACCGACTGCTGGCCGAACTCGCGGGCGAGCATGCCGTCGATGGCGTTGAGCGCCATGCGCAGGAACATCCACAGCGGGATCAGGGCGAACAGCCAGAGGTAGCCGGCGAAGGCGGCGACCAGCAGGCCGAGCAGGACGGAAACGGCGGCGGCGGCGAGGGTCACCTGGTTGGCGGTGACGCCGCGCGCGTGCAGGCGCTGCACCAGCGGGCGCAGCAGGTTCTGGAAGCGGGGCTTGAGCTGGTAGATGGAGGGCATGGCGGATTCCGGTGCCGAAGTCGTCCTTGAGGGTAGGCGCAAGATAGCCGGCCTGCCGGTGCGGCGTCCATGAACTGGCGCAGGCTCTCAGATCACCAGCACGTCACCCTTGGCCTGGCTGAGAATATGCTTGGTCACGCTGCCCAGCAGCAGCTCCTCGAGCGCGCCCTGGCCGCGCTTGCCGATGACGATCAGCTCGCAGCCCTGCAGCTGCTCCTGGTCGAGGATGTGCACGCTGGGGTCGCCATGCACGATGACCGGCTGCACCGCGTCGGCCGGCAGACCGGCGGCGGCGATCAGCTCGGCCATCTGCGCACCGGCCTCGCGTCTGGCGTTGGCCAGCAGGCCGGCCAGCTCGGCCTCGCTGACCCCGGCATGGCGCAGACGGCCCTCGAAGGGCACCTCGAAGGCGTGCAGCAGGACGATCTCGGCCTGCGGCGCCAGCGTCCGAGCCAGCGCGACGGCCTTGAGCCCGCGCGGCGAGAAGTCCACCGGCACCAGCACCCGGCGATAGTCGTCGCCGGCCTCGCCGCGCACCACCAGCAGCGGCCGGCCGGTCTTGCGCAGCACGCGCTCGGTGGTCGAGCCGATCATCAGGTCGCGCACCAGGCTGGCGCCGCGCGCGCCGAGCACCAGCAGGTCGGCATCCAGGGCGTCGGCGTGGCTGGTGATTTCCGCCAGCGCGTTGCCGGCGCTCAGGTGGATATCCGCCGAGACCACATGCGCCGCGCACAGCTCGGCGGCCAGCTCGCGGACCTCGTCGCGCGCCTCGTCGAGCAGGCGCTGGCGCAGGTCGCCGGGCTGGGCCGCGAACAGCTGGCGCAGGGCATCCAGCGCCCCGCGGCTGACTACATGCTGCAGGCTCAGCCGGGCGCCGCTGTGGCCGGCAATCGACGCGGCGCGCACCACGGCCTGGCGCGCCGGCGCGGACAGGTCGGTGGCGGCGAGTACGGTGCGGATCGGGGTCATCGGGCAGTCTCCTTGTTGCCACATAGCTGTGGCGACCTTAGCACGGAGACGGTCAGGGGCAGAGCGATCAGGGGAGGCTGCCGGGCGCTGGCGCCCGGCAGTGGGGTGCGGATCAGGCCGCGGCGATCACGTCGCCGTGGTTCTCCGGCTCGATCAGCGCGCGGTGCAGCGCGGCGATGGCGGCGGCGTAGTCTTCCTCGTTGACCACGCACTGCATCTCCACCTGGCGGATCGACTGGTGCAGCGCCTGGATGCTGATGCCGGCCTCGGCCAGCGCGGTGGCGGTGCGGGCGAGGATGCCCTTGACCTTGAGGTTGGAGCCGATCGCCGAGACGATGGCGACGTTGTGCATGGTCACCTCGGCGGCCGGGAAGCGCTCCTCGACCAGCTTGGCGGCACGGTTGATCAGCTTGCGCGAGCCGCTGACGTAGTAGGTGATGCTGTTGGCGTCGGAGTCCTTGTTGATCACGTAGAGCTTGAGCTGCTTGAGCTGCTTGCTGATCTCGATGTCGTGGTCGGGGTCGCCGAGCATCTCCTGATCGAACACCGCGATACCGATCACGTCCTTGCGCCCGGCGACGATCTCCACGCAGGGCCGCGCGCTGCAGTAGTCCTGGCTGATCAGGGTGCCGGCGTGCTGCGGCTCGAAGGCGTTCTTGATGCGCAGTTCGATGCCGGCGCGACGCAGGGTGCGCGCGGCGCGCGGGTGGATCGCTTCCATGCCGAGGTTGGACAGCTGGTCGGCGACGTCGTAGTTGGTGCGGCCGATGGTCACCACCTTGTCGGCGCCGACCAGGTTCGGGTCGGCGCTGCTGAGGTGGAACTCCTTGTGGATGATCGCCTCGCGGGCGCCGGTGGCGGCGGCGATCTGCGCGAAGGTGATCTCGCTGTAGCCGCGGTCGAAGGTGTTCATCAGCCCTTCGCTGCAGTGCGCGTAGCCGGTGGCGATGACCAGCTCGCGGGACAGGTCGATACCCGCGAAGTTGGCGCGGATCATCTCCTCGAACGGCAGCGGGGTTTCCATCTGCCAGCCGCTGAGGTCGACCAGGCGGGCGTTGATGTCGCGCTGGCGCAGCGCCAGCACGCTGTTGAAGGCGCTGTGCGCCTCGCCGAGGGAGGCGAGCATCTCGCGCACCTTCATCAGGTTCTCGGTGAGCTGGAAGTGGCCGTAGGTGCACAGCTTCTGCAGGCTGTCCATGCAGTCGCGGGCGTCGTCGATGCGCGAGCCGATGAACTGGTCGGCGACCGCCAGCTCGGGCGTGCCGGCGAACAGCTCGGCGTTCTTGGCCAGCATGCGCGCGCGCACGTCTTCCAGCGCCTCGCGCCAGGCCTCTTCGTTGTGGGCATCGGCGAAGCGCTGGTAGACGCCCGGCTCGCCGGTCTTCTTGTGTTCCAGCAGCAGGTTGGTCATGCCGCTGTAGGCCGAGACGACGAACACCCGCTGGTACAGCGCGGCGCCCTGTCGCGGGCCGATGAAGATGTTGTCGAGGAGTTCCTCGAAGCGGCTCATGGAGGTGCCGCCGATCTTTTCTACGGTATGCATCGTTTTTTCAGCGTTCGGTCGTCGATGGGAAGCGGGCCGGCAGCTGCCGACACAAGGCGACGGCCCCGTGTCGACGGGGCCGTCGGTGTGACGTCAGATATACCGCTGCGGCTGGATGTCCAGCGCGCGGAAGTCCCGCCGCTCGGCCACGAAGGGCGGGCGGGGGGACTGCTCGCAGAAGGGCGCCTGTACGGCATTGCCGACGTGATTGTAGACGTAGAAGAGGTTGCTGCGCGCGTCCGGCGTGATGTTGCCGTTGGAGCCGTGCATGATATTGCAGTCGAACAGCACCACGCTGCCGGCCGGGCCGATGGCGCTGTCGATGCCGTGGCTGGCCGCCAGCTCGCTCAGGCTGACCTGGTCCGGCACGCCGACCTCCTGGCGCCGCAGCGATTGCGCGTAGTGGTTCTCCGGCGTCGCGCCGACACAGTGGATGTACTGGCGGTGCGAACCGGGCATCAGCAGCAGCGGGCCGTTGTGCGCCTGGTTGTCGGTGAGCAGGATCGAGCAGCTCAGCGCACGCATGCGCGGCATGCCGTCCTCGACGTGCCAGGTCTCGAAGTCGGAGTGCCAGTAGAACTCCTTGCCGTCGAAGCCCGGCTTGAAGTTCAGCCGCGACTGGTGCACGTAGAGATCACCGCCGAGGATGAAGCGGGCGATGCCGGCGATCCGCTCGTCGCGGGCGACGCGGGCGAACAGCGGGTTGTCGCGGTGGATGTCGAACACCGAGCGCACCGCGCCGCTGTCCGGCTCCTGGATGGTCTTGCCGGAGGCGACGACGGCCTCGTCGGCGAGCATGCGCTCGAGTTCGCGGCGAAACACCGCCACTTCCGCGGCGCTGAACACCTTCGGCAGGACCACATAGCCGTCACGCTCGAAGCGGGCGATCAGCTCGGCGGCGATCGGCGCGTTGTCCAGGTCCTGGCGGTGGACCACCGGGTCCAGGCGTTCCTGCCAGCGCGGCTCGGCACACTGGCGCGAAGGGTAAAGATCGGCTTGCACAGGGGTCACACTCGCTTCCTCCGTATCGGTTCTGCTCAGGCGATGGCTTCAGCTTCCAGCGGGTAGACGCCGTCCTCGTTGTGGACTTCCTTGCCGTTGAGCGGCGGATTGAACACGCAGGCCATCTTCATCTCGCTGAAGCCGCGCAGCAGGTGTTCGTCGTGCTGGTCGAGGATGTACAGGGTGCCGGGCTTGATCGGGTAGACCTTGCCGTCGGCGAGGGTCTCGATCTCGCCTTCGCCGCTGATGCAGTACACCGACTCCAGGTGGTTCTGGTAGTGGATGTGCGTCTCGCTGTCGGCGTAGATGGTGGTGATGTGGAAGGAGAAGCCCATGTTGTCGTCCTTGAGCAGCATGCGGGTGCTGTCCCAGGTCTCGGTGACGATCTTGCGGTTGGACTGCTCGCATTCGGCCAGGGTGCGTACGATCATTGAAAATCTCCTCAGGAAGCTTGGGTGGCGGTCTGCGCGGACAGCACCGCGGCGAAGGCGGCGTCGAGAATGTCCATGGCCTTGTCGATCTGCTCGTCGCTGATGACCAGCGGACACAGGCACTTGACCACTTCGCTGTGCGCGCCGCTGGTCTCGATCACCAGACCGTGCGCGAAGGCGTGACGGCAGATGGCGGCGGCGATGTCGCCATCCGGGCAGCCGATGCCGAGCATCATCCCGCGGCCCTTGAGCTGCAGGGAGTCGGGGCCGTGACGGCGGACAATGCGCTGCATGCGCTCGGCGATGCGCTGGCCCTTGGCGCGCACGCTGGCGGCGAAGCTGTCGTCCTGCCAGAAGTGCTCCAGCGCCGCGGCGGCGGTGACGAAGGCGTGGTTGTTGCCGCGGAAGGTGCCGTTGTGCTCGCCCGGCTGCCACTGGTCGAGCTGCTTGCGCAGCAGCAGCATGGCGAAGGGCAGACCGTAGCCGCTGAGCGACTTGGACAGGGTGATCAGGTCCGGCTGGATGCCCATCTTCTCGAAACTGAAGAAGCTGCCGGTGCGCCCGCAGCCGGCCTGGATGTCGTCGACGATCAGCAGCATGTCGTGCTTGCGGCACAGGCGCTCGAGCTTGCGCATCCACTCGGCGGAGGCGACGTTGAGGCCACCCTCGCCCTGCACCACCTCGACGATCACCGCGGCCGGCTTGTCGATGCCGCTGCTCGGATCGTCGAGCAGCTTGTCGATCATCGCGATGGTGTTGACCTGGTCGCCGAAGTAGTTGGCGTAGGGCATGCGGCTGACGTCGCTCAGCCCGGTGCCGGCGGCGCCGCGGTGATGCTGGTTGCCGGTGGCAGCCAGGGCGCCGATGCTGCAGCCGTGGAAGCCGTTGGTGAAGCTGATCACGTTGCTGCGCCCGGTGACCTTGCGCGCCAGCTTCAGCGCGGCTTCCACCGCGTTGGTGCCGGTCGGCCCGGTGAACTGCATCAGGTAGTCGGCCATGCCGCGTGGCTTGAGGATCAGCCGGTGGAAGGTCTCGAGGAAGCTTTCCTTGGCCGCCGAGTACATGTCCAGGCCATGGGTCAGGCCGTCGCTCTCGATGTAGTCGAGCAGCGCCTGCTTGAGCAGCGGATGGTTGTGGCCGTAGTTGAGGGTGCCGGCGCCGGCGAGGAAGTCGATGTAGCGCTGGCCGTCGCGGGTGATCAGTTCGGCGCCGCGCGCCTGCTGGAATACCACCGGGAACGAGCGGCAGTAGCTGCGTACGGACGATTCATGCTGTTCAAAGGCGTTCATGCGGTCTCCTTGAGTTCTTCTTCGAATTCGGGTGCGGCAAACGGACCCGCGCGGTAGAGCACTTCGTCTTCGTGCCGGCCGGCAAAGTGCTCGGCACGCGAGAACAGGATGCGGGTGCTGTAGTCGGCACCAAGGCGGGCGAAGCCCCTGCGGAACAGCGCCTGCGAGGCGGCGTTGTCCGGCGAGATGGTGGTCTCGAGGTAGCGTACGCCGCGCTCGGCGGCGACCCGGGCGGTCAGCGCCAGCAGCATGCGCAGGGCCAGCCCCTGGCCGCGCAGCGAGGCATCCACGGCGACCTGCCAGACAAACAGGGTGTCCGGACGCGAGGGCGGACAGTAGCCGGAGATGAAACCGACCAGCCGGCCCGAGGCATCCTCGGCGGCGATGGCGGTATCGGCGAAATCGGCGCATTGCAGCAGATTGCAGTACACCGAATTGGTATCCAGCGGCGGACAATTGGCCACCAGCTGATGGAGGTTGTATCCGTCGCTGTCGGTGGGACGACGGAGCGTGACGGGGGAACTTCGCAAAACGGAATCCTTTGGGGTTGTTGTCGAAATCCTTATTCAGGCAAACACAGGGAGTTGCAGGGTGCAACCCGCAATCGCCCCGGCCGGCCTCAATATCGCGTCATCTGCCGGCCTTCTGCGGCGCCGCGGGCGGGCGCTGGTGAACTTCGCGAAAAAGAACCAAGCTATTGATTTAAAAGGAATAAATTTCAATATCGAGCAGTGCAGCAAGGCGCCATGGCGGCGCCACGCAGACGCTGAAACATTTTGTTACTCACCGGCAGATATACGCGGATATTCCGCCAGAGATATCGGCGACCAATAGCGCAGGGAACTTCCAGATCTCCAGGAGAGAATTGGCCGATATATGTGCGTCGCCAATTAGCCGATTCGCCAAATATCGGCGGATATACTCAAGCGCGATTCGGCCAATTCAATTCGATGACGCAAACATGAATTCCGCCATATATCCGCGACAGGGCTGCAGGCCCCCGTCGCGGTGTCTGGCGCGCTCAGCCGTGCCAGTGGCGGCCCTGCAGTTCGAGCAGGCTGCGGGCTTGCTCCGGACCCGCCGAGCCGGCCGGATAGGGGCGCGGTTTCTGGTAGTGATGGTGCCAGCCGTCGAGGATCGGGCTGACCCAGCGCCAGGCGGCTTCCACCTCGTCCTTGCGCATGAACAGGGTCGGGTCGCCCTCGATCACGTCGAGCAGCAGCCGCTCGTAGGCTTCCCAGCGGCGCTGGCGGGAGAAGGCGGTGGCCAGGTTGAGGTCGAGCTCGACCGGCTCGAGGGCCATGCCCTTGCCCGGGGTCTTGGCCAGCAGCTGCAGGCTGATGCGCTCCTCGGGCTGCAGGCGGATCAGCAGGCGGTTGGCCTGTTCCGGCGCGCCCGGGAACAGGCTGTGCGGCACCGGCTTGAACTGGATGACGATCTCCGAGCACTTGCGCTGCAGGCGCTTGCCGGTGCGCAGGTAGAACGGCACGCCGGCCCAGCGCCAGTTGTCGATCTCCGCCTGGACGGCGACGAAGGTCTCGGTATCGCTGTCGTTGTCGACGTTCTTCTCGAAGTAGTAGGCGGGAACTTCCTGGCCGCCGATGTGTCCGCTGCTGTACTGGCCGCGCACGGTCTTGTCGCGCACGTCGAGGCCGGCCAGCGGTTTGAGCGCCTGAAGGATCTTCACCTTCTCGTTGCGCACCGCCTCGGCGTCGAAGCGCACCGGCGCCTCCATGGCCACCAGGCAGAGCAGCTGCAGCAGGTGATTCTGCAGCATGTCGCGCATGGCGCCGGCCTGGTCGTAGTAGCCGCCGCGGTTCTCCACGCCGAGGGTTTCCAGCACGCTGATCTGCACATGGTCGATGTGCCCGGCGCGCCACACCGGCTCGAACAGGGCATTGGCGAAGCGCAGCGCCATCAGGTTCTGCACGGTTTCCTTGCCCAGGTAGTGGTCGATGCGGAACACCTGCGACTCGTCGAACACCTTGCCGATCGCCTCGGTGATCGCCAGCGCCGACTGCAGCGAGTGGCCGATCGGCTTCTCCAGCACGATACGCGTGTCGGCGCCGGCCAGGCCGGCGATGGCCAGGTTGGCGGCGATCGGCGCGAACAGCTGCGGCGCAGTGGCCAGGTAGTAGATGCGCGCGCGCGTGCAGGCGCCGCCCAGATGCTGGGCCAGGCGGCCGAATTCGGCGCTCTGTGCGGCGTCCATGGCGAAGTAGTCGAGACGCTCGGCAAAGCTCTGCCAGGTGTCGACGGCGAAGTCGGCGCGGGCGACCTGCGCCCGGCAATGGCGCTCGGCCAGCGCCTGGTAGGCCTCGCGGCTCAGCGCGCTGCGGGCCAGGGCGAGGATGCGCAGATCGGCGGGCAACCGGCGCTCGCGGTGCAGGTGATAGAGTGCCGGCAGCAGCTTGTGCAGGGCCAGATCGCCGGTGCCGCCGAACACCAGCATGTCGCAGGGAAGAACGGGTGAAAGGGACGGCACAGGGTATCTCCGACGCGGTTTGCCTGGGCGCTGGCGCAGCTTTTGTAGTATAACTACAAAGTTACTACCTCCGGCTTTTGCCGATCATAACCGAGTCCGCGCCGTGAATCTGTTGCAACACATTGCCCAATCCCGCGCCCTGCTGCGCAAGTCGGAACTCAAGGTCGCCGACTACGTGCTGCAGGACCCGGCGGCCGTCATGCATAGCTCGATGGCCGACCTTGCCCACCAGGTCGGCATCAGCGAGCCGACCATCGTGCGCTTCTGCCGCGCCATCGGCTGCAGCGGCTTCCAGGACCTCAAGCTCAAGCTGGCGCAGAGCCTGGCCGCCGGCGCCAGCTTCGGCCAGTTCGCCATCCACGAGGAAGACTCGCTGGCCGACTTCAGCCTGAAGATCTTCGACACCACCCTGCACACCCTGATCGAGGTGCGCGAGCACCTCAACATGCAGGCTCTGGAGCGGGCGATCAACGCCATCGCCAACGCCCAGCGCGTGGAGTTCTACGGCTTCGGCGCCTCCGGCGCGGTGGCCGCCGACGCCCAGCACAAGTTCTTCCGCCTGCTGCTGACCGCCGCCGCCTACTCCGACCCGCACATGCAGGCGATGAGCGCGGTGACCCTCAAGCCGGGCGACGTGGCGATCTGCATCTCCCAGTCCGGGCGCTCCAAGGATCTGCTGACCACCGCCAATCTGGTGCGCGAAAGTGGTGCGACGCTGATCACCCTGTGCCCCAGCCAGACCCCGCTGGCCGACCTGGCCACCGTCAACCTGGCCATCGATGTGCAGGAAGACACCGAGATCTACACCCCGCTGACCTCGCGGATCGCCCACCTGGTGGTGATCGACGTGCTGGCGATGGGCGTGGCCATGGCCCGCGGCCCGGACCTGGTCAACCACCTGAAGAGCGTCAAGCGCAGCCTGCGCAGCCTGCGCCTGTCGCCGAAGACCGCCAAGCCGAGCGAGGAAGGCCCGGCCGGCGCCTGAGCCCCGGCCATCGACGGCAGGGCGCCCCGCGCGCCCCCTGCCGCGACACCCCCGCAGCTGTCACGCCGCCGTCACCGCTTCGCCGTCAAGCCGTCACCTGGCACGCGGCATGCTGCAACTCCCGGAATCACTCGAGATGGGAGAGACGCCATGCCCCGCCACCATGCTGTCAACGTCGCCACCGATATCCCCCGCCTGGACGCCAAGACCCGCCGCAAGCTGGAAGACCAGCGCCGCATGGCCTTCCGCCGAGCCATCGAGCAGCACAACGAAGAGCGCCGCCTGAGCCAGGCGATCGACGACTATCCCGACCTGATCGCCATCAACTACGTGCGCGCCCTACGCGCCGAAACGCGCCGCCAGCCCGGCGCGTAGCGCGGCTCGCGCAGGAGTTCAAAGGCTCAGATTAAGCGCGTTGATCGCCGCACGATTGCCGCGGATGTACGCCAGAAAGGCGCTGGCCACCGGACTCAGGCGGCGGTCGCGTGGGTGCACCACGCACCAGCTGTGCTGCAGCGGCAGCTCGGCCACCGGCAGCTCGCACAGGCGGCCGCTGGCCAGCTCCAGGCTCACCGCATGGCGCGGCAGCAGGGCCAGGCCGAGACCGGCCAGCACGCCGGCGCGCTGCGCCTCCTGGGAGCCGAGCTGCAGGGTGTGGGCGAAGTGCGCGCGCTTGTCGTGACAGAAAGTCTCGCAGGCCTGGCGGGTGCCCGAACCCGGCTCGCGCACCAGCAGCGGCTGGTCGGTCAGCTCCTGCAGGCTGAGGCGCTCGCGCTGGCACAGCGGATGCCCGGCCGGGGCCACGGCGACGATCTGGTTGGTGAGAAACGGCATGAACTCCAGGTTCATGCCGGTGGGCACCTGGGAGAGGATCATCAGCTCGTCGCGACTGACACCGAGGCGACGCAGTGCCTGGGCATGGCTGGCGACGGTGAGCTGCAGGCCGACTTCGGGGTGCTGCTGACGGAAGGCGGCGAACAGGTGGGGCACCACGTATTCGGCGCTGGACTCCACGGTCAGGCTGAGCTGGCCCTGCAGCGAGCCGCGCAGGTCGGAAAGCTGCATGTCGAGGCTTTCCAGGCGGGCGAAGATGTCCGCCCCGGCCCGCTGCAGCGCCTCGGCGGCGTCGGTGAGGTAGAGCCTCTTGCCGACGTACTCGAACAACGGCTGGCCGACCAGCTCCTCGAGCTGGCGGATCTGCTGGCTGACCGCCGGCTGGGTGAGCGCCATTTCTTCGGCGGCGCGGCTGTAGGAGCGGGTCTCGCACACCGCGCGGAACACCTGCAGCTGGCGCAAGGTCAGCCGCATCAGGTACTTGCGCATAACGGGAAGGCCTCTGGGACGGGCGTTTCGCGCAACTATAAGTCAGGACTTATGCATTACCCAATAATTATTCATTTTTAGTAATCCATCCCTCGGCGCTAGGGTATTTGCACCTGTTGCCTGACCGGCCGGGTCAGCCAGCCCAAACCGAGGGAGACCTCCGTGATAAGAAAAATCCTCATCGCCAACCGTGGCGAGATTGCCGTGCGTATCGTGCGGGCCTGCGCCGAGATGGGCATCCGCTCGGTGGCCGTGTATTCCGAAGCCGACCGCCATGCGCTGCACGTCAAGCGCGCCGACGAAGCCTACAACCTCGGCGACGAGCCGCTGGCCGGCTACCTGAACCCGCGCAAGCTGGTCAACCTGGCGGTCGAGACCGGTTGCGATGCCCTGCATCCCGGTTACGGCTTCCTGTCCGAGAACGCCGAACTGGCGGAGATCTGCGTCGAGCGCGGGATCAAGTTCATCGGCCCGAGCGCCGAAGTGATCCGCCGCATGGGCGACAAGACCGAGGCGCGGCGCAGCATGATCAAGGCCGGCGTGCCGGTCACCCCGGGCACCGAAGGCAACGTCGCCGACCTCGACGAGGCGCTGCGCGAAGGCGAGCGCATCGGCTACCCGGTGATGCTCAAGGCCACCTCCGGCGGCGGCGGCCGCGGCATCCGTCGCTGCAACTCGCAGGAAGAGCTGGAGCAGGCCTACCCGCGGGTGATCTCCGAAGCCACCAAGGCCTTCGGCAGCGCCGAGGTGTTCCTCGAGAAGTGCATCGTCAACCCCAAGCACATCGAGGCGCAGATCCTCGCCGACAGCTTCGGCAACACCGTGCACCTGTTCGAGCGCGACTGCTCGATCCAGCGCCGCAACCAGAAGCTGATCGAGATCGCCCCCAGCCCGCAGCTGACCCCCGAGCAGCGCGCCTACATCGGCGAGCTGGCGGTCAAGGCGGCGAAAGCCGTGGGCTACGAGAACGCCGGCACCGTGGAGTTCCTGCTCGCCGAGGGCGAGGTGTACTTCATGGAGATGAACACCCGGGTGCAGGTGGAGCACACCATCACCGAGGAAATCACCGGCTTGGACATCGTCCGCGAGCAGATCCGCATCGCCGCCGGCAAGCCGCTGTCGGTGCAGCAGGCGGACATCGTCCACCGCGGCTACGCGATCCAGTTCCGCATCAACGCCGAAGACCCGAAGAACAACTTCCTGCCGTCCTTCGGCAAGATCACCCGCTACTACGCGCCCGGCGGCCCCGGCGTGCGCACCGACACGGCGATCTACACCGGCTACACCATTCCGCCGTACTACGACTCGATGTGCCTGAAGCTGATCGTCTGGGCACTGACCTGGGAAGAGGCGATGGACCGCGGCCTGCGCGCGCTGGACGACATGCGCGTGCAGGGGGTGAAGACTACCGCGCCCTACTACCAGGAAATCCTCCGCAATCCGGAGTTCCGCAGCGGCGTGTTCAACACCAGCTTTGTCGAAGCCCACCCGGAACTGATCAACTACTCGGTCAAGCGCAAGCCCGAAGAGCTGGCCCTGGCCATCGCCGCCGCCATTGCCGCCCACGCCGGCCTGTGAGGAATTGAGATGAACAAGAAGATCACCGTCACCGATACCATCCTGCGTGATGCGCACCAGTCGCTGCTGGCCACCCGCATGCGCCTCGAGGACATGCTGCCGATCTGCGCCAAGCTCGACCAGGTCGGCTACTGGTCGCTGGAAGTCTGGGGCGGCGCCACCTTCGACGCCTGCGTGCGCTTCCTCAAGGAAGACCCGTGGGAGCGCCTGCGCCAGCTCAAGGCCGCGCTGCCCAACACCCGCCTGCAGATGCTCCTGCGCGGCCAGAACCTGCTCGGCTACCGCCACTACAGCGACGACGTGGTCAAGGCCTTCGTCGCCAAGGCCGCGGTCAATGGCATCGACGTGTTCCGCGTGTTCGATGCGATGAACGACGTGCGCAACCTGCGCACCGCCATCGAGGCGGTCAAGGCCGCCGGCAAGCACGCCCAGGGCACCATCGCCTACACCACCAGCCCGGTGCATACCGTCGAGTCGTTCGTCGAGCTGGGCAAGCGCATGCAGGAGAAGGGCGTCGACTCGATCGCCATCAAGGACATGGCCGGCCTGCTCACCCCCTACGCCACCGCCGAGCTGGTGCAGGCGCTGAAGGCCGAGATCGACCTGCCGATCTTCATCCACTCGCACGACACCGCGGGCATGGGCAGCATGTGTCAGCTCAAGGCCATCGAGGCCGGCGCCGACCACATCGACACCGCGATCTCCAGCTTCGCCTGGGGCACCAGCCACCCGGGCACCGAGTCGATGGTCGCCGCGCTGCGCGGCACCCCGTTCGACACCGGCCTGGATCTGGAGTTGCTGCAGGAGATCGGCCTGTACTTCTACGGCGTGCGCAAGAAGTACCACCAGTTCGAAAGCGAATTCACCTCGGTGGATACCCGCGTGCAGGTCAACCAGGTGCCGGGCGGCATGATGTCCAACCTGGCCAACCAGCTGAAGGAGCAGGGCGCCCTGCACCGCATCAACGAGGTGTTCGCGGAAATCCCGCGGGTGCGCGAAGACCTCGGCTTCCCGCCCCTGGTCACCCCGACCTCGCAGATCGTCGGCACCCAGGCGGTGTTC
Organism: Pseudomonas linyingensis; assembly: GCF_900109175.1. Lineage (GTDB taxonomy): Bacteria > Pseudomonadota > Gammaproteobacteria > Pseudomonadales > Pseudomonadaceae > Geopseudomonas > Geopseudomonas linyingensis. The sequence continues at coordinate 61,084 of NZ_FNZE01000012.1, read as the reverse complement.
AACGTGCTGGCCGGCGAGCGCTACAAGACCATCACCAACGAGGTGAAGCTGTACCTGCAGGGCCGCTACGGCAAGGCGCCGGCACCGGTCAACGAGCACCTGCGCTTCCAGGCCATCGGCAGCGAGGACGTCATCGACGTGCGCCCGGCCGACCTGCTGCAGCCGGAAATGACCCGCCTGCGCGAGGAGATAGGCCCGCTGGCCAAGTCGGAAGAGGACGTGCTGACCTTCGCCATGTTCCCCGACATCGGCCGCAAGTTCCTCGAGGAACGCGCCGCCGGCACCCTGACTCCAGAAGCGCTGCTGCCGCCGCCGGATGCCGCCGCCCGCCCGGCCGCCCAGGAAGGCGTGCCCACCGAGTTCGTGGTCGACGTGCACGGCGAGAGCTACCGCATCGACATCACCGGCGTCAGCGTCAAGAACGACGGCAAGCGCCACTTCTACCTGGCCATCGACGGCATGCCCGAAGAGGTGGTGTTCGAGCCACTCAACGCCTTCGTCGGCGGCGCCGCCAGCGGCAAGCGCAAGCAGAGCGCCGCGCCGGGCGACGTCAGCACCACCATGCCGGGCAACATCGTCGACGTGCTGGTGAAGGAAGGCGACGTGGTCAAGGCCGGCCAGCCGGTGCTGATCACCGAAGCGATGAAGATGGAGACCGAAGTGCAGGCGCCGATCGCCGGCACCGTGACGGCCGTCCATGTAGTTAAGGGCGACAGGGTCAATCCCGGTGAAGTACTCATCGAGATTGGAAGTTAAGCCCCCCGGGGGAGCCGCAAGGCTCCCCTTTTTTATTTGAGCTATAGATAACCGAATTGCCCGAGGAGGGATGGATGAGCCTCGACCCGGTGGTGCTGTTCTTCGTCTTCGGCCTGACCGCAGGCCTGCTGAAAAGCGAACTGAAGCTGCCGCCCGCGCTCTACGAAACCCTATCCATCCTCCTGCTGCTGGCCATCGGCCTGCACGGCGGCGTGGAGCTGGCCGAGCAGGCCAGCCTGGCGCTGCTCGGCCAGGCGGGGCTGGTGCTGGGCCTGGGCATCGCCCTGCCACTACTGGCCTTCGCCCTGCTGCGCGGCCTGCGCTTCGACCGCATCAACGCCGCCAGCGTGGCGGCGCACTACGGCTCGGTGAGCGCAGGTACCTTCGCCGTGGTGGTCGCCTATCTGGCATCGCGGGAGATCTTCTTCGAGAGCTACATGCCGCTGTTCGTGGCGATCCTCGAGATCCCGGCGATCCTGGTCGGCATCCTGCTGGCCAAGGGCATCTCCCGCGACACCCACTGGAAGGAGCTGGGCCGCGAGATCTTCCTCGGCAAGAGCATCATGCTGCTGCTCGGCGGCCTGGTGATCGGCGCGCTGGCCGGCAAGGAGGCGATCAAGCCGCTGGAGCCGCTGTACACGGGCATGTTCAAGCCGGTGCTGGCGTTCTTCCTGTTGGAGATGGGCCTGATCGCCTCCGGGCAGCTCGGCTCGCTGCGCCAGTATGGCGTGCGCCTGGCCGCCTTCGCCCTGTGCATGCCGCTGCTCGGCGCGCTGGTCGGCGCCCTGCTGGCGCGGCTGATGGGCCTGTCGCTGGGCGGCACGGCGATGCTCGCCACCCTGGCCGCTTCGGCCTCCTACATCGCCGTGCCGGCGGCCATGCGCCTGGCGCTGCCCGAGGCCAACCCCTCGCTGTCGCTGACCGCCGCACTGGGCATCACCTTTCCCTTCAACATCCTGATCGGCATCCCGCTGTATCTGATGCTGGCCGAGCAACTGATCGCCTGGGGACTCTGACATGGCCCACACCACCCTGCTCACCGTGATCTGCGAGGCGGCACTGGAGCACAAACTGGTCGCCGACCTCGAACAGCTCGGCGCGCCCGGCTGGACCCTCTCCGACGTGCGCGGCCGCGGCTCCCACGGCCTGCGCCGCGCCGACTGGGACACCGCCGGCAACATCCGCGCCGAGATCCTCTGCGAGCGCGAACTGGCCGAGCGCATCGCCCGCCACCTGCAGGAGCGCTACTACGCGCACTTCGCGATGGTCTGCTACCTGGCCGAGGTCGAGGTGCTGCGCCCCGAGAAGTTCGCCGCCAAGCCGGCCGGTTGACTTTTCAAGACGACCAGTCTAATAATCGACGCATGAATTCTCTCGCCCCCCAGCCGCGCCGCGGCCGTCCGCCCAAGCTCGACCGCGACAATCGCGAGACCCGCGAGGCGCTACTGCATACCGGCATGCGCCTGCTCACCGAGCAGGGCTTCCTGGTCACCGGCATCGACACGGTGCTCAAGCAGGTCGGCGTGCCCAAGGGCTCCTTCTACAACTACTTCGCCAGCAAGGAGGCCTTCGGCCGCGCCGTGCTGGAGCGCTACGCCGGCTACTTCGCCGCCAAGCTGGACCGCTGGCTGCTCGACGAGAGCCGCCCGCCGCTGGCGCGCCTGGAGGACTTCGTTGCCGACGCCAGCGCCGGCATGGCCCGCCACGGCTATCGGCGCGGCTGCCTGGTCGGCAACCTCGGCCAGGAGGTGACCCAGCTGCCCGAGGGCTTCCGCGAGCAGCTGGAGGAAGTGCTGTGCAGCTGGCAGGAGCGCCTGGCCGCCTGCCTGCGCGCCGCCCAGCAAGGCGGCGACCTGGCGGCGACGCTGGACTGCGACGAGCTGGCGGCGTTCTTCTGGATCGGCTGGGAAGGCGCCGTGCTGCGCGCCCGCCTAGTGCAGAGCGATGCGCCGCTGCAGACCTTCATCCGCGGTTTTCTCGCCCTGCTGCCGCGCTGAATTTTTCAGGCCAATTTATAGACGATCGGTCTAATAACCAAGAGGTGTGACCCATGTTCCGTGCCATTCTGATCGACAAGGACGACAGCGGTTACCGTGCCAGCGTGCAGACGCTCGACGAGGCGCGACTGCCCGAAGGCGACGTGCAGGTGCGCGTCAGCCACAGCACGCTGAACTACAAGGACGCCCTGGCCATCACCGGCAAGAGCCCGGTGGTGCGCCAGTTCCCCATGGTGCCGGGCATCGACCTGGCCGGCATCGTCGAGCACAGCGGCCACCCCGACTATCGCCCCGGCGATGCGGTGCTGCTCAACGGCTGGGGGGTGGGCGAGAGCCACTGGGGCGGGCTGGCACAGAAGGCGCGCCTCAACGGCGACTGGCTGATCCCGCTGCAGCGCGGCTTCAGCGCCGCCGAGGCGATGGCGGTGGGCACCGCCGGCTACACCGCGATGCTCTCGGTGCTGGCCCTGGAGCGCAACGGGGTGACCCCGGCGCACGGCGAGGTGCTGGTCACCGGCGCCAACGGCGGCGTCGGCAGCTTCGCCATCGCCCTGCTGGCACGCCTCGGCTACCGGGTGGTGGCCTCCACCGGGCGTCCCGAGGAGGCCGACTACCTGAAGAGCCTCGGCGCGGCGGGGATCATCGAGCGCGCCAGCCTGTCCGAGCCGGGTCGCCCGCTGGCCCGCGAGCGCTGGGCCGGGGCGATCGACTCGGTGGGCAGCCACACCCTGGCCAACGTCTGCGCGGCCACCCGCTACGGCGGTACCGTGGCCGCCTGCGGCCTGGCCCAGGGCATGGACTTCCCGGCCACAGTGGCGCCGTTCATCCTGCGCGGCGTGACCCTGGTCGGCATCGACAGCGTGATGCGCCCACGCGCCGACCGCCTGCAGGCCTGGCAGCGTCTGGCCCGCGACCTGGACAAGGGCCTGCTGGCGTCGATGACCCGCGTGATCGGCCTGGCCGAGGCGATCCCCAGCGCCGAGGCGCTGCTCGCCGGCCAGGTGCGCGGCCGCGTGGTGGTCGACGTCAATCGCTGAAGCGCACACCCGCTCGCCCTCCCACAGACAGGCAATGGCGCCGATGGGAGGCGCGACCTCGCGGCGATCCGGGCCGCCGCCTCACTCAGCCGCCGTAGCCCTCCAGCAGGTGCAGGTCCTTGAGCTTCACGTAGTTGGCCGCGCTGTAGGTGAAGAAGGCGCGCTCCTTGTCGCTCAGCGGCCGCGCCTGCTTCGCCGGGCTGCCGACGTACAGGTAGCCGCTCTCCAGGGTCTTGCCCGGCGGCACCAGGGTGCCGGCACCGATCACCACCTCGTCCTCGACCACCACGCCGTCCATGATGATCGTGCCCATGCCGACCAGCACACGGCTGCCGATGCGGCAGCCGTGCAGGGTCACCTTGTGGCCGACGGTGACGTCCTCGCCGATCTCCAGCGGATAGCCGCCCGGGTTGAACGGCCCGGCGTGGGTGATGTGCAGCACGCTGCCGTCCTGGATGCTGGTGCGCGCGCCGATGCGGATGCTGTGCATGTCGCCGCGGATCACCGCCAGCGGCCACACCGAGCAGTCATCGCCCAGTTCCACGTCGCCGATCACCACCGCGCTGGGGTCGACGAAGGCGCGCGCGCCGAGCTGCGGGGTATGGCCCTGGTAGGTGCGGATGGTCATGGGAAGGCTCCTGGTGAGTTGTTGTAGTCCTCTACTTAACATGCGCGGCGCGGGCTGGCGACACTCGGCAGCGTTCGCTCAATCGTCGCCATAGCCGCCGCCCAAGCTGCGCACTCAGGCATTTGTCATTAACATGGCCCGTGAATCTCCCGACTCAAGGTCCAATGCCGTGACTGCAACCAATCCCCTGCTGCAAGCCTTCGACCTGCCGCCCTATTCGGCGATCCGCCCCGAGCACGTCGAGCCGGCCGTCGACCAGATCCTCGCCGACAACCGCACCGCCATCGCCGCGATCCTCGAACATCAGGGTAGCGCACCCGACTGGAGCGGCCTGGTGCTGGCCCTCGACGAGCTGAATGCGCGCCTGGGCCGCGCCTGGAGCCCGGTCAGCCACCTCAACGCCGTGTGCAACAGCGCCGAACTGCGCGCCGCCTACGAGGCCTGCCTGCCCAAGCTGTCGGCCTACTACACCGAACTGGGCCAGAACCGCGCGCTGTACCAGGCCTGGCACGCGCTGGCCGACAGTCCCGCCGCGGCCGCCTTCGATCAGGCGCAGCAGACCATCCTCAAGCACACCCTGCGCGACTTCCACCTCAGCGGCATCGACCTGCCGGAAGCCGAGCAGCAGCGCTACGGCGCGATCCAGATGAAGCTCTCCGAGCTGTGCAGCCAGTTCTCCAACCAGGTGCTCGACGCCACCCAGGCCTGGACCAAGCAGATCGGCGACGAGGCCGCACTGGCCGGCCTGCCCGACTCGGCCAAGGCGCAGATGCAGCAGGCGGCGCAGGCCAAGGGCCTCGACGGCTGGCTGGTGACCCTGGAGTTTCCCAGCTACTACGCGGTGATGACCTACGCCGACGACCGCGCCCTGCGCGAAGAGCTGCACACCGCCTACGCCACCCGCGCCTCCGACCAGGGCCCCAACGCCGGCCAGCACGACAACGGCCCGCTGATGGCCGAGATCCTCGACCTGCGCCAGGAGCTGGCCAAGCTGCTGGGCTTCGCCCACTACGCCGAGCTGTCGCTGGCCACCAAGATGGCCGAGTCGACCGAGCAGGTGCTCGGCTTCCTGCGCGACCTGGCGGTGCGCGGCAAGCCGTTCGCCGAGCAGGATCTGGCCGAGCTGCGCGCCTTCGCCGCCGAGCGCGGCGTGAACGACTTGTCGAGCTGGGACGTCGGCTACTTCAGCGAGAAGCTGCGCCACCAGCGCTACGAGATCTCCCAGGAGCAGGTCCGCGCCTGGTTCCCGATCGACAAGGTGCTGTCCGGCCTGTTCGCCATCGTCGAGCGCCTGTACGGCATCCAGATCGCTGAACTGTCGGACTTCGACACCTGGCACCCCGACGTGCGCCTGTTCGAGATTCGCGAGAACGGCGCGCACGTCGGGCGCTTCTTCTTCGACCTCTACGCCCGCGCCAACAAGCGCGGCGGTGCCTGGATGGACGGCGCCCGCGACCACTGGCGCAACAGCGCCGGCGAGCGCATCAGCCCGGTGGCCAACCTGGTGTGCAACTTCACCCCGGCGGTGAACGGCCGGCCGGCGCTGCTCACCCACGACGAGGTCACCACCCTGTTCCACGAGTTCGGCCACGGCCTGCACCACCTGCTGACCCGCGTCGACTATGCCGGCGTCTCCGGGATCAACGGCGTGGCCTGGGACGCGGTCGAACTGCCCAGCCAGTTCATGGAGAACTGGTGCTGGGAGCCGGAAGGCCTGGCGCTGATCTCCGGCCACTTCGAGAGCGGCGAGCCGCTGCCGCAGGCGCTGCTGGACAAGATGCTGGCGGCGAAGAACTTCCAGTCCGGGCTGATGCTGCTGCGCCAGCTGGAGTTCTCGCTGTTCGACTTCGAGCTGCACGCCACCCATGGCGACGGCCGCAGCGTGCTCGAGGTGCTGCAGGCGATCCGCGACGAGGTCTCGGTGATGCAGCCGCCGGCCTGGAACCGCTTCGCCAACAGCTTCTCGCACATCTTCGCCGGTGGTTACGCGGCCGGCTACTACAGCTACAAGTGGGCCGAGGTGCTGTCCGCCGATGCCTTCTCGAAGTTCGAGGAAGAGGGAGTGCTCAACCCGGCTACCGGCCGCGCCTTCCGCGAGGCGATCCTCGCCCGCGGCGGCTCGCTGGAGCCGATGCAGCTGTTCGTCGACTTCCGCGGCCGCGAGCCGTCGATCGACGCGCTGCTGCGCCACAGTGGCCTGACCGAGGAGGTGGCAGCATGAGCGAGGAAATCTTCAATCCGCCGGTGAAGCGCTTCATCGCCGGCGCGGTATGCCCGGCCTGCGAGGCGATGGACACCATCCAGATGTGGGACGAGGACGGCACACCGAACCGCCACTGCGTGACCTGCGGTTACGCCGATACCCTCGACGTCAATGGCAACTCGGTCCCCAAGGAACTGCCAACGCGGGTCAACGTCAGCGCGCTGAAACCCAAGGCCGCCGATCCCAAGGTGCAGACCGTGCAGTTCTTCCCCAATCCCAAGCTGAAGAAGCCGGAGTAGGCCGGAGCGGTAGCGAGAAAGGCGTCCTGTGCGAGCAGGGCGCCTTTTCTATTTCAGCCCAGCCGACAAGCCGCCAGCCCCGCCTGCAGCACCGCGGCGTCCTGCGCCGCGGCGAAGATCAGCTCCAGCCGCGAATCCCTGCGCCACTCGCTGCTGCGCCAGGCCAGAGCCGCACCGTCCAAGGCATTGCCGCTGTACCAGCCGTCGTCCGCGCAGTGCAACACCAGCTTGGCGCGCCGCCAGGGCAGGGCGGCCAGCCACTGCGCGACCTGCTCGCGGTCGAAGCGCTGGCTCGGGTGCCAGCGCCAGCCGATGCTCCAGCCGCCGTCCTCCTCATGAATCTGACAGATCGGCTGCGCCGGATCGCTCCACAGTGCCGGCAGCTGGCCAGCACCTGTGGGTAACTTTTCCGCCGCGCTGCCTGGTTGCGCCCGTGTGTGGATGCCCGGCAGCTCGGCAAGCGCCAGGCGCCCCTGTTCGGTCCACAACAGCGGCCGCGCCGGCAGCTGGGCGGCGAGCAGGGCACGGGCGGTGGCATCCAGACTCTCGCTCTTGTTGAGCAGCAGCAGCCCGGCATCGCCCAGCGCGGTCTGCTGCGCCGGCGGCAGCGGCCGCCCGGCGGCCAGGGCGGCGGCGTCCAGCACCACCACGCTGGGCTGCACGGCGAGCACCTCGCGCCACGGCTCGTCCTGCAGCTGGCGCAGCAGCTCGGCCGGGTGGCCGAGGCCAGACGGCTCGATTAGCAGGCGGTCCGGGCGCGCCTGGCGCAGCAGGCGGCCAAGACCGACCTGGAAGGGCGCGCCGTTGACGCAGCACAGGCAGCCGCCGGCCACCTCGCCGAGGGCGATGCCGTCTTCACTGGTGGTCAGCAGCGCGGCGTCGAGGCCGATCTGGCCGAACTCGTTGATCAGGATCGCCCAGCGCTCGTCCGCCGGCTTCTGCGCCAGCAGTTCGCGGATCAGCGTGGTCTTGCCGGCGCCCAGCGGGCCGGCGATCAGGTGGGTGGGGATGTGCTTGAGCATGGACTGCCTGTGGATAAGCCTGGGGGTAAGCTGTGCCCTGCTGTGGACAACTGCGCTAAAGTGTCACGGCCACCAGCTTACCGGCAAAGCGCGATGGCCGCCCGCGCCAGACACGGCGGCGCCGGGTAAACTGCGCGCCGGCTCCCGCGCGGAGCCCCGCCCAGCCACCCGGAGCCCGACCATGCGCCAGATTCTGCCCTTCCTCCTCGCCGCCCTGCCGCTGCCGGCGCTGGCCGAAGCCTGCGTGGTGCACAGCCAGGGCCAGGGCGTGGCGGTGCAGCTCTGCCAGCAGAACGTCAGCATCCCCAAGGGGCTGTTCGAGACCGGCTTCTGCCAGCCGAAGCTCAAGGATCAGGAGATCAAGGTCGAGTTCGTCGAGCAGTGCCCGGACGGCGCCCACGGCGTCTGCGCCGGCGCCCAGGCCGGCGGCCCGGCCTATCGCCAGGACATCCACTACTACGGCGAGGCCTCCGATGCCCGCTACCTCAAGCCGTTCTGCGAGGGGCAGAGCGGCGGCAAGTGGCGCACGCCCTGACGTTCAGGCCAGCTCTTCCAGCCACGGATCGAACGGATCGGCCAGCCCCCGCCAGGCGTCCTCGCCCAGCGCCAGCTCCACCTCGTCGAGCAGGCAGGCGTCCAGCTCGGCGTGCAGGCGGGCGAAGTCGATGTGCTGGCCGATGAATACCAGCTCCTGGCGGCAGTCGCCGCTGCGCTTGCACCAGTGGCGGAGGATCTCCTCGAGACGCTCTTCGTCCTGCGGCCACTGGCTTTTCGGCACATGGCGCCACCAGCGCCCGGCGTAGCCGTAGCGCATCAGGCCGCCGGCCTGCGACCAGCTGCCGGCCTCCTGCGGGCGGCTGGCCAGCCAGAAGTAGCCCTTGGAGCGCAGCAGGCGACCGTTGTCCCACTCGCGGTGCAGGAACTCGAAGAAGCGCTGCGGATGGAACGGCTTGCGCGCCCGGTAGGCGGTGGAGGCGATGCCGTACTCCTCGGTTTCCGCCACGTGCTCGCCACGCAGCTCCCTGAGCCAGCCCGGCGCCTGGGCGGCGCGTTCGAAGTCGAAGCGGCCGGTGTCGAGGATCTTCGCCAGCTCCACCTGGCCCATGACCATCGGCAGCACCTCGGCCTGCGGGTTGAGGCGGGCGAGGATCGCCAGCAGCTCCGCGCGCTCGGCCGCAGAGATCAGGTCGATCTTGCTGACCAGCAGCACGTCGGCGAACTCGATCTGGTCGATCAACAGATCGGTGATCGAGCGCTCGTCGTCCTCGCCGAGACTCTCGCCGCGGCTGGAAAGGCTGTCGGCCTCGTGGAAGTCGCGCAGGAAGCTCACCCCGTCGACCACGGTGACCATGGTATCCAGGCGCGCCAGGTCGGCCAGGCTCTGACCCTGCTCGTCGCGGAAGGTGAAGGTCTCGGCCACCGGCAGCGGCTCGGCGATGCCGGTCGACTCGATCAGCAGGTAGTCGAAGCGCCCCTCGCCGGCCAGGCGGGCGACCTCCTCAAGCAGGTCCTCGCGCAGGGTGCAGCAGATGCAGCCGTTGCTCATCTCCACCAGCCTTTCCTCGCCGCGGTTGAGGCTGACGCCCTGCTGCACGGCGCTGGCGTCGATGTTCACCTCGCTCATGTCGTTGACGATCACCGCGACGCGCAGGCCGGCGCGGTTCTTCAGTACGTGGTTGAGCAGGGTGCTCTTGCCGGCGCCCAGGAAGCCGGACAGCACGGTGACGGGGAGACGGGAATCCATCGGTGACCTCGGATTGGCAGACGGCTACGCTTGGTTAACTTTGAGTTATAACATAACATTTTCTACCACCTGCCCATCAAGGGATTGCCGATGAACAGCCTGACCCTGCCCGATATCGCCGCGCAAACCACCACCGCCCGCCTGCCACTGGAGCGGGTCGGCATGGCCGGCATCGCCCAGCCGGTCGTCCTCCTCGGCCAGCGCCTCGCCGCCCGGGTCGCAGCCGGAGTCAGCCTCGACGACGCGGCGGCGCGCGGCATCCACATGTCGCGCCTGTACCTGGCGCTGGCCGCGCTGGAAAGCGAGGAGCTGGCCCCGGCGCTGCTGGCCCGGGTGCTCGGCGAGTTCCTCGCCAGCCACCGCGGGCTGTCGGCGCGCGCCCAGCTGGAGATCCGCGGCGAAGCGCTGCTCCGGCGTCCGGCGCTGGTCAGCCCGCTGGCCGGCTGGAAGGGTTATCCGTTCCTGGTCGATGCCCAGTTGGACGCGGACGGGCTGCGGGTGGAACTGGAGGTGGCGATCGGCTACTCGTCGACCTGCCCGTGCTCGGCGGCGCTGGCCCGCCAGCTGTTCCAGCAGCGCTTCGCCGCCGACTTCGCCGGACAGGCGCTGGAGCCCGGCGCAGTGCTGGAGTGGCTGGGCAGCAGCGCCGGCAGCCTGGCCACCCCTCACAGCCAGCGCTCGACAGCCACGCTGCGCGTCACCCTGGCCCGCGAGGCGACCACGCTACCGCTGCTGGAACTGATCGAGCGCGCCGAGACGGCGCTGGGCACCGCGCTGCAGACCGCGGTCAAGCGCGCCGACGAGCAGGCCTTCGCCCTGGCCAACGGGCAGAACCTGATGTTCTGCGAGGACGCCGCGCGGCGCCTGCATGTCGCGCTGCTGCGCCAGCCGGTGCTGGACGCCTTCAGCGTGCGGGTGGTACACGCCGAGAGCCTGCACGCCCACGACGCGGTGGCGGAGAGCCGCTGGCGCAGCGCTACAGGCGCGACGCCGACAGCTCGATGATCTCCTCGGTGATCTCGTCCTGGCGCACCCGGCGGAATTCGGCGAGCAGCTCGCCGCGGCGCTGCTCGACGTTGCCCTGCGCGGCGACCATCGCCTGCATGCGCGCCTCATTCTCGGCGGCGAAGGACAGCATCAGCGCCTCGCACAGCTCGGCGTACAGGTACTCGTCGGCCAGGCCGGCGATCAGCTGCTGCGGGGCCAGGGTGATGTGCGGTGCCTGCGCACGGCGCGACACGGCAAAGCGCGAGTAGTCGAACGGCAGCAGTGGCCGCGCCAGCACCTCGGTCCGCCCCGGCTGGGCGTGCACCAGGGTCACCCGCTGCGCCGCGCCCGTGCCGAGGCCGGCGTACAGTGCCTCGACGAGGCGCCCGGCCAGCGCTGGTACCTCGTCGAGGTGCACCGCCATCGGCGCCGTCCAGTCCGCCTGCAGGCCGCGCTCCAGGGCGCCCAGCTCGCCGCGCTCGCCGAGCAGCCACAGCTGGGCGGTGCCGCGGCAGGTCTGCGCGGCCTCCAGCACGCGCTCGTTGAACCCGCCGACGAAGCCCTGCTCGGCGCAAAACGCCAGCACCAGGCCGTGGCCATGATCGCCCATGCCGGCCGTCGGCCGTTGCGGCTCGGGCAGCAGCGCCAGCGCCTCGCCGATCGCCGTGCCCAGGGTCTCGGCGTAGGCGCGCACGCCATCAAGGTGCTGGCGGGCCTCCTGCACGCGCGCCGCGGCGATGCCGCGCATGGCGCCGACCACCACGCCGAGCTCACGGGTGGTCGCCAGGTGCTCGCCGACCTCGGCCAGGCGCCCGCTCACGGCGCGCTCCCGGCCAGCTCGCGGCACAGCGTGGCGACCTGCTCGACCAGCAGCGCCAGCGCGGCGGCGTCCAGCTCGCCGCCCTGCTGCGCCGCCTGCACCTGGGCGGCGGCATGGGCGTCCAGCCAGGCCGGCAGGCGCGTGCGCAGGCGCGCGAGCAGCGTCGGCGGGTAGGCGTCGAACACCCCGCCGCCGAGCGCCGCCAGCAGCGCCACCTGGTCAACCAGGCGCAGGGCGGCGAAGCGCGGCTGGGCGAGCAGCGCGCGGCTGCGCTCGCCGCGGGTGATCTGCCCGCGTACCCGGCTGTCGCTGAGGCCGCCGAAGCGGGTGAACATCTCCAGCTCGAGGAACTGCGAGTACTCCAGACGCAGGCGCCCGGCCACCTCGCGCAGCACCCTGGGCTGGGCCTTGCCGCCGACCCGGCTGACCGACAGGCCGACGTCCACCGCCGGCCGCTGATTGGCTGCGGCCAGGTGGCTGTCGAGGATAATCTGCCCGTCGGTGATCGAGATCAGGTTGGTAGGGATGTAGGCGGCCAGGTTGCCGGCCTCGGTCTGGGCGATCGGCAGGGCGGTCAGCGAGCCGCCGCCGAGTTCCGGCGCCAACTTGGCGGCGCGCTCCAGCAGGCGCGCGTGCAGGTAGAAGATGTCGCCGGGATAGGCCTCGCGCCCCGGCGGCTCGTGGGTCAGCAGGGCCAGCTCGCGGTGGGTGGCGGCGTGCTTGCTGAGGTCGTCGATCACCACCAGGGCGTGCTGGCCGCGGTCGCGGAAGTACTCGGCGATGCTGAAGCCGGCGAACGGCGCAGCCCACTGCAGCCCCGGCGCCGCGGCGGCTGAGGCGACCACGAACACGCAGCGCTCGGCGGCGCCATGGCTGCGCACCGCCTCGATGGCCTGCTGCACGGTAGCCGCACGCTGGCCGACGGCGACGTACACGCAGATCAGCTCGGAGTGCTTCTGGTTGATGATGGCGTCCAGCGCCAGCGAGGTCTTGCCGGTGGCGCGGTCGCCGATGATCAGCTCGCGCTGGCCGCGGCCGATGGCGAACAGCGCATCGACGATCAGCACACCGGTCTCCACCGGCTCGTTGACCGCGGCGCGCTCGATGATCGCCGGCGCCGGACGCTCGATCGGCAGACGGGTCTCGGCGAGGATCGGTTCGTCGCGGTCCAGCGGACGGCCCAGCGGATCGACCACCCGGCCGAGCAGGCCGGGGCCGACCGGCACCTGCAGCACCTCGCCGGTGCCGTGCACCTCGCTGCCGGCGGCGATGGCCGCGCTCTCGTCGAGCAGCACCACGGAGATCAGCTCGCTGTCCAGGCTGAGGGCGAAGCCGAGGCTGCCGTCGGCGAAGCGCAGCAGCTCGTCGAGGCGCACCCCGGGCAGACCGCTGACCCGGGCGATGCCGTCGGCCACCTGGACCACCCGGCCGATCTCGCCGGCCTCGGCCTGCAGTGGCGTGCGCGCCAGCGCCGCGCGACTGCGCGCCAGCCAGTCGGCGGACGGCGCGAGATCAGGCGTCGGCGTGGTCATGGCGACTCAACTCCCGCTGCAGGCGCGCCAGATCGGCACGGAAACTGTTGCGTACCACCACGCTGGAGCCCTCCAGCTCGAGGCCGGCGATCAGCGCCGGCTCGACCTCCGGGGTCAGCCGCAGCTCGTCGCCGAGGGCTCCGCGCAGGGCCGCCCGGCAACGCTGCAACTCGTCCTCGGCGAGCGCGCGCGGCGCACGCAGGATCAGCGCCTGACGGTCGTCGACGAGGGACTGGCGGGCGGCCGGGGCGAGCTGCTCGAGTCCCTCGACCAGGCCGTCGAGAAAGGCGGTGACCCGCAGGTTGTCCGGCAGGCGCGCCAGCAGGTGCGCGGCGATGTCCAGCGCCAGCGCACCGGCCTGCTCCTCGGCTTGCAGGCGGGCACTGCTGCGCTGCGCCGCCTGCGCCGCCTCGGCCTGCGCGCGCTGCTGCTCGATCTCGCGCTGCACCTCGGCAAGCAGATGCTCACGGGTGCTCGCCACCTCCTGCTCGACTGCCTTGAGCCCCGCCTCGCGCTCGGCAGCCAGTGCCTGGCGCGCCTCGACGGCCTGCTGCCGTTCGGCCTCGGCCGCCGTCCGCGTCGCGGCCGCCTCGTCGAGCAGGCGCCCGGCCTCCTGCTGGCGCGCGGCGACGATCTGCGCCACCGGCTTGAACAGAAAGTGCGACAGCAGCCAGACGAGAATGACGACGTTGATCGTCTGCAGGCCGAGGGTCCACCAGTCCAGAGTCATCGGTGGTCACTCAGTGCACGAAGGGGTTGGCGAACAGCAGCAACACCGCGACCACCAGACAGTAGATGGCCATGGTCTCGATCATCGCCAGGCCGACGAACAGGGTCCGCGACAGGCTGCCGGCAGCTTCCGGCTGGCGGGCGATGGCGTCCATCGCCGCGGCCACCGCGCGGCCTTCGGCGAGCGCCGGACCGATGGCGCCGAAGCTCACCGCCACGGCGGCGGCGATGATGCTGACGATCTGAATCAGGTTGTCCATGCGTCTACTCCTTGCTTGCGGATGGCGGGCTGGCGGGCCCCTCGACGGCGGCGCCGACGAAGACCATGGCCAGCACGCTGAAGATATAGGCCTGGATCGCCCCGGTGAGCAGGTCCAGGGCCATGAACGGGATCGGCACCAGCAGGCCGGCCAGCGACAGGGCGATGCCGAGCACGAACACGCCGCTCATGATGTTGCCGAACAGGCGCACGACCAGCGAGAAGGTACGGGTCAGCTGCTCGACGATGTTCAGCGGAATCATCACCCAGCTCGGCTCGGCGAAGGTGCGCAGGTAGCCGCGCAGACCCTGGCTGGCGATGCCGAAGCCGATGCTGGCGACCAGCACGATCAGCGCCAGCACGGCGTCGGTCTCCAGGTTGGCGGTGGGCGGTTCCAGCCCTGGGACCAGCCCCGACCAGTTGGCGGCGAGGATGAACAGGAACAGCGTGCCGAACAGTGCGCGGTAGCGCCCAGGCGCCACCTGCATGGTGGCGCGGATCTGTTCGTCGAGGGTAGCGACCAGCAGCTCCAGCAGGACTTGTCCCTTCGACGGGCGCAGGCCCAGCCGGCGGGTCAGCAGCCAGCTGCCGCCGGCCAGCGCCAGCATCAGCAGCCAGGTGACCGCCACCGCCTTGCTGATCGGCAGCGGGCCGAGGCGGAACAGGGTTTCGCTGACCAACGGCGAGGACATCATGGGCGCATCCTCCGCAGCGTCAGTTGCCGCGCCAGCAGCAGACCCAGCGCGCCGGCCAGCAGCACACCCAGGCCGAGGCGGATCAGTGCGGCGAGCAGCGCCACGCTCAGGCCCACGCGCAGCAGCTGCAGGGCCAGTGCCGGCAGCACCCGCCCGGCGCTGAACAGGCGCAGGTTCAGCGCCAGCGAGGCGAAGTGCAGGGTGCCGACCAGCAGACCGACCAGCAGGCCGGCGCCGAGCTGCGCGAACACGGGTAACAGCGGCCAGCCGATCATTGTTTGTGCATCCAGCGCCAGGCCGACCACAGGCCGAGGGCGGCGCCGAGGAACAGCAGCGCGGCGGCGAACAGCACCCCGCTGCCTAGCAGGCGGTCCAGCCAGCGACCGATGAACAGGCCGAGCAGCAGCGGCACCACGATGGCCCAGCCGAGCACGCCGATCTGGCCGATGCGCCGGCCCAGCGACGGCTCCGGATCGTCGCGGGACTGCGCCTCGCGCTGCACCGCGCGGCGCGCGGCCTCGTCCATGCGCTGGTTGGTCTTCTCGTCCGGCTTCATCAGGGCTCTCCCTCGGGATTGAACGGCGTCTCGCCCTCGGCGCGCAGGTAGCGCACCAGCTGGCGTACCGCGCGGGTGTGCAGGCGCAGGTGCTCGACCCGTGCCCGGCGCGCGCTGTCGTGCTGCGCCTCGCGGGCCTCGCGCACGCGTTCTTCCAGCTCGTCGAGACGGCTGCCGACGATGCCCTCGCGGCAGGCCACGCGCAACTCGCGCCCGGCCAGGCTGAGCACGCCGCCGCGCACCGCACAGAAGCCCAGCTCGCCGCCGGCGCGGCGCCAGCGCAGCACGCTGGGCTGCAGAACGGTGAGGTAGTCGACGTGGCCGGGCAGCAGGCCGAAGCAGCCGCTGGCGTCCTCGCCGCGCAGCGCCACCACGTCGGCGCAGTCGACCAGGATGCGCTGCGGGGTGGCGATCAGCAGGTGCAGCGACCGGCTCATGGCTTGCCCTCGCCCTGGCGCACCGCCTGCTCCTTGGCGCGCGCCTCGTCGAGGGTGCCGACCATGTACAGCGAACGCTCCTGCCAGTCGTCGCACTCGCCAGCGAGGATCGCCCGGCAGCCGGCCAGGGTGTCGGCCAGCGCCACCGAGCGACCGGGCATGCCGGTAAAGGCCTCGGTGACGGCGAACGGCTGGGTCAGGAAGCGCTGCAGGCGCCGCGCGCGGCCGACGATGCGGCGGTCCTCGATGCCCAGCTCCTCGATGCCGAGCAGGGCGATGACGTCCTGCAGGCTGCGGTAGTGCTCGATCACCCGGCGCACCTCGGTGGCCACCGCGACGTGCTCCTCGCCGACCACCAAGGCGTCGAGCAGCAGCGAGGAGGACGCGATGGGGTCGATCGCCGGATACATGCCCTGGGCGGCCATCTGCCGCGACAGCACCACCATGCTGTCGACGTGGGCGGCCAGGGCGGTCACCGCCGGGTCGGTGAAGTCGTCGGCGGGCACGTAGACCGCCTCGATGGCGGTCACCGCCACGCCGGCCACCGAGACGATGCGCTCCTGCAGTGCCGCCACCTCGTCGGCCAGGGTCGGCTGGTAGCCGACTCGCGAGGGCAGGCGGCCGAGCAGGCCAGACACCTCGGCGCCGGCCTGGACGAAGCGGAACACGTTGTCCATCAGCAGCAGCACGTTCTGCCGGCGCTCGTCGCGAAAGTATTCGGCGATGCTCAACGCGCTGAACGGCACCCGCCAGCGCGCGCCGGGCGGCTCGTTCATCTGCCCATAGACCAGCACGCTGTGCGCGAGCACCCCCGATTCGCGCATGTCCTGGAGCATCTCGTGGCCCTCGCGGGAGCGCTCGCCGACCCCGGCGAACACCGAGATGCCGCGGTAGCGCTCGACCATGGCGTGGATCAGCTCCATGACCAGCACGGTCTTGCCGACCCCGGCGCCGCCGAACATCGCCGCCTTGCCGCCCTGCACCAGCGGGGTGAGCAGGTCGATGACCTTGATCCCGGTGGAGAACAACTCGCGGGTCACGCTCTGCGCCGCCAGCGGCGGCGGGGCGCGGTGGATCGGCCGGCGCGGCACGTCGGCGGGCAGGGCGCCGCCGTTGTCGCCCGGCACGCCGCCGACGTCGACCAGGCGTCCGAGCAGCGCCTCGCCGACCGGCACCTCGAGCGGCCCGCCGAGGGCGCGCACCGCCACGCCGCGCGGCAGCCCGGCGGTGGCGGCCAGGGCGATGGCGCGCACATGCTGCTCGTCGAGATGCGCCTGCACCTCGGCCAGCAGGTTGCTGCCGTCCTCGCGCAGCACCGCCAGGGCCTCGCCGAGCGCCGGCAACCCCTGGGGGAAACTCACGTCGAGCACCGCGCCGCGCACGGCACTGACCCGCCCGTCGGCTACCGTCGCCATGCCGTTCTCCTTCGCCACGCTCATCCAGACCCGGATAGTGGCCAATCCGCACCGCACGGCGCAAGCCGCGATATCCGGCGGCAGTCCGCGGAGGGCCGGCCGAGGGTCACTCAGCCGACAGGGGCGCACAACTCCACAGCTCCAGCGCCGGCCGCTCCGACGAGGGCGGGCCGAGCCATTCGCTCAGCTCGTGGCAGGCGCCGGCAAAACACAGCTGGTAGTCGCCCGCCTCGGGCGCGCGCCCGACGCGCAGGGGTTGCAACGGCGGCAACTGGCGGCGGTAGTGCCAGCTGCCCTCGTGCAGCACGGCGTCGGCGGGGATCTCCATGCCGGCACCGTTGCCCTTGACCCGCGCCTCGCCGAGCAGCAGCCCGTCCGGCGTGACGCGGTAGTCCTCCTCCCAGCGGACCTTCTCGATGGTATGGGTCCAGGCCAGGGTGAAGGCCGGCACGGGCAGGCTCGCCCACACCGTGCCGGCCAACCCCAGACACAAGGCGATCATGCACAGACCGCCAGACGGCCGGCGCGGGCGCGCCAGAAGTGCAGCACCAACACCAGCACGCCGAGCCCCAGGCCGATCTCGTCGGTCACCGGCATGGCGAGGATCAGGCAGGCACCGGCGACGAAGGCCAGCAGGCGTTCCCACCAGGCCAGCTTGCGCTGCAGGTAGCCGATCGAGGCGACGCCCCACAGGCCGATGGCGAACAGCGCCTTGAAGGCGACGTAGGCGGTCAGCAGCAGGCTGCCGCCCTGCAGCATCAGCGCCGGGCTATAGACCGCCATGTACGGCACGACGAAGCCGGCCACCGCGATGCGTACCGCCCACAGGCTGATCTTCAGCCCCTTCTCGCCGGCGATCGGCGCCGCGGCGAAGGCCGCCAGCGCCACCGGCGGGGTCAGGTCGGCGAGGATGCCGAAGTAGAAGACGAACATGTGCGAGACGATCAGCGGCACGCCGAGGTCGAGCAGCGCGGGCGCGGCGATCGAGCTGGTGATGATGTAGTTGGGAATGGTCGGGATGCCCATGCCCAGCACCATGCAGGTGATCATGGTCAGCACCAGCGAGAGGAGCAGGTTGTCGCGGCCGATGTCGAGGATGTAGCCGGCGAAGGTGGAAGCCACCCCAGTCAGCGACACCACGCCAATGATCACCCCGACCAGCGTACAGGCGATGCCCACCGGCACCGCATGGCGCGCACCCTCGGCCAGCGCATCGACGCACACGCGCAGGGTGTCGCGGCCACCCTTGACGAACCAGCAGGCCACCACCAGCAGGCCGATGACCGCGAAGATCACCCCGATGCCAAGCTGGAAGAAGCCGGCGCAGAGCACGCCGAGGGCGACCCAGAAGGCCATGCGCAGGCCGAACGAGGAGACCTTGAGGATCAGCGCCGAGCCGAGGATGACGATGGCGGTCAGCGCCAGGCCGATGGTCCCGGAGAACATCGGCGTGCGCCCGGAGAACAGCAGGGCGATCAGCACACCCAGCGGAATCAGCAGGAACCAGCGCGCCTTGACCGCCGCCCAGGGATCCGGGCATTCCTCCTTGGGCAGACCCTTGAGGCCGGCGCGCTTGGCTTCCAGATGGACCATCCAGAACACCGAGCCGAAATACAGCAGTGCCGGGATCAGCGCCGCCTTGGCCACCTCGACGAAAGGCACGTTGATGGTCTCGGCCATGATGAAGGCCACCGCACCCATCACCGGCGGCATCAGCTGGCTGCCCATGCTGGCGGTGGCCTCGACGCCGCCGGCGAAGGCCGGCTTGTAGCCAAAGCGCTTCATCAACGGGATGGTGAACTGGCCGGTGGTGACCACGTTGGCCACCCCCGAGCCGGTGATGGTGCCCATCAGCGCCGAGGAGAACACCGAGACCTTGGCCGGGCCACCGAGCTTGTGGCCGAACAGGCCCATGGCGAAGTCGGTGAACAGCTTGATCATCCCGGCCTGCTCGAGGAAGGCACCGAACAGGATGAACAGGAAGATGTAGGTCGCCGAAACGTAGGTCGGCGTACCGTACAGACCCTCGGTGCCAAAGGTCAGTTGGTTGACCACCTGGTCGAAACCGTAGCCGCGGTGCGCCAGGTCGCCCGGCAGGTGCTCGCCGAACAGCGCGTAGGCGAGGAACAGGCCGCAGATCAGCGGCAGGGCAATACCCATCACCCGCCGCGCCGCCTCGAACACCAGGGCGATCAACAGCAGGCCGACGACCATGTCGCTGTCGGTCAGATCGCCGGAACGCTGGATCAGGTCCGCCTCGAATATCCACTGGTAGGCGAAGGTGGCCATGCCGGCCAGTCCCAGCAGCCAGGCCAGCGGCTGGAACGGCCGGCCATTGCCGCGGGCCGGATAGCAGAGAAACACCAGCAGCAACAGGAAGCCGACGTGGCCGGCGCGCAGCACCTGGCTGGAGACCAGCGGAAAGGCGGCGGTGACGATCTGGTAGGTGGAGAACAGCAGCGCCACACCGAACAGCGCCTTCGGCCACTGGCTCGGACTGGCGGAAAGGCCTTGGCTTTCGCTCATCGAAGTAATCCTCACGGCAACGGGGATGCGCTGACGGGCACGCCCGCCGGGAAGGCAGCGTGCACGACGACAGCGACTTGTGCGTTCACTCGGGACGTGCCGGGCGCCCCCGCGGGGAAGGGAGCGCCGGCAACGGGACGCTTACTTGAGGACGCCGACTTCCCGGTAGTAGCGCTCGGCGCCCGGGTGCAGCGGGATCGGCAGGTTCTGCGCGGCGGTTTCCAGCTTGATGTCCTTGGCCGCGGCGTGCGCATTGCCCAGACGCTCGAGGTTGTCGAACAGCAGCTTGGTCATCTGGTAGGCCACCTCGTCGGAGACCTTGTCGTGGCTGACCAGGATGTTGGTGATCGCCACGGTCGGCACGTCGGCGCTCTGGCCGTCATAGGTGCCGGCCGGAATCATCCCCGGCTGATAGGCGGCGTTGCCGATCTTGGTCACCACATCCTGCGGCACCGCGACATAGCTGAGCTTCATGGTCGAGGACAGGTCGCGGATCGCCGCCATGCCCAGGCCCGAGGACTGCAGGGTGGCGTCCAGCTGGCGGTTCTTCATCAGCTCAACCGACTCGGCGAAAGGCAGGAACTCGACCTTGCCCATGTCCTCGTAGGTCAGCCCGGCAGCCTTGAAGATCGCCCGAGCGTTCAGCTCGGTCCCGGACTTCGGCGCGCCCACGGAGATGCGCTTGCCCTTGAGGTCGGCCAGGGTCTTGATGCCGGAGTCCTCGCTGGCGACGATCTGGATGTAGTTGGGGTAGGTGCCAGCGATGGCGCGCAGACGCTTCAGCGGCGCCTTGAAACCGGCCTCCTCGACCCCGGCCCAGGCATCGGCCACCGAGTCGCCCAGCGCGAAGGCCAGTTCGCCGCGGCCGATCTGCAGCAGGTTGAGGTTTTCCACCGAAGCCTTGGTCGCCTGTACCGAAGTCTTCGAGCCGTCGATGCCGGTGCTGTAGACCTGCGACAGGGCCACGCCGACCGGGTAGTAGACGCCGCTGGTGCCGCCGGTGAGGACGTTGATGAAGGTCGGTGCGGCGAGGACCGCGGTGCTGGCAGTGAAAGCCGCCGCTGCAGCGAACAGGCCAAGACGTTTGCTCAGATTCATGTGCTGTATCCATCTTGTTATTGGTATGGGCAGGCAGAGATGCGCGGCCAGGCGGCCGGCACATGCCGGGATAGTGCAGTGCTGAGTATTGCAGGCAGCGTGCCAGAAGCTAGAAGCGCTCTAACATGGGGATCAGTAGGCAAGGGCACGCCGCCAATCGGCGGATTCTTGCCGATATATGGGCAGCAGACGGCAATTTCCTGCCGATCCATGACAGGCCACGAGGCCCGCGGAAACGCCTCGCACGGCGCAAGCATGGCCGGCGGACCTGGCTTGCGATAGTTTGCGCCGGATCAGCCGAACCGGGCGGAGCATCCGTCCAGCGTCTGTGGATCAAATATCGGGATGTCGACTGCGGCCTGTTCGCCAGCCTGACCGAGAGCAGCATCGACAGGATCAATGGAGCGGGGTATTTGCTCGACATGACCAAGGGGCGAGCGGACGAGCTGGCCGGGATTGCGCAGCAAGAATTCCGAGTGGGGCCTGGCTCCGGGCGTTTCGACGAGAAGCGAAGCCGGGGTTGGCTAATGGCCAGGCGCTGCCGGTGGCCAATGGCGGCTTTCGGTTGATAGCAGGTG
The DNA here is from genome assembly GCF_900109175.1 of Pseudomonas linyingensis. Classification (GTDB taxonomy): domain Bacteria; phylum Pseudomonadota; class Gammaproteobacteria; order Pseudomonadales; family Pseudomonadaceae; genus Geopseudomonas; species Geopseudomonas linyingensis. The sequence goes on along the minus strand of NZ_FNZE01000012.1, from coordinate 39,766 downwards.
GTTACGAATGACCGGAGTCGGCCAAGAGCGGACATACAAATAACTCAAAAAATACCTATAAATAAATCCGCCCCCTTTTTCGCTGCTGCTCTGCAGGGAGTCAGGTACGCCTGATATCAGCTCTACTGCGAGGCTTCTTGCTGGCTCAGGGCTTGCGTAATGACCCCGCCGGTCACATCCAGCACCTGATTGGCCTTGTTGTAGGCGATACTGGGTTCGTTGGTAATGATGAGGGCCAGGTCGTTTTTGACTGCGTAGGTGGCAACCGCTTGCCGTATCGTCTCATCCATGATTTTCTGAACCTTGATGTCGTGCTCCCTCCGCCGCTGCTCTAGTTCAGTGAATGTCTTCGCTTTGGCTTTCAGGTCAAGGATCAGTTGATCGGTTTCGATGCTCTTGATGCACGCATGTAACTCCGGACTGGCGACCGAGGTGATAGCTTGTGGAACGCTGCCTTCGAATCTCCTGGCACCAGCGCCATTCTGTTGGCCCATGCAGCGTTGCATGCTGCTTCGCTTGAGCTCGGAGATCTGTTCGTTGATTCGCGAGTACTCCTGCTGTTTGGCCTGATATTTGTCGTCGATATCCGCAGGATACGGATTCTGCTCCTTGACGACTTCGCGGACGGCGGCCTGGATTTTTGACGTGTTGATCAGTGCCCAATCCGGTGTGCTATCGCCCAGGAAGACATCCTTGCAACCGCCAAGGGTCAGGGTAGCAACCGCGACGATCAGTGGTCTGGTAAGTCTGATAAACATGGAAACTCCTTTTTCACATTGCCTGGAATGGGTTGATCACTACAAATGGCTGCAGGCTCTGCAATCACTCGCGGCTTTCGAAAGACATCCTGAAGTGGAGGTTGTGCCCGCGATTCTGCGTCTGCCAGGCGAAGCCAGTCATGTGCTCCCTGCGACCGTCGGGGTTCGCCTCCCTGAAGAAGGCGCTGCGGCCCTCGGCATAGTCAAAGCGTGGCTTGGCACCGGAGCCTGGTGGGCCTGAGTAGCTAGGTCCCATGTTGTGAATGGCTATTCTGGTTCCGGCAGGGTTCCCCAGCTCGGAGAGCGTGACCCAGGCAATGTATTCCTTACTGGGATCCAGCCGAATGTGCGGAATGTCGAAATCTTGCCAGCTACTCAGGGAGCTCTGACTGATGCTTGGTAACAGGCGGGGTTCCGATGCCCATATTTCCATGGGCGCCGGCCGATCCATCAGCCATTCGGAAAGTATCAGCTGGAAATTGGCCTCCGGCTCTAGGCCGTTGTGATTGTGCTGGGCCATGAGGAAGCCGACCTTGAACAGAATCGGGGTTTGCGGGTTGGGCGAGAAAATCTGGCCTGCGGCTGTTGTCCCTTCGCGCGTGGTTGTGCTGTGGATCACCCAGCTCGAAGATTCCGTGCCGCGGGGAGGCTGGATTGGCAGTGTCGATTCGATGCGCTCTACCGTTGCGACCACCTCGTCCTTCAACTTCTCTGGCTGAGACTGGTACCAATACAGACCGGCCACCAGTAACAGGCCCGGTACAAAAAATTTGTTCATGCGCATCCTGCGAGGAAACGGGACATGGGGTCTTCGAGTGGCAAGCGTCCGGCCAACCCGTCTCAAGACTGTCAATTCAATCAGAATGCACCTTGGCCAGGGTCGGCAACAACCTTCTGGCAGATGGAGGTGCCCAGAAATCTGTCCTGTTTCACAAGTAAGAAAGAGGGCAGATTTATTTTTCCATGAAGTGACCGTCCGTTTATGGCCGATACCAGCCAATCACTCATCCCCGCCCTGCAGGAACTCGCCCCGACTGATCCCATAGCGCTGCATCTTCTCGTTCAGCGTCCGCCGCGGCAGTTGCAGCAGGGTCATCGCCTCGGCGATGTTGCCGCGACACTGCTGCAGGGCATGGCGCAGGCACTGTTCCTCGAAGGCATCGAGCTGGGCGGCCAGCGACTGGCTGGGGCTGGCCACCGCCGCGCCGCGGCCGAGGCCGAGGACGTGGCGCTCGGCGGCGTTGGCCAGCTCGCGCACGTTGCCCGGCCAGTCGTGGGCGAGCAGGCGCGCCAGCTCGACCGGCGCCAGCGGGCGGGCCTCGCGGCCGTGGCGGGCGGCGGCCTCCTGGGCGAAGTGCTCGAACAGCAGGGGGATGTCCTCGCGCCGCGCGCGCAGCGGCGGGATGTGCAGCTCGGCGACATTGAGGCGGTAGAAGAGATCCTCGCGGAAGCGCCCGGCGCGCACCTCGGCGGCGAGGTCGGGCTTGACCGCGCTGATCACCCGCAGGTCGACGGCGATGCTGCGGTTGGAGCCGAGGCGCTCCAGGCTCTTCTCCTGCAGCACGCGCAGCAACTTGGCCTGCTGGGCCAGCGGCAGGCTTTCCACCTCGTCGAGGAACAGGCTGCCACCGTCGGCGTGCTCGATGCGGCCGATGCGCTTGCCCTGGGCGCCGGTGAAGGCGCCGCTCTCGTGGCCGAACAGCTCGCTCTCGAACAGCTGCTCGGGGATCGCCGCGCAGTTGAGGGCGACGAAGGCCTTGCCGGCGCGCCGACTGAAGTCGTGCAGACAGCGCGCCACACGCTCCTTGCCGCTGCCGGTCTCGCCGCGGATCAGCACATTGACCGAGGTGGTGGCCAGCTCGAGGATCTGCCGGCGCAGCTCGACCATCGCCGGCGACACGCCGAGCAGTTGCCCCTCGATGCGCCCCTGCTGGCTCACCTGGCGGCGCAGGGCGCGGTTCTCGCAGACCAGCCGGCGCTTGTCGAGCGCCCGTTGCAGGCTGCCGAGCAGGCGCTCGGGGGTGAAGGGTTTCTCGATGAAGTCGTAGGCGCCCTGCTGCAGGGCGGCCACCGCCATGGGCACGTCGCCGTGGCCGGTGACCATGATCACCGGCAGCTCGGCATCCAGCGCCTGCAGGCGTTCGAGCAGCGCCAAGCCGTCCATGCCCGGCATGCGCACGTCGCTGACCACCACCCCGGCAAAGTCCGGGGTCAGCAGCGCCAGCGCCTCCTCGGCACGCGCGCAGGTGCGCACGCTGATGTCGGAGAGTTCCAGCCACTGCTGCACCGCCTCGCGGATCGGCGCCTCGTCGTCGATGAAGATGATCTGCTGCATGTTCACTCCTGCGCTCCGGCGCGCAGTGTAACCGGCGCTGCGGCGGCCGGCAGGCGAATGCGGAACACCGCGCCGTCGCGGTCGTTGTGCACCTCGAGCAGGCCGCCCAGCTCGCGGACGATGCCGTAGGACACGGCCAGGCCAAGGCCCAGACCCTCGCCTACCGGCTTGGTGGTGAAGAACGGCTCGAAGACCCGCGGCAGATCCTCGGCGGCGATGCCGCCGCCACTGTCGCCGACCTCGAGCAACCAGTCGTCGCCCGCGCGCTGCAGATCGATGCGCAGCTCGCGCACGTCCTTGCCAAGCATGGCGTCGAGGGCGTTGTGCAGCAGGTTGACCAGCACCTGTTCGAGGCGGATGGCATCGCCCTCGACCCAGGCGTCGGCAGCGCGGCGGCGCAGCACCAGCACGTCATCCTGGCGGATGCGCGGCTCGAGCAGCAGCAGGGCGTGGTCGACCACGCTGTCCGGCTGCAGGCGCTCGCGCAGGCCACCGGGGCTGTTGCGGGCGAAGGTCTTCAGGTGTCCGGTAAGCGCGGCCATGCGGGTGAGCAGACCGTCGAGGCGCGCCAGGCAGGTCTGCACCGCCGCGCCGTCACCCTTGGCCAGCAGCAGACCGAGGCTGCCCAATTGCATGCGCATGGCGGTCAACGGCTGGTTGATCTCGTGGGCCAGCGCGGCGGACATCTGTCCCAGCGCGGCCATCTTGGCAGCCTGCACCAGTTCGTCCTGGGCCTGGCGCAGTTCGGCGGTGCGCTCGTCGACCAGGCGCTCCAGCTCGACGCGCGAACGCTGGAGCAGGCGCCGGTTCTTCTCGCGCTGGGCGAGGAACAGCAGCAGGAAGACCAGCGCCAGCCAGGCGCCGGCGGCCGCCAGACGGTAGCTGCGCGAGGTGCCGTCCGGCGCACGGGCTTCGTGCAGCAGTTGCAGGGTCCAGCCATCCTCGACCAGCGGCTGGCGCAGGCTCAGGTAGTCGTGGCGACCATCCGGGCCGGCGATGCGCAGCAGGTCGCCGCCCTCCAGCGTCTCGAGCACCTGCACGTCGAGCGGCTGCAGGGTCTGTTCGGCGTACTTGCGCGCACTGAGCAGTTCGGCGCGCAGCTGCGGGCCGAGCGGCTGCAGATAGCGAAAGCGCCAGGCCGGCCGGCTGGCGAGCTGGACGATGCCGTAGCGGTCGGTGACCAGCAGGATGCCCGGCTGGCCGGCCCAGTCGCGCTGCAGTTCCTCCATCTCCAGCTTGAGTACCACCACGCCGAGCGGACTGCCGTCGAGATCGCGCACCACCTGGGCGAGGAAGTAGCCGGGCACGCCGGTGGTCACGCCGACCGCGAAGTAGCGACCGCCGCCGGTGCGCATGGCGTCGCGAAAGTACGGGCGGAAGGCATAGTTGCGGCCGATGAAACTGGTCGGCTCGTCCCAGTTGCTCGAAGCGATGGCGGTCCCCTCGCTATCCAGCACGTAGACCATCGCCGCGCCGGCCTCGAGGCTGAGGCGCTGCAGGCGATGATTGAGCTGCTGGCGCCGCAAGAGGTCGGGGCCGGCACGCAGCACCGCCTGGACCTCGCCGTCCAGGGCGATGATCGCCGGGATGGAGCGGTAGCGCTCGACCAGGATGCGCAGCGACTGCGCATACAGCTCCAGCTGGCCACGCGCCTCGACCGTGCGCTCGGCCCATTGGCGCCGCTCGGCGGCACGGCCGGCCAGCCAGACGCTGGCCAGCAGACCGGCGAGGATCAGCAGGACGACCAGGATGACCCGGGTGCGCGCGGACTGCAGGGAGATGGGCCGCTCGGCGGTCGACGGCGACTGAAGGTTCATTGCAGGCCGGCCTCGTTGCGGAACAGTCGCGCCTCTTCGGCCAGCCAGTCGCGGAAGGCGCGCAGCGCCGCCAGCTCCAGCTTGCGCTCGGGGATGACCAGGTAATAGGCCTTGTCGCTCAGCTGCAGGGCGTGCTGCAGCGGCACGACCAGGCGGCCCTCGGCCAGCTCGCGCTGGATCATCAGCGGCGGGATCAGCGCCACGCCCATGCCGTGCATGGCGGCCTGGGCGAGCATGGAGAACAGCTCGTAGCGCGGCCCGCGCAGGTCACCCTCGACCTGCAGGCCGAGCGAGCCGAACCACTGCCGCCAGGCGTAGGGCCGGGTGCTCTGCTGCAGTAGCGGCAGAGCGGCGATCTGTCGGGCCGCGATCGGTCGGGCGTCGAGCTGGACGTGCGGGGCGATCAGCTCCGGGCTGCACACCGGCAGCGGGTTCTCGCGCATCAGGAAGCTGGCGCGGGTGCCCGGCCAGTCGGCATCGCCGAAGTACAGCGCGGCGTCGAACTCGGTGTCGGCGAACAGGAACGGGCGGGTGCGGTTGGTCAGGTTGACGGTGACCTCGGGGTGCAGGCGCTGGAAATCCTTGAGGCGCGGCAGCAGCCACTGGGTGGCGAAGGTCGGCACCACCGCCAGCTCCAGGCTGGTGCCGCCCTGCTGGCCCATCACCGCCAGGGTGTCGCGCTCCACCGCGTCGAGCTGGGCGGCGATGCGCCGGCTGTAGGACAGGCCATCCTCGGTGAGCATGACGCCGCGGCGGGTGCGGCGGAACAGCTCGATGCCGAGGAACGCCTCAAGACTGGCGATCTGCCGGCACACCGCGCTCTGGGTCAGCGCCAGCTCCTCGGCGGCCTTGGTGAAGCTCTGGTGGCGCGCTGCCGACTCGAAGGCGACCAACGCGGCGGTGCTGGGGATCTTGCGGCGCATGTGCGGCAATCTCACTGAATAAGCGGCCAATGGCAGTCTATAGCAGTTTCGGAGTGATAAATCAGCACAATGGCGTGCGAAATCCTCGTTTGCTGCCAGACTTGCTGGCACCCTAGGATCACGACATCGAACCTTCGCCAACAACAACACTTCGAGGATTTCGCCCATGGCCGGAAAAGTCAGCTTCAACTGGGAAGACCCGCTGCTGCTCGATCAGCAACTGACCGACGAAGAGCGCATGGTGCGCGACAGCGCGCAGAAGTTCGCCGCCGACAAGCTGGCGCCGCGGGTGCTGGAAGCCTTCCGTCACGAGCACACCGACCCGGCGATCTTCCGCGAAATGGGCGAAACCGGCCTGCTCGGCGCGACCATTCCCGCCGAGTACGGCGGCAGCGGCCTCAACTACGTGTGCTATGGGCTGATCGCCCGCGAGGTCGAACGCATCGACTCCGGCTACCGCTCGATGATGAGCGTGCAGTCTTCCCTGGTGATGGTGCCGATCTACGAGTTCGGCAACGAAGCCACCCGACAGAAATACCTGCCCAAGCTGGCCAGCGGCGAATGGATCGGCTGCTTCGGCCTGACCGAGCCCAACCATGGCTCCGACCCGGGCTCGATGATCACCCGCGCGCGCAAGGTCGACGGCGGCTACCGCCTGACCGGCAGCAAGATGTGGATCACCAACAGCCCGATCGCCGACGTGTTCGTGGTCTGGGCCAAGGACGACGCCGGCGAGATCCGCGGTTTCGTGCTGGAGAAGGGCTGGCAGGGCCTGAGCACTCCGGCGATCCACGGCAAGGTCGGCCTGCGCGCCTCGATCACCGGCGAAATCGTCATGGACAACGTGTTCGTTCCGGAAGAAAACGCCTTCCCCGAAGTGCGCGGTCTCAAGGGTCCGTTCACCTGCCTGAACTCGGCGCGCTACGGCATCGCTTGGGGCGCGCTGGGCGCCGCCGAAGATTGCTGGCACACCGCGCGCCAGTACGTGCTGGACCGTCAGCAGTTCGGCCGCCCGCTGGCCGCCAACCAGCTGATCCAGAAGAAGCTGGCCGACATGCAGACCGAAATCACCATGGCCCTGCAAGGCTGCCTGCGCCTGGGGCGGATGAAGGACGAAGGCACCGCGGCGGTGGAAATCACCTCGATGATGAAGCGCAACAGCTGCGGCAAGGCGCTGGACGTGGCGCGCCTGGCCCGCGACATGCTCGGCGGCAACGGCATCAGCGACGAGTTCGGCGTGGCCCGCCATCTGGTCAACCTGGAAGTCGTGAACACCTACGAGGGCACCCACGACATCCACGCGCTGATCCTCGGCCGCGCACAGACCGGCATTCAGGCGTTCTTCTGAGTCGCGAGGTGGATGGCCGGAGCGCCATCCACCCCACGCCCCTTCGCCCAGCCGTAGAGTTGGAAAGCGCACCCGCGCTTTCCTCCTTGCCTCGTCACCGGTGGAAAAGACCTGCGGTCGTTTTCCGCCCTACGAAGGAAGTTCCGCCATGTCCGGCGCCCTGTCGCATATCCGCGTCCTCGACCTGTCCCGCGTGCTGGCCGGCCCCTGGGCCGGGCAGATCCTCGCCGATCTCGGCGCCGAGGTGCTCAAGGTCGAGCGCCCAGGCGCAGGCGACGACACCCGTCACTGGGGGCCGCCGTTCCTGCGCGACGCCCAGGGCGAGAACACCGCGGAAGCGGCCTATTACCTGAGCGCCAACCGCAACAAGAAGTCGCTGACCGTCGACTTCACCCGCGAGGAGGGCCAGCGCATCATCCGCGAGCTGGCGCTGCAGTCGGACATCCTGCTGGAGAACTTCAAGGTCGGCGGCCTGGCCGCCTACGGCCTCGACTACGCCAGTCTGAAAGAGATCAACCCGCGGCTGATCTACTGCTCGATCACCGGCTTCGGCCAGGACGGCCCCTACGCCCAGCGCGCCGGCTACGACTTCATGATCCAGGGCCTCGGCGGGCTGATGAGCCTGACCGGGCGCGCCGAAGGCGAGGAGGGCGCCGGGCCGGTGAAGGTCGGCGTGGCGCTGACCGACATCCTCACCGGCCTGTACGCCAGCACCGCGGTGCTCGGCGCGCTGGCGCACCGCGAGCAGTCCGGCCACGGCCAGCACATCGACATGGCCCTGCTCGACGTGCAGGTGGCCTGCCTGGCCAACCAGGCGATGAACTACCTGACCACCGGCGTGGCACCGCGCCGCCTCGGCAACGCGCACCCGAACATCGTGCCGTACCAGGACTTTCCCACCGCCGACGGCGATTTCATTCTCACCGTCGGCAACGACGGCCAGTTCCGCAAGTTCTGCGAGGTCGCCGGGCATCCCGAATGGGCCGAGGACCCGCGCTTCGCCAGCAACCGCGAGCGGGTCGCGCATCGCGCCGAACTGATTCCGCTGATCCGTCAGGCCACCGTGTTCCGCAGCACCGCCGAGTGGATCGCCGCCCTGGAGCCGGCCGGCGTACCGTGCGGGCCGATCAACGACCTGGCCCAGGTGTTCGCCGATCCGCAGGTGATCGCCCGCGGCCTGCGCCTGGAGCTGCCGCACCCGCTGGCCGGCGTAGTACCGCAGGTGGCCAGCCCGATCCGCCTGTCGGCCACCCCGGTGGAGTACCGTAATGCGCCGCCGCTGCTCGGCGAGCACACCGACGTCGTGCTCGGCGAGCTGCTCGGCCTGGATGCCGCCGCCCTCGCCGAACTGCGCGCGCGGCAAGTGATTTGAGCGTGGTTCCCACCCTCGGGAATCTTGACCGGGCCTCGCGCCCGGTTTTTTTATGGCGACGGAAACCTCAGAGGTCGTAGACCACCGAGGTCTCCGGCAGCACCGACAGATCCAGCGGGCGCACGCTGCCCAGCCAGATCGCGCGGTCGCGGTGGTCGATCAGGTCCTCGCCGGTGATCGGATGGACGAACACGGTCAGGCCCTGACGGTTGAGCGCCAGCCACGGCAGCACGGCGGCGAACAGCTCGGCGCGCAAGGCCAGCTGGCAGCTCCAGTCCGGATGCGGGCCGACCGGCTTCTCGTGCACGCGACCCATCTTCAGGCCGGGAAAGCGCGCGGCAGCCGCCTCGCACAGGGTGCGTGCCTGCTCGAGGGTCTGCGCGTCGAAGTAGACGTGGGCGTGCCAGCCGCGGATGACGGCGGGGTTCAGCTCGTTCATGGTCGGTGCCTGCTCTGGGCTGCAAGGGCGAACCCCATGATAGCCCCGGCGACACGCAGCGCGCCCATCCCGGCGCCAATCCGCTACCCTGTGCCCATTCCAGTCTGCACGCCGCGAGGTCCCATGCCCCATCGCTACAGCCTGCTGCCGTTCCTGCGCTGGCTGCCGCAGGTCACTGCGCGCAGCCTCGGCCGCGATGCCCTGGTCGGCCTGACCGGGGCGATCCTCGCCCTGCCGCAGTCGATCGCCTACGCGCTGATCGCCGGCCTGCCGGCTGAGTACGGCCTGTACGCCGCGGTGGTGCCGGTGATCGTCGCCTGCCTGTGGGGCTCCTCCATGCACCTGATCGGCGGGCCGACCGCGGCCATCTCGGTGGTGATCTTCGCCAGTGTCAGCCCGCTGGCCGCACCGGCCAGTCCGGACTACATCGCTCTGGTGTTGCTGCTGAGCTTCCTCGCCGGGCTGTTCCAGTGGCTGCTCGGCCTGCTGCGCTTCGGCAGTCTGGTCAATTTCATCTCGCAGTCGGTGCTGCTCGGCTTCACCCTCGGCGCGGCCCTGGTCATCGCCCTCGGCCAGGTACCCAACCTGCTCGGCCTCGACCTGCCCGGCCAGGCCACCGCGCTCAAGGGGTCGCTGGCGCTGGGCGAGCATCTGAGCGAGGCGCACTGGCCGTCAGTGGCGGTGGCCGCGCTGACCCTCGGCGTGGCGCTGGGAGTGCGCCACCTGTGGCCGCGCCTGCCGGCGCTGCTGCTGGCCATCCTCGCCGGCAGCCTGCTGGTCTGGCTGCTGCCCGGCGTGTTCGCCGCGGTGCCGCAGGTCGAGGCCTTCGCCGGCAGCCTGCCGCCGATGGCCGCGCTGCGCTTCGATCTCGACAGCGTGCTGACCCTGCTGCCGGCGGCGGTGGCCCTCGGCCTGCTCGGCCTGGTCACCAGCCTGTCGATCGCCCGCGCGCTGGCCCAGCAGTCGCAGCAGATCCTCGAGGTGGATACCGAGGTGCGCGGCCAGGGCCTGGCCAACCTGGTCGGCCCGTGGTTCTCCGCCTACCTGTCGGCCGGCTCGTTCACCCGCTCGGCGCTCAACCAGCAGTCCGGCGCGCTGTCGCCGCTGGCCGGGGTGTTCTCGGCGTTGTGGGTGGCGCTGTTCACTCTGTTCGGCGCGGCGCTGCTAGCGCACGTTCCGCTGCCGGCGATGGCCGCGGTGATCCTGCTGATCTGCCGGGGACTGGTGGACGTGCCCGGCCTGCGCGCGCTGTGGCGGGTGAGCCGGGCGGAGTTCGCGGTGATGGCGCTGACCTGCGCCGCCACCCTGCTGCTGGAGCTGCAGACGGCGATCTACGCCGGGGTGCTGGCCTCGCTGCTGTTCTACCTCAAGCGTACCTCGCAGCCGCGCCTGCAGCGCTGGTACGAGGGCAGCGACGAGGTGCTGGGCATCGAGGGCTCGATCTTCTTCGGCGCCTGCGCCTATCTGCAGCGGCACATCCAGGCCAGCCAGGCACCGGCGGTGATCGTCGACGCCCACTACGTCAACTTCATCGACTACGCCGGGGTGGTGATGCTGCACCAGGAGGCACGCCGCCTGGGCCTGCAGCAGCGCAGTCTGGTGCTGCGCCGGGTGCGTCCGCGGGTGCGCGAGGAGCTGCTCAAGCTGGAAGGCGCCGAGCAGTGCCCGCTGCAGTTCAAGGACTGAGCGGGCGGGCGGCGGAGACCCTGCATGACCGGCGCACGGCCGGTCATGCAGCGGCGCTCAGCCCAGCAGGCGGCGCAGCTCGGCGAGCACCGGCGCGCTGTCCGGGCGCACGCCGCGCCAGACGAAGAACGCCTCGGCGGCCTGCTCGACCAGCATGCCCAAGCCGTCCAGGGTGCGCGCCGCGCCGTGCTCGGCCGCCCAGCGATTGAAGGCGGTCGGCTCCTTGGCGTACATCATGTCGTAGCACACCGTGTGCCCCGGCTGGATCAGGCTCGGCGAGATCGGCGGCAGCTCGCCGGCCAGGCTGGCCGAGGTGCCGTTGACGATCAGGTCGACCGGCGCGTCGATCCAGTCGAAGCCGCTGGCCAGCACCGGGCCGAGGTCGGAGAACAGCCGCGCCAGCTCTTCTGCCTTGGCCACGGTGCGGTTGGCGATCACCAGCTCGGCCGGCTTTTCCGCCAGCAGCGGCTCGAGCACGCCACGCACCGCACCGCCGGCTCCGAGCAGCAGGATACGCTTGCCGGCCAGCTCGAGGCCGGCGTTGACGGTGAGGTCGCGCACCAGCCCGGCGCCGTCGGTGTTGTCGCCGAGCAGGCGGCCATCGGCCAGCTTTTTCAGGGTGTTCACCGCCCCGGCGCGGGCGGCGCGCTGGCTGAGCTCGTCGGCGAGGCGGAAGGCCTCTTCCTTGAACGGCACGGTGACGTTGGCGCCCAGGCCCTCGGCGAAGAAGGCGCGGGCGAAACCGACGAAGTCGTCCAGCGGCGCCAGCAGCGCCTCGTAGCTGAGCTGCTCGCCGGTCTGCGCGGCGAACAGGCGGTGGATCAGCGGCGACTTGCTGTGGCCGATGGGGTTGCCGAACACGCAATAGCGGTCCATCACGCCCCTGCCTCGCCCAGCCAATCGCGATCCTGCAGGAAGTACTCGGTCAGCCGCGCCTCTTCGCTGCCAGGCTCCGGCTTCCAGTCGTAGCCCCAGCGCACGATCGGCGGCAGCGACATGAGGATCGACTCGGTGCGCCCGCCCGACTGCAGGCCGAACAGGGTGCCGCGGTCGAACACCAGGTTGAACTCGACGTAGCGGCCGCGGCGATAGGCCTGGAATTCACGCTGCTGCTCGGTGAACGGGGTGGCCTTGCGCTTGCGCACGATCGGCAGGTAGGCCTCGATGTAGGCGTCGCCCACCGCGCGGATGAAGGCGAAGCAGGTGTCGAAGTCCCACTCGTTGAGGTCGTCGAAGAACAGGCCGCCGATGCCGCGCGGCTCGCCGCGGTGCTTGAGGTGGAAGTAGCGGTCGCACCATTCCTTGTAGCGCGGGTAGACGTCGGCGCCGAACGGTTCGCAGGCCGCGCGCGCCACGCGGTGCCACTCGATGCAGTCTTCCTCGTGGGCGTAGTAGGGGGTCAGGTCGAAGCCGCCGCCGAACCACCACACCGGCTGCTCGCCTTCCTTCTCGGCGCAGAACAGCCGCACGTTGGCGTGCGAGGTCGGCACGTGGGGGTTTTCCGGGTGGATCACCAGGGACACGCCGAGGGCCTGGAAGCTGCGCCCGGCCAGCTCCGGGCGGTGGGCGCTGGCCGACGGCGGCAGGCCGTCGCCGAACACATGGGAGAAGTTGACTCCGCCCTTCTCGATCAGCGCGCCGTTCTCCAGCACGCGGGTGCGGCCACCGCCGCCGCCCGGACGCTCCCAGGCTTCCTCGCGAAAGCGTGTGCCGCCGTCCTCGGCCTCGAGGGCGGCGCAGATACGGTCTTGCAGGTCGAGCAGGTAGGCCTTCACGGCCGCGATACGGTCAGTCACAAGTCACCTCGGATCCGGGTCTGGCCGCACGGACAGGCCGGCGGCGCGCAACAGGCGGCAAGCATACCACCGCGTTTTGCACCCCGGGCTTGACGCAGGCCATGGCGCAAGCTTGGATGGGCGCCTTGCCATCTGCAACGAGGATTCCCGGCCATGGCCAAACGCATCCAGCTCAGCCGCCACGGCGGCCCCGAGGTGCTCGAGTACGTCGACTTCACTCCCGCCGCCCCCGGCCCGCGCGAGGTGCGCGTGCGCAACCAGGCCATCGGCCTGAACTTCATCGACATCTACTACCGCAACGGCCTGTATCCGCTGAGCCTGCCCTCGGGGCTGGGCAGCGAGGGCGCCGGAGTGGTCGAGGCGGTCGGCAGCGCGGTCAGCGAGTTCCAGGTCGGCGACCGGGTGGCCTACTGCACCGGACCGCAGGGCTCCTACGCCGAGCTGAGCGTGCTGCCGGCCGACGTACTGGTGCCGCTGCCCGCCGGGGTGAGCTGCGAGCAGGCCGCCGCGGCGACCCTCAAGGGCCTGACCGTGCAGTACCTGCTGCGCCAGATCGGCAAGCTGCAGGGCGGCGAAACCATCCTGTTCCACGCCGCCGCCGGCGGTGTCGGCAGCCTGGCCTGCCAGTGGGCCAGGGCGCTCGGCGTCAGGCTGATCGGCACGGTCGGCTCGGCCGAGAAGGCCGAGCGCGCGCAGGCGCTGGGCGCCTGGGCGACCATCGACTACAGCCGCGAGGACGTGCGCGCGCGGGTGCTGGAGCTGACCGATGGGGAGAAGTGCCCGGTGGTCTACGACTCGGTGGGCAAGGACACCTGGGAAATCTCCCTGGACTGCGTGGCCAGACGCGGCCTGCTGGTCAGCTTCGGCAACGCCTCCGGCCCGGTCACCGGGGTCAACCTCGGCATCCTGGCGCAGAAGGGCTCGCTGTTCGTCACCCGGCCGACCCTGGCCGGCTACGCCGACACCCCCGAGCGCCTGCGCGCCATGGCTGCGGAGCTGTATGCGCTGGTCGCCAATGGCACCCTGCAGGTGGAGATCGGCCAGCGCCACGCCCTGGCCGACGCCGGAGCGGCCCAGGCCGCCCAGGCAGGGCGGAAGACCACCGGCTCGACCATCCTGCTGCCCTGACAGCTGCGCATGGAAACCCTGAAATTCCGGGTTGCCATGGACTTCAGGACGGGCGGATCACCTGGCCGGTGCGCAGGTCGCGGATCAGGCTGGGGTTGCGCCGGCCGCCCAGCGCGCCGCCGAGCACCGCGTCGAGCTGGCCGCCGAAGTACTGCTCGACGCGCAGACGGGTACGCGCCGCCGGGCGGCCGGCGGGATTGGCCGAGGTCGACACCAGCGGCCCGGTGTGGGCGCACAGCGCGCGCACCAGCGGGTGGTCGCTGACCCGCAGAGCCACGCTGTCGTGCATCCCGCTGATCCACTCGGGCAGGCGGTCCTGATGCGGCACCAGCCAGGTGTTCGCCCCCGGCCAGCTGAGCTGCAGCTGCGCGCGCCAGGCCTGCGGCAGATCGTGGATGAGGAAGTCGAACTGGGCTATGTCGGCGGCCACCAGGATCAGGCCCTTCTCCACCGGGCGCGCCTTGAGCGCCAGCAGGCGGAACACCGCCTCGGCATCCCACGGGTCGCAGCCCAGCCCCCACACCGCCTCGGTGGGGTAGGCGATCACGCCGCCCTGGCGCACCACCTGCGCCACCTGCTGCACCTGCCACTGCCCGACCATCACCACCTCCGCGCGCTGGAAAACTGCTGCGCAGTGTATCCGCTCGGGCCAGCGATGGCAGTGCATGTCGATGGGCAGGGCTCAGCCGCAGCAGACCCAGCAGCCGTTGTCGCAGCCGATGCGCCCGTCCAGCTCCAGTTCGGTGAGCTGGGCGAGCAGTTCGGGCAAGGGCAGGCCGCTGCTCACGGCCAGAGCCTCGCTGCTCTGCGGTGCGGCACGCAGCAGGGCCAGCAACGGGTGTGGCTCCTCGCCCAGATCGATGGCCTGCTGGCGCGGCGCGGCCCTGGTCGGCACGCGCTGCCAGCCGCGCAGCGCCTCGAGAATATCCTCGACCTTCTCCACCAGCTGGGCGCCCTCGCGGATCAGCTGGTGGCAGCCGCGCGCGCCGGGATGGTGGATCGAGCCGGGAATGGCGAACACCTCGCGGCCCTGCTCGGCGGCCAGCCGCGCGGTGATCAGCGAGCCGCTGGACGGGCTGGCCTCGACCACCAGCACGCCGAGCGACAGGCCGCTGATGATGCGGTTGCGCCGCGGGAAGTTGCCGGCCTGCGGCGGTGCGTCGAGTGGCAGCTCGGAAACCAGCGCGCCGCCCTCGGCGACGATGCGCCGGGCCAGCCCGGCGTGGCGTTTCGGATACAGGCACTCGAGGCCGGTGCCGAGCACCGCCACGGTGACGCCGCCAACCTCCAGGGCGCCGAGATGGGCGGCGCCGTCGATGCCCAGCGCCAGCCCGCTGGTGACCACGAAGCCGCCGCCGGCCAGGCTGCGGGCGAAGGCCGCGGCGGTGTCCAGTCCCGGCCGGCTGGCCTGACGGCTGCCGACCATGGCCAGTTGCGGGCGCTCGAGCAGCCGGGGGTCGCCGGCGACCCACAGCAGCGGCGGCGCGTCGTTCAGCTCGGCGAGCAACGCGGGGTAGTACGGATCGTCGAAGCACAGCAGGTACTGTCCGGGCTGCTCCAGCCAGGCCAGGGCGTGTGCCGCCTGGTCGCGCACCCTGGCGCTGCGCCGTGCCAGGGCGGCAGCCTGTGGCAGGCCGAGGGACTGCCAGGCGAAAGCCGGCGCGCTGAGGGCGGCACTGGCCGAGCCGAACACCTCGAGCAGGCGGCGAAAGCGCCGCGGACCGATCTCTGGCAGGCCATGCAGGCGAAGGCGGGCTTCCAGTTCGGCCGGCGACGGGGCGGTGGGATGGGGCATGGCGATCGTCCTTGATCGGGAGAGGAGGGCGGAACGGCAGGGCCGCTGGTCGGCGCAGCTCCTTGCGCCCGGCCAGAAACACGAAGCCCCCGCAGGGCGGGGGCTTCGTTCACCGCACTTACGGGTTGCGGACCTTGTCGTTCACCGCCAGCGAGCGGCTGGCGTTGAGCACCAGGCCGTAGCTGAGCTTGTCGTAGGTGCGGAACACCATCAGCAGGCCGGAACGCTCGTCGGGGATCTTCACGCTCTCGCCGGTGATGCGGTCGCGCACGGTCTCGCCGGTTTTGTAGATGGCCAGCACGTTGCCTTCTTCGAGGCCATCGCGACGGCCCTTGTTGAGGGTGACCACGTCGAGCTGGCCGACCTGGGTCACACCGCGCGGCACGTCGAGGATCAGGCCGTCGATCTCGCTGCTCGGCGAGCTGGGCATGAAGGTGGAGCTGATCGCGCGCTCCTCGGTGGGCAGCAGGCGGTCGCCCATGCGCACTTCCTGGGTGGTGCGGCTGAGCACCAGGGTGGCGATGTCGCCTTCCTCGGCTACCACTTCGCCGCTGCCGATATCGTCGGCGTTGATGCCGAGGACTTCCCCGGTCTGCGGGTCGGTGTAGGTCTTGCCCTGACGGAACAGGCCATAGACCGGCTGGCCGTCGGCGAAGCTGCCGCGGGCATAGATGCGGTCGCCGGCACCGCTGACCACGCGCTCGGCGTTGCCGGCGACGATGTACGGTGCCTGGGAGAATTCGCTGGCGCTGTCGACGATGCGGTTGCTGAGCAGGAAGCTGTTGATCTTCTCCAGCGGGATGGCCGGGATCGCCTCGGCCATCGGCGTGCTGCGCACGTGCGGTGACAGCTTGATGGTGCCGCGCGAGGCGCCGCGGCCGAGCACCAGGCGCGGCTGGCCGTCGATGTAGACCAGGCTGAGCTCATCGCCCGGATAGATCAGGTTGGGATTCTGCACCTGCGGGTTGGCGTGCCAGATTTCCGGCCACTTCCACGGCTGGCGGAGGAACTTGCCGGAGATGTCCCACAGGGTGTCGCCGCGCACCACGGTGTAGCTCTGCGGATGGCCGTCCCGGAGCTGGACTTCGGCCTGGGCCAGGCTGCCAGCCGCCATCAGCAGCAGGGCGACTAATGATTTCCTCATGAGGTGAATCCCTTTATCATGTGCCGACACACAAAACGTGCGCTGGCCGGCGAAATACGCGGCCTCAAGCCGTTTTTCGAGCTGCCGGGCATCTTATCAGCCGGTTTTCGATTTATTCCACAAGTGCATCACAAACGCATATGGCGATCCTGAACATTCTCGAATTCCCCGATCCCCGCCTGCGCACCCACGCCAAGCCGGTGGACGTGGTGGACGACGCGCTGCGCCAGCTGATCGACGACATGTTCGAAACCATGTACGCGGCGCCCGGCATCGGCCTGGCCGCGACCCAGGTCAACGTGCACAAGCGCCTGGTGGTGATGGACCTGTCGGAGGACAAGAGCGATCCGCGGGTGTTCATCAACCCCGAGTTCGAGCCGCTCACCGAGCAGATGGACCAGTACCAGGAAGGCTGCCTGTCGGTGCCCGGCTTCTACGAGAACGTCGACCGCCCGCAGAAAGTCAGGATCAAGGCGCTGGACCGCGACGGCCAGCCCTTCGAGCTGATCGCCGAGGGCCTGCTGGCGGTGTGCATCCAGCACGAGTGCGACCACCTCAACGGCAAGCTGTTCGTCGACTACCTGTCCAGCCTCAAGCGCGACCGGATCAAGAAGAAGCTGGAAAAACAGCATCGCCTGCAACACTCCTGATTCACCAGAAGGCTTGCCCGCGGCAAGCCTTTTTTCTTGAGCGAGCCCCATGAGCCAGCCCCTGCGCATCGTCTTCGCCGGTACTCCGGAATTTGCCGCCCGCCACCTGCAGGCCCTGCTCGACAGCGGCCTCAACCCGGTGGCGGTGTACACCCAGCCCGACCGCCCGGCCGGTCGCGGCCAGAAGCTGATGGCCAGCCCGGTCAAGCAGCTCGCCGTCGCCCACGAGATTCCCGTGCTGCAGCCGGCGACCCTGCGCGATCCGGCAGCCCAGGCCGAACTGGCCGCGCTGGCGCCCGACCTGCTGGTGGTGGTGGCCTACGGCCTGATCCTGCCGCAGGTGGTGCTGGACATCCCGCGCCTGGGCTGCATCAACAGCCACGCCTCGCTGCTGCCGCGCTGGCGCGGCGCCGCGCCGATCCAGCGTGCGGTGCAGGCCGGCGATGCCGAATCCGGGGTCACCGTGATGCAGATGGAAGCAGGCCTGGACACCGGGCCGATGCTGCTCAAGGTCGTCACCCCGATTGCTGCCTCCGACACCGGCGGCAGCCTGCACGACCGCCTGGCCGAGCTGGGCGCCGCGGCGGTGGTTGCGGCCATCCCGCAACTGGCCGCCGGCGAACTCAAGGGCGAGGTGCAGGACGATGCCCTGGCCACCTACGCCCACAAGCTGAACAAGGACGAGGCGCGCCTTGACTGGAGTCGTCCGGCCGTGGAGCTTGCGCGTCTGGTGCGCGCCTTCAATCCCTGGCCGATCTGCCATACCACGCTGGCCGAAGCGCCGCTCAAGGTGCTGGCTGCCCAGCTCGTCGCAGAAGGCCAGGGCGAAGGGCAGGGCGCACCGGGTGAAATCCTCGACGCCAGCCGCGACGGCCTCGTCGTGGCCTGCGGCACCGGCGCCCTGCGCCTGACCCGCCTGCAGCTGGCTGGCGGCAAGCCGCTGAATTTTGCCGACCTGTACAACAGCCGCCGCGAGCAGTTCGCCACCGGCCAGGTGCTGGTCTGATGAGTATCAATCCGCGGCTGGCCGCCGCCCGCGCCCTCGGCGCCGTGCTCGCCGGCAAGGCCTCGCTGGGCAGCGCGCTGCCGGCGCAGCTGGACAAGGTCGAGGCCCGCGACCGCGGTCTGACCCAGGAGCTGGCCTTCGGCACCGCACGCTGGCAGCCACGCCTGGCCCTGCTGGCGGACAAGCTACTGCAGAAGCCGTTCAAGGCGGGCGATCAGGACCTCGAGGCGCTGCTGTTGATCGGCCTGTATCAGCTGCTCTACACACGCATCCCCGCCCACGCGGCGATCGGCGAAACGGTCGGCTGCGTCGACAAGCTGAAGAAGTCCTCGGCCAAGGGCCTGATCAATGCCGTGCTGCGCCGTGCCCAGCGCGAGGGCGAGGCGCTGCTCGCCGCGCTGGAGAAGGACCCCGCCGCGCGCACCGCCCACCCGCGCTGGCTGCAGAAGGCACTGAAGGCGCACTGGCCGGCGGACTGGGAAACCGTCTGCGCGGCCAACAACAGCCATCCGCCGCTGACTCTGCGGGTCAACCGCCGCCATGGCTCGCGCGACGCCTACCTCACCGAGCTGGCCGCCGCCGGCATCGAGGCGCGCGCCTGCCCGTTCAGCACGGATGGCGTGCAGCTGGCCTCCCCCTGCGACGTCACCACCCTGCCGGGCTTCGCCGCCGGGCGGGTCAGCGTGCAGGACGAGGCCGCCCAGCTGGCCGCCGACCTGCTCGAGCTCAAGCCCGGCCAGCACGTGCTGGACGCCTGCTGCGCCCCGGGCGGCAAGACCTGCCACCTGCTGGAGGCCGAGCCGACGCTGGCCGTCACCGCCGTCGACCTGGAAGAGAGCCGCCTGGTGCGCGTGCGCGAGAACCTCGCCCGTCTGCAGCTGGATGCCCACCTGATCGCCGCCGATGCACGCGCGGTCGGGCAGTGGTGGGACGGTCAAGCGTTCCAGCGCATCCTCCTCGATGCGCCTTGTTCGGCCACCGGGGTGATCCGTCGCCATCCGGACATCAAGCTGACCCGCCAGGCCGACGACATCGCCGCCCTGGCCGCCCTGCAGGGCGAGCTGCTGGATGCCCTGTGGCCGACCCTGGAAGTAGGTGGCGTGCTGCTCTACGCCACCTGCTCGAGCCTGCCGACCGAGAACACCGAGGTGATCGGTGCCTTCCTCGCCCGCACCCCCGGCGCGCGCGAGCTGGACATTCCCGGTCCGTTCGGCCTCAAGCAGCCGCACGGTCGCCAGTTGCTGGCCCAGGTCGACGGCCACGACGGCTTCTACTATGCCAAGCTGATCAAGATTGCCGCCGCGCCGCGGGGCTGACGGCGCTCGCCCAACAAGAATGCGGCGGGCCAGGACCCGCCCCACAGGAGTAGTCGGATGAAGATCATCATTCTCGGCGCGGGGCAGGTCGGCGGCAGCCTGGCCGAGCACCTGGCCAGCGAGGCCAACGACATCACCGTGGTCGACACCGACGGCGACCGCCTGCGCGACCTCGGCGACCGTCTGGACATTCGCACCATCCAGGGCAAGGGTTCCTACCCGACCGTGCTGCGCCAGGCCGGCGCCGACGACGCCGACATGCTGGTGGCGGTGACCAACAGCGACGAAACCAACATGATCGCCTGTCAGGTCGCCTACACCCTGTTCAACACGCCGACCAAGATCGCCCGCGTGCGCGAGGCGGCCTACCTGACCCGCGCCGGCCTGTTCTGCAACGAGGCGATCCCGGTCGACGTGCTGATCAGCCCGGAACAGGTGGTGACCAACTACATCAAGCGCCTGATCGAATACCCCGGCGCCCTGCAGGTGCTCGACTTCGCCGACGGCAAGGCCCAGCTGGTCGGCGTGCGCGCCTACTACGGCGGTCCCCTGGTTGGTCAGCAGCTCAGGCAGATCCGCGAGCACATGCCGACCATCGACGCCCGGGTGGCGGCCATCTACCGCCGCGACCGGGCGATCCTGCCGCAGGGCGACACGGTGATCGAGGCCGACGACGAGGTGTTCTTCATCGCCGCGCGCAGCCATATCCGTGCGGTGATGAGCGAGCTGCGCCGGGTCGAGGACAGCTACCGCCGGGTGGTGATCGCCGGCGGCGGGCATATCGGCGAACGCCTGGCCGAGGCCATCGAGACCCGCTACCAGGTGAAGATCATCGAGATGAACCCGGCGCGCTGCCGCTACCTGTCCGACACCCTGGAAAGCACCATCGTCCTGCAGGGCAGCGCCTCCGACCGCGACCTGCTGGTCGAGGAGAACATCAACGAAGCCGACATCTTCCTGGCCCTGACCAACGACGACGAGGCCAACATCATGTCCTCGCTGCTGGCCAAGCGCCTCGGCGCGCGCAAGGTGATGAGCTTGATCAGCAACCCGGCCTACGTCGACCTGATCCAGGGCGGCGAGATCGACATCGCTATCAGCCCGCAGCAAGCCACCATCGGCACCCTGCTGACCCACGTGCGCCGCGGCGACATCGTCAGCGTGCACTCGCTGCGCCGCGGCGCCGCCGAGGCGATCGAGGCCATCGCCCACGGCGACGCCAAGTCGAGCAAGGTGGTCGGTCGCCGGGTCGCCGACGTCCCGCTGCCGCCGGGGAGCACCATCGGGGCGATCATCCGCGACGAGGAAGTGCTGATCGCTCACGGCGAGACGCGCATCGAGTCGGGCGATCACATCATCCTGTTCCTGGTCGACAAGAAGCACATCCGCGACGTGGAACGCCTGTTCCAGGCGGGCCTGACCTTCTTCTGACCCCCGCCGGGCAGCGGAGCGATCGCCCCGCTGCCATGCCCACGCCCTTGCGCCGGTAACCTCCGTACATGCATTACGCCGTCATTTCCCGCATCCTCGGCATTCTGCTGATGCTGTTCAGCATCACCCACCTGCCGCCCATGCTGCTCGGCGTGCACGACGGCGACGACACCTGGCACAGCTTCGTCTGGTCGTTCGCCATCACCCTGGTGACCGGCGCACTGATCTGGCTCCCGACCCGCGAGGCGCGTGGCGAGCTGCGGGTACGCGACGGCTACCTGATCACCGCACTGTTCTGGTTCGTCCTCGGCCTGTTCGGCGCCATCCCCTTCCTGCTCAGCGAGCGGCCGGCGATGGACGCCACCGACGCGCTGTTCGAAGCCTTCTCCGGCCTGAGCACCACCGGCGCCACCGTGCTCACCGGTCTCGACGAGCTGCCACGCTCGATCCTCTACTACCGCCAGCAACTGCAGTGGCTGGGCGGCATGGGTATCGTGGTGCTGGCGGTAGCGGTGATGCCGATGCTCGGCATCGGCGGCATGCAGCTGTACCGCGCCGAGATGCCGGGACCGCTGAAGGAGAACAAGCTGTCGGCCCGCATCGCCGACACCGCCAAGACCCTCTGGCTGATCTACTGCGGTCTCACCGCGCTCTGTGCGTTGGCCTACTGGATCGCCGGCATGAGCCTGTTCGATGCCATCGGCCACAGCTTCGCCACCATCGCCATCGGCGGTTTCTCCACCCACGACGCCAGCATCGGCTACTTCGACAGCGCGCTGATCGAGGCCATCTGCATCTTCTTCATGGCCGCCTCGGGGATGAACTTCGCCCTGCACTTCCTCGCCCTGCGCAGCCGCTCGCTGAAGGCCTACCTGCGCGACGCCGAGTGCATGGCCTACCTCAAGCTGCTGGCGGCGGTATTCGTTATCACCACGCTGATCCTGCTGGTCTACAGCCACCACGAACATCCGCTCGACTCGGTGCGCTACGCCGCCTTCCAGGTGGTCTCGGTGTTCACCACCACCGGCTTCGGCGTCGACGACTTCAGCCTGTGGCCGAGCTTCCTGCCTTTCCTGCTGCTGTACACCGCCTTCATCGGCGCCTGCGCCGGCTCCACCGGCGGCGGCATGAAGGTGATGCGCGCCATGCTGGTGGTGCGTCAGGGCCAGCGCGAGATCCAGCGCCTGTTGCACCCCAACGGCGTGTTCGGGGTGAAGATGGGCCGGCGCAAGGTGCCGGATCGGGTGGTCGAATCGGTGTGGGGCTTCTGCGCCATGTACATGGTGACCTTCTTCGGCCTGATGCTGCTGCTGCTCGGTAGCGGCCTCGACCCGATCACCGCCTTCTCCAGCCTGGCCTCGTGCATGAACAACCTCGGCCCGGCGCTGGGCGACGCCACCGCGCACTATGCCAGCCTGCCGGACAGCGCCAAGCTGCTGCTCAGCGTGGCGATGATCCTCGGCCGCCTCGAGGTGTTCTCGCTGATCGTGCTGCTGTCGCCGAGCTTCTGGCGCTACTGAGGCGCACTCCGGTAGGGTGGACAAGCGCGCAGCGTTGCCCACCAGCGGCCGCTGCGGAATCGTCCTTCCACTACAAAGGAACGCCCATGACCACCGTCGCCGCACTGGAAAAACTTCTGGCCGCCGGCCACGACAACGCCCTGCTGCGCTTCGGCCTGGGCAACGCCCACCTCGACGCTGGCGACGCCGCCCAAGCGCTGCCCCACCTGCAACGCTGCGTGGAGTTCGACCCCAACTACTCGGCGGCCTGGAAGCTGCTGGGCAAGGCCCAGGCCATGCTCGGTGACAACGATGCCGCGCGCACCGCCTGGCAGCAGGGCCTTGACGCAGCCCGCCGCCACGGCGACAAGCAGGCGGAGAAGGAAATGACGGTGTTTCTCAGAAAGCTGGACAAGCCGCGTCCCTGAGCGGCTGCGCTGCGGCGTCAGTCGTCGGCGTAGGTCAGCGCCACGCCGCCGCTCTCGCAACGCACCACGCGCATCCGCACCAGCGGAGCCTCCCCCGGCAGGCCCTGGATCTGGCCGCTGACCAGCTCGCCACCCCGCAGGAGGCGGTGGGCATCCTCGATCACCACGAACACGCCGCCGTCGGAGATGTCGCGGGTGGCGGCCATCAGCCCGCCGTGCAGCGGGTGGTCGATGCGCAGGGGAACCTTGATGGGTGTGCGCACGTGCTCACGTCTGTTTTCCATGCTCGAGATAGTCCTTTTTCTGGAGAGGTGGGCAAGACAGTATTGGCTATCCCCCTGCGGGGCAAGCCCCCTCGCCACCCGCGCGCACCGAATGCTCAGTACCAGCGCTGCTCGCCTTGCGGACGCTTCTTGAAGCGCTTCATGCTCCACATGTACTGGCTCGGCCAGCGCCGCACGTAGCTCTCGAGCACCCGGCTCATCGCTGCCACGCCGACTTCCGGGTCCTTGCTGTACATCTCCTCCGGCGCCGCCTCGAGGATCACCTTGAAGCCGCTGCCGTCGTCGAGGCGGATGGCATGCAGGAACACGCCGACCGCCTTGTGCCCGGCGAGCATGCCCGGCACGAACTTGCTGGTCAGTGCCTGCACGCCGAGGAAGGGCACGAACAGACCGCTGCCCTCGCTCGGCTCCGGGTCGGCGGGGATGCCCACCGCGCCACCGCGACGCACTTCCTTGATCACGCTGAGGATGCCTTCCTTGGTCGACGGCGCTACCCGGTTGCCCATCTGCACCCGCTGCTGCTGCAGCAGCTCATCCACCGCCTTCTGCTTGGGCGGGCGGTAGAAGATGATCGGCTTGCACTGGTTGCAGTAGAAGTGGTTGAGCACCTCCCAGTTGCCCAGATGGCTGGTGATACCGACCACACCCTTGCCACTGGCCAGCGCCGCCTCGAGCACCTCGAGGCCCTCGACCTCCTTGACCAGCGCCAGCGACTTCTCAGCCGGCCATATCCACGCACAGGCGCTCTCGGTGAAGGTCTTGCCGATGTCCTTCAGGGTGCGGCCGAGCAACGCCTCGCGCTCGGCCGCGCCCAGTTCGGGAAAGCACTTGGACTGGTTGATGCGCACCACCTCGCGCGAACTGTTCGGCAGCTTCCACATCAGCCAGCCGATGGCCGCGCCGAGACCCTGCACCCACGACCAGGGCAGAGCGGCAACCAGCCGCAACGCACCCACCACCAGGGCGCCTTTGATCTTCTCCACAGGACTCTCCCGCGATTGCTCAGGGTGGGCATTGTACCTGCGCGACGTGCAGCGGGTCAGGCCGGCGGACCGGGCGCACACGCCGCATGCGTGCCCCCTGCGGCGCGCGCCGCGCTTCGGTTATACTCGGCGGCTTTACGCAAGCCTCAGAACAGGTGATTTCGTGAGCCAGACTACGCCTGCCGTGCGCACCTTCCAGGACCTGATCCTCGCCCTGCAAAGCTACTGGGCGGAGCAGGGCTGCGTGGTATTGCAGCCCTACGACATGGAAATGGGCGCCGGCACCTTCCACACCGCCACCTTCCTGCGCGCCATCGGTCCCGAGACCTGGAACGCCGCCTACGTGCAGCCCTCGCGCCGCCCGGCCGACGGCCGCTACGGCGAGAACCCCAACCGCCTGCAGCACTACTACCAGTTCCAGGTGGTGTTGAAGCCGAACCCGGACAACATCCAGGATCTGTACCTCGGCTCGCTGCGCGCCATCGGTATCGACCCGCTGGTCCACGACATCCGCTTCGTCGAGGACAACTGGGAATCGCCGACCCTCGGCGCCTGGGGCCTGGGCTGGGAAGTCTGGCTCAACGGCATGGAAGTCACCCAGTTCACCTACTTCCAGCAGGTCGGCGGCGTCGAGTGCTACCCGGTGACCGGCGAGATCACCTACGGCCTCGAGCGCCTGGCCATGTACCTGCAGGGCGTCGACTCGGTGTACGACCTGGTCTACTCCGACGGCCCGTTCGGCAAGGTCACCTACGGCGACGTGTTCCACCAGAACGAGGTGGAGCAGTCCACCTACAACTTCGAGCACGCCAACGTCGACAAGCTGTTCGAGCTGTTCGACTTCTACGAGGCCGAGGCCAACCGCCTGATGGCCCTCGAGCTGCCGCTGCCGACCTACGAGATGGTGGTCAAGGCCTCGCACACCTTCAACCTGCTCGACGCCCGCCGCGCCATCTCGGTGACCGCGCGCCAGCAGTACATCCTGCGCGTGCGCACCCTGGCCCGCGCCGTGGCGCAGAGCTACCTGCAGGCGCGCGCCAAGCTCGGCTTCCCGATGGCCACCGCCGAACTGCGTGACGAAGTACTGGCCAAGCTGAAGGAGGCCGCAGAATGAGTACCCAAGATTTCCTGGTCGAACTGGGCACCGAAGAGCTGCCACCCAAGGCGCTGAAGACCCTCGCCGAGGCGTTCCTCGCCGGCATCGAGAAGGGCCTCAAGGCCGCGGGCCTGGCTTACGAAGGCGCGCGCTACTACGCCGCGCCGCGCCGCCTGGCCGTGCTGGTTTCGGCGCTGGCCACCCAGCAGCCGGACCGCAGCGTCAACCTCGACGGCCCGCCGGTGCAGGCGGCCTTCGACAAGGACGGCCAGCCGACCCAGGCGGCGCTGGGCTTCGCCCGCAAGTGCGGCGTCGATCTCGAGCAGATCGACCGCAGCGGCGCGAAACTCAAGTTCGTGCAGAGCATCCCCGGCCAGCCGGCCGCCAGCCTGCTGCCGGGTATCGTCGAGAACTCGCTGAACGAGCTGCCGATCCCCAAGCGCATGCGCTGGGCGGCCCGTCGCGAGGAGTTCGTGCGGCCGACCCAGTGGCTGGTGATGCTGTTCGGTGAGCAGGTGATCGACTGCACCATCCTCACCCAGCAGGCCGGTCGCGTGTCCCGCGGCCACCGCTTCCACGCCAACCACGACGTGCGCATCAGCAACCCGGCCAGCTACGCCGAGGACCTGCGCAGCGCCTACGTGCTCGCCGACTTCGCCGAGCGCCGCGCGCTGATCGACGCCCGCGTCGCCGAACTGGCCAGCGAGCAGAACGGCAAGGCCATCGTGCCGCCGGCGCTGCTCGACGAGGTGACCGCGCTGGTCGAGTGGCCGGTGCCGCTGGTCTGCTCGTTCGAGGAGCGCTTCCTCGAGGTGCCGCAGGAAGCGCTGATCACCACCATGCAGGACAACCAGAAGTACTTCTGCCTGGTCGACGGCAACGGCAAGCTGCTGCCGCGCTTCATCACCGTGGCCAACATCGAGTCGAAGGACCCGGCGCAGATCGTTGCCGGCAACGAGAAGGTGGTGCGCCCGCGTCTGACCGACGCCGAGTTCTTCTTCAAGCAGGACAAGAAGCACCCGCTGGAGCAGAACAACCAGCGCCTGGCCAACGTGGTGTTCCAGGCCCAGCTGGGTAGCGTGTTCAACAAGGCCGAGCGCGTCTCCGCCCTGGCCGGCTTCATCGCCGCGCGCATCGGCGGCGATGCCGAGCGCGCTGCGCGTGCCGGCATCCTCTCCAAGTGCGACCTGGCCAGCGAGATGGTCGGCGAGTTCCCGGAGATGCAGGGCATCGCCGGCTACTACTACGCATTGCACGATGGCGAGCCGGCCGATGTCGCCCTGGCGCTCAACGAGCAGTACATGCCGCGCGGCGCCGGCGCCGAACTGCCGTCCACCCTGACCGGTGCCGCCGTGGCGGTGGCCGACAAGCTCGACACCCTGGTCGGCATCTTCGGCATCGGTATGCTGCCCACCGGCTCCAAGGACCCCTACGCGCTGCGCCGTGCGGCGCTCGGCGTGCTGCGCATCCTGATCGAGAAGCAGCTGGATCTCGACCTGGTGCAGGCGGTGGCCTTCGCCATCGAGCAGTACGGCGACAAGGTCAAGGCCGACGGCCTGGCCGTCCAGGTGCTCGACTTCATCTTCGACCGCCTGCGCGCCCGCTACGAGGACGAAGGCGTCGAGGTGGCGGTGTACCAGGCCGTGCGTGCCCTGGCGCCGACCTCGCCGCTGGACTTCGACCAGCGCGTGCAGGCCGTGCAGGCGTTCCGTCAGCTAGCCGAGGCCGCCACCCTGGCCGCCGCCAACAAGCGGGTGTCCAACATCCTCGCCAAGGCCGAAGGCGAAGTGCCGGCGCTGGTCAGCAGCACCCTGCTGGTCGAGCCGGCCGAGCAGGCGCTGGCCACCGCCGTGGCCGCCGCCGCCGAAGCGGTCGCCCCGCTGGCCGCCGCGCGCAACTACCGCGCCGCGCTGGAGCGTCTGGCCAGCCTGCGCACGCCGGTGGATGCGTTCTTCGACAGCGTGCTGGTCAATGCCGACGATGCCGCCGTGCGCGCCAACCGCTACGCGCTGCTGGCCCAGCTGCGCGGGCTGTTCCTCGGCGTGGCGGACATCTCGCTGCTCGGCTGAACGGTGGGCAAGCCGGATGGCTTGCCCACCTACGCCCCCTTTCTGCGTAGGGCGGGCAACTCGCATAGCGATTGTCCGCCGAAGCATGAACTGGCGGACACGGCTGCACGGTTGCTCTCCCACCCCGACTGTTAGGAGGCGCGCCCTCGCGGCGATACGGGCCGCAGGCCCGCAGGAGCGCAAGAGCATCGTCCCGAGGGCGGGCCTCCCACAACAGCCCGACGTTTGACCGAAATACCGTATCCACACCTGCCGCCCTACAGGGCCCGACCATGAAACTGCTGATTCTCGACCGCGACGGGGTCATCAACGAGGACTCCGACGCCTACATCAAGTCCGTCGCCGAATGGATCCCGATCCCCGGCTCGATCGAGGCCATCGCCCGCCTGAACCAGGCCGGCTGGACCGTGGCGGTGGCCACCAACCAGTCGGGCCTGGCCCGCGGCTACTACGACGAGGCCACCCTCGAGGCCATGCACACGCACCTGCGCCAGCTGGTGGCGGAGCAGGGCGGCGAGCTCGGCCTGATCGTCCACTGCCCGCACGGCCCGGACGAGGGCTGCGACTGCCGCAAGCCGCTGCCCGGCCTATTGCAGCAGATCGCCGCGCATTACCGCGTCGAGCTGGCCGGCCTCTGGTTCGTCGGCGACAGCCCCGGCGACATTGCCGCCGCCCGGGCGGTCGGCTGCCAGCCGGTGCTGGTGCTCAGCGGCAAGGGCGAGCGCACCCAGGCCACGGGCCTGCCGCAAGGCGTTCTGGTGTTCGACGATCTGGCGGCGGTAGCCGCCCACCTGCTGGCCGTGGAGGCCGACCGATGACCCTGCGTACCGCCCTGTTCTACCTGCTGCTCGGCCTGAGCACCGTCATCTGGTGCCTGCTCAGCCTGCTGATCGCCCCCTGGCTGCCGCAGAAGGCCCGCTACATCTTCATCGCCCGCACCTGGTGCCGCTTCGCCGTGTGGCTGAGCCGGGTCATGCTCGGCATCGACTACCGCCTCGAAGGGCTGGAGAACATCCCCCAGCAGCCGTGCGTGATTCTCGCCAAGCACCAGAGCGCCTGGGAAACCTTCTTCCTCACCGCGCATTTTGCGCCGCTGACCCAGGTGCTCAAGCAGGAGCTGCTGCGCATCCCGTTCTACGGCTGGGCGTTCAAGCTGCTCAAGCCGATCGGCATCGACCGCAGCAACCCCAAGCAGGCGCTCAAGCAGGTGGCCCACCTCGGCCTGGAACGCCTGCAGCAGGGCAACTGGCTGCTGATCTTCCCGGAAGGCACGCGCATTCCGGCCGGCGAGATGGGCAAGTTCTCGCGCAGCGGCGCCTCGGTGGCCGTGGCCGCAGGCGTACCGGTGCTGCCGGTGGCCCACAACGCTGGCGAGCTCTGGCCGCGTGACGGCTGGCAGCGCCATCCGGGCACGGTCAGCGTGGTGTTCGGCCCGGCCATGCACGCCGAGGGCGAAGGCCCGCGCGCGGTGGCCGAGCTCAACCAGCGCGCCGAAACCTGGATCACCGAGACCATGCAGAAAATCAACGGCACCGCGCCGGCAAACAAGGCAGACTGACGACCTGCAGCCCTTCCCGCGCCGGAAGGGGATCGCGCCACTCGGCCGGCCTCGCGCCGGCAGCAGCGCCAGCACTCATCCCGGTTCACGGAGGCAAGCGGCATGGATGTGTTTCGTTACCTGCACCTGATGGTCGAGCAGGGCGGTTCCGACCTGTTCTTCAGCGTCGGTGCACCCGCGCAGCTCAAGCGCGAGGGCCAGAGCCTGCCGGTCGGCAAGGTGCCACTGGCGCCGGGATCGGTGCAGCAGCTGGCCTACCAGATGATGAACCAGAAGCAGATCGCCGAGTTCGAGCGCGACCTGGAGATGAACCTGGCCATCGGCCTCGACGGCGCCGGGCGCTTCCGGGTCAACGTCTACTACCAGCGCGGCGACGTGGCCATGGTGGTGCGCCACATCAAGAGCAAGATCCCCGGCATCGGCGAACTCGGCCTGCCGGCCAAGCTGGAAGAGCTGGTGATGCTCGACCGCGGCCTGATCCTGGTGGTCGGCGCCGCCGGCAGCGGCAAGTCGACCACCCTGGCGTCGATGCTCGACCTGCGCAACCGCTCGCGCGGCGGCCATATCGTGTGCATCGAGGACCCGATCGAGTTCATCCACAGCCACCAGCGCGCGATCATCGACCAGCGCGAGGTGGGCCTGGATACGCGCAGCTTCGAGCAGGCGCTGCTCAACGTGCTGCGCGAGTCGCCGGACGTGATCATGATCGGCGAGATCCGCGACCTGGCCACCATGCAGCACGCCCTGCACTACAGCGAGACCGGCCACCTGTGCCTGGCCACCCTGCACGCCACCAACACCACCCAGGCCATCGAGCGCATCTGCAACTTCTTCCCCAAGGAAGCGCGAGCGCAGGTGCTCGGCGACCTGGCGCTCAACCTGCAGGGCATCGTCGGCCAGCGCCTGGTGCCGGGGCGCGAGGAAAAGCGCGTGGCCGCCGTCGAGCTGCTGCTGAAGACCCCGTACATCGCCGACCTGATCCAGCGCGACCAGCTCGACGACATCAAGACCGCCCTCGGCCGCAGCCAGGAGCTCGGCCTGCAGACCTTCGACCAGCACCTCTACAGCCTGGTCCAGGCCGGGCGCATCAGCCTCGACGAGGCCCTGCGCCACGCCGACTCGCGCACCGACCTGACCCTGCGCGCCAAGCTGGCCCGCGGCTTCCACGCTGAGGACGCCGAGCTCAAGGTGATGCGCGACTCCGAGCTGAACATCACCCTGTAACGCCGCCACCCATGCTGCCTTGCGGGCTAGCGGCCGGACCTGTCACCGGCCGGTAGTCGCGTGCGCGGAACATGAACGAAAGCACGCTGGCGCGCGCCCGCCACCCGCGGCATTTGGTTACCATGCCAGCTGCTCCTCCTTGCGCAACCAGGGTATCGCGGATGAAAGACCAGCCAGACCTCGAGTGGAAAGACCTCCCAGCGGCATCCCCCGGCGCGACCACCGACCGCTTCCTGCACCCGGACGCCGGCGGCAGCTGGGACGACCTGCCGATGCCCCAGGTGCAACTGGCCGACCTCGATCCCCAGGCGCTGGCCGACTTCCGCCAGCGCGCCGCGGCCAGCCAGCGGCTCAGCTGCGCCGCCGTGGAGGAGGGCGATGCCGCCCTGGTCGAACAGCTGCAGCTGTTCCATCTCAAGCGCGCGGCCGCGCTGCTGTTCCACGCCGAGCCGGAAAAGCTGGTCAGCGGCGCCTACATCCGCATCGGCCACTTCCGCCGCGATAACGGCCTGGTCGAGCAGCATGCCATCGGTGGCAACCTGTTCGTCCAGCTCGAGCGCAGCCTGGCGCTGCTCGAGGAGCACCTGCAGCGTGATCCAGACGGCGGCGAAGCCCGCGCACCGGCGGCCTACCCGCTGCCCATCGCGGCGCTGCGCGAGGCGCTGATCAATGCCATCGTGCACAAGGACTACGCCAGCGGCATCCCGATCCAGATCCGCCTGCACGACGACCGCATCAGCCTGTGGAATCCGGCACGCCTGCCGGAAGGCTGGAGCATCGCCAGCCTGCGCACCCGCCACCTGTCGCGCCCCGGCAACCCGGACATCGCCAACGCCTTCTACCGCGCCGGGCTGATCGAGGCCTGGGGCCTGGGCATCGACAAGCTCATCGCCGCCTGCCGCGCCCACGGCATCGTCGAACCCCTGCTGCGCCACGAGCAGGATGGCCTGTGGCTGGAGTTTGCCTTTACCCGCGCGCTGCCCCGTCACTTCGCTGCAGGCCCCGCCAGCCGTGGCGCAGGCCGCGCGACAGGTGAAGCAAAAAGTGAAGCCACAGGTGAAGCAGCAGGTCATGCTGCAGGTGAAGATGCAGGCGAAGTTGCAGGTCATGTCGCGGGCAGGAGTACAAGTCATGTTGCAGGCCATGTCACAGGTGAAGTTCGCCGTCTGGTCCAGGCCTGCGACGGCGTGATGAGCCGCAAGGCGCTGCAGGACGCGCTGGGCCTGCGCAGCGACGCCAACTTCCGCACCCTGTACCTGGTGCCGGCGCTGGAGGCCGGACTGCTCGAGATGACCATCCCCGACAAGCCCAAGAGCAGCCGCCAGCAGTACCGGTTGTCGGCGACAGGCGCCGCACTGCGCCAGCGCGCACCGGCCTGACCGGCAGGGCAGAGGGGCGACCTGTGGGTAACTCTTATCCACAAGAGACGATTGCCTGGCTGTGGCCCTTCTGTGGATAATCGACCGGCCAACTTGTCCACAGGGCCGGTTGCCGGCCCTTCCACAGGAGTTCAGGATGAACACCAACCTCAGTTTCCGTCCGGTCCGCGACGATGACCTTCCCGCCATCTGCACCTTCGCCCACACGCCCGAAGAGCTGTATTTCCTCGCCCCGCGCGCCCGCTTCCCGCTCGACGTCGATCAGCTGGCAACCAGCATCGCCCAGCGCAGCGACTCCAGCGTGGTCTGCCGCGGCGACCAGGTGCTGGCCTTCGCCAACATCTACAAGCGCGAGCAGGGCGCCTGCTACGTGGGCAACGTCGCGGTGGCACCCCAGGCGCGGCGCCAGGGCGTGGCGCGCTTTCTCATGCAGCAGATGGCGCGGCTGGCCAGCGAGCACCACGCGGCCAGCGAGATGCGGGTGTCCTGCTTCAACAGCAATGCCGCCGGCCTGCTGCTGTACTCGCGGCTCGGCTACACACCCTTCGCCCTCGAGGAGCGACTCGACCAGAGGCAGCAGCCGATCGTGCTGATCCACCTGCGCCTGCCGTTGGCCGACTGAAGCGCAGACACACGCTGCTGTCGTCAGCCAGACAAGCCCTGCCGATCCTGCGCAGTGGGGCTAGCCTTCTAGTGGTCCGCCGGGCGCTGTAACAAATGCGCCGCCGGCGCATCGGAAATACGAACCGGTCGGTATGCTCCGCAATTCCGCCCGGTCCGTTCCCATCCGCAATGGAGACTGACCACCATGAAAGCCAGCATCCCCGCCGTCTCGGCCGCCAGCCTTGCCCTCGCCCTGGGCGCCGCACTTTCTCTCGCCAGCGCCCCGCTGACTGCCCAGGCGGCGGACAACGAGAAGTGCTTCGGCGTCGCCCTCAAGGGCAAGAACGACTGCGCCGCCGGGCCGGGCACTACCTGCGCCGGTACCGCCAAGGTCGACTACCAGGGCAACGCCTGGAAGTTCGTGCCCACCGGTACCTGCGAGAAGACCGCCTCACCCACCTCGCCGACCGGCTTCGGCCAGTTGCAGGCCTTCGAGGAAACCAAGCAGGCCTCGTGAGCGACCGGCAGGAGCGCCAACCATGAGCAGACTCTTCGAGCGTGCCGTCGCTGACGGCGCTCCTGCGCCCCGCGACGGCCTGCCGGCGCGGGCCGGCCTCGGACTCAAGCCGCAGCATTTCCGGGAGATCCTCGCGACCCGTCCCGATATCGGCTTCTTCGAAGTCCATGCCGAGAACTATCTGGTCGACGGCGGCCCCTTCCACCACTTCCTGGGCCAGATCCGCGAGCGCTACCCGCTGTCCATCCATGGCGTCGGGCTGTCGATCGGCGCCGAACAAGCGCTCGACGAGCAGCACCTCGCCCGCCTGGCCGACCTGCTCGAGCGCTACCAGCCGCAGGCCTTCTCCGAGCACCTGGCCTGGTCCAGCCACGGCGACGTCTTCCTCAACGACCTGCTGCCGCTGCCCTACGACACGGCGACCCTGGCGCGGGTCTGTGCGCACGTCGACCGGGTGCAGGAGCGCCTCAAGCGCCGCATGCTGCTGGAGAATCCGGCGACCTACGTCGAGTTCGCCGCCTCGACGCTGGACGAGGCGGAATTCATTGCCGAGGTGGTCCGCCGCACCGGCTGCGGGCTGCTGCTCGACGTCAACAACGCCTACGTGTCCTGCATCAACCATGGCCGCGACCCCGCCGCCTACCTCGATGCTCTGCCGCTCGACGCGGTCGGCGAGATCCACCTGGCCGGCTTCGCCGAGGACCGCGACGGCGCCGGCGCGCGTCTGCTGATCGACAGCCACGGCGCGCCGGTCGACAACGCCGTGTGGGCGCTCTATGCGCGCACACTGCAACGCACGGGAGCGCTGCCGACCCTGCTCGAGCGCGACAACGACGTCCCGCCGCTGGCGCTGCTGCTGAGCGAGGCCGCACAGGCAGAAACGCTGCTCGCCGGCCAGTCCCGCCGGGCGCAGGAGGTACCGGCATGAGCCAGCAGGCCGAATTCGCCGCCGCGCTGCTCGATCCGACGCGGCCCTGCCCGGGCGGGCTGAAGACCTGGAACGGTTCCGACCCGGCCGCGCGCCTGGCGGTCTACCGCAACAACGTCGTCGTCTCGCTGGTCGACGCCCTGGGCGACACCTTTCCGGTGGTGCAGGCGCTGGTCGGCGAGGAATTCTTCCGCGCCATGGCGCGCCTGCATGTACGCGCCGCGCCGCCGCGCACGCGCATCCTGGCCCACTACGGGGCGGATTTTCCCGCCTTCGTCGCAGACTTCGCCCCGGCTGCCGGCCTGCCCTATCTGGCCGACGTGGCGCGCCTGGAATGGCTGCGCGTACGTGCCTGCCATGCGGCGGATGCCCCGGTTGCCGACAGTGCGGCGCTCGCCGCCCTGCTCGGCGATCCCGAGCGCCTGTCCGGGCTGCGTCTGGTCCTGCAGCCCGCACTGGCGCTGCTGCGCTCGCCCTTCGCCGTCGTCTCGCTGTGGGCGGCCCACCAGGGCGCGCTGGACATCGCCCAGATCGACCCCGGCCGCGCGGAAAACGCCCTGGTGCTGCGCCACGGACTGGAAGTCGAGGTGATCGGCCTCATGCCGGGCGAGGTGCTGTTCGTCGCCCGCCTGCAGGAGGGCGTCAGCCTCGGGCAGGCGGCAGGGGAGGCCGCGTCCCGGCATCCCGATCTGGACATTGCGGCGCCGCTGGCGCAACTGCTCCGCGCCGGGGCCATCAGCCAGTTCAGCCTCGACCACGGAGGACCCTGCGCATGAACCGCTCGCTGCCCGTGCGCCTGATCGCCGGCGCCGTCGAACGCTGCCAACGCCTGCCCTATGACCTGATCGCCCTGCTGGCCCGCTTCTCCATCGCCGCGGTGTTCTGGAGGTCCGGGCAGACCAAGGTCGAGGGTCTGGCCATCGACCTGGTGACCGGCACCTTCCAGCTCGGCCTGCCGCGGCTGGCCGCCTCGACCGTGCCGCTGTTCGCCGAGGAATACCAGGTGCCGTTGCTGCCGCCGGAGCTGGCCGCCCTGATGGCGACCGTGGCCGAACATGTGTTTCCCGTCCTGCTGCTGCTCGGCCTGGCGACGCGCTTTTCCGCCCTGGCCCTGCTCGGCATGACCGTGGTGATCCAGATCTTCGTCTATCCCGGCGCCTATCCGACCCACGGCGTATGGGCCACCTGCCTTTTGCTGCTGATCGCCCGCGGAGCGGGTGTCCTCTCGCTCGACCGGCTGATCGCGCGACGCTATGGTGGCCGCCGAGCAGCCGCCAGTTGACCACCGCGACGAACAGCCGCTGATCCAGGACAGGGTTGGCCGGCCAGCCGCGGGCGTCCGTGAAGCCGTCCGCCGACGTCCGGGCGGGCGGGCGGCACAACGGAGTGAGACAGTTCACTCCGTCAAGCCGGATGGACCTGCTAGAGTGCCCGCCCGCTTTCGACAAACGGACTTGTCCATGCGCAACCTCATCCTCCTGCTCGCCCTGTGTGGCGGCGGCTACCAGGCCTGGCAGCACTTCTCCCGCGTCCCCCAAGAGAGCAACGCGCCGCTGCACGCCGAGCCCTATCTGGCCGTCTACGGCCGCGACAGCTGCGGTTACACCCAGGCCACCCTGCGTCAGCTCCAGCAGGCCGGCATCCGCTACCAGTACCACTCGGTGGACGAGCCGGCGGTGGCCGACCTGCTGCACCGACGCATGCAGAATGCCGGCCTCGAGGTCAGGCGCTACACCCTGCCGGTGGTCGACCTCAACAACGCCATCACGGTGCATCCGGACAACGACCAGTTGCTGGCGCAGGCGCGCCAGCTGCTGCGCTAGAGCAGACAGTCCCGCTACGCATCGAGCTCGACAGCCCGCTCCGACCATCCACCCACCAAGGCAATGGAAGCCTCCAGATGAACAAGCTGTTCCACAACACCCTCTACCTCCGCCTGCAGCCTGACCAGCTGCACGCCCTGCATGTGGAGTCCGGCCGGACCTTCGCCGAAGCGCCGCTGCTGGCCCTGCGCCACGACAAGGGCAGGCGGGTGCCGCTGGCGGCCGGCAGCGAGGCCCTGGCCCTGCGCGGGCAGGAGGGGATCGAGCTGGCCAACGGCTTCGAGCATCCGCGCACCCTGCTGGCGGACTTCGGCGTGGCGGAGAAGACCCTGCAGCTGCTGCTCAGGAAGATCCTGCCAGCCTCGCTGCTGCAGCGGGCGCCGACGGTGATCCTGCATCCGCAGGCGCTGCTCGAGGGCGGCCTGACCCAGCTGGAGATCCGCGGCTTTGCCGAGCTGCTGCGCGGCGCCGGCGCGCGCCAGGTGTTCATCTGGAGCGGGGCGGAGCTGAGCCGGACCGATCTGCAGACCCAGCGCTTTCCCGCCGAACGTGGCACATTGCTCTATCCCGAACCCCACTGAGCCGGCGCAGAGCCGCAAGGATCGCGCAGATGAGCGACGAGCAGTACCGCCACGAATCCCTCAACGTGCTGCGCGAGATCCGCGACACCCAGCGCGAGATCCTCGCCCAGCTGGCCGCCCAGCGTACGCTGGCGGAGCAGCAGGTCGCCCGCTCGCGGGACAAGGTGGAGGAATCCATCGGCCTGCAGAGACTGGCCCTGCAGCGCCAGCGCACGATCACCCTGATCGCGGTACCGGGCATCCTCGTCTGCATCGTCGCCATTGGCTATCTGGTACTGCGCTACTTCTAGGGCACAGGTGTTCCACGTGGAACACTCCCGCCAGAAACACGAAAGCCCGGCAAGCCGGGCTTTCGTGTCATGCTGCGGTCGGGGCTGCTGTCGCTACTTCCTGACCTTGCTGGCCGGCTCGCCGCCGATGCCCCAGTGGTCCTTCGGCAGCTCGGTGATCAGCACCCGCACGCGGTCGAGCGGCGAGTCGAGGGTGCGCGCCAGCGCCTCGCTGACCTCGCGGATCATCGCTTCCTTCTGCTCGTCGCTGCGGCCTTCCATGATGTGGACATGGGCAATCGGCATGTGCAGGTTCCTCGCTAAAAAGGCCCCGGCCGATGGCCGGGGCAAAAGGGGTGACTCAGACGAAGCGGGCCGACACGCTGCCCAGGCCCTGGTAGCGCACGGTGACGTTGTCGCCCGGCGCCACCGACACAGCGGCGGTGATGCCACCGGTCATGATGAAGGTGCCGGCCGGGATGTGCTCGCCGCGCTCGGCCAGCAGGTTGGCCAGCATGGCCACGCTGGACAGCGGGTGACCGAGCACCGCGGCGCCGGCGCCGACTTCCACCACTTCGCCGTTCTTTTCCATCACCACGCCGAGGGTGCGCAGGTCGACGTCCTCGAGGTTGGCCATCTGGCCGCCGGTGATGTAGCGGGTCGAGGAGGCGTTGTCGGCCACCACGCTGATCAGGTCGAACTTGAAGTTCTCGTAGCGCGAGTCGATCACCTCGACGGTGGGGATCACGTAGTCGATCGCCGCGATCACGTCGCCGATGTGGCAGCCCGGGCCGTGCAGCGGGGCCTTGGTGACCACCGAGATTTCCGCCTCGATCTTCGGGTGGATCAGCTTGGAGCAGTCCACCACGCCGCCGTCCGGCACGCTGAAGTAGTCGGCGAGGAAGCCGTAGATCGGCGTCTCCACGCCCATCTGCGCCATCTTCGCCCAGGAGGTCAGGCCCATCTTCAGGCCGACGGTCTTGTTGCCGCGGGCCTCCTTGCGGCGACGGATTTCCCACTGGATGTCGTAGGCGTCGGCGAAGGTCATCGCCGGGTAGTCGTTGGTGATCTTCGGAATGTCGTGGACATTCAGCTCGGCGCCTTCGACGTGCTCGGCCAGGGCCAGCACCTGTTCGCGGGTCAGGGTACGTTTCATGCAGTCACCTTCAGGTTCTGGCGAGCCTTGGCCATGTCGAGGGCCAGGTCTTCGATCATGTCTTCCTGGCCACCGACGGTACCGCGGCGGCCAAGCTCTACGAGGATGTCACGGGCCGGAACGCCGTACTTCTTCTCGGCGCGCTGGGCGAACAGCAGGAACGAGCTGTACACGCCGGCGTAGCCTAGGGTCAGGGCATCGCGGTCGACGCGGATCGGCTGGTCCATCAGCGGCACCACCAGGTCCTCGGCGACGTCCATGATCTTGTACAGGTCGATGCCGGTCTCGGCGCCCATGCGCGCGAGCACCGCGCAGAGCACTTCCAGCGGGGTGTTGCCTGCACCGGCACCGAGGCCCGCTACCGAGCCGTCGATACGCACTGCACCGGCCTCGATGGCGGCCAGCGAGTTGGCGATGGCCATGCCCATGTTGTGGTGGCCGTGGAAGCCGACCTGGGTGGCCGGGTTCAGCTCGGCGCGCAGCAGGCCGATCTTCTCGTTGACCTCGTCGGGCAGCATGAAGCCGGCCGAGTCGGTGCAGTAGATGCAGTTGGCGCCGTAGCTTTCCATCAGGCGGGCCTGCTCCAGCACCTTCTCCGGGCTGGCCATGTGGGCCATCATCAGGAAGCCGACGGTGTCGACGCCCATCTTGGCGGCCATGCCGATGTGCTGCTCGGAGACGTCGGCCTCGGTGCAGTGGGTGGCCACGCGGATGGTCGACACGCCGCAGTCCACCGCCATGCGCAGGTGGTCGACCGTGCCGATGCCCGGCAGCAGCAGGGCGGACACCTTGGCCTGCTTGAGCTGCGGGATCACCGTGCTCAGGTACTCCTCGTCGCTGTGCGCCGGGAAGCCGTAGTTGATCGAGCGCCCGCCCAGGCCGTCGCCGTGGGTGATCTCGATCAGTGGCATGCCGGCGGCGTCCAGGCCCTTGGCCACGGCGACCATCTGCTCGAGGCTGATCTGGTGGCGCTTGGCGTGCATGCCGTCGCGCAGGCTCATGTCGTGCAGGGTGACTTGCTTGCCTTGCAGATTCATCGTGCTATTCCCCTCAGGCCAGTGCAGCTTCGCGGCTCGGCAGTTGGATGGTGCCGGCGGCGATTTCCTCGGCGAACATCTCGGCGGTGCGCAGGCCGGCGGCGGTCATGATGTCCAGGTTGCCGGCGTACTTGGGCAGGTAGTCGCCCAGCCCCTCGACCTCCATGAAGATCGACACGCGGTTGCCATCGAACACCGGACCGTTCTTCAGGCGGTAGCCCGGCACGTACTTCTGCACCTCGGCGAGCATGGCGTGCACCGACGCGGTGATGGCGTCGCGGTCTGGCTCGCTCTCGGTCAGGCAGTGGATGGTGTCGCGCATCATCAGCGGCGGCTCGGCCGGGTTGATGATGATGATCGCCTTGCCTTCCTTAGCCCCGCCGACCTTCTCGATGGCGCCGGCGGTGGTGCGGGTGAACTCGTCGATGTTCTTGCGGGTGCCCGGGCCGACCGAACGCGAGGACACGGTGGCGACGATCTCGCCGTAGGCCACCGGCTGCACGCGGGACACCGCGGCGACCATCGGGATGGTCGCCTGGCCGCCGCAGGTGACCATGTTGACGTTCATCTCCAGCTTGCCGACGTGCTCCTTGAGGTTCACCGGCGGCACGCAGAACGGGCCGATGGCGGCCGGGGTCAGGTCGATCATCAGCACGCCCAGCTCGTTGAGCTTGCGGCTGTTCTCGGCGTGGGCGTAGGCGCTGGTGGCGTCGAAGGCGACGCGGATGTCGTCGGCGATGACGTGCGGCAGCAGGCCGTCGACGCCCTCGCAGGTGGTCTTCAGGCCGAACTCGCGGGCGCGCTTGAGGCCGTCGGACTCGGGGTCGATGCCGACCATCCACACCGGCTCGATCCACTCGGAGCGCAGCATCTTCATCACGAGGTCGGTGCCGATATTGCCCGGACCAATGATCGCGGCTTTCAGTTTCTTGCTCATGTTCAGGCTCCCGATCAGACGAAGCGCACGCTGGCGCTGCCGATGCCGCCGATGTCGACGCGCATGAAGTCGCCGGCCTTGACCGGCTCCAGCGGTACCAGCGAGCCGGAGAGGATCACTTCGCCGGCCTTCAGGCCGATGCCGAAGTGGCCGAGGGTGTTGGCCAGCCAGGCCACGCAGTTGACCGGCGAGCCCAGCGCGGCGGCGCCGGCGCCGGTGCTGATCTGCTGGCCGTTCTTCTCCACCACCATGCCGCAGGTGACCAGGTCGACCTGGCGCGGGGACACGGCCTGGTCGCCGAGGATGAACAGGCCGCAGGAGGCGTTGTCGGCGACGGTATCCTGGATCTTGATCTTCCAGTCCTGGATGCGCGAGTCGACCACCTCGAAGCAGGGGATCACGCACTCGGTGGCGGCCAGCACGTCGGCGTTGGTGATGCCCGGGCCCATCA
>NZ_FNZE01000007.1 GCF_900109175.1 Pseudomonas linyingensis | reverse complement strand
GTTCAATCTGAGCCATGATCAAACTCTTCA
Organism: Pseudomonas linyingensis; assembly: GCF_900109175.1. GTDB lineage: Bacteria > Pseudomonadota > Gammaproteobacteria > Pseudomonadales > Pseudomonadaceae > Geopseudomonas > Geopseudomonas linyingensis. The sequence continues at coordinate 231,509 of NZ_FNZE01000007.1, read as the reverse complement.
GTTCACATCATTGCGGGTTTTGAGAAAACCCTAAACTTGGCTCAGCAATCGCAAATAAACTCATGAATTCACGAGACTACTTGTGATGCTGATAATCTTGCGACTGTCAGTCTTATCTCACAAGCACCCACACGAATTGCTTGATTCAACTTGTTAAAGAGCGTTTCGATCAAGTCTTTCGTCTCAACCGAGGCCGCGAATTCTACAGCAGCCTTGCATTCTGTCAAGCGTTTTTCGAAATTTTCTTTTCTACTCAACCACTTGCGTAACTCTCTCGCTGCCGTAACCCGGAGGCCGCTACAGCGAGGAGGCGAATAATACAGCCTTAAAAAAGACTGTCAACACCTCCCCGCCTACTTTTTTCAACCTTCAGCCGTGCCCGGCTTCTTGCGCTTGGGGGCCGTGAAGCCATCGCCGATGGCAACAGCAGGACGATCCTTGTCGCTCTTGCGCGCCGAAGGCTTGCCGCTGCCCGCGCCACCCTTGCCAGCGGCAGCGGACTTCTTCCCCTGTTTCTTCTTCTTGCTACCCGCGGCCTTGCCCGAAGCCTTGAGTTTCTTCGGCCCCTGGTAACTACCCTGCAGCTCCTTGACCTGGCGGCGCTCGAACGACTGCTTCAGATAGCGCTCGATGCTGGACATCAGGTTCCAGTCGGTATGGCAGATCAGCGAGATGGCCAATCCGTTCTGGCCGACGCGCCCGGCACGCCCGATGCGATGGACGTACTCATCACCGCTGCGCGGCATGTCGAAGTTGATCACCAGATCGACCCCGCCAATATCCAGACCGCGCGCTGCCACGTCGGTAGCAATCAACACGTTGATGCTGCCCTGACGCAGGCGCTCGACGGCCAGCTTGCGTTCGTCCTGGGTCTTCTCGCCATGCAGCACATAGGCCTTGACCGCAGAGGCCCGCAGCACACCAGCCAGACGATCGGCCTGGATGCGAGTATTGGTGAACACCATGGCCTGCTCGAACGCTTCATGCGCCAGCAACCATTGCAACAGCCGCTCCTTATGCTGCACATCGTCGGCCGTGATGATCTGCTGCTTGAGATTTTCGTTCAGGTCATCGCGGCGGTTGAGCAGCAGCAGCTGAGGATCACGCAGGACCGCGCTCGCTACCTGCCCCAGCCCGCGCTCGCCCGCGGTCGCCGAGAACAGCAGGGTCTGGCGCTCCTGCGGACAGGCCTTGGCTATCTTCAGCACGTCCTCGCTGAGCCCCATATCGAGCATGCGATCCGCCTCGTCGAGCACTAGCACCTCGATGTCGCCCAGCTTCAGGCTGCCGGTCTCGAGATGATTGAGCACTCGCCCCGGCGTGCCGATCACCACTTCGGGATTCTTGCGCAGCGCCGCCGCCTGCTCCTTGTAACCTTCCCCGCCGGTCACCAGGCCGGCCTTGATGAAGGTGAACTGGGCAAAACGCTCGACTTCCTTGAGCGTCTGCAGGGCCAGCTCGCGGGTCGGCAGCAGGATCAGGACGCGCGCGCCGGCTTGCGGCTTGCTGTCCTGCAGCAGACGGTGCAGCAACGGCAGCACGAAGGCGGCCGTCTTGCCGCTGCCGGTCTTGGCGGTCACGCGCAGGTCGCGACCTTCAAGAGCCGGAGGGATGGCAGCCACCTGAACCGGGGTTGGCTCTTTGAAGGACAGCGTCGACAACGCCTTGAGCAAACGCTCATGCAAACCGTAATCAGCAAACACAGCCTACCTCGAATAATGAAAATCGCTGGCGCATAGACTACCGCGAGTCATCGATCAAAAGTTGTTTTCCCTGCTGGCCGGCGCAACGCTTCTCCGCCGACAGGGTACGCAGCACTGTCTGCTTCCCTAGGCAAGTAGGACAGAATTACACCCCCGCCCAGCCAGACCAGCATGCCCCACTGCAAGGCGATACTCAGCGTTGCCGAACAGCAATAGACCCTGATCCTGCCACCGGGAAAGGCGCGGAACCACAGCTTCCCCAATCCCCGCACTCCCACCCCATGAAGAACCCAAAAAAACGGCCGCCCGCAGGCGACCGTGAAAAACTGCGTGCCCCGTGACACGCAGTGGAGCTATGGGTTTCAGGCGATCTCAGCCAGCTGGTTGCGCGCTTTGCTTTCAACCACCAGGACATTGGACATCTGCGCTTGCCTCAACCGGACCGTGCACTTGAGCGATGGAAGGCAGGTTATTACGCAGTTGGTCGATAAAAAAGCCGAATAAACCGCTACAAACAATCAAGCAGGTTGATGTAACTTGCGCAAAAGCCCAGCGCAAGCGTCGACCGCCAGGAGCACAGACCGATGAAAGCGCCCCGCGTGACCCTCGAACAGTGGCGCACCCTGCAGGCAGTGGTTGATCACGGTGGCTTTGCTCAGGCCGCCGAAGCCCTGCATCGCTCGCAATCGTCGATCAGCTACACCGTCGCGCGCATGCAGGAACAGCTCGGCGTGCCCCTGCTGCGCATCGACGGACGCAAGGCCGTGCTTACCGAGGCCGGTGCCCTGCTCCTGCGCCGTTCGCGGCAACTGGTCAAGCAGGCCAGTCAGCTGGAAGAACTGGCCCACCACATGGAGCAGGGCTGGGAGGCCGAGGTGCACCTGGTGCTGGACGCGGCCTATCCGACCCAGCAAGTGGTCAGCGCCCTCTCCGCCTTCATGCCGCAGAGCCGCGGCTGTCGCGTGCTGCTGCGCGAAGAGGTCCTGTCCGGCGTCGAGGAAGCGCTGCTCGAAGGCAAGGCCGATCTGGCCATCAGCGGCCTGATCCTTCCCAACCAACTGGGCACCGACCTGGCCAACGTCGCATTCGTCGCCGTCGCTCACCCTGACCACCCACTGCATCGCCTGCAGCGCGAGCTGTCCTATCAGGACCTGGAAACCCAGTTGCAGATCGTCACCCGCGACTCCGGTCGCCGCCAGCAGCGCGACGTAGGCTGGCTCGGCGCGGAGCAGCGCTGGACCGTCGGCAGCCTGGCGACCGCCGCCACCTTCGTCAGCAGCGGCCTCGGCTTCGCCTGGCTACCCCAGCACATGATCAACCGTGAATTGAGCGAAGGCACGCTCAAGCCATTGCCGCTCGGCAACGGCGCACGCCGGGAAATCCGCTTCTTCCTCTACCCGAACAAGGACCGCCAGATGGGCCCCGCCACCCGCATCCTCAGCGACCTGCTGCTTCAGCATGCGCAGAATCCGGCGGCGCCCGTGCCGACCTGAACCGCGGCAGCGCCAGCCGGTCCAACCGCCACCGCGACACGCAGAATCGCCTCGCTCATCCAACCACCACAGGAAGTCCACGCATGCTGAAAAAACTCGCCATCGCCGCCAGCGCCCTGCTCTTCTCTTCCATACTGCTGGCCGCCGAAGCCCCGCACGTGGTGCTCACCACCAGTCTCGGCGAAGTCGAGATCGAACTGAATGAGGAGAAAGCGCCCATCAGCGTGAAGAACTTCCTCAGCTACGTCGACAGCGGCTTCTACAACGGCGTGCAGTTTCACCGGGTGATTCCCGGCTTCATGATCCAGACCGGCGGCTTCAGCGCCGACATGGAGCAGAAAGATCCCCAGGCACCGATCAAGAACGAAGCCGACAACGGCCTGCACAACGTGCGCGGCACCCTAGCCATGGCCCGCACCAGCGATATCAACAGCGCCACCAGCCAGTTCTTCATCAACCTGGCCGACAACGCCTTCCTCGATCACGGCCGCCGCGACTTCGGCTACGCGGTATTCGGTAAGGTGGTGCGCGGCATGGAAGTGGTCGACCAGATCGCCCGTGTGCGCACCGGTAACCGCGGCATGCACCAGAACGTGCCGGTTGAGCCGGTACTGATCGAGTCGGCCAAGCGCCTGTAACCCCCCGGCCGGATCATCGACGACAAAAAGGCGAAGCCACGGCTTCGCCTTTTTCTCGCACTCTCCCCGAGCCGAATCAGCCCGCCTAGCCCTGCCGATACGGCAACGCCTGGCGCGCCTCCTCGGCATAAGCCAGCACCCCGGCACGCTCTTGGGCGAGAAAGTCCGCCACCGCCGCGCGCAGCCCCGGATGCAGCAGATAGTGCCAGGAGCGCGTCAGCACCGGCTCGAAGCCGCGGATCAGCTTGTGCTCGCCCTGCGCACCGGCGTCGAAACGCTGCAGGCCCAGGCTGATCGCCAGATCGAGGCCCTGATAAAAGCAGGTCTCGAAGTGCAGGCGGTCGAAATCGGCCAGGCAGCCCCAGTAGCGCCCGTACAGACTCTCGCCATCCCGCAGGAAGAACGCCATGGCCACCGGCCGGATGCCCTGACGCGCCAGCACCACGCGGATCGCCTCGGGCATGCGCTCGGCCAGCAGACTGAAGAAGGCGCGGGTCAGATAGGGGCGTTGCTCGCGCACAGCATAGGTGTTGGCATAGCAGGCGTAGACGAAGTCCCACTCCACCTCGCTCAACTGCCCTCCTTCGCGCCAGTCGAACTCGATGCCCTGTCCCGCCACCTGCTCGCGCTCCTTGCGCATCTGCTTGCGCTTGCGCGAAGCCAGTGCGTCGAGAAAATCCTGGAAATCCCGGTAGCCACGATTCAACCAGTGAAACTGGCAACCCAGGCGCTCCAGCCAGCCTTCCCGCCCGGCGATCACCCCATCGGCGAAGGCATCGGTGAAATTCACATGCAGCCCAGTCAGCCCCTCGCCGGCCACCTCCGCGGCCAGCCCATCGAGCAACCGAGCGGCATCCGCCGCGTCCCGCGCCAGCAGACGGGCACCCGCCACCGGGGAAAACGGCACGGCTGCCAGCAACTTCGGGTAATAGGCGATGCCCGCCCGCTGACAGGCGTCGGCCCAAGCCCAGTCGAACACGTACTCGCCGCGCGAATGAGTCTTTACGTAAGCCGGCATAGCCGCCAGCAACCGTCCATCGTCATCGCGCAGCAGGCGATGGGCTGGCAGCCAGCCGTTACGCCCTGCGACGCTGCCACTGTCTTCCAGCGTGGACAGGAAGGCATGGCGTAGGAAGGGCTGAGCATCGGGCAGCAGTCCACCCCACTCGGAGGCGGAGATCTGAATAAGGGAGTGCAGAGTCTGGATCGTCATTGGCACAGTCTGGCCTGCCGTGCAGACGAAAAAAAGCCCTGCCGGAGGCAGGGCTTCAAAGGGGGCTTTACGAATGAAGCGTAATGCTTAGAACACGTACTGGGCGCGGACCACGAAGCCGTCGCCATCATCGTCGCCAGCGTCGTTTTCAGCATTGTCGACCGCGGATGTGACGTAGACACCGCTCAGCTTGACCGCTTCGTTGGCATACCAGTTCACACCTACGTTGTGCACCTTGCCTTCGATGTCATCGATGGCAGCAAAGGCACCGTTGTCGTCTTCGACGCTGATGTTGTCGTAACGGTAGAACACTTCCCAGGCACCGATCTGCTTGTTCTCGGGCTTGATCTTGTCGAACTTGCCGAGCTTGTACTCGCGCGCTTCGCCAGTGAGGGTGTAAGCGACCTGAGCGTAGTAGCCGGTCGCATCGACGTCCTCGAACGCAGCATCGTCGGCCTGCAGTTCGCGCTGGATGTACTCGCCCTGCACGGAGAACGGACCCATGGCCCAAGCCGCTTCCAGGCCCCAGGCGCTGTCATCGTCATAGGAACCAGCCGGACGGTTGTTGGCACCGCCGAGCAGCAGACGGTTACCGTTGGTGCCGGCATCGTTACCACCACCAGTGCTGACACCGCGCATGCCCAGACGGCTGCGAATACGGCTGTCGAAGACGGTGTCGGACAGGTCGCGCTGGGCGAAGTTCACACCGAGGTGCAGGACATTGCCGGTTTCGTGCAGCGGGGCGAACACGCCACGCAGGTTGACTTGCTTGGTGCTTTCGCCATCGACGTCGTTCTGGTCCTTGGCGCTCATGCCGACAGAGCCGAACAGCGATTCGGTGGGGGTAGCGGAAACCTCGATACCCAGACCGTTCTGGTGACCGTTGGCCCAGTCGACCAGATCATAGGCGGCGTTACGCTCCTGGGCGGTCACCCACTTGGAGCTGGTGGCCTTTTCCAGACCGAAGGCTGGGTCGAAGCGCCCCACCTTGATGGTCACCGGCTTGAAGCCGGTGTAGGCGATGGAAGCCTCGTCGAAATAGCCGTCTTCCTGGCTGCCGGCGTTGTGGGAGAAATCGTAGTTGATCTGGTAGGCCCAATCCTTGTAGGCAACACCGGAGATTTCCAGGAAGGCGCGACGGAAGTAGGCCGCGTCGGCACTTTCACCGTTCACGGTGTAGAAGCCATCGAAGGTGCTGTAGTCAGCCTGCAGACGGCCGCCAACCTTGAAGGCGAACTCCTTGTCAGCGGTAGCAACTTCCAGACCACCCTTGGTCTTGACAACAATGTCAGCACCGTCAGTGGTGACAGTACCGGCAACGGCTTGAGCGGAAATGGCCAGGGCCAGGGCGCTGGCGGCAATGCCGGCGAAGTGCTTGCGGATCATCAAGGATTCCCCTTATACGGTTTGACGTTTGTAAACACTCGGGCCTAGCCCGTTTCGTTCTGGGGGGAATATTCGCGGCTGACTGTGTCAGCCAAGTTGCTTGTATGTAAAAGTTTTATTACAGCGGAACTTTTAGATTACGAACTCGCATATGTGCCACGATACTCGTGGCCGCTCCCCGACCGGAGCGTCAAGGACGCGCCTTAGCGCAAAATGGAGCCTCCATGTCCACCCGATCGCCCAAGCTCAGCCACTACGCACTCGGCACCATCCTCGCCTGTTTCCTGGTCAACCTGCTGGTGCGCACCGTCTTCAAGGTCGGCGGCCCGTTCGCCACCCTGCTGGCCGCTGCCCTGGTTGCGGCCGGTTTGGCCCTAGTGTTTCGCTGGCGCACCGGTCGCCGCCCCTATCCCGTCGAGCGCCGCGTGCTGGTCGCTCTCTATGCCCTCGGTCTCGGCCTGCTGTACGCCGGCCTGCTGGCGCTGATGTATCTCAAGGAAGAACCTGGCCTGCCCGGCCAGTTGCTGTTCGCCGCCCACTACCTGGCCTACCCATTGCTGGCCTGGATCGCCCTGGCACCAGAGCGCAACGGCGAATGAACCGAACGCCCGCCACACTGACCAAGGCAAGGCCTCTCGTCGTATTCGTGAAACATGAACGCCCTACCTTTGTCTGACACTCACCCGACCGACCTGCCCCTCGTCCTTGCCGGCCCGCTGCTGCGCCGCCTCGAAGCGCGGCGCCTGGTACTGTGGCTGGTCGGCAGGCGCGCGCTCGACGCCCGCCTGCAGCTGGCCTGGGACGACCCGCAGCGCGGCGTGGTCGAGTTCGACCTGCCGCTCGACGACGCTCGCTGCCAGCGCCTGTCCGTCGGCCGCCACGCCTGGCTGCACCTGATCGACCTGCACCTCGACGAACCGCTGCCGGCCGACACCTTCATTTATTACGACCTGTTGATAGAGGACGACGGTCGCCGTCTGGCCATCGCCGACTGGGCGCCGCATCTGCTGTATCCCGGCCAGACGCAGCCGAGCTTCGTGCGCCGCGGTCGGCTCGACCACCTGCTGCACGGCTCCTGCCGCAAGCCGCACCACCCGGGCAAGGACGGCCTGCTGCAGGCCGACGCCCTGATCGACGCCACCCGCGCGCAGCCCACGGAACGCCCGGCGCTGCTGATGCTGAGTGGCGACCAGATCTACGCCGACGACGTGGCCGGGCCGATGCTGGTGGCCATCCACCGCCTGATCGAACGCCTCGGCCTGTATGGCGAACACCTCGACGGCGCCACAATCAGCACCAGTGAGGCGCTCTACGCCCACCCGGCCGGCTACTACCGGCGCGAGGACCTGCTGCCCGCCTACACCGCCAACGAGGAACTGCGCGAACGCTTCTTCGGCGGCGTGGAAAAGCCGGTGTTCACCAGCGCCAACGCCCACAACCACCTGGTCACCTTCGCCGAAGTCATGGCCATGTACCTGCTGGTCTGGTCGCCCGAGCCCTGGCGGCTGATCGCCCCGCGCCTGCCGGAGCTGCCCGAGCACCTCGTCGCCCGCTACCGCGGCGAGGAAGCCCTGATCAGCGCCTTCGCCGCCGACCTGCCGCAGGCAGCGCGGGCCATGGCCCAGCTGCCGTGCCTGATGATCTTCGACGACCACGACATCACCGACGACTGGAACCTCTCCGCACGCTGGGAACAGGTCGCCTACGGCCATCCGTTCTCGCGGCGCATCGTCGGCAACGCCCTGCTCGGCTACCTGCTGTGCCAGGGCTGGGGCAACTGCCCCGATGCCTTCGCCAACGAACTGCCGGCGATCCGCGAGCTGCTCGCCGCGCCGGACTACCAGCAGCGCCTGAGCGCCGAGGCGCAGGACGCGATCATCGACCGCCTGCTCACCTTCAACCACTGGCACTACAGCCTGCCCGGCCAGCCACTTTTATTGGTACTCGACACCCGCACCCGCCGCTGGCGCAGCGAAAGCACCCTCAGCCGTCCCTCTGGCCTGATGGACTGGGAAGCCCTCTGCGAGCTGCAGCACGCCTTGCTCGACGAACCGGCAGTGGTCATCGTCTCGCCGGCGCCGGTGTTCGGCGTCAAACTGATCGAGATCATCCAGCGCCTGTTCACCTGGGCCGGCCAGCCGCTGCTGGTCGACGCGGAAAACTGGATGGCCCACCGCGGTGCGGCCCACGTCATGCTCAACATCTTCCGCCACTCGCGCACTCCGGCGAACTACGTGATCCTCTCCGGCGACGTGCACTACTCCTTCGCCTACGAGGTGCACATCCGCCACCGCGACAGCGGCCCGCGCATCTGGCAGATCACCAGCAGCGGCATCAAGAACGAATTCCCCGCGCGCCTGCTCGACTGGTTCGACCGCCTCAACCGCTGGCTGTACGCGCCACACTCGCCGCTCAACTGGTTCACCAAGCGGCGCAGGATGCAGATCACCCCGCGCATTCCCAGCCGCAGCCAGCGTGGCGAGCGCCTGTGGAACGGAGCCGGCCTCGGCCAGGTGCGCCTCGACGAGCACGGCCGGCCCAGCGAGATCCACCAGCTGAACGCCGATGGTTCGGAGCCGACGCGCTTCGAGGTAACCGAACGGGAGGAGCTGCACGGCTGAACACCAAGGCAGCCACGGAATCCCCAGCACGGCTCGTGCGTGTCGCCACGGGGGCTGCACAACACAGCCTTGATCCAGGTCAGCCGGCGGCGCGCCATACAGCTGGCGCTGGCATTACAATGCCATCAATGTGAATGCTATAACCGCACAAGGATCCCGACGATGCGCCCCGGACCGACCGCTCTATCCCTGCTGATGCTCGGCCTGCTACTGGTTCAGGGCGCCCATGCCGAAATCCTGCGTATCGCCACCGAGGGCAACTACGCCCCGTTCAGCTACCAGGGCGACAACGGCAGCCTGGCCGGTTTCGACGTCGAGATCGCTCAGGCCCTGTGCCAGCAGATGCGGGTCGACTGCGAAGTCCAGGCGATCGTCTGGGACAAGCTGATCCCCAGCCTAGAGTCAGGCCAGGTGGACATGATCGTCGCCAGCATGGCGCGTACCGCGGAGCGCGAGCAGCGGGTCGCCTTCAGCGACTACTATTACCAGTCCCACTCGGTATTCGCCGGCAAGGCCGGCATCGCCGCCGATACCTCTCCCGGGGCGCTGGCCGGCCTGCGCCTGGCGATCATCAGCGGTACCATCCAGGCCGACTTCGCCAGGGAGCGCTATCCGCAGAGTCCCTTGTTGCTGGTCGCCCACCAGGAAGAAGCCTTCGACATGCTGCTGGCCGGCAAGGCCGACCTGGTGCTGTCCGACACCATCAACCTGCTCGATTTCCTGCAGCAGCCGAAGGCGACCGGCTACGACTTCATCGGCCCGCCCCTGCTTGGCGACACCCTGAGCAGCAAGGCGCACATAGCCGTGCGCAAGAACGACCACCTGCTGGATCGGGTCAATCGCGCGCTGGAGGCAATCCGCCTCAATGGCGTCTACGACCGCATCAACCGCCACTACTTCCCCTTCAGCATCTACTGAGAGCCATCGCGCATGACTCAGCCGCGCCCGCACGCGCACTTTCGTCCCCGCCTGGCTACCACCGTGCGACTGGGGCTGGGCGGCCTGCTTCTGTTGTTCAGCCTGAGCGTCTGGCTGTCCCTGCCCCTGCTCGGCGGTATCGTCGACAAGACCAACCAGGTGCGCGACGAGTATCTGCCCGACCTGACCCGCTGGCGCTACAACACCCAACGCACCGAGCAGCTATACGGTTTCATCCAGACGCTCTACTGGAGCAATGACAGCCAGGTGGCGCGCAGCAGCCGCCTGCAAGCCCAGGTGCTGCTCGACAGCTTCGCCTTCGAGCCGAGCAACGCGCTGACAACCCAGGCCGCACAGATCCTCCTCAACATCCAGACCCTGGCGCGGCTGCGCGACAGCCAGCGCACCACCCTGCACGAAGTGCAGGCCCTGGCCGGCGCCCTGCAACGCGGCGACGCCATCTCCGGCGACGGTGCAGAGCGCCTCGGCCGCTTCGCCGCCTCCTGCACCCGGCTCGGCCTGATCGGCACGGACTGGCAGGCCCTGCGCCAGGAGGCCGATCAGTTGCAGGCCCGCCTCCCGACCGAGCCTGCCAAGGCCCTCGCCGAGTTGCAGACCCGCTTCGCACAACTGCAGGCGCTGGAAACCCAGGTCGATCAGACCTACCGGCAGGCCCTCGAGCAGCAGAAACACCTGGCCGCCACCCTCAATACCGACACTGCGCTGAAGACCCAGCAGATCGCCTCGGCTGTCGAGAAGGAAGCGAACCAGATCCGCCACTACGGCCTGCTGACCATGCTACTGCTCGGCGCCATCACCCTCGGCATGCTGTACGCCTTCCAGCGCTTCCTGCTGCGGCCGATCCTGCGCTGCACCCAGGCGCTGGAACAACTCAACAGCAAACAACCGGTCCAGCTGCCGGAGCGCACCCTGTTCCATGAACTGGACACCATCTGCCGGAGCGTGAGCCAGTACAGCGACATGACCCGCCAGCTGCAGCACCTCAACCAGGAACTGATGCAGCTGTCCCAGCAGGACGGCCTGACCGGACTCAGCAACCGGCGCCATTTCGACAGCGTGCTCGCCGTCGAACACGCCCGCGCCTGCCGCCACGGTCAAGACCTGGCGCTGATCCTCATCGACATCGACCACTTCAAGAAACTCAACGACCGCTACGGCCACCTGCTCGGCGACGACTGCCTGCGCCAGCTGGCCGACGTGCTCCGCCGTTTCAGCCGGCGACCGGGCGATCTTGCCGCCCGCTATGGCGGCGAGGAGTTCGCGCTGATCCTGCCGGAAATGAGCCTGGAGCAGAGCCGGCTGCTGGCCCAGCGCGTGCGCCAGACCCTCGCCGAGCTGGTCGTCCCCACCGATACGGGCGAGCCGGTATGCTTCACCGCCAGCCTCGGCCTGATCCATACTGGCCGGGCCGGCCGGCACACGCCGGAGAGCATGATCCACCAGGCCGACCTCGCCCTCTACCGGGCCAAGCAACTGGGCCGCAACCGGGTGGAGATCGCCGAGCAAGCCGTCGCGCCGACCTGACAGATACGCCGGAGAGAAACATGCTGCCCCGCACCCTCGAACAACTGGATGCCCTGCGCGACGAGTGCAAGGCCATGGTCACCCGGCGCGCCGGCCTCTCCGCCGGGGCGGCGGTGTTGCCGATCCCCGGCCTCGACCTGGGCGCCGACATCGCCCTGCTGGTCGAACTGATCCCGGCGATCAACCAGAAATTCGGCCTCGCCCCCGAGCAGATCGAGGGTCTCGACCCGAAGATCAAGCGGGTGATCCTGATCGGCGCCACCAGCCTCGGCAACCAGATGATCGGCAAATGGGTGACCCAGCAGCTGGTCATGCAGATGCTCAAGCGCGTCGGCATCCGCGTCACCACCAAGACGGTAGCCAAGTTCGTGCCCATCCTCGGCCAGGCCCTGGCCGCCTCGATCAGCTTCGGCGCGATGAAGATACTCGGCAACGCCCATGTGGAGGACTGCTACAAGGTGGCCAGACAGGCGCTGCTGGCGCAGGAGCCGGAGCAGATCCGGATCATCGAGGTGACCCCGGACATGGTCGAGATCGCCCGGCGCTGATCGTCCTTAAGCGTCGGCGGGCGCGAGGGGCTATCCGCCTACGCCTCGACCGCCGCCCACTGCTTGCTCAAGCGCTTGTCCGACACCGCCATTCTGGTCCCCAGCTGCTGGGCGAACAGCGATACCCGGTACTCTTCCAGCATCCAGCGATACAGGGTCAGCTCGGGATCGCGCTTGCCTTCCTGGGCGTGCTTGGCGGCTCTAGTCTGGTACTGCTCCCAGTAGCCGGCCAGTTCCCCGCTCCACACGCGGTCGCGCTGCAACTGGCTGCCGACCTTATCCAGGCGCTGTTCGACAGCCTTGAGGTAGCGCGGGTATTCCCTGATCCATTCGGCCGGGGTCTGGCGGACGAAGCCGGGGTAGACCAGGTGGCCGAGCTGGGTCTTGATGTCGTTGAGGGCGACGGCCATGGCCAGGTCGATGCGGCCCTTGAAGCGCTTCTGCAGGCCGTGCCAGAGCTTGAGGATTTCCAGCGTGAGTTTGGCCAAACGCTCGGCGTGCTCTGCCCAGCTACCGCGCTTCTGTTCAGCAAGTGACGCCAGGGCCGCGCCGTCGCGCGGCAGCGGGCTCTGGCCGTCGAGGATGCAGCTGTCCAGGCTGGCCAGCAGAATGTCCTCGACCAGCGCGTCGACGCGACCCAGGTCGCGGTACAGCAGGCCCAGCTCGGTGAGCCCCGGCAGCCGGGTGCGCAGGTACTTGGCCGGCTCGGCCAGTTGCTGCAGCAGCAGGCGCTGCAGTGCGCGGCGGTGCTGGAACTCGGCTTCGCTCTGGGTCGGGAAGCGCCCTTCCTTGACCACCCCGCCCTCCTCGACCAGCGCCGGGTAGACGGTCAGCGACAGGCCGGCGATCTTCTGCTGGGTCTGCGCCTCAACAGCGGCGAAGTCGCGGGCGGCGACCGGCTTGGCCTCGCCCTTGCTCGCCGGCAGCGCCAGCGCGGCCTGGCTGGCCTCGGCGAAGCGCGCGGTCAGCTCGGCGAGATCGCGGCCCTCGCCGAGGAACTTGCCGCGCGCATCGACCACCTCGATGTTCATCTTCAGGTGATTTTCCAGCTGGGCGGCGGCATCCGCCCAAGCCTCCTCCGGCACGCGGGCGCCGGTCATGCGCTGCAGCTCACGGCCCAGCGCTGCGGGCAGCGAGCCCTCGCCGAAGGCCAGCTTGGCCATGGCGGCGCCGACAAAGTCCGGCACCGGCACGAAGTTCTTGCGCAGCGCCTTGGGCAGGTTGCGCACCAGCGCCACGCACTTGGTTTCCAGCAGGCCCGGCACCAGCCAGTCGAGGCGCTCGGCCGGCAGCTGCGGCAGCAGCGGCGCCGGCACGCGGATGGTGACGCCGTCGCGCGGATGGTTGGGCTCGAAGTGGTAGGAGAGCGGCAACTGCAGGCGGCCGATGCTCAGGCTGTCGGGATACTGCTGCGCAGTGATCTCGCTGGCTTCGCGGGCCAGTACGTCCTCCTCGCGCATGATCAACAGCTGCGGGTTCTTCGCACTCTCGCGCTTGTACCAGGTCTCGAAGCTAGCGGTCTGGTAGATGTCCGCCGGCAGGCGCGCGTCGTAGTAGGCGTACAGGGTTTCCTCGTCGGCGAGGATGTCGCGCCGGCGCGCCTTGGCTTCCAGCTCGTCGAGCTTGTCGAGCAACTGGCGGTTGGCGCTCAGGCACCTGGCGCGGCTGTTGATCTCGCCGCGCACCAGGCCCTCGCGGATGAACAGCTCACGCGCGGCCGGCGGGTCGATGGGGCCGTAGTGCACCGCACGGCGGCCGACCACGATCAGGCCGTAGAGGGTGATCTGCTCGAAGGCCACCACCTGGCCGCGCTTCTTCTCCCAGTGCGGTTCGAGGTGGTTCTTCTTGACCAGATGCGGCGCCAGCGGCTCGATCCAGTCCGGCTCGATCTTCGCCACCATGCGCGCGAACAGCTTGGTGGTCTCCACCAGTTCGGCGGCCATGATCCACTGCGGGCGCTTGCGCGACAGCGCGCTGGACGGGTGGATCCAGAAGCGCCGCTGGCGGGCGCCGAGGTAGTCGCCCTCCTCGGCCTTCTGGCCGACCTGGCTGAGCAGGCCGGCGAGGATCGCCTTGTGCACCGCCGCATAGTTCTTCAGCGACTGCGCCACCTGCTGGCGCTCGCCCTGGGCGGCCACCGCCTGGCGGGCGCGCTGGTCCAGTTCGCCGCTGACCTTGGATCCGGCCGCCGGCTTGGCGGCGCTCTGCGGCGCCTCGGTCTTGTTCAGCGCCAGCTTGAGGTCGCGGCAGGTCAGCAGCAACTGGCGATGGGCGTCGCGCCATTCGCGCAGGCGCAGATAGTTGAGAAAATTCTTGCGGCACCAGCTGCGCAGGGCGCTGGAACCCAGCGCCTGGCGCTGCTCCTCGAAGCCGTGCCACAGGTTGATCAGCGCGGCGAAGTCGGAGTCGACGTCCTTCCACTGCGCATGGGCCTGGTCGGCGGCCTGCTGGCGGTCGGCCGGGCGCTCGCGCACGTCCTGCACCGACAGCGCGCTGGCGACGATCAGTACTTCGGCGAGGCTGCCCTGCTGGGCGCCTTCCAGCAGCATGCGGCCGAGCCGCGGGTCGATCGGCAGGCGCGCCAGCTGGCGGCCCAGCGGGGTCAGCTGGCCCTCGCGGTTGACCGCCGACAGTTCCTGCAGCAGGTTGAAGCCGTCGTTGATCGCCTTGCCTTCCGGCGGCTCGATGAACGGGAAGTTCTCGATGCTACCCAGGCGCAGATGAAGCATCTGCAGGATCACCGCGGCGAGGTTGGTGCGCAGGATTTCCGGATCGGTGAACTCGGGGCGAGCGAGGAAGTCCTCCTCGGCATACAGGCGCACGCAGATGCCCGGCTCGACCCGGCCGCAGCGACCCTTGCGCTGGTTGGCGCTGGCCTGCGACACCGCCTCGATGGGCAGGCGCTGGACCTTGGAGCGGTAGCTGTAGCGGCTGATCCGCGCGGTGCCGCTGTCGATCACGTAGCGGATGCCCGGCACGGTCAGCGAGGTTTCCGCGACGTTGGTGGCCAGCACGATCTTGCGCCCGGACATCGGCTGGAAGATCTTCTGCTGCTCGGCCGGGGTCAGCCGCGCATACAGCGGCAGAATCTCGGTGTGACGCAGGTTGGCCTTGCGCAGCACCTCGGCGCAGTCGCGGATCTCGCGCTCGCCGGGGAGGAACACCAGCACGTCGCCGGGACGCTGGCCGACGCTGCGCTCGTGGGCGGCCAGCTCGTCGAGGGTCGCGAGAATGCCCTGGTCGACCGACAGGTCTTCCTCGACGCGGTTGCCATCCGGGTCGACCTCGGCGGTCAGCGGCCGGTACCAGGTCTCCACCGGGTAGGTGCGCCCGGACACCTCGACCACCGGCGCCCCCGGAAGGCCGGCCCCGCCGAAGTGCTTGGAGAAGCGCTCGAGGTCGATGGTCGCCGAGGTGATGATCACCTTGAGGTCGGGACGGCGCGGCAGCAGGGTCTTCAGGTAGCCGAGCAGGAAGTCGATGTTCAGGCTGCGTTCGTGGGCCTCGTCGACGATGATCGTGTCGTAGCGCTCGAGATGGCGGTCGTGCTGGGTCTCGGCGAGCAGGATGCCGTCGGTCATCAGCTTGACCAGGCTGCTGTCCCTGCTCTGGTCCTCGAAGCGCACCTGGTAGCCGACCAGTTCGCCCAGCGGCGTGCCCAGCTCTTCGGCGACGCGGGTCGCCACGCTGCGCGCGGCCAGCCGGCGCGGCTGGGTATGGCCGATCAGGCCGTGACTGCCGCGGCCCAGCTCCAGGCAGATCTTCGGCAGCTGGGTGGTCTTGCCCGAACCGGTTTCGCCGGCGATCACCACCACCTGGTGCCTGGCGATGGCCGCCTTGATCTCGTCGCGGCGCGCGGCGATCGGCAGCGCATCGTCGTAGCGGATGCGCGGCACGCTGGCCTGGCGCGCCGCGACCTTGGCGGTGGAGGCCTGGAAGCGCTCCAGCCACTGCGCCAGCTTGGCCTCGTCCCACGCGGGCGTGCCCGCCTGCTTGCGCAGCTCGTGCAGCTGGCGGCGCAGGCGATGACGGTCGGCGATCAGCGCTTGGTCGAGATTCTTCAGCAGCTGGTCGAAGGCGGGCGTGGCGTCACTCATCGGGCAGGAGTCGGCTTGCTATTCAGGGGCGGCGATTGTCGCAGATTTGCTCGCCAGCGGGTCAGCCCTCGGCGCCGACGGCCAGCGTCGCGTCGCGCCGCCCGAGCGCCAGCCAGATCCCCAGTGCCACCACGCCCAGCGCCGCGCCGGCACTGCACACCCCTGCCCAGCCGTATGCCTCGAACAGCGCCGCCGAAGCCAGCGAGCCCAGCGCACCGCCGATGAAGTAGCCGGTCATGTAGCCGGCGTTGATACGGCTACGCGCCTCGGGGCGCAGCCGGTAGACCTGGTTCATGTTGCTGACGTGGGTCAGCTGCACGGCCAGGTCGAGCACCACCACGCCAACCAGCAGCGCAGCCAGCGAGGTGCCGCCGAAGCCCAGCGGCAACCAGGACAGGGCGAGCAGCAGCAGACCCAGGCTGGTGGCCTGCGCGCCACGCCCGCTGTCGGCCATGCGCCCGGCCTGGCTGGCGGCCAATGCACCGACCGCACCGACCACGCCGAACAGGCCGATCACTCCGTCGGAATAGCCATAGGGCTCGGCCGACAGCAGGAAGGCCAGCGGCGTCCAGAGCATCGCGAACATGGCGAAGCTCAGGCCGCCGAGCAATGTGCGCAGGCGGAATTCGGGCTCGTCGCGGAACAGCAGAGCCACCGAGGCCATCAGGCGCGGATAGCTGATGCGTTCCGGGTGGCGATAGCGCGGCAAGGCGAACCACAGGGCCAGTGCGGTGATCGCCATCACCGCCGCCGCCAGCAGGTATACGCTGCGCCAGTTGCCCAGCGCGGACAGCGTGTCGGCCACCGTGCGCGCCAGCAGGATGCCCAGCAGCAGGCCGCTCATCAACGTGCCGACCACCCGTCCGCGCTCCTCCGGCGCGGCCAGGGTCGCCGCGAACGGCACCAACACCTGGGCGACCACCGAGAACATCCCGGCCAGCGCAGTGCCCAGCAGCAGCACCGCGAAGCTTGGCGCCAGCGCACTGAGCAACAGGCCGCCGGCGACCACCAGGGCCATGCCGACGATCAGCCCCCGTCGTTCCAGCAAGTCGCCCAGCGGCACCAGCAGGATCAGGCCGACGGCATAGCTGACCTGGGCGGTGGTGACGAGGATCCCAGCCTTGGCATAGGAGAGGTCGAACTGCTCGGCCAAAGTCTGCAACAGCGGCTGGTTGTAGTAGTTGCTGGCCACCGCCACGCCGGTGGCGAAGGCCATCAGCAGGACCAGCCAGCGGCTCAGATAGGGGGTTGGGTGTTCGTGCATCGCGTCGGCCTCGCAGGGTGGGGAGGCAGTATCGGCCCGACGCAGCAATGACAGAAATGAATTGTTAAGATCGCTGCAATCGCATAACAAGATTAAAATCATGAACCTCAAGCAGCTCGAATTCGCCATTGCCGTCGCCGAGGAAGGCAACTTCACCCGTGCTGCCGAGCGCTGCAACGTGGTGCAGTCGGCACTCAGCCACCAGATCGCCCGCCTGGAGGAGGAGCTGGGCACTCGCTTGTTCGAGCGCCGGCCACGGCAGGTGCTGGTAACAGCCGCCGGCGAGGCACTGCTGGACCAGGCACGCCTGGCGGTGGAGGCCACGCGGCGGATTCCGGCGGTGGTCGCCGCGGTAGCCGGCGAGGTGCGCGGCAGCCTCACGGTGGGGATGATCTCTTCGCTCGACCTGTTCGACATCGTCGAGCTGCTCGCGGCCTTCCACGTCCGCTTCGCGCAGATCGACATCGGCCTGCGTCAGGAGCACAGCGAGATCCTGCTGGAGGCCGTGCGCAAGCGCAGCATCGATCTGGCTTTCATCGGGGTGTCGGCCAGCACGCTACTGGAGGGTGTCGAGAAACGCCTGCTGGCCGAAGAGGAGCTGGTCGCGGTCCTCCCCCCCGGCCACCCGCTGGCGGGCCGTGAGCGTCTGCATCTCGAGGAAATCCAATATTTGCCGCTGGTCGACTTTCCTGCCGGCAGCAGCGCCCGCCAACAGACCGACGAGGCCTTCGCTGCCCTCGGCCTGCCCCACCGGGTTCGCTTCGAGATCAGCCACATTGACCTGATGGAGCGCTTCGTCCGCGGCGGCATGGCGGTCGGACTCGCGCCCACCAGCACCGCTGCCACCTTTGACGGCCTGACGCGCATACCCGTCTGCGACGCGCCCAAGCGCAGGGTCTTCGCCATCTGGCCGAGTACGCCGACACCGGCGACCCGAGAGCTGCTGAGCGAGCTGGAAACGCTCCTGGCGCGAACCGGCCTCACGGCAGCGCCAAGCATCCCGTAGACCGACTGCGACTCAGGCCGCCGTGCGCTTCTTCAACTCCTCGTCGCGCAGTTCCCGGCGCAGGATCTTGCCAACGTTGCTGGTCGGCAGACTGTCGCGAAACTCCACCTGGCGCGGCACCTTGTACTTGGTGAGGTTGGCGCGCATGTGCGCCAGCACCTGCTCGGCAGTGAGCTCGGCTCCGGGCTTGCGCACTACGAACAGCTTGACCGCCTCGCCGGTCCTTTCGTCCGGCACGCCGATGGCGGCGCAGTTCTGCACCCCTGGGAGGGAAGCCAGCACCTCCTCCAGCTCGTTGGGATACACGTTGAAGCCGGAGATCAGGATCATGTCCTTCTTGCGGTCGACGATGCGGATATAGCCATCCGGTTGGATGACGGCGATGTCGCCGGTCTTCAGCCAGCCTTCGGCGTCCAGCACCTCGGCGGTGGCCTCGGCGCGCTGCCAGTAGCCCTTCATCACCTGCGGGCCCTTGACGCACAGCTCGCCGGGCTCGCCGAGGCCCAGATCGTTGCCGGCCTCGTCGATCACCTTGCACAGGGTCGAGGGCACCGGAATCCCGATGGTCCCCGGCTGGTTGTGCTGGCGCGGATTGACCGCCACCACCGGACTGGTTTCGGTAAGGCCGTACCCCTCGCAGATGGCGCAGCCGGTGATCTCCTTCCAGCGCTCGGCACTCGCCTGCTGCAGGGCCATGCCGCCCGAGATGGTCAACTTCAGCCCGGAGAAGTCCAGGCGGCGGAATGCCTCGCTGTTGCACAGGGCTACGAACAGGGTGTTGAGACCGACGAAGCCGTTGAACTTCCACTTGGCCATCTCGCCGACCATTGCCGGCAGGTCGCGCGGGTTGGTGATCAGCACATTGTGGTTGCCCATCAGCATCATCGCCATGCAGTGAAAGGTGAAGGCATAGATGTGGTACAGCGGTAGCGGGGTGATCAGCACCTCGCTACCCTCGTCGAGGTTGTCGGCCATCAGCGCCTGGCACTGCAGCATGTTGGCGATCAGGTTGCGGTGGGTGAGCATGGCCCCCTTGGCCACCCCGGTGGTGCCGCCGGTGTACTGCAGCACCGCCACATCGCCGGGCTGCGGCTGGGCCTCGCGCAGCGGCCGGCCACGGCCACGCTCCAGCACCTCGGTGAACTTCACCGCCTGTGGCAGGTGGTAGGCCGGTACCAGCTTCTTCACGTAACGCACCACGCTGTTGACCAGCAGGCGCCGCAGCGGCGACAGCAGGTCGCCGACCTCGGTGATGATCACCCGGCGCACGCCGGTATGCGGTAGCACTTCCTCGGCCAGGTGCGCCATGTTGGCCAGACAGACGAGGGCCTTGGCACCGGAGTCGTTGAACTGGTGCTCCATCTCCCGCGCGGTATACAGCGGGTTGGTGTTGACCACCACCAGTCCGGCACGCAGGGCGCCGAACATCGCGATGGGGAACTGGATCAGGTTGGGCAGCTGGATGGCGATGCGGTCGCCGGGCGCCAGATCGGTGTGCTCCTGCAGCCAGGCGGCAAAGGCGCCGGACAGTTCATAGAGCTCGCCGTAGCTGAGGGTGCGGCCGAGGTTGCTGAAGGCCGGCTTGTCGGCAAAGCGCTGACAGGATTCGCGCAGCACCGCGAGGATGTGCGGATAGCGGTCGGGATCGATCTCGGCTGCGACCCCTGCCGGGTACTTGTCCGTCCAGAAGCTTTCGGTCATCGCGACTCCCCCGAGCGACTGCGCCTGTCGACCGCTGCGGGAACGCAACTGCGCGTTGCCTCGCCTGCCGTGGCGCTTTGTTATGTATGGCCCGCGCCGGCGCGGGTCGCAAGCAGCGGTCGCCTGAGCGGGGTGAGTCGAGGATAGCAGCTCCCCGCCAGCCCCAACCAGCGGCGGACCGGGCCGCAGGGGAAGCCGGTCACAGCTTGCGCTGCCTGCCGGCCCCTGCGCCCGATGTAGCGGTCGTCACCAGCTACTCTGTACTTTATCCTGCGACCCGGTCGCCCCGGGCAGGACTCGCTGCCCCGGACACGCGAACGATAGCCACTCGATGAGCCAGGAGAATCCATGAATCTGGTAGAAAACACCCCCTACGCTGAACTGCAGGTCGGCCAGAAGGCCGCCTATCAGCGCACCGTGGAAGAGCGCGACATCCAGCTGTTCGCCGAGGTTTCCGGCGACCGCAACCCGGTGCACCTGGATGCCGAGTACGCCGCCACCACCCAGTTCAAGGAGCGCATCGCCCACGGCATGCTCACCGGTGCGCTGATCAGCGCGGCGATCGCCTGCACCCTGCCGGGACCGGGCACCATCTATCTCGGCCAGAACCTGCGCTTCACCCGCCCGGTGAAGCTCGGCGACGCGCTGACGGTGGAGCTGGAAGTTCTGGAGAAGCTGCCGAAGAACCGCGTGCGCATCGCCACCCGCGTCCTCAACCAGCAGGGCAAGTCCGTGGTGGATGGCGAAGCCGAGGTCATGGCGCCGCAGGACAAGTTGAGCATCGCGCTCACCGAGCTGCCGCCGATCACCGTGGGCTGAGCCCGCCCGCCACGACAGACACCACAACGCCCGCGATTGCGCGGGCGTTGTGCGTTCAGGGCTTTTCTGCAGGCAAAAAAATAGGCGACCGAAGTCGCCTTAAATGCCTTGCGTGCTCATGAGTCGGGAAGGATCGGTTCTACTTCTTGCTGCCTTTCTGTGCGTCCTTCCAGACGAAATATCCAAAACCACCCAAGAAGCCGGCAGTCAACACCACGATTACGATGCCTGCGATTACTACTTCATCCATAAACATGGTTCGTCTCTCCGCGCTGTCTTGCTGTTGGAGCCAGAATACCCATGCACGCAGCCGGGAAATTGACCCGGATCAACAGGCACCAACGACCTTGCCGACGAAGGCAGGCAAATCCTGACGCAGATCAACGGAAGCGGCGGGCGGCGGGCGGCGGGCACGATATAACCCTCGGCCGCTGGCGGCCGCCATGTGCGGACAATAGAGATAAGGGGCGCGAACGTAAGCTCGCGACACCCGCTAGACGCTTGGCGTCGAGTGGCCTCAGCGCTTCTTCGGCTTGCCGCGGGCCTTGCTCTTCTTCTTTGCGGTCAGCGGCAGCGCCTGCTCGAACGCCTGGCGCATGTCCTGCAGGCGCTTCTCGTGCAGGTCGTGGATGCGCCGCTCGCGCTCGGCGGCGAAGTCGATCAGGGTTTCGTCACTCATGGCAGCGCTCCTGCGGCGGTGGATGGGCGGGGGGACGGCGAATCCGTCGGTCATTCCATGATGCGCAGTTGTACCGGCCATGACCAGCCCGCGGTTGTCTTTGGCCTGCCCGGCATGCTTCCGCTAAAATGCCGCATTCTTCTTTTCGTGTCTGGAGACATGCATGGCGCAGTATCAACCGGGGCAACGCTGGATCAGTGACAGCGAGGCGGAGCTGGGTCTGGGAACCATTCTCGCCCAGGACGGCCGGCTCCTCACCGTCCTCTATCCGGCGACCGGCGATACCCGGCAGTACGCGCTGCGCAATGCACCGCTGACCCGCGTGCGCTTCTCGCCCGGCGACGAGATCACCCACTTCGAGGGCTGGAAGCTGACCGTGCAGGAAGTCGAGGACGTCGACGGCCTGCTGGTCTACCACGGCCTCAACGGCGAGCACGAAGCCCGCACCCTGCCGGAAACCCAGCTGTCCAACTTCATCCAGTTCCGCCTGGCCAGCGACCGCCTGTTCGCCGGGCAGATCGACCCGCTGCAGTGGTTCGCCCTGCGCTACCAGAGCCTCGAGCACAGCAGCCGCCTGCAGCAGTCGTCGCTGTGGGGGCTGTCCGGCGCCCGCGCCCAGCCGATCGCCCACCAGCTGCACATTGCCCGCGAAGTCGCCGACCGCGCCAGCCCGCGCGTGCTGCTGGCCGACGAAGTGGGCCTGGGCAAGACCATCGAGGCCGGCCTGATCCTTCATCGCCAGCTGCTCAGCGGCCGCGCCCGTCGCGCCCTGATCCTGGTGCCGGAAAACCTCCAGCACCAGTGGCTGGTGGAAATGCGCCGGCGCTTCAACCTGCAGGTCGCCCTGTTCGACGCCGAACGCTTCCTCGAGAGCGATGCCGACAATCCGTTCGAGGACTGCCAGCTCGCGCTGGTCGCCCTCGACTGGCTGCGTGACGACGTGCGCGCCCAGCAGGCAGTGCTGGACGCCGAATGGGACCTGCTGGTGGTCGACGAAGCCCACCACCTGGTCTGGCATCCGGAAGGTGCCAGCGCCGAATACCGCCTGGTGGAAGAACTGGCCGCCAGCATCGCCGGCGTCCTTCTGCTCACCGCCACTCCCGAGCAGCTCGGCCTGGAAAGCCACTTCGCCCGCCTGCGCCTGCTCGACCCGGACCGCTTCCACGACCTGGAGACCTTCCGCGCCGAGAGCGCCCAGTACCAGCCGGTGGCCGAGGCGGTGCAGGAGCTGCTCGACCACGGCAAGCTGTCCAGCGCGGCCCGCGCGGCGATCCACGGCTTCCTCGGCAACCAGGGCGACGAGCTGCTGGCCAGCGTCGAGGCCGGCGACGAGGAGGCCCGCGCGCGCCTGGTCCGCGAACTGCTCGACCGCCACGGCACCGGCCGCGTGCTGTTTCGCAACACCCGCGCCGCGGTGCAGGGCTTCCCCGAGCGCCAGCTGCACCCCTACCCGCTGCCGAGCCCGGACGAGTACCTGGAGCTGCCGGTCGGCGAGCATGCCGACCTCTACCCGGAGGTCGGCTACCAGGCCCAGCAGGAGGACGAGAGCGACGACAGCCAGCGCTGGTGGCGCTTCGACCCGCGTGTCGAGTGGCTGATCGACACCCTGAAGATGCTCAAGAAGGTCAAGGTACTGGTGATCTGCGCCCACGCCGAGACCGCCCTGGACCTGGAGGAAGCTCTGCGCGTGCGCTCCGGCATCCCGGCCACGGTGTTCCACGAGGGCATGAGCATCCTCGAGCGCGACCGCGCCGCCGCCTACTTCGCCGACGAGGAATTCGGCGCCCAGGTGCTGATCTGCTCGGAAATCGGCAGCGAAGGCCGCAACTTCCAGTTCGCCCACCACCTGGCGCTGTTCGACCTGCCGGCCCACCCGGACCTGCTGGAACAGCGCATCGGCCGCCTCGACCGCATCGGCCAGCAGCACACCATCCAGCTGCACGTGCCCTACCTGGAAAACAGCGCCCAGGAGCGCCTGTTCCAGTGGTATCACCAGGCGCTGAACGCCTTCCTCAACACCTGCCCGACCGGCAACGCCCTGCAGCACCAGTTCGGCCCGCGCCTGCTGCCGCTGCTCGAAGCCGGCGACGACGGCGAGTGGGCGCAGCTGCTCGGCGAAGGCCAGGCCGCCCGCGAAAGCCTGGAAACCGAGCTGCACAGCGGTCGCGACCGCCTGCTCGAACTCAACTCCGGCGGTGCCGGCGAAGGCGAAGCGCTGGTCGAGGCGATCCTCGAACAGGACGACGAGTTCGCCCTGCCGATCTACATGGAAGCGCTGTTCAACGCCTTCGGCATCGAAAGCGAGGACCACTCGGAAAACGCCCTGATCCTCAAGCCCAGCGAGAAGATGCTCGACGCCGGCTTCCCGCTCGGCGACGACGAGGGCGTCACCGTCACCTACGACCGCAACCTCGCGCTGGCCCGCGAGGACATGCAGTTCCTCACCTGGGAGCACCCGATGGTGCAGGGCGGCATGGACCTGGTGATCTCCGGCTCGATGGGCAACACCTCGGTGGCGCTGATCAAGAACAAGGCACTGAAGCCCGGCACCGTGCTGCTCGAGTTGCTCTACGTCGGCGAAGTGGTGGCACCGCGCGCCCTGCAGCTGGGCCGCTACCTGCCGCCGGCCGCGCTGCGCTGCCTGCTGGATGCCAACGGCAACGACATGGCCTCGCGGGTCAGCTTCGAGACCCTGCACGACCAGCTGGAAAGCGTGCCGCGCTCGAGCGCCAACAAGTTCGTCCAGGCCCAGCGCGATCAGCTGAGCAAGCTGATCAAGATCGGCGAAACCAAGGCCGCCCCGCGCCACGCCGAACGCGTGGCCGAGGCCGCACACCGCTTCGCCGCCGAGCAGGACGAGGCGCTGGCACGCCTGGAAGCGCTGCGCGCGGTCAACCCCAGCGTGCGCGACAGCGAGCTGGACAGCCTGCGCCGGCAGCGCGAACAGGGCCTGGCCCTGCTGGAGAAGGCCTCGCTGCGTCTGGAAGCGATCCGCGTGCTGGTGGCCGGCTAAGCGCCACGGTCATCCTGTGGGAGGCCCGACCTCGGGGCGAAGCTCTTCGCTCCAGGGCGGGTCTGCGGCCCGCTTCGCCGCGAGGTAGCGTCGCCCACAAGCCACCGTCAAGAACGTCCCTTCGGCGCAACGCCGCGGGGGACAACGACTGTCAGGTCTTACATTCCTGCAGACCGCCACTGCGCCAGCCAGCCCAGGCTGGCCGCGGTGCCCGCCGCCCCCGGCTTGTACTCGGCCGCCAGCCAGCCGTCGTAGCCGCTCGCCCGCAGCGCGGCCAGCGCCTCGGCAAAATCCAGCTTGCCGCTACCCGGCGCACCGCGCCCCGGGCAGTCGGCGAACTGCATGTGGCCGATGCGCCCGGCCAGCGCGGCGATGCAGGCCGGCAGCTCCAGGCCCTGGCGGGCCATGTGGTAGAAGTCCAGCTGCACGGCGAAGTTGCGATGGTCAACCGCCGCGATCAGCATGTTGAGGTCGTCCGGCGTATTGATCAGGAAGCCCGGCATGTCCAGCGGATTGATCGCCTCGGCCAGCACCTGGATGCCCAGCGGCGCGAAGGCCTCGGCCGTGCGGCGCAGGTTGCCGACCAGGGTGGCCAGCGCGTCCCCGCGCGCCACACCCTCGGCCAGGCGGCCGGGCAGCACGTTGACGCACTGCGGCTGCAGCACCTGCGCATAGGCCAGCGCCTGCGCCAGCGCGGCGTCGAATTCGGCCTGGCGCTGCGGCACCGCCGCCAGTCCCGGCCCGCCGCCCAGCAGGTCGCCGGCCGGCAGGTTGATCAGCACCAGCGGCAGGCCGGCGCGCTGCAGCGCCGCGTGCAACTCTTCGGCCGCCAGCGCGTAGGGAAACTGGATCTCCACCCCGGCAAAACCGGCATCCGCCGCCGCCTGGATGCGCTCCAGCAGCGGCAGCTCGGTGAACAGCAGGCTGAGGTTGGCGCACAGCTTCATGCCTCGCCCTCCCGGCGATAGAGTTCGACCAGGGTGGCCGGATCGCACTCGAGGTTGCCCAGACTGCCGTGCAGGCGCATCAGCTGGGCGGCCAGGCCGCTCAGCGGCGTGGACGAGCCCTGCTCGCGCGACAGCTTGACTGCGGTGTCGAGGTCCTTGAGCAGGGTGCGCACGTGCCACTTGACCGGCTCGAAGCGGCTTTCGGCCATCTGCGGGGCGAGGATCTGCAGGGGCTTCGAGTCGGCGAAGCCGCCGGCCAGCGCCGGGGCCAGCAGGCTGGCGTCCACCCCGGCCTGCTCGGCCAGCGCCACCACCTCGGCGATCACCAACGCGTTGCAGGCGACGATCATCTGGTTGCACACCTTGGTCACCTGGCCGGCACCGACCTCGCCCATGCGCGTCAGGCGCTGGCCCAGGTGGGCGAGGATCGGCCGCAGGCGCTCGATGTCGTCCTCCGCACCACCGGCCATGATCGCCAGGCTGCCAGCCTCGGCGCCCGGCGTGCCGCCGGACACCGGCGCATCGACCCAGCGCATGCCGCAGCGCTCCTCCAGCTCGATGGCCATCTCGCGGGTGGCGCCCGGCTCGCAGCTGGAGAAGTCGACCAGCAACTGCCCCGGCAAGCCCTGCTCGACGATGCCACCGGGACCGAACACCACCTCGCGCACCGCTGCGGTATCGGCCAGGCAGAGCATGACGATGTCGGCCTCGAGGCACAGGTCGCCAGGATGGTTGACCACCTGGGCTCCGCCGTCCACCAGCGTCTCGCACTTGGCCGGGTTGCGGTTCCACACGCTCAGGGGAAAGCCGGCCGCCAGCAGGCGGCGGCTCATCGGCAGGCCCATCAGGCCGATGCCGGCAAAGGCCAGGGCGGGCAAGGTATCGCTCATGTCCATCTCCGCAACGGGGGGAAAGCGCCATCTTAGCAACAGATGGCCCGGCGACCGATTGGCCATGCGGCCAATCCCCGCGACGATGCGCAGGCCGCGGCAAAAGGCGCGCAAAGCCGCGCGCTTGCCCCTATAATTCGCGCCCGAACGTTTCCGCTATTGAACCGGAGATTCACCATGCTCAAGCGTACCCTGGCGCTCGCCGCCGGCATTGCCCTGTCCGTTTCCGCCCTGGCCACCCAGGCCGCCGATGTGCTCAAGGTATCCGCCATCCCCGACGAGGCGCCCACCGAACTGCAGCGCAAGTTCAAGCCGCTGGGTGCCTACCTGGAGAAGGAACTGGGCATGCCGGTCGAGTTCGTGCCGGTTTCCGACTACGCCGCGGTGGTCGAGGGCATCGCCGCCGACCGTGTCGACCTGGCCTGGCTGGGCGGCTTCACCTTCGTGCAGACCCGCCTGAAGACCGGCAACGCCATCCCGCTGGTGCAGCGCGAGCAGGACGAGAAGTTCACCAGCAAGTTCATCACCGCCGACACCAAGGTGAAGTCGCTGCAGGACCTCAAGGGCAAGACCTTCGCCTTCGGCTCGGTGTCCTCCACCTCCGGCAGCCTGATGCCACGCTACTTCATGCAGAAGGACGGCATCGTTCCCGAGCAGTTCTTCTCCCGCGTGGCGTTCTCCGGCGCCCACGACGCCACCGTCGCCTGGGTGCAGGCCGGCAAGGTCGATGCCGGCGTGCTGAACGCCTCGGTATGGGACAAGCTGGTCGCCGCCGGCAAGGTCGACACCGCCAAGGTCAAGGTCATCGCCACCACGCCGACCTACTACGACTACAACTGGACCGTGCGCGGCACTCTGGATCCGGCGCTGACCACCAAGATCAAGGCCGCGTTCCTCGCCCTCGACCCGGCCAACCCGGAGCACAAGGCGATCCTCGACCTGCAAGCCGCCAGCCGCTTCATCGAAACCAAGCCGGAAAACTACACCGGCATCGAGGAAGCTGCCCGCGCCGCCGGCCTGCTGAAGTGACCGTGCGCCTGACCGGCGTGGGCCTGACCCACGCCAACGGTCGGCGCGCCCTGCAGGAAGTCGAACTGACGGTCGGCCGCGGCGAGCGGCTGGCCATCATCGGTCCGTCCGGCGCCGGCAAGACCACCCTGCTGCGCCTGCTGGCCACCAGCCTGCAACCCTCCGAAGGCCGTCTCGAACTGCTCGGCAGCGAGCCGTGGCGCCTGCCCGCCGGGCAGCGCAAGCGCCTGCGCGCGCGCCTCGGCCTGGTCCACCAGAGCCCGCCGCTGCCGCCGCGCCAACGCGTGGTCACCGCCGTGCTGGCCGGCCGCCTCGGCCAATGGCCGCTGTGGAAGTCCCTGCTCAACCTGCTGCACCCGCTCGACCCGGCCGGCGCCCGCAACGCCCTGGGCCGCCTGGACCTGGCCGAGCAGCTGTTCGAGCGCTGCGACCAGCTCTCCGGCGGCCAGCTGCAGCGCGTCGGCATCGCCCGCGTGCTGTACCAGCAGGCCGAACTGATCCTCGCCGACGAACCGGTCTCGGCGATGGACCCGGTGCTGGCCAGCCACACCCTCGGCGTGCTCAACCGCGAGGCCGAATCCCGTGGCGTCACCCTGCTGGCCAGCCTGCATGCGGTGGACCTGGCACTGGCGCATTTTCCGCGCATCGTCGGCGTACGCGAGGGGCGCATCGCCTTCGACCTGCCGGCCCACGCGGTGACTCCGCAGGCGCTGGACGCCCTGTATGCCAACGAGCAGCTGGACCAGCCGCGACCGGCCTCCCCGGCCCCGGCACCGCACGTGGTGACCATCCCGCGATGCTGAGCAACTTGACCTCGACGGCCACGGCGTCGAACCCGCTGCGCGACCCCGCCGCCCTGCCGCGCCTGCTGCTGACCCTGCTCGCCATGGCCCTGCTGTGGCCGGGCCTGCAGCTCAGCGAGCTGAACCTCGCCGTGCTGTTCGACGCCGGCAACGCCGCGACCATGGGCAGCTTCGTCGGCGACTTCTGGCCGCCGACCCACGACGGCGAGTTCCTCGCCCTGCTCGGCCGCGCCACCCTGGAAACCTTGGCCATCGCCACCGCCGGCATGGCCCTGGCCTGGCTGATCGCCGTGCCCTGCGCGCTGCTGGCCACCCGCGTGCTGTCGGTCTCCGCCGTGGCCCGTGGTGGTCACCCGGTCTGGTGGGCGCAGGCGTTGCGCTGGCCGGTACGCATGCTGCTGATCGTGCTGCGCAGCATTCCGGAGATCGTCTGGGCGCTGCTGTTCGTGCGCGCCGTCGGCCTCGGCCCCACCGCCGGGGTGCTGGCCATCGCCATCACCTACAGCGGCATGCTCGGCAAGGTCTACGCGGAAATCTGCGAATCGGTAGACCCGCGCCCGGCGCGCGCCCTGCTCGCCGCCGGCAGCCCGCGCCTGGCCGCCTTCGCCTACGGCGTGCTGCCCAATGCGGCGGCGGAGATGCTCTCCTACACCGTGTACCGCTGGGAGTGCGCGATCCGCGCCTCGGTGGTGATGGGCTTCGTCGGTGCCGGTGGCCTCGGCCAGCAGATCGACCTGTCGATGCGCATGTTCGCCGGTGGAGAGGTGGCCAGCATGCTGCTGACCTTCTTCGCCCTGGTGCTGCTCGCCGACCAGCTCAGCCGCTTCCTGCGCGGTCGTCTGACATGAGGAGCCGCCGGCCATGAAGCGTGCACTCAACTACGCCCTGCTGCTGGCGATCCTGCTCGCCGTCGCCGTCTCCTTCGTCGGCCTCGGCCTGGACTTCTCCGGGCTGACCAGCGCCCGGGGGCTGGCGCTGATGGCCGACTACGCCGCTGGCTTCTTCCCGGCCGATTTTTCCGCCGCGCACCTCGCCCAGATTGGCCGCGCCAGCCTGGAAACCCTGGCCATGTCGGCACTGGGCACCCTGCTCGCCGCGCTGCTCGGCCTCGCCCTGGCCCTGCCGGCCGCCGGGCGCTTCGGTGCCGTCGCTGGCGCGCTGGCGCGCTTCGTGCTCAATGCCCTGCGCTCGATTCCGGAACTGGTGTGGGCGGCGCTGATGGTGCTGGCCGCCGGGCTGGGGCCGAATGCCGGCACCCTGGCCCTGGCTCTGCATACCACCGGGGTGCTCGGCCGGCTGTTCGCCGAGGCACTGGAGAACACTCCAGGCGAACCGGCCGAGGCCATCCGCCTGGCCGGCGGCGGGCACGTCGCCGCCTTCGTCTACGGCACTCTGCCGGGGGTATGGCCGCAGCTGATCGCCTACTCGCTGTACCGCTGGGAGAACAACATCCGCATGGCCAGCGTGCTCGGCTTCGTCGGTGCCGGCGGTCTCGGCCAGATGCTCTACGTCAGCCTCAGCCTGTTCCAGCAGGCCCAGGCCGCCACGGTGATCCTCGCCATGCTGCTGCTGGTGCTGGCGGTGGATGCGCTGAGTGGCTGGGCGCGCCAGCGCTGGGTCAGCCACTAGCCGCTGGCGGTCCGCCGCGGTCAGGAGCCAGCGTTCGGGTCATGGGCGCTCAACGGCCCGCCGACGGCCGCTTTGAGCTTGGCGCGGAGGTCCTCGAAGGTGGCGTCGAATTCCTTGTGGTGACGCAGGACCGGGCTGTGGTTGATCGGCATGCCATGCTTGGCGGCAACCTTCCCCACCGTGCTGGCGAAGTTGAACACGGTATCGTGGGACATCTCGAAGGCTTCCTCGAAAGGCTTGCCGTCGATCTCGCCAGTCATGCGGAAGTGCACCATCGGCCCGTCCTTGGCGCCGGGACGCACTTCGTAATAGAAATCGACGTTGTAGGTTGGCAGGCCTAAAGCGGCCACCGGGTTGAATACGTGTACATGACCGGGCTCGAACATGATTGCATTCCTCCTATTGGAAACTGCAGTCAGTCTAGTCCGACTTTCATGCCCAGCCCGCCGGCACCGGATCAGTGCAAGGACGGCGCCACGCGCTCCTGCACCAGCACCCAGGGCGCCACCACCACCGCCCACAGCTGCGGATCGCGCGCCTGGTAATCCTCGGCATCCGCCACCGCCATCTTGCGTAGGCTGCCCGCAGTCAGCCAGACGCTGACCTTCGCCCCGTCATCCTCGGCCAGCGCTTCGGCCACCGCCACCAGATCCAGCTCGCCGGCCACCCGCAGGACGTTGCCGCCGGCGAAGAAGCGCTGCAGCTCCTGCCAGGTAATCGTGGCGGTTTCGCCAAGCAGCTTGGCATAGAGGGTGCTAGGTTCAGAATTAGGGGCAGACATGGAAGCTCACCTTCAGTCGGGGACGCCATGATAGCGCTCAGCCATGTGGAGACAAGCCTGCACAGTCGGCTGTAGTGCAGCGCAAACTGTCGGGACGCTTCCGGGCACTGGCTTTTTGCGTGGCTACACGGCAACTTAGCGGCGTGATCAGAAGCTTGTTGCAGATTGATGGCTGAGCCCCGGTCTGCACCACATACAACGAAGACAACAGTGGAGCATTTATGAGCAAAGTCACAGGGAAGCTTTCCCGGCTGTTCGCCGCCATTGCCATGGCCGGCTGCGCCAGCCACAGCCTGGCGGCGGACACCCTCAAGATTGCCATCGCCGGCCCGGTAACCGGTGCGGTGGCCCAATACGGCGAGATGCAGTTCGTCGGCGCGGAAATGGCCATCGAGCAGATCAACAAGGCCGGCGGGGTCAACGGCCAGATGCTCGAAGGCGTGCACTACGACGATGCCTGCGATCCCAAGCAGGCCGTGGCAGTGGCCAACAAGGTCGTCAACGACGGCATCTCCTTCGTCGTCGGCCACCTCTGTTCCAGCTCCACCCAGCCGGCGTCCGACATCTACGAGGACGAAGGCATCCTGATGATCAGCCCGGCCGCCACCAGTCCGGACATCACCGCCCGCGGCTACCAGATGATCTTCCGCACCATCGGCCTGGACAGCCTGCAGGGCCCCACCGCCGGCAAGTTCATCGCCGAGACCATCAAGCCGGCCAGCATCGCGGTGATCCACGACAAGCAGCAATACGGCGAAGGCATCGCCACCGCGGTCAAGCAGACCGTGGAGCAGGCCGGCATCAAGGTCGCCCTGTTCGAGGGCATCAACAGCGGCGACAAGGACTTCTCCTCGCTGATCGCCAAGCTCAAGCAGTCCGGGGTCGACTTCGTCTACTACGGCGGCTACCACCCGGAACTCGCCCTGCTGATGCGCCAGAGCGCCGAGAAGGGCCTCAAGGTCCGCTTCATGGGACCGGAAGGCGTGGGCAACTCGGAGATCTCCGCCCTCGCCGGCCCGGCCTCCGAAGGCATGCTGGTGACCCTGCCGAAGTCCTTCGACCAGGATCCGAAGAACCAGGCGCTGGTCGAGGCGTTCAAGGCCAAGAAGCAGGACCCGTCCGGCCCCTTCGTGTTCCCGTCCTATGCCGCCGTGCAGGTGATCGCCGAAAGCATCGACAAGATCGACAGCACCGACCCGGTGAAGGTCGCCGAAGCCCTGCGCAGCAACAGCTTCGAGACGCCCACCGGGACGCTGGCCTTCGACGATAAGGGCGACCTGAAGGACTTCAGCTTCGTGGTCTACGAGTGGCACGCCGACGGCAGCAAGACCGAGGCCAAGTAACCCAAGCGTCCGGCCGGGTACCTGCCCGACCGCGACATGACCCCGCAGCGCCGGCGGCGGATCCCGCCGGCGCCTGCAGGATTCGATCCCTGCGCAACCGGACGACCAGCCCGGACGAACTGATGTAGGCAAGGCTCCGGACGCATGGCCAGCGGCCGAGGCTTGCGCGCATCCGTCAGCACCGCCGCAGCGATCCTCAGGAGAGGCGTCATGCCCGAGATCTACCACTACCTGCAACAACTGGTGAACGGCCTCACGGTCGGCAGCACCTACGCCCTGATCGCCATCGGCTACACCATGGTCTACGGCATCATCGGCATGATCAACTTCGCCCACGGCGAGGTATACATGATCGGCTCCTATGTGGCCTTCATCGCCATCGCCGGCCTCGGCCTGCTGGGCCTGGAGAGCCTGCCGCTGGTGATGTTCGCCGCCTTCGCCGCCAGCATCATCGTCACCAGCGCCTACGGCTACAGCATCGAGCGGGTCGCCTACCGCCCGCTGCGCGGCAGCAACCGGCTGATCCCGCTGATCTCGGCGATCGGCATGTCGATCTTCCTGCAAAACCAGGTGCTGCTGGCCCAGGACTCCAAGGACAAGGCCATCCCCAACCTGCTGCCGGGCAACTTCGTGTTCGGCGAGAGCACCATGAACGGCGTGGTGCTCTCCTACATGCAGGTACTGATCTTCGCCGTCACCCTGGCGACCATGCTCGGCCTGACCCTGTTCATTTCCCGCTCGCGCCTGGGCCGCGCCTGCCGCGCCTGTGCCGAGGACATCAGGATGACCAACCTGCTCGGCATCGACAGCAACCGCATCATCGCCCTGACCTTCGTCATCGGCGCGGCGCTGGCCGCGGTGGCAGCGGTGCTGCTGGGCATGCAGTACGGCGTGATCAACCCGCACATCGGCTTCCTCGCCGGGATCAAGGCGTTCACCGCCGCGGTGCTCGGCGGCATCGGCAGCATCCCCGGCGCCATGCTCGGCGGCCTGCTGCTCGGCGTGGCCGAAGCCTTCGGCGCCGACCTGTTCGGCGACCAGTACAAGGACGTGGTGGCCTTCGGCCTGCTGGTGCTGGTGCTGCTGTTCCGCCCGACCGGCATCCTCGGCCGCCCGGAGGTGGAAAAGGTATGAGCAGCTCGATGACTGGCAAGAACCTCAAGACCGCCTTCTTCAGCGCCCTGCTGGTGCTGGCGGTGGCCTACCCGGTGCTCGGCCTCAAGCTGACCACCGTGGGCATCCGCGTCGAGGTACACGGAGCCAGCCCGCTCACCCTGTGGGTCATCGCCGCCTGCGCACTGGCCATGTTCGTCTGGCAACTGACCCGCGAACGCATCGCCGGTGCCTGCTCCGGCATCCCGCGCCCGTCCATGCCCAGCGGTGCCGGCAATTTCCTCACCCTGCCCTCGACCCAGCGCTGGGCGCTGCTGGCGCTGGTGGTCGTCGGCCTGGCCTGGCCGTTCTTCGGCTCGCGCGGCGCGGTGGACATCGCCACCTTGATCCTGATCTACGTGATGCTCGGCCTCGGCCTGAACATCGTGGTCGGCCTGGCCGGCCTGCTCGACCTCGGCTACGTCGGCTTCTATGCGGTCGGCGCCTACAGCTATGCCCTGCTCTCGCACTACTACGGCCTGGGCTTCTGGACCTGCCTGCCGATCGCCGGGGCCATGGCCGCGCTGTTCGGCTTCCTGCTCGGTTTCCCAGTGCTGCGTCTGCGCGGAGATTACCTGGCGATCGTCACCCTCGGCTTCGGCGAGATCATCCGCATCCTGCTGCGCAACATGACCTGGCTGACCGGCGGGCCCAACGGCATCAGCGGCATCGACAAGCCGACCCTGTTCGGCCTGACTTTCGAGCGCCGCGCCCCCGAGGGCATGCAGACCTTCCACGAGTTCCTCGGCATCGCCTACAACTCCAACCACAAGGTGATCCTCCTCTACCTGATCGCCCTGCTGCTGGTACTGCTGGCCCTGCTGGTGATCAACCGCCTGATGCGCATGCCGCTGGGCCGGGCTTGGGAAGCCCTGCGTGAGGACGAGATTGCCTGCCGCGCGCTGGGCCTCAACCCGACCCTGATCAAGCTGTCGGCCTTCACCCTGGGCGCATGCTTCGCCGGCTTCGCCGGCAGCTTCTTCGCCGCCCGCCAGGGCCTGGTCAGTCCCGAGTCGTTCACCTTCATCGAGTCGGCGATCATCCTCGCCATCGTGGTGCTCGGCGGCATGGGCTCGCAGCTCGGCGTGATCCTCGCCGCGGTGGTGATGATCCTTCTGCCGGAGCTGGCCCGTGAATTCAACGAATACCGCATGCTGATGTTCGGCGCCCTGATGGTGCTGATGATGATCTGGCGCCCGCAAGGCCTGCTGCCGATGCAGCGCCCGCATCTGGAGGTGCGACCATGAGCCGTCCCCTGCTTGAGGTCCGCGACCTGTCCATGCGCTTCGGCGGCCTGCTGGCGGTCAACGGCGTATCCCTCGACGTGCAGACGAAGCAGGTGGTGTCGATGATCGGCCCCAACGGCGCCGGCAAGACCACCGTGTTCAACTGCCTGACCGGCTTCTACCAGCCCAGCGGCGGCAGTATCACCCTCAAGGGCGAGGCGATCCATGGCCTGCCCGGGCACAAGATCGCCCGCAAGGGCGTGGTGCGCACCTTCCAGAACGTCCGCCTGTTCAAGGACATGACCGCGGTGGAGAACCTGCTGGTGGCCCAGCATCGCCACCTCAACACCAACTTCCTCGGCGGCCTGCTGAAGACCCCGGCGTTTCGTCGCAGCGAGCAGGACGCCATGGAGTTCGCCGCCCACTGGCTGGATCGCGTCGACCTGCTCGAGGTGGCCAACCGCCCGGCCGGCACCCTGGCCTACGGCCAGCAGCGTCGTCTGGAAATCGCCCGCTGCATGATGACCCGCCCGCAGCTGCTGATGCTCGACGAGCCGGCCGCCGGCCTCAACCCACGCGAGACCGAGGAACTCAAGCAGATGATCGGCGTGCTGCGCGACGAACACGGCGTCACCGTGCTGCTGATCGAGCACGACATGCATCTGGTGATGAGCATTTCCGACCACATCTACGTGATCAACCAGGGTACCCCCCTGGCGGACGGCACGCCGGAGCAGATCCGCAGCAACCCGGACGTGATCAAGGCCTACCTGGGGGAAGCCTGAGCCATGCTGAGTTTCGACAACGTCTCCACCTTCTACGGCAAGATCCAGGCGCTGCGCGGGGTCAGCCTTGAGGTGCGCAAGGGCGAGATTGTCACCCTGATCGGCTGCAACGGCGCCGGCAAGTCCACCCTGCTGATGACCCTGTGCGGCTCGCCGCGCGCCGCCAGCGGCAGCATCCGCTACGAGGGCGAGGAGCTGGTCGGCCAGGACTCCTGCGACATCATGCGCAAGAGCATCGCCATCGTCCCGGAGGGACGGCGGGTATTCGCCCGCCTCACCGTGGAGGAGAACCTGGCCATGGGCGGCTTCTTCACCGCCAAGGGTGACTACCAGGAACAACTGGACAAGGTCCTCGAGCTGTTCCCCCGCCTCAAGGAACGCTATGCCCAGCGTGCCGGCACCATGTCCGGCGGCGAGCAGCAGATGCTCGCCATCGGCCGCGCGCTGATGAGCAAGCCACGCCTGCTGCTGCTCGACGAGCCGTCGCTGGGCCTGGCGCCGATCATCATCCAGCAGATCTTCGCCATCATCGAGCAGCTGCGCGAGGACGGCGTCACAGTGTTCCTGGTCGAGCAGAACGCCAACCAGGCGCTCAAGCTGGCCGATCGCGGCTACGTGCTGGAGAACGGCCGGATCGTCCTGCAGGACAGCGGCGCTGCGTTGCTGGCCAACCCGGAGGTGCGCAAGGCCTACCTGGGCGGCTGATCGCACCGAGCGCACAAATCGCAGGCACAAAAAAGGGCGACCGAAGTCGCCCTTTTTTCATGAACAGTCAGAACTTAGTTCTGGTTGCTCATTTGTGCCTTGATCAGGTCGCCGATGGTGGTCGGGCCTACGCTCACGTCTTGCTTGCGCAGTTCCTTCATCGCTTCCTTCTCTTCAGCCACGTCCTTCGATTTGATGGACAGGCTGATCACGCGGCTCTTGCGATCCACGCTGATGATCTTGGCTTCGACTTCTTCGCCTTCCTTCAGCACGTTGCGCGCGTCTTCAACGCGGTCACGGCTGATTTCGGAAGCCTTCAGAACGCCTTCCACTTCGTTGGCCAGAGTGATGATGGCGCCCTTGGCGTCAACTTCCTTCACGGTGCCACGAACAATGGTGCCTTTCTCGTTCAGGGCGGCGTAGTTGGAGAACGGATCGTCTTCCAGCTGCTTGATGCCCAGGGAGATGCGCTCGCGCTCCGGATCGACCGACAGGATCACGGTGTCCAGCTCGTCGCCCTTCTTGAAGCGACGCACGGCTTCTTCACCGGCTTCGTTCCAGGAGATGTCGGACAGGTGAACCAGGCCGTCGATGCCGCCGTCCAGACCAATGAAGATACCGAAATCGGTGATCGACTTGATGGTGCCGGAGATGCGGTCGCCCTTGTTGAACTGACCGGAGAACTCTTCCCACGGGTTCGGCTTGCACTGCTTGATGCCGAGGGAGATACGACGACGCTCTTCGTCGATGTCCAGGACCATGACTTCCACTTCGTCGCCGACGTTGACGACCTTCGACGGGTGGATGTTCTTGTTGGTCCAGTCCATTTCGGACACGTGCACCAGACCCTCGACGCCTTCTTCCAGCTCTGCGAAGCAGCCGTAGTCGGTGAGGTTGGTGACGCGCGCCTGAACGCGGGTGCCTTCCGGGTAACGAGCCTTGATGGCAACCCACGGATCTTCGCCCAGCTGCTTCAGACCCAGGGAGACGCGGTTGCGCTCGCGGTCGAACTTCAGCACCTTGACATCGATCTCGTCGCCAACGTTGACGATCTCGGACGGATGCTTGATGCGCTTCCAGGCCATGTCGGTGATGTGCAGCAGACCATCGACGCCGCCCAGGTCAACGAACGCACCGTAGTCGGTGAGGTTCTTGACGATACCCTTGACCTGCTGGCCTTCCTGCAGGGACTCGAGCAGAGCTTCGCGCTCGGCGCTGTTCTCGGCTTCCAGCACGCTGCGACGGGAAACGACAACGTTGTTGCGCTTCTGGTCGAGCTTGATGACCTTGAACTCGAGTTCCTTGTTTTCCAGGTGCGCGGTGTCGCGTACCGGACGCACGTCAACCAGCGAACCCGGCAGGAATGCGCGGATGCCGTTGATGTCGACGGTGAAGCCGCCCTTGACCTTGCCGTTGATGATGCCCTTGACCACTTCTTCGGCAGCGAACGCAGCTTCCAGAACGATCCAGCACTCGGCGCGCTTGGCCTTCTCGCGGGACAGCTTGGTCTCGCCGAAGCCATCTTCCACGGCGTCCAGCGCGACGTGAACTTCGTCACCAACCTTGATGGTCAGTTCGCCCTGCTCATTGTAGAACTGCTCGACCGGGATGACGCCCTCGGACTTGAGGCCGGCATGCACGGTGACCCAGTCACCGTCGATGTCGACCACGATGCCGGTGATGATGGCACCCGGCTGCATGTCGAGGGATTTAAGGCTTTCTTCAAAGAGTTCTGCGAAGCTTTCGCTCATGTTCATACCTGTTGATCAAGGGCACAGGAAATATGCCCGATCCGCACCCCAGTCGGCACGGGTTCGTTGTCATATGGAGGTGGGCGGCATGGGACTGGTTTCCCGTCCACCTCATCTGGATCACCCAGCCAGGTCGCGTGCGGCGACTTCGGCGAGGATGCGTTCCAGTACCTGCTCGATCGAGAGTTCAGTGGAGTCCAGCAGTATGGCGTCTGACGCCGGCTTCAGCGGAGCCACTGTGCGCTGCGTGTCGCGTTCGTCACGGGCGCGGATCTCTTCCAGCAGACTTGACAGATTAACACCAGCTACCTTGTCCTTCAACTGCAGGTAGCGCCGCCGGGCGCGTTCCTCGGCGCTGGCGGTGAGGAAAATCTTCAGCGGCGCATCGGCGAATACCACGGTGCCCATGTCGCGACCGTCGGCCACCAGACCGGGCGAAACGCGGAAATCGCGCTGGCGCTGCAGCAGCGCGCTGCGCACGCCGGGCAGCGCGGCGACCTGCGAGGCGCCGGCGCCGGCCTGCTCGGTACGCAGCTCGTCACCGACCTCCTCGCCCTCGAGGAGGATGCGCTGGCCGTGCAGGCCTTCCTGGGCGGCGACGAACTGCACGTCCAGGTTGGCGGCGAGGGTTTCCAGGGCCGTCTCGTTGTCCAGGCCGATGCCGTGGCGACCGGCGGCCAGCGCCAGCAGGCGATACAGCGCGCCGGAGTCGAGCAGGTGCCAGCCCAGCTGGCGTGCCAGCCGGCTGCACACCGTGCCCTTGCCCGAACCGCTCGGCCCGTCGATGGCGATGACCGGGGCCAGGGCGGTCATTGCTCGCCCTCCTTGGCCACGCGCACGCCGACCTCGGCGCAGAGGGCGAGGAAGTTGGGGAACGAGGTGGCCACGTTGGCGCAGTCGTGGATGCGGATCGGCGCGCTGGCGCGCAGCGAGGCGACGCTGAACGACATGGCGATGCGGTGATCGCCGTGGGCCCACACCTCGCCGCCACCGATCGGACCGCCGTCGATGACGATGCCATCGGCGGTCGGCTCGGCCTTGACGCCGCAGGCCTGCAGCCCGTCGGCCATCACCTGGATACGGTCGGACTCCTTGACCCGCAGCTCCTCGGCGCCGCGCAGCACGGTGCGCCCCTCGGCGCAGGCGGCAGCGACGAACAGTACCGGGAACTCGTCGATGGCCAGCGGCACCAGGTCCTCGGGGATCTCGATGCCTTTCAGTTTCGCCGAACGCACGCGCAGGTCGGCCACCGGCTCGCCGCCGACGATGCGCTGGTTTTCCAGGGTGATGTCGCCGCCCATCAACTTGAGGATGTCGATCACCCCGGTGCGGGTCGGGTTGATGCCGACGTGTTCGAGAACCAGCTCGGAGCCATCGGCGATGCTCGCCGCCACCAGGAAGAAGGCTGCCGAGGAAATGTCGGCCGGCACCTCGATCTGGGTGGCGGTCAGCGCGTGACCGCTCTCCACCCTGGCGGTGGCACCCTGCACCTCGACCGGGTAGCCGAAGCCGCGCAGCATGCGCTCGGTGTGGTCGCGGGTCGGCGCAGGCTCGGTCACCGAGGTCGAGCCTTCGGCATACAGGCCCGCCAGCAGCAGGCAGGACTTCACCTGGGCGCTGGCCACCGGCATGTCGTAGTGCATGCCGGTCAGGCGCTGACCGCCCTTGATCGACAGCGGCGGGCGGCCCTCCGGACCGGTCTCGATCACCGCGCCCATCTCGCGCAGCGGCTTGGCCACGCGATTCATCGGCCGCTTGGACAGCGAAGGGTCGCCGGTCAGCACGGTGTCGAAAGGCTGCGCGGCGAGCAGGCCGGAGAGCAGGCGCATCGAAGTGCCCGAGTTGCCCATGTACAGCGGGCCGGCCGGGGCCTTGAGGCCGTGCAGGCCGACGCCGTGCACGGTGACGCGGCCGTGGTGCGGACCTTCGATGACCACGCCCATGTCGCGGAACGCCTGGATGGTGGCCAAGGCGTCCTCGCCCTCGAGGAAGCCTTCCACCTCGGTGGTACCCTCGGCCAGCGAGCCGAGCATGATCGAGCGGTGGGAGATGGACTTGTCGCCCGGGACGCGGATCCGTCCGTTCAGGCTGCCGCCCGGCTGGGCCAGGAAAATCAGGTCGTTGGAATGCATGGCGTCCACATAGGCCCGACGGGCCAGAATTTTGCTGAAATGCTCACGGGCGACGCGGGCGCGGGTGAACACGCCCAGCAGTCGATGCCCGTCTCCATGATCGATCGCCTCGCGCAGACCATCGAGGTCGCTGCGGAAGCGGTCGAGAATGCGCAGCACCGCCTCGCGGTTGGCGAGGAAGATGTCGTGCCACATCACCGGATCGCTGCCGGCGATGCGGGTGAAATCGCGAAAGCCACCGGCAGCGTAGCGGAAGATCTCGAGGTTCTCGCTCTGGTGGGCCAGCGAGTCGACCAGGCCGAAGGCCAGCAGGTGCGGCAGGTGGCTGGTGGCGGCGAGCACCTCGTCGTGGTGCTCGACGGCCATGTGCTCGACGTCGGCACCCAGCGCCCGCCACAGGCGGTCGATCAGCGCCAGCGCCGCCGGCTCGGTCTCGGCCAGCGGGGTGAGGATCACCTTGTGGCGGCGGTACAGCTCGCCGTTGGCCGCCTCCACGCCGCTCTGCTCGGAGCCGGCGATCGGGTGGCCGGGTACGAAGCGGGCGATGCGCGCACCGAGCACCTGGCGCGCGGCGCGCACCACGTTGCCCTTGGCGCTGCCGGCGTCGGTGAGCACCGCATCGCCCAGCTCGAGGCTGGCCAACTGGGCAAGCACCTTCTCCATCGCCAGGATCGGCACTGCCAGCATGATCACCTCGGCGCCGACGCAGGCCGCGGCCAGCTCGCTTTCGCAGCGGTCGACCACGCCCAGCTGCACCGCCAGGCGGCGCGACTCGGCGTCCAGATCGACGCCCACCACCTCGCGGCACAGGCCCAACTGGCGCAGGCCCTTGGCGAAGGAGCCGCCGATCAGGCCGAGACCGACCACCACCAGGCGGCCGACCAGCGGCTCAGGCCTGCGTTCAGCCACGACCGAGCACCTGGGTCA
This sequence comes from Pseudomonas linyingensis, assembly GCF_900109175.1. Lineage (GTDB taxonomy): Bacteria > Pseudomonadota > Gammaproteobacteria > Pseudomonadales > Pseudomonadaceae > Geopseudomonas > Geopseudomonas linyingensis. Next base: position 190,765 of record NZ_FNZE01000007.1, on the reverse strand, counting down.
GCGCCGCGAGGAAGCGGGCGTTTTCCGCCTCGGTGCCGATGGACACGCGCAGGAAGGTCGGCATGCCGTAGCCGGCCACCGGACGGACGATCACGCCGCGCTCCAGCAGACCCTGGTTGATCGGCGCGGCGTCGGTACCGAAGTCGACGGCGAGGAAGTTGCCCTTGCTGGGAATCCACTTCAGGCCCAGCTCGCGCAGGCCGGCTTCCAACTGCGCCATGCCGGCCGCATTGACCCGGCGGCCTTCGGCCAGGTACTCGGCGTCATCCAGCGCGGCGCAGGCGGCGACCAGAGCCAGGCTGTTGACGTTGAACGGCTGACGCACGCGGTTGAGCACGTCGGCCACCTGCGGCGAGGAGGCGGCATAGCCGACGCGCAGGCCGGCCAGACCGTAGGCCTTGCACAGGGTGCGGGTGACGATCAGGTTCGGGTAGCGCGCCAGGTATTCGAGGCCGTTGGGCAGTTCGGAGCCTTCGGCGAATTCGATGTAGGCTTCGTCGAGCACCACCAGCACGTTGGCCGGCACGCGGGACAGGAACGACTCCAGCGCATCCGGGCCGAACCAGGTGCCGGTCGGATTGTTGGGGTTGGCGACGAATACCACGCGGGTATTGGCGTCGATCGCCGCCAGCATGGCCTCCAGGTCGTGACCATGGTCCCTGGCCGGCACGGCGCGACCCTCGGCACCGGTGGCCTGGGTGGAAATCGGGTAGACGGCGAAGGCGTACTGGCTGAACACCGCATTCAGCCCCGGCGCCAGCCAGGCGCGGGCGATCAGGTCGAGCACGTCGTTGGAGCCGTTGCCCAGGGTGATCTGCGCAGGATCGAGGCCGAAGCGTTCGGCCAGCTTGGCCTTGAGCCGGTAGCCGCTACCATCCGGGTAACGGGTGATGTCAGCCAGTTCGGCGCGGATCGCCTCCAGCGCCTTGGGCGACGGGCCCAGCGGGTTCTCGTTGCTGGCCAGCTTGACGATGCCGGCCGGGTCGAGGTTCAGCTCGCGGGCCAGTTCGTCGACCGGCTTGCCCGGCACGTAGGGGGACAGTTTCTGCACACCCGGCACGGCCAGGGCGAGGAAATCACAGCTCATCGGTTTGTCTCCGGCAAGGATCGCCGGCCGCGGGGCAAAGGCGACCCGGACCGGCACAGACGCGGTTTACAGTACGGCGTTGGGGTAGGAGCCGAGCACCTTGACGGCCACGGTTTCCTGGCTGATCTGCTCCAGCACGTCCTTGACCAGCGGGTCCTGCTGGTGGCCGACGAAGTCGATGAAGAACACGTAGGTCCACTTGCCGCTGCGCGACGGGCGGGTCTCGATGCGGGTCAGGTCGATACCGCGGGCCTGGAACGGCACCAGCAGATCGTGCAGCGCCCCCGGCTTGTTGTTGGTGGAGACGATGATCGAGGTCTTGTCGTCGCCGGTCGGCGGCACTTCCTGGTTGCCGATGATCAGAAAGCGCGTGGAATTGTCCGGGCGATCCTCGATCTTCTCGGCCAGCTTGGTCAGCCCATACAGCTGGGCGGCCATGTCGCCGGCGATCGCCGCGCTGTTCCACTCGCTCTTCACCCGCTTGGCGGCGTCGGCGTTGCTCGACACCGCGACGCGCTCGACGTTCGGGTAGTGCGCATCCAGCCACTTGCGGCACTGGGCCAGCGACTGGGCGTGGGAGTAGATGCGCGAAATCTTGTCGGTCTTGGTGTTCTCACCGACCAGCAGGTGGTGGTGGATGCGCAGCTCCACCTCGCCACAGATCACCAGATCGTGCTCGAGGAAGCTGTCGAGGGTGTGGTTGACCGCGCCCTCGGTGGAGTTTTCCACCGGCACCACGCCGAAGTTGACCGCGCCGGCGGCCACTTCGCGGAACACCTCGTCGATCGCCGCCATCGGCTGGCTGATCACCGCATTGCCGAAGTGCTTGAGCGCCGCGGCCTGGGTGAAGGTGCCCTCCGGGCCGAGGTAGGCGACCTTGAGCGGGTGCTCGAGGGCCAGGCAGGACGACATGATCTCGCGGAACAGGCGCGCCACTTCCTCGTTGCCGAGCGGTCCCTGGTTGAGCTCCATGATGTGCTTGAGCACCCAGGCTTCGCGCTCGGGACGGTAGAACACCGGCTGCTCACCGGGCTGCAGCGAGGCCATCTTGACCCGCGCGACTTCCTCGGCGCAGCGCGCGCGCTCGCTGATCAGGCCGAGGATCTGCTCATCGAGGCTGTCGATGCGCACGCGCAGGGCCTGCAACTGCTCCTTTTCGGAGATCACATCCGTCATCAGCCGTGCTCCTTCTCGAACTCGGCCATGTAGGCGACCAGCGCCTGCACCGCGTCGAGACCGACCGCGTTGTAGATGGAGGCCCGCATGCCGCCGACCGAACGGTGGCCCTTGAGGTTGAGCAGGCCGCGCGCCTCGGCGCCGGCGAGGAACACCTTGTCGAGCTTCTCGTCGGCCAGGCGGAACGGCACGTTCATCCACGAACGGGCGTTCTTGGCGATCGGGTTGGTGTAGAAGGCGCTGGCGTCGATGGCGCCGTAGAGCAGCTCCTGCTTGGCGCGGTTGCGCTGCTCCATCGCCTCGAGGCCGCCCTGCTCCTTCAGCCACTCGAACACCAGGCCGGACAGGTACCAGGAGAAGGTCGCCGGGGTGTTGTACATCGAGCCGTTGTCGGCGGCGACCTTGTAGTCGAGCATGGTCGGGCAGATGCTGCGCGCCTTGCCGAGCAGGTCTTCGCGGATGATCGCCACCACCAGGCCGCTGGGGCCGATGTTCTTCTGCGCACCGGCGTAGATCATGCCGAACTGCGACACGTCGATCGGCCGGGAGAGGATGTCCGAGGACATGTCGACCACCAGCGGCACCTCGCCCAGCTCCGGCACCCAGTCGAACTGCAGACCGCCGATGGTCTCGTTGCTGGCGTAGTGCAGGTAGGCGGCGTTCTTGCTCAGCTGCCAGTCGTTCTGCCCGGGGATGGCGAAGAAGTCGTAGGCCTTGGCGCTGGCGGCGACGTTGACGTTGCCGAAGCGGCGCGCTTCCTCGAGGGCCTTCTTCGACCAGATGCCGGTGTCGACGTAGTCGGCGATGCCGTCTTCGGGCAGCAGGTTCAGCGGAATCTGCGCAAATTGCTGGCTGGCGCCGCCCTGCATGAACAGCACCTTGTAGTTCGACGGAATGCTCAGCAGGTCGCGCAGGTCCTGCTCGGCCTTCTCGGCGATGGCGACGTAGTCGTCGCTGCGGTGGCTCATCTCCATCACCGACAGGCCCTTGCCGTGCCAGTCGAGAAGTTCGGCCTGGGCCTTTTGCAGAACGGCTTCGGGCAGCGCGGCCGGGCCGGCGCAGAAATTATGGGCTCGCATGCTCACATCCACTCTCAGTTGTTGGGCGCAGGGCGCCACGCGCCCTTCGCCGATATTGCTGCGACCGCAGGCGGCGAGCCGCCTGCGCCTGCTTACTCTTCGCTGACCTGCGGCTCGATCTCGTCGTTGGCCGCCAGGTCTGCGCCGATCACCGCCGCACTGTCCGCCAGCTCGTCATCCTCGCCATTGTCCGACGGCTCCTGCACGCGCTCCAGACCGACCAGGGTCTCGTCGCTGGCCAGCTTGATCAGGGTCACGCCCTGGGTGTTGCGGCCCAGCGAGGACACCTCGTCGACACGGGTGCGCACCAGGGTGCCCTGGTCGGAGATCAGCATGATCTCCTCGCCGTCCTGCACCTGGATGGCACCGACCAGCCGGCCGTTGCGCTCGTTGCTGACCATGGCGATCACACCCTGGCCGCCGCGGCCGCGCTGCGGGAACTCGTCGATGGCGGTGCGCTTGCCGTAGCCGCGCTCGGAGGCGGTGAGGATCTGCGCCTGCGGTTCGGGGATCAGCATGGAAATCAGCTGCTGGCCGTCCGCCAGGCGCATGCCGCGCACGCCGCGGGCGGTACGGCCCATGGTACGCACGTGTTTTTCCTTGAAGCGGATGACCTTGCCGCCGTCGGAGAACAGCATGATCTCCTTTGCGCCATCGGTGATGGCGGCGGCGATCAGGGTGTCGCCCTCCTCCAGCTTGAGGGCGATCAGGCCGCTGCTGCGCGGCTTGCTGAACTGCACCAGCGGGGTCTTCTTCACGGTACCGAAGGCGGTGGCCATAAAGATGTAGGCGCCGGTCGGCTCGTCCGGATCAAAGTCGGCCACCTCGGCATCGCTGTCTTCGGCGCTTTCCGCCTCGACCAGCTCGCCCTCGATCACCAGGCCTTCGTTGTCGTCCAGCTCCTCATCGGCGCCGGCGCTCTGCTGCAGTGCCTCGAGGTCGACCTGCAGCATCGCGGTGATGCGCTCGCCCTCGTCCAGCGGCAGCAGGTTGACCAGCGGACGGCCACGCGCGGTGCGCGAAGCCTCGGGAATCTCGAAGGTGCGCAGCCAGTAGACCTTGCCCTTGCTGGAGAACAGCAGCAGGGTGGCGTGGCTGTTGGCGACCAGCAGGTGCTCGATGTAGTCCTCGTCCTTCACCCCGGTGGCCGACTTGCCACGCCCGCCGCGACGCTGCGCCTGGTAGGCGGCCAGCGGCTGGGACTTGGCGTAGCCGCCGTGGGAGATGGTCACCACGCGCTCTTCTTCGGTGATCAGGTCGGCGATGGTCAGGTCGACCTGGGAGGCGACGATCTCGGTGCGCCGCGCATCGCCGAAATCGGCCTTGACCTTCTCCAGCTCCTCGCGGATGACTTCCAGCAGGCGCACCGGATTGCTCAGGATGCGCAGCAGCTCGCCGATCTGCAGGAGGATCTCCTGGTACTCGGCCAGCAGCTTCTCGTGCTCCAGTCCGGTCAGGCGGTGCAGGCGCAGCTCGAGGATGGCCTGGGCCTGTTCCGGCGACAGGTAGTACTTGCCCTCGCGCAGGCCGTACTGCGGATCGAGGTCGTCCGGACGGCAGGAGTCGGCGCCGGCGCGCTCGACCATGGCTTCCACCGCGCTGGACTCCCAGGCGGTGGCGATCAGGCGTTCCTTGGCCTCGGCCGGGGTCGGCGACTGCTTGATCAGCTCGATCACCGGGTCGATGTTGGACAGCGCCACCGCCTGGCCTTCGAGGATGTGGCCGCGCTCGCGGGCCTTGCGCAGCTCGAACACGGTACGCCGGGTCACCACTTCGCGGCGGTGACGGACGAACACCTCGAGCATGTCCTTGAGGTTCAGGGTACGCGGCTGGCCGTCGACCAGCGCCACCACGTTGATGCCGAACACGCCCTGCATCTGGGTCTGCGCGTAGAGGTTGTTGAGCACCACCTCCGGCACCTCGCCGCGACGCAGCTCGATGACCACGCGCATGCCGTCCTTGTCCGACTCGTCGCGCAGCTCGCTGATGCCCTCGAGCTTCTTCTCCTTGACCAGCTCGGCGATCTTCTCGATCAGGCGCGCCTTGTTCAGCTGGTAGGGCAGCTCGGTGACCACCAGCTGCTGGCGGCCGCCGACCTTGTCGATGTCCTCGACCTCGACGCGGGCACGCATGTAGATGCGGCCACGGCCGGTGCGGTAGGCCTCGATGATGCCGGCGCGGCCGTTGATGATCCCCGCTGTAGGGAAGTCCGGGCCGGGGATGTAGTGCATCAGCTCGTCGACGGTCAGCTCGGGGTTGTCGATCAGCGCCAGGCAGCCGTCGATCACCTCGCGCAGGTTGTGCGGCGGGATGTTGGTGGCCATGCCCACGGCGATGCCGCTGGAGCCGTTGACCAGCAGGTTGGGGATCTTGGTCGGCATGACCGCCGGGATCTGCTCGGTGCCGTCGTAGTTGGGCACCCAGTCGACGGTTTCCTTGTCCAGATCGGCGAGCAGCTCGTGGGCCAGCTTGGCCATGCGCACTTCGGTGTAACGCATGGCGGCAGCGTTGTCGCCGTCCACCGAACCGAAGTTGCCCTGGCCATCGACCAGCATGTAGCGCAGCGAGAACGGCTGGGCCATGCGCACGATGGTGTCGTACACCGCGGTGTCGCCGTGCGGGTGGTACTTACCGATGACGTCACCGACCACACGGGCGGACTTCTTGTACGGCTTGTTCCAGTCGTTGCCCAGCTCGCTCATGGCGAACAGCACGCGCCGGTGCACCGGCTTCAAGCCGTCGCGCGCGTCCGGCAGGGCACGCCCGACGATCACGCTCATCGCGTAGTCGAGGTACGACTGCTTCAGCTCGTCTTCGATATTGACCGGGAGAATTTCTTTGGCCAGTTCGCCCATGAGAAGCCTGGTTCCTTTGTTCTAGGCAGGTGCCAGCAGAGTGGCATCGCGCGCAATACTGGAAGGCCCTTGCGGGCCTTTTAAAAAGAGGCAGGAGCTTACCACAAGCGTCCTCGGCGGACACCCGCCAGCCCGCGTCAGTGCAGGCGCTTGCGGCACATCAATTGGGCCATTTTCTTCGCATCCGGACGCTCGACCACGCCCTTCTCGGTGACGATGGCGTCGATCAGATCGGCCGGGGTGACGTCGAACACCGGGTTGACCGCATGCACCTCGGCGGCCACGCGCTGGCCGCCGATTTCCAGCAGCTCGCGACCGTCGCGCTCCTCGATGGGGATGTCGTCGCCGCTCTCCAGACTCATGTCGATGGTCGAGCTGGGCGCCACCACCATGAAGCGCACGCCGTGGTGCATGGCGTTGACCGCCAGCTGGTAGGTGCCGATCTTGTTGGCCACGTCGCCGTTGGCGGTGATGCGGTCGGCGCCGACGATCACCCAGCTGATGCCTTCGGTCTTCATCAGGTGCGCAGCGGCGGCGTCGGCATTCAGGCTCACCGGGATGCCCTCGCCGGCCAGCTCCCAGGCGGTCAGCCGGGCGCCCTGCAGCCAGGGCCGGGTCTCGTCGGCGAACACCCGCTCGACCAGGCCGGCGACATGCGCGGCGCGGATCACCCCCAGCGCGGTGCCGAAGCCGCCGGTGGCCAGGGCGCCGGTATTGCAGTGGGTCAGCAGCTTCTGCGCGCGGCGGTCGTGCTTGCGGATCAGCTCGACGCCGAGCTGGGCCATGGTCAGGTTGGCCTCGCGGTCGCTGTCGTGGATGCCGATGGCCTCGGCTTCCAGGGCGGCCAGCACGTCGTCGCCGTCCTGCAGACGAGCCAGGCGCTCGCGCATGCGGTCCAGCGCCCAGAACAGGTTGACCGCGGTCGGCCGCGAGGCCGCCAGCACGGCGAAGTCCTCCTCCAGCGCCGCCCGCCAGTCGCCGCCGGCGGCCAGCCGCGCGCGCGCGCCGAGCACCACGCCGTAGGCGGCGCTGATGCCGATCGCCGGGGCGCCGCGCACCACCATCAGACGGATCGCCTCGGCCACCCCGGCGGCGCTGTCGTAGCTGCGCCAGGTTTCCTCGAGCGGCAGCACGCGCTGATCGAGCAGATGCAGGACGCCGTCATGCCAGTCGATTGCCTTGACCTTTTCCGCCGCCAGCAGTTGCTCGCGCATGGGGAATACCTCGCCGATACCTGAAAAAGCCGCCGAGTATACCTGCTTGTCCCGGCTCGCGGCCGCTTCAAGACCGGCGCCGCAGCCGCTACACTCGCAGCCTCTCAGACGTCGCACCGGAAGCCTCGCCCATGCCCAGCACCACCGCCCCCCTGGATCTGCTCCTGCTCCCCGAATGGATTGTCCCGGTGGAGCCGGCCGGCGTGGTCCTGCGCGGGCATGCGCTGGGCATCCGCGACGGGCGCATCGCCCTGCTCGCCCCGCGCCAGCAGGCGCTGGCCATCCCCGCCCGCGAGCGCCGCGAGCTGCCGGGCATGCTGCTGGCCCCCGGCCTGGTCAACGCCCACGGCCACGCGGCGATGAGCCTGTTCCGCGGCCTGGCCGACGACCTGCCACTGATGACCTGGCTGCAGGAGCACATCTGGCCGGCCGAGGCCAAGTGGGTGAGCGAGGACTTCGTCCGCGACGGCACCGCACTGGCCATCGCCGAGCAGGTCAAGGGCGGCGTCACCGCCTTCTCCGACATGTACTTCTTCCCGCAGATCGCCAGCGAGGTGGCCCATGGCAGCGGCGTGCGCGCGCAGATCACCATTCCGGTGCTGAACTTCCCGGTGCCCGGCGCCCACGACACCGACGAGGCGCTGCGCCACGGCCTCGAACTGTTCAGCGACCTGCGCCACCACCCGCGCATCAAGGTCGCCTTCGGCCCGCACGCCCCCTACACGGTCAGCGACGACCGCCTGGAGCGGGTGCGCGTGCTGGCCGAGCAGCTCGACGCCGGCATCCACATGCACGTGCACGAGACCGCCCACGAGGTGCAGCAGGCCCTCGAGCAGCACGGCGAGCGGCCGCTGGCGCGCCTGGCCCGTCTCGGCCTGCTCGGCCCGCGCTTCCAGGCCGTGCACATGACCCAGATCGACGACCACGACCTGGCGCTGCTGGTGCAGCACAACAGCAGTGTGATCCACTGCCCCGAATCCAACCTCAAGCTGGCCAGCGGCTTCTGCCCGGTTGAGCGCCTGTGGCAGGCCGGGGTCAACGTCGCCATCGGCACCGACGGCGCGGCGAGCAACAACGACCTCGATCTGCTCGGCGAGACCCGTACCGCGGCGCTGCTGGCCAAGGCGGTGGCCGGCTCGGCCACCGCGCTGGACGCCCACCGCGCCCTGCGCATGGCCACCCTCAACGGCGCCCGCGCGCTGGGCATCGACGACGAGTGCGGCTCGCTGGAGGCCGGCAAGAGCGCCGACCTGGTGGCCTTCGACCTCGGCGGCCTGGCCCAGCAACCGGTCTACGACCCGGTCTCGCAGCTGATTTATGCCAGCGGCCGCGACTGCGTGAAGCACGTCTGGGTCGGCGGCAAGGCGCTGCTCGAGGACGGCCGCCTGACCCGTGTCGACGAGGACGAGTTGCTGGACAAGGCGCGCGCCTGGGGCACGAAGATCGCCGGGGCGTAGCGGATGGCGCGACACGCCGTGCGCCCCCAATCCGTGCGAAAACTGGCAAGATAGGCGTCTGACGCAACCAGCCTTGCCAACGGAATCCGCACCATGAGCAACGTCGACCACGCCGAAATCGCCAAATTCGAGGCCCTCGCCCATCGCTGGTGGGACCGCGAGAGCGAGTTCAAGCCGCTGCACGAGATCAACCCGCTGCGGGTCAACTGGATCGACGAGCGCGTCGGCCTGGCCGGCAAGCGGGTGCTCGACGTCGGCTGCGGCGGCGGCATCCTCAGCGAGTCGATGGCCCTGCGCGGCGCGACCGTAACAGCCATCGACATGGGCGAGGCGCCTCTGGCCGTGGCGCGCCTGCACCAGCTGGAGTCCGGGGTGCAGGTCGACTACCGGCAGAGCACCGCCGAGGCGCTGGCTGCGGAAATGCCCGGCCAGTTCGACGTGGTCACCTGTCTGGAGATGCTCGAGCACGTGCCCGATCCGGCCTCGGTGATCCAGGCCTGCCAGCGCCTGGTCAAGCCCGGCGGCCAGGTGTTCTTCTCGACCATCAACCGCAATCCCAAGGCCTACCTGCTGGCGATCATCGGCGCCGAATACCTGCTGAAGATGCTGCCGCGCGGCACCCACGACTTCAAGAAGTTCATCCGCCCCTCGGAACTGGGCGCTTGGTGCCGCGGCGCCAAGCTCGCGGTCAAGGACATCGTCGGCCTGACCTACAACCCGCTGAGCAAGACCTACAAGCTGGGCAACGACGTCGACGTCAACTACATGATCCAGACCTTGCGCGAGGAGTGAGCCGATGCGCTTGCGAGCGGTTCTGTTCGACATGGACGGCACGCTGGTCGACAGCGCGCCGGACTTCATCGCCGTGTGCCAGGCCATGCGCGCCGTGCGCGGCATGGCCCCGCTGGAGCCGCAGCGGATCCGCGACCAGGTGTCCGGCGGCGCACGGGCGATGGTCGCCTGCACCTTCGACCTCGACCCGGAACATCCCGAGTTCGACGCCCTGCGCCGCGAGTTTCTCGAGCGCTACCAGGCACACTGCGCGGTGCTCACCCGTCCCTTCGACGGCATCCCCGAGCTGCTCGCCGACCTCGAGCGCGCGCGCCTGCGCTGGGGCGTGGCGACCAACAAGCCGCTGCACTACGCCGAGCCGATCATGCAGCACCTGCAACTGGCCGAGCGCGCCGCGGTGCTGGTCTGTCCCGAGCACGTCAAGCGCAGCAAGCCCGACCCGGAGATGCTCCTGCTGGCCTGCCAGCAGCTCGGCCTCGACCCGCGCGAGGTGCTCTACGTCGGCGACGACGCCCGCGACATCGAGGCCGGCCGCGCCGCTGGCACGCGCACGGTGGCGGTGCGCTACGGCTACATCCACCCCGACGACAATCCCGGCCACTGGGGCGCCGACCTGGTGATCGGTCACCCCAGCGAGCTGCGCGAGGTACTCGACCGCGCCCTGTGCGGCTGCTGAACGGCCACTAAGACTTCCGGCGCATAGCCGCTGCCCCGCGCCTGCGCGACACTCGATGACAAACCAGGCGGCGCTCTGGCCCGGTGCAATCCGCCAGGCCCGCCCCAGCAGACAGCCGACACCCCGGCCACGGCGAGCGCCGCAAGGCGGCTCGCCATGCCGGTGCAGGTGTCGCTGCGCGAATTCCTTCTGCGATTTGAACGAGGCTCTACCCATGTTCCAATACTCCGCCCGCCCCGACCTGCTCAAGGATCGGGTGATCCTGATCACCGGCGCCGGCCGCGGCATCGGCGCCGCCGCCGCCCGGACCTTCGCCGCCCATGGCGCCACGGTGGTCCTGCTGGGCAAGACCATCGAGCATCTGGAGGAGGTCTACGACCAGATCGAGAAGGCCGGCGGCCCGCAGCCGGCGATCTTCCCGTTCAACCTGGAAACTGCCCAGCCGCACCAGTATGACGAGCTGGCGGCGACCATCGAGCGCGAGTTCGGTCGCCTCGACGGCCTGCTGCACAACGCGGCGATCCTCGGTCCGCGCACGCCGATCGAGCAGTTCTCCGGCGACAACTTCATGCGCGTCATGCAGGTCAACGTCAACGCGGTGTTCATGCTCACCAGCGTGCTGCTGCCGCTGCTCAAGCTGTCCAGCGATGCCTCGGTGCTGTTCACCTCCAGCAGCGTCGGCCGCAAGGGCCGCGCCTACTGGGGCGCCTACGCGGTGTCCAAGTTCGCCAACGAGGGCCTGATGCAGGTGCTCGCCGACGAAGTCGACGGCATCAGCGCAGTGCGCGCCAACAGCGTCAACCCCGGCGCCACCCGCACCAGCATGCGCGCCCAGGCCTACCCGGGCGAGAACCCGCTGCAGAACCCGACGCCGGAAGAGATCATGCCGGTCTACCTGTACCTGATGGGTCCGGACAGCAGCGGTGTCAACGGCCAGGCCTTCGACGCCCAGTAAGCCCCCGCGGGCGTCCGCCGCGACGCCCGTCTCCCCCTGCCGCCCCGCCGCGCCCTGCGCCCGCCCTCGCCGCCCCGCCTGCAACCCGCAGCGCAGAGCCGCTGCCATGCCTCCACGACCTTGGTCGCAAGGGCCTGACGGCGCAGCACTTTGCTGCCAAACTCTGCCGATCCCGATACACCGGAGTTCGCATGTCGCTGTCCAGCGGGCTGATCGCCGCGGTCGCCCTGGCCTACATGGCCATCCTGTTTGCCATCGCCTTCTACGGCGACCGTCGCCAGACCACCGGCGTGGCTCGCCCGCGCCTGCGCGCCTGGGTGTACAGCCTGTCCCTGGCGGTGTACTGCACCAGCTGGACCTTTTTCGGCGCGGTCGGCCAGGCGGCCGGACAGCTGTGGTCGTTCGTGCCCATCTACCTCGGCCCGCTGCTGCTGCTGCTGTTCATGCCGCAGATGCTGGCCAAGATGATCCTGATCAGCAAGCAGGAAAACATCACCTCGATCGCCGACTTCATCGCCGCGCGCTACGGCAAGTCGCGCTCGCTGGCCATCGTCGTGGCCTTGATCTGCCTGGTCGGCGTGCTGCCCTACATCGCCCTGCAGCTCAAGGGGATAGTCCTCGGCGTCAACCTGCTGACCGGCGCCGATGCCAGCGCCAACGGCCTGGGCGCCCAGGACACGGCGTTGATCGTGTCGTTGATCCTCGCCCTGTTCACCATCCTGTTCGGCACCCGCAACCTCGACGCCACCGAGCACCACCGCGGCATGGTCATGGCGGTGGCCTTCGAGTCGCTGGTCAAGCTGCTGGCGTTCATCGCCGTCGGCGTGTTCGTCACCTGGGGCCTGTACAACGGCTTCGACGACCTGCTGGCCAAGGCCCAGGCGGCACCGCGCCTCGCGGAATACTGGCAGCAACCGATCGACTGGCCGGCAATGATCGTGCAGACCGGCGTGGCGATGATGGCGATCATCTGCCTGCCGCGGCAGTTCCACGTCACCGTGGTGGAGAACATCGAGCCACAGGACCTCAACCTGGCGCGCTGGGTATTCCCCCTCTACCTGGTGCTGGCGGCGCTGTTCGTGGTGCCAATCGCCCTGGCCGGGCAGCTGCTGCTGCCGGCCGGGGTGCAGCCGGACTCCTTCGTCATCAGCCTGCCGCTGGCCGAGGCGCATCCGGCGCTGGCCCTGCTGGCCTTCATCGGTGGCGCCTCGGCGGCCACCGGCATGGTCATCGTCGCGGCGGTAGCGCTGTCGACCATGATCTCCAACGACATGCTGCTGCCCTGGCTGCTGCGCCGGCACAGCGCCGAGCGGCCCTTCGAGGAGTTCCGTCACTGGCTGCTGTCGGTACGGCGCATCGCCATCATCGCCCTGCTGCTGCTGGCCTACGTGATCTACCGACTGATCGGCCCCAGCATCAGCCTGGCCAGCATCGGCCAGGTAGCCTTCGCCGCCATCACCCAGCTCGGCCCGGCGATGTTCGGCGCGCTGTACTGGAAGCAGGCCAACAGCCGCGGCGTATTCGCCGGCCTCGCCACCGGCGCGCTGCTGTGGTGCTACACCCTGCTGCTACCGCTGCTCGCCGATGGCCTGGGCTGGTCGCTGGCCATCTTCCCCGGCCAGCAGTGGCTGGCCGGCAACCCGCTGGGCCTGCCGATGGACGCCCTGACCCAGGGCACCCTGCTGTCGCTGACCGGCAACTTCCTGGTGTTCGTGCTGGTTTCCCTGTTCTCGCGCACCCGCGTCTCCGAGCACTGGCAGGCCAGCCGCTTCGTCGGCCAGGAAGCCTCGGTGCGTCCCAGCCCGCGCCTGCTGCTGGCGGTGCAGGTGCAGGACCTGCTCAACCTGGCCGCCCGCTTCGTCGGCGAGGAACGCGCGCGGCAGAGCTTCATCCGCTTCGCCTATCGCCAGGGCAAGGGCTTCAGCCCGAGCCAGACCGCCAGCAGCGAATGGATCGCCCACACCGAGCGTCTGCTCGCCGGCGTGCTTGGCGCCTCCTCGGCCCGTGCGGTGGTCAAGGCCACCATCGAAGGCCGCGACATGCAGGTCGAGGACGTCGTGCGCATCGTCGACGAGGCCTCGGAGGTTCTGCAGTTCAACCGCGCGCTGCTGCAGGGGGCGATCGAGAACATTTCCCAAGGCATCAGCGTGGTCGACCAGTCGCTGCGCCTGGTGGCCTGGAACCGCCGCTATCTGGAACTGTTCGAGTACCCCGAGGGCCTGATCAGCATCGGCCGGCCGATCGCCGACATCATCCGCTACAACGCCGAACGCGGCCTGTGCGGCAAGGGCGACCCGGACATCCACGTGGCCAAGCGCCTGTACTGGATGCGCCAGGGCACTGCGCACACCTCCGAGCGCACCCTGCCCAACGGCCGGGTGATCGAGCTGGTCGGCAACCCGATGCCCGGCGGCGGCTTCGTCATGTCGTTCACCGACATCACCGCCCACCGCCAGGCCGAGGATGCGCTCAAGGAGGCCAACGAGAGCCTCGAGCTGCGGGTCGAGGAGCGCACCCGCGAACTGTCCGCGCTCAACGAGCAGCTGTCCGAGGCCAAGGCCCGTGCCGAACTGGCCAACCAGTCGAAGACCCGCTTCCTCGCGGCGGTCAGCCACGACCTGATGCAGCCGCTCAACGCCGCGCGGCTGTTCTCCGCCGCCCTCGCCCACCAGGAGGCGCTGCCCGGCGAGGTACAGGAACTGGTCCGCCACCTAGACTCCTCGCTGCGCTCGGCCGAGGATCTGATCGCCGACCTGCTGGACATCTCGCGCCTGGAAGGCGGGCGCTTCACCCCCGAGCGCAGCGCCTTCGCCCTCGACACCCTGTACGACGCCCTCGGCGTGGAATTCCGCGCCCTGGCCCAGGAGCAGGGCATCGACCTGCACATCCGCGCCAGCCGGCAGCGCATCGACAGCGACCCCAAGCTGCTGCGCCGGGTGCTGCAGAACTTCCTGACCAACGCCTTCCGCTACGCCAAGGGCAAGGTGCTGCTCGGCGTGCGCCGCGAGGGACGTTACCTGCGCCTGGAAGTGTGGGACCGCGGCCCGGGCATTCCGGCCGACAAGCTCAAGGTGATCTTCGAGGAATTCAAGCGCCTGGACAGTCACCAGACCCGCGCCGAGAAGGGCCTGGGCCTCGGCCTGGCGATCGCCGACGGCCTCTGCCAGGTGCTCAAGCACCGCATCGATGTGCGCTCCTGGCCGGGCAAGGGCAGCGTGTTCAGCGTGCGCGTGCCACTGGCCCGCGGCCTGGCCGTGCCGCTGGCCAGCCCGCAGACGCAGAGTACCGCCGGGCAGACCATGAACGGCGCGCGGGTCTGGTGCATCGACAACGAGGACAGCATCCTCACCGGCATGCGCAGCCTGCTCAGCCGCTGGGGTTGCCAGGTGCAGACCGCGCGCAGTCGCGCAGAGTGCGCGCAGCTGCTGGCCAGCGACAGTCCGCCGGAACTGGTGCTGGTCGACTACCACCTGGATGACGGCGAGACCGGCCAGGCGCTGATGGGCTGGCTGCGCGCCCGCCTCGGCCAGCCGGTGCCGGGGGTGGTGATCAGCGCCGACGGCCGCGCCGAGCTGATCGCCGAGGTGCACGCCGCCGGCCTCGACTACCTGAGCAAGCCGGTCAAGCCCGCCGCACTGCGCGCCCTGCTCAGCCGCCACCTGAAGCTGCACTGACCCCCGCAGCCACGCCCGGGCCGCAGTCCCGGACGTGGCTGATAGACTCAGGGGCATGCATCCGCCAGGGAACCGCCGATGACCCCCAACCTCGATATCCTGCTGGATCTGGCCAGCGCGCTGGCCATCGGCCTGCTGATCGGCGCCGAGCGCGGCTGGAGCGCGCGCA
Source organism: Pseudomonas linyingensis (assembly GCF_900109175.1). Classification (GTDB taxonomy): domain Bacteria; phylum Pseudomonadota; class Gammaproteobacteria; order Pseudomonadales; family Pseudomonadaceae; genus Geopseudomonas; species Geopseudomonas linyingensis. The sequence continues at coordinate 175,631 of NZ_FNZE01000007.1, read as the reverse complement.
ACAGCGAGGACGACCAGCTCGCCGCCGGAGTGCGCACCTTCGGCCTGGTCGGCCTGCTCGGCGGCCTCGCCGCCCTGCTCGCCAGCCATCTCGGCGCGGGGGTATGGATCGCCCTGCTGCTGGCCCTGACGATCCTCAGCACCACCGCCTACGTGGTCGCCCTGCGCCACAGCAGCGATCACGGCCAAACCAGCGAGATCGCCCTGCTGCTGACCTTCCTGCTCGGCAGCCTGGCGCTGGCCGACAGCCGCCTGCTGGCCGGCGGCTGCGCGGTGGTGGTGGCCCTGCTGCTGCGCCTCAAGGAACCCATGCATGCGGCGCTCCGGCGCCTGTCCGCCGAAGAACTGTCCGGCGCGCTCAAGCTGCTGTTCATTTCCATCGTGCTGCTGCCGGCGCTGCCCAACCAGGGCTACGGCCCCTGGCAGGTGTTCAATCCCTACGTCACCTGGTGGATGGTGGTGCTGATCGCCGGGCTGGGCTTTGCCGCCTACGTGGCCATCCGCCTGGTCGGCACCCGCCACGGCCTGCTGCTGACCGCCCTGCTCGGCAGCGTGGTGTCCTCCACCATCATGACCATGACCCTGGCCCGCCTGCATGGCCAGCGCGAACTGCACACCCTGCTGGCCACCGGCCTGCTGGGCACCTCGGCGCTGGTGTTCCCGCGCGTGCTGCTGGAAGTAGCGGTGGTCAACCCGCAGCTGGTGCCGGGACTGCTCTGGCCGCTGGCGGCCGCAACGCTGGTGTATGCCCTGGGCGCGCTGTACTGGTGGCAGCGAGCCAGCAGCAGCGAGCTGCCGGCGGATGCCGAACCGCCACTGAAGAACCCCTTCGAACTCGCCCCGGCCGTGCGCTTCGCCCTGCTGCTGGCGCTGATACTGCTGCTGGTGGAGATCGCCCGCCGCGAGCTGGGCGACGTCGGCGTCTACCTAGTCGCCGTGCTGTCCGGCCTCACCGACGCCGACGCCATCACCCTGTCGCTGTCACGCAGCGCGCTGAGCGAGCTGGACCCGCAGGTGGCGGTCCGCGGCATCGCCCTGGCGGTGGCCAGCAACAGCCTGATCAAGGGCGTGCTGATCGCCGTGCTCGGTGGCCCACGCTTGGCCCTGCTGACCCTGCCGGTGATGGCCGCCGGCCTGGGGCTGGGCCTTGCGCTGGTGCTGCTCTGAACAGACCTGTGCCGAACGGAGCGCAGTTGCCCCCTAGCGGTGCCCGCGCCGCGTGGATAAGCGCGCAACGTTATCCACAGATCGCGGTCAGGCGGGGTCCTCGTCCAGGGCCAGCGGCAGGCTGGCCGAGCGCTCCAGCCAGTCGGCCGGCAGGCTCTTGCTGGCGCGGGCACCGAGCAGCTTGAGCTGCTCGCTGCGGCTGATCAGGTCGCCGCGCCCGGCGGTGAGCTTGTTCCGCGCGCTGGCGTAGGCCTTGTCCAGCTGCTGCAGGCGGCTGCCGATCTCGTCGAGATCCTGCACGAACAGCACGAACTTGTCGTACAGCGCGCCGGCGCGCTCGGCGATCTCGCGGGCATTGAGGTTCTGCCGCTCCTGGCGCCACAAGCTGTCGATCAAGCGCAGGGTGGCCAGCAGGGTGGTCGGGCTGACGATCACGATGTTCTGCCCGAAGGACTCTTCGAACAGTCCCGGCTCGGCCTGGAGGGCGGTCGCGAAGGCGCCTTCCAGCGGCACGAACAGCAGGACGAAATCCAGGCTGTGCAGGCCCTCGAGGCGCTGGTAGTCCTTGCCGGAGAGCCCCTTGAGGTGGCTGCGCAGCGACTGCACGTGCTGCTTGAGGGCCTGCTGGCGGCTGCCCTCGTCCTCGGCGCCGACGTACTGCTGGTAGGCGGTCAGGCTGACCTTGGCGTCCACCACCACCTGGCGCTCGCCAGGCAGGCGGATCAGCACGTCGGGCTGGAAACGCTCGCCGCCGGCGCCGCGCAGGCTGACCTGGGTGTCGTACTCGCGGCCCTTCTCCAGCCCGGCGTGCTCGAGCACCCGTTCGAGCACCAGCTCGCCCCAGTTGCCCTGGGTCTTCTGCCCCTTGAGCGCGCGGGTCAGGTTGGTCGCCTCGTCGCCGAGGCGCTGGTTGAGCTGCTGCAGGCGCTCCAGCTCCTTGCCCAGCGAGAAGCGCTCGCGCGCCTCCTGTTGATAACTCTGCTCGACGCGCTGCTCGAAGCTGTGCAGGCGCTCGCGCAGCGGATCGAGCAGTTGACCGAGGCGCTGCTGGCTGCTCTCGGCGAAGCGCTGCTCGCGTTCGTCGAAGATCTTTCCGGCGAGCTCGGCGAACTGCGCGCGCAGCTCGTCGCGCGCGCCCTGTACCTCCTCCAAGCGCTGACGGTGGCCCTGCTGCTGCTCGCGCAGCGCCGCACTCAGCGCCGCCCGCTCGGCGGCCAGGTCGCGCAGTTCCTCCTCGCGCTGCTGGCGCTCCTGCTGCCACTGCTGCGCCGCCTCGGCGGCCTTCTGCCGCTCGACGCCGAGCAGCTGTACCTCGCGGCGCAGCGCCGCGGTTTCGCCCTGCAGGCTCAGCAGCAGGCGCTGCTGGCCCTGGCCCTCGCCACGCGCCAGCTCCAGCCGGCTGGCCAGTTCGCCGCGGGCCTGCTCGCTGCTGGCCAGGCGCTCCTCGAGCAGGCCGACCTGCTGCTGGGCCCGACTGCGTTGCTGCTGCAGGGACCACAGCAGCGCGGCCAGCGGCAGGGCCGCAGCGACAACACCGAGCAACAGGCTGGACAACTCGAAGGGCATGACCGGACTCCGTGACTGATAGGGACGAGTATAACGATCTTATCCACAGTTACAGCGCTGGACAGGGCGGCGTTCAATCCACAATTACTGTGGATAACTGGGTGGACAAATTCCGGACAGATCGCCCTGCCCCCTGCAGCGCATGGCCTGCAGACAAACTGGTCATTTTTTGCTCAGCATTTTTTCTGCTTGATTTTCAATGAATTAGTTATTAGCGGCGGCGGACCCGAGACGCACCAGCGCAGGGCGACGGGATTTGCGCAGGAACCTGGAAATTGTGCACAAGTTCGCACCCGGATGGCGCCAGGCACCACAATGGTCTGCGCCCGACCTCCCCCGGCAGTCCTTGCTGGTGCAGCAACAAAAAGGGCCGGCTGCTTGCGCAACCGGCCCCCCCTGTGGACAACTCGCAGCTTAACTTACAGCGGCTTGCCGCGGTTGCCGTGCTGACTGACGAAGTCCTGCACGGTCTTCAGGTCGTTGGCCAGCACGGTGCAGCGCTCCTCGCGCTGGAACAGGTCGGCCAGGTGCGGCGGCAGCTGCGGCACGGCGGCGATGCCGGCCTTCTCCACCGCTTCCGGGAACTTGACCGGGTGCGCGGTGCCGAGCACCACCATCGGCAACGCCTGGCTGCGGCGGCAGTCGCGGGCGGCCTTGACGCCGATCGCGGTGTGCGGATCGAGCAGGTAGCCGGTCTGCGCATGCACCTGAGCGATGGTCGCGCAGGTCTGCTCGTCGTCCACCGCCAGCGAGTCGAACAGGCGGCGGGCTTCGGTCCAGCGGTCATCGGCCACCGACAGCTTGCCGGTGGCCTTGAACTCGTCCATCAGCGCGCTGACGGCCAGGCCATTGCGGCCGTGCAGGTCGAACAGCAGGCGCTCGAAGTTGGACGACACCATGATGTCCATCGACGGCGACAGCGACGCGTGCAGGGTGTCCTTGTCGTAGCGGTTGCCGGACATGAAGCGGTGCAGGATGTCATTGCGGTTGGTGGCGACGATCAGCTGGTTGATCGGCAGGCCCATGTTGCGCGCCAGGTAGCCGGCGAAGATGTCGCCGAAGTTGCCGGTCGGCACCGAGAAGGCCACCGAGCGGTGCGGTGCGCCGAGCTGCAGGGCGGCGTGGAAGTAGTAGACGATCTGGGCCATGATCCGCGCCCAGTTGATCGAGTTGACCGCCACCAGGCGGGTGCCCTTGAGGAAGCCCTGGTCGGCGAAGCTGGCCTTGACCATCTCCTGGCAGTCGTCGAAGTTGCCTTCGATGGCGATGTTGTGGATGTTCTCGCCGAGGATGGTGGTCATCTGCCGGCGCTGCACCTCGGACACGCGGTTGTGCGGGTGCATGATGAAGATGTCGACGTTGTCGCAGGCCTTGCAGCCTTCGATGGCGGCCGAGCCGGTGTCGCCGGAGGTGGCGCCCATGATCACCACACGCTCGTTGCGCTTGGCCAGTACGTGGTCGAGCAGACGGCCGAGCAGCTGCAGGGCGAAGTCCTTGAACGCCAGGGTCGGGCCCTGGAACAGCTCGAGCACCCACTCGTTGGCGCCCAGCTGGGTCAGCGGCGCCACTGCCTGGTGGGCGAACACGCCGTAGGTGTCTTCCAGAATCTGCTTGAAGTCGGCATCGGCGATGCTGCCGGCGACGAACGGGCGCATCACCCGGAAGGCCAGCTCGTGGTACGGCAGACCGGCCCAGGAGGCGATCTCCTCGACGGTGAAGCGCGGCAGGTTTTCCGGCACGTAGAGGCCACCGTCGCTGGCGAGGCCCGCGAGCAGCACGTCTTCGAAGTTGAGGGCCGGCGCCTGGCCGCGGGTACTGATATAGCGCATGGGGACAAACCTTCGGTGCGGGCTGCCGGCGCGCGCCGACAGCCGTTGACGGATTAGTTGAGCTGTTCGACGCGGATGCGCACGACCTTGCCGGCCACGCCTTCCAGGCCTTCGAGGGCGGCGATGGCGTCGTTCATGTTCTGCTCGCGCACACGGTGGGTGACCAGGATCATCGGCACCAGGCCGTCGTGTTCCTCGGCTTCCTTCTGCATGATCGATTCGATGTTGATGCCGCGCTCGGAGAGGATGGTCGCCACCTGGGCCAGCACGCCCGGATGGTCCTTGGCCTGGATGCGCAGGTAGTAGGCGCTCTCGCAGGCCTCGATCGGCAGGATCGGGTGGTCGGACAGCGAATCCGGCTGGAAGGCCAGGTGCGGCACGCGGTTCTCAGGGTCGGTGGTCAGCACGCGGGTCACGTCGACCACGTCGGCCACCACCGCCGAGGCGGTCGGCTCCATGCCGGCGCCGGCGCCGTAGAACAGGGTGCTGCCGACGGCGTCGCCGTTGACCATCACCGCGTTCATCACGCCATTGACGTTGGCGATCAGGCGGTCGGCCGGAATCAGCGTCGGGTGCACGCGCAGCTCGATGCCGGCCTCGGTGCGGCGGGCCACACCGAGGTGCTTGATGCGGTAGCCCAGCGCCTCGGCGTAGTTGACGTCGGCGGTGGTCAGCGCGGTGATGCCCTCGGTGTAGGCCTTGTCGAACTGCAGCGGGATGCCGAAGGCGATGGAGGCGAGGATGGTCAGCTTGTGCGCGGCGTCGATGCCCTCGACGTCGAAGGTCGGGTCGGCTTCGGCGTAGCCCAGCGCCTGGGCTTCCTTGAGTACGTCCTCGAAGGCACGGCCCTTCTCGCGCATCTCGGTGAGGATGAAGTTGCCGGTGCCGTTGATGATGCCGGCCAGCCAGTTGATGCGGTTGCCGGCCAGACCCTCGCGGATTGCCTTGATCACCGGGATGCCGCCGGCCACGGCGGCTTCGAAGGCGACGATGACGCCCTTCTCGCGGGCCTTGGCGAAGATCTCGTTGCCGTGCACGGCGATCAGCGCCTTGTTGGCGGTGACCACGTGCTTGCCGTTCTCGATGGCCTTGAGCACCAGCTCGCGGGCCACGGTATAGCCGCCGATCAGCTCGATGACGATGTCGATTTCCGGGTTGCTGGCCACCTCGAACACGTCACCGGTGATGGGGGTACCGGTGGTATCGCATTGCGGGTTGGCGTCACGCGCGGCAATCTGCGCCACTTCGATGCCGCGCCCGGCACGGCGGGCAATCTCTTCGGCATTGCGCTTGAGCACATTGAAGGTACCGCCACCGACGGTTCCCAACCCACAGATACCTACTTTCACCGGTTTCACGCTAAGTTCCCCATCATCACTACACAGAACGGCCGGAAATTCCGGCCGATGAAAAGATCCGCACATTACGAAGCGGCTGGTGGTTAGTCAATCGCCAGCTGCCCGTCGCTCACTTGGCCGCCAGTGCCGCCTCGGCCAGCTGCGGCGCCGGCTGGTAGCCGGGGATCAACTGGCCATTGGCCAGCACGATGGCCGGGGTGCCCTGCACGCCGATCATCTGGCCGAGCTGGTACTGCTTCTCCACCGGATTCTCGCACTGCGCCGCCGGTACTTCCTTGCGCGCCTTGGCCAGGTTCATCGCCTCGCGCGGGTCCTTGGCGCACCACACGCTGACCAGGGTGTTGTAGCCATGGCTGCCGGTGCCCTGGCGCGGGAAGGCGACGTAACGCACCTCGACGCCGCGGCGGTTCAGCTCGGCGACTTCGCTGTGCAGCTTCTGGCAGTAGCCGCAGTCGGTGTCGGTGAACACGGTGATGTGGGTCTTCTGCGCGGCCTTCGGATCGGCCGGGAACACCACCATCTCCTTGGCGGGAATGGCGTTGATCTGCTGGGCCACCGCCTTGCTCTCGGCCTGCTCGGTGAGGTTGACGGTCTTGCCGTCCTTGACCTGGAACAGGAAGCCCTGCAGGACGAACTGCGCGTCGGCGCTGGCATACAACAGGCGGCCGCCCTTGAGCTGCACCTGGTACAGACCGGGCATCGGACTTTCGCTGATCGCCTCGATCGGCAGGTTCGGCTGCAGCGACTTCAGGGTCTGGCGGATCGCCAGGTCCGGATCGGCGGCCAGGGCGATGGAGCTGGCCAGACCGAACGCGGCGGCAGCGAGAAAGCGGGACAGACGCATGGAAACTCCTTGAGCGCGAGGAAGCGGCTTGAACTATTGATAAAGCCTAACATACCCGCCCGCCGCGACTGCGGAGCGGCTACACAGGCCGACGATCAGCCGCGCGGATGGTGCTCGGCGTGCAGCGCCTGCAGGCGGGCGCGCGCCACATGGGTGTAGATCTGCGTGGTCGACAGGTCGCGGTGGCCGAGCAGCATCTGCACCACGCGCAGGTCGGCGCCATGGTTGAGCAGGTGGGTGGCGAAGGCGTGGCGCAGGGTATGCGGCGACAGCGGCTTGTCGATGCCGGCGCTGCGGGTGTGCAGCTTGATGCGGTGCCAGAAGGTCTGCCGGGTCATCTGCTCGCCACGCAGACTGGGAAACAGCACATCGCTGGGCTTGCCGATCAGCAGCTCGCCGCGCGCCTCGCGCAGGTAGCGCAGCAGCCAGTCGATGGCCTCCTCGCCGAGTGGCACCAGGCGCTCGCGAGAGCCCTTGCCGAACACCCGCACCACACCCTGGCGCAGGTTGACCTGCTCCAGGGTCAGACCGACCAGCTCGCTGACCCGCAGGCCGCAGGCATACAGCACCTCGAGCATGGCGCGGTCGCGCAGGCCGAGCGCCTCGGCGGTGTCCGGCGCGACCAGCAGCGCCTCGACCTCCGCCTCGCTGAGGGTGTGCGGCACCGCCCGCGACTGGCGCGGCAGGGCGACCAGCAGGGTCGGGTCCTCGGCGATGAAGTCCTCGAGCATGCAGTAATGGTAGAAACCGCGCAGGCAGGACATCAGCCGCGCCGTGGAGCGGGCGTGATAGCCGTGGTCGAGGCGCCAGCCGAGGTGCTCGAGAATCAGCTCGCGATCGACCCGCTCGAGGTCGAAGCCGCGCTCCACCAGCCAGTCACGGAACAGCGCCAGGTCGGTGCCGTAGGCCAGGCGGGTATGCCGGGACAGGCCCTTTTCCAGCCAGAGGGATTCGAGGAAGCGTTCGACAAGCGGGTGACTGACGGCAGACATGGGCAATACGCCAGGCCAAAAAGCGCAGTCTGGCAGAGCCCGGCCAGGCCGACCAGCCCGGCCTGCGGGCGCAGACCGGGATGGCCGAGCGGGTTCAGGACGCGGAACGCAGGCTGCCGGCAGCGGGACGGAAATACAGGGGGTCGCCGCGCTGCAGGCCGAGCAGGCTGGCATGGCTCTTCACCACCTCGGCCTCGATCAACTCGCCCTGTCCCTCGACCTTGAGGGTCACCCGGGTGATCGCGCCGAGCGGGCGGATGTCGCGCACCTCGGCACGGCGGTGCTCGGCCAGCGGCTCGCGCGCCAGCGACACCTCGTGGGGGCGGAACAGGATGTGCCCCTCGTCGCCCAGCTGCAGGCGGTTGGAGTCGCCGAGGAAGTGGTAGACGAAGTCGCTGGCCGGCTGCTCGTAGACCTCGCCGGGATGGCCGATCTGCTCGATCACGCCCTTGTTCATCACCACGATGCGGTCGGCGACCTCCATGGCCTCCTCCTGGTCGTGGGTGACGAACACCGAGGTCAGGTTGATCTCCTCGTGCAGGCGCGCCAGCCAGCGGCGCAGCTCCTTGCGCACCTTGGCGTCCAGCGCCCCGAACGGCTCGTCGAGGAGGAGGATCTTCGGCTCCACCGCCAGCGCGCGGGCCAGGGCGATGCGCTGGCGCTGGCCGCCGGACAGCTGCTCGGGGTAGCGGTCGGCCAGCCAGTCGAGCTGCACCATGCCGAGCAGCTCGTGGACCTTGGCGGCGATCTGCGTCTCGCTCGGCCGCTCGCGCTTGGGCTTCATGCGCAGGCCGAAGGCGACGTTGTCGAACACCGTCATGTGGCGGAACAGCGCGTAGTGCTGGAACACGAAGCCGACGTTGCGGTCGCGCACGTCGTGACCGGAGACATCCTCGCCGTGGAACACGATGCTGCCCTGGTCCGGGCTTTCCAGGCCGGCGATGATGCGCAGCAGGGTGGTCTTGCCGCAGCCGGACGGACCGAGCAGGGCCACCAGCTCGCCGCTGCGGATATCCAGATTGATGTCGTTGAGGACCTGGAAGGCGCCGAAGCGCTTGCTGACGTTGCGGATCTCGATACTCATGGCTTATTCCTCGGCAGCATTCGACTGGAGGCGCGCCAGGCGGGCCTCGCTCCACTGCTTGAGCAGCAGGATGCACAGCGCCAGGGCCAGCAGCAGACTGGCGACGCTGAAGGCGGCGACGTGGTTGTACTCGTTGTAGAGAATCTCGACGTGCAGCGGCAGGGTGTTGGTGTAGCCGCGGATATGCCCGGAGACCACCGACACCGCACCGAACTCGCCCATCGCCCGCGCGGTGCACAGCACCACGCCATAGATCAGGCCCCACTTGATGTTCGGCACGGTGACGTACCAGAACATCTGCCAGCCGTTGGCGCCGAGCAGGCGCGCGGCCTCCTCCTCCTGGGTGCCCTGCTCCTGCATCAGCGGGATCAGCTCGCGGGCGACGAAGGGCACGGTGACGAACAGGGTGGCCAGCACGATGCCGGGCACGGCGAAGACGATCTGGATGTCGCGGTCCTGCAGCCACTCGCCGAAGAAGCCCTGGGCGCCGAACAGCAGCACGTAGATCAGGCCGGCGATCACCGGCGACACCGAGAACGGCAGATCGATCAGGGTGACCAGCAGGCTCTTGCCGCGGAACTCGTACTTGCTCACGCACCAGGCGGCGGCGACGCCGAACAGCAGGTTGAGCGGCACCGAGATGGCCACGGCGAGCAGGGTCAGCTTGAGCGCGGCAATCGCGTCCGGCTCGAGGATGGCGGTGAAGAACACGCCCAGGCCCTGCTTGAGCGCCTCGCTCAGCACCATATATAGAGGCAGCAGCAGGAACAGCGCGAACACCAGCCAGGCGCCGATGATCAGCAGGTTGCGGCCCAGCGCGTGGCCGCAGCGCGCGGCATTGGCGTTGCCGTGCGCCTTGGCGGAGGTGACCGCGGTAATGGATGACATGACGACCTCCTCCTTACGGGGTTTCGATGCGGCGCTGCAGCAGGTTGACCAGCAGCAGCAGGACGAAGGACACCACCAGCATCAGCACGCCGATGGCGGTGGCGCCGGTGTAGTCGTACTGGTCGAGCTTGACCATGATCAGCAGCGGCAGGATCTCGGTCTTCATCGGCATGTTGCCGGCGATGAAGATCACCGAGCCGTACTCGCCGACGCCACGGGCGAAGGCCAGCGCGAAGCCGGTCAGCCAGGCCGGCAGCAGCGCCGGCAGCAGCACGTGGCGGAACACCTGCAGCGGCCTGGCGCCCAGGCAGGCGGCGGCCTCCTCGACCTCGCGAGGGATGTCGGCCAGCACCGGCTGCACCGTGCGCACCACGAACGGCAGGGTCACGAAGGTCAGCGCCAGGGTGATGCCCAGCGGGGTGTAGGCAATCTTGAAACCGAGATCGCTGGCGAACTGGCCGACCAGCCCGCTCGGCGCGTACAGCGCGGTCAGGGCGATGCCGGCTACCGCGGTGGGCAGGGCGAACGGCAGATCGATCATCGCATCGATGATCCTGCGCCCGGAAAAGCGGTAGCGCACCAGCACCCAGGCCAGCAGGGTGCCGATCAGGCCGTTGATCAGCGCGGCGACGAAGGCCGTGCCGAAGCTCAGCTTGAGCGCCGCCAGCACCCGCGGGGCGCTGACGATGGCCCAGAAATCGCTCCAGGTGAGTTGCGCGGCATGCACGAACATGGCGCCCAGCGGAATCAGCACCAACAGGCCGAGATACACCAGGGTGTAGCCCAGCGTCAGCCCGAAGCCGGGTATGACGGGGGAAGTGCGGCGGGACATAGGATCCTCTGGATCTCAAGCAAGCTGGCGACGCCAGCGGTTGAACAGTCCGTAGGATGGGTTGAGCTTGCGATACCCATCTCTGGGTAGGCTTGGAACCGATGGGTATCGCTTCGCTCAACCCATCCTACGAATCACTGCACCTGGTAGATCTGGTCGAACACGCCGCCATCGTTGAAGAACTTCGGCTGCGCGCTCTTCCAGCCGCCAAAATCCTTGTCGATGGTCACCAGCTTGAGGTCGGGGAATTGCTTGCTGAACTCGGCAGCCACCTTGGCGTCACGCGGACGGTAGAAGTTCTTCGCCGCGATACGCTGGCCTTCCGCGCTGTATAGATAGTTCAGGTAGGCGGTGGCCACCTCGCGGGTGCCCTTCCTGTCGACGTTCTTGTCGACCACCGCCACCGGCGGCTCGGCGAGGATCGACAGCGACGGTGCGACGATCTCGAAGTTCTCCCCCCCCTCCTCCTTGAGCGCCAGGAACGCCTCGTTCTCCCAGGCCAGCAGCACGTCGCCGATGTTGTTGTTGACGAAGGTGATGGTCGAGCCACGGGCGCCGGTATCCAGCACCGGGACGTTCTTGTACAGCTGCTCGGTGAATTCCTTGGCCTTGGCCTCGCTGCCGTACTTCTGCTCGGCGTAGGCCCAGGCGGCGAGGAAGTTCCAGCGTGCGCCGCCGGAGGTCTTCGGATTGGGGGTGATCACCTCGACGCCCGGCTTGACCAGATCGTCCCAGTCCTTGATGGCCTTGGGGTTGCCCTTGCGCACCAAGAACACGATGGTCGAGGTGTACGGGGTGCTGCCCTGCGGCAGACGCGACTGCCAGTCCTCGGGGATCAGCTTGCCGAGCTTGTTGAGCTCGTCGATGTCGCCGGCCAGGGCCAGGGTCACCACGTCGGCGCGCAGGCCGTCGATCACCGCACGGGCCTGCTTGCCGGAGCCACCGTGGGACTGCTGGATGGTCACCGCCTCGTGGCCCCGGGCCTGCCAGTGCTTGTTGAAGGAGGTGTTGAATTCGCTGTACAGCTCGCGGGTCGGGTCGTAGGACACGTTGAGCAGGGTGGTCTGCGCCTGCACGGCGGCGCTGAGGGACAGGCCGGCGATGGCGGCCAGGGCGAAACGACGAATGGACATGCTGTTGCTCCTTGGGCGTGCCTCAGGCGGCACGCCAGACGATGCGAAGGTGGTGAAGGTCGTAGCGGGACTTCAGCGACACATTCGCCAGCAACAGCGGCGGAAGGCTCGAGTGGTCATGTGCGTGCTCATGCTCTGGTCGGGATCAGACTTCATGCTCACGCCCTCTGGTGGTCCAGTCGGGCCTGTGCGGGATCAGGGTTGCTTGCTGCCGGTCGGCGACTGCAGACGGAATTTTTCCTTGCGCTCGATCTGCACCACCTGGCCGTTGTGCACGGTGATTTCCACCGCGCCGTAGCGCAGGCCATTGAGGGCATTGTGGATCTCGCGCAACAGGCCGGCCTCGTCCTGGCCTTCGATGCTGCGAAGGGTGGCGCTCATGCTGATGCTCCTTGATCGGTTTGCCACGGCAGGGGGTGGCGTGGCGCATCTTAGGCAGAGCCAGAATATTCTTAAAAATACTGTTTAAGAATCTTTATATTCCTAAAAAACCTAAGCAGGCAGCGCGTGCCTGCGCTTTCATTACACTCTCAAAAAAGACAAAAAAGCATAAATAAATAATTTTTTATTACTTAACATTCTTATTTCGGCTTTCTAGACTGCACAACTCAACCGCAGACACGAGGGCTGCCCCCATGCGCCGTCACGCCATCCACTACCTGATCCTGCCGGGCTGGCAGGGCTCGCCGGCCGAGCACTGGCAGAGCCACTGGCAACGCAGCCTGCCGGACGCCAGCCGGGTCGAGCAGGCCGACTGGCTGAATCCGCAACGCGAAGCCTGGGTGGCACGCCTGGAGCAGCACATCGCCGCAGCCTCCGGCCAGCTGATCCTGGTGGCCCACAGCCTGGGCTGCGTCACCCTCGCCCACTGGGCGGCGCAGGCCGCCCCGGCGTTGCTGGCCAAGGTGCGGGGGGCGCTGCTGGTGGCGCCGGCGGATGTCGAGCGCCCCGGCTGCCCGCAGGAACTACAGAACTTCGCGCCGATGCCGCGCCAGTCGCTGCCGTTCCCCAGCCTGCTGGTCGGTTCCGACAACGATTCGGCGGCAACCCCGGAGCGGGCGCTGCAACTGGCCCGCCAGTGGGGCGCCGAACCGGTGGTGCTGAGCGGCGTAGGACACATCAACGTCAAGTCCGGCCACGGTCAGTGGGAGCAGGGCTTCGCCTACCTGTATCGCCTGCAGACCCTGATCGAGCAACAGGCCCGGCGCCGGGCCTGAGCCCCTGCCCATGACCTGCTATGCGTCGGGCGCCGAATCCTTCTGAACGGCTGGAGCCAGGCTCCGGCCGGGAGCCTGTCATGAACCCGCACCATCCCCTCAACCAACCGATCCTGACCTTCGCCGACGCCGAGCGCAGTCCGCTGAGCATCCGCGCCAAGGCGCTGGTGTTCGTCGACCCGCGCTCGCGCCAGCTGCACGAGGAAACCGAGCGCCTCGCCCCCGGCTACCAGCCGCTGCTGATCCGCGGCGAGACCGGCACCGGCAAGGAGCTGCTGGCTCGCCATATCCACCGCTCGAGCGGCCGCCCCGGCCTGTTCGTCGCCCTCAACTGCGCCAGCCTCAGCCCGCAGCATGCCGAAGCCGAACTGTTCGGCCACGCCCCCGGGGTGTTCAACGGCTCGGCCAGCAGCCGCGCCGGCTGGTTCGGCTCGGCCCACGGCGGCACCCTGTACCTGGACGAGATCGGCGACCTGCCGCTGGCGCTGCAGGGCAAGCTGCTGCGCGCCCTGGAAACCCGCGAGGTGCTGCGCGTCGGCGCCCGCGAGGCCCATCCGGTAGACGTGCGCCTGGTCGCCGCCACCAGCTTCGACCTGAGCCGTGCGGCGCGGGTGGGCAAGTTCGACGAGCGCCTGCTGCGCTACCTGGACGACGGCCGCCTGCTGCTGCCGCCACTGCGCGAGCGGCCGGGCGACATCCTGCCGATGGCCAGCTACTTCCTCGGCATGCACGCCCAGCGCCTCGGCCTACCGGCACCGCTGCTCAGCCCCCAGGCCCAGCAGTTGCTGGAAAACTACCGCTGGCCGGGCAATACCCGCGAGCTGGAAAGCGTCATCCACTTCGCCCTGCTGGTGTGCGGCGAGTCGATCGATCCCGAGCACCTCGAGCTGCCGGCCAGCGCCTGAGAGGATGCTGCGCCGTGCAGAACACCAGGCCTGTTTGCCGACTTGCAGAACCATCGACGCTGGAACCATTCCACGGATTCAGGTTCATGCCCCCACGTCCCTGCGGACCGATTGTCCGCTCACGGACAACCTTTGCGGCCGCCAATGCGGCAAGATGAGTGGGTTCGAGTCAGCGAGTCGTACACTACCCAGGAGCCCCCATGAGCAAAAACTCCCGCGTCGCCACCCATGCCGTCGACCCGCAGTTCCTCGAGCGCTGGTCGCCGCGCGCCTTCAATGGCGAGAGCATTCCCGAGACCACCCTGCTCGGCTTCATCGAAGCCGCACGCTGGGCGCCCTCGGCCTACAACTCGCAGCCCTGGCGCTTCCTCTACGCCCGCCGCGACGGCGCCGACTGGCAGCGCTATCTGAACCTGCTGATCGAGTTCAACCGCGGCTGGGCGCAGCATGCCTCGGCGCTGCTGGTGATCGTCTCGAAGACCACCTTCGTACCGCCGGGCAAGAGCGAAGCACAGCCGGCCCCCTCGCATGGCTTCGATACCGGCGCAGCCTGGGGCTTCTTCGCCCTGCAGGCCCACCTGGCCGGCTGGCACACCCACGCCATGACCGGCTTCGACAAGGAACTGGCCCGGACCGAGCTGAAGATCCCGGATGGCTACGAAATCCACGCCATGGTCGCCGTCGGCAAGCGCGGCGACGCCGCCAGCCTGCCCGAGCCCTTGCAGGCCCGTGAAACCCCCAGCCCGCGCCTGGCGCTGGGGGCCATCGCCGCCGAAGGCGACTTCAGCCTGTAAGGCTGACCGTCAACAGCACGAGGGCGAAGACACTGCTGGTGTCTTCGCCCTCGTGCTTTGCGCTGCTCCCCTCCTTGCGCTGCGCTTTAGCGCTGCCTCAGCGCGCCCGCACCTGCGGATTGACCCTATGCCGCGGCGTGCCGCCGAGCAGCGCGCGCTCCAGGTTGTCCAGCGCCAGCTCGGCCATCGCCTGGCGCGTCTCGTGGGTGGCCGAGCCCACGTGCGGCAGGGTCACCACGTTGGGCAGGGCGAACAGCGGCGACTCGCGCAGCGGTTCCTTCTCGTAGACGTCGAGGCCGGCGGCGCGGATCTGGCCGTTCTGCAGCGCCTCGACCAGCGCCGCCTCGTCCACCACCGGGCCGCGGGCGACGTTGACCAGGATGGCGCTCGGCTTCATCAGCGCCAGCTCGCGGCGGCCGATCAAGTGGCGGGTCTGCGCGCTGAGCGGCACCACCAGCACCACGAAGTCGGCCTCGCCGAGCAGCTCGTCAAAGCCGCAGTAGCGCGCGCCCAGTTCCTGCTCCAGCGCCGGCTTGCGGCTGTTGCCGCTGTACAGCACCTCCATGTTGAAACCGAAGCGCCCGCGGCGGGCGATGGCCGCGCCGATGTTGCCTAGGCCGAGGATGCCGAGGGTCTTGCCGTGCACGTCGCTGCCGAACTGCGCGGGGCCGACCGGCGCCTGCCAGTGGCCCGCCTTGACCCAGGCATCCAGCTCTGGCACCCGCCGCGCGGCGGCCATCAGTAGGGTGAAGCCGAGGTCGGCGGTGGTCTCGGTCAGCACGTCCGGGGTGTTGGTGAGCAGGATGCCGCGCTCGTTGAGATAGGCCAGCTCGTAGTTGTCGTAGCCCACCGAGATGGTCGAGATGACTTCCAGTCGGCCGGCACGTTCGAGCTGGGCGCGACCGAACGGCCGGCCGACGCCGAGCAGGCCGTGGGCCTCGGGCAGTGCCGAGGCGTACTGGGCGTCGATGTCGCCGGCAGGGTCGAGCAGGGTGACGTTGAAATTGTGCCGCAGGCGCTGCTGATGCTCGGGGCTGAGACGGCTGAAGACGAAGACGTTCTTTTTCATGGCGATCCTGCGCGGCAGCTCGGTGGGGTGGCGAGGAGCAAGGATTGCCCGGATGCGGGCGCCCGTCCAGCCTCGCCGAGGGCGGGCGCCAGCTCGGCGCGGCCCATGGCGTCCGGCGAGCAGGCCCTGTCCTCTCGTCGAGACGTGACGCCACCGCGCCACCAATTATAAAAAAATAGAATATAAAAATAAAAATATATTCTTTTTGGATTTATCAGCTTTCACCTATCTTCACGTCACCGACATGCGCATGTCCCTTCCCGTGACTGTCGGCCCGTGACCGCCCATTCGACCACGAAACGCCCGCACGGCCGGCTCATCCAGCACTCAAGCCTTGGAGCATCGAGCAATGAACAAGTCCACTCTGGCCCTGGCCATCGTGGCGGGCATCGTGGGTCTGCCATTCGTGCAGCAGGCGTCCGCCACAGGATTCATCGAAGACAGCAAGGCCAGCCTCGGCCTGCGCAACTTCTACTACGACCTGAACACCAAGAACACCGCCAACAACAATGGCGAGGCCAGCGAATGGGGCCAGGGCTTCATCTTCAACTACGCCTCCGGCTACACCGAGGGCACCGTGGGCTTCGGCGTGGATGCCATCGGCCTGCTCGGCGTCAAGCTGGACTCCGGCGGCACCAACACCAAGGCGGGCCGCGAGCGCACTCCGGGCCAGCTGTTCCCGCTGGAGAGCGACGGCAGCGCAGTGGACGAGTACAGCAAGGCCGGCGTGACCGCCAAGGTCAAGCTGTCCAAGACCGAGGCGCGCCTCGGTACCCTGCAGCCCAAGCTGCCGGTGGTGACCTTCAACGACGGCCGCCTGCTGCCGCAGCTGTTCGCGGGCGGGCAGATCACCTCCAGCGAGATCGACAACCTGACCCTGACCGCAGGCCAGCTGGAGCACGCCAAGGGCCGCAGCTCCACCGACGACACCGGCCTGCGTATCGGCGGCGCGAGCGGCGATGCCGACACCAACAAGTTCTACTTCGCCGGCGGCGACTACAAGCTGAGCAAGGACCTGACCGCGCAGTACTACTTCGGCAACCTGGAAGACTTCTACGAGCAGCACTTCGTCGGCCTGGTGCACAACTGGGCGCTGCCGGTGGGCGCGCTGAAGAGCGACCTGCGCTACTTCGACAGCAGCTCCGACGGCAAGAACGCCAGCGCTACCGGTCGCAGCGAGGGCTATCGCAGCAGCGGCTATTGGGCCGCAGGCGATGCCAACAGTGGCAAGGTCGACAACCAGACCTGGAGCACCCTGTTCACCTACACCCTGGGCGGTCATGCCTTAGACCTGGGCTACCAGCAGGTCGACGGCGACAGCGACTTCCCCTTCCTCAACCAGGGCGACGGCTCCAGCTCCTACCTGATCACCGACCGCCAGATCGGCAAGTTCCAGAACGCCGGCGAGCGCACCTGGCTGGCCGGCTATGCCTACGACTTCGCCAAGATCGGTGTGCCGGGCCTGAAAGCCAGCGTGGTCTACCTGAGCGGCGACAACATCGACGCGCCCGATGGCGAGAATAAGGAGTTGGAGCGCGACCTGCGCCTCGACTACGTGCTGCAGGACGGCGCGCTCAAGGGCCTGGGCCTGTCCTGGCGCAATGCCTCGCTGCGCGGCAATGACTCGGCCGACCGGGACGAGAACCGCCTGATCGTCAGCTACACCCTGCCACTGCTGTAACTCGCCCACGGGCGGCAGATCCCTCTGCCGCCTGCCATGCGGCAAGCTGCGCCCAAGCCCGACGGGATATCCCGCCGGGCTTTTTGCCATCCATGGGGATTGCCGCAGTCATCGTCGACCCTGGCGCTCGGGATCCATCACCAGGCAACCCGACAGCAAAAAGCCCGGTGGGGAGAGACCCCGCCGGGCTTTGGTCAGGCACGCAAGGTTACTGCGCGCCGTAGGCCTGGTCGAACACGCCGCCGTCGTTGAAGTGGGTCCTCTGGATCTGCGGCCACTCGCCGAAGGTCTGCACCGCATCGAGCAACTCCACCTGGGGGAAGCGGTCGGCGAACTCGGCGAGGATCGCCGGGTTGCGCGGGCGCAAGTAGTTGGCCGCGGCGATGCGCTGGCCTTCGTCGGACCACAGGTACTTGAGGTAGGCCTCGGCCTCGGTCCGGGTGCCCTTCTTGTCGACCACCTTGTCCACCACCGCCACCGGCGGCTCGGCCTGCACCGACACGCTCGGGTAGACCACCTCGAACTCGCCGCGACCGAACTCGCGGGCGATCATCTCCGCCTCGTTCTCGAAGGTCACCAGCACGTCGCCGATCTGGTTCTGCATGAAGGTGGTGGTCGCCGCGCGGCCGCCGGTATCCAGCACCGGCGCCTGGCGGAACAGCTTGCCGACGAACTCGCGCGCCGCGGCCTCGTCGCCGCCGTTCTTCAGCACGTAGCCCCAAGCCGACAGGTAGGTGTAGCGGCCGTTGCCCGAGGTCTTCGGGTTGGGCACCACCACCTGCACGCCGTCCTTGAGCAGGTCCGGCCAGTTCTTGAAGCCCTTGGGGTTGCCCTTGCGCACGATGAACACGGTGGCCGAGGTGAAGGGTGCGCTGTGGTCCGGCAGGCGCGCGGCCCAGTCCTGCGGAATAAGCTGGCCATGGTCGTGCAGGGCGTTGATGTCGGTGGCCATGTTCATGGTGATGACGTCGGCCGGCAGGCCGTCGATCACCGCCCGCGCCTGCTTGCTCGAGCCGCCATGGGACATCTGGATCTGCAGAGGCTTGCCGCCTTCAGCCTGCCAGTGCTTCTGGAAGGCGACGTTGTATTCCTTGTAGAAGTCGCGCATCACGTCGTAGGAGACGTTGAGCAGGCTGGCAGCCTGGGCGGCGCCGGAGGCCAGCGCCACGCTGGCGGCCAGCAGGGAAGAGGTAAGCAGTCGCTTCATCGGGCAATCCCTGGGGGGTTGGACACAAGAATGCCGGACTATAGGAAATCGTTTTTATTCCATAAAAGAATATTTAGTTACTTGCTTAGCTCTGGGTCGCATAAATCAAGAAGTCTCTGGCGGGCACACCTCATATCCCCAAAAGGAATTAATAAATCATTATTTATTCTTTTTAATCCTGAAAGATCCTGCGCATAGTGGCTCCCAGCAAGGACATACCCATTCTGAGGAGCAGAACCATGAGCATCCGTCTCGGCGACATCGCCCCCGATTTCGAGCAGGACTCCAGCACCGGCCGCATCCGCTTCCATGAGTGGCTGGACGACAGCTGGGGCATCCTGTTCTCCCACCCGGCCGACTTCACCCCGGTGTGCACCACCGAGTTGGGCTTCACCGCCAAGCTGAAAGGTGAATTCGCCCAGCGCGGCGTCAAGGCCATCGCCCTGTCGGTGGACCCGGTGGACTCGCACCTGAAGTGGATCGAGGACATCAACGAGACCCAGGACACCCAGGTCAACTTCCCGATCCTCGCCGACGCCGACCGCAAGGTGTCCGACCTCTACGACCTGATCCACCCGAACGCCAGCGACACCCTGACCGTGCGCTCGCTGTTCATCATCGACCCGAACAAGAAGGTGCGCCTGATCATCACCTACCCGGCCAGCACTGGGCGCAACTTCCACGAGATCCTGCGGGTGATCGACTCGCTGCAGCTGACCGACAGCCACAAGGTCGCCACCCCGGCCAACTGGCAGGACGGCGACGAGGTGGTGATCGTGCCCTCCCTCAAGGACGAGGCCGAGATCCAGCAGCGCTTCCCCAAGGGCTACCGCGCGGTGAAGCCTTACCTGCGCCTCACCCCGCAGCCGAACCGCTGAGTTTCAACCCTCAAGCCACGATGGGGTTCGGGGCCTGAACGGCAGGACAGGCCCCTTTTTTATCCACAGGCGACGACACGGTCACACCGGCCCGTCGTGATTGTTTCTGGCGAGCGCAACCACGCAGCCCTTCCCTTGAACACCTCGCCGCGAGGCGAGGCTCAGGCAACGTCCTCACGCGGCCCGCCAACGGGCCAGCAGGCAGCCCCCCCTGACGACTTGCACACAAGGAGAGCGCCATGCGCACTACTTACCTGCGTCGAGGACTGGTCGCCCTGCTGGCAGCCGCGATCTCCTCCGCCGCCTTCGCCGATGATGCCGACAACACCCTGCGCATCGGCTACCAGAAATACGGCACCCTGGTCCTGCTCAAGGCCAAGGGCACGCTGGAGGAGCGCCTCGCCGCCCAGGGCGTCAAGGTACAGTGGACCGAGTTCCCGGGCGGCCCGCAGCTGCTGGAAGGCCTCAACGTCGGCTCGATCGACTTCGGCGTGACCGGCGAGACCCCGCCGGTGTTCGCCCAGGCCGCCGGCGCCGACCTGCGCTACGTCGCCTACGAGCCGCCGGCGCCGACCGGCGAGGCGATCTTGGTGGCCAAGGATTCGACCATCAGGAGCGTGGCCGAGCTGAAGGGCAAGAAGGTCGCCCTGAACAAGGGCTCCAACGTGCACTACCTGCTGGTGCGCGCCCTGGAAGATGCCGGCCTGTCGATCAAGGACATCACCCCGGTGTACCTGCCGCCGGCCGACGCCCGCGCTGCCTTCGAGCGCGGCAGCGTGGACGCCTGGGTGATCTGGGACCCCTTCCAGGCCGCCGCCGAGCAGCAGCTGTCGGCGCGCACCCTGCGCGACGGCAGCGGGCTGGTCGACAACCACCAGTTCTACCTAGCCAGCGGCAGCTACGCGAAGCAGCACCCGCAGGTGGTCGGCGCGCTGATCGAGGAAATCCGCGCCATCGGCGAGCAAGCCAAGGCCGACCCGGCCAAGGTCACCGCCCAGGTCGCCCCGCTGATCGGTCTGAGTCCCGAGATCACCCACAAGGCGGTGACCCGCCAGGGCTACGGCGCCCAACCGCTGACCCCCGAAGTGGTCGCGGCCCAGCAGAAGATCGCCGACACCTTCGCCGACCTCAAGCTGATTCCCAAGCGCCTGACCATCCAGGACGTGGTCTGGACGCCGCCGGCCAAGGTCGCCCAGCAGTAAGCCCCGTGGCGGGCGTGCCCTCAGAGCAGCCCGCGACTCCCCTCTCGATCACCGAACCATCGCGCGCATGAGCCAAGCCCCACGCGCGCCCACATCAAGGAATACTGCGATGAGTCTGAACATCTTCTGGTTTCTCCCCACCCATGGCGACGGCCACTACCTGGGCACCGCCAAAGGCGCCCGCGCCGTCGACCACGGCTACCTGACCCAGGTCGCCCAGGCCGCCGACCGCCTCGGCTTCGGCGGCGTGTTGATTCCCACCGGGCGTTCCTGCGAGGACTCCTGGCTGGTCGCCGCCTCGCTGATCCCGGCCACCCAGCGCCTCAAGTTCCTCGTCGCCCTGCGTCCCGGCATCATCTCGCCGACCGTGGCCGCCCGTCAGGCGGCGACCCTCGACCGCCTGTCCAACGGCCGCGCGCTGTTCAACCTGGTCACCGGTGGCGATCCGGACGAACTGGCGGCCGACGGCCTCAACCTCAGCCACGCCGAGCGCTACGAGGCCGCCGTGGAGTTCACCCATGTCTGGCGCAAGGTGCTGGAAGGCGAAACCGTCGACCTCGACGGCAAGCACATCCAGGTCAAGGGCGCCAAGCTGCTCTACCCGCCGATTCAGCAGCCGCGCCCACCGCTGTACTTCGGTGGTTCTTCCGAGGCGGCCCACGAGCTGGCCGCCGAGCAGGTCGAGCTGTACCTGACCTGGGGCGAGCCGCCGCAGGCGGTGGCCGAGAAGATCGCCGATGTGCGCGCGCGCGCCGCCAAACACGGGCGCACGGTGAAGTTCGGCATCCGCCTGCACGTGATCGTGCGCGAAACCAACGAGGAGGCCTGGGCCGCCGCCGAGCGCCTAATCAGCCACCTGGACGACGACACCATCGCCAAGGCGCAGGCTTCGCTGGCGCGCTTCGACTCGGTCGGCCAGCAGCGCATGGCCGCCCTGCATGGCGGCAGCAAAGACAATCTGGAAGTGTCGCCCAACTTGTGGGCCGGGGTCGGCCTGGTGCGCGGCGGCGCCGGCACCGCGCTGGTCGGCGACGGCCCTACCGTGGCGGCACGGGTCAGGGAGTATGCGGAGCTGGGCATCGACACCTTCGTGTTCTCCGGCTACCCGCACCTGGAGGAGTCCTACCGGGTCGCCGAGCTGCTGTTCCCGCACCTGGACATCGCCCAACCGGAGCGCCCGCAGAGCCGCGGCTACGTCAGCCCGTTCGGCGAGATGATCTCCAGCGACATCCTGCCCAAGGCGGCCGCACAGAGCTGAGGCTGCCAACCACGCTCGCCGGAGCACGCTGCAGGGGTGAATTCATTAGCCCCTGCAGCGTGTCCAAGGCGAATGAAATCGCCCCTACACGAGTTGGCATCATGAGTACGCATACTACCGAAAAACTCCTCCTGCGCCTGGCGCCCTGGGCGCTGCCGGTCCTGCTGCTCGGCGTCTGGCAACTGACCGCCAGCAGCGGCTGGCTGTCCACCCGCATCCTGCCGGCGCCCAGCGCCGTGCTCGCCGCCGGCTGGGACCTGCTCGGCAGCGGCGAGATCTGGCAGCACCTGGCGATCAGCGGCTGGCGCGCCAGCATCGGCTTTGTCATCGGCGGCAGCCTCGGCCTGCTGCTCGGCTTCATCACTGGCCTGTCGCAATGGGGCGAGCGCCTGCTCGACAGCTCGGTGCAGATGATCCGCAACGTGCCGCACCTGGCGCTGATCCCACTGGTGATCCTGTGGTTCGGCATCGATGAGACCGCGAAGATCTTCCTGGTCGCCCTCGGCACCCTGTTCCCCATCTACCTCAACACCTACCACGGCATCCGCAGCGTCGACGCCGGACTGGTGGAGATGGCGCGCAGCTACGGCCTGTCCGGCTTCGCCCTGTTCCGTCAGGTGATCCTGCCCGGCGCCCTGCCGTCGATCCTGGTCGGCGTGCGCTTCGCCCTCGGCTTCATGTGGCTGACCCTGATCGTCGCCGAAACCATCTCGGCCAACGCCGGCATCGGCTACCTGGCGATGAACGCCCGCGAGTTCCTGCAGACCGACGTGGTGGTACTGGCGATCCTGCTCTACGCGGTGCTAGGCAAGCTGGCCGACGTCGCCGCCCGCGGCCTCGAACGCTTGTGGCTGCGCTGGCACCCGGCCTACCAGCAAGGGGGTGCGCGATGAGCGCCCAGGTCCTCAAGCGCGGCATCCCGCTGCACCTGCATGGCGTGGCCAAGGCCTTCGGCCCGCGCAGCGTGCTGCATGACATCGACCTGCACATCCCCGCCGGCCAGTTCGTCGCCGTGGTCGGCCGCAGCGGTTGCGGCAAGAGCACCCTGCTGCGCCTGCTGGCTGGCCTGGACAATGCCACTTCCGGCGAGCTGCAAGCCGGCAGCGCAGCGCTGAACGAGGCGCGCGAGGATATCCGCCTGATGTTCCAGGACTCGCGCCTGCTGCCGTGGAAGCGGGTGATCGACAACGTCGGCCTGGGCCTAGCTGGCGACTGGCAGGCCCAGGCGCTGGACGCACTGGACGCGGTCGGTCTGGCCGAGCGCGCCCATGACTGGCCGGCGGCGCTGTCCGGCGGCCAGAAGCAGCGCGTGGCCCTGGCCCGCGCGCTGATCCATCGCCCGCGCCTGCTGCTGCTCGACGAGCCGCTCGGCGCCCTGGACGCGCTGACCCGCATCGAGATGCAGCAGCTGATCGAGCGCCTGTGGCAGCAGCATGGCTTCACCGTGCTGCTGGTCACCCACGACGTCAACGAGGCAGTGGCAGTGGCCGACCGGGTGATCCTGATCGAGGACGGCCAGATCGGCCTCGACCTGCCGGTCCTCCTCGCCCGCCCGCGCCCGCGCGCCTCGGCGGCGCTAGCCGCGCTGGAAGCCAGAGTGCTCGAGCGCGTGCTGGCCCTGCCGCCCCAGGAAGAAACTGCCGAACCCGTATCGCCATTGCCCTCGCAACTGCGCTGGGCCCTTTGAACAGCCCCTTCTCCCGCCAACGGGAGAGGGGTAATGAACCCGACCTACCCTTACCCCTGAAGGAGCAACACCATGACCATCAAAGCCATCAACGTGCGCAACCAGTTCAAGGGCACCATCCGCGAGATCATCCTCGGCGACGTGCTGTCGGAAATCGACGTGCAGACCGCCGCCGGCATCGTCACCTCGGTGATCACCACCCGCTCGGTCAAGGATCTCGAACTGGCGGTCGGCAGCGAAGTGATCGCCTTCGTGAAATCCACCGAGGTGTCGATCGCCAAGCTGTGAACGGCAAATCGCAGACACAAAAAAAGCAGCCCGAGGGCTGCTTTTTTTGTGCAGGGAAGCGGGTCTTAGACCAGCTTCTCCTTGATGCGGGCGGCCTTGCCGGACAGCGCGCGGAGGTAGTACAGCTTGGCCTTGCGCACGTCGCCGCGACGCTTGACGTTGATGCTGTCAACCAGCGGGCTGTAGGTCTGGAAGGTACGTTCCACGCCCACACCGTTGGAGATCTTGCGTACGGTGAAAGCGCTGTTCAGGCCGCGGCTGCGCTTGGCAATGACCACGCCTTCGAAGGCCTGCAGACGCTGACGGTCGCCTTCCTTCACTTTCACCTGGACGATCACGGTGTCGCCAGGGGCGAAGGCCGGGATCTCTTTGCTCATCTGTTCAGCTTCGATCTGCTGAATGATCAGGTTCTTGTTGCTCATGCTGTGCTCCAAAGACAAGTCGTGTGACTCGCCATCGATACGTTAACTATCGTCCCGCTGGCGGATGTATTCCTCCAGCAGCTTTTTCTCTTCTCCAGAAAGCGAGCGACTATCCAGAAGATCGGCACGTCGTTCCCAGGTACGTCCCAGGGACTGCTGCAAACGCCAGCGCCGGATGTGTTCGTGGTTGCCGCTGAGCAGCACCGGTGGAACACCTTTGCCTTCGTACACCTCGGGTCGGGTGTAGTGCGGGCAATCGAGCAGGCCGTCGGTAAACGAGTCCTCCTCGGCGGAATCTGCATGCCCCAACGCTCCGGGCAGCAACCGCGTAACCGCATCGATCAGCACCATGGCCGGCAGCTCACCGCCGGACAGGACATAATCGCCAATCGACCATTCCTCATCCACGTGCGTCTCGATGAAACGCTCGTCGATGCCTTCGTAACGCCCGGCGATGAGGATCAGTCGCTCCTCCTTCGCCAGTTCGCGAACCGCCGCCTGATCCAGGCGTCGTCCCTGCGGCGACAGGTAGATCACCTTGGCCGCAGCGCCGGCAGCTTGCCTGGCATCGGCCAGGGCGCGCTCCAGCGGCTTGATCTTCATCACCATCCCGGGGCCGCCGCCGAAAGGCCGGTCGTCCACCGTCTGGTGGCGGTCTTCGGTGTAGTCCCGAGGATTCCAGCAGTGCAGCTGCAGGAGACCCTGCTTTACCGCGCGACTGGTAATACCGTACTCGCCGATGGCAGCGAACATTTCGGGGAACAGGCTGAGAACGTCTACCCGCATGGGTTAGAAATCCGCATCCCAGTCCACCCGCATCTCACCGGCAGACAGGTCGACGCTTTGCACGCATTGCCCGGTATAGGGCAACAGACGCTCGCGATCATCCAGACTGCCCGTGCAGGGCTTCACCACCAGCACGTCATTGGCGCCGGTTTCCAGCAAGTGATCGACCTGGCCGAGCAACTGCCCGTCCTGATTGATGACCTTCAGACCTTCCAGCTGATACCAGTAGTACTCGTCATCCTGCAGTGCCGGCAGCTGGCTGCGCGGTACACAGATGAGGAATCCGGCATAGCCGCGGGCCTCTTCGCGATCGTCGAGCCCCTTGATCTTGGCGGTCAGCACCTTGTTATGCAGGCGCCCACTGGCCAGTTCGACCTGACGAACCTCGCCATCGCGCGTAAGCGTCCAGTGACGGTAGTCCAGCAGGTTATCCAGCGGATCGGTGTAGGAATAGACCTTCACTTCGCCGCGGATGCCGTACACCGAACCGATTTTGCCGAGAACGACCAGATCCTCGGCGGGTGCCGGCGAATTTTGCATATTCAAGGCTTAGGCTTGCGCCGCTTCCTTGAGCAGCTGGGCAGCGCGCTCGGACGGCTGGGCGCCCTGGCTCAGCCAGTACTGGGCACGTTCGGCGTTCACGGACAGGCGCACTTCAGCACCGGTGGCAACCGGGTTGAAGAAACCGATACGCTCGACGAAACGGCCGTCACGGGCGGAGCGGCTGTTGGTCACGGTCAGGTGGTAGAAAGGGCGCTTCTTGGAGCCACCACGAGCAAGACGGATAGATACCATTGAACTTCGTTCCTGTAGTCGGTGCTTGCAAAAACTGTATGCACACTAGGGCCCACGGCCCGAAAGGCCGCACATTTTAAGGATTATCCAGGGATTTGCAAAGCCCTTTTGCGGCGCTCGCCAAAGCGGGCACCGGCATGGAGTCATCCTCGGTTCATCGCGCACCGCCGGAGCAGTCCGCGAAGATCGGCGGCGACCCGCTGGCCGCCGCCCGATTCTTACATCTTCGGCATGCCGCCACCGGGCAGCAGACCGCTCATTCCGCGCATCATCTTGGCCATGCCGCCCTTGGCGGTGACCTTCTTCATCATCTTCTGCATCTGCTTGTGCTGCTTGATCAGGCGGCCGACATCCTGCACCTGGGTTCCCGAACCCATGGCGATGCGGCGCTTGCGCGAACCGCTGATGACTTCCGGATCGCGGCGCTCGAGGGGGGTCATCGAGTTGATGATCGCCTCCATCTGCTTGAACTGCTTCTCCGCCACGTTCTGGGCGTTGCCCATCTGGCCGAGGTTCATGCCGCCGAGCATCGGCAGCTTGTCCATCAGGCTGCCGAGGCCGCCCATGTTCTTCATCTGCTGCAGCTGGTCACGGAAGTCCTCGAGATCGAAACCCTTGCCCTTCTTCAGCTTCTTGGTGAGCTTCTCCGCCTTCTCGCGGTCCATGGTCTGCTCGGCCTGCTCGATCAGGCTGAGCACGTCACCCATGCCGAGGATGCGCGAGGCCACGCGATCGGGATGGAACGGATCGAGCGCTTCGCTCTTCTCGCCCATGCCGAGGAACTTGATCGGCTTGCCGGTGATGGCGCGCACCGACAGCGCGGCACCGCCACGGGCATCGCCGTCGACCTTGGTCAGCACCACGCCGGTCAGCGGCAGGGCCTCGTTGAAGGCCTTGGCGGTGTTGGCGGCATCCTGGCCGGTCATGGCGTCGACCACGAACAGGGTCTCGACCGGATTGATCGCCGCGTGGACCTGCTTGATCTCGTCCATCATCTCGGCGTCGATGTGCAGACGACCGGCGGTGTCGACGATCACCACGTCGATGAACTTCAGCCGGCCCTCGGCGATGGCCGCGCGGGCGATGTCCACCGGCTTCTGGCTGAGGTCGGAGGGAAAGAAGGTGACCCCCACCTCGCCGGCCAGGGTTTCCAGCTGCTTGATCGCCGCCGGGCGGTAGACGTCGGCCGACACCACCAGCACCGACTTCTTCTTGCGCTCCTTGAGGAAGCGCGCCAGCTTGCCCACCGTGGTGGTCTTGCCCGCGCCCTGCAGGCCGGCCATCAGGATCACCGCCGGCGGCGTGGCGGCGAGGTTGAGATCCTCGTTGGCCGCGCCCATCAGCTCTTCCAGCTCGGCGCGGACGATCTTCACGAACGCCTGGCCCGGAGTCAGGCTCTTCGACACCTCGGTGCCGACCGCGCGATCCCTGACCTTGTTGACGAAGTCCTTGACCACCGGCAGGGCGACATCGGCCTCGAGCAGGGCCATGCGCACCTCGCGAAGGGTGTCCTTGATGTTGTCCTCGGTCAGCTTGGCGCGGCCGGTGACATTGCGCAGCGTCTGCGAGAGGCGGTCGGTCAAATTCTCGAACATGCACGGTCCTTTGAAGGGGGAGCTTGCGGCAAGTGGCGGATTATAGCCGAGTGCGGCGGCCGCCGACACCGCCCGCAGGCTTTCGTGGATAGCCGGTTCTGTGCCAAACTCGGCAACTCCGAGGCTTCCCCCACAAGGACTTATGACGCCTTTGCTGCCCAGCCTGGCGGCCGCCGGCCTGTATGCCGGGGCCGCACTCTACCAGGCCCTGCTGCTTTCCCGTCGTGCGGTGCCCGACAAGCGCCTGCTCGGCCTGCTCGGCGTGCTTGCCCTGCTGGCCCACGCCTTCGGCCTGCGCCTGCTGCTGCTGGACAACGGCGCCCTGCTGCTCGACTTCTTCAATGCCGCCAGCCTGCTGGCCGCCGCGGTGATCGCCCTGACCCTGCTGGCCAGCCTGCGCATCCCGGTGGAGAACCTGCTGATGCTGCTGTTCCCGCTCGGCAGCCTGACCACCCTGCTCGCCCTGCTACCCGGCGGCACCACCCAGCCGATCGTCGAGGCACCGGGCATTCTCGCCCATATCCTGCTGTCGATCCTCGCCTACGGCATGCTGACCATGGCGGTGCTGCAGGCACTGCTGCTGCTGTTGCAGAACCATCAGCTCAAGCACAAGCACCCCTCCGGCATCATCCGCAACTTCCCGCCGCTGCAGACCATGGAAAGCCTGCTGTTCAGCTTCCTGTGGGGCGGCTGGCTGCTGCTCTCGCTGTCCCTGCTGTCCGGCTGGCTGTTCCTCGGCGATCTGTTCGCCCAGCATCTGGCGCACAAGACCCTGCTCGCCGGCCTGGCCTGGGTGGTGTTCGGCGTGCTGCTGTGGGGCCGCCACCAGCTCGGCTGGCGCGGCGGCAAGGCGATCCGCTGGACCCTGGCCGGCTTTCTCCTGCTGATGCTGGCCTATTTCGGCAGCAAGCTGGTCCGCGAATTCATCCTGCACATCTAGGGCACCTGACGCCGTGGGCGATCTCCATTCAAGCTTTCTGTTCGGCCTGCTGGTCTTCCTGATCATCTGCTCGGCGTTCTTCTCCAGCTCGGAGACCGGCATGCTCAGCCTCAACCGCTACCGCCTGCGTCACCTGGTACGCGAGGGGCACAAGGGCGCACGCCGCGCCAGCGACCTGCTCGACCGGCCGGACCGTCTGCTCGGCACCATCCTGGTCGGCAACAACGTGGTCAACATCCTCGCCGCCTCGATCGCCACGGTGATCGCCGTGGACCTGTGGGGCGACGCCGGCATCGCCATCTCCACCGTGCTGCTGACCATCGTCATCCTGATCTTCGGCGAGATCACCCCCAAGACCCTGGCCGCCCTGCGCCCGGAGCAGGTCGCCTACCCGGCCAGCCATGTCCTGCTGCTGCTGATGCGCCTGCTCTACCCGCTGGTATGGCTCACCGGTGCGATCAGCAACGGCCTGCTGCGCCTGTTCGGCGTCGACCCGGCACAGGCCCGCCAGGACAGCCTGTCCACCGAGGAACTGCGCAGCGTGGTGCGCGAGTCCGGGCCGGGCCTGCCGGCCGACCGGCAGAGCATGCTGCTGGGCATCCTCGACCTGGAGAAGGTCTCGGTCAACGACATCATGATCCCGCGCAACGAGGTGATCGGCATCGATCTGGAGCAGGATCTCGAGCAGATCATCGCCCAGCTGCGCACCACCACCCACACCCGCCTGCCGGTCTACCGCCACGACTTCAATCAGGTCGAGGGCGTGATCCACATGCGCCGCATCGCCCGCCTGCTGACCCACAGCCAGCTGACCTGCGAGGCGCTGCGCAGCGCCTGTGTGGAACCCTACTTCGTGCCGGAGAACACGCCGCTGTCGACCCAGCTGATCAACTTCCAGAAGCACAAGCGGCGCATGGGCATGGTGGTCGACGAATACGGCGAGGTGATCGGCCTGGTCACCCTGGAGGACATCCTCGAGGAGATCGTCGGCGAATTCACCACCCAGCCCAGCCAACGGGCGGCGGACGTCCACCCGCAGGAGGATGGCAGCTACCTGATCGACGGCAGCGCCAACATCCGCGAGGTCAACCGCGAGCTGGACTGGCACCTGCCCTGCGATGGCCCGCGGACCATCAACGGTCTGGTCACCGAAGCGCTGGAAAGCATCCCCGATAGCAGCGTGTGCCTGAAGATCGGCCCCTACCGCCTGGAAATTCTCGAGCCGGCGGAAAACCGCGTGAAGCACGTCCGCGCCTGGCGCGCCGACCGCCAGCCCGACGAGGACAGCGAGGCGCACTGAGTCGCGCTGACCGATATGAAAAAGGCCGACCACTCTTGCGAGGGCCGGCCTTTTTAGTTGCGCTGCTGGCGCTGGAGTTACAGCTCGACGGTCACCGCCTGCGCCGCACGCAGCGCCTTGGCGCGCGCCGCCTCGATCGACTCGTCACGCGCCAGCGCCACACCCATGCGCCGCTGACCGCTGACTTCCGGCTTGCCGAACAGGCGCAGCGCGGTATCCGGCTCGGCCAGCGCCGCGCCCAGGTTGCCGAAGCGCACCTCGCGCGACTCGCCCTCGACCAGGATCACCGCCGAGGCCGACGGGCCGAACTGGCGGATCGCCGGGATAGGCAGGCCGAGGATGGCCCGCGCGTGCAGGGCGAACTCGGAGAGATCTTGGGAGATCAGCGTCACCAGGCCGGTGTCGTGCGGGCGCGGCGACACCTCACTGAACCACACCTGCTCGCCCTTGATGAACAGCTCGACACCGAACAGGCCGCGGCCGCCGAGCGATTCGGTCACCGCACGGGCGATGCGCTCGGACTCGGCCAGCGCGACCGGGCTCATCGCCTGCGGCTGCCAGGACTCCTGGTAGTCGCCCTTTTCCTGACGGTGGCCGACCGGCGCGCAGAAGGTGGTGCCGCCGATGTGGCGCACGGTGAGTAGGGTGATCTCGTAGTCGAAATCGATGAAGCCCTCGACGATCACCCGGCCCTTGCCGGCGCGACCGCCCTCCTGGGCGTAGTCCCAGGCCTTCTGCACGTCGGCCTCGCCGCGCAGCAAGCTCTGGCCCTTGCCGGAGGAACTCATGATCGGCTTGACCACACAGGGGAAACCCAGCTCGGCCACCGCGGCGGCATAGTCCGCGAAGCTGTCGGCGAAGCGGTACGGCGAGGTGGGCAGGCCCAGCTCCTCGGCGGCCAGGCGGCGGATGCCCTCGCGGTTCATGGTCAGCTTGGCCGCGCGCGCCGTGGGCACCACGGTGAAGCCTTCGGCCTCCAGCTCGACCAGGGTATCGGTGGCGATCGCCTCGATCTCGGGGACGATGTAGTGGGGCTGCTCCTGCTCGATCACCGCGCGCAGGGCGGCGCCATCGAGCATGCTGATCACGTGGCTGCGATGCGCCACCTGCATGGCCGGGGCGTTGGCGTAGCGGTCGACGGCAATCACCTCGCAGCCCAGGCGCTGCAGTTCGATGACGACTTCCTTGCCCAGCTCGCCAGAGCCGCACAGGAGCACACGGGTCGCGCTCGGCGACAGCGGGGTTCCGATCATGGTCACGGAATGCTTCCTTCAGAGGGGATTGGGTTTTACCAGAAATAGTCCGCTGGCCAGGGCACGTTCGTGGCAGCGCGCGAGCACGGCGCGGCGCTCGCCGTTGCCCATGCGCCCCCAGCGGGTGATTTCCTCGCCGCTGCGCTGGCAGCCGACGCAGATGTCGTCGTCATCCAGCGCGCAGACGTATACGCAGGGCGAGGCAACCGGCTTTTCCTGCGCTTCTTGTGCTTCTTGCGACTGCAGCTCGACCATCAGTCGGCCTGCTCGGCCAGTTCGCGGGCATAGCGGCGGGCATTGTCGACGTAGTGCGCGGCATTGCTTTCCAGGCCGCGCATCTGCTCATCAGTGAGCATACGTACCACCTTGCCGGGCACGCCCATCACCAGACTGCCGTCGGGAATCTCG
The DNA here is from genome assembly GCF_900109175.1 of Pseudomonas linyingensis. Classification (GTDB taxonomy): domain Bacteria; phylum Pseudomonadota; class Gammaproteobacteria; order Pseudomonadales; family Pseudomonadaceae; genus Geopseudomonas; species Geopseudomonas linyingensis. The sequence continues at coordinate 144,254 of NZ_FNZE01000007.1, read as the reverse complement.
CGACCTTCAGGGATCAGCGCACCGGCGCCGATCAGGCAGTGCCTGCCGATCCGCGCGCCGTTGAGCACCACGGCGCCGATGCCGACCAGGCTGTGATCGCCGACCGTGCAGCCGTGCAGGGTGACCTTGTGGCCGATGGTGACGCCCTTGCCGAGGGTCAGCGGCCAGCCCATGTCGGTGTGCAGCACGCTGCCGTCCTGCACGTTGCTGCCCTCGCCGATGTGGATCAGTTCGTTGTCGCCGCGCAGCACGGCGCCGAACCACACGCTGGCGTCGGCATCCAGGCGCACCTTGCCGATCAGGCTGGCATCGGGTGCGATCCAGCTGTCGGGATGGGCTTCGACACGGGCATCGCCGAGGCGGTATTTCATTGGCTGTGGTCCTCGCAGTGTTGGGGGGTCAGCGACCGATGTGGAACGTTTCCGGCGGGTGCTGCATCTCGATGCCCGCGTCGTAGATCAGGTTGACCAACTCGACGATCATGATCGCGGTCAGCCCCCAGATCTTGAAGCCGCCGTAGCGGTAACTGGGCACGTACCAGCTGTAGCCCAGATAGTCGATGCGATGGGTGATCTCGCGCGGATCCTCGCGAAAATACTCGAGCGGCACGGAAAATACCGCGGCGATCTCGTCGTCGTTGGCCTTGAACTCCACATAGTCGGGAATGAAGCCGACAAAGGGGGTGACCTTGATGCCGTGGCGCGAGATCTGTGTGCTGAGCGGACCGATCACCTCGACCAGCCCCGGCGCCAGCCCCACCTCCTCGTGCGCCTCGCGCAGGGCGGTGAACACCAGCGATTCGTCCTCCGGGTCACGCCGTCCGCCGGGAAAGGCCACCTCGCCACCGTGGGTGGACAAGCCACTGGCGCGCAGGGTCAACACCAGCTGCGGCTCCTCGCTGCGGGTGATCGGCATCAGCACTGCCGCTTCGGGAAAGGACTGGTCGCTGGGCAGGGAACCGGGACTGTGGGCCTGTACGCGTTGGCGCAGCACGTCCAACATGGGACACTCTCGTCATGGATGATGAACGAATCATGGCACGAAAGGCCGGGTGCGCCCAAGTCCGACCTCCCGAAGGCGACGCACGACGACATTTGCCCGCCGCCGCCCTTCCCCCACCCTCGGCACTCACCTAAAATTCACCCATAGTCACCGTCGGCAGCAGTCCGGCTCTCACCGTGGCACAGCGCGACCATCAGCCCTTGCGGCGCGCTGCATGAACAACCGGCCGCCGGGCTGACGGCCACCCTGGTTTGCACTGGAATGCCCGTCATGCGCTGGTTGATCGTCCTGTTCTGCTTCCTCTTCACCAGCCTGCCCCAGGCCATGAGCACGCCCAGCCTGGAATCGCCGACGGCGGTCGACAAGGTGCTGGTGGTCAAGTCCGAGCGCAAGCTGCACCTGCTCAGCCGCGGCGAGATCCTCAAGAGCTATCGGGTCTCGCTGGGCAAGCAGCCCAACGGCCCCAAGCGCTATCAGGGCGACAAGCGCACCCCGGAAGGCTTCTACTGGATCGACTGGCGCAAGAACAGCGACAAGTACAACCTGTCCATGCACATCTCCTACCCCAACGCTCGGGACCGCCAGCACGCGGAGCAGAAAGGCCTGCCAGCGGGCGACATGATCATGATCCACGGCACGCCGCTGGATGAGGAGTACCCCGAGTGGTACTTCCACACCCTGGACTGGACCGAAGGCTGCATCGCCATGCGCAACCACGACATGCGCGAGGTGTGGAGCCTGGTCAAGGACGGCACGCTGATCGAGATCCGCCCCTGAGTTCACCCGCCAGAATCTGCGCGCAATAAAAAAAAGGTGCCGACATCCAAGGATGCGGCACCTTTTTTTCGTTTCAGGCCAGTCGCCGACTCAGAACACCATGTCCGACAGTCGCCAGACGTCGAAGGCCGGCGTCTCGTAGGGATGGCTCTGCTTGAGCGCCTTGACCGCGGCGTGGATCAGCTCGTCCGCCACCACCAGCTCGACCTTCCACTCGGCCACCTGGGCCAGCTCGCCCTGGGCACCGACGTAGGGCTGGCTGCCCGGCAGCGGATGGAACTGGCCCTGGCCGAGGGTCTGCCAGCAGCAGCTGTCGTACTCGCCGATGCGCCCGGCACCGGTGGCGAAGATCGCGGTCTTGACCGCGTCCAGATGGGTCTCGGGAACGAAGAAACACAGCTTGTACATCAAGGTCTCCGACGCGAAGAGATGAATCGGCAGCAATGGCCACAGGCCCGTTATCCTGCCACAACCGCTGGCGGTCTGGCGCCTCTTCCTTGACGGCTCGTCGGCAGCATCCGCCGGACGGCGGAAGATCCCGGGAAAAAGCCCACTCCAGATAGCAAAAGGGCGCCCGCTCGTTGGCGGACGCCCTTGATCAGCGACACCGCCCGCCAGCACGCCAGGCGCTGGACGGCCGATGGTCCGGGTCAGTCGACCCAGACCCGCGCGTTGCGGAACATGCGCATCCAGCCGGCGTCTTCCTGCCAGTCGTCCGGACGCCACGAGTTCTGCACGGCGCGGAACACCCGCTCGGGGTGCGGCATCATGATGGTGACGCGACCGTCGCGCGTGGTCAGGCCGGTGATCCCGCGCGGCGAACCGTTGGGGTTGGCCGGGTAGGTTTCGGTGACCTTGCCGTGGTTGTCGACGAAGCGCAGCGCCACGGCGCCGGACAGGTCGGCCTGCAGCAGGGCTTCCTCGCTGGCGTACTCGGCATGCCCTTCGCCGTGGGCGATGGCGATCGGCAGACGCGAACCGGTCATGCCCTGCAGGAAGATCGACGCCGACTCCTGCACCTGGACCATGGCCACCCGCGCCTCGAACTGCTCGGAGCGGTTGCGCACGAAGCGCGGCCAGGCCTCGCTACCGGGAATCAGCTCGCACAGGTTGGAGAGCATCTGGCAGCCGTTGCACACGCCGAGGGCGAAGCTGTCCTTGCGCTCGAAGAAGGCGCTGAAGTTGTCGCGGGCGCGGTTGTTGAACAGCACCGACTTGGCCCAGCCGCCACCGGCGCCGAGCACGTCGCCGTAGGAGAAGCCGCCGCAGGCCACCAGGCCCTTGAAGTCCTCCAGGCTGGCGCGACCGGCGATGATGTCGCTCATGTGCACGTCGACCACCGCAAAACCGGCGCGGTGGAAGGCGGCCGCCATCTCGGTCTGGCCGTTGACGCCCTGCTCACGCAGGATCGCCATGCGCGGACGCACGCCCGTCTTGATGTAGGGCGCGGCGACGTCCTGGTTGACGTCGAAGGCCAGCTTGACCGACAGGCCGGGATTGTTTTCCTCGAGCAGGCCGTCGTACTCCTGCTCAGCGCACTCGGCGTTGTCACGCAGGCGCTGGATGCGGTAGCTGGTCTCGCTCCAGATGCGCTGCAGGATGCGCCGCTCGGCGCTGTACACGGTCTCGCCGCTCCAGTGCAGGCGGATGTCGCCGCCGTTGAGCGGCTGGCCGATCACCGCCACGCAGTCGCCCAGACCGGCGGCGCTGAACTGCGTCAGCACTTCGGCGGTGTCGCCCTGGCGGACCTGGATGACGGCGCCCAGCTCCTCGTTGAACAGCACCGCACCCAGTTCCTCACGGCTGTTGGCCAGCGCGTCGAGCTGCAGGTCGAGACCGCAGTGGCCGGCAAAGGCCATCTCGGTGACGGTGGTCAGCAGCCCGCCGTCGGAGCGGTCGTGGTAGGCGAGCAGGCGGCCGTCGGCATTCAGGCCCTGGATCACGGCGAAGAACGCCTTGAGGTCCTCGGCGTCGTCGACGTCCGGGACGCTGCGGCCGATCTGGCTGTACACCTGGGCAAGGATCGAGCCACCCAGACGGTTCTGGCCACGGCCAAGGTCGACCAGCAGCAGGTCGGTGGCGCCCTTGTCCAGGCGCAGCTGCGGGGTCAGGGTGCGGCGGATGTCGTTGACCCGGGCAAAGCCGGAGATGATCAGCGACAGCGGCGAGGTGACGCTCTTGTCCTCGCCGTTGTCCTGCCAGCGGGTCTTCATGGACATCGAGTCCTTGCCCACCGGAATGGTGATGCCCAGCGCCGGGCACAGCTCCATGCCCACTGCCTTGACCGTCTCGTACAGACGCGCGTCCTCGCCCGGATGGCCGGCAGCGGCCATCCAGTTGGCCGACAGCTTGATCTCGGAGATCTTCTCGATGCTCGCCGCCGCCAGGTTGGTGATGGTCTCGCCGATCGCCATGCGTCCGGATGCCGGGGCATCCAGCAGGGCCAGCGGGGTGCGCTCGCCGACCGCCATGGCTTCGCCGGTGTAGACGTCGAAGGCGGTGGCGGTGACGGCGCAGTCGGCCACCGGCACCTGCCACGGGCCGACCAGCTGGTCGCGGGCGACCAGGCCGGTGATCGAGCGGTCGCCGATGGTGATCAGGAAGTTCTTGCTGGCCACGGCCGGGTGGCGCAGCACGCGCTCGACCGCCTCGCCCAGCTCGAGGCCGGCGGCCGCGAAGTCGTCACCCAGTTCCGCCTCGCGGGTCACCGAGCGGTGCATGCGCGGCGCCTTGCCGAGCAGCACGTTGAGCGGCATGTCGACGGCATTGTTGCCAAAGTGGCTGTCGGCCACGGTCAGCTGCGGCTCGGCCAGCGCCTCGCCGACCACCGCGAACGGGCAGCGCTCGCGCTCGCAGATGGCCTTGAAGGTCTCCAGGTCGGCAGCGTCGACCGACAGCACGTAGCGTTCCTGCGACTCGTTGCACCAGATTTCCAGCGGGCTCATGCCCGGCTCGTCGTTGGGCACGTTGCGCAGTTCGAAACGGCCGCCACGGCCGGCGTCGTTGATCAGCTCCGGCAGGGCGTTGGACAGGCCGCCGGCGCCGACGTCGTGGATGAACTTGATCGGGTTCTGATCGCCCATCTGCCAGCAGCGGTCGATGACCTCCTGGCAGCGGCGTTCCATTTCCGGGTTCTCGCGTTGCACCGAGGCGAAGTCGAGGTCGGCCGAGCTGCTGCCGGTGGCCATCGACGAGGCGGCACCGCCGCCCAAGCCGATCAGCATGGCCGGGCCGCCGAGCACGATCAGCTTGCCGCCGACCGAGATCTCGCCCTTCTGCACGTGTTCGGCGCGGATGTTGCCCAGGCCGCCGGCGAGCATGATCGGCTTGTGGTAGCCGCGCACTTCCTCGCCATGGGGGGTATCGATGGCCTGCTCGAAGGTGCGGAAGTAGCCGGTCAGGTTGGGACGGCCGAATTCGTTGTTGAACGCGGCGCCGCCCAGCGGCCCCTCGATCATGATGTCCAGCGCGCTGACGATGCGCTCGGGCTTGCCGTAGGACTTCTCCCACGGCTGCTCGAAGCCGGGGATCTGCAGGTTGGAGACGGTGAAGCCGACCAGGCCGGCCTTGGGCTTGGAGCCGCGCCCGGTGGCACCCTCGTCGCGGATCTCGCCGCCGGAGCCGGTGGAAGCGCCGGGGAACGGGGCGATGGCGGTCGGGTGGTTGTGGGTCTCCACCTTCATCAGGATGTGCACCGGCTCCTGGTGGGCAGCGTACTCGTGGCTGCCCGGCTGCGGGAAGAAGCGCCCCGCGGTGAAGCCCTCGATCACCGAGGCGTTGTCCTTGTAGGCGCTCAGCACGCCTTCGCGGTTCAGCTCGTAGGTGTTCTTGATCATGCCGAACAGCGACTTTTCCTGGCTCTCGCCATCGATGTCCCAGCTGGCATTGAAGATCTTGTGCCGGCAGTGCTCGGAGTTGGCCTGGGCGAACATCATCAGCTCGATGTCGTGGGGATTGCGCCCCAGCTCGCCGAAGCTCTTCACCAGGTAGTCGATCTCGTCCTCGGCCAGGGCCAGGCCCAGCTCGACGTTGGCGGCCTCCAGCGCGGCGCGACCGCCGCCCAGCACGTCGACCACGGTCAGCGGCTTGGGCTGGGCATGGCTGAACAGCGCCTGCGCCTCATCCATCTGCGCCAGAACCAGCTGGGTCATGCGGTCGTGCAGTATCGCGGCGACCAGCTCGGCCTCGGCCGCGGACAGCTCGCCGGCCACGTAGTAGGCGATGCCGCGCTCGAGGCGCTGGATCTTGGCCAGGCCGCAGTTGCGGGCGATGTCGCTGGCCTTGCTCGACCACGGCGAGATGGTGCCGAAGCGCGGCACCACCAGGAACAGACGGCCTTGCGGCTTCTGCACCGGGACGCTCGGACCGTACTGCAGCAGACGGGCCAGCACCTGTTCCTCGTTGCTGTCGAGTGCGCTGGTCACTTCAGCGAAATGGGCAAACTCGGCGTACAGACCGGTAACCGCAGGAACCTTCTGGGTCAGTTGCTCGAGCAGTTTGCCGTGACGGAAGGCGGAAAGAGCGGGAGTGCCGCGCAGGATCAGCATTGTCGGAACAGCCTCTTGGGCAAGGGAGTGCGAAAGACTGCGCATTCTAGCGCAAAGCAGCCAGCCCGGCACCCGCAGCCGTCGGCTGTGCCGCCGCGATCAGGTTAGCCGACGGTCGATGTATGGCCCCTGCCCGGCTTTGCGTATACTTCAGCCATGCTCAGCCTCATTGCACTACGCCTGCGTCACAGCGTCTGGCTGCTGGCGACCGTACTGATCCTGCTGCTCAGCGCGTGTGGCGAACAGCCCACCGCCCTCGAGCGGGTCCGGGAGGAAGGCGTGCTGCGCGTGATTACCCGCAACAGCCCGACCACCTACTACCAGGACCGCAACGGCGAGACCGGCTTCGAGTACGACCTCGCCGAACGCTTCGCCAAGAGCCTCGGCGTCAAGCTGGAACTCGAAACCGCCGACAGCCTCGACGCGCTGTACGCCCGCCTGAATGCCCCCGACGGCCCGCACCTGGCCGCCGCCGGCCTGATCGAATCCGCCAGCCGCAGCTCGCTGGCACGCTTCAGCCACGGCTATCTGGATGTCACCCTGCAGGTGGTGCATCGCCACGGCCAGCCGCGACCGACCAAGCCCGAGCAACTGGTCGGCAAGCGCATCACCGTGGTCAAGGGCAGCGTCCATGCCGAGCGCCTGGCCGAACTGAAGCAGCGCCTGCCCGAACTGCAGTACACCGAGTCCGACGAGGTCGAGGTGGTCGACCTGCTGGGCATGCTCGACGAGGGGCAGATCGACCTGACCCTGGTTGGCTCCAACGAGCTGGCGATGAACCAGTTTTCCTTCCCCAACGTACGCGTCGCCTTCGATCTCGACAGTAACCAGCACCTGGCCTGGGCCGTGGCGCCCGGAGCGGACGCCAGCCTGCTGCAGGCGATCAACGCCTTTCTCGACAAGGCCCAGGCCGACAAGACCCTGCAGCAGCTCAAGGAGCGCTACTACGGACACGCCGAGGTGCTCGGCTATGTCGGCACCTACACCTTCGCCCGCCACCTGCAGCAGCGCCTGCCGCGTTACGAGCAGCACTTCCTCAAGGCCGCCGAGAACTACAAGGTCGACTGGCGCCTGCTCGCGGCGATCGGCTACCAGGAGTCGATGTGGCAGCCCGAAGCCACCTCGAAGACCGGCGTGCGCGGCCTGATGATGCTCACCCAGCGCACCGCCCAGGCCATGGGCGTGGTCAATCGCCTCGACCCCAGGCAGAGCATCCGCGGCGGCGCCCGCTACTTCACCGAAGTGCACGCCGGCCTGCCGGACAGCATCAAGGAGCCGGACCGCACCTGGTTCGCCCTCGCCGCCTACAACGTCGGTGGCGGCCATCTGGAAGACGCGCGCAAGCTGACCGCCGCTGCCGGCCTGAACCCCAACAAGTGGCTGGACGTGAAGAAGATCCTGCCGCGCCTGTCACAGAAGCAGTGGTACACCAAGACCCGCTACGGCTACGCCCGCGGCGGAGAGCCGGTGCACTTCGTCAACAACATCCGCCGCTACTACGACATCCTCACCTGGGTCACCCAGCCGCAGCTGGAAGGCAGCCAGGTCGCCGACCGCGGCCTGCACCAGCCCGGCGTCGACAAGACGCCGCCCAAGGTCGAGCCGCGCCTGTAGCCCCGCACTCGGCGAGAGACGGCGGGTTCAGGCCTTCTGCCGGCGCAGGCGAAAGAACTCGCTGAGGATCGCCCCGCACTCCGCCGCCAGCAGACCGCCCTCGATCAGCACCCGGTGATTGAGAAAGGCCTGCTCGAAGAAGCGTCCGCGGCTTTCCACCACCCCAGCCTTCGGCTCGGTGGCGCCGTACACCACCCGACCGATGCGCGAATGGACGATCAGCCCGGCGCACATGCTGCATGGCTCCAGGGTCACGTACAGGGTACTGCCCACCAGGCGATAGTTCTGCAGATTGCGCGCCGCATCGCGGATCGCCACCATCTCGGCATGGGCGCTGGGATCATGGGTGGAGATCGGGCAGTTAAAGCCGCGGCCGACGATCTCGCCGCCCACCACCAGCACCGCCCCCACCGGCACCTCGCCGAGGGCCGCGCCCTGGGCGGCCAGCGCCAGCGCCTCGCGCATGAAGCGCTCGTCGTGGCTGCGGTCGATGATCACGGGTCTTTTCATGGGCGGTCGGCTGGCTGCGTCAAGAAGCCCGCCAGTTTGGGAAAAGCCGGCGCGGAGTCAAGCCCGGTCGTCCCGAGGCAGGCAATGGCTACACCACGGCAATCGCCGCCATCAGCCCGGTCTCCATGTGGTCGATTACGTGGCAGTGGAACATCCAGGTGCCCGGATTGTCCGCCACCAGCGCCACCCGCGCGGTTTCCTGCTTGCCCAGCAGGTAAGTATCGGTGAACCAGGGCGTGTCGATCCGCCGCCGGTTGGACGACAGCACCTTGAAGCTCATGCCGTGCAGGTGGATCGGATGCTGGTACTGGCTGAGGTTGCGCAGCTCGAGGATGTAGCTGTGCCCCTGCTTGAGGGTGGCGATCGGTCGTTCGGCGCAGCTCTGGTCGGCGATATCCCAGGCCTGGCCGTTGATCTGCCAGAAGCTGTGCGCGGCGCCCTGCTCGAGGTTGACCGACACCGCGCCGGTCCACTCGAAGTTGAAGCGCAGCGTCTCCGCGCTGGCCAGGTCCGGCTCGGCGATCGGGTTGGCCGGCAGGGCCGGCGGCCAGTCGCCAGCCGACTCGCTGCTGGCCACGCTCTTCAGGGTCGCCAGGCGCAGCGGGCCGTTGCGCAGCGGCAGCTCGGTACCGGCCGCCGGCACGCGCAGGGCCAGCTCGATGCGCATGCCCGGACCCAACCAGTACTCCTTGCCCAGCGGCTGCGGCGCCACCGGGTTGCCGTCGAGGGCGTAGATGCGCGCCTCGGCCTGCGGCAGGTTGAGGCGGTAGGTCAAGGTGTTGTCGAGATTGAGCAGGCGCAGGCGCACGATTTGTCCGGCCGGCAGCTCGAGGGTCGGCGCATGCACGCCGTTGATCGTGCTCAAGCGCCCCACCGTACCGCCGCGCGCTGCCTCGCGCGGCACGCTGAAGTCGCTGAAGGCGCCCTGCTCGTCGACATGCCAGCTCTTCAGGCTCAGCGTGCACTCGTGGCGGAAGCCGCTCGGCTCACGCTCCTCGACGATCAGCGGGCCGACCAGCCCGCGGCCGAGCTGTTCGCCGCTGGCGGTGTGCGGGTGGTACCAGAAGCTGCCGGCATCCGGCACGCGGAAGCGGTAGTCGAAGTACTCGCCGGGCAGCACCGGCAGCTGCGACACGTAGGGCACGCCGTCCATCTCCAGCGGCAGGCGGATGCCGTGCCAGTGGATGGTGCTCGGCTCCGGCAACTGGTTGATGAAGCGCACCCGCAGCCAGTCGCCCTGGCGCGCGCGCAGTTCCAGGCCCGGCGCCTGGCCGCCGTAGGCCCAGGCGCTGGTCTTGTGCCCGGGCACCAGCTCGACGTCCAGCGGCGCGGCGATCAGCTCGTAGTCGTGGGTAGCGGTCTCGGCCGGTCGCCCCAGCCAGTAGCGCGCGCCGCCACCGGCGAGGCCGAGCACGCCGAGACCGGCCAGGCCGGTGAGCACTTGTCTGCGGGTGAAGGACATCGAGCCTCCTGATCTGCGGAGAGGGGTGGCGCGACTGCCAGGCAGCCGCGAATGACAGAGTTTCTCATTATCCACGCCTCAGGTGCGAGCCATCCCTGCGACACAACAGCGCTGCTCGTCGCGCTGGCACACAGCAATGCCCCTAGCCGCTCAATAGCCGGGTCAGCCCATGCAGCAGCAGCCCGACCATGCCGCCGACCAGGGTGCCGTTGATGCGGATGAACTGCAGGTCCTTGCCGACGTTGTGTTCCAGCAGGGCCACCAGCTCGTCGCTGTTCCACTTTTCCACCCGTTCGGCGATGTAGCGGCGGATGTCCTCGCGGTGGCGCTCCACCAGCTTGGGCGCCACCTCCAGCAACTGGTCGTTGATCCAGCGGCGCATCGCGGCATCGCGCTCGAGCGCCTCGCCGAGGCGCAGGCTCAGCTTGATCAGGCGCCGGCGGATGGTCGAGTCGGCGTCGGCCAGGTCGGCCTGCAGCCAGTCGACCAGCTCGTCCCCCAGCCCGCGCAGGTAGGCGGCCACCGCCGGATGGGCGAGCAGCTGCTCGCGGATCTGCTCGCCCTTGAGACGGAAGGCGGGGTCTTCCTTGAGCCGCTCGATGCAGCGCGCCACGCAGCGATCGAACTTGCCGCGCAGCTCGTGCTGTTCGTCGCGGCTGATCTCGCCGATCAGCGCCGACACCCGACGCACCACCTTGTCCGCCGACCACTGGCCGGCCTTCTCGTCCAGCCCGATGTCCTTGCCGAACAGGCGGAAACGCAGGGCGCTGAACTCGCTGGACAGGCCGGCGGCGATGCGCTGCTGCACCGCCTCGTCCTGCAGCAACTCGTCCAGCTGGGCCAGCAGCTCGTCGAGCATGGCCTGGTGGCGGCGCTCGTGGGTCAGCAGGTCGAGCAGCTGGCCGCCGAGGCTGGCCAGATCCACCTCGCGCAGCTTGGCGGTGGCGCTGCGCTGGATGAAGCGGCGCACCCGCTCGTCGCGCAGGGCATGGATGCCGTAGCGGGCGACGCCGACCAGCTGGCCACCGAGCGCCTCGGCATTGCTCGGCTGGCGCAGCCAGCCGGCCAGCCGCGCCGCCGCGTCGAACGCATCGAGCTTGGCCAGCACCTGCGGGGTGGCGAGGAAATGGGTGCAGATGAAGTCGGCGAGATTCTGGCCCAGGCGCGCCTGCTTGCGCGGGATGATCGCCGTGTGCGGGATCGGCAGACCCAGGGGATGGCGGAACAGTGCGGTGACCGCGAACCAGTCGGCGATCGCGCCGACCATCGCCGCCTCGGCGAAGGCCGCCAGGTAGCCCCAGCCCCAGGCCGGCTGCGCCACCGCCATATGCGTGGCCAGCGCGTACAACGCGGCGGCCAGCAGCAGCAGACCGAGGGCGATGGCCTTCATCCGCGCCAGAGGGGAATTCCAGATCGACATCGGGCGACTCCTTGCCAGTGGCTTGCTGCCCAGCAGCATAGGTTGCCGCGCCCGTTCGGCAAACCCTGGACGGCACAAGGGCAGCCGAAGCTGCCCTTGTGTTCACTGCCTCAACCCAGCGAGCGGATCATTCCCACTCGATGGTCGCCGGCGGCTTGCTCGACACGTCGTAGGTGACGCGGGAGATGCCTTCGATCTCGTTGATGATGCGGTTGGAGACCTTCTCCAGCAGCTCGTAGGGCAGGTGCGCCCAGCGGGCAGTCATGAAGTCGATGGTTTCCACCGCGCGCAGGGCGACGACCCAGGCGTAGCGACGGCCGTCACCGACCACGCCGACCGACTTCACCGGCTGGAACACCACGAAGGCCTGGCTGGTCTTGTGGTACCAGTCGAAGTTGCGCAGCTCCTCGATGAAGATGTGGTCGGCGCGACGCAGCAGGTCGGCGTACTCCTTCTTCACCTCGCCGAGGATGCGCACGCCCAGGCCCGGACCCGGGAACGGGTGGCGGTAGACCATGTCGTAGGGCAGGCCGAGTTCGAGGCCGATCTTGCGCACCTCGTCCTTGAACAGCTCGCGCAGCGGCTCGACCAGCTTGAACTGCATGTCTTCCGGCAAGCCGCCGACGTTGTGGTGCGACTTGATCACCTTGGCCTTGCCGGTCTTGGCGCCGGCCGACTCGATCACGTCAGGGTAGATTGTGCCCTGGGCGAGGAAGTCGATGCCCGAAAGCTTGGTGGCCTCCTCGTCGAACACCTCGATGAAGCTGCGGCCGATGATCTTGCGCTTCTCTTCCGGGTCGCTGATGCCGGCCAGGCGACCGAGGAACTTGTCTTCGGCGTTGGCGCGGATCACCTTGATGCCCATGTTCTCGGCGAACATGGTCATCACCTGGTCACCCTCGTGCAGGCGCAGCAGGCCGTTGTCGACGAACACGCAGGTCAGCTGGTCGCCGATGGCGCGATGCAGCAGGGCGGCGACCACCGAGGAGTCGACGCCGCCGGACAGGCCGAGCAGCACCTTGGAGTCGCCGACCTGGGCGCGCACGTTGGCGATGGCGTCCTCGACGATGTTGGCCGGGGTCCACAGCGCTTCGCAGCCGCAGATGTCCAACACGAAGCGCGACAGGATGCGACCGCCCTGACGGGTGTGGGTCACTTCCGGGTGGAACTGCACGCCGTAGTAGGCGCGGCTGTCGTCGGCCATGGCGGCGATCGGACAGCTCGGGGTGCTGGCGACAATGTGGAAGCCTTCCGGCAGGTCGGTGACCTTGTCGCCGTGGCTCATCCACACGTCCAGCGCCAGCACGCCGTCGTCGTCCATGTGGTCTTCGATGCCGTCGAGCAGGCGGCTCTTGCCGACCAGGTCGACGCGGGCGTAGCCGAACTCGCGCAGGTCGGAACCCTGCACCTTGCCGCCGAGCTGCTCGGCCATGGTCTGCATGCCGTAGCAGATGCCGAACAGCGGCACGCCCAGCTCGAACACCGCCTGCGGCGCGCGCGGGCTGTCTTCTTCGTGGACCGACTCCGGACCACCGGCGAGGATGATGCCGCGCGGGGCGAAGGCGCGGATGGCCGCGTCGTCCATGTCGAACGGATGGATCTCGCAGTACACGCCGATCTCGCGCACGCGGCGGGCGATCAGCTGGGTGTACTGGGAACCGAAGTCCAGGATCAGGACCCGGTGGGCGTGAATGTCGTGGTGGGCCATAGCCGTCTCTCGTGGCGGAATTCACAAACGACTCGGGGCTGCCCGCCTTTTACAGCAGCAGCCCCGGGTCGACAGATCAAAAGCTCAGCGAATCAACCTACGCGGTAATTCGGGGCTTCCTTGGTGATTTGCACATCGTGCACGTGCGACTCGGCCATGCCGGCGCCGGTGATGCGCACGAACTGCGGACGGGTACGCATCTCTTCGATGTTGGCGCAGCCGGTGTAACCCATGGAGGAGCGCAGGCCACCCATCAGCTGGTGGATGATCGCGCTCAGGGCCCCCTTGTACGGCACGCGGCCTTCGATGCCTTCCGGGACCAGCTTCTCGGCACCGGCCGAGGAGTCCTGGAAGTAGCGGTCGGAAGAGCCCTGGGCCTGGGCCATGGCGCCCAGCGAACCCATGCCGCGGTAGGCCTTGTAGGAACGGCCCTGGAACAGCTCGACCTCGCCCGGCGCTTCTTCGGTGCCGGCGAACATCGAGCCCATCATCACCGCGTTGGCGCCGGCGACGATGGCCTTGGACAGGTCGCCGGAGAAGCGGATGCCGCCGTCGGCGATCATCGGTACGCCGACCGCAGCCAGGGCGGTGGCGACGTTGGCGATGGCGCTGATCTGCGGCACGCCGACACCGGCCACAATGCGGGTGGTGCAGATCGAGCCCGGGCCGATGCCGACCTTGACGCCGTCGGCGCCGGCTTCGACCAGCGCCAGGGCAGCCTCGGCGGTGGCGATGTTGCCGCCGATCACCTGCACCTCGGGGAAGTTCTGCTTGACCCAGCGCACGCGATCGATCACGCCCTTGGAGTGACCGTGGGCGGTGTCGACCACCACCACGTCGACGCCGGCAGCAGCCAGCGCGGCGATGCGGTCGCCGGTGTCGGCACCGGTGCCGACGGCGGCGCCGACGCGCAGGCGACCCTGGTCATCCTTGGAGGCCAGCGGGTAGGTCTTGGCCTTCTCGATATCGCGGAAGGTCACCAGGCCACGCAGGTGGAAGTCCTTGTCGACCACCAGCATCTTCTCGATGCGGTGCTCGTAGAGCTTGGCCTTGATCTCTTCGAGACCGGTGCCTTCCTGCACGGTAACCAGCTGGTCCTTGGGCGTCATGATCGCCGCCACGCTGTCGCCGGTATTCGGCGTGAAGCGCAGGTCGCGACCGGTGACGATGCCCACCAGCTCATTGCCGGACACCACCGGGAAACCGGAGAAGCCCAGCTCGTCGGCCTTGCGCAGCAGCTCGCTGATCTTGGTTTCCGGGGTCACGGTCTCCGGATCACGGACGATGGCGGTCTCGTGACGCTTGACCTTGCGCACCTCGGCAGCCTGCTGCTCGATGGTCATGTTCTTGTGGATGATGCCGATGCCGCCTTCCTGCGCCATGGCGATGGCCAGGCGGGACTCGGTCACGGTATCCATCGCCGCGGAAACCAGCGGAATGTTCAGTTCGATACCGCGGGTCAGACGGGTCTTGAGGGAAACATCCTTCGGCAGAACCTCGGAGTAACCGGGGATCAAGAGAACATCGTCGAAGGTCAGGGCTTCTTGGCTGATACGCAGCATGGCGGGGGCTCCCGGACGGGAAAAATGGAAGCGCGGCATTATACCCGGCACAGCGATTGCACTCAACGCGCCTGGTCGCCGAGTTCGGAGCATGCCGGCATGGACCGATCATCCTGCATCTGCAGGATAGGCGCCCCCCAGGCCGCGACGGATACTCGAACCAGCCCCCTGCTACGGCAGGCTGGTGCAAACAATTACAAGAATCAGGTCCGAGGAGCACGGCATGAGCAGCCACGCACGGGAAGACCAGCTGATTTCCAGCAGCTGGCTGGAGGGGTTCAGCGACGCCCTGCTGGACATCCACCGCCTGGCCAGGGACAAGGCCCTCGAGAGCTTCCACCACCAGGCGCTGCAACGCCTGCAACGCCTGCTGCCGTTCGACAAGGCCTGGTGGGGACGCGCCGCGCTGATCGACGGCCTGCCCGAGGAGCACAGCCGCCACCTGTTCGCCCTGCCGGCGGACTATTTCGACGACTGGCAGTCGATCCGCGAGCAGGACATCACCGTCGACCGCGTCCACTCCTCACCGGGGCATGCGGTGATCATCGACATGCAGGCCGCGGACAGCCCGGCCGGCCTGCGCTGGCTGGCCGCGCGCCACGAGCTCGGCGAACTGATCTGCATCATCCACGTCGACCCGCTGACCCAGCTCAGCGACCACCTCGCGCTGTACCGCCGGCCAGGGGCGCCGCGCTTCAATACCCTCGACCGCCTGCTGCTCGACAACCTGATGCCGCACCTGGTGGCCGCCGTCTCGGTCAACCAGATCCGCACCCTGGTGGCCATGCGCGAGTCGCTGCAGTCGCAGGCGCTGGCCATGGCGGTGTGCGACCGCCATGGCGTGCTGTACTGCGCCGAACGCGGCTTCGTCGAGCTGCTGCTCACCGAATGGCCGCAGTGGACCGGGCCGCAGCTGCCGGAACAGGCCAGCCCGCAGGGCTACGCCGGCGCGCGCCTGGCGATCGAGTCGCGCATCGTCGGCGACCTGCACCTGCTCACCGCACGGCGCCGCGGACCGCTGGAGCGGCTCAGCTGCCGCGAACGCGAGGTCGCCCTGCTGTTCGGCGAGGGCCGTACCTACAAGGAAATCGCCCGCGAGCTGGGCCTGGCACCCAACACCGTGCGCCACCACATCCGCACCCTCTATTCCAAGCTCGGCGTCAACGACAAGGCCAGCGTCGCCCACCTGCTGCACCAGCTAGCCCCCGACTGATCCGCCCCGGATAACCCGCACGCCCACCCTCGCCTGCCGCGCCTAGCGCCGGCCGGTACGGGTTCGGCTTGCCCGAAAACAGCCCCCGCGAACACGACAACAAGAGAGGAAACACCCGCATGACTGCATCGCCCCATCGCCTGCTCGGCGCCGTCCTGCTCAGCCTCGCTGCCGGCAGCACCAATGCCGCCGACCTCAACGCCCGCGACTTCTTCACCGCGCCGGTCGGCACCAGCCTCGGCGTGTTCTACCTGCCGACCGTGCGCGCCGACGAGTTCCGCGGCGCGCACAGCACCGACAAGGACGCCGAGCTGAGCGTCAACGCCTTCGCCTGGCGCCAGCTGTGGTTCAGCGAGATTTGCGGCACCCTGTGCACCCCGCAGTTCATCATCCCGGTGGCCGACATTGAGGCGCGCCTGCCCGGCGGCAGCCGACAGCAGAGCGAACGCGGCCTCGGCGATCCGCAGTTCGGCGGCACCCTGTTCTTCATCAACGATCCGGCCAGCCGCACCTACAGCGGCCTGCTGACCCTGATCAGCGCGCCGCTCGGCGAGTACCACGACGACAACCCCGACGTCTCGCCGGGCGCCAATCGCTGGGGCGCCACCTTCAATTACAACTACACCCAGGGCGTCGGCGAGAAGTGGGTGCTGGAAGCCAACCTCGAGGCGCAGCTCTACGGCAAGAACGACGACTACTACGGCATGGACCTCGAGCAGGACCCGCTGTACCGCCTACAGGCCTTCGCCTCCTACGACTTCACCCCCGCCACCTATGGCGCGCTGCGCCTGATCCATGCCGACGGCGGCGAGCTGCACCTGGACGGCGACCGCCTCGACGGCACCCACCAGCGCTACACCCAGCTCGGCTTCGAGCTCGGCCACTGGCTGGACCGCCAGAACCAGCTGATGTTCGCCCTGTCGCAGAACGTCGACACCGACAACGCCTACCACGGCAACCAGGCCCTGCTGCGCCTGGTCCATGTGTTCTGACGAGGAATTCGCCCATGTCCACCCAGACCCACGTCAGCGGCACCGCCGCCCAGTCCAGCGACGGCTTCGGCTTGCTCACCGCCATCGTCCTGCTCGCCGCCATCACCCCCGCGGTGCTGATGACAGCCCCGGCGCTGGCCGCCCAGCTCGCCGCGCAGTGGCAGCTGAGCCCGGCGCAGATCGGCGACCTGTTTTCCTGCGAACTGGGCGCCATGAGCCTGGCCACCCTGCCGGCCTACTGGTGGCTGCGGCGCGTCGACTGGCGCCGCGCAGCCCTCGTCGCCGGCCCGCTGTTCGTCGCCGCCAACCTGGCCTCGGCCTTGGTGGCGGACTACGCCACCCTGCTCGGCCTGCGCTTCGCCAGCGCCCTTGCCGGCGGCTCGCTGATGATCCTGTGCATGTCCAGCGCAGCCAGCACGGCCAATCCCGGCCGCGTCTACGGCCTGTGGGTGATGGGCCAGCTGGTGATCGGCGCCGTCGGCCTGGCCGTGCTGCCGGGGCTGTTCGCCGCACACGGCATCGCCGCCTGCTACCTGCTGCTGGCCGTGTTGATGAGCCTGTGCCTGCCGCTGAGCCGCTGCCTGCCGGCCGGTGCCACACCGAGCGTGCAGAAGAGCGCGGCCGGGCGTGCAGCGGGTTTCCGCCTGCGCGCCGCTCTCGGCATCCTCGCCGTGCTGACCTTCTATATCAGCCTGAGCGGCATCTGGACCTTCATCGGCAGCATCGCCGGCTAGGCCGGCCTAAACGCCGGGCAGAGCGGCGACATCCTCGCCGTGGCCACCCTGCTCGGCATCGCCGGCGCCGGCTGCGCCTCGCTGATCGGCGAGCGCTGCGGCCGCGCGCCGCTGCTGCTGGCCGGCTACCTGATGATGCTCGGCGCCATCCTCCTGCTGCTCGAACAGCCACAACTGGCGCGCTTCGCCGCCGCCGCGCTGCTGTTCAAGTACACCTGGACCTTCGTGCTGCCCTTCATCCTCGCCAGCCTCGCCGCGCTCGACCCGTCCGGGCGTCTGATGAACACCACCAACCTGGTGATCGGCGGCGGACTGGCCGTCGGTCCGGCCATCGCCGGCCGCCTGCTCGAGGCCAGCGGCGGCGACTTCCAGCCCCTGCTGCTCGGCGCCGCCGCCAGCGCCGCCCTGTCGCTGGGCCTGATCCTCGCCATCAACCGCCGCCAGCCGGCCTGATTTTCCTGCCTACACGGAGCAACCGACATGCGCAGACGCACCGCCTTCTTCTTCGACGAACTCTGCCTCTGGCACAGCGCCAGCCAACACGCGCTGATCCTGCCGGTGGGTGGCTGGGTGCAGCCGCCGGCCGCCGCCGGCCACGCCGAGTCGCCGGAAACCAAGCGCCGCCTGAAAAACCTGATGGACGTTTCCGGCCTGACCCGCCAGCTCGACCTGCGCAGCGCGGCGCCGGCCAGCGAGGAGGACCTGCTGCGCGTGCACCCGGCGCACTACCTGGAGCGCTTCAAGGCGCTCAGCGACACCGGCGGCGGCCTGCTCGGCGATCACGCACCGATCGGCCCGGGCAGCTACGAGATCGCCAAGCAGGCCGCCGGCCTGGCCATCGCCGCGGTGGATACCGTGCTGCACGGCGAGGCGGACAACGCCTACGCGCTGTCGCGCCCGCCGGGCCACCACTGTCTGGCCGACCAGGCGATGGGCTTCTGCTTCCTCGCCAACATCCCGCTGGCCATCGAGGCGGCCAAGGCGCGCCACGGCATCGAGCGGGTGGCGGTGATCGACTGGGACGTGCACCACGGCAACGGCACCCAGGCGATCTACTACCAGCGCCCGGACGTGCTGACCGTCTCCCTGCACCAGGAAGGCTGCTTCCCGGCCGGCTACGGCGGCGCCGCGGACCGCGGTGAGGGTGCCGGCGAAGGCTGCAACCTGAACATCCCGCTGCTGCCGGGCGGCGGCCACGACGCCTACCTGTACGCCTTCGAACGCCTGGTGGTGCCGGCGCTGGCGCGCTTTCGCCCGCAGCTGATCGTGGTCGCCTGCGGCTACGACGCCAACGCGGTCGACCCTCTGGCGCGCATGCTGGCGCACAGCGGCACCTTCCGGGCGCTGACCGCGCGCCTGCGCCAGGTCGCCGAGGAATTCGCCGAAGGCCGCCTCGTGCTGGTCCACGAGGGCGGCTATTCCGAGGCCTACGTGCCGTTCTGCGGCCAGGCGGTGATCGAGGCGCTGGCCGGGGTGAATACCGCGGTGGAGGACCCGCTGCTCGGCTTCATCGAGCAGCAGCAGCCCAACGCCGAGGTGCGCGCCCTGCAGCGCCGGCTGCTGGATCGTCAGGCGGAGGACTGGGGGCTGTGAGAAAGTGCCGGGCGCCTCTTAAGAGACCGCCCGGCCGCCGACCACGCTCAGCTCGGCGACCCGGTCGCGGCGCTGGGCCAGGTAGCGGGTGCAGCTGACACGCAGGAAGGAGGCGAAGTTGACCACCTCGCCGCGGTAGTCCATGACCTCCTCGTAGAGCTTGGCGATCAGCTGGTTGGTGGTCATGCCGTCGACCTCGGCGATCTCGCGCAGGATGTCCCAGAACTGGTTCTCCAGACGCAGGGTGGTGACCACGCCACGGATGCGCAGGGAGCGCGAGCGCGATTCGTAGAGGATCGGGTCGGCCTTGACGTACAGCTCGCACATGACTGTTTTCCTTTCCATCGACATGGCACCGGCAGCGCCGCCGTGGTGGACAAGGCTGCGCCGTTGTCCACCCTACCTGCTGGCGGCACAGCCTTCATAGGGTAGAAAACTCGCGCAGCGATTTTCTACCGTCCCGCGGCGCGAACTACAGCTCGATGCGCGTGCCGAGCACCTTGAGAAAGGCCGCCAGCCAGGCCGGATGCGCCGGCCAGGCCGGGGCGGTGACCAGGTTGCCGTCGACATGGGCCTGGTCGACCGGGATCTCCACGTAGCGTCCACCAGCCAGGCCGACCTCCGGCGCGCAGGCCGGATAGGCGCTGCACTCGCGCTCCTCGAGCACGCCGGCGGCGGCGAGCAGCTGGGCGCCGTGGCAGATGGCGGCGATCGGCTTGCCGGCCTGGGCGATGGCCTGCACCAGGGCGATCACCTCCGGGTTCAGGCGCAGGTACTCCGGCGCGCGGCCGCCCGGCACCACCAGCGCGTCGTAGTCCTCGGCGCGCACGGCGGCGAAGTCGAAGTTGAGGGCGAAGTTGTGCCCCGGTTTCTCGCTGTAGGTCTGGTCGCCCTCGAAGTCGTGGATCGCCGTGCGCACGCTCTGCCCGGCGCTCTTGCCCGGACACACCGCGTGCACCACATGGCCGACCATGCTCAGCGCTTGGAACGGCACCATCACTTCGTAGTCCTCGACGTAGTCGCCGACCAGCATGAGGATCTTCTTCGCAGCCATCGTTCTCTCCCTGTTGCGGGTGGTGAAGGTCCGTGCAGTATCGACCATGGAACGGCGGACGGGTAACAGCGGCCTACTACAGTTCGACATGCAACGGCACGCCACGCGGTGCCCCGCCCTCAGGGGTCGACGCGCACCTGACGCACCGGAAAGCCCAGTCGCTCGGCGAAGACAGCGAGGAAATCCTGGCGGAACACCGCCTCCGTCCAGCCGTTGAAGATGAAGCCCAGATTGGAAAAGCCGCACGGCTGCAGGAACAGGAAACCGTTGATGTCGTCCTCGAAGCCGCATTCCGGGCAGGTGAAGTTGTCGGTCTGTCCCGGCCACCACTCGTCCAGGCTGGCGAACAGCGGCTCGCCGATCTCCTGGCGGCACTGCGGGCAGCCGGCCTCCTCGCGAAAGTCGCGGGTCGGCGTATAGATGCAGCGCTGGGTGACGATCTCCAGGCCGTTGAGCGGCTGGCCGAACGGCAGCAGCTCGGGATGCTCCACCACCCGTTGCGCCCCCCGGGCAATCGCATAGGCCATGCCGTTGCCGCCCTGCCCGCAGGTGCTCGGCAGCGCCTCGACGATCTCGCGCTTGACCAGCCAGTTCAACAGCTGGCGCGCCTTCGCCTCATGGGCGGGGACGCTGGAAATTTGCGGGACGAGGATGCATTGCGCGGTCATGTCGATTCGGGCCGGTGACGGGAAATGCCGGCAGCTTAGGCCCTCGGCCGGGCAAATCAAGCCCGGCACCGGGATCGCTCAAAGCGCCTGCGACGCCGCAGCGCAACGCTCCCGGCGCAGCCAGCGCGCGCGCAGTACATCCCAGCTCCAGTTGAAGCCCACGGTGTAGGGCAGGAAGAACAGGATCAGGCCGATGTCGAGCAGCAGCGCCTCGAGCAGACCGATCGACAGCCACCAGGCCGCCAGCGGCACCAGCACGACGATCAGCCCCGCCTCGAACAACGCCGCATGACACAGCCGCGCCTTCAGGTTGCGCTGGAAGCCCAGGCGGCGCTGGGCGCGGTCGAACAGGTCGTTGAACAGCATGTTCCACAGCATGGCGATGGTCGAGAACATCAGGGTCAGCGCCCCCAGGTGCAGCAGCGGCTGGTCCAGCAGCCAGGCCATGGCCGGCGCGCAGATCACCAGGGCGATGAGTTCGAAGGCGAGCGCATGGCCGATGCGCTCGCCCAGGGAGCGTTGTAGCGGGTTGGCGGACAGACTCATGGGGCGGACCTCGTGATCGCAAGCGTTGGGCGCTATCCTCATCGGAAATCCTGCCACTAAAAAACCAGCTGCCATCGGTGAAACCGATATGAATCTTTCTGCCGAAGCGCTCCAGGCCTTCACCCAGGCGGCCGCCTGCGGCTCGCTGAGCGCCGCCGCGCGGCGCCTGGGCAAGAGCCAGTCGACCATCAGCGAAGCGGTGGCGCGCCTGGAGATCGACGTTGGCGTCGAGCTGTTCCAGCGCGGCCCGCGGCGGCTCGCGCTGACCGCAGCCGGCGCTAGCCTGCTGGCCCACGCCGAGGCCGTGCTGGCCGCCGGCGATCGCCTGGCGCGCCATGCGGCCCGGCTGGCGCAGGGTCAGGAAGCGCGGCTGACGCTGGCCCTGTCCGACGCCTACCAGAACCGCCAGTACGAGGCGCGCCTGCTGGAGCTCGACCAGCGCTTCCCCGACCTGGAGTTCGAATGCCTGATCGCCGAGCACGCCGACGTGCTCGACCTGGTCAGCCAGGGACGCGCCCAGCTCGGCCTGCTCGCCGCCCAGCCCAGCTACCCGCCGGACATCGCCCACGCCGGCGTGGCGACCAGCGCCGAGTTCGGCCTGTTCGTCGCCCGCGGTCACCCGCTGGCCGAGCTGCCGCGGGTGACCGCCGCGGATCTGGCGCACTGGCGCGCGTTGCGCCTGAGCAGCGTGGCCGTCAGCGACACGCCTGCCGACGAGCTGCCCGGCAGCGACGTGCGTAGCGGCGGGCGCTGCTGGTCGGCGCCGGACTACCTGCTGCTGCTGGAAATGGCCGGGCTCGGCTTCGGCTGGGCGGCGCTGCCACGCCAACTGGTCAGCGGCTACGGCAACGGCCGCCTGCAGGAGCTGGCGCTGGACGGCTGGCCCAGGCGCGTGCCGGTGGATGCGGTCTGGTCGCGCCAGCGCGAACTCGGGCCAGTCGCCGCCTGGCTGCTCGACCGATTGCTCGCCGACGAGTGAACGCCTGTCGCTCCCGCCGCTCTCCCGGCTTATCATGCCGGCCATGATCACAGACCAGTTCCAGCGGCTCGGCCTCGATCGCGAGGTACTGACCGTCAGCCAGCTCAACCAGCGCGCCCGCCACCTGCTCGAGGACGTGTTCCCGCAGGTGTGGGTCGAGGGCGAGATTTCCAACCTGGCGCGGCCCTCCTCCGGGCACGTCTACTTCACCCTAAAGGACGCCGGCGCTCAGGTGCGCTGCGCGCTGTTCCGCTCCAGCGCGGCGCGGGTGCGCCAGGCGCTGCGCGACGGCCTGGCAGTGAAGGTGCGCGGCAAGGTCTCGCTGTTCGAGGGCCGCGGCGACTACCAGATGATCCTCGACACGGTGGAGCCGGCCGGCGACGGCGCGCTGCGCCTGGCCTTCGAGGCACTCAAGGACAAGCTCGCCGCCGAGGGCCTGTTCGCGGCCGAACGCAAGCGCGCGCTGCCGGCTCATCCGCAGCGCATTGGCATCGTCAGCTCGCCCTCGGGCGCGGTGATCCGCGACATCATCAGCGTGTTCCGCCGCCGCGCGCCGCAGGTGGAGCTGACTCTGGTGCCCACCGCCGTGCAGGGTCGTGAAGCGACCACGCAGATCGTCCGCGCCCTCGCGCTGGCCGACCGCCAGGGCTTCGACGCGCTGATCCTCGCCCGCGGCGGCGGCTCGCTGGAGGACCTGTGGTGCTTCAACGAGGAGGCGGTGGCGCGCGCCGTGGCCGCCTGCCAGACACCGATCGTCAGCGCGGTCGGCCACGAGACCGACGTGTCGATCGCCGACTTCGTCGCCGACGTACGCGCACCGACGCCCTCGGCCGCCGCCGAGCTGCTGGCACCCGACTCCAGCGACCTGCAGCGCCGCCTCGACGGCCTGCAGCGCCGCCTGACCCTGCGCATGCAGCACCTGCTCGCCGCCCGGCAGATGCAGGTCGACGGCCTGCGCCGGCGCCTGCGCCACCCCGGCGAGCGCCTGCGCCAGCAGGCCCAGCGCCTCGACGATCTGGAGCTGCGCCTGCAGCGCGCCATGAGCCAGCGCCTGCGCAGCAGTCGTGACCAGCTGGGGCGTCTGGAAACCCGTCTGGCCGGCCAGCATCCCGAGCGCCTGCTTGAACTGCTGCGCCAGCGTCTCGATCACCTCGCCCAGCGCCTGCCGCGCGCCATGCACGCCGGCCTGCGCGAGCGCCGGCAGAAACTCGAAGCAACGGTGCAAACCCTGCAGGTGGTCAGCCCGCTGGCCACCCTCGGCCGCGGCTACAGCATCCTCCTCGACGACCGCGGCCGCGCCGTACGCCGCGCCACCGATACCGCCTCCGGCCAGCGTCTGACCGCGAAGCTGCATGAAGGCGAGCTGGCGCTGCGCGTCGAGGAGACCTCGGCGACGCCAGCCACCCTGCAGCTGCCGCTGTAACGCAAACGCCGGACGGCGTCGTTTCCCTTGTTTCGCCGGGTGGGCAACGGCCCACCCGGTACTCCCTCAGTACAGATCGCGCCGGTAGCGCCCACTGTCCTGCAGCTCGGCCAACGCCGCCGCGCCGAGCAGCTCGCGCAGCACGGCATCGACACCCTCGCCCATGCCCTGCAGGCTGCCGCAGACGTAGATGACCGCGCCGTCCGCCAGCCAGGCACGCAGCTCGTCGGCCGCCGCGCGCAGGCAGTCCTGCACGTAGACCTTGTTCGCCTGGTCGCGGGAGAACGCCAGATCGAGGCGCTGCAGGTGCCCACCGGTCTGCCAGGCCAGCAGCTCGTCGCCGCAGAGGAAATCGTGCTCCGCGGTGCGCTCGCCGAAGATCAGCCAGTTGCGCGCCTGGCCGCGGCGGGCCCGCTCGCGCAGCAAGCTGCGCAGGCTGGCCAGGCCAGTACCGTTGCCGATCAGCAGCAGCGGCCGGTCGTCCTCCGGCAGCTGGAAACCGGCGTTGCGGCGCAGGCGCAGCGGTGCCGTGGCACCTTCACTCAACTGCACGCACAGCCAGCCGGAACACAGCCCCGGCGTGCCGTCGGCGTGCAGGTGCAGGCGCACCAGAATCTCCAACGCGCCGTCCTCGGCCAGCGAGGCGATCGAGTAGCTGCGCGGCCGCGCCCCGGCCTGCGGCGGGAGGATCTCGACCAGATCGCCAGCCTCCCAGAGCTGCCCGGCCGGTACCTGGAATGCCAGGCGCCAGACCGGCGCAGCGTTGCTGCCGGGGTTGAGCCACTGGCGCTCGCACAGCGTCCACTCGGCAAAGCCGGGCTCGGCCGGGGCCTCTGGCGGCGTGCTGCCGGTCAGCTCGCCGAGCAGGGTGCGCCAGCGCTGCAGCGCCGAGTGGTCGCCGCTGTCCACCTCTACCGGGGCGAACAGGCTGCGCGCGCCCTGACCCTGCAGCCAGTCGTGCAGCTGGCGGCCAAAACCGCAGAAGCGCTGGTACTGACGATCGCCCAGGCCGAGCAGGGCGTACTCGAGATGGCCCAGATCGAACTCGCCACCCAACACCCGGCGCACGAAGCCGCGCGCGCTGTCCGGCGCCTCGCCGTCGCCGAAGGTGCTGACCACGAACAACGCGCGCTCGGCGCCACGCAGGGCCTGCGCGTCGAGCTGGGCCAGCGAACGGACCTGCACGGTGGCACCGGCCGCCTGCAGCTGGCCGGCGGTCTGCCAGGCCAGCTGTTCGGCGAAGCCGTTCTGGCTGGCAAAGCCGATCAACCAGGGCTGGCCGTTGCCGCTCGCCGCATCGAGGGCCTGGCGCCCGGCGCGGGCCGCGCGACGCTGACGACGGCGGCCGAGGTAGAGCTGCCAGCCGGTAATGAAGAACAGCGGCATGGCCAGGCTGGCCAGCAGCATGAGGATGCGCCCGGGCTGGCCGAAGTAGTCGCCGGTGTGCAGCGGGTAGACGCTGGCCAGCAGCTGCTGGACGCCGCTCTTGTCGCTGTAGCGCTCGTGCTGCAGCAGCTTGCCGCTGGCGGCGTCCAGGTTCAGGCGGTTGAAGGCGCGATTGTGCGCGGCGGCCTGCGGCAGGTACATCACCTGCAGCGGCTGGCCGGCGCGCTCGGGCAGGCGCAGGTTGGCCAGGCGGTAGTCGTCCTGCACTGCGTGGCGGAACGCCATCCACAGAGGGTCGATGCTCACCGGCGGACGCGGCGCCTCGGCCTGCGCCTGGCCCTGCGGCGACTGACCGCGGCGCTTGCCCGGACCGCCGTGCTGCGGCGCCGGCTCACCGGCCAGCGCGTGCACGCCGTTGCGGTACCACTCGTAGGACCAGTAGAGCCCGGTCAGCGACGCCAACAGGTAGGCCAGCAGCACCCAGGTACCGGCCACCGCGTGCAGGTCCCAGAGGAAGCCGCGACCACTGCGCCGCCAGTCGAGGGTCAGCCAGGCGCGCCAGTTGCCGGCCTGGCGCGGCCAGCGCAGGTACAGCCCGGACAGGCAGAGGAACACCAGAGCGAGGGTCGCCGCGCCGGTGATCGGCTTGCCGGCATCGCCGATGGCCAGCCAGCGGTGCAGCTGCATCATGAACTGGAAGAAGCCGGCGCCGCGCGCGGCACCCAGCAGCTCGCCACTGTAGGGGTCGGCGTAGAGATTCTCGCCGCGCGGGCCGCCGCCGCTGACGTTGACCTTGACCGCGTCCAGCGCGTCGGCCGAGAAGGTCAGGCCGAGCACCGCGCGCTGCGGTAGCTGCTCGCCGACACGAGCCACCAGTTCGTCCGGGCTCAGCGGCCGCGCGCCCAGCGCCGGCTCGACGTTCATCACCCCGGGATTGAGCAGGCGCAGCAGCTCGTCCTGGTAGGACAGGCTGGCGCCGGTCACGCCCATCAACGCCAACACCAGCCCGGCGCTGATGCCCAGCAGCCAGTGCAGCTGGAAGAGGATTTTCTTGACCACCTGGGATCACCTGATCGCTATGCCGCGACTGCGGCGAAATCGGATTCGGACACGGCGAAGCACCGCATCGCACCACCACCGTTGGCGGTGCGAAACGATTTTATTCGAGAATTACTTGCAACAAATTGGTTTTACCCAACCTTTACCCGCGCCTTGGACGCGGGCAGGTCGGCTACAGCGCCCAGCGACGCAGCAGGTTGTGGTACACGCCGGTGAGCTGCACGCTGGCGGCATGGTCGGCGCCGAGCTCCTGGTTGAGGCGCTGGATGCCGGTGTCCAGATCGAATAGCAGACTGCGCTGGCCGTCGTCGCGCACCATGCTCTGGATCCAGAAGAACGAACAGACCCGTGCCCCGCGGCTGACCGGAGTGACCCGGTGCAGGCTGGTGGAGGGATAGAGGATCAGGTCGCCGGCCGGCAGCTTGACGCTGTGGGCGCCGTAGGTGTCCTCCACCACCAGCTCGCCACCGTCGTACTCGTCGGGGCCGGTGAAGAACAGGGTGGCCGACAGGTCGGTGCGCACCCGCTCGCCACGGCCGCGATCCAGGCGCACCGCGTTGTCGACGTGCAGGCCGAACGACTGGCCACCCTGGTAGCAGTTGAACAGTGGCGGATACACCTTGTCCGGCAGCGCCGCGGCGATGAACAGCGGATTGCGCTCCAGTGCCTGGAGGATCAGCGCGCCGAGCTGTTGCGCCTCGGCGCTGTCTTCCGGCAGCTGCAGGTTGTCCTTGGCCATCGCCGACTGGAAGCCGGCGGTGCTCTTGCCATCCACCCAGGGCGCCTGCTGCAGCAGGCGCCGGCATTCGAGAACCTGTTCCGGGGTAAGCAACCCGGGGATGTGCAGCATCATGGCGTTGCTCTCCTGGTACGGCAAAGCCCCGCGAGAGCGGGGCTTGCCTGAACATCGGGGGGTCAGAAGGAATAGTTGGCCGAGAGTACCGCGCTACGGCCGTCACCCGGAACCAGACCACCGGAGTTGCTGCCGGTGCCGTTGCTGGTCCGCACGCGATCGTAGTACTCCTCGTCGAACAGGTTGTTCACGTTCAGCTGCAGCTGCAGTTGCTTGCTGGCCTGGTAGCCGAGCATCGCGCCATGCACCCAGTAGGCGTCGATCTTGGCACGGCTGGCCTGCGGCGGGGTATCGCCGGTCGCCACGGCCACGTTGCGCTCGTCGACGAACTGCGCGCCATAACCGACCTCGAAGTCGGCCGGCAGCTGGTAGCTGGTCCAGACGCTGAAGGAGCGCGGCGGGGTATTGGCCAGCGCCTGGCCTTCCTGCACCTGGTCCTCGCCCGGCGCCGCCTTCAGCACCTCGCTGCTCAACTGGGTGTAGGAGGCGAAGACCTGCCACTTGTCGGTGATCTTGCCCGAAGCCCCCAGCTCGAAGCCCTGCACGCGCTGCTCGCCCTGCAGCTCGAAGGTGCCGTCATCCAACTCGACACGACCATTGGTCTTGTCGACGCGGAAGATCGCCGCGTTGAGCGACAGACGCTGATCCAGCAGATCCCACTTGGTCCCCAGTTCCCAAGTCTCGTTCTTTTCCGGATCGAGGTCCTGGTTGCCGACATTCAGACCGCTGCCGCTGGTGGCCAGGTTCTGCGCCGAGGGGTTGTAGGAGTTGCCCCAAGCCACGTAGATGGTGCCGTTTTCCACCGGCTTGTAGGCCAGACCGACGCGACCGCTGAACATCTCGTCGCTGGACTCCAGCTCGACATCTGTGTCGGTGGCTATGGTGTGGGTGTCGTTGTTGCCCTCGTAGCGCTCCCAACGGGCACCCAGGGTCAGATCCCACTGATCGCTCAGCGCGAGAGTGTCGAAGACATACAACGCGTGATCGGTCAGCTCGGCGTCGAGGTAGGACGTATCGCTCTTGTTCCGCGGACCTACGTAGTAGCCGGGCGGGTTGTCCAGATCATAGACGATGCTCAGGTCCAGATTGTTGCTGAAGTTGGTGCGATCGAGGGTCTCGCGGGAAACCTCGAAGCCGGTCACCAGGGAGTGCTCGATGAAGCCGGTAGCGAAGTTCCACTTCAGGTTGGTCTGGTTGATCGCCAGCTTGGTGGTGGTGTCGCGACCGTTGCCAGAGCCCGAGCGGTACCTGTACTGGCCGGGGCCGATACCGCTGCCCACCGTCTGCACATAGCTGCGGGTGGTCACCGTGCGGTTATCGGTCTCGCTGTAGCGGGCGATGGTGTCCAGGCTGACCCAGTCGTTGAAGTCGTGCTCGAACTTGGCGGTGAAGGAGTCGACGTCGACCTCCTCGGTATCGATGTTGCGGAAACCGAAGTAGTCGTCGCGGTCGACGCCGGCCAGTACCTTGCCGGCGATGGCCGGCAAGCCGTACTCGGGCAGGTTCTCGTCGGACTGGTGCAGATAGCTCAGGGTCAGGCGGGTCGGCGTACCCAGCCCGAAGGCCACCGACGGCGCGATCCCCCAGCGCTCGTAGTTGATCTGGTCGCGGCCGGCCACGTCGTTCTCGTGGGCCATCAGGTTGATGCGGGCCGCGGCGCCCTCGATGCCTTCCAGCGGCTGATTGATATCGGCGGCCAGGCGATGGTAGCCATCGGTGCCCACACCGGCTTGCAGGTTGTTCGACTCGCGCAACCTCGGTGTCTTGCTGACCATGTTGATCGCACCGGCGGTGGCGCCGGCACCGGCATACACCGAGCTCGGCCCCTTGACCACTTCCACCATTTCCAGGTTGAACATGTCGGAACGGGTCATGTTGGCGCTGTCGCGCAGACCATCGACCATCAGGTTGTTGGTGGCGCTGAAACCGCGGATGTTGATGCTGTCGCCGTAGTTGCCGCCCTCGCCGGCACCGAAGGTGATGCCGGAGACATTGGACAGCACTTGGCGCAGGCTCAGGGCGTTCTGCTCCTTGATCACCTCCGCCGGTACCACGGTCACGGTCTGCGGGGTATCCAGCAGCGGCGCGGTGTATTTCGGCGAGGAGACCGACTCGGTCTTGTAGCCGGCCTCCTGTTCGCCCTGCACGCTGACCTTGTCGAGCTGCAGGGTGCCCTGCTCCTCGGCCAGCGCCGGAGCAGCCAGGGAAACCACGGCAAGGCCGATGGCCGAGGCCAGCAGGTGCTGGGGTTGACGCGATGAAGACTTGATGAAGGCACGCATGAGAATCACTCCCTAGACTTAATGGGATGCGATTCTATTTGAGAAATATTATCAGTAAAGAGTTGATCGCATTCTTTACGTTTCCTTTACATAAGTCGCGGAACTCTTCCTCCCGACACCGATACGTCCTACCTCATGCGTTTGTCCCGCCCGGAGGTGACGGGCAGTCCTGCTGCCATCCGCGTGGATACCACAGCAATTCGGGACCGATCTCCGCCAGGCTGCGACAACCGGTCAGGGCCATGGCGACCTCCAGCTCGGCGCGCAGCAACTGCAGGACATGGGCGACGCCGGACGCGCCGGCGGTGGCCAGGCCGAAGATGTAGGGGCGGCCGACCAGCACGGCGCTCGCGCCCAGCGCCAAGGCCTTGAGCACATCGCTGCCGCGGCGGATGCCGCCGTCGAGCAGCAGCGGCAGGCGCCCCTCGACGGCGGCGGCCACTTCCGCGAGCACCTCGATGGTCGCCGGCTGGCCGTCCAGCGTGCGCCCACCATGGTTGGATACGATCAGCCCATCGACGCCTGCCGCCAGCGCCCGGCGCGCATCCTCGTCGTTCATCACGCCCTTGAGCAGGATCGGCAGGCGGGTCAGCCCGCGCAGCCAGGCCAGGTCTTCCCAGGTCGGCGCCGCGGCCAGCAAGGCACTGCCGAGCAGCAGGCTGCCGGCGGCGGGAGCGGCGCTGGCCTGCAGCGGACGCATGCCGCGCAGGTTGACCGCCTCGATGCCCGCCGGCAGAACGAAGCCGGCGCGCTGCTCGCGGTTGCGCATGCCGCCGACCGGCGCGTCCACGGTCAGCACCAGAGCCTGGTAGCCCGCCGCCTCGGCGCGCTGCACCAGCGCGCGGGTGAACTCGCGGTCGGACTGGATGTACAGCTGGAACCACAGCGCCGTCTGCGCCTGGCTAGCGATTTCCTCCAGGTCGACGCTGGCCTGGGTGCTGACCACCATGCCGGCGCGCAGTGCGCTCGCGCCGAGCACGCTCGCCAGCTCTCCCTCTGGATGGACGAGCTTCTGGAAAGCCACCGGCGCCAGGAAGATCGGATGATCGAAAGTCTGGCCGAAAAGGCTGACCCGGGTGTCGCCGCCACGCAGATCGGCGAGCACCCGGTTGCGCAGGCGCAGGCGCTGAAAGGCGGCGCAGTTGTCGCGCAGGGTCAACTCGTCCGCCGCGCCGCCGGCCATGTAGGCCCAGGCCTGGTCGCTCATCCGCGCGCGGGCGAACGGCTCGTAGTCGGTCACCGCGGCGATCTCGGCGGGAATCTGCTGCAACTTGGGCAAGGGCTGGGGCATCGACGCGATCCTCGAACGGTGGGCTGGGCGCAGGACAGCGAGCCTGCGCCGGTGTATTCGAGAATTATTCTAAATTGGGAATGTTTCCCGCGACAGGCGCATCGACCCGTTCCTTGATCCAGCACAAGCAATGGCAATGCTGGCCCCCGAACAAAAACGCCGCGACAGGTCGCGGCGTTTTTTTCATCCAGGGCGCAGGGCGGCTTAGATGTAGTAGGCCTTCAGCGGCGGGAAGCCGTTGAATTCCACCGCGCTGTAGCTGGTGGTGTAGGCGCCGGTGGACAGCCAGTACAGGCGGTCGCCGATGGCCAGGTTCAGCGGCAGGCCGTACTTGTAGTTCTCGTACATGATGTCGGCGCTGTCGCAGGTCGGACCGGCGATCACCACTTCTTCCAGCTCGCCCTTCTTCTCGGTCCAGATCGGGAACTTGATCGCTTCGTCCATGGTTTCGATCAGGCCGGAGAACTTGCCCACGTCGGTGTACACCCAGCGCTCCACGGCGGTACGCGACTTGCGCGCCACCAGCACCACTTCGCTGACCAGGATGCCGGCGTTGGCGATCAGCGAGCGGCCCGGCTCGAGGATGATTTCCGGCAGGTCGTCGCCGAAGTCTTCCTTGAGGAAGCGGATGATTTCCTCGGCGTAGGTTTCCAGGCTGTTGGTGCGGGTGATGTAGTTGGCCGGGAAGCCGCCCCCCATGTTGATCATCTTCAGCTCGATGCCGTCTTCTTCCTTGAGGCGCTCGAAGATCACCTTGACCTTGGCGATGGCGGCGTCCCACACGGAGATGTCGCGCTGCTGCGAGCCGACGTGGAAGGACACGCCGTAGGGCACCAGGCCCAGGTCGCGGGCGAGGATCAGCAGGTCCATGGCCATGTCAGTCTGGCAGCCGAACTTGCGCGACAGCGGCCAGTCGGCAGTGGTCGAGCCTTCGGTGAGGATGCGCACGTAGACCTTGGAGCCCGGCGCGGCCTTGGCGATGTTGCGCAGGTCGGCTTCCGAGTCGGTGGCGTACATGCGCACGCCCTTCTCGTAGAAGTAGCGAATGTCGCGCGACTTCTTGATGGTATTGCCGTAGCTGATGCGCTCGGGGCCGACGCCGCGGCTCATCACCTTGTCCAGCTCGTAGATCGAAGCGATGTCGAAGCTGGAGCCCTTTTCCTTGAGCAGGTCGATGATTTCGACCGCAGGGTTGGCCTTGACCGCGTAGTAGACCTTGGCGAACTCGAAGCCGGCGCGCAGGTCGTCGTAGGCCTTGTCGATGATCGCGGTGTCGATCAGGACGAAGGGGGTTTCCTTCTGGTCGGCGAACGCCTTCATTTTCTTGAAGGTGTCGCGGTCGTAATAGTCTTCAACCTTGATGGTCATGCTCGGCTGGGCTCCAAAATGGGAAAAACACAAAAGTTTCAAGGGGCTGTAACTGAACGCCTAATCCGTATCCCCACTTTGGTTCGCCTACTTCCCAAGGCATGTCGCCGAAAGCAAAAAGGTCAACCGCGCGTCGTGCTCGATGGCGGGTTGACCTTGCTGTCTCGTCGTCAGTACTTGAGCCGGATGGATCGTTTCCAGCATGGACGTTCGGGCGCGAACTTTAGGACCAAGGGGGGTCAAGATCAACCAGAAATTTCCCCAATTTGCCCCCGCTCATCACCAGCGGGTCAGCAGGGGGGCGCATCCGCTATAATCGCCGCCTTTTCTGACAGACCGACTACTCGTCGACGGGTTCCCTTTCCGATGACCACTCAGGCCGCCGAAGTAGCGAAGCGCCGTACCTTCGCCATTATTTCCCACCCCGATGCGGGCAAGACCACCATCACCGAAAAACTGCTGCTGATGGGCAAGGCGATTGCCGTCGCCGGCACGGTGAAATCGCGCAAGTCCGACCGCCATGCCACCTCCGACTGGATGGAGATGGAAAAGCAGCGCGGTATCTCCATCACCACCTCGGTGATGCAGTTCCCCTACCGCGAGCACATGATCAACCTGCTCGACACCCCCGGCCACGAGGACTTCTCCGAAGACACCTACCGCACCCTGACCGCGGTGGACTCGGCGCTGATGGTCCTCGACGGCGGCAAGGGCGTCGAGCCGCGCACCATCGCCCTGATGGACGTCTGCCGCCTGCGCGACACGCCGATCGTCAGCTTCATCAACAAGCTCGACCGCGACATCCGCGACCCGATCGAACTGCTCGACGAGATCGAGGCGGTGCTGAAGATCAAGGCCGCGCCGATCACCTGGCCGATCGGCTGCTACCGCGACTTCAAGGGCGTCTACCACCTCAGCGAAGACAAGATCATCGTCTACACCCCGGGCCACGGCCACGAGCGCACCGAGGTCAAGATCATCGAGCACCTCGACTCCGACGAAGCCCGCGCCCACCTGGGCGACGAGTACGAGCGCTTCCTCGAGCAGCTGGAGCTGGTGCAGGGCGCCTGCCACGAGTTCGACCAGGACGCCTTCCTCAAGGGCCAGATGACTCCGGTGTTCTTCGGTACCGCGCTGGGCAACTTCGGCGTCGACCACGTGCTCGACGCGGTGGTCGACTGGGCGCCGCAACCGCTGTCGCGCGCCGCCCACGAGCGCGTGGTGGAGCCGGTCGAGGAGAAGTTCAGCGGCTTCGTGTTCAAGATCCAGGCGAACATGGACCCCAAGCACCGCGACCGCATCGCCTTCATGCGCATCTGCTCGGGCAAGTACGAGAAGGGCATGAAGATGCGCCACGTGCGGATAAAGAAGGACCTGAAGATCGCCGACGCGCTGACCTTCTTCTCCAGCGAGCGCGAGATGCTGGAGGAGGCCTATGCCGGCGACATCATCGGCCTGCACAACCACGGCACCATCCAGATCGGCGATACCTTCACCGAAGGCGAGGCGCTGGGCTTCACCGGCATCCCGCACTTCGCCCCGGAACTGTTCCGCCGCGTGCGCCTGAAGGACCCGCTGAAATCCAAGCAGCTGCGCCAGGGCCTGCAGGAACTGGCCGAGGAAGGCGCCACCCAGGTGTTCTTCCCCGAGCGCAACAACGACATCATCCTCGGTGCGGTCGGCGTGCTGCAGTTCGACGTGGTCGCCAGCCGTCTGAAGGAGGAATACAAGGTCGAGTGCGCCTACGAGGCGATCAACGTCTGGTCGGCGCGCTGGATCGAGTGCGCCGACAAGAAGAAGCTCGAGGACTTCAAGGTTAAGGCCTACGAGAACCTCGCCGTAGACGGCGGCGGCCACCTCACCTACCTGGCGCCGACCCGCGTCAACCTCAGCCTGATGGAAGAGCGCTGGCCGGAGGTGAAGTTCCGCGCCACCCGCGAGCATCACTGATACCTGAGCGGGCGCCGTTCTGGCGCCCGCTACACTTCCGGCAGATGCCCGGAGGTTGCATGCAGCTGATCGACACCCACACCCACCTCGACTTCCCCGACTTCGACGCCGACCGCAGCGCCGTGCTGGCGCGCTGCCGCGCCTTGGGTGTGGAGAAGCTGGTGGTGCTGGGCGTGTACCAGGCCAACTGGCAGCGTCTATGGGATCTGGTCGAGAGCGAGGACGGCCTGTACGCCGCCTTCGGGCTGCATCCGATCTATCTCGAGCAACACCACCCCGAACATCTCGCCGAGCTGCGCGCCTGGCTGGAACGTCTGGCCGGCAACCGCAAGCTGTGCGCTATCGGCGAATTCGGCCTCGACTGGTATGTGCCCGAACTGGACCACGAGCGCCAGCAGGCGCTGTTCGAGGCGCAGCTCAAGCTGGCCGCCGAGTTCGAGCTGCCGGCGCTGCTGCACGTGCGCCGCGCCCACGCTCCGACCATCGCTACCCTCAAGCGCTATCGGCTCAAGCGCGCCGGCATCGTTCACGCCTTTGCCGGCAGCCTTGAGGAAGCGAAGGAATACCTGAAACTAGGCTTCAAGCTCGGCCTCGGCGGCGCCGCCACCTGGCCGCAGGCCAACCGCCTGCGCAAGGTGGTCGCGCAGCTGCCGCTGGAAGCCATGGTGCTGGAAACCGATGCCCCGGACATGGCGCCCGCCATGCACCCCCGACAGCGCAACAGCCCCGAGTACCTAGCGGAGATCTGCCGGGGGCTGGCCGAGCTGCGTGGCGTGACGCCCGAGGAGCTGGCCAGCGCCAGCAGCTGCAACGCCTGCGCACTGTTCGGCTGGCAGTGATCCTGCCGGAAGTCGGCGCGCTGGCTGCGGCCGGCGGAGCGAGTGGTTACAGCAGCAGAATCCACAGCGCCAGGGCGCTGTACCAGATCAGTCCGGCACGCAGCAGCAGGCTCCACAGCTCGTCCAGCGTCTCCACCCCGCCCCTGCCCGCGCGGGTATCCGCCGCCGCGCGGCCGGTATCGACCACCAACTGGGCGGCACTCGCCTGCAGACCGAACAGGCGCGGCCAGAGCACGCGATTGGCGGTGACGAAGTTGCCGGCCAGCGCCAGGCTCAGCGCCAGCAGGCGTGCTGGCAGCCAGTCGAGTGCCTGGCGCAGGCGCACCGCGTGGCTGCGCAGGACAGCGTCGCCGGCATGCTCCGCCAGCAGCGCCAGCAGGCGATAGGCCAGCGCCAGCAGCGGCCCGAGCAGCGCGTACCAGAAGATCACCGCAAAGAAGCCCTGATAGGCCTGCCAGAGCAGGAAGCCCTGCACCTGCCTCAGCAGTGTGGGCGGGTCTTCGGCCTGCACGCCCAGATCGCGACGGGCGTCGAGATACGCCGCCTCGGCATCGCCGCGCTGCCAGCTCGCCCGGAACGGCGCGAGGCTGCGCTGCGGATCGCCGCGCCCGAGGCTCCACAGCAGCACCGCCACATGCAGCGGCAGCAGCAGCCAGCCATAGGCCAGCGGCGCCAGGATCCACAGCAGCAGACCGACCAGCAGCAACGGCGCCCCCAGCACCAGCAGCTGGCGCAGCGGTCGCCCGGCCAGGCGCGGGTCGCTCTCGATCCGGCCCAGGGCACGCAGGAACAGATCGTCGCGCTGCAGGCGTGCGCGCCAGCCGCTGGTCTTTTCCAGCAGCAGGATCAACAGCAAGACCAGAAAGTTCATGCCTGCACCTCGGCGGCCAGCGAGCCCAGGTAGCGCGCCCAGTCGAACGCCGGGCCCGGATCGGTCTTGCGTCCCGGCGCGATATCGCTGTGCCCGCAGATCCGTTCGGGGCTGAGGTCAGGGTAGACCCGCAACAGCTCGCGGGTCAGGTCGCGCAGGGTGGCGTACTGGGCGTCGCTGTAGGGCAGCTCGTCGGTGCCCTCCAGCTCGATGCCCAGGGAGAAGTCGTTGCACTGCTCTCGCCCGGCAAAGCACGACACCCCGGCGTGCCAGGCGCGGTCGTTGCAAGACACGAACTGGATCAGCGCGCCGTCGCGCTCGATCAGGAAGTGCGCCGACACCTGCAGGTGGGCGATGCCGGCGAAATACGGATGCGCCTGCGGGTCCAGCGCGTTGCCAAACAGCGCCTTTACCTGCCCCGTGCCGAACTGCCCCGGCGGCAGGCTGATGTTGTGGATGACCAGCAGCGATACCTCGCCGGCTGGTCGTGCATTGAAGTTGGGCGAAGGGCAGTGCTGTGCGCTGCTGCACCAGCCGGTCCCGGGGTCGATCTGCATTGGCGGCTCCTTGGTTGCCGCCACTCTAGAGCAGCCCGTCGTCCAGGCCAAGCGACGGCACGGCCAACCCGCCGCTACTTGCCGCGCTGCTCGCGCAGGTTGCCGATGATCGCCTCCAGCGCCCGGTCGAAGGGCTGGGCATTGTCCCTCAGGCGCGCTGCACCACTGGCAAAGACCAGGGCAAGGGCTTCGCGATCGAAGCTGGCCACCTTCGCGCCGGCGCGGTTGACGAAGATGAACTGCCCGCTGACCCGGATGAAGGCGGCCAGCTTACAGCGCTGCTTCGCACCGTCCTCGGCGTACAGCTCCACCCAGCTGCCGACACCCAGGTTGTCGACCAGCGCCAGGTGCTCCTCACAGACAATCGGTGCGCCCTGTGCCTCGGCACTCGCCAGCACTTCGGTTGCGGCGACGCTCTCCACGCCAGCGTCCTCCACCACGACCGCTGCCGGCACCTCGACCGCCACCGCGACGG
The DNA here is from genome assembly GCF_900109175.1 of Pseudomonas linyingensis. Taxonomy (GTDB): domain Bacteria; phylum Pseudomonadota; class Gammaproteobacteria; order Pseudomonadales; family Pseudomonadaceae; genus Geopseudomonas; species Geopseudomonas linyingensis. The sequence continues at coordinate 107,519 of NZ_FNZE01000007.1, read as the reverse complement.
CGCTCTCCCAGCCGGAGAACTGCGACGGCTCGACGACCGACGGCTGCGCAGCGGTCTGGTGGTCTGCGGACAGCGGCTCGCCAACAACCAGCACCGGGATATCGGGCATGACGTCAACCGGCCCAGGATCGACAGTCTGCGCAGGCTGCTCGGCCTCGACCGCCAGCGGATCGACATCTACCTCGGCGGCCACCTGCGGCGCCGACACCGTCTCGACCGCCTGCGGCGCCTCCGGCGCAGGCGCAACTGCCACACCCGCACGAAAATCGCTGAGCAGCTTGCGCTGCCATTGGCTCAGCTCCTCGAAGAAACGCTGCTGCTCGAACGGATCGTAGGCCACCTGCTCCAGGCCGCGACGCAATTCGCTCAGCAGCTCCTGGCGATGCGAACCCAGCAGCAGGCGCGCCTCCTCGGCGCTGCGCAGCGGGGCCACCCGCAGGAGCAACTCATCGAGGGTAGCCAGCGCCTGGTTCCAGGCAGCCGACTCGTCGCCCTCGCGCAGCAGAATCAGCTGCAGCAGCCGGCCCCAGCCTCGTTCCAGGCCCTGAACGATGGCCGTCGGCAGGGTCAGTCCCTGCAGCCGCTCACTCAACAGGCTTTCGATCTGCTGGCGGGCATGCTCACGCAACGCCCGCGCCTCCTCCGCCTCGAGCAGACGCTGCTCGAGCAACGCTGCGCGCTTGTGTTCGCTGGCATTGAAGCGGCTGAAATCCTCGAGCAGGCTGGCAAATACCTGGGGATCGTCGGTGAACTCGTCGCGCAGGCGCTGCGACACCTGTTCGATCTTGCTGCGCAGCCGTTCGCGCTGCATGTCCGCCAGGTCCTCGCTGTCCCGGGCGGCCACCGTCACCTCGTTCAGCAACTGGCGCGCCGGGTGGGCCTGCTCGCCGAACAGGCGCTGGTCGAGGATCGCCGCCTTGAGCAGCGGCACCTGCATGTTGCCGATGGGGCCGCGCAGCGGTTCGGGCAGGGCGTCGTCGCCGAGCACCTGCTCGAACAACATCGTGACCAGGGTGATCACATCTTCGTCGAGCCTGCCGATCACTCGCGGGCGCGGGCTGTTGGCGCTGGCGCGTGCCAGCAGGGTGTCCAGCTGCCGGCGCAGGTCCGGCGTCCCCGCTGCGGCCACCGGCTGGCGCTGCAGGAACGACAGCAGGCGGGTCAGATCGTTCTGGGTGACCGGCACGGCATCCGCGGGCGCCACTGCCGCCGAAGCACTGCCCCGGGCATTGCCCAGCAGCTCGCGCAACTGACCGAGGACCGCCTGCGGCTCCAGCGTCGGCGTCTTCGCCGCACCGGAATCGACCGCCGCCGGCGCGGCAACCTGCGCACGCGCGGCAGCGCGCGCAGGCCGAGGGGTGTGCAGCTGCAGGTTCGGCAGCACCCCGGCCGCGATCAGGCTGTCATTGGCCGCGGCATACAGCTCGCCGACGCCCTTGAGCAAGTGTTTCTCGAACAGCTTGAGCAACAGCAGGCGCACATGGATCTTCAGTTCCAGCGGCCGCAGGGCACCGACCATCAAGTTGCACAGCGTGCGCGCCGACAGCGGGTTGTTGTCCTCGATCACCGGCGAGCCGACCAGGGCCTGCAGGCGCTGCTGCAGCGGGTTTAGCTCGGCGCCGTTCTCGCTCAGCGAACGCATCACCATGGTCTTGATGGCGACCGTCTCTTCCAGCTCGTCGTGGCTCACCAGGGTCAGCAAGCCGGTCGGCAGGACATCCATCGCGGCATGTCGCTGGGCGGCCCCCATCTCGCCAAACGCCTTGTCCAGTCCAGCCAGGACCGCCTTCTCGATCCCCTCGCGCTTGAGACGCAGCGCGCGCATGGCCTCGAACAGCTCCTGCTGAGCGGCACCACTGGCAGCGCGCTCGCCCAACTCGAACAGGCTGTCGTCCAGCGCATCGAACACGCTCTGCAGGCCCTGCTTGAGGAACTCTCGTGACTGCTCGCGCAGCGGCTGCAGACCGGTAGGCATAGAACGCTCCTTGGTCGGCGAGCGCACAGCAGACCCGGCAGGCAGCGGAACGACTTTCGCTCCAGTGGTCATCACACTTCCCTCGGGCGGCGGCCCGATGTTCGGGTCGGCGCGACGCACTCCATTGTTGGGGCCTGCGCAACGATCCTCGTTGTCACAGGCGACGGCGGATTATAGGGAGGCGCGCGCGCCAGCAGAGCGACTGGTTTGCCGGACCCTGCGGCAGATCACACAAGCGCCATGATCGCCGTTGCTTTTCGCGTAACCACCCACCCCTGGCGAAAAGCCTATAATCCGCCGAAAACGTACAGGGAGCCCGTCATGCCCAATCTTCGCCTTGCCGACCTCGGCGCCGAAATCACCGCCAACGTGCGCGCCGCGCTTGCCGAAGACATCGGCAGCGGCGACATCACCGCCCAGCTGATCCCCGCCGACCGCCTGGCCCGGGCGAAGATCATCACCCGCGAAGCCGCCACCATCTGCGGCACCGCCTGGGTCGACGAGGTGTTCCGCCAGCTCGACCCGCGCGTGCAGGTGACCTGGAACGTCGCCGACGGCGAGCGCGCCATGCAGGACCAGACCCTGTTCAGCCTCGAAGGCCCGGCCCGCGCCCTGCTCAGCGGCGAGCGCAGCGCGCTGAACTTCCTGCAGCTGCTCTCCGGCGTCGCCAGCCGCTGCCGCGAATACGCCGACCTGGTCGAAGGCACCGCCGTACAGCTGCTCGACACCCGCAAGACCCTGCCCGGCCTGCGCCTGGCGCAGAAGTACGCGGTCACCTGCGGCGGCTGCCACAACCACCGCATCGGCCTGTACGACGCCTTCCTGATCAAGGAAAACCACATCGCCGCCTGTGGCGGCATCGCCCAGGCCGTCGCCAGCGCCCGGCAGATCGCCCCCGGCCGTCCGGTGGAAGTGGAAGTGGAAAACCTCGAGGAACTGCAACAGGCGCTGGACGCCGGCGCCGACATCATCATGCTCGACGAACTCGACGATGACGACATGCGCACCGCCGTCAGCCTCAACGCCGGCCGCGCCAAGCTGGAAGCCTCCGGCGGGGTGAACCAGACCACCCTGCGCGGCATCGCCGAAACCGGCGTCGACTACATCTCCATCGGCACCCTGACCAAGGACGTCAAGGCCATCGACCTGTCGATGCGCCTGAGCTTGTAAGCGGGCCATTTCGGCAACGCAAAGCAAAACAGCCCGTTGCGCATCACTGCACAACGGGCTGTTTTGTCTGAAGCAATGGTGCCGGTGAGAGGAATCGAACCCCCGACCTTCGCGTTACGAGTTAGATGCTCTATAGTTTTCCCCGCATTCACCAACATTAACAAACCTATACAGAATGCGGCCCCCAGCCTATCCTTGCCTTCACGGGCTATCACGAAAAGCGACCAAATTTGATAGCCCATGCTAGCCCGGCGATAGCCCGGCGCTAGCCCGACAACGCCACAGAGCAGTCGAGGGATGGGCATGGCGAAACTGAAATTCACGAAAACGGCGCTGCTGGCGCTGGCCCCACCGGAGGCCGGCAAGCGCCTGGCCGTCTACGACACCGAAGTGCCGAAGCTGGCCATGCGGATCACCGCAGCCGGAAGCCGAACCTTCTACGTCGTGAAGCGTGCCGGCGCATCGATGGCCTGGGTGAAGCTCGGCGCATTCCCCGAGATGACCGTCGAGCAGGCCCGTACCGAAGCGCAGAAGATCCTCGGCGAGTTCGCCACCGGAGCAAACCCGGCCGCCGCACGTCGAGCGATTCGTGGGGAGCCGACCTTTGCCGAGGTGTTCGAGCAATATCTCGACGAGAAGAAAAAGCGCGACGGCACCCCATTAAGCGAGCGAACCAAGCGCGACTACCGCGACGTGCTGCGCATGTACCTGGGGCCGATCAAGGCCAGCAAGCTGTCAAAGATCACCCGAGCCGAGGTGAAGGCCATTCACACGCAGACGACAAAGAAAAGCGCCGCCCAAGCAGACCGCTCGGTTATCGTCATCTCCTCAGTCTTCAATTTCGCCGCCGACCTGGAGTTGTTCGAGGGCACCAACCCTGCCGGCCGCATACAGAAGAACCCGGCACCGTCGCGCGACCGTTTCGCCCAGTCCACCGAACTGCCTCACCTATTCGCCGCCATCGCCGAATCGAGCTTGTGCGACTTCTTCCTGCTGTCGCTGCTGACTGGCGCGCGCCGCTCGAACGTACAGGAAATGGCTTGGCGCGACCTCGACCTCGACGCGGGCATCTGGCGAATCGGCATGACCAAGAACGGCACACCGCAGAACGTCACCTTGTCACCCGAGGCTGTCGCAGCCCTGCGAGTCCGCAAGCGCACGACCGGCACCTCGGCTTTCGTGTTTCCCGGCACCGGCCAGACCGGCCACATCGTCGAGCCGAAAAAGGCATGGGCTACCATCCTGCGCCGGGCCAGCGTGCGCCGCCTGCTCGACCACCTGGAAAGCCTCGGCAAGCTGACTGCCGAGGAGCGCAAGCGTGCCGACAAGCAACTGCTCGAAGCGCCAGCAGCCGCCGAGAAGCGTTATCGCACCATCGCCGACGCGCTGGAAATCGACCCAGCGCTCTATGACATGACCGACTTACGCATTCACGACCTGCGCCGCACCCTCGGCAGTTGGCAGGCCAAGACCGGCGCATCACTGGCAATCATCGGGAAGTCGCTCAACCACAAGACCCACCAAGCCACGGCGATCTATGCGCGCCTCGACCTCGACCCAGTGCGCCAGTCCGTCGAGACGGCTACGCAGGCCATGCTCGAAGCCGCAGGCGTCAAGCAGCCGGCTGACGTGGTGAGGCTGCCGACACGCAGCTCGAAGCAGAACTAGAGCGTCCATCCAACCGAGAATAAGCCAGCCTAGACGCGACTGAGTAAATGCGGACATTGGAGAAGGAAGATTGAGTAAATTCCTAAAGTTCAAACAAGTTCTAAGCTACGCAGAGGCCATCGAACTTCTTGAAAGGCTCACAGGAACGCCCCCAACCGAAGATGACTTCACTGGACTGATAGCACATGGATATTTAACCCCCATACAGGGATTCGGGCGCCCGCTAGTCGGATTCTCGCTTGAGCAGCTTAAAACATTGGTGATTGGCGACGCGACCAAACCGCTCGCCTCTAGCCATATTGGAATCACATCCATAGGACACACGTCAACAAATGGAATTTCCGCAGCCCAAGTAAAAACAACAGAAAACACCTCCCTTTACTTTTTTGCTGTAAAGCCCCGAGGCGGAGCAGTTTTCACCAAAATTGAATACTCAACGGATGACTTAGAGCCTCTTCATTACTCCTTTTCCCACGAACATAATCACTACCTCGCCGAAGAGATATTCGCTGTCGCCACGCAAGCAAATAACGACGAACTTCCCTCCTTAGCAGGACCTATCGGAAAGAAATGCATCCACATAAACTGGGAAAGTGGTGATCGCCACCTATTTCCGCCTTCCGTTACTGCGCTTTACGGGTTTAATGGAGCTTCTGGAAGCAAAAGCTACAAGCCTTCTGAGGCCCCACCCCCTCCTCAAGAAAACCGCGAGCTTACAGACAGGCCTGCCCATCGCTTGGCTGTCGCAGCATTGCTGGACTTGCTGAATGAACCTAGTCGCAATGCGCGCAACCAATCCGCAGTCATAGCCGAAATCCAAGAGCGGCACCCCAACAGACGGGGCCTCAGCAAGCGCAATCTTGAAGAAATTTTCGCAGCAGCCAACAAGGCCAAAAAAGAGATCGAATAAAACCAATCGCTGTAGCCCTACCGCAATTGCGATTATCTTTTCCGCAGTTGCGGTGATTGCCAGCCCCCTTTTCCAGACCATAGCCCCGTCACATCAATCCACACGGGACTATTCACATGACTACCACCGACGCCGCCGACATTGTCGCGCTCAAGTCTGAAATCGCCGCTCAACTCGGCTTCGATCCGAAAAACCCGCCCGCCACGGTAGCCGACAAGCTGGCAGCCGAAGCGCTGGGCGTTAAGGCGACCACCCTCGCCGTCTGGCGCTCGACCGGCCGCTACAACCTGCCGTTTCTCAAGGTCGGCCGCTTGGTGAAGTACCGAATCAGCGACCTGGCCGAGTTCCTGGCTCGCCGTACCGCCAACCATACCGGCGAGGTACGCGCATGAAAAAGGCCGCCCCCCAATACCAGCAGAGCAGCCCGTCGCAAGGCCAGTCTATCAGCTTCCTGTCGCTGTTTTCCGCCGAGGAGTTCGTCGGCGTCCTGATCCCGCTGGCGCTGGTCGGCCTGTTCTGGCTCTGCGAGGTGACAGCATGACCAAGATTGCCACCATCCTACGTCTGCTGCTCGACGGCCACAGCATCAACCGCTTCGAAGTCGAGCACGTCGGCGACCACTGCCTTCACTCGACCATCAGCACCCTGGCAAACGACTACGGGCTGACCTTCGCCCGTGTCTGGGAGCAGGTTCCGAACCGCTTCGGCGGCAAGACCCGCGTCATCCGCTACAGCCTGCCCACCTTCGAGCGTTTCCGCGCCGCCCAAGTTTTCAAGCTGCTGATGAAGCGAGGCCGCTAATGACCCACACCGCCCACGGCGATCCGCTCGACCTGCTGCTCGACCGTCTGCAAGGCGTCAAAAAGCACGGCGAGCGTTACGCCGCCCGCTGTCCTGCGCACCAAGACAAATCCCCTTCCCTGAGCCTGTCGCGCGGCGAGGATGGTCGCGCCCTGGTTCACTGCTACACCGGCTGCGAAACGCGCGACGTGCTGGCCGCTGTCGGCCTGGAGATGCGCGACCTGTTCCTCGACAACCTGAGCCAAGATCAGCGCCAGCAGTACCGCCGCAACAAGCTGGAAGCCGAGCGCCGTTTCGAGCGACTGATCTTCGAGGCCGCAAAAGCGGAAGCCAAAGCTGGCCCCCTGAGCGCCGAAAGCACCGTCCGGCTTGCCTTGGCTCAAGAACGCCTCGACCAGCTCGACCGCCAGCTCGCCGAGATCGAAGCGGCAGCAGCCGAGCCGGACGGAGATCAGCTAGACGACGATAAGCAGAGCCAAGCGTCGCAACTGGTCGCCTATGTCGAGGCCCGCGTCGAGCTGTTCCACGACGAAAACAAAGACGTGTTTGCGAGGGATCGCTCGACCGGCGAGGTACGTCGCATCGATGGCCGCCAGTTCCGTGACTGGCTGGTGGCAAGCTTCTACCGCGATGCCGGCAAGTCGGCGCGTGACCAGTCCGTGCGTGAAGCCTTGTCCACCCTCGCCGGGCTGGGTCGCTTCAACGGCGAGTGCCTGCCGGTTCACATCCGGGTCGCCGGATCTGCCGGCCGCTACTTTCTCGACCTCGCCGAACCCGGCCAGAGCCGCGCCATCTGTATCGAGGCTGGTCGCTGGCATATCGTCGAGTCACCCGAGGCGATGTTCACCCGCCCTGAGGCGCTGCAACCGCTGCCGACGCCGATCACCGGAGGGTCGATTGAACCCCTGTGGCAAATCGCCAACATCCCCGGGGAGCAACGTCTGCTGGTGCTGGCCTGGCTGGTCGAGTGCCTGCGCCCCGATACCCCGTTCCCCTTGATCGAGCTTATGGGCGAGCAAGGCACGGCAAAGAGCACCACCCATACCGCCCTGCGCCGCCTCCTCGACCCTAACGCCTGCGACCTGCGATCAGCGCCCAAGAGTGCCGAGGATGTTTTCGTCGGCGCGGGAGCGTCGTGGATCGTCTGCTATGAAAACGTGAGCCACCTGTCGGCGCAGATTCAGGACGCCCTTTGCACCGTCGCCACCGGAGGCGGCTATGCCAAGCGCAAGCTGTTCACCGATGCCGACGAAAGCATCATCAACGTGAAGCGCCCGGTCGGGATCAATGGCATTTCCGCTGCCGTCACGGCTCAGGATCTTATCGACCGCACCATCTCTATCGAGATGCCTGTCGTTCGGGAGCGGGTCGAGGTAACGGGCCTGTGGCAAGCGTATGAAGCCGAGCGCGGCCTGCTGGTCGGCGCATTGCTCGACATTGCGGCAAAGGCGCTGGCGCGGCTGCCGTCCGTGCGCCTGCCTGCCGGCGACAAACCTCGCCTGGTCGAGTTCGCGCTGCTCGGCATGGCGGTAGCAGAAGCGGTCGGCCAGTCCGGCGCGGCATTCATCGCGCAGTTCACCGCCAGCCGCCAAGAGAGCATTGCGCGCACCATCGATGCGAGTCCGGTCGCTGGCGCTGTTCTGGAATGGTTCGAGCGCAACCCGCGCGGGAGGCGAGCGTCGGCGAAGTCGCTGATGAGTGAAATGGAGCAGTACCGGCCACCCTACTGCGATGCCTGGCCGAAGTCGGCCAAGGGCTTTGCCGATGCCATGCGACGCGCCGCGCCAGCCCTGCGCCAGCTAGGAGTCGAGTGTCGCTGTCTCGGCAAGATCGGCGGATCGGTTCAATGGGAGATCACCCAAAAAGAACAAGGGTCGAATCAATGTCCTGAAAGTCCTGATGTCCTGGTGAATGACCACCCCGAGCAGGACATTAGGACATTCAGGACTTCGAAACAGCCCTTGTTCTGCGAGGAGTCGCCCAAAGCGCCTGCCGAACCCGAATTTGTGGACTTCTGAGCATGGCCGCCCTGGACTACCTGCGCCGGGTCGGCCTGTCGGTCGAGGCTGTCGGCGACAAGCTGCGAGTCACCCCGGCGAACCTTGTCACCGATGCCATCGGCCAGTTCGTGCGCGACCACAAAGCCGAGATCCTGGTCGAGCTGGCCGGCACTGATGCGAGTCAGGTCGCCGACACGATCCGCAGTAGCCCCGCATGGATCGACCGTCCGCAGCGAATCGAGCAGCCGGTCGAGATCCGCGTCGAGGAGGAGGAAGGCAAGCCGCAGCGCATCATCCACACCGCTGCAACGGCGTCACCAGCGTGGCTAGAAGCCGATGCGGCATACACCAACCACCTGATGACCTGTCGCGCCTGCCATGCCGCCACGGGCCGCTATTGCGCTTCTGGGGCTGATCTGCGCCAGCGGTATATCGCCACACAAATGGAGGCCAGCGAATGAGCGATGCCTTGGAAGTGAAGTTAGCCAAGGATGAAACCGAGGGGCAGGCATTGGCCCGCGCCTGTCTGGTTCCGGAGAACCTGAGCGCCGCAGTGATTACCAGCAGCAACATGCTCGGCAAGGCTCCGATTACCGAGGTCGCCCGTGAACTCAAGCGGCAGACGGCTGCAATCAACAGCGGCGACATGACCCGAGCGGAAAACATGCTAGTAGCACAGGCGCACACCCTGGACGTTCTTTTCGGCCAGCTCGCCAGTCGCGGCATGGCAGCCAAGCACCTAGACACGATGGATGGCCTACTGCGGCTGGCGCTCAAGGCGCAGAACCAGAGTCGTGCGACCTTGCAGACCCTGGTCGAGCTGAAGACACCGAAGCAGGTCGCTTTCGTGAAGCAGGCGAACATCGGCAATCAGGTACAGGTCAACAACGGCAACGCACCCGCGCGCACGCGGAAAACGGAAAAGCCGCAGAACGAACTATTGGAGGCGGAGCATGGCGAACGGCTGGACACCCGAGAGGCGGGCACGGCAGGCGGAGCTGATCCGGCGATGGCGACCGTGGGAGGAAAGCACCGGGCCGCGAAGCGTCGAGGGTAAGGCCGTCGCATCGCGCAATGCCTGGAAGGGAGGGCTTCGGCCATTGCTGCGCCAAGTGGCTTTGCTGATGCGAGAGCAGGATAAGGCCCGTCGAGAACTAACGGACTGATTCCCACCGCCAAGGATGGCGCATCACATCCACGTCGAGGCCGGCGTCGAGCTGGCCGTCGAGATCATCACCGGGAGCCGGTCGAGCTGATCGTTGCCCCGTAGCGGATCCTCCCAAAACCGATGCGGACCCAATGGCAATTCAGCCAGTTCGGCCCGACGTGTTCGAGGCGCTGAGGATCATGGAGTCGCCGCGCTGGAAGTGATGCGCGAGCGCTCTAAGTAATCGGGCGATCTGGTACAGTCCCAGTACATCATCTGGGAGGGATGCCCATGTTTGCTGTCCGACTTATCGTTTTGTTGCTGCTGACTGCGTACAGCTACGGCATGGGCACAGAGCCAGGCGAGCTGAACGCATTTGGCAAGACCGTGGCCGGCAGCTTCTTTTTGCTGGCCCCGGCTCTCTATTTCCTGCCTTCATATGAGGCGTGGCGCCAAGATCATGTGAACCTGACACCAATCGTTCTGATCAACACTTTCCTCGGCTGGACGCTGATTGGCTGGGTTGTCTCGCTGGTGTGGTCGCAGAAGAGGAGCGAGCCGGTAGAGGTGGCAGTTGTGACGCCACAAAGGCAGACCAAAACTTGCCCATACTGCGCCGAGGAGATTCTGCTCGCCGCGAAGAAGTGCAAGCATTGCGGCAGTGAAGTAGCCGCCGCATAGCGCACGAAAACGAATATCGAGCCCGGCCAAGTGCCGGGCTTTTTCATGCCCGGAGAAAAGCATGGTGGACATTGCCAGCCTGGCCACAAGGTCGACACCAGTGATGCGGCGCGCAATCTCGAAAGCAGCCTGACCGAGGCCGCCAAGGCCGCCGGCGTATACGTCGACGAGACCGGCAAGATGCGCGAGCGGGCGAAGTAGGGCGTCGCATGGTACATTCCAAAGAATTCATCTGGGAGGGATGCCCGTGACCCTGTTCTTGTTCTGGGTGGCTGTCGCCATCGTTACCGGCCTGGCGGCGCAAAGTCGCGGTCGCAGCTTCATGGCGTGGTTCGCGCTCGGCTTCCTGTTCTCGTTCCTGGCGCTGATCGCCGTGCTGGTGATGAACCGGGTGGAGACGGCCGACGATGTTGACCGGACCAGCCAGGCGATCGCCAGCAAGCACGGAATCTCCAAGTTCTACCGCAAATGCCCGGCCTGCGCGGAGGTTGTCCGTCGCGAAGCCAAGAAGTGCAAGCACTGCCAGTCGGAGCTAGAGCCCGTTACCGACTGACCAGCGCAGCAATCCACAAGCCCGCCAAGTGCGGGCTTTTTTATGCCCGGAGAGGCCGCAGGAAGCGCGCCGACTGATCCGCTGGCGATGGCATGGCCTGATCCCGTTCGCGCTGCTGCTGGCCAGCCTGGGGGCGCTTGGGGGAGGGGTAAGGCGAAAGTCTGGAAGTGTTGCCCGCAGGAAACCGCGTCCAACCGCACGCGCAGAATTTGCCCGGTTAACGGGAGACGTTAACCCTTAACGGGAGGGGGTAGCCGGAAACTCCAGCTCTGGCGGCCTCCCAACGGGAGGGTGAGCCATTTTCCCGCTTCCCCAAAATTCGCATTCCGGGTTCGCTGCCGGCGACTACCTGGGCGGACGTTGAAAAACAATCACCGAATATCAAGCCGACTGGCTGGCACACTACGCCGACCAGACCACCAGCGAGGGCACGCCATGCGCGGCAACACCTACGGGCGCGAGTACGAGAAGCAGCCGGAATTTCCAAAGGAGCTGGCCCTGCTGATCGCAAGGAAGGCGCACAGGATGGCCGAACGCTTCGAGGATCAATGCTTGGACACGATGATCCGAGACGCCAAGCGAGCACTGAGGCGCGGCACCGATCCGTTGGTTATCGCAACGCAGATGGAACTGTGACCACCGTTCGCGGCCTGGTCGGACTACTACGAAATTTTCGTAATAACAGACTGATGCTGATCCACCACCAATGGTGGATGACCCCGGCTCAGGTACGCAGGCCGCTGGTACGCAAGCCGGTACGCACGGAAAGCGCACTGCCGGCGAGATCGACGTCGAGGAGCTGCCCACTTCCCCGGTGAGGGATGAAGGCGTGTCGAGCCGGCTTTCGTGCTGGCGCTGGGAGCGTCGAGGAAGTGCCGTTTCCGTTCTGGTGATAGCCCGGTGATAGCCCGCCCCGAAAATGAAAAAGGCCCGCATCGCTGCGAGCCTTGATTTTACTGGTGCCGGTGAGAGGAATCGAACCCCCGACCTTCGCGTTACGAGTGCGCTGCTCTACCGACTGAGCTACACCGGCTTGAAACGTGGCGCGAAGGCTATCACTGAGCCCGGCGCAGACGCAAGGCGGGCGCGTAGGGCGCAGGATCGACAATCGGTGCCTGGCCCAGCAGCAGGTTGGTGAGCAGCTGGCAGGACGCCGGCGCCAGCACCAGACCGTTGCGGAAGTGCCCGCAGTTCAGCCACAGCCCGTCATGCTCCGGCACCGGGCCAATGAACGGGATACCGTCCGGCGAGCCGGGACGCAGGCCGGCCCAGTGCTTGACCACCTCGGCATCGGCCAACGCCGGCAGCAGCTCGATGGCCGAGGCACGCAGGCTCTCCAGCGCCGCTTCGGTCGGCGTCTTGTCGAAGCCTTCGTACTCCAGTGTGCTGCCGACCAGGATATGGCCGTCGCGGCGTGGGATCGCGTAGCGACCGTTGGCCATCACCATGCTCGGCAGGAAGTCCGCCGCACACTTGAACAGGATCATCTGCCCCTTCACCGGCTCCACCGGCAGCTCGAGGCCGAGGCTCTTGAGCAGCTCGCCACTCCAGGCCCCCGCCGCGACCACTACGGCATCGGCGCGCAGTTCGCCCTGCGCGGTCTGCACGCCGACCACCCGACCGTCCTCGCGCAGGAAGCCCTCGACCGCGCATTGCTCGCGGATCTCGACATTCGGCAACTGCTCCAGCGCCGCGCGCAGCGACTTGAGCAGTCGCGGGTTGCGCACGTTGGCCACCCCGGCCATGTGGATCGCATGGTGGTAGCCGTGACGCAGCACCGGCACCGCCGCCTCCACCTCGTCCATTGCCACCTGCCGCAGCGGCCGGCCCTCGCGCGCCGCCCAGGCTAGCGCCTCGGCCTCGTCCTCCAGATCCAGCCAGTACAGCCCGGTGACGTGCACCTCGGGATCGACCCCGCCCTCCTCGATCAGCCGTTGGCCGAGGCGCGGATAGAAATCCTGCGACCAGTGCGCCAGCGCCGTCACCGCCGGGCTGTAGCGCCACGGATACAGCGGCGAAACGATCCCGCCGCCGGCCCAGGAAGCTTCGCTACCGACCGCGGATTGATCGAGCAGGGTGACGGAGCAGCCGGCCTGCGCCAGCAAGCGCGCCGACTGCAGGCCGATGGCCCCGGCGCCGATGATGAGGATGTTCATAGGTAACCTTTCAATACCTGCATACGCGCACATGCGCGCCTCGACGGAGAACGAAGTCTACGCGCCTGCAGTTGGCACACGTCAAGCGCAGAAACAACATAGCCAGCCGGGATGGGCTGGCCATGTTTCATTTCATCGCAGATATAGCATTAGCGATCTATATCGCTGCTCCAGTAGACCCGCTTGCGAGAGTCGTTGATGGTCGGCACGATCGGCGTGGGCTTCAGGCCCTTGCAACCAATGCAGATCGTTTCAGTCACGGTTTCACAAGCCGTGCCCTGGCAGTCAGGGTCGACCTTAATGTTGACCGTACTGATCGTCGGCGCAATCGGCATGCCGCCGCCGGCAATTTCCTCAGAGCGCTGCCTGCCACAGGCCGAACCGTTGAACAGGCTCATCTGGTATGCGGTCGCGACACCGAGCGGGCGACTGCACATACCCACTTGGGTACCGCCCGGGCGATAGGAGTTGAACAGCACGTCACCACCAGCAATAGCTCCAGGGTTGACGATCTGTTCGCCACGGCCCGGCATGCTCATGAACCAGCCCTTCTTGGCGCCTCCCGGATAGATACCAGTGGCATCGCAGGCCGGTTCGGTGGTCGCATCGATCATGAAACCATCGCTCCCCTCTGTATCGTCCAGATCAACCGCGGCAGCCGCCGCCCCCGGCTGGTCACGCAGCACATAGAAGCGATCGTCCACACCATTTGGAGCATTGGTCGTATAGGGATAGTTGCTTTCCAGCGGACGCTCGCGGTTACCAGAGCCCAGTGCCAAGTAGACGTAATCGTTACCACTATCCGTCAGGGCGAGAAGAGTCGGCGTATTCATGAACCTTCGGCCATCCCCACTGGTAAAGGCGATCTTGGCGATGCTCCAGTCATCCACATTGTCTTCCGGAGTACCACTTTCAGGCACCACGGGCGCAGGGAAGCTCACTCGCCAGATATTCCCCCCCGTATCCGCCGCATAGGCATAGTCGATCTTGCCATCGAAGTCGACGTCCACCGTATTCACATCGGAAACCACGGCGTTGTCGGTTGCAAAACTCTCGATCAAGGCACCGGTACGGGCATTCAGCACATAGATGCCACGGCCCTTGTAGGCGTCGCCCTTAGCACTGCAGGTGGTGTTGACGTGATCCGTATCCTCACAGGTGTCGTAGCCACCACCGAAGATGATCACCGGGTCGCCTGCATAGCCTGCGAGCTTCCCAGTACGCGGGGTCGACCAGATCTGTCCGATGCCCGCAAAACCGGCATCACAGTCAGTATCGTTATCCAGGCTTGGACAACCCTTGCGCCACAACAGGGATGGCGAGTCCGGAGTGGTCACATTCAGAGCATAAAGCATACGTCCACCGCGACGCATGGTCGGGTAGATGTAGGCCAGATCGACCTGATTGCTGGTGTTGTTGTAAGTCACGTACTGCCCCACCGGACCATCGAAGAAATAGTCCTTGGGTAATGGCTCGGCATCATCCTCTGCATATTCCTTGCCTGGGAAGGACACCTTGGGCGAGTTGTCATGCAAACGTTTTATCGTGTCGTACTCGACGCCCTCCTCGTCGCTTTGGCTGAGATGCTCGGGCGCCAGCAGGGCCCACAACTCCTCGCCATTGCTCGACTTAACGGCGCGGAACAGCCCGTCGTTAGCCCCGTAGTAGACAACGGTGCCGATCGTGCCGCCATAGTTGACCGGCAATGGCCGGGAATGGATTACATCGCCGTGGATGCTGGGGCGCTTGCCATCACTGCCCAGCACCTCTGTTGTGCCGGTATCAGTCAGGCCACCTTGGGAACCAATAAAGTAGTTGTAATAAGTGTCGCCACCAATAGCAGCACTGGTCAGGTTGACCAAGCTAGTGCCGCTGACTGTCTTGATGAGACGATCAGAGGTACGCCTGCGAATCTCCTGAGCAACGCCGCCCTTCTCCACGAATGGACCGTCGGGAAGATCCGACCAGACACTGTTGAGCGAGGAAAGGCACTGACTACGCGGTGCTGGCGTAATCCCCAACCCTTCCCAGTAGGCGTCCGAATGGACCGTCCAGAAGCTCTCCGCACACTCGGCGGCAAAACCGGTCTGCGGGTTGACAGCCTGGTTTCCATTGGCATCAGCGAGCTCGATAAGATTGTTCGCGAACATGCCCACCTGATAGCGCTTGAGGTTACCGAACCACCGCGGCCTGGCCTTCTGGTCAGGCCGGAACATGCCGATAAACACCTGGTTCTCGTTCTGCGCACGGTTGGTGGCACTCAGGGGCAGTGTCACTGCCGCGTAAGTGGTGCTGATCGAGAGAATATCGGACAGTACCGACTCGATGGCCGCCTTGATCTCGTCAGCGCTGGTCGCGGCGAAATAACGACCACCACCGACCTCTTGGGAGGCGCTGTAGAGCAGCGCCGTGTGGTCGGCATTGGGCTGCTTGTTGTAGACGTCGATGGCGTAGGTGATCACCGAGTGGCGGGTGCTGTCGGTGACTGAGCGCTCAGTCTCGACCATTTCCCCATCCACTACCTCTGTGTCTACGACGGTATAGGTCAGTGTAACGGGCACACCATGATTGAAGAGAAATTTCGACCAGTCATCCAGGTTCCAATCCCCGCCGGAAACGGTATCTTGCTGGCCTGTCGGCTCATTTATCGTAGTGATCTTCGCCTGACGAACCTCGAAGTTCACCGTTTGTCCATTACAGCCTGCACTGGAGGTATTATCTGCATTGCAGGCGCAATTGGAGAGCAACTCATTTCCCGCTGCATCCCAACACATACCCCCCACAGCGGAAACATCAGCATTGCAATCACTCAAACCAGTGCTATTTTTCCCAACACTGTAACACTGACCCCCAGTCTTTTCCGTAAACCCCAAACTAGCCACATCATCAGTGACTTCATATGAGTTAATCTCCGGCAGCGGCAGCGGCACACCAGAGCCATCACCAGCCAGTCGATCCGGAGTAGAATTTACTGCAGCATAGAGTTCACGCAAGGCCGTACTGTTTGCCGAGCTATCGGTGCTTGGTCCATTAGAGTTCGGGTTGCCGATAAAAATCAGATAGGTTGGACTACAGAGATTATCCTGACTCAGCGGAGAGCTAAATTTTGACGGCATTATCTCATAAGCGCCAGAATCTGCCAGAGTAGTTGCCGTACCGACCCCATCATGCGTTACCGCCAACCCTCCAAGATAATTATAGACATCACGCATCAGGTTTCCGTATGGAGTACCCGAGTTCCGTTTTTCAGTCGGCCCATTGATGTCGGCATAGATTGCATCGAGGCGCGAATTCAACGTGGCTTGGCTGGTTGTCGTCAACTTCTGCAGATCGAAACGAACGTAGCCACCATCCTGATTGGCAGTCCCCTGAGTCGTGAACTCCACAATCCCGACATTGACCTTTTCGGTCAGCCCACTCAATGCATCACGAATGGCCCGCACCTCGGCCTGTCCCTGCTGAATACCCCCAGGCCACTGCTGACTCTGCCGCGCCCAGTTAGAGGTGTTGTCCAGCACGAAGATGACATTCGGCAAGGAGGAATCCGTCTGCCCGCCGACAAAGATATCGATATCCTCTGCCTGGCCCACTCCGGGCAGGGCCAGGAGTAGCAGAAAGCCCATGCAGGATCTCAGCCGTCGTCCAATACTCGCCATCATTCTTTCTCCTTTCCTGCCTTAGTCAGTTAGGGCAGGCTGTATCAACATCATTGAGAAGCACCATCAGCGCCACACCCTGGCGGACTTCAGCCCTAGCGCCAGTAAGGTTGTCCACCGCCGTAGCACGCAATTCCCAGACAGACTCTGCACACATCGAATATTCGCTATCCTGAATCACGCAGGACACCTGCTCCGGCAGATCCAGCTCACTGGTACGCAGCGGCTTGACCGTCTGACAGATGGGCGGGGCAAAGCTGACTTCGATATCATTGACGCCATCGCCATTGATGTCATAGCAGCGCCGATTGGCTGCACCGCAGGGCGAAAGCACCATACTGCCCGGATTGGTGACGAACAGCGTCGAACTCAACAGCTCCTCTAGCCCGTCCGTTGCTGCCGAAATCACCTGATCCCGGTGTTCCATATTGCCGATCACCATCTGGTTTCCCTGGCTGATCTTGTAGCCACTGACAGCCATCAGGGTCACCAGCAACAGCATGATCAACGCCACGACAAGAACCGCGCCATTTTGCTGACGGGCATAATTAAATCCAGTCATTCTCAAGTCACTCCCGCCGACCAGATACACTATTCACCCTAACAACTGCCGAATAAAGCTGCCGCTTGAAACCATCATTTGGTGTATATGTGACGCCTCCCGGAAACGTGTAGGTATTTTCATCTACATACCCCGGCGTCACTTCGAGAGCACGAGCCAGCAAACTAATACGCACAACAACTACGTCACTCCAACTTTCCCACTCAGGGTCAGTCGCCGCAACACTGCCTACATACTCATCCGCGACACCATCACCAGTGTTATCCAACCCATACTCAAAGTGGAGACGCTCGATCCCTTCAACCATAGGCGTTTTCTGATATCGTGGACTTACCGCTGGATCTTGCAACTCCGAACGAACTAGAACATCATCATTACGAACATAATAAACACGACTCAGATAGCGATAGATTGGCGCCTTTATTGAGGCGCAGGTTCTGGACAGCGCAGTCATGTCCGTCGAGGCTCTGGCAAGCACGATATCACCTACCGCATGGGATGTTATGCTTCCCGTAGCATCCCGGCATGCGGCAACCTGCATATGAAAGTGATTGCTGCGAAAATCATCGCAACCTGGCGTACCTACAGCGCAGGTAGATGACCGCCGGATAGCAATATAGTCATTCCTTCCTTTGTAGCTTGGTAGGCAAACGGGGGCAGCCGTGGCAGCAATATTGTCTCCACCAACAATCGGGAGGGCTATTGAGCCAAGCACATCCGACTCGGCACGCAAGCATACCGCTGGCGCGGCGGCCGGCAACGACGGCACACCACTCTCGCCAAAGAAGCCCGCATTGGCAATTTCATCTGACAGCAACTGCAGAGCAAAACGTCCATTCTCGACCTGCCGACTGACTCGCTCAATCTCCGAGCGCGCCTGGCTGTTGTTCACGAAGATCTCGGATACCGCCAGCATGATGACCAGACCGAGGGCCATGGCCACCATAAACTCCACCAGGGTAAAGCCTCGCTGTCTATTGCGATAACTCACATATGGCGACTTGGATTTTTCAGCTGAATACATTCCTCAACCTCCCAGATACGCCAGACTCACCAGCATCGACACTGTCCGACGCAAGCTGTCATCTGTGCCGTACAGACCTTGACCGCAGGCCAGCGAGGGCACCGCGAGAGGCGCCATCCCCTGCCAGGCGACCGTGACTCGCAGCACGACTGCTGTGGTAGCCGTACCAGTCAGTCTCTCGATACACCCACGCGCGCCCATGACTCCGCCGATAGCAACATCATCGCTGGACTGGACTGCTGCTCCCTGTAAGGCCAGATTCCAGTTGCAGAGGTCCTGGGTATGTCGCTGCGCAGTAGTACTGCACCCAGAAGCTCCCAGGGTATTGCCCACTCCATACACTGCGTCGCCGCTGTAGTTGGAAGCCCGACCTGCTGCCGGATTGGCCTTGATGCGGTTAGCCATGTTTTGTGCCAGCAGCATGGCCTGGGCACGCTGGTAAGTTTCGAATTCGGTAACCAGAATCCGACTCTGCAGTCCAGCCAGGCCGAGCAACCCTACGGACAGGATGAAAAGCGTGACCAGCACTTCAATCAGGCTGAAGCCACACTGCCTGCTTCTATTCGTCATAATCAGCATCCCCCCACCTTGGTGTTTGCCCGCCCATCCAGGCTGACCGTCACACAGCGCTTCCTGCTGCTGTCGGTCGCAGCGGTCAGCTCGAAGCTCGCACTGCCGGAAATCCGCCCGGAAGGTCGGAAAACGAGGGAGGCTGTCGAGCCGGCAGAGACGGTGGCTCCAGCAGCAAGACGCTCGCGATGCACTGCTGCGCTGTCCGCAGGCGCTGCAGCAGTGACAATCAGCCAGCCGTTGCTCCAGGTTTCTCCCGTAGCCGGCCGCAAGGTCACATTGGTATTGCGCTTCACCGCCTCGGCTCGCGCCTGAACGATGCTGGAGTGCAGAGTTTCCGCAGCAGCTCGCACACTCTGGTTCGCCACCATGTCGCGGAATGACGGCACTGCAATGCCGATCATGATGCTGACCACCGCGATAGTGATCAGCAGCTCCAGGAGTGTGAAACCAGCCATGGAGGTACGCCCCACGTACGGCATGCCTTTTCCGCTCGGATAGCTATCCATCGAGTTCACTACCAAGCATTCCCTTTCCAGAGTTTGTTTTCCGCCTGATCGATGGAAAGGTTTCCATCACTGGTCTGGGAGGTTCCGCTCTTGGGGGTTGCCGTGGCAGTAAAGGTCGGCGGCGGGCCGCCCGCACTGGTTACCGTCACATCGTAGGAGCGCGCAACATTAGCCGGAACGCTAAGCTGCAAGGCGCTCAGGGCATCATCCCCCCCCGCGTAGCTGCGAGTCACCATCAGACGCTGCTGCTGCTTTTGCGCCACAGTCATGAGAAACGCTTGGGCGTCCGTGCGGTTGGTCTTGACGATATGCTGCTGATAACTCGGATAGGCGATGGCGGCCAAGATGCCGATGATCGCCACGGTGATCATCAGTTCGATGAGGGTGAATCCACGTTGTCTTTTCCGTTCCACTTCGCCACCTGTTGCGATCCGGGTATTCATTGGGGTGAGTCTGCCATCTGTTGCGTTTGCGGAGCTTGATCGAACCGGCATTATCGTCGACTGCTTGCCAAGCTCTCGTTGATCAGTGACATCCGCACCGATCGAGCTTCTGCGGCGGATGATTGCACTCAATCGAAATTAACGAGAGCCCGCAGTCGACGGTCGGTTGATTTGCCCTCTTGGCTGGCAAGTCACTGTGAAGCAGTGCAAATTTTCGCCACGGCTGGCTCGGGGTTACGAGCGCTGACAGGCCCGCTTGGCTAACATGCCACGCACCTCCCGCAGGACGCAGGAGTCTCCTCCCAGCCAGGCAAGGATGCCAGGTCATGCTCAAGCAAGGTCGCGGCTTCACACTTATCGAAGCCATGGTGGTGCTGGCGTTGTTGGCCATTCTGGCCAGCATCGCCACTCCCGGTTTCACCCAGATGATCCACGCCCAGCAGCTGCGCAGCGCCAGCATCGACCTGGCGCTGGCCTTCACCACCGCGCGCCATGAGGCGATCACCCGGCAGCGGCCGGTGCTGATCGACAACGGAGATGGCGAGTGGGCCAGCGGCTGGCGGATCTTCGTCGACCAGAACGCCAATGGCGCCCTCGACGAAGGGGAGCTGGTGTTGCGCACGGGGGATGCCAGCACGGCAGGCGTGCGCATCAGCGGCAATACGCCGGTGAGCCGCTACGTGCGCTATACGCCCAGCGGGCTGGCGAAGATGCAGAACGGCGCCTTCCAAGCCGGCACCATCACCTTGTGTCACGCGGACGGGGAGCAGCCCATCCGTAAGCTGGTGCTCAGTGCGACCGGACGCCTGCGTACGGTCAAAGAAGCGGCGGGCAGTTGCTGAATGCCGCACTAACCTTGCGCGCATCTTCGGATCGATGGCGGTTGCAAGGGAAAGGCAAAGGGCTTAGCGTAATGACGTTCGCCATTACAAATGGAGCGCCGAGATGGCTTCAATCAATATCCGCATCGACGACGAACTCAAGGCCCGTTCGTTTGCACAACTGGAGAAGCTCGGGGTCACGCCATCCGAGCTGCTCAGGCAAACGCTGCAGTATGTGGCCGAGAGAGGCAAACTGCCCTTCAAGCCGGTGCTGTTGACCGACGAAGACGAAGCACTCATCAACTTGGCCAAAGAGCGTCTGGCCTCTCCACAGCGGGTGAAGGTCTCTCTGGATGACCTATAGCCTCGAATTTGATCGTCGCGCCCTGAAGGAGTGGCAAAAGCTGGGCGACACTATCCGACAGCAGTTCAAGAAAAAGCTGGCAGATATCCTCGAAAACCCACGCATAGAGGCCAACAGGCTGCGAGACCTGCCGGACTGCTACAAGCTCAAACTGCGCAGCTCAGGTTATCGCCTGGTCTATCAGGTGCTGGACCATGAGGTGGTGGTGTTTGTCGTGGCTGTCGGCAAGCGTGAGCGGGAAGAGGCGTACCTGAAAGCGCATGACCGTCTTTGACGGCCTGCGCCCCTCCCCGTCGAATCAATCCTCCTGCACCACCCGCAATTCCTTGGGCATCGAGAAGGTGACGTTCTCCGAGCGCCCATCCAGCTCGACCACCGCACCCGCGCCCCACTCGCGCAAGCGTTCGATCACGTCCTGGACCAGCACTTCCGGGGCGGAGGCGCCGGCGGTGATGCCGATCTTCTGCTTGCCGGCGAACCAGTCGCGCTGGAGGTCCTCGGCGCCGTCGATCAGATAGGCCGGGGTGCCCATGCGCTCGGCCAGTTCGCGCAGGCGGTTGGAGTTGGAGCTGTTGGGGCTGCCGACCACCAGCAGCAGGTCGCAGCCTGCGGACAGTTGCTTGACCGCGTCCTGGCGGTTCTGGGTGGCGTAGCAGATGTCGTTCTTGCGCGGGCCCTGGATGGCGGGGAACTTGGCGCGCAGGGCGTCGATCACCTTGGCGGTGTCGTCCATCGACAGGGTGGTCTGGGTGACGTAGGCCAGCGCTGCGGGATTGCGCACCTCGAGTTTGGCCACATCCGCCTCGTCCTCGACCAGGTAGATGGCGCCGCCGTTGCGGGTGTCGTACTGGCCCATGGTGCCCTCCACTTCCGGGTGACCGGCGTGGCCGATGAGGATGCACTCCTCGCCGTCGCGACTGTAGCGGGCCACTTCCAGGTGCACCTTGGTGACCAGCGGGCAGGTGGCGTCGAACACCTTGAGGCCACGGCGCGCGGCCTCGTCGCGCACCGCCTGGGAGACACCGTGGGCGCTGAAGATGACGATCACGTCGTCCGGAACCTGGTCCAGCTCCTCGACGAAGATGGCGCCACGGGCGCGCAGATCCTCGACCACGAACTTGTTGTGGACCACTTCATGGCGCACGTAGATCGGCGGGCCGAACACTTCCAGGGCGCGGTTGACGATCTCGATCGCGCGGTCGACGCCGGCGCAGAAGCCGCGGGGGTTGGCGAGGGTGATTTGCATGGGAAGTCTCGGCACGCGGGGATTCGGAGGGGGCCACCGCCAGCAGGAGCAGATTCATCTGCGACCAGCACAGGTCGCGAATGAATTCGCTCCTACAGGAAGCACATCAGGCGGGCTGCACGTCGACGATTTCCACGTCGAAGGTCAGGCGCTTGCCGGCCAGCGGGTGGTTGAAGTCGATGGTGACCTGCTCGGCATCAAACTGCTTGACCACGCCCGGCAGCTCGGCCTTGGCGGCGTCGTTGAAGATCACCATCAGGCCTTCGGACAGCTCCATGCCCTCGAACTGGCTGCGCGGCATGACCTGCACGTTCTGCGGGTTGGGCTGGCCGAAGCCGTGTTCCGGCTCGATGGCGATGCTGCGCTTGTCGCCGGCCTTGAGGCCGTAGAGCGCCTGCTCGAAGCCGGGCAGCAGGTTGCCGTCGCCGACCTTGAAGGTCGCCGGACGCTTGTCGAAGGTGCTGTCGACCACGTCGCCCGACTCGAGCTTGATGGCGAAGTGCAGGGTTACCTGGCGCTCGGGGCCGATACGCTGTTCAGTCATTGCGGTCTCCGCTTTTGTCGGATTTGAACATGTCCAGGGCCAGCAGCACGGCACCGACGCTGATGGCGCAGTCGGCGACATTGAAGGCCGGGAAGTACCAGCGCTGCTGCCAGTGGACCAGAATGAAGTCGATCACGTGGCCGTAGGCCACGCGGTCGAACAGGTTGCCCAGCGCACCGCCCAGCACCAGCGCCAGGCCCATGGCCAGCCAGCCCTGGCCTTCGCGCGGCAGGCGCTTGAGCCAGACCACCAGCACGGCGCTGACGCCTACGGCGATCAGCGCGAACAGCCAGCGCTGCCAGCCGCCGTGGTCGGCGAGGAAGCTGAAGGCGGCGCCAGTGTTGTAGGCCAGGGTCCAGCTGAAGTAGTCGGGAATGATCACGATCTGCTGGTACATCTGCAGGCTGGCGTCGAAGTACAGCTTGCTGGCCTGGTCGAGCACGAAGACGATCGCGCTCAACCACAGCCAGGGCAAGGCACTGGAGCGCCCCGCATCAGGCATGCTCGCGCACCTCGCCGGCACCGTGCACGTTGTCGATGCAACGGCCGCAGATCTCCGGATGCTCGGCGTGCTGGCCGACATCCGCGCGGAAGTGCCAGCAGCGCACGCACTTGCCGTGCGCCGACTTGACCACGCGCAGCTTGAGACCCGGCAGTTCGCTGTCCACCGCATCGACCGGAGCGTCGGCGAGCGGCGCCAGGCTGGCGTAGGAGGTGATCAGCACGAAGCGCAGTTCGTCGCCGAGCTTGGCCAGCTGGGCGGCCAGCGCGTCCTCGGCGTACAGGGTCACTTCGGCCTGCAGGCCGCCACCGATGGTCTTGGCGTTGCGCTGGTTTTCCAGCTCCTTGTTGACCGCGACCTTGACCGCCATCGCCTCGGCCCAGAACTCGCGGCCCAGCTCGGCGTCGGCGTCCAGCTCGAACAGGCCGTCGTACCAGGTGGTGAGGAATACCGACTCGCTGCGCTCGCCCGGCAGGTACTGCCAGATTTCCTCGGCGGTGAAGGCGAGGATCGGCGCGATCCAGCGCACCAGCGCCTCGGCGATGTGGAACAGCGCGGTCTGGCAGGAGCGGCGCGCCTGGCTGTCGGCCGCGGTGGTGTACTGGCGGTCCTTGATGATGTCGAGGTAGAAGCCGCCCAGCTCCTGCACGCAGAAGTTGTGCACCTTCTGGTAGACGTTCCAGAAGCGGTACTGGTCGTAGGCCTCGGTCAGCTCGGCCTGCAGGCGCGCGGCGGCGTCCACCGCCCAGCGGTCCAGTGC
This sequence comes from Pseudomonas linyingensis, assembly GCF_900109175.1. Lineage (GTDB taxonomy): Bacteria > Pseudomonadota > Gammaproteobacteria > Pseudomonadales > Pseudomonadaceae > Geopseudomonas > Geopseudomonas linyingensis. Next base: position 83,457 of record NZ_FNZE01000007.1, on the reverse strand, counting down.
CAGCATCTGCTGCGGTTCGAGCAGGTCGGTGGCCGGATTGAAGCCGCTCAGGTTGGAGAGCAGGAAGCGCATGGTGTTGCGGATGCGTCGGTAGGCGTCGGCGCTGCGCTGCAGGATCTGCTTGGAGACAGCCATCTCGCCGGAGTAGTCGGTGGCCGAGACCCACAGGCGCAGGATGTCGGCGCCCATGCTGTCGGTGACTTCCTGCGGGGCGATGACGTTGCCCAGCGACTTGGACATCTTGCGGCCGTTCTCGTCGACCACGAAGCCGTGGGTCAGCAGGCCGCGGTATGGCGCGTGGCCGTCGATGGCGGCGCCGGTCAGCAAGGAGGAGTGGAACCAGCCGCGGTGCTGGTCGGAGCCTTCCAGGTACAGGTCGGCGCGCGGGCCCTGGTCGTGGCCCATCGGGTGCGAGCCGCGCATCACGTGCCAGTGGGTGGTGCCGGAGTCGAACCAGACGTCGAGGGTGTCGCTGATCTTGTCGTACTGGGCGGCCTCGTCACCGAGCAGCTCGGCGGCGTCGAGCTTGAACCAGGCCTCGATGCCTTGCTGCTCGACGCGCAGGGCGACCTGCTCCATCAGCTCGACGGTGCGCGGGTGCAGCTCGCCGCTTTCCTTGTGCAGGAAGAACGGGATCGGCACACCCCAGTTGCGCTGGCGCGAGATGCACCAGTCGGGACGGTTGGCGATCATCGCGTGCAGGCGCGGCTTGCCCCAGCCGGGGTAGAACTCGGTCTGCTCGATGGCGCTCAGCGCGCGCTCGCGCAGGGTGGCGCCTTCGGCCGGCTCGCGGTCCATGCCGACGAACCACTGCGCGGTGGCGCGGTAGATCAGCGGGGTCTTGTGCCGCCAGCAGTGCATGTAGCTGTGGCTGATGCCTTCGTGCTTGAGCAGCGCGCCGACTTCCTGCAGCTTGGCGACGATCTGCGGGTTGGCCTTCCAGATGAACTGGCCGCCGAAGAACGGCAGGTCCTTGACGTAGACGCCGTTGCTCTGCACCGGGTTGAGGATGTCGTCGTTGCTCATGCCGTACTGCTTGCAGGAGCGGAAGTCGTCCTCGCCGTAGGCCGGCGCCGAGTGGACGATGCCGGTACCGGCGCCCAGCTCGACGTACTCGGCCAAGTAGACGGGGGAGAAACGCTCGTAGAACGGATGACGGAAACGGATGTTTTCCAGCGCCGCGCCCTGAGTGCTGGCGATCGCCTCGCCCTCCAGGCCGTAGCGGGCCAGGCAGGATTCGACCAGTTCGGCGGCCAGCAGCAGCAGCTTGTCGCCGACGTCGACCAGCGCGTACTCGAATTCGGGATGGACGTTGAGCGCCTGGTTGGCCGGGATGGTCCACGGCGTGGTGGTCCAGATCACCGCGTAGGCGGTCTTCTCCAGGCTGGACAGGCCGAAGGCCTCGGCCAGCTGGGCGGCGTCCTCGATGGCGAAAGCCACGTCGATGGCGTCAGACTTCTTGTCCTGGTACTCGACCTCGGCCTCGGCCAGCGCCGAGCCGCAGTCGAAGCACCAGTTGACCGGTTTGAGGCCCTTGAACACGAAGCCGCCCTTGACCATCTCGGCCAGGGCGCGGATCTCGCCGGCCTCGTTGGCGAAGTTCATGGTCTTGTACGGGTTGCCCCAGTCGCCGAGCACGCCGAGGCGGATGAAGTCGGCCTTCTGGCCCTCGATCTGCTCGGCGGCATAGCTGCGGCACAGCTCGCGAGTCTTGTCCGCCGGCAGGTTCTTGCCGTGGGTGACCTCGACCTTGTGCTCGATCGGCAGGCCGTGGCAGTCCCAGCCCGGCACGTAGGGGGCGTCGTAGCCGGCGAGGGTCTTGGAGCGGACGATGATGTCCTTGAGAACCTTGTTGACCGCGTGGCCGATGTGGATGTTGCCGTTGGCGTAGGGCGGGCCGTCGTGGAGGACGAACTTCGGCCGCGTGGCGCCCAGCGCGCGCAGCTTGCCGTACAGATCGATGCTGTCCCAGTGCTTGAGCATTTCCGGCTCGCGCTGCGGCAGCCCGGCCTTCATCGGGAATGCCGTGTCCGGCAGGTTCAGGGTCGCTTTGTAGTCGGTCATTTCAGGTTCTCTAACGGTTGACCCTGCCAGTGGGCACGGGCGGCGGCGATGTCCGCGTCGATCGCCGACTTCAGTGCCTCCAGGGAGGCGAAACGCTGCTCGTCGCGCAGCTTTTGGTGGAACTGCACCACCAGGCGGCGACCGTAGAGGTCACCGGCAAAATCCAGCAAATGCACCTCGAGATGGGCGCGGCCGTCGCCCGCCACGCTCGGCCGCGTGCCGATGTTGGCCACGCCGGGCCAGCGCTGGCCATCCACCACGGTGCTGACCAGGTAGACGCCATTGAGCGCGGCGCGCAGCCGGTTGAGGCGTAGATTGGCGGTCGGCGCACCCAGCTGGCGACCGAGCTTCTGGCCATGCAGCACCCGGCCACTGATGCAGTAGGGGCGGCCGAGCAGGCGTTCGGCCATGGCGAAATCGCCGGCAGCCAGCACCTCGCGCACCCGCGTGCTGCTGATCCGCTCGCCGTCCAGCTCGATGGTGCTGGCCGACTCGACGGTGAAGCCTTCGCGCGCACCCGCCTCGACCAGCAGGTCGAAGTCGCCGGCACGGTCGCAGCCGAAGCGGAAGTCGTCGCCGACTTCCAGATGCTGGACGCCGAGGCCCTCGACCAGGATCTGGTGGACGAACTGATTGGCGGACAGCTCGCGCAGACGTCGATTGAAGGTCAGGCACAGCACCTGGTCGACACCGGCCTCGCGCAGCAGCTCGAGCTTCTCGCGCAGGCTGCTGATGCGCGGCGGCGCTTTGTCCGGCGCGAAGAATTCGCGCGGCTGCGGCTCGAAGATCACCACGCAGCTGGGCAAACCGGCCTCTGCTGCGCGCTCGCGCAGGCGCGCCAGGACGCCCTGGTGGCCAAGGTGCACGCCGTCGAAGTTGCCGATGGTGGCAACGCAGCGCCGCTGGCAGCAGCGCAGATTATGGAGACCTCGGACCAGTTGCATAGGGCGCATCTTGTTCACAAAGTGGTCGATTATACCCATGCGCGGACGTCAGGCGTAGGCCCTGTTTCCCCGCTCAATGACGCAGGTGACGCAGGCGCAGGCCCAGCGACACCATCGCCGCGACGTAGACGGCGATGCCGCCGCCGACCAGCAGGCTCAGCTCCCCGGCGCGGCGCTGCCAGCCCCAGGCAAACCACTCCGCGGCCGGGGCATTCAGCCACCAGACCAGCGCCACCATGGCCGCACAGCCGGCCAGCAGGCGCAGGCCGAACAGCCACCAGCCCGGCGCCGGGCGATAGACGCCGATCTTGTACAGCCCCCAGAGCAGCAGGCCGGTGTTGAGCATCGACGACAGCGAGGTGGCCAGCGCCAGACCGACATGTTGCAGCGGCCAGATCAGGATCAGGTTGAAGGCCATGTTGGCCACCATGCACTGCACGGCGATGCGCACCGGGGTCTTCAGGTCCTGGCGGGCGAAGAACGCCGGCGCCAGCACCTTGATCAGCATGAAGGTCAGCACGCCCAGCGAATAGGCTTCCAGCGCATTGGCCGCCTGCACCACGTCGTTCTCGGTCATCTTGCCGTAGTGGAACAGGCTGGCGATCAGCGGTTCGGAGAGGATCGCCAGGGCCAGCGCCGCCGGCACGCCGACCAGCAGCACCATGCGCAGCGCCCAGTCGATGGTCGCCGAGAAGGCCTTGGGATCGCCACTGGCATGCAGGCGCGACAGGCTGGGCAGGATCACCGTGCCGATGGCGATGCCGAAGGCTCCCAACGGCAGCTCCGACAGGCGGTCGGCGTAGTACAGCCAGGACACGCTGCCGGTCTGCAGGAAGGAGGCCAGCACGGTATCCAGCAGCAGGTTGATCTGGCTGACCGACACGCCGAACAGCGCCGGCAGCATCAGGGTCATGATCCGCTTCACGCCCTCGTCCTTGCGGTTCGGGCGCGGAATCGGCAGCAGCTGTATGCGCACGAGGAACGGCAGCTGGAACAGCAACTGGGCCAGGCCTGCGATGAACACGCCCCAAGCCAGCGCCATGATCGGCTGGTCGAAGTACGGGGTGAGCAGCACCGCCGAGCCGATCATGCAGATATTCAGCAGCACCGGGGTGAAGGCCGGCACGGCGAAGCGCCCGTAGCTGTTGAGGATGCCGCCGCAGAAGGCGGTCAGCGAGATCAGCAGCAGGTAGGGGAACGTGATGCGCAGCAGGTCGCCGGCCAGGGCGAGCTTTTCCGGGTCGCCGCGAAAACCCGGCGCGAACAGCATGATCAGGTAGGGCGAGGCGACCACGCCCAGCGCGGTGATCGCGGTGAGGGTCAGCCCCAGGGTGCCGGCGACCCGGTCGACCAGTTGCTTGACCTCGGCCAGGCTGCGCTGCGCCCGGTACTCGGAGAGCACCGGCACGAAGGCCTGGGCGAAGGCGCCCTCGGCGAACAGGCGGCGCATGAAGTTGGGAATCTTGAAGGCGATGAAGAATGCATCGGCCGCCGGACTGGAACCGAAATAGGCCGCCACCACCATGTCGCGGACCATGCCGAGCACCCGCGAGAGCAGGGTCATCACACTGACAACGGCACTGGAACGCAACAGACCGCTTTTGGCCGACTCACCGGACATGCTTTAATCCCCACCCTGCAAAGGTCGGCGAGTTTAAGCTAGGGCTAGCCCGTCCGACCAGCAATCGACGGCCGCCTTTGGCGCTTGACAATGGAGTCAGGCATCGGCATGATTCGCGGCCTTATTATTTGGTATCCCCCAGTATTCGAGGAGCTCGACGGTGGCAAACTCCCCCTCCGCCAAAAAACGCGCCAGACAGGCTGAGAAGCGCCGCAGCCACAACGCCAGCCTGCGCTCGATGGTGCGTACCTACATCAAGAACGTGGTCAAGGCTATCGACGCCAAAGACCTGGCCAAGGCTCAAGTCGCCTACACCGCTGCTGTACCGGTGATCGACCGCCTGGCTGACAAAGGCATCATCCACAAGAACAAAGCTGCTCGTCACAAGAGCCGCCTGAACGGCCACATCAAGGCCCTCGCTCAGGCTTAAGCTTCTGTTCCGACAAGAAACCGGCTGCGGCCGGTTTTTTGTTGCCTGCAGGAAAGTGCTTGCCGACCCCAGACAAGCGGTCGGCGCACCCGGCATCCGGGATGCGCCCGCTACTCTCGGCTACACCGCCCCCTCCTCCACCACCCCGGGATTGGCGATATCCGGCCGGTACTGCGCCGTGCGCCAGGCCACCAGCAGCGCACCACTGGCACACACCAGCATCACCAGCGCCATCGGCCGCGCCGTGCCATCGTGCAGCACACCGACCAGCGACGCGGCCAGCGCGGCAATGGCGAACTGCAGGCTGCCGAGCAGCGCCGAGGCACTGCCGGCGTGCGCACCCTGCCCGGCCATCGCGCAGGCCGAGGCATTCGGCAGCACCATGCCGAGGGTGGCGATGCAGCAGAACAGCGGCACCAGCAGCGACCACAGCGCCGCCGGCTGCCACAGCGCCACGCCGAACAGCGCCAGCGCACAGAGCAGGTAGAACGCCACCCCTCGCGGCACCCAGAACCCCGGCCCGCGCCGCCGCAGCAGGCGCGAATTGAACTGGGCAACCAGAACGAAACCGGCGGCATTGCTGCCGAACAGCCAGCCGTACTGCTGAGCCGGCACCCTGTAGAGGTCGATGAACACGAACGGCGAGCCGGCGATATAGGCGAACATCGCCGCCATCGCCAGACCGCCGGTCAGCGCATGGCCGATGAACGCCCGATCGGCCAGCAGCCGCCGATACTGACCGAGCGCCCCAGCCAACGGGGCCGGAGGCGCATCCTGCGGTCGCGTCTCCGGCAGCCAGAGCACCACCAGCAGCAGACAGAGCGCCGCGAACAACCCCAGACAGACGAAGATCGCCTGCCAGCCGGACAGCGCCAGCAGCGCCCCGCCCGCGGCCGGCGCAAGAATCGGCGCCAATCCCATCACCAGCATCAGTTGGGAGAACACCTTCGCCGAGCTGACCGGATTGCACAGGTCGCGTACCACCGCACGCGCCACCACCATGCCGGCACAGCCTCCCAGGGCCTGGACGAAACGCGCAGCGATCAACCAGTCGAGGCTCGGCGCCAGCGCGCAGACGAACGAAGCCAGGGTGAACAGCGCCACGCCGAACAGCAGCGGCGGGCGCCGGCCGAAGCGGTCGGCCAGCGGCCCGTAGAGCAACTGACCAATGGCCAGCCCGATGAAATAGGCCGCCAGACTGTACTGCACGTGCTCGACGTCGGTGGCGAAGGCCTGCGCCAGCGCCGGAAAACTCGGCAGGTAGAAATCGATCGCCAGCGGCGCAAACGCCGTCAGGGCGCCAAGGATCAACAAGAGACGTAACGGCATCAGAACTCCAGGACGGGGATAGCGCAACGCCGATGCACTGACGCAGCAAGACCGTCCGTTTTATATACATTCGAGCATGTTTGTAAATAGCCGCGCGATGGCAATGCCTCGCCCACTCAATCAGCGCGCGCCTCGCTGCCGAACGACACCCCCGCAGATGATCGACGCCCAGCTGCACGACTGGCCGGCGCCCTCCCCCACACCCAGGCAACAACAGAAGATCTGAAAGACATTGCCGCACGCACCCACCGACAAACGGCACACTTATTGCTCGCACGTTCGCACGACTGTAACTCGCACACGGTAAATAGCTGCCATGGATTCACGGAGCAGTGTCATGTCCACCCTCACCGAACTGGCCACCCAGATTGCCGAGCTGTATCCGCTCAAGGACAAAACCGCCGGCAAGCGCTATCGCATCGTCAACCAGCTCGCCGGGCTGACCGAGCTGGAAGAGGTCAGTGGCGAGCCGCGCTACATTCCTACCCATACCCTCAAGGACGACCGCCTCTGGGACCTGGCCGGCTGAGCCGGCGTCTTCAGCGACGGGCCTTCCCCACCGCGGAGAGATCGAGCGTGCCCGCATCGCTGAAGCGACGGCCGCCCAACAGGCCGCCGCCGAGCTTGCCGCGCAGCACGTAGGGCAGGCTGTCCAGCCGGGCGTTCTCGGCCAGCCCCAGCGCCTGACGCACGGCGGCAAACGCCGAGATGCTCACCGGCACCACCAGCACCGTCTCGCCAAAGCGCGGCACGCTGCCGCTCTGGGCACTCACCCCGCGAGCCAGCGACCGCTCGTTGACCTTCAGTTCCAGCGCAATGCCGTCGTAGTCGATCGGCGTCGTATTGGGATTCTGCACCCGCAGCTTCACCGCGAAGCGCATTTCCAGGCCCTCGCCCGGCAAGGGCTCGACGCCGACCACCTGTATGTTGAGAGGGTCACGGACACCGAGTGCCGCACAGGCACTCAGGGTCAGCACCAACAGAGCGCCCAGCAGGAAGCGGACGGCGCGGGCAACAGGCGGAGCAACGAGACTGGACATGGGGCGACTCTCGCAAAGGGATGGCAGGGAGCAACCCTGACAAGTATCCGTCGCCCAGCCCGATCCTGCCTGTGCGCCGGCACTCATCGCCGCCACTCGCAGCCCTCCAGTCAGCGCCGCCAGGCCTGGTAGCGCAACACAACGATCGCACCAAAAAAGCGCACACCTACCTCTAGCCTACCCACCACCCGGCAATCGCCAGCGCAACACCCGCCCGAATCCGCGCAGTAATGGCATGGTAAAACCACAGAAACAATGTGGCATTAGACTTGCTTTGCAATGGATACCGGACCCACTCCGTAACACTCAAGTACTCAGCGAGGAAGAGCCATGGCAATTGCGATCAGCTGGACTGCCGACTTTGAAACCGGCATCGACATCATCGATGAGCAGCACAAGCGCATATTCGAGTACCTGAAGGAGATCGATCAGGCCATCTCCCGCAAATCCGTCGAGCAGATCGAGCACGTCATCAAGTCACTGATCGACTATGCGATCGCCCACAACACCTTCGAAGAAAGCCTGATGGAAAAGGCCGGCTACCCGATGCTGGATGCACATCACGAGGTGCACGAGCGCTTCAAGGAACGCGCCGACTCCTATCGCGTGCGCTTCGGCAGCGGCGAGGATCCGATCCGTCTTGCCCGCGAAGTGCGCAGCGACATCGGCCTGTGGCTGACCAACCACATCAAGCGCGACGACAAGCACTACGTCAATTACGTCAAGAGAAGCCTCGAAGGCGGCTTCGTGGCGCGGATGCTGGGCAAGTTCTTTGGCTGAGAGGTCACACAGGGAAGAGCGCTGCCAAAGCAGCCACGCCCACTCAAGGAACGCGATGGTTCAGCAACCCGCCAGGGCAGCAGGAAAGCGCCGCGGCGGTTGAACATCAGGAAGATGCGGCAGGCTGCATGCCGAGCAACGGCGGACCTCATGCGGAGGCGATCTACCAGCAGCGCGCCGGCCGAAAACGACAGACCCAGACAGCGCAAAGCCCCGGAGTTCGGGGCTTTGCGTCAGGTTTTGGTGGAGCCGGGGGGATGGTCAACCGTAAGCTTTTCTCCCCCTGCAAGCCGCTAAATCGTGTGCTTGAGGCCCCGCACCACCATCGCGATGTCACACCCAGGTGGAGCTGGTTGATGGTTCAGTAAGAATCTACGTGGCCGTCAGTTGGGTGGCAAGCCCCCCAGGTGTGGATTTGAACCTGCATCCTGATGCGCCGCTTTTTTGGTTTCTTTGGATGCGTTTTGCGATCATTCGGTCTCGGGGTACGGGAGAAAACTTAGGGATTAATGATGCTAGCTCGACTGTATTTGAGGGCGGTTCTTGGCGCAGTTCTGGTCAGAGGCTGAGGGATTGGTGCCGGCTAGGTTGTGGAATGAGGCCGTTACTTACAGCAAAACCAAATCGAGTAAGGCGCGCACCGCGCCGATTGATCCCGCCCTGGAGTAGCTGACTCGCAATCACTGGAAGCGTCACCATCGTCAGCGTCAACGCTTTTCGCCGAGCCCTGGATCGCTCCGGCATCGAACCACCCCAGGGCAAAGCCACCCACGCACTCCGCCACACCTTCGCCAGCCACTTCATGCAGAAGGAGGGGAACATCCTCACTCTGCAGAAGATCCTGGGCCACTCCAGTTTGGCCATGACTATGCGCTATGCGCATTTGGCTCCAGAGCATCTTACGGAGGCGGTGAGGTTGAGTCCGCTCGCGGGACAGGCATTCGGAGCGACTTCTTCCGCTCCTAGTCTGGGAGCAGAGCTTCTGAGAAGATAGAGCCTTATTGCTATCGATGGTCGGAGGGACTCAATGGACGTCGAGCAGATTCAGCAGCAACTGCGTGATTTTGCACGAGAGAGAGATTGGGAGCAGTTCCATACCCCGAAGAATCTTGCTTCTGCATTGGCTGTGGAGGCGTCTGAGCTGCTCGAGATTTTTCAGTGGCTGACTGATTCTCAGGCGGCGGCGATCAAGGGTGACGCCGAGAGCATGCGCAAGGTTGAGGAGGAAGTGGCTGACGTCACCTTGTATCTACTGCGCTTCGCCGACGTGCTTTCCCTGGATTTGCAAGCAGTGGTGGATCGGAAGCTACGTATTAACGCCGAAAAGTACCCAGTCGAGAAAGCTCGTGGGAATGCCAAGAAGCACAATGAGTTATAACTAATATGGACATTACCACTCAAATCATTGAGACCATAAAAAGCGGCCAAGCTATCAAGGTATGCGGCAATATTGAGCATTGGCTAACGACGTTGGCCACAGGCTTCTGGGGATTTGATACCGACAAACAGGACTTTTGGGGAAAGCTAAAGCCGGGAGATGTATTTATTTTTCAGGCTTCGCGCCCAAATTTGACGTTTGTTACTAAAAGCAAGCCCTCACCTGACGCTTCAGGCTTCATCGGGGCAGGCATCGTCGGCAGCACCTCGAGGAAGACTGAGCCGCGATGGCTTTCTGAGGTGATCGAGAGCAACTTCAACGAATCCCCCAGAATATGGCCGAATCTTGTGCATTTTTCGGACGTTCTATGGTTCGGCGATGTTGATCAGATACCGGCTCAGGCAGTTCAGGAGGCAATTGAGCGCTGCAAAGAGCGCCAGCTTGATTTGAACGTTCATATCCATCACTTGGCTAGGAATCGCCTGACCCTAAAAGAGATGGCAAACAAGGGGTTTACCTACGCACCTGCGAGCAATGGTCAGCGGCTACTGAACAAGACCGACAAGCTGGCAGATATATTCAAATCCCATGCTACTTCTGCAACTCGGCGCAGCTACTACCTACCGGAGCCGCTAGAACTGCCGATAACGCCCCCACCTTTAGATGCGTCTGACTATGTCTGTATAGGTAATTCATCTCCTACTAGAAGAATGGCTCGCCCATCGACTAAGTCTGCCAGCCGGAAGGGTGCTACTCGAAGCAAGGACTACCTACAAGAAGCTGCGGCAAACCAAGCTCTCGGAAGGCTGGGAGAGAAAATCGTCCTGAAGCGAGAGATTGAGCGCGTCTCAGTCGAGCTTGGTGAGGAAAACAAGTTCCGGGTTGTCGATGTGCCTCATGTAGAGGGTGATGGGGCCGGTTATGACATCCGTTCGGTTAGGCTCACCCAAGATGGGATATCTATATATTTCATTGAGGTTAAGACCACTACTGGTGATGCGAATACCCCTTTCTTCCTTACAGAGAACGAACGGAATTTCGCCGCCCTCAATGCTGAGCAGTTAGAGGTTGTTCGTATTCACTCCTTGGACCAGTCCAAGGGGGAGTATCAGGAGTATCGCCTGACAGGCAGTCAGCTTCTCAATATGGTCATGACCCCAATCACCTACCGGGTAGAGGTCGGTATAGAGCCTGCTGCTCAAGGCGATCTGAATTCTGAGTAAGGTATGACACTTTCGGAACAGTCGAAGGGTGTCGAAAGCATAAGCCCCTGATCTTCGCTCGGAAAATCAATGGCTTATGCTGCTCTGACATAATGGGGCCGGGGGAGGTACGACTTTCGCCACTACCCAACCATAACTGCCTGATTCATAAGGGGTAGTCGTCCGCTATCACTCGCACAGTGCCACACCCTCATAGAGGGCGGTGGATGGTGCAGGCGAAAATAGCGCCTACCAGCCTGGCAATCAATCAGGATTTTAACCCGCGAACCATTGCCACTAGAGCGCCGCAACCCCACCCACTACCACCCCATGCAGCTTTCGTTGATCGTTACTGCTGGGCGGCATTCAGGAGCTACCTGGACCTATTCCGTCACGCACCCTCGATCAACAGGCATTCGCTGGCGCTGCCGAGGATGATGTAAGCCGTTCCGGCCTGAAATACCTGCGCCAGCCCGAGCGCCGCCACTTCGGTTGCGTTGTGGCGCTCGATGAGTTCACAGGCTTGTTCGTAGGTGATGTGCTGATACTGCATGGTGGATTACTTCTGGCTGTTGTGGTGGCACACATTAGCCGGGAGCCTTGAGAATGTGCAGACTGGTTTATTTCGACGAAGTTCGATACAATATCCATCGTCAATTGCTGAACTTAAATAGGTAGTTAGTTACTAACTGCCTATTTTTTTTGCCCTGAATAAAGTCAGCAGGTAGTGGTAAGCCATCGCCGCATGCCATCGTACAGCTCGCGGGCTGCCCTCTTGGCACTCTGGCTGGCATAGCATGGGCTGCGCCCTTTCAGCCGGTGGGTGGTCACGTCGATATCCTTGGTGATATACACGCCCCACGCTCCCGCCGTCCTGAGCGGCTGCACGTCGACTGCCCTGTTCTTGTACCGTTGCCGGTAGTCCAGCGCCAGCGCCTTCCGGAGCTTGCTTGGCTTTGGCTTTCCATCAGCGCCAATCGGCTCCCTGGTCAGCTCTTCCAACAGGTCAGCCGAGATGATGGCTGAGCAGTGAAGATGCCACGGGCTATTCTCGCTGCTTTCTCTGTCGCTGCGCTCCAGCACGAAAGCCAGCTCGGTCACGCCAAGCCTTCGGAGAATTGCCGAGAGGTAATCGGCCTGGCCTTTGGCGGCGGTAAGCGCCGCGCCGGCCACACCAGAATCTAGCCGGATGGTGATTGCGTAGGCGTCACGATGAGAGGCGAAGCCGATCAGAGTGAAAGCCCGTTTCAGTTCTCCAGGTACGCGCCTCCACTCGTGAAGTTCGGTGCCGGAGGCAACGGACTGAGCGAGTCTCTGCGCGTATCTGTTATTGGCTTCCAGCTTGGTGATCCTGGTCTGTACCTGCTCCCTCCCTTCCTGGTCGGTAGCTAGTCTAAGTTCTCTGTATAGATTTCCTAATACTGCTACGTTGTCCTGGTGGCCGAGGTAGAGAATCGCCAGAAGCCGCGCCGCGCTTGGCCTGAGTGGCTTTTTCGTGGCGCTGGCTCTCGTGATGTTTTTTGGAAAAGTTCCGCTTCCGGAAAACGAAAACTCGACCGACTTCAATTCATCAGCCAATTCATCAGGCGACAGCATGGCCAGCTCGGCGTCTACGTCCACCCACAGCGATGCCTGCTCGGAAAGCGAAAACTCGGTGTTAATCATGTCAATTGCCTTGCAATGCTTCTCGACTCTCTTGCCACTGTCGTCCCGATTTTCAAAATCCGGTTACGCTCGTTGACGGCATAGGAGTCGATGTAAGTCGTTAGTTCTAAGGGTTTGACACTTGGGGGCTGTTCGCCTGGTGTTCAACCTCTGGTCAGTCATCGGTCAGCTCGATCACGTCGTCATCATTGCAGTGCTGCTCTTCCTGATCGTTCTCTCCAGGCATTGCGAGCAACCCACACCTGCCGCCATTGATCCGCTCTGCTGCTTCCTGGCGCTGCTGCTCCCGGAGTTCGCGCACGTCATCCGGCCCCATGATGTGAATGGTCAGCTCTGGCAGCTCTTCAACCGAGGCAGCCCGCTCCAACTTGTCGAGGGGAAGGGCTCGGCGTTGCACGTCCTGAGTCACCTTGAGGGCGGTTGCAACTGCGGCAAGTGCCCTGGCGGACTGCATAGCGTTATCTGCCGTCACTTCGATGGCATCGAGGACTGCAGCGGCTTTCTGACGTGTGCGCTGGGCTAGGTCGAGGTCGTCATGCACTAGGCTGGCTGCGATCTTCTGCACTGACTCCAGGCCGTAGGCGGCGGCGATCATCTCGTCACGCGCCCTAGCGATCATCTCGTCAGTAGCAGCGCCAGCAACCGCGCCACGTTTCTTGATGATCCGCTGAACTGAGCTGATGCCGATATCGAGGCGGGTAGCTATGGAGGCGAGCGAATAGCCCGCCTCTCTGAGTGCCACCACCTGCGCCTGTACGTCCGGTGCTATGGCTGCTCCCGGCATGGTTACAGCCCCGCCAGCTCGTTAAGTTCGGCTTCCAGGTCGTGCCAGTTGTTGCGGACTGTGCAGAGGGGAACGCCGGACAGCCGGGTAACGTCCTTGAGATTGACCGGAGCAATATCGGCAATGGTCTTGCCGCTGACGCTGAGAGCTTCTAGGAGGGCCGTGGTGATGCGCTGGCGCGTATTAGCACGGAGGGTATCGGCTGCCGCCGGCTGCGCCTTACAGCGGAGATTAGAGCGAATACCGTTGATGCGGCATAGATGGTATGCGCGATCTCTTGTCCAACTGCCGTCTGTTTCCGAGCGAAAGATATTCAGATGGCCGGCCAGCTTGGAATAGCTGCCGTTGTCGTCCCGCATGAACTCGCGAGCGAGAGATACTGCTTCTTCCGAATAGTACATTCCAATATTCCTAGAATTTATTCATACGATGTGTGCTCCTCTTTTTTTGCCTACGGGTCATGGGTTGTCCTGGTACAGCGGTTAGTTATTGGGAGTCGATTTATTCGACCCCTATATTCTATATCGTCTTACGTCTCATTATCAATTAGATAAATCGCAAGCGAAATTACGGAAAGGTAATGCCAAGCCGGTCGGCCAGTCGCTTGACGGCGGTCGGCGTGAACTCTGCGCCACGGCGAGTCTTGATCTGGTGGCGATTCAGATAGTCAGCGCAACCGCTCAGGGTAGTTATGCCGTCAAAGCGAGCGGCCTTGATGTGATTCGCCATGCTGGTAGCGTAGGCATTGGCGGCAGCTTGCAGACTGGCAACAGCGCCAGCATTGCCGACTTCGTGGGCTTTCTTGCGACCAGCATCGCGGCGGGCGACTTTCCCCAGGGCGTCGGCGTCACCTTGTTCCGCGCGACTTTTGAGAGCCCCGAGGGCATCACGGGTACGGGCGGCGATGAAGTCGCGCTCTTGCTGGGCAAGGGCCGCGTAAATATGGAGCTGGAAGGCGTCAGCGGTCGGCATGGTCGCCACCTTAAACGGCACCCGCTTCACCATCGCGGCGATGTGTTCAACGTCGCGGCTCAGTCGGTCGAGTTTGGCGACAACCAGCAGCGCACCCAGCCCCTTGGCCGCATTGATTGCCTTGATGCACTCCGGGCGCTCGGTCGGGGCAATGGTTCCCGATGCCATGTCGATGAACTCGCCCACCACCTCCCAACCTTCGGCCTTCGCTGCCTGGGCGATGTACTCGCGTTGCGCCTCGATGCCCAAGCCGCTGTCACCCTGCTTCTTGGTCGATACGCGAAGGTAGGCGATGACTTTGGTGGTCATGGTTGGCGCTCCTTGTAGTCCCGTGTAGTGTCTTGCGCACCAATTTATCATATTGCTGACGGTCGTCAATGATTTGATAATAGCAGCTATCAGGTGAAAGCGCCCTTCCCTACCTCACTAAGCGGGCGCTTAATGCGACGGCGAGGGTTTGGCTCTGGCAGCCATTTTGACACGCCTCTTCGCTACACTGGATGTGATATGAATTGCCGATTCCGGGGGATATGATTCGCCCTAGTTCACATGGCTGGGCTCAGAGTACCGATCGAATGGCGATGCTCGACTGCCCACTACTATCTCCAGGTGTTGACCTGCCACTAAGCTAAAAAATGGAGTTCCTAATGAGTAGTATTGCACTGGAAGATGAAATTGCTGCGGCTGTTGGCGAGGTTCGAACAGACTCCTTTGACATGACCTTTGGCGAGATCGCCAATTTACATGCCAACAAAGAGCTAGTTATTCAGCCAGAGTATCAGCGCTTATTTCGCTGGTCCGTCCAGCAAAAATCCCATCTGATCGAGTCAATACTTCTAGAGCTTCCAGTCCCGCAGATCTTTGTTATTGAAAACCCGGATGGCGTTCTTGAACTTATTGACGGACTGCAAAGGGTTAGCACAATACTTCAGTTTATTGAACCCAGCAGCATCGGCCTAGATCAACTTGTGCTGGATGGCTGCTCGCTTATTCGCGGACTAAACAACCTAGCATTCCCAGACTTGCCGCTTTCGCTAAGACTTCGCCTTAAGCGCTCCCCCATAAGAGTTGTTGTTATCAAGAAGCAGAGCAAAGGATTCTTGCGCTACGAAATGTTCAAGCGATTGAACACTGGCGGATCCAATCTGGAACCACAAGAGATTCGCAACTGCTCCGCCAGAATGGTGGGCGAGGCGGGCATCAATTTCTACAACTTCCTGGTTCGCTTGTCTGGAAGTGTTGATTTTGCTGCGTGCGCTGAGTTTCTTTCCCAGCCCGACAAAGAAAAGAAAGCTGCCGAGGAGCTTGTCCTGCGCTTCTTTGCCGTCAAAAATTACATTGGAGAGTTCAAAGGCAGCGTAAGGGATTGGCTCGACAACTACATGGAAGGGATATTGCTTGAGGACCTTCCATTTGATTATGCGAAGGAAGAAGCAGACTTTATTCAGACTTTAGCTCTAATCCGCAACAAGCTGGGTGATGCTGCATTCTTACGCCACCGGGGAGATACTCCCGTGGGGTCTCTGCCGCCGGCGTATTTTGAAGCCATCGCAATGGCCTTTTACTCCGAGTTTGATAAAGTTAAAAACAAGACCCCCAGTGCATTGCGAAAGGCTGTTTCCGAACTTATTCAAGGAGAAGAATTTAGATCGGTTACCGGCCCAGGCGCCAACTCCAGGGATAAGATGAGAGCCCGAATCAACTTGACGACTCAAGCAATTTTGGATGCCTGATGAGTTTCGATCAATCTATCGAGAACGACCTCAAGTGGAGAGAGGCTGAGTTAGTCTCTCTTAAGCGCCTGGCGATTACCGCCCCTGAGGGGAGCATCTCAAGGAGAAGCATCTTGCGGGCCATGTGGGCCATTCTTTACGCCCACTATGAGGGATTTACTAAATTTTGCTGGGATACTGTATTCGACCATATACAGTCGGAGGGGATCCCAAAGAGGGAGCTGTCTGAAAACTTCTCATTGATTTCTATGGAGCGCGCCTTCAAAGACCTAAGAGGCAGGATGGATAGCGCATCCCTGCTACGCTTCTTCGGCGGCGAACTTTCTGCGATCATGGCGGAAAAGGCAGAGTTTCCCGAGGACTTTCGACTCAAAACCGAAAGCAATCTTTGGCCGAATGTTTTTGAGCGCGAGTCATCCAGGATTGGCCTGGTCTGCGCCGAGCTGGACAATCATCGCGCCCGAATTAAAACCCTAGTTGGCCGCCGAAATGAAATCGCACACGGAAACGGGGTTTTCATAAACACTCTAAATGAGTATAGCGAGTATGAAAATGCGACTATCTGTCTAATGCATGACTTAGCATTGAGAACCATCGAACTCCTAGAAGAAAGATCGTATCTAGCAGAGCGACAATCACCTAACAACTAGAAAGCAAAGAGCCCGCCTACTGACGGGCTCTTTTTTACTCAAACTTCTCTGGGACGTCTACGCCGGTGACTCTTGATGCTCTTAGCAACTATGTCTCCAAAGCGATCCACGAAGTCAACTCGGTAACTGGTTAGCCCCCGAACGGCCTCAGGCATGGGCAACATCAGCAAAGCACTCAGTTTGTGCTGCACTGTAGCACCGCGATCGTAGTGCCTCCCCCCCATATCCTGGGCAGCGCGCCCAGCGATTGCGTTCGCAATAGTTTTGTCCACCCCGCCATTCACCTGAGCTTCAGGAGCATGCCCTGTAATAGCATCAATAACAACTTGAGGTGCATTTTTTCCTTCGCGACGAGCATCTCGCAAATTTGTCTCAAGGGTGTGCCGGAAGGAATATAGACTTTTCCCGTCATAAGCTTCGTGAACCCCTATCTCAACCAAATAGCCCTTCGGGGTCTCATTAAAAAATTTACTAGCGCTCTTAGCCCAGCCCTCCTTGTTATGATCAAGGTCTTCCTCCCTCGGCGGGAGGTATGCAAGCCCGTCACCAAAGAGCTTCTTCTGCCTATCTGCACGCTGGTCTTCCACATAGTCGAGAAAGCCAAGCTCTATCAGCCGAGGATGAATCGGAACCTGCCTGGCCTCTTCTGTTTTAACTCGCTTCGCCTCAAAGGCTTTCGGGTCATCAGGGCAGAAATCAAAGCAGGGAATCCCCTCAACCTCTCGAATATCCGAAGTATCGAGTTGTGCAATTTCATTAGTCCGAGCGCCAGTAAAATAGGCAACCAACGGAAGCCAGAACCAGAATGGATATGCCTTGGTTCTGTTGGCGGGTAGTACGCCTTGGTATATATAGCCAGAGAAAATGGCCTCCACCTCTTCCATCGTGAACGCTTTTTCACCCGTTCGTGTACGAGGCGTCTCCCGCTTCTGCACTGGCTTGACGAGCAGATCGTCTGGCCGAATGGTGGTGAGGTCGAGAAAGCGCGCGTGTTCTTGGATTTGCCTCATCGATCCGATGAGAGAGCCCACGCGCTCATGCCCCACCATTTGGTCGGGATCATCCGTCAGGAACTCATCAAGAGGCGTAGGCGGATCAATTGAAGCCTTGGCACCTGCCTTCATCACACGGGCCGCATCATAGGCGGCCTGCCAGTCATTCTTGGTCATTTGGCATACCGGCTTGTGCTGCGCCAGAACGGTCATCGCTCGGGCACGGCGCTCGCGCTCTGCCAACGTACCGCCGTGCTTCGCCTGCCCTCCCCTTGAAGTCGGGTCAGCTTTGTCGCGTGCTAACTGGTGCTGCCAGACCTGATACAGAGTCCAGTCCGCCATCTCCGGGTCATAGCTGGGCTTCGCGGCTGGCGCTGGCTCTGCTGCGGATAAAGCGCCAGCAGGGGCAAGGCTGGCCTTCACCAGTTCATCCCGCAGCCTGGGCAACACCTGCCGCAACTCGGTCGGCTGGTAGGAGCGCGAAAGCGCCAACAGCCTCTGTGCGAGCGGGTCACTGTCAGCCGGTATTGGCCGGTCGCCTCTGCCAGTCAGCAGCTCGGCAATGCTGTACTGGCGCAGGCGCTCTTCCAGCTCGGCATCGGTAAGCGTCGGCTCTGGCTCTGCTTTCGACTCTGGCGGGCGGCCATAGCCCCCCGAGGTCTGTAGCTCCAGCAGCTCCAGAAACTCCAGATCAGAAACGGACAGCTCTTCATCGTTTCGCGCAGTCACAGCCAATACCCTGTCAAAGACCGATTCAAACCGCACAGCATGCTGCCGGGCACGCTTGAGCGCTAGCCTTTCGCTATCAGTCTTGAGGGAGCGCCGGACCTCCCGCTTGCCGTTGACCAACGGGCGCAACGGGGCAGGGATCACCATGCGGAAGTAGAAGGTTCCGTGGCGGTTCCGGGTCAGGTAGGAAGGGGCAGGCTTCATGCTGGGCACCTGTCGATGCCCCACGTCGATGTGACCTGTCAGTGGCACACCTGCCGAAAACGGCAGGCCCAGATAGCACAAAGCCCCGGAATCCGGGGCTCTGCGCTTGTGTTGGTGGAGCCGGGGGGATTTGAACCCCCGTCCGCCAGCTCTCCGCTATCGGTTCTACATGCGTAGCCATCTCTATTGAGTTAACTCCTCGCGACCCGAGTGGCAGGGTGCTTGGAGCGAGCTGCATAAGTTTTAGCCGTTACGTCTGCAGCGAACTTGGCGGCGATCCTGTTCTATATGACTGACCAAATCTTCGGGTTTACAGGCATCCCCTAGGGTCAGCTAGCGGCCCTTAGGCGGCTAGAGCGTAGTTGTCGTCGTTGGCAACTATAAGTTTGTAACAGCGGATTTACGAGATCTGTTACCAACTCGGCATGCCCCTCAAGTTTTGTTACCGGCGTCGAATCCTGATCGGCCCCTGGGTACTTCTGCTTGCAAGGTTCGAGTGGAGTGTACGGCAAAGGTTCCCAACGGCCAAGTCTGATGTAGAGTAGCCAGGCGCTTCCGCCCGGCTAATGGACGGATGGCGGCGAAGCAGGCCATAGGCAAAAGCAATCCAATCGATTCGACCAATCAATTATGCCTAACCACCTACGCCAAGTAGGATTCTCTTCGTCAACCAGCTTTCAACCCTGAAGGAGTCAGCGAATGTCCCTCATCAACACCCAGGTTCAACCGTTCAAGGTCAACGCTTTCCACAACGGCAAGTTCATCGAAGTCACCGAAGCCGACCTGAAGGGCAAGTGGTCCGTGCTGATCTTCATGCCGGCTGCCTTCACCTTCAACTGCCCGACCGAAATCGAAGACGCCGCCGAAAACTACGCCGCGTTCCAGAAGGCCGGTGCCGAGGTGTACATCGTCACCACCGACACCCACTTCTCCCACAAGGTCTGGCACGAAACCTCCCCGGCGGTCGGCAAGGCCAAGTTCCCGCTGATCGGCGACCCGACCCACGTGCTGACCAACGCCTTCGGCGTGCACATTCCGGAAGAAGGCCTGGCCCTGCGTGGCACCTTCATCATCAACCCGGAAGGCGTGATCAAGACTCTGGAAATCCACTCCAACGAGATCGCCCGTGACGTCAGCGAGACCCTGCGCAAGCTGCAGGCCGCCCAGTACACCGCCGCTCACCCGGGTCAGGTTTGCCCGGCCAAGTGGAAGGAAGGCGCCGAAACCCTGACCCCGTCCCTGGACCTGGTCGGCAAGATCTAAGCAACCTCTCCAGGTTGTCGCCTCGCGGGAGCTGTCACCCAGCTCTCGCGAAGCCCCGATGCCCGGGTGCGATCCGCCCGGGCATTTTCATATGCGAATTTAGCGAAAGGGATACCGTCAGCATGTTGGACGCCAATCTGAAAACCCAGTTGAAGGCCTACCTCGAGAAGGTCACCCAGCCGTTCGAGATCGCCGCGTCCCTCGATGACGGCGCCAAATCCCAGGAAATGCTCGCCCTGCTGCAGGATATCGTCAGCCTCAGCGACAAGATCACCCTCAAGACCGACGGCAACGACAGCCGCACGCCGTCGTTCAGCCTCAACCGCACGAACGGCAACATCGGCCTGCGCTTCGCCGGCATCCCGATGGGCCACGAGTTCACCTCTCTGGTGCTGGCCCTGCTGCAGGTCGGCGGCCATCCGTCGAAGCTGGCGACTGAAGTGATCGAGCAGATCAAGGGCATCGAGGGCGAGTTCAGCTTCGAGACCTACTTCTCGCTGTCCTGCCACAACTGCCCGGACGTGGTACAGGCGCTCAACCTGATGGCGGTGCTCAACCCCAACATCAAGCACGTAGCCATCGACGGCGCACTGTTCCAGGACGAGGTGAACCAGCGCCAGATCATGGCGGTGCCGAGCATCTACCTCAACGGCGAGCCGTTCGGTAACGGGCGCATGGACGTCGAGGAGATCCTCGCCAAACTGGATACCAACAGCGGCGCCCGCGACGCCGAGAAGCTCAACGCCAGGCCCGCCTTCGACGTGCTGGTGGTCGGTGGCGGCCCGGCCGGCGCAGCGGCGGCCATCTACGCTGCACGCAAGGGCATCCGCACCGGCGTCGCCGCCGAGCGCTTCGGCGGCCAGGTGCTGGACACCATGGCGATCGAGAACTTCATTTCCGTGAAGGAAACCGAAGGCCCGAAACTGGCCCGCTCCCTGGAAGAGCACGTGCGCCAGTACGAGGTCGACATCATCAACCTGCAGCGCGCCAGCAAGCTGATCCCGGCCGCGACCGAGGACGGCCTGCACACCGTGCAGTTCGACAACGGCGGCGAGCTGCAGGCCAAGACCGTGATTCTCGCCACCGGCGCCCGCTGGCGCGAGATGAACGTGCCCGGCGAGCAGGAATACCGCGGCCGCGGCGTGGCCTACTGCCCGCACTGCGACGGCCCGCTGTTCAAGGGCAAGCGCGTGGCGGTGATCGGCGGCGGCAACTCCGGTGTCGAGGCGGCCATCGACCTGGCCGGCATCGTCGCCCACGTCACCCTGCTGGAGTTCGGCGAGCAGCTGCGTGCCGACGCGGTGCTGCAGAACAAGCTGCGCAGCCTGCCCAACGTGACCATCATCACCATGGCGCAGACCACCGAGGTGCTGGGCGACGGCCAGAAGGTCAGCGGCCTCGTATACAAGGATCGCCACCACGACGAAGTGCACACCGTCGAGCTGGAAGGCATCTTCGTACAGATCGGTCTGCTGCCCAACAGCGACTGGCTGAAGGGCAGCGTCGAACTGTCGCGCGTCGGCGAGATCATCGTCGACGCCAAGGGCCAGACCAGCATCCCCGGCGTGTTCGGCGCTGGCGACGTGACCACCGTGCCGTACAAGCAGATCGTCATCGCCGTCGGCGAAGGGGCCAAGGCCTCGCTGTCCGCCTTCGACTACCTGATCCGCCAGGGCTGACCGCCCTGCCCGGCCATACGCCGCGCCGCTCTGCCGAGCAGCGCGGCGTTTTCGTTGGCGCCGGACGATTCTCGCGCCATCCGCCGCAGCCCGCAAAAACCCTCATGCCCCGCGGGGCGCTTAGTGGCGAGCGCGCAGCGCCGCATTGAGGTTGTCGACCACCTCGGCCCAGTCGGCATCCTCGAGGATTTCCTCGCGCAGGAAAGTCGCCTGCGCCGGCGACCAGAAGGGCGCATCGGCCAGCTGGATATCGTCGGCCAGCGGCGCATGGCGTTCGATGAACTGGCGGATCGAGTCGTTGTCGTTGGGCAGACCAAGCTGCCCGAACAGATGATGAAAGGCGTGGACCGGCTGTTCCATGGAATCCTCCCGCAGTGGCTGCGGCACGGTTGAGAACAGCACAGAGTATTGCCCAGCACGGACGAACCTGCCGGCGCGCGGCGGACAATTGCCGCCCAATGGCGCGGCAAGCAACAAAAGATCCCGAGCCCTGAGCAGAGTTCAGGACAGACCCAGAGTCACCGCCGTCAGCGCCGCATAGCGCGCACCCTTGGCCAGGGTGACGCAGAGCAGCACGATCCAGAACGACTCGCGCATCACCCCGGCGACCACAGTCAGCGGATCGCCGACCACCGGCAGCCAGCTCAGCAGCAGCGACCAGCGGCCATGGCGCTGGTACCAGTGCTGGGCGCGCTGCAGATGGTGCTCGCGCACCGGGAACCAGCGCTTTTCGCGGAAGCGCTCGAGATACAGGCCCAGCAGCCAGTTGAGCAGCGAACCGAGTACATTGCCGACGGTGGCTACCGTCAGCAGGGTCAGTACCGGATGGCTCTCGGCCAGCAGCAGGCCGACCAGCAGCGCCTCGGATTGCAACGGCAGCAGGCTGGCCGCGCCAAAGGCGGCGAAGAACAGGCCTATATAGGTACCAAGATCAAGCATGGACTGGGGCTGCCTGCCAGAAGGTGCGGCGAAAGGGGCGTCTTACTGGGCGTCGTCTTCGCGGATCAGCGCGTAGTCGAAACCATAGACATCGCTGAACCACACCGGGTTTCCCTCGGCCAGGCCACCATAGGTGATGCGCAGGGCCAGCAGGCTGGCACCGTAGCCCAGGTCCTGCAGCCGCTGGGCAAACAGGTCGCGGTAGAAACTGCTGGCGTCTTCATACGCCTCGCTGGCGCGCGCCTCGTCGTCGGGAAAACGGGCATCCAGCTCAGCATCGAAGCGGGCGAAGCGCTCGGCGAAATCGTCGGAGGCGTAGACGAACTCGTCCTCTTCGCCGCCGAAGACGAAGGCCAGATGTTCGCAGGGGGTTTCCAGATACTCGTCGTCCTGCTCGACGAACTGCTGCTGGCCGCAGATCGGGCAGTGCACCTTGGGCGGCTGCAAGCCGAACGGTTGCTCGATGGCGACATAACCGACCTGACCGGCGGCTGCCGGGGAAGCATTGTCCTGCATGAAATCCTCACTGAATCGACCCGGAACGAAACGGGGCGACCCGATGGCCGCCCCGCGGGTGATGCGAAGTTTAAGGGTTCATGCATGGATGTGGGCGGAAAATCGTCGCCGCGTATCCGCCGGATCAGAGTTTCCAGGCGTAGGCGATGCCGACACTGTCCTGCTGCATCTGCAGATCCACCTCGCCGCCGCCAAAGGCCTGCGGAATCGAGTTGCTGCCCTTGAGCTCCTCGCTGAAGGCATGGGCGTAGAACACGCTGATCTCGTGGCCGGCCTCCGGCACCCAGGTAGCGCCGAGGGTCAGGTGCTCACGCACCACGCCGGGGGCCAGGGTGTTGAAGAAGGTTTCGCCCTTGTCCAGCGCCTGGTCGGCCCAGCTGTAGCCGCCGCGCAGGGTCAGCTGCGCAGTGACCGCGTAGCTGGCGCCGAGCTTGTAGACGCGGATGTCCTCCCAGCCGAAGTTGGGACCGTCCTCGGAGCCGAGTAGATGACCGCTGAACAGCACGTCCACCGAGTTGGAGATCGCCTTCACGTCGCTGTAGTCGATCTGCTGCACGTCCGCCGCCAGGGTCAGCCGCTCGGTGGCGCGCCAGGCCAGGCCGATGCCGTAGTTTTCCGGAATGTCGAAGCTGCCGTGGTCGGCGAACAGACCTTCGTAGCGCTCGAACTTGCCGGTCTTGATCTTCGACGACCAGGCCACGCCAACGCTCAGGCTGTCGGTGAGCTGGCCGTTCCAGCCCAGGCGCAGGCCCCAGCCGTCGGAGTGATCGTGGCCATCGTCGCTGACATGCTCCGGCGACTCGGACATGCGGGCAAAGCCATCGATACCACGCGCCTCGAAGCGCTGGTAGGCGTAGTTGAGGCCGATGCCGAAGCTGTGGCGCTCGTTGACGCGCCAGGCCAGCGACGGGGTAACGAACACCTGAGTCAGGTCGACGCCAGCGTCGCCAGTGCTGCCGTAGGCGCTGAAGGGATTGCGCTGATAGTCGGTGTTCATGCCGCCGTTGCCGTACACAGCCAGACCGAAGGCGAGGCGTTCATTGAGCT
This sequence comes from Pseudomonas linyingensis, assembly GCF_900109175.1. Lineage (GTDB taxonomy): Bacteria > Pseudomonadota > Gammaproteobacteria > Pseudomonadales > Pseudomonadaceae > Geopseudomonas > Geopseudomonas linyingensis. The sequence goes on along the minus strand of NZ_FNZE01000007.1, from coordinate 59,496 downwards.
GGCGGGTGTAACCGAACTCGGGGATCAGGAAGGACTCGGTATCGTTGCCGTCGTAACGGCCATTGGCACCCGGAACGGGGGAACCGCTAATTTCCACGCTGCGCTCGGGCTTGAACCAAGTGACGCCCAGATCGAGGCGGTCGCCCACCAGCGCGATGCCAGCTGGATTGCTGGCGGCGGCCAGGGCATCCTGCGGCAGGGCGTAGCCGACGCCGGCCATGCCGAGGGACTTGATCCCGTAGCCGTGGGCGAAGTAACCGTTGGTGGCGAAGGCCAGCGGGCTGACGGCGGCACTGCCGGCGAGCAGCGCGGCAAACAGCGGCTTGTTGAACGACATGCGGATTCCCCCAAAAACTGTCGGCTGCCAGCGGCAAACCGGAATGGAGGCAATCTTAAACAAAATACATAATGTGCAATTATAATATTAGCTTATGTTTTGATTCACTTTTGTTCTATGCGGCCGAGCTACAGCCCCGTCAGGCCTGCGGACAGTAGAGCTGGTAGAGGGTACCGAGCAGCACCAGCAGCTTCGGCTCGGCGATCGAGTAGAACATGCGCTTGCCGTCGCGCCGCGTCTGCACCAACCCCTCGTTGCGCAGCACCGCCAGCTGCTGCGACAGGCTCGGCTGGCGCAGGCCGAGCATTTCCTCCAGTTCGCCCACCGAACGCTCGCCCTGGCTGAGCTGGCAGAGCAGCAGGAGACGATCCGGATTGCCCAGCGTGCGCAACACCCCCGCCGCGTGGGCAGCGGCAGCACGCATCAGCTGCATATCGAGTTCGGCTTGGGCTTCGGCCATGGTGCGGAGGTTCCTTGTTTCACGGATCATCGGGGACGCTGCGCGACAGTATCGCCCGAACATCCCGCCACGACCATGCCCGCCATCCGCGGCGGATCACTATCCAGATGCCCTGCACCGGCCTATAATGCGCGCAATTACTGTATAAAAAACCAGCCAATCAAACATCATGCAGGCAGATGGGGTGGCACATGGCCGTCGAAGTGGTTTATCGCAGCAGCCGGGATGTGGAGCGTTTGTTCATGGATAAGGCCGAAGCCGATCGTCACGACCGCATGCTGGAACTGGCCGAAAAGCTGGCCGACGTGCTGCAGCAGGCGGTGCCGGCGCTCGGCGAACGCCAGGCCGAGGAACTGGGCATCTACATGGCCAGGCACCGCGACGTGTTCGCCAGGGCGTTCAAGAACCAGGCGGATGCGCTGGACGAACTGCGCAGTCCGCCGGCCGCCGAGTAACGCTGCGCTCGACACGAAACACCCGCCAGCGCGGCGCTCAGCCGCCGGTGGCATTCATGAAGCGCAACACCTGCACCTCGCCGGACACCGCGAACTCGTGGCGCAGCGGCTTGTGCTGCAGCGCCGCGCCGATGGCCTCGAGCAGCGGGCGATCCTCGGTCGGATGGCGGCGTACCAGACCGCGCAGATCCAGCGAATTCTCGTGACCGAGACACAGCAGCAGGCGCCCTTCGGCGGTCAGGCGCAGACGGTTGCAGCTGCTGCAGAAGTTGTGCGAATGGGGGGAAATGAAGCCGACGCGGGTATCCGGATGGCCCTCCAGGCGCACGTAGCGCGCCGGGCCGCCGCTCTGCTCGGGGCTGTCGAACAGGTTGTAGCGCTGAGCGACCAGTGCGCGCACCTCGTCGCTGGAGCAGAATGCCTCGCCGCGGTCGCGGCCGACCTGACCGAGCGGCATCTCCTCGATGAAGCTGATGTCCAGACCGCGGGCCACGGCGAAGTCGACCAACGCGGCCACCTCGTCGTCGTTGCGTCCCTTCATGATCACGCTGTTGAGCTTGATCCGCGCGAAGCCGGCGGCGCGCGCCACCTCGATGCCGGCCAGTACCTGCTCGAGATCGCCGCTGCGGGTGATGGCGTGAAATTTCGCCGCATCCAGGCTGTCGAGGCTGATGTTGAGGCGCTTGACCCCCGCCTCGGCCAGCGGCACGGCCAGCTTGCCCAGTTGCGAGCCGTTGCTGGTCATCACCAGCTCGCGCAGACCGGGCAGCGCGGCTATCTGCCGGCACAGGTCGACGATGCCGCGGCGCACCAGCGGCTCGCCGCCGGTCAGGCGAATCTTCTTCACCCCCAGGCCGACGAACAGTCGGGCGATGCGCACGATCTCCTCAAAACCGAGCACCTGCTGGCGCGGCAGGAAGGTCATGTCCTCGGCCATGCAGTAGACGCAGCGGAAGTCGCAGCGATCCGTCACCGACAGGCGCAGGTAGTCGATCTTGCGACCATGGCCGTCCAGCAGCATGGCATCGTTCATCTCGGGGTCTCTCCTCGTGGCCGCACCGCACGCTCGGCTGGCATGCCCACCCGATGCAAGGACTGCACCAGCGCTGCGATCGCCTGCGCGATGCCCATCGCCCCTTAGTTAAGCACGTCCCCCGCGGGTTGGCCGAGCCGCGCGCCGCCGCGAGAGCGCACCAGATCGAGGCGCACCGCGTTGCAGGGCGCCAGCAGCGCACCATCGCGAGGCATGAGCACGGGTCAGTCCCAGCGCCGGGCGGCGCTCTGGTCGCTGTCGCGGCCATCGACCCAGCGTGCACCTTCGGGCGTGTCCTCGCGCTTCCAGAACGGCGCGCGGGTCTTCAGGTAGTCCATGATGAAATTGCAGGCGTCGAAGGCGGCCTGGCGATGGCTGCTGGCGGTGCCGACGAAGACGATCGGCTCGCCCGGCAGCAGGTGGCCGACGCGGTGGACGATCTCCACGCCGAGCAGCGGCCAGCGCTGGCCGGCCTGCTCGACGATGCCAGCCAGCGCCTTCTCGGTCATGCCCGGATAGTGCTCGAGGGTCAGCGCCGCCACTGCGTTGCCGTCGTTGTAGTCGCGCACGTAACCAACAAAGCCGACCACCGCACCGATGCCGGCATTGGCGGCGTGCAGCGCCTCCAGTTCGACTCCCGGCTGGAACGCCGCGACCTGCACCCGTATCGCCATGTCAGCCTCCGGTCACCGGCGGGAAGAAAGCCACCTCGTCGCCATCGGCCAGCGGCTCGGCGAGACTGCACAGCTCCTGATTGCGCGCGCACATCAGGCCCTTCTCGGCCAGCACCTGCCAGGCCTCGCCACGCGCCAGCAGCTGGCGACGCAGGGCGTCGAGGCTGTCCAGCTCGGCCGACCAGGCCAGGCTCTCGCCGTCGCTATCCAGCGCCTCGCGGTAGCGGGCAAAAAAACGCACTTCGATCATGCCGGCTCCTCAGCACGGTAGTCGCCGCTCTTGCCGCCGCTCTTCTCCAGCAGGCGCACGCGCTCGATGGTCATCCCCCGATCCACCGCCTTGCACATGTCGTAGAGGGTCAGCGCGGCGACGCTGGCGGCGGTCAGCGCCTCCATCTCCACGCCGGTCTGTCCGGCCAGCTTGCAGCGCGCGACGATGCGGACGGCGTCCGTGCCCTGCGGCTCCAGCTCGACGCGGATGCCGGTGAGCAGCAGCGGATGGCACAGCGGGATCAGCTCGTGGGTCTTCTTCGCCGCCATGATCCCGGCCACCCTGGCCACGGCGAAAACGTCGCCCTTGGGATGGTCGCCAGTGACGATCAGCTTGAGGGTTTGCGGCTGCATGCGCACCAGTGCCTCGGCACTGGCTTCGCGGCTGGTGGCGGCCTTGTCGGTGACGTCGACCATGTTGGCCCGCCCCTGGGCGTCGAGATGGGTCAGCACGGCGCTTGTCTCGGATGAAACCTGAGGGACAGACTTAGCAAGAGTCATGCCCGCTGCGGCCGAACCCCGCGCGGAGGATCCTTCGTTGGGCGCGCCCGGCATCGCCCCGGGCGGAGCGGCCGCCGTCAGCGCCTCGAGCGTATTCAGATTGGCCAGCCGCGGATCGTCCTGCGCGCAGCCCAGCACCTGGGCATCGGCGCCCAGCAGGAAACGCAGCGGGCTGCGCTCGCCGGCCTGCCAGACGCGCTCCAGTTCGCCCTGCAGGCTGCGCGGAATCATGCAGAACATCGGCTCCCACTGCGCACCGCGGCGCAGCAGCAACGGACGCTGCGGCTCGCTCATCGCCTGGTGGCGCATGGCCGAAAGCAGATCTTCGTCGATCTGCGGCGCATCGCAGGGCAACACCAGCAGCCAGTCGTGGCGCATCGCGGCGAGGCCGGCGCGGATACCGGCCAGCGGACCGGGAAAATCGTCGCTTTCGTCGCTCACCAGACGGTCGGCCCAGAGCGCGTAGCTCTCGGCGTTGCGGTTGCAGGAGATGATCAGGTCGTCGGTCAGCGGCTGGACCCGCTCGCTCATCACCGAGATCAACGGGCGGCCGGCGAACTCCACCAGTCCCTTGTCCACCCCGCCCATGCGGCGCCCTCTCCCGCCGGCAAGCAGCAGTACGGAACAGGGGGGCAGGTCAGCGGCAGCAGACATGGTGATACTCCAGGCGAATGATATTGCTGCGATGTTACACCGCCACGCGCGCGCCGCCAGCCGACCGGTTCCGCAATCTATGGCCCCGACGCCCGACGGGCGCGGGCAGGCGTGCATTCATGCGCCTCCGCGCAGCATCCGCAGGGCGCGGCCCCCCTCCCCGCCCCCGCTGCGCCACTCGCCTGGCTCAGCCCTCCGGCTGCTCCAGCGCAGTGACCAGCGCCTTGAGGAAGCGCCCCGCCTCGCCGCCGGTGACCGCGCGGTGATCGAAGGTCAGCGACAGCGGCATGACCGGGTGCACCGCCACCTGGCCGTTCACCGCCACCGGCTGGTCGCGGATCACCCCGGCACCGATGATCGCCACCTGCGGCGGCACCACGATGGGGTTGGCGTAGCGCCCGAACAGGGTGCCGAAGTTGGACAGGGTCAGGGTCGCGCCCATCATCTCCTGGGGCGGAATCGAGCGCGCCTTGACCGCCTCGCGCAGGCGCCGCATGCCCTCGCGCAGGTCGTCGGCATCGCGCGCGCCGACCCTGTGCAGCACCGGCACGAACAGGCCGTCCGGGGTGTCCACGGCGATGCCCAGGTTGAGTTCCTCGTGGCGGCGCACGGCCATGGCCTTGCCGTCGAACCAGGCGTTGAGCCCCGGCTCGGCGCGACAGGCGACGGCGATGGCCTGGGCCAGGCGCACCAGCGGTTCGCGGGCGGCTGGCCAGCGGCTGAGGTCGGCGTCCTCGACCAGCATCACCGGCACCACCTCGGCGTGGGCGCGCGCCATGTTCAGCGCCATGCTGCGGCGCACGCCACGCAGGCGCTCGCCGCCGAAGCTGGTACGCGCGCTCTCGGCCGCCGCCTCGACATCGGCGCGGGTGATCAGGCCGTCGGCACCCGAGCCGCTCAGGCTGGTCAGCTCCACGCCGAGCTGACGCGCCAGCTGGCGCACCGCCGGGGTGGCGCGCGGCGCCAGGTGCTCGCGGGTCGAGGGCGCGGCGCCGACGAAGAAGCTGTCGCCCGCCCCGCCCTCGCCGGCTTCCAGCTTGCCGACCACGGTGCCGGTGTCCTCGCCCTCGCCCTCGTAGGCCAGCAGCGGCTCGCCGACGTGAAGGATGTCGCCCTCGGCGCCGTAGGTCTTCAGCACCACGCCGTCGTAGGGCGCCGGAATGTCGACGATCGCCTTGGCGGTTTCCACCGAGACCAGCAGCTGGTCGGCCTTGACGCTGTCGCCGGCCTTGACGTGCCACTCGACGATTTCCGCCTCCTGCAGGCCTTCGCCGAGGTCGGGCAGCTTGAAGTGTTTCATGCATGTTCTCCTCTGCGGTGCGCACTGCGCACCTGCAATCCGTGTGGGAGGCGCGACCTCGCGGCGATGCGGACCAGCGACCCGCCAGGCGGACAGTGCATCGCCCCGCGGTCGGGTCGCCCACCAAAGCCGCTCGGCATCGCCTTCAGGCGTAGTCCAGCACCGTTTCACAGGCGGCGAGGATGTCGCCGACATCCGGCAGGTAGTACGACTCCAGGCGGTACAGCGGCGGCGGGATGTCCGGGGCGGCGACGCGCTGGATCGGTGCGTGCAGGTCGAGCAGCGCGCGCTCGTACAGGCTGGCGGCGATCTCCGCGCCCACCCCGCCGCTCTTCGGCGCCTCGTGGACGATCACGCAGCGGCCGGTCTTGCGCACCGAGGCCTCCAGGGTGTCGAGATCCAGCGGCTTGAGGCAGGCGACGTCGATCACCTCGGCGCTGACCCCGCGCTCGGCCAGCGCGGCGGCCGCCTGCAGCGTCTCGTGCACGCTGGCGCCCCAGCTGACCAGGGTGAGGTCGCTGCCCTCGCGCAGGGTGAAGCAGCTGTCCAGCGGCAGGCGGCGGCCGTCGTCCTCCAGCGGCTGGGGGTTCATCCGGTACAGGCGGGTCGGCTCGAGGAAGATCACCGGGTCGGGATCGTCGATGGCCGCCAGCAGCAGACCGTAGGCGCGCGCCGGCGACGAGGGGATGACCACGCGCAGGCCGGGAATGTGCGCGAACAGCGCCTCGGTGGACTCGCTGTGGTGCTCGGGCGCACGGATGCCGGCGCCCATCGGCGAGCGCAGCACCAGCGGGCAGGTCAGCCGGCCGCGGGTGCGGTTGCGCAGGCGACTGGCGTGCGACACCAGTTGCTCCATGGCCGCATAGATGAAGCCGAGGAACTGGATTTCCATCACCGGCTTGAGGCCCTGGGCGGCCATGCCGATGCTCAGCCCGGCGATCATGTTCTCGGCCAGCGGCGTGTCGATCACCCGCTTGAAGCCGAACGCCTCGCGCAGGCCGAGGGTGGCGCGGAACACGCCGCCGTTGACGCCGATGTCCTCGCCGAGCACCACCACGTTGTCGTCCTCGGCCATCGCGCGGTGCAGGGCCAGGTTGACCGCCTCCAGCAGGGTGTACTTTTTCTCACTCATGGTCGGCTCCTTGCGTGCGGCGGGCGATGCGCTCGGCGAACTGCTCGCGCTGCTCGGCCAAGGCCGGCGGCCAGCTGGCGTAGACGTGACGGAACACCTCCTGCGCATCCTGCGCCGGAGCCGCCTCGTAGCGTTCGATGGCCTGCTGCAGTTCGACCTGGCATTCGGCCACCAGCGCCTGCTCCTGGGTCTCGTCCCACAGGCCGCGCGCCACCAGGAAGTTCTGCAGGCGCTTGACCGGCTCCTCGTGCCAGGCCTGGTTGACCTCCTCGGCGCTGCGGTAGCGGGTGGCGTCGTCGGCGGTGGTGTGGTCGCACAGCCGGTAGGTGATGCACTCCAGCAGCGTCGGCCCCTTGCCGTGGCGGGCCTGCTCGAGGGCGTGACGCAGGCGCTCGACCAGCGCGATCACGTCGTTGCCGTCCACCTGCTCGCCGGCGAACCCGGCGCCGAGGGCCTTCTGCGCCAGGGTCGGCGCGCCGCACTGGATGCGCCGCGGTACCGAGATCGCCCACTGGTTGTTGTTGACCACGAACACCACCGGCAGCTGCCAGGCGCCGGCGACGTTGAGGGCCTCGAGGAAATCGCCCTTGCTGGTGGCGCCATCGCCGCAGGTGGTCAGCGCCACGCGGTGCTCGCCGCGGATCTTGAAGGCGCTGGCCACCCCGCAGGCATGCAGGGCCTGGGTGGCGATCGGCACGCACAACGGGAAATCGCCACGCGCCAGCGGCGCGGCGAAGTCGCTGCCGCGCTCGTCGCCGCCCCAGTACAGCAGCATCTCGCTCATGCTCACCCCACGCAGCAGCTGGCTGGCGGTGTCGCGGTAGTAGGGCAACAGCACGTCGTCGTCGCGCAGCAGGGTGCCGATGGCGGTGCCGATGGCTTCCTGACCGAGGCTGGAGGCGTAGGTGCCGATGCGTCCGGTGCGCTGCAGGGCGATGACCTTCTGGTCGAACAGGCGTGTGCGCAGCATGGCGCGGTACAGCGCGACCAGCCGTGCGCCCTCCTCCGTCCAGTCGGGCAGCGGCCCGAGCGGACGGCCCTCGGGATCGAGGTAGCGGGTGAAGGGCAGTTCGATACGGCTATGGGGCATGGCATCCTCCCTGGCACCTTGCGGTGCGGTGGCGGCCGCGGCTCGGCGGCGCAGCGACTCAGGAACCGTAGATCAGGCGCTCGGCGAGCATGTCGGCCACCCTCGCCGGCGACCGGCGCTCGGCCTGCGCTTCGGCATAGATCTCGCTCAGCCGCGCGCCGATCCGCGAAAGGTGGGCGGTAATCTCGGCCGGACTCAGCCCCTGGTGCTGCAGGGCGACGAAGATCAGGCCGCCGGAGTTGATCACGTAGTCCGGGGCGTAGAGGATCCCGCGCGCCGCCAGTTGGTCGCCCATCTCCGGGCTGTCGAGTTGATTGTTGGCCGCGCCGGCGACGGCCGCACAGCGCAACTGGCCGACCGTCTGCGGGTTGATTGCCCCACCCAGGCCGCAGGGCGCGAGGATGTCGCAGGGCATGCCGAGCAGCACCTCGCTGGACACCGGCTGCGCGCCGAGGCGCTCGACCGCCCGCTGCAGGCGCCCCTCGTCGATATCGCTGACCAGCAGTTCGGCGCCGGCGGCGCTCAGGTGCTCGGCCAGCGCGTAGCCGACATGGCCGAGGCCCTGCACGGCGATGCGCAGGCCCTTGAGGTCGGCGCTACCCAGTCGCGCCTCGGCGGTGGCGCGGATGCCGGCGAACACGCCGAGGGCGGTGTGCGGCGACGGATCGCCGCCTTGGGTGGTGCTGGTGACGTGACGGGTGTGGCGGGCGATGCAGTCCATGTCGGCGCTGGAGGTGCCGCTGTCCACCGCGGTGATGTAGCGGCCGCCGAGCTTGTCGACGAAACGGCCGAAGGCCTCGAACAGCGCCTCGCGACTGGCCAGCTGCGGCGGGCTGATGATCACCGCCTTGCCGCCGCCGAGGGCCAGGCCGGCCAGCGCGGCCTTGTAGCTCATGCCGCGGGCCAGGCGCACGGCGTCGCGCGCCGCGCTCTGCTCGTCGGCATAGGCCAGATAGCGACAGCCGCCGAGCGCCGGGCCGAGGTTGGTGTTGTGAATGGCGATGATCGCGCGCAGCCCCGTTTGCGGGTCGCTGGCCAGATGCAGCTCCTCGACGCGCGCGGCTTCCATGGTGGCGAACATGAGACGAACTCCTGACTGGTCGATGAGTTCGGCGTCGTCAGCAGGATCGCGTATCAGGCGGTGTCTGTGCCGAGTGGAGAGCCGACCCGACACACATCCGCCCGCGTCGCGATCCGCGTGGTCCAAAGGCCAACGCGACGCTTCTTTCGTCTCAGTATAGGCAGCGCTCGCCCCGCTGCCCGGCGATCAGCGCAGGTTGGCCACCAGGCGCGCCAGCCACGGCTCGGCGTCCTCGGCCGGGGTTACCGTCTCGCTGGCATCCAGCTGCAGCTGCGACTGCACATCGCGCATGCCCAGCTTGAGCAGCAGCGCATGGGCCTGCAGGGCGGCGGCACAGAAGTTCTCGCCGTAGTTGGAGTCGCCCAGGCCGATCACCGCCACCGGCCGGCCACGCCAGTCGGGCTGCCAGCCGTCGATCTCGTCGAGCAGCGCCTGCAGGTCGTCAGGCACCTCGCCCATGCCGGTGGTCGAGGTCACCACCAGCAGCGCCTGCGGGTCCAGCGCCAGCAGCGCGTCGAGGCCGATGTCCGGCAGATGGCGCGCGTCCAGGCCGGCAGCGCGCAGCTGCGCTTCGGCATGGCGGGCCACCTCTTCGGCGGCGCCGAAGGCAGAACCTGAAAGAATGGCGACTTCGAGCATGGAGGCTCCCGGGCAAAAATGGAAAGCCACCATTATGCGCCAATGCACCGCCGCTGCGACGGCATGGCAAGCCGATGGGGATGGATTAGAATGCCGTCATCACCTACAGGACAGTTCCGATGATCAACGCCAAGCTGCTGCAACTGGTAATCGACGCCTCCAACGACGGCATCGTGGTGGCCGAACAGGAAGGCGACGACAACATTCTCATCTACGCCAACCGGGCCTTCGAGCGCCTGACCGGCTATGCGGTCGACGACATCCTCTATCAGGACTGCCGCTTCCTGCAGGCCGGCGACCGTGCCCAACCCGGCCTGGACGCCATCCGCCAGGCGGTCCATGAGCATCGCCCGTGCCGCCAGGTGATTCGCAACTACCGCAAGGATGGCACGCCGTTCTGGAACGAACTGTCGATCACCCCGGTGCTCAACGAGGCCGACCAGCTGACCTACTACATCGGCATCCAGAAGGACGTCACCGAACAGGTCGAGGCCCAGCAACGCGTGCGCGAGCTGGAAGCCGAGCTGACCGCGGTCAAGGCCGAACTGGAAGCCCTGCGCGCCGGCAAGGCCTGACGGCGCGTACCGCCCGGTCCTGCGCCAGCGATCGGCCCGCCAGGCGCCGGTCTGAGGCGCACAAACAGACAGCCATCCAGCACCGCAGATCACGGCAGGCCGACGAGACGGAAAATAAAAAACTCCGGCAGCCAAAAGGTTCGCGACGGCTGCCGGAGTGCGCAGGCAGAGTGCGGCGTACAGGCTTTCAGGGGGGTGGACTGTACGGCGCGCATTTCTGTATAGCTTTTGTATAGGAAATTGCCGTACACAGCAAGCATTCCTGTACAGCGCGCACAGTATTTTTTCGCCGACAGCCCAACACGCCACCCGGGCATGCCCGGGCGACGGCATTCGAAGCAATCGAATCAGGGGAAGCGGCCCGGGCAGCCGGGCCGGCAGAACGCGCCCGTCAGGTATCCAGATGACCGGCGAGGAACTGGCGCAGACGCCGCGGCATCAACCGCCCCTCGCTGCCCAGACAGGCGATCGGCGTTCCCTGCAGGGACTCCTCGGCCAGCTCGGCCACCTCGCCGGCCAGCGCCAGCGGGCAGTCCAGCGCCAGCACCAGACGACCGAGCTGGCGCGGCAGCTCGGTTTCCGGCGGACGATTGGAGAACAGCACCAGCGCCTGCGGCTGGATCTTCTCGCACACCAGCGGCAACTCGTCGAACGGCTGACCAATGCCGAGCAGGCTTACCGCCAGGTCGCTGCCGGCCAGCAGCAGGCCGGTGACCAGCAGCTCCAGCTCGTGACCATGGCCGGGCAGCGCGGCGAGCAGCACGCGCTCCTCGCCCTGCGCGCGGCTCAGTTGCAGGCGCTGCAGGGCGCGGCCGCGCAGGAAGGTGTCGAAAAACAGCCATTCGCTGGTCTGGCCAAAACCGTCCTGGCGCAGCAGCAGCTCCTGCCAAACCGGCAGCAGCACGTCCTGAAACACCACCGCCAGCGGGTAGCTGGAGAAAACCTGACCGTAGAGACGCTCCAGGCGCCCCTCGTCGAAGTCCGCCACGGCGCGGCGCAGCTGCGCCTGCCACTCGTCCCACTCGCCGGCGGCCACGCCGTCGTAGGCCGGCGCGCTGGGCGCCTTGGCCGTATTGCTGCGGGCGAGAATCTTGCCGACCTTGCTGACCGCCACGCCGCGCTCGATCCAGGCCAGGATGCTGCGCACCGCATCGATGTCGGCCAGCGAATACAGGCGATGGCCACTCTCGGTGCGGGTCGGCTGGATCAGCCCGTAGCGCCGCTCCCAGGCCCGCAGGGTAACCGGGTTGACGCCAGTCAGGCGCGACACCTCTCGGATCGGATACAGCTCTTCCTCGCGAGGCACGGCGGGGACGCTGACGGAGGTGGCGGAGAATTCGGGCATGGCATGGGCACCGCACGGCGGATGTGAGTGGCGATTGTAACCCAGGCCATTGCCGGCTTAAATTGTACAAGACATGTACATATCAAGGACGTTCGCCATGCGCCACCCTACTGCCTGGCCACTGACGCTCTACTACGACGGCAGCTGTCCACTGTGCGCACGCGAGATTCGCGCCCTGCGCCGGCGCGCCTCTCCACAGCGCCTGCAGCTGGTCGATATCGACGCCCCTGACTTCGATCCCGCCCCGCTGGGCTTCAGTCGCAGCCAGCTGCAGGATCGCCTGCATGCGCGCTTCGCCGATGGCCAATGGGTCAGCGGCCTCGACGCCACCTTCTGGAGCTGGTGCGCCGCCGGCCTCGGTCGCTGGGCCGCGCCGTTGCGCTGGCCGCTGTTGCGGCCGCTGCTGGAGCTCGGCTATCGACTGTTCTGCCGCCTGCGCCCCTACCTGCACTGGCTGCCCCACCCGGACGGGGCGGCGCGCTGCCGCGCAGGAGTCTGCGAGCTGCCGGACACAAGCGGCGACAAGGACCGGAATTGAGACCCCAGGCGCTGCAATGACCGAAAAGCTGCCAAAAACATGTACAAAAAATAAAATTTAGTACAACTAAAGATCGCTTCAGAAAGCCCGTACAGCCGCGGAAAACGGCGTTTTATACGTACTTACCGACCAGGCAGCCGACAAAAAACGCCTACCCACACGCCTCGCATGGTTGTACAAGATCGAATACTGATATAACTTTGCCCCTGGTTCAGTCGGTGCCCCGTCCCGCACTTGTCAGGTACCCGGCGGCCGTGCCGCTGAACCATCCTTTTGCCACGAGGCCACCATGAGTCAGTCACCCGCTCCCATCCTGATCACCGGCGCCAGCCAGCGGGTCGGGCTGCACTGCGCACGGCGACTGCTCGACGCGGGGCAGCCGCTGATCGTCAGCTACCGCAGCGAGCGCCCGGCGCTCGACGAACTGCGCCAGCGCGGCGCGCTGACCCTGGCGGCCGACTTCTCCAGCGAAGCCGGCATCCTCGCCTTCATCGACCAGCTCAAGCAGCACACCGAGCGCCTGCGCGCCATCGTGCACAACGCTTCCGACTGGCTGCGCGAGGAGCCCGGGCACGAGGCCGAAGCCTTCACCCGCATGGTCAACGTGCACATGCTGGCGCCCTACCTGATCAACCTGCACTGCCGCGAACTGCTGGAACGCTCCAGCCCGGCCGACATCGTCCACATCACCGATGACGTCGCCCGCCGCGGCAGCGCCAACCGCGTCGCCTATTGCGCGAGCAAGGCCGGCCTGGAAAACCTGACCCTGTCGTTCGCCGCGCAATTCGCCCCGCGGATCAAGGTCAACGCCATCGCCCCGGCGCTGGTGATGTTCCAGGCCGACGACGATGCGATGTACCGCGAGAAAACCCTGGCCAAGTCGGCCCTCGGCATCGAGCCGGGACCGGAGGTCATCTACCAGAGCCTGCGCTATCTTCTGGACAACCCCTACGTCACCGGCACCAGCCTGTGCGTCAACGGCGGCCGCCACCTGAAGTGAGCCCGCTAAAGTGAGCCCGCTGACAATGAGCCCAAACCAGGCCGCCACGAGGAATCGAACATGAGCGATCAACTGTCGCAAATCACCCACCATTACCACGAAATTCTCAAAGGCCTCGGCGAAGACCCCGAGCGCGAAGGCCTGCTGGACACCCCCAAGCGGGCCGCCAAGGCCATGCAGTACCTGTGCCGCGGCTATGAGCAGTCGCTGGACGAGATCGTCAACGGCGCGCTGTTCGCCTCCGACAACGACGAGATGGTGATCGTCCGCGACATCGAGCTGTACTCGCTGTGCGAACACCACCTGCTGCCGTTCATCGGCAAGGCCCACGTCGCCTACATCCCCACTGGCAAGGTGCTCGGCCTGTCCAAGGTGGCGCGCATCGTCGACATGTTCGCCCGTCGCCTGCAGATCCAGGAAAACCTCACCCGCCAGATCGCCGAGGCGGTCCAGCAGGTAACCAGCGCCGCCGGCGTGGCCGTGGTGATCGAGGCGAAGCACATGTGCATGATGATGCGCGGGGTGGAAAAGCAGAATTCGGTGATGACCTCCTCGGTGATGCTCGGCGCCTTCCGCCAGTCGACCAACACCCGCCAGGAGTTCCTGCAACTGATCGGACGGAGCAAGTAAATGCCTCGACTGGAGCCCGGCATGGCGCGCATCCGCGTCAAGGACCTGCGCCTGCGTACCTACATCGGCATCAAGGAGGAGGAAATCCTCAACAAGCAGGATGTGCTGATCAACCTGACCATCCTCTACCCGGCGCAGGACGCGGTGCAGGGCAACGACATTGACCAGGCGCTGAACTACCGCACCATCACCAAGGCGGTGATTCTCCATGTCGAGGAAAACCGCTTCGCCCTGCTCGAGCGGCTGACCCAGGAAATCCTCGACCTGGTGATGGCCAACCCGGACGTACGCTATGCCGAGGTGGAGGTCGACAAGCTGCACGCCCTGCGCTTTGCCGAGTCGGTGTCGATCACCCTCGCCGGGCATCGCTGAGCGCCCTCCGCTCCCGCACATTCGCGGCCGCCCCGGCATTGTCCCGCGCGGCCGCGGCTTCTATCATCGGCCGTCTTTTCACCGACCGCCGCGAGAGCAGCCATGAGCGAACAACCCGCCATCACCGACCAGCAGCGCCTCGAACTCGAAGCCGCCGCCTTTCGCCGCCTGCTGCAGCACCTCGGTGAACGCAGCGACGTGCAGAACATCGAGCTGATGAACCTCGCCGGCTTCTGCCGCAACTGCCTGGGCAAGTGGTACAAGGCCGCTGCCGACGAACGCGGCATCGAACTGTCCGCCGACCAGGCGCGCGACACCATCTACGGCATGCCCTACGCCGAGTGGAAAGCCCAACACCAAAAAGAGGCCACGCCCGAGCAGCTGGCCGCCTTCGACCAAGCGAGCAAGAAATGACTGCACTGACCGACTTCCGCGCCGCCCTGCGCCGCGACGCGCATCCCTTCGCCGACACCCTGGCGTTCATCGCCGCCCACTACGACTACCAGCCGCAGCCCTTCGTCAACGGCGACGTGGAGAGCGCCGCCGGCCAGAACGAAGGCTCCTGCAAGCTGCTCGGCCTGGCCCTGCTCGAAGGTCTCTCCGTCGAGGAAACCCTGCTGGCCTTCGGCGAGCACTACCGCAGCGTGCAGGCCACTCCCGAGGGCAACGACCACGCCAACATCCGCGCCCTGCAGGCCAGCGGCCTGGCCGGGGTGCGCTTCGCCGCGCTGCCGCTGACGCGCAAGGGCTGAGCTGCCCCGCTCCGCCGCCACATCGCCAGGCCCCGCACTCGCGGGGCCTGGCGTTTCCGGGCCCCGGAACCCGCATGCTAAGGTTGCCGCGTGTTCCCCTTGGAGTCGCCCATGCCCCTGCAATCCCTCTCCGGCCCCGGCTATCTGGCTGCCGGCCTGAAACTGATCCTGCGTCCCGGCCTGCGCCTGTTCGTCCTGCTGCCGCTGACCATCAACCTGCTGCTGTTCATCGCTCTGATCGTCCTCGCCGTGGGCGAGTTCGAGGGCTGGGTCGCCAGCCTGATGCCCGGCCTGCCGCAATGGCTGAGCTTTCTCGAATACCTGCTGTGGCCGCTGTTCGTGGTGCTGGTGTTGCTGATCCTGTTCTTCAGCTTCACCCTGCTGGCCAACCTGATCGCCGCGCCGTTCAACGGCTTCCTCGCCGAGAAGGTCGAGGCAGTGGTGCGCGGCCAGGACACCTCGCCGCCGTTCAGCTGGGGGGAACTGCTGGCGATGATCCCACGCACCCTGGGCCGCGAGCTGCGCAAGCTCGCCTACTTCCTGCCGCGCGCGCTGGGGCTGCTGGTGCTGTCGCTGATTCCGGGAGTCAACCTGGTCGCCGCGCCGCTGTGGCTGCTGTTCGGCGTGTGGATGATGGCGGTGCAGTACATCGACTACCCGGCCGACAACCACAAGCTGGGCTGGGACGAGATGCTCGCCTGGCTGCGCGCCAAGCGCTGGCAGAGCATGGGCTTCGGTGCCGTCACCTACGCCGCGCTGCTGGTGCCGGGACTGAACATCCTGCTGATGCCCGCAGCGGTGGCCGGGGCGACGGTGTTCTGGGTACGCGAGGACGGCGCCGCGCTGCTCACGCAGGCGGCGCGTTGAGAGCGAAGCAGGGCGCGCCGGCTCAGGCCAGCGCGTCCAGAGCCTTTTCGATGGCCTGGATCAGCTGCGGATCCTCGGGAGTGATGCGCGGCGAGAAACGCTCGAGCACGCGGCCATCGGGGCCGACCAGGAACTTCTCGAAGTTCCAGGTGATGTCGCCGGGGAATTCAGCCCCCTCGCCGGCCAGCAGCAGGTACAGCGGATGGCGGTCGGGACCGTTGACCTCGAGCTTGGCGCTGAGCGGGAAGCTGACCCCGTAGTTGAGGCTGCAGAACTCGCGGATGTCCGCCTCGCTGCCCGGCTCCTGCCCGGCGAACTGGTTGCACGGCAACCCCAGCACGCTGAAGCCGCGCTCGCGGTACTGCTGGTAGAGGTGCTCCAGTCCGGCGTACTGCGGGGTCAGGCCGCACTTCGAGGCGACATTGACCACCAGCACCACCTTGCCCTTGAGCGGGGCCAGCGGCAGCTCCTCACCATCCAGGGCCTTGAGGGTCAGATCGTGAAAGACGCTCATCACATAGCTCCATGCCGATCTCGTTTGCATTAAAAAGGCGCTATCGCAGTCTGCAACAGCGCCTTCCTCATTTACAGCTTAGCAGCAGAGCGGCTCCGCATCTGCTCGCCAGCTTCAGTGGTGATGACCACCTTCGCCATGCACGTGACCGTGGGCGATTTCCTCGGCAGCCGCGTCACGCACGTCGACGACCTTGACCTTGAAGTTCAGGCGCTGGCCGGCCAGCGGGTGGTTGCCGTCGACGGTGACGTCGTCGCCTTCCAGATCGCGGATGGTGACGATCTGCATGCCGCCGTCCGGAGCGGAGGCATGGAACTGCATGCCGACTTCCAGCTCGTCGACGCCTTCGAACATGGCACGGTTGAGCACGGCCACCAGCTCGACGCTGTAGTCGCCGTAGGCTTCCTGGGGCTCGACGGTCACTTCCAGCTCGTCACCCGGCTGCTTGCCTTCGAGGGCCTTTTCCAGACCGACGATGATGTTGCCAGCACCATGCAGGTAGACCAGCGGCGCGCCGCCGGCGGAGCTGTCGATGACCTCACCGTTTTCGTTGGTCAGGGTGTAGTCAATGGAAACCGCCTTGTTGGCCGCGATCTGCATGCTGGAAAACCTTTGCGAATTGAGTATGGAAGGTGATTTTACGTCGCTCTCGAGCCGAAAGCGACCCGGCGCGGGACGGATGGACTGGCGAGCGGACGCCGCGCAATGATTGTCGGGCAAGATCCGCCAACGGCGGCGATCGGACGGAGCTGTCGCGACTGGGCTATCATCGGCGGCGCGCCCTCGCAGCCGCGGACGGCAATATTTCCCCGGGATTTAACGATGCTCCGACACCTGCCCGCACCGCTGCGCGGCCTTCTTGCCGGCCTGTTGCTGGTGCTCAACACCCTGTTCTGGTGCTGGCCGCTGTTCGCCCTGGCCCTGCTCAAGCTGCTGCTGCCGTTTGCCGCCTGCCAGACGCTGTGCCGGCGCCTGATGGGCCACATCGCCGAGGCCTGGGCCAGCGGCAACAACGCCTGGATCCGTCTGGTGCAGGATATCCACTGGCATGTCGAGGGCCTGGAACAACTGCACCCGCGCCGCTCCTGCCTGGTGATCAGCAACCACCAGAGCTGGGTGGACATCTTCGTCCTACAATACCACCTCAACCGCCGCCTGCCGCTGCTGCGTTTCTTCCTGAAGAAGGAGCTGATCTGGATTCCGCTGTTCGGCCTGTGCTGCTGGGCGCTGGACTTCCCGTTCATGCAGCGCCACTCCAAGGCCTACCTGGCCCGCCATCCGGAAAAGCGCGACGCCGACCGCCAGGCCACCCGCCGCGCCTGCGCGCGCCTATCCGGCATTCCGCTGGCACTGTTCAACTTTCTCGAAGGCACGCGCTTCACCGAGGCCAAGCACGCGGCGCAGCAGTCGCCTTACCGTCACCTGCTCAAGCCGCGCGCCGGCGGTATCGCCATGGCCATCGATGCCATGGGCGAGCAATTGCTGACGCTGGTCAACGTGACCATCCACTACCCCGACGGCCGCCCACGCTTTCGCGACCTGCTCTGCGGCAGGCTGCGCCAGGTGGCGGTGTGTTTCGAGGAGCAGGCGATCCCGCAGGAGTTCATCGGCCGCAGCTACGACCAGGATCAGGCCCACCGCCAGCGGTTCCAGCAGTGGGTCAACCGCCTGTGGGAAGACAAGGACGCCCTGCTCGGGCGCCTGCACCGGCAGTTCCCGCCGCGCGCAGACTGAGGTGCGCGGCGGGGTGCAGTGGAGCTTACTGCTTGACCTGCGCCCAGGAGGCATCCACCGCATTCTTCTGCTTGGCGCTCAGCGCCTCGAGGTAGTAGAAGCTGCGGCGCTGGTCGCCGGTCACCACCAGCTCCAGGCGCTCGGTGGCCAGCTTGGTCATCGCCGGCGAATCGGCGCGGGTGACCGGATAGAACAGGGTGTCGAGGGCGTTGCGGGTGTTCACCTCGGCGCTGGCCAGGTAGTCGATGAAGCGGTACGCCGCGGCGACGTTGGTGGCGTTACGCGGGATGGCCATGGTGTCGATGAACATCAGCGCGCCCTCGCGCGGCATGACGAAGCGCAGCGGCGCACCGGCGTCGGCCGCCTTCAGCACGTGGCCGCTCCAGGCCATGGTCATGCACAGCTTGCCGCTGGCCAGCTGCTCGATGTAGGAGCTGTTGCCGAAGCTGGCGGCCTTGCCGCGCAGCGCCGCCAGCTCGGCGCCGGCCTGCTGGATCTGCCGTGGACCGCTGCGACCGAGCGCGCGGCCCTTATAGTTGAGCAGCAGCGACAGGGTTTCCTCGCGCGCATCGAGCATGCCGATACCGCACTGCGCCAGGCGCTCGCTGTTCTTCGGGTCGAACAGCAGACCCCAGCTGTCCTCGGGCATCTCGCCCAGGGTATCGACCACCTTGGAGACGTTCAGCGCCAGGCCGACGGTGCCCCACAGATAGGGCACGGCATGACGGCTCTTGCCGTCGAAGCCGACGAGCATGGCTAGCAGGTCGGGGTCGACCTCTTTCAGGCTGGGCAGCTTGGCCGGATCCAGCGTCTGCAGACGCTGGGCATCGATCAGTGCCGGCAGGTGGAAATGCGCGGGGAACACCACGTCGTAGCTGGTGCCGAAACCGACCTCATTGAGCACTCCCTCGGCCGAGGAGTAGGTGGAATACTCCACGCGGATTCCGCTCTGCTTCTCGAAAGCCGCGATCACGCTGGGCGCCAGCCGACCTTCCCAACCGTAGACCCGCAGCACTTCCTCGGCCTGCGCCAGACCGGCCCCCAAGCCCAGCCCCAGCGCCAATAGCATCCGCTTCAACATTGCCCATACCCCTTGTAATTATGTGCGGGCCGCGCCCCCATGACAGCGACCTCGCGCGAGGGGTTTTAAGCGATCTATCCGACCTTTGTCGCGGAGGCTTGGCGCAAAGGTGATACAGGTCTCATTTCACGAAACAAACTGGCTGAGTACGGCGCGCAGCTTGCCCGGCTTGACCGGTTTGTTGAGCAGCGGAATGCCCTGCTCGTGCAGCTGGCGGCGACACTGCTCGCTGCGCTCGGCGGTGATCATCACCGCTGGCAGCGGCCCGGCCGACTCGCGTCGCAGGGTCTGGATCAGATCGCAGCCGTTGGCGCCCTGATCGAGGTGATAGTCCACCAGCAGCAGCTCCACCGGCCAGCCGGCGAGCTGCTGCCGCGCTTCCGCCAAGCCAGCGGCCACGCGCACCTCACAGCCCCACTGGGCGAGCAGCGCCTGCATGCTCTGCTGGATGTCTGGCTCGTTGTCGACCACCAGCACCCGCCGCCCGGGCAGCGGATTGCCCAGCGTTTCGCGCGGGCGCGCGACCGCCTCCGGCGCCACGTAGTCGGCCAGCGGCACCTCGATGCTGAACACCGAGCCGCGTCCCGGCTGCGAGCGCACGCTGATCCGGTAGTCGAGCATGCGCGCGATGCGCTCGACGATGGCCAGGCCCAGGCCGACGCCCTTGCGCTCGGCGGCACGGCCGGCGTCGAGCTGGTTGAACTCGAGGAAGATCTCCTCCAGCTTGTCCGCCGCAATGCCGCGCCCGGTATCCCACACCTCGATCAGCACGCGTCCGCCGCGCCGCCGGCAGCCGAGCAGCACGCGGCCCTGGCCGGTATAGCGGCAGGCGTTGCTGAGGAAGTTGCGCAGGATGCGGGTCAGCAGACGGAAGTCGGTGTTCACCGCCAGGCGCGGAATGCGCACGCGCAGCTGCAGGCCGACCGCCTCGGCCACCGGCTGGAATTCCGAGGCCAGCGGCGCCAGCAGCTCGTCGATGCGGTAGACCGCGAGATCCGGGCGGATCGCCCGGCTGTCCAGACGGGCGATGTCGAGCAGGTCGGCGAGCAGGTCCTCGGCGCCTTCCAGGGCCTGATGGGTACGCTCCACCAGGTTCGCCTCGCTGGCCGGCAGAGGACGCTCGCGCAGGGTGGAGATCAGCAGGCGTGCGGCATTCAGCGGCTGCAGCAGGTCGTGGCTGGCCGCGGCCAGGTACTTGTCCTTGCTCTGGTTGGCCGCCTCCGCGGCGTCGCGCGCCTCGCGCAGCTCGCACTGGATGCGCTCGCGCTGGCGGATCTCCTGCTGCAGGTGGCGGTTGGTCTCGAGCAGCTCGGCGGTGCGCGCGGCGACGCGCTGCTCCAGCTCGATGTTGAGCTGCTGCTGGCGCAGCTGGGCCTGCTTGCGCTCGGTGATGTCGGCGACGAAGCCCTCGACCAGCCCTTCCTCGTCGGGCTTGAGCAGCAGGTTCATCAGCACGTCGATGCAGCTGCCGTCGCGGCGGCGCAGGCGCGTCTCGTAGCCGTACAGGCCGTGGCCCTGGCGCAGCACCGCGTTGATCCGCGCCAGCTCGGCGGCACCGCCGACGAACAACTGCTCGGCCAGATCGGTCTGCGACCACAGCACCTGCTGCGGCTCCTCGTAGCCGAGCATGTGCGCCAGCGCCGGGTTGGCGGCGAGGATGCCGTGGTTCAGGCGACCCTGGAAGATGCCGTGTACCGCGTGCTCGAACAACCACTTGTAGCGGTTGCGCTCGCGCTCCAGTTCATCGAGGCGCGCCGACAGCTCCGGGTAGTAGCTCTTGCGCGCCGAGTGACTGCCGAGGCCAAGCAGGTCGGCAACGTCGGGGCGGCCGTCAGAGAGCTTCGCCATACACCACCTCGACGTCGCGCTGGGTCGACTGTCGCGGATTGGTCAGGATGCACGGGTCCTGCATCGCGTGCTGCGACAGGAAGGGAATGTCCGAGCTGCCCACGCCGTGCAGCTTGAGTGTCTCCTCGAAGCCGACCGCGCGCTTGAAGGCGATCAGGTGCTCGACCAGTCGGCCGCGCACCTGCGCCGGCGGCAGACCACGGCAATCGATGCCGAAGGTCTCGGCGACGATGCGAAAGCGCTCCGGTGCGGCGTCGAAATTGAACGCCACCACATGCTCGACCAGCGCCGCGTTGCACAGGCCGTGGGGCAGGTCGAGGTAGCCGCCGAGGCTGTGCGACATGGCGTGCACCGCGCCGAGAATCGCGTTGGAGAAGGCCAGCCCCGCCTGCATGCTGCCGAGCATGATCTTCTCGCGCAGGACGATGTCCGCCGGGTTGGCGATCATCTGTACCAGGTTGCCGTTGATCAGGCGCATCGCCTCCAGCGCGTGGGGGTCGGTAAGCGGCCCGCTGCCGGTTGAGACGAAGGCCTCGATGGCGTGCACCAGAGCGTCGATGCCGGTGCAGGCGGAGAGGAACGGATCCATGCTCACCGTGGTTTCCGGGTCGATCAGCGACACGTCCGGCACCACCGCCTTGCTGACGATGGAGAACTTCATCCGCTCGGCCTGGTTGGAGATGATCACGAACTGCGACACGTCGGCCGAGGTGCCGGCGGTGGTGGGGATCAGGATCAGCGGCGGGCTGGGCACGCGGATGGTGTCGACGCCCTCGAACTCGAGGATGCTGCGCCCATGGGCGGCGACGATGCCGATGCCCTTGGCGCAGTCCATCGGGCTGCCGCCGCCCACCGCGACGATCACGTCGCAGCCGCTGGCGCGGTACAGCTCGGCGCCGGCCATCACCTCCTCCACCCGCGGGTTGGGCGACACGCTGGTGTACAGCACGTGGGCGATGCCCTGGCGATCCAGGCTGGCCAGCACATCGCCGACCCAGCCAGCCGCCTGCACGCCGGGATCGGAGACCACCAGCACCCGGCGCGCACCGAAGGTCGCGGCGTAGTTGCCGACCGAGTGGCGGGAGCCGGCGCCGAAGATGATTTCCGGGCTGACGAACTTGCGAAGCGGACTGATGGCAGACATGCGGGAACCTGACGGCATCTTTGTTGTTATGGAGTGATATTAGGCGACAGCCTACTGGATTAGTCGGTCTTTGCAATCCACCCAAGGTGATCCAGCCGCTCTGCGGTAGCACTCGGGGGCACCCGGGGGCGCGTCTTCCAGCCTGCCGGGACCGGAGCGCTAATCGAGCCAGCGCCGGTAGAACTGCCACTCGCGCTCGAGGGCATCGGCCAGGTGGGCGGCCTGGCGAAAGCCGTGGCGCTCGTCGGCATAGTGGCGGTACTCGACCGGCACCCCGCGCGCGCTCAGGGCGGCGACCATCGCCTCGGTCTGCTGCGGCACCACCACTGCATCCAGCCCGCCCTGGAAGAAGATCAGCGGCGCGTCGAAACCCTCGGCGTGGAGCAGCGGCGTGCGCGCCCGGTAGCGTGCGGCGTCACGCTCGGGATCGCCGATCAGCCAGTCCAGATAGTCGCCCTCGAACTTGTGGGTGGCGCGGCGCAGGGCCAGCGGATCGCTGACCCCGTACAGGCTGGCGCCGCCGCGGAAGACGCCGTGGAAGGCCAGCGCGCACAGCGCCGTGTAGCCGCCGGCGCTGGCGCCGCGGATAAAGGCGCGCTTGGCATCGACCCAACCCAGCTCGCCGAGATGACCGACCAAGGCGACGGCATCCGCCACCTCGATGCGCCCCCACTCTCCCTTCAGGCGCAGGCGGAAGGCGCGGCCGAAACCGCTGGAGCCGCGGTAGTTGAGGTCGGCCACGGCGAAGCCGCGCTGGGTCCAGAACTGGATGCGCGGATCGAACACCGGATAGCAGGCCGAGGTCGGCCCGCCATGCAGGAACACCACCAGCGGCGGCTGTTCGCCGGCCGGCACCACACAGGCGGCGTTGCGCGGCGGGTAGAAGAAGGCGTGGGCCTGCTCGCCCTCGCCGCTGGCAAAGCGCAGCGGCTCGGGACAGGACAGTTCGGCTGTGGCCAGCGGCTGCTCGCCGCCGGCGAGAAGGCGCACCGCCCCCGAATCGCGGGCGATGGCCAGCACCGCGGGCAGGCGGTCAGGGGAGCCGGCGATGCAGTAAAAGTATTGCTCGTTCGCCGCCAGCTGGCGGAAGCGGCTGAACTCGATGGCCAGACGCCGCTCGCGGCCGCTGTCGTCGCGCTCGATCAGCAGGCCCCAGCCCTCCTCCAGCCGGCTCAGCAGCAACCCGTCCGCCGCCAGCGGAAGGTAGCTGACGGTGCCCAGTTGCCAGGGTGCGGGGGCGTGGTCGGCGCAGGCCATGGGCAGCGGCTCGCTCCAGCCGCCGCCGACGCCATTGTCCACCCGGCACACCGGCTGGGCAGTTCTGGTAGGAGGCCCGCCCCCGGGGCGATGCTCTTGAGCCCTTGACGGGCCGGCGGTCCGTGTCGCCGCGAGGGCGGGACGACTACTACAGGCATCAGTCGGCATTGCCAATCGGCCGCCCTGCTCCGCCCACGGCTGCCACCAGCCAGCGCGGTCGCTCAGGCACCACAGCCGCCCCTCGGCGTCGAAGCACGGTTGTTGCAGGGATTGGTCGCCGTCGGTTCCGGCGAGCACCTCGGCCGGGCCGAGCGAGCCGTCACCCAGAACCGCGGCCCGGCACAGGCGGGTGGACGTCCACGGCAGTTCGGGGCGGTCCCATTCGACCCACGCCAGGGCGCGACCGTCGTCGCTCAGGCGCGGCGCGGCGTAGAAGTCGGCGCCCTCGGCCAGTACCCGGCGGCGGCCGTCGGCCAGGCTCAGGCTGACCAGCCGGTGCAGCACCGTCTCGGCCTCGCGGCTTTCCTCCACCGCCAGCACGGCCTGCCAGGCCGGGACGAAGTGCAGGTCGCCGTAGCGGCAGTGGGGATTGGCGGTCAGGGCATGCAGCTCGCCGGGGCGCCCATCGGCGTCGACCGCCAGGCGGTAGACCTGCTGGTCCGCCTCGTCGACCAGCGCCACGCCGGCGTCGGTCACGCAGAAGGCACCGCCGCCGTATTCGTAGACCCGGCTGCGCACCGAGCGGCCCGGCGGGGTCAGGCGCTGCGCCACCCCGGCGCGCCACAGCCACAGGCTGCATCCCGCCTCGGCCGGATCGAAGGCCAGCCACAGCAGCCCGCCGAGGCCG
This sequence comes from Pseudomonas linyingensis, assembly GCF_900109175.1. Classification (GTDB taxonomy): domain Bacteria; phylum Pseudomonadota; class Gammaproteobacteria; order Pseudomonadales; family Pseudomonadaceae; genus Geopseudomonas; species Geopseudomonas linyingensis. The sequence continues at coordinate 35,366 of NZ_FNZE01000007.1, read as the reverse complement.
ACGCGCAGTTCGGCGAAGTCACGGCTGGCCGCGGCGGCATCCGCCGCCGCCCAGGCGCTGGGCCAGTCACCGCAGGGGCATTCAGGCATGCGGCCCTCAGCCCTTGCAGATGATTTTCGACGCCCGCTCGTTGCGCGCGGTCAGCTGCTCCAGGCTCCACGGCGCTTCTTCCGCCTCGCGGCGGGCGTCGAGGATCAGGCCGTGGTGCGCCGACTTGCTGCACACCGGGTCGGCGTTGTCGGCATTGCCGGTGAGCATGAACGCCTGGCAGCGGCAGCCGCCGAAGTCGCGGTCCTTCTCGTCGCAGGAGCGGCACGGCTCGGGCATCCAGTCGTCGCCGCGGTAGCGGTTGAAGCCGAAGGACTCGAACCAGATGTGCTTGAGACTGTGCTCGCGCACGTTGGGGAACTGCACCGGCAGCTGGCGCGCGCTGTGGCACGGCAGCGCGGTACCGTCCGGGGTGATGTCGAGGAACAGGTTGCCCCAGCCGTTCATGCACGCCTTGGGCCGCTCCTCGTAGTAGTCCGGGGTGACGAAAATCAGCTTGCACGGATGCTTCTGCGCGGCGAGCTTGTCGCGCCACTCGTTGGTGATGCGCTCGGCGCGCTCCAGCTGCGCCTTGGTCGGCAAAAGCCCGGCGCGGTTCAGCTCGGCCCAGCCGTAGAACTGGCAGGTGGCCAGCTCGACGAAGTCGGCCTCCAGCTCGAGGCACAGTTCGATGATCCGCTCGATGTTGTCGATGTTGTGCCGGTGGGTGACGAAGTTGAGCACCATCGGGTAGCCCTGTGCCTTCACCGCGCGGGCCATCGCCAGCTTCTGGGCGAAGGCCTTGGGCGAACCGGCCAGCAGGTTGTTCACCTCCTCGTCGGCGGCCTGGAAGCTGATCTGGATATGGTCGAGGCCGGCCTCGCGGAAGCTGGCGATCTTCGCCTCGGTCAGGCCGATGCCGGAGGTGATCAGGTTGGTGTAGTAGCCCAGTTCGCGGGCGGCGGCGATCAGCTCGACCAGGTCCTGGCGCACCAGCGGCTCGCCGCCGGAGAAGCCGAGCTGCGCGGCGCCCAGCTCGCGGGCCTGGCGGAACACCTCGATCCACTGCGCGGTGCTCAGCTCCTCGCCCTGCTTGGCGAAGTCCAGCGGGTTGGAGCAGTACGGGCACTGCAGCGGGCAGCGGTAGGTCAGCTCGGCGAGCAGCCACAGCGGCGGGCCGGGCGTGTGCCCCGGCTTAGCGAAACTCGATCCAGAACCGCTCATGGGCCACCTCCAGGAAAGCCAGAATGTCCTCGGCGATGCCCTCGGCATCCGGAAAACGCGCCTGCAGGTCGGCGACGATCGCGCCCACGCTGCGCGCGCCATCCACTTCGGCGAGAACCGCGCCGGCGCTGTCGTTGAGCTTGATCATGCCCTCCGGATAGAGCAGCACATGGCAGTTCTGCGCCGGCTCCCACTGGAAGCGGTAGCCGCGGCGCAGCGCCGGCACCTGCTCGAGATTCAGCTCGCTCACAGCGCGATCCCCTTGTGCCAGACCCGCTCGGCGGTGACCGTGTGGTACGGCGGGCGTTCCAGCTCGTAGGCCATGCTCATGGCGTCGAGCATGCTCCACAGCACGTCGAGCTTGAACTGCAGGATCTCCAGCATGCGCTGCTGGGCCTCGAAGGTGGTGTAGTGCGCCAGGGTGATGCGCAGGCCGTGCTCGACGTCGCGGCGGGCTTCCTTGAGGCGCTTGCGGAAGTAGTCGTAGCCGGTCGGGTCGATCCACGGGTAGTGCGCCGGCCAGGCGTCGAGACGCGACTGGTGGATGTGCGGGGCGAACAGTTCGGTCAGCGAGCTGCTCGCCGCTTCCTGCCAGCTGGCGCGGCGGGCGAAGTTGACGTAGGCGTCCACCGCGAAGCGCACGCCGGGCAGCACCAGCTCCTGGGACAGCAGCTGCGCGCGATCCAGACCGACCGACTCGCCCAGACGCAGCCAGGCCTCGATGCCGCCCTCCTCGCCCGGTGCGCCGTCGTGGTCGATGATGCGCTGGATCCACTCGCGGCGGGTGTCGCGGTCCGGGCAGTTGGCCATGATCGCCGCGTCCTTCACCGGGATGCACACCTGGTAGTAGAAGCGGTTGGCCACCCAGCCCTGGATCTGCTCGCGGCTCGCGCGGCCTTCGTACATGGCCACGTGGAACGGATGGTGGATGTGGTAGTAGGCGCCCTTGGCGCGCAGCGCCTGCTCGAATTCGGCGGGGCTCATGGCAGTCTGGCTCATCCTGGCTCCTCGGTGGCCGCAGTCGATGCGGCGCGTTGTTGTTGTGTTGCGGTGCTCGGGCGCACCGCCGGCCCGCTGGGCCGCTCGCCGGGTCACCGCCTGCGGCCTGACCCGCCTTCTATCGGGTTTACAGCTCGATGCTCATGCCGTCCCAGGACACCTCGATGCCGCGCGCGTCCAGTTCGGCGCGTTCGGCCGAATCCTCGTCGAGGATCGGGTTGGTGTTGTTGATGTGGATGAGCACCTTGCGCTGCTTGGGCAGGCGCTCGAGCACCTCGAGCATGCCACCGGCGCCGCTCTGCGGCAGGTGGCCCATGGCGCTGCCGAGCTTGTCGCCGACGCCTGCGTGGATCATCTCGTCGTCGCGCCACAGGGTGCCGTCGACCAGCAGACAGTCGGCCTGGCCCATCCACTCCAGCAGCGCGCCGTCGACCTGGCCGAGGCCGGGGGCGTAGAACAGCTTGCCGCCAGTGCGGACGTCCTCGACCAGCAGGCCGAGGTTGTCGCCCGGGTGCGGGTCGTTGCGGTGCGGCGAGTACGGCGGCGCCGCGCTGCGCAGCGGGATCGGCGTGAAGCGCAGCGCCGGGCAGGCGGCGACGGTGAAGCTCTGGTCGAGGGCGATCGGATTCCAGCGCAGGCCGCCGTGCCAGTGGCTGAGCATGTTGAACAGCGGGAAGCCGCTGGTCAGGTCCTGGTGGACCATCTCGCTGCACCACACCTCGTGCGGGCAGCCTTCGCGCAGGGTGAGCAGGCCGGTGGTGTGGTCGATCTGGCTGTCCAGCAGGATCAGCGCGCGGATCGCCGTGTCGCGCAGCGCGCGGGCCGGCTGCAGGGCCGGGAAGGCCTCGATCTGTGCGCGGATGTCCGGCGAGGCGTTGCAGACGATCCAGTTGACCCCGTCGTCAGACAGGGCGATGGAGGATTGGGTACGCGCCTTGGCACGCAGGGTGCCTTCGCGCAGGCCGCGGCAGTTGCGGCAGTTGCAGTTCCACTGCGGGAAACCGCCACCGGCGGCGGAACCGAGGATACGGATATGCATGGGCAGTTCCCGAGCGGGAAGCCCCGGACGGGCCGGGGCTATGTGGATCAACGGTTGGCGAAATACATCGTCACTTCGAAGCCAATACGCAGATCAGTGAAGGCGGGCTTGGTCCACATGGCGCAGTCCTCTTGTTGTCGAAACCGGTGAATTCCGGCAAGACAGTTATGCACCCGCCGGCGCGCGGGCCAAATGGTACTTTGGAAGGAGTTTAGGCTGACCTTGGTAGCCCTGACCGGGCGCCAGGCCGCGCGGCGCATGGTGCGGGGCAATCTGCGGACGAAAAAAAACGCGGCCGAGGCCGCGTTCGATAGAGACTGCCGGAGGCCATGGGAAACCGATGGCAGCCACGCTCCGCAGAGCGCATCGACAAGGACAGGACCGGCGCGCCGGGAACGCGCGCCGGGGGTGGAGAGACTTAGAAGAAGCCCAGCGGATTGATGTCGTAGCTGATCAGCAGGTTCTTGGTCTGCTGGTAGTGGTCGAGCATCATCTTGTGGGTTTCGCGACCGACGCCGGACTTCTTGTAGCCACCGAAGGCGGCGTGCGCCGGGTACAGGTGGTAGCAGTTGGTCCACACGCGGCCGGCCTTGATGCCACGGCCCATGCGATAGGCACGGTTGATGTCGCGGGTCCACACGCCGGCGCCCAGGCCGAACTCGGTGTCGTTGGCGATGGCCAGGGCTTCGGCTTCGTCCTTGAAGGTGGTCACGCTGACCACCGGGCCGAAGATCTCTTCCTGGAACACGCGCATCTTGTTGTGACCCTTGAGCAGGGTCGGCTGGATGTAGTAGCCGGTGGACAGGCTGCCTTCGAGCTTCTCGGCGGCGCCGCCGGTGAGGATCTCGGCGCCTTCGGCACGGGCCACGTCGAAGTAGGAGAGGATCTTCTCGAACTGCTGGTCGGAAGCCTGCGCGCCCACCATGGTGGTGGTGTCCAGCGGGTTGCCACGCTTGATCTGGCCGATCTTCTTCATCACTGCAGCCATGAAGTCGTCGTAGATCGACTCCTGGACCAGCGCGCGCGACGGGCAGGTGCACACCTCGCCCTGGTTGAAGAAGGCCAGCACCAGGCCCTCGGCGGCCTTCTCGATGAACTCCGGCTCGGCCTGCATGATGTCTTCAAAGAAGATGTTCGGCGACTTGCCGCCCAGTTCGACGGTGCTCGGGATGATGTTCTCGGCGGCGCACTTGAGGATGTGCGCACCCACCGGGGTGGAGCCGGTGAAGGCGATCTTGGCGATGCGCTTGCTGGTGGCCAGCGCCTCGCCGGCCTCGCGACCGAAGCCCTGCACCACGTTGAGCACGCCCTTGGGCAGCAGGTCGCCGATGACTTCCATCAGCACGGTGATCGACAGCGGAGTCTGCTCGGCCGGCTTGAGCACGATGCAGTTGCCGGCGGCCAGGGCCGGGGCCAGTTTCCACGCGGCCATCAGCAGCGGGAAGTTCCACGGGATGATCTGGCCGACCACGCCCAGCGGCTCGTGGAAGTGGTAGGCGGCGGTGTGTTCGTTGATCTCGGCGGCGCTGCCTTCCTGGGCACGGATGCAGCCGGCGTAGTAGCGGAAGTGGTCGACGGCCAGCGGCACGTCGGCGTTCAGCGTCTCGCGCACGGCCTTGCCGTTGTCCCAGGTCTCGGCGACGGCGAGCAGTTCGAGGTTCTGCTCGATGCGGTCGGCGATCTTCAGCAGCAGGTTGGAGCGGTCCTGCACCGAGGTGCGGCCCCAGGCGTCGGCGGCGGCATGGGCGGCGTCCAGCGCCAGCTCGATGTCGGCGGCAGTGGAGCGCGGGAATTCGCCGATGGCTTCGCCGGTGACCGGCGTGGTGTTGGTGAAGTACTGGCCGTTGACCGGCGCGACGAACTCACCATTGATGAAGTTGCCGTAGCGCGGCTTGAGGGAAAGGATGGCGCCAGCGGTACCCGGTTGTGCGTAGATCATGCTCATGGCCTCTCTTTTATTGTTGCGGTCCGGACTGGTTCTGGTTCTGCGCGGACTGTGGGTTGATGGTGTCAGCCAGCGCACGGCGCCGGTATGCGCCGTTGGAATGCAGAAGCTCGTTATTTGGTAGTAACGACCGCTGAAAGTTGGCACGCACCCGGCCAAAGCGCAAGACGCCGGCACGGGCCGGCATCCTGCGTGCGGCTCAGGCCACGGTCAGGCCGCGACCGGAGCGGATTGTCGCGTGGCCGCCGACACCACGGTTTCCGGCTGGTAGCCCAGGCGCAGGCCACCCCAGTGCCGACCCTGGATAAAGATCGGCACCGACAGGTCGTGCATCAGCTCGCCGGTATCGCGGGTATAGGTCTGCATCAGCAGCGGCTGCCGGTGGCTGCCACAGCGGATCCCGGTACGGTCGGTGAACAGCCGCTTGCTGCGGCTGTGGTGCATGTCCACCTGCAGATCGCCGGTGAGCGCCTGGCTGAACGCCCGGTTGTGGGTCGGCACATAGCCGTCCGGCGTGCAGGCGATGGCGAACACCACGCCCTCGTGACGAGTCAGCAGCGGCTCCTGAATGGCCGGCAGGACCTCGTCGGTGAAGCGGTCGAAGCGGCTGCTGAACTTCTGCGGCTGGGTACCGGGAATCGGCTGGTAGTGGCGATCGAACAGGTCGCCCAGGCTGATCCGGCCGCTCTTGATCGCCGCCTCGAACTGCCGGGCGATCTCCCGGGCGCCCTCGCGAGCCAGGTCGTAGACGCGCTGGTGATAGTCGTCCAGGGCCACCGCGGCCAGCTGCTCGCTGATCGTCTCGGTCAACTCCTCCAGCTTCACCGCCTCGCCTTCCAGGCGACGGGTCTGCTCGTCGCTGGCCGCCAGGTCGCTGCGCATCTGGCCCACCGCTTCGAACAGGCTGCCGAGCTGGCAGCGATTGTTGTCCGAGCCGGCGGCGATTTCGCTGATCTGCTGTTCCACGCCGACCGACAGGGCGGCGATGCTGTCCAGATGCTGACCGGCACGCTCGACCTCGGCCACGCCGGTAACCAGCTCGGCGGACAGACTGCGGATCTGCTCGACCACCTCGCCGGTCTGGCGCTGAATCTCGCCGATCATCTCGCCGACCTCGGCGGTCGCCGCCGCGGTGCGTCCGGCCAGGCTGCGCACCTCGCCGGCCACCACGGCGAAACCGCGGCCGTGCTCGCCGGCGCGGGCGGCCTCGATCGCCGCGTTGAGCGCCAGCAGGTTGGTCTGGCTGGCGATCGCCTGGATCACCCCGGTGACCCGCTGGATCTCCGCGCTGCGCCGGTTCAGCTCCTCGATCAGCGCACGGCTGGCGCCGGCCTGCTGACGCAGCTGCTGCATGCGGCCGATGGTGTCGACCAGTACGCGCCGGCCAGCATCGCTGCTCTGCCGCGCCTCGATGGCGGCTTCCACCGCCTGGCGACTGAGCGCCGAAGTCTGTGCCTCGGTGGCGATCATCACCTCGGCATTGCCGACGATGCGAGCGGCGGCATCGACCTGCGACTCTACCCGCGCGGCCAGGTGCTGCACCGAATAGGCCACACCGGCGGCCGACAGGGCGTTGTGACTGACCGAAAAGGACAGCTCGCGGGCCAACTGGTCGACATCGACCGCGACCTCCCCGCCCCGACGGCCAGCGCGCACACGCTGCCAGGCCGGTGCCAGCCAGGGCAACACCAGCAGCAGAGCGAAGCACAGCCAGAGCGGCCACCCGCCCTGCGACTGCGCCAGGAGCAGCAACGCCGCACCGCCACCCAGGATCAGGCGCTCGGCAACGGCACGGGGAAAGTTGAATGACATGGAAAGTCCTCGATGGGGGCTGACCACCTCAGGCGCCACGGAGCTGAACTGACTCCACGGCGGTCACCGGGTGTGCCGACATTGTTCTTGTTCGAAACGCAGCAGCGCCGACCGTCAGCAGACGGCTGCAACCAGCATGCACGGGGCCATCGCTGATACATCGGCCCTTTCCCGACAAACTTTAGGATGGCGCGCCATCCCACACGCGGAGCGCACAAACGACGAGGCCGGCAAGAAGCCGGCCCCGTGTTTCACCCTGTGCGGATCAGCGCTTGGCGACCGCCGCCACTTCCTTCGGCAGCTTGAAGGTCCACACCATGCCGCCCTGGTTGAAGTCCTTGATGCGCTTGGCCACCTCGCCGCCCCACAGCGGTACGGCGCCGCCCCAGCCGGACAGCACGGAGACGTACTGCTCGCCGTCCATCTCCCAGGTGATCGGCGAGCCGATCACGCCCGAGCCGGTCTGGAACTCGTAGAGCTTCTTGCCGGTCTTGGCGTCGAAGGCCATCAGGTAGCCTTCCGGGTTGCCGGTGAACACCAGGTTGCCCTTGGTGGCCAGCACGCCGCCCCACAGCGGCGCGTAGTTCTTGTAGCGCCAGACTTCCTTGCCGGTCTTCGGATCGATGGCGCGCAGCACGCCGATGTAATCCTCGTTGAGCGGATGGATGGTGAAGCCGGCACCCAGGTAGGCCGCGCCCTTCTTGTAGGCGGTGCCTTCGTTCCAGATGTCCATGCTCCACTCGTTGGACGGCACGTAGAACAGCCCGGTGTCCTGGCTGTAGGCCATCGGCATCCAGTTCTTGCCGCCGAGGAACGACGGCGCCACGGTGACGGTCTTGCCCTGCGCGCCGGCGTCGTTCGGCGAGCCCGGACGGTTGGCGTCGTCGTAGATCGGCCGGCCGTTCTTGTCCAGGCCCTTGGCCCAGGTGATCTTGTCGACGAACGGGAAGCCGCGGATGAACTTGCCGTTGGTGCGGTCGAGCACGTAGAAGAAGCCGTTGCGGTCGGCGGTACCGGCCGCCTTCACGGTCTTGCCGCCGTCCTGGTAGTTGAACGACACCAGTTCGTTGACGCCGTCGTAGTCCCAGCCGTCGTGCGGCGTGGTCTGGAAGTGCCACTTGATGGTGCCGTCGTCCGGGTTCAGCGCCAGGCGCGAGGACGAGTAGAGGTTGTCGCCGGGGCGCAGGTGCGAGTTCCACGGCGCCGGGTTGCCGGTACCGAACAGCAGCTGGTTGGTTTCCGGGTCGTAGTAGCCGCCCAGCCACGGCGCCGCGCCGCCGGTCTTCCACAGGTCGCCCGGCCAGGACTTGCCGGCTTCGCCACCGGTGATGCCGTGCTCGACCTTCTTGCCGTCCTTGTAGACGTAGCCCATGTGGCCTTCCACGGTCGGACGGGTCCACAGCAGCTCGCCGTTGGTCGGGTTGTAGGCTTCGATCTTGCCGACCACGCCGAACTCGCCACCGGACACGCCGGTGATCAGCTTGCCGTTGACCACCAGCGGCGCGGCGGTGATCGAGTAGCCGGCCTTGTAGTCGGCCACGGTCTTCTTCCACACCACCTTGCCGGTGTCCTTGTTGAGGGCAACCAGCTTGGCATCCAAGGTGCCGAAGATCACCAGGTCGCCGTACAGGGCGACGCCACGGTTGATCACGTCACAGCACGGCATGATACCGTCGGGCAGGCGCGCGTCGTACTGCCACAGCTCCTTGCCGGTACGCGCATCCACCGCGAACACCCGCGAGTAGGAGGCGGTCAGGAACATCACGCCATCCTTGACCAGCGGCTGGGCCTGCTGGCCGCGCTGCTTCTCGCCACCGAAGGAGAAGCCCCACACCGGACGCAGCTCCTTGACGTTGTTGCTGTTGAGGGCTTCGAGGGTGCTGTAGCGCTGGCCCTGCAGGCCCATGCCGTTGGTGACGATCTGGTCGGGGGTCTGGGCGTCCTTGAGGATGTCGTCGTCGGTGACGGCCCAGGCCGACATGCCGGACAGCACCAGCGCAAGGCTCAGGGCGGTCCGGGCAAAAGAATGGGTGAGACCGGAGTGATTCATTGCGGCTACCTCTGCGGGTTCATTGTTATCGCCGGGAATTTTTCCCGGTCTGCAGGGAATTCTTCGCCGCAGGGGGTAACGCAACAATTGATCGCAGGGGGCAAAGACATGCTTCCTTGGTAGCAATACCCCGCCCAAAGGCCCGCACGGCGGTGCTTTACAACGGCCAGACCCACAACAGCATCGGCACCCCCACCGCCACCACGATCACCTCCACCGCCAGGCCCAGGCGCCAGAAATCGCCGAAACGCAGGCCGCCGGGGCCGAGAATCAGGGTGTTGTTCTGGTGGCCGATGGGGGTGAGGAAGGCGCAGGAGGAGCCCACTGCGATGGCCATCAGGAAGGCATCGGCATCCACCGCCAGCTGCGCCGCGCTGCTCAGGGCGATCGGGCACATCACCGCGGCGGTGGCGGCGTTGTTCATCAGGTCGGAGAGAGTCATGGTCACCACCAGCAACAGCACCAGCGCCAGCACCGCGTCGCCACGGGCCAGGTACTCGAGCAGCAGGCGCGCGATGCTGCCGGCCGCGCCGGTGCTCAGCATGGCATCGGCCACCGGCAGCATGGCGCCGAGCAACACGATCACCGGCCAGTCGATCGCCGTGTACAGGGATCGCAGCGGAACAATGCCGAGCACCGCGAAGGCCAGTGCGCCGCCGGCGAAGGCCACGACCACCGGCAGCAGGCCGCTGGCGGCGGCGGCCACGCTCAGCGCCATTACCAGGCCGGCGAGCAGCGCCTGGCCCTGCCTCGGCACGCGGATGTCGCGGGCCGCCAGCGGCAGGCAGCCGAACAGCCCGGCAAAGCCGGCCAGCGCCTCGCTGCCGCCCTGCATCAGCAGCACATCGCCGGCGCGCAGCGGCGTCGCGCGCAGGCGGTGGATCATGCGCAGGCCCTGACGCGAGATGGCCAGCAGATTGATGCCGTAGCGGCTGCGCAGTTCCAGATCGGTGGCCGAGCGGCGGATCAGCGACGAACCAGGCGTCACCACCAGCTCCTGGATCACCACCTCTTCCGCGCCGCTTCTGGCGGTCTCCCTGGACGATTCCACCGCAGCAGCCTGCCCCGCTTCCGCGGCGGGCTGGCCGTCGTCCGGCGGCTGGCGGCCGGCGGGTTCCGCCTCGGCGCTCTCGACAGTTTCGACAGCCTCGGCAGTCGCCGCGATCTCCGGCGGTGGCGCCGGCACATCCCCCACCAGATGGAGTCCCAGGCTGGACAAGACCTTGGCCAACGACGCCGGCTCGACCTGGACAATCAGGATGTCGCCTTCGTGCAGCCGCCGCCATGGGCCGGGGGCGACGACCCGCACGTCACGGCGCACCAACCCGACAATCTGCGCGTCGGCCTCATCGAGCATCTGCTCGACCTCGTGCAGGGTCTTGTTGGCGGCCTTGCTGCCCTCCTCGATGATCACCTCGCTGAGATAGGCTTCGCTCTCGAAACCGGCACTCACGGCCGGTCCGTGGCTGGGCACCCAGCGCCAACCGAGCAGACCGATGAACAGCAGGCCGAACAGCGCCACGGCCACGCCCACCGGGGCGAAGTCGAACATGGCGAAGCCGACTAGGCCATTGGACTCGCGGTAGGCGGAGACGATCAGGTTGGGTGGCGTACCGATCAGCGTAGTCATGCCGCCGAGGATCGAGGCGAAGGACAGCGGCATCAGCACCCTGCCCGGCGCCAGCCGGTGTTTCGCCGCCATCTGCAGGGCGATCGGCATCAACAGCGCCAGGGCGCCGACATTGTTCATGAAGCTCGACAGCACCGCGGCCAGCACCAGCAGCGCCAGCAGGCTGGCCCTCGGCCCCACGCCGCCGGGCAGCAGGCGCTGCGCCAGGATGTCCACCGCGCCGCTGGTCTGCAGGCCATGACCGAGCACCAGCACGCAGGCGACGGTGATCACCGCCGGGTGACCGAAGCCGGCGAAGGCCCCCTCCGCAGGCACCAGGCCGAGCAGCACGCAGGCCAGCAGGGCCGCCATGGCCACCAGGTCATGCCGCCAGCGCCCCCAGAGAAACAGGGTCAGGGTGGCCAGCAACACCGCGACAATCGCAACCTGAGGACCCGCCATAACGCCGCCTCGCACCGAGTGGCAACTTGTGCCGACTGCCATGAACCCTAGTCAGCGGCGGACGGGGCGACAAGGCCGCGCTACCGGCACGTTGGTCGGGATCCACCGGGAGGGAAAAATGGCCTGCTACGCTGAATCTGCATCCATGGAGAGGGGATTCCAATGAAGCAGGCGGTGGCAGAAGTCGCCAAAACCTGGTGGCAAAGGCTGAACGGGCATGCGCAAGCGGCTCCGACAGGGCGCGAAAAGACGCTGCGGGAACTGATGGCCGAGCGGGGGTTGGACGAGAACGGGCGAACGCTTGCGGCTGCAGCACGAGAGCCAAAGCCAGTGCCGCCCCAGCCGGTGGTGTCCAAGGCGATCTTCGTCGCCGAATTCACCTACGATGCCGCGCACCTGCTGACGGTCAGCGTGGTTGACCTGAGCGGCCAGGAGTTGCGTGGCCGCTGCCATCAGAGCGGCAAGCTGGAGCTGTTCTCGTTGAACAAGGTGCGGGGGCTGATCAAGATCGTCGACAGCGGCGAGATGCTGACCCCGTCCGAGCTGGTCGATCGCTACCTCTGAAACAAAAAGCCCCGCACGCTGGCGGGGCAAAAGCTCTCAGTCCATGCAGCCTAATGGCTGAAACGTGAAGGTTTCGTGAGGAAGATCGCGGAGCCACGAAAAGCCCCGCGCAGGGCCAGGCTGGCGACATTCGGTTGGCCTTGGCGCCGGCGCCCCGGCCCCCGAATCAGCCCGAGTTTATTCGCCGCTTCTGGTGGGATCGAACGGCAGCGGCCAGTTAAGCAACTGACTCGCCTGGGCCAGCTGGCTGGCCGCCGTCGGCAGCACATCGACGGCGTGCTCACCGCGGATGATCTCCTGGATCAGATGATGGGCCTGGTCCACCAGCTCGGCGATGGCGATGCGCTCCTGGGCGCGCCACTCCAGTTCCAGCTCATGCACGCTGCGACTGGAAGCATGGCGCTGCTCGTTCTCACACTGGCCACTGCACTCGTGCAGGCCGTCAAGGTTTCCACTGGTCTTGCAGTTCATCAAAATCCCTCTCTGTCGGCGCTCGCTGTCGAGCTAACTCGCCCCCACAGTTTCCCTTGTCGCCGTTTCAGGTCGCGGATCTGTTTAACATTTGTGAAAGCCGGCCCGGCGCCGAACGTTGATCCAGAGCAGTCCCAGGCGTTTCAGCGCGTAGGGACGGGTGGAGCGCAGCGACACCCAGCGACAAGGTCAGGCCCTCCCTACTCCCCCGCATCCACCCGCTGGAACACCTGCGCCTCGTACTTCGGGTACAGGTGGCTGACCGTGCGGATCAGCTCGAAGCGGGTCAGGCTGATGGCGGCGAAGCGCTCGGGGATCGGCGCGCGCATCGCCTCGTTCATGTCCTGCCCCTCGGCCACCGCCGCGCGCAGCAGGCCGTCGAGCCAGCCGAGGTAGTCGCGCATCTGCGCAAAGGGTTCGCGCCCGGTGGCTACCGGACCATGGCCGGGCACCAGCAGGGTGTAGGGCAGCTTTTCCAGAGCCTCCAGATCGCTCAGCCAGACGTCCAGTCCCGGCGTCTGCGGGGTGGTCAGCGCGCGCTGGTAGAACACCAGGTCGGCGGCGAACAGCACGCCGGTGGTCTGGTCGAAGATCGCCAGGTCGGCGCCGGTGTGGCCACTGAAGGCCAGCAGCTGCAGGCGATGGCCGCCGATCTCGCGCACCCCGGGTTCGAGGGTTTCGCCGGGCAGCAATACCTCGGTGCCGCGCATCCAGTCGCCGAGCAGGCGGTACATGTTGTCGGCGAAGGCGCCGCCCTGCTCGGCGAGCAGCTCGCGGGTACGCGCCAGCGAGGCGATCGGCACGTCGCTGAACGCCTGATTACCGAACACGTGGTCGGGGTGGTGGTGGGTGTTGATCACCAGGACGATCGGCCGCTCGGTGACCCGGCCGATGGCGGCGCGCAGGGCCTCGCCGTAGCGTTTGGAGATGCCGGTGTCGATCAGCACCACGCCGGCCTCGGTGACGATGAACGCCACGTTGACGATGTTGCCGCCGTTGCTCGCCGCGAAGTTCTCCGTGCTGCCTTCCAGCAGCCAGGTGTCCGCGGCGATCTGCCGGGGCTGCAGGTCGTAGGCCAGCTCGGCCGCGGCCAGTGGCAGGCTCAGGAAGATCGCCACAAGCAGGCTCAACAGACGCATGGTGCCTCCTTTCAGGGTCGCAGGCTCAGAACGCCGCCTCGAACTCGTTGCCGTTGTTGTCGCGCAGCCACAGGCGCTGGCCGGCGTCCGCCTCGCCCAGCTGCAGGGTCAGGGTCGGGTTCTCGCTGACCGAGGGGTGCAGCTCCAGGCTGGCCAGGCGCTGGCCAGCCGCGCCACGCAGCTCGGCGCGCTCGATGAAGAACTCGGGGATGCCGCCGGACAGGCCGTTGTCCATCGGGTGCGACACCCGCAGGCGCAGGCGGCTGCCCTCCCCGGCCGGGAAGCGCGCGCCGAAGATTTCGCCGAGATGCTCCTCCCAGCCGGCCTCGGCGCGCACGGCACTGGGCGCGGTGCAACCGCCGCCGGCGGCGTCGACGCGGGTCGAGCCGACGTGCCAGACGCCGTCGCGGGTCAGCACCGCGGCGCGCAGCGGGGTGGCCTGCTCGACCCGGATGTTGAGGGCGATGCGCGGTGCCACCGGACCTTCGGGGAAGAAGCTGAATATGTGCGCGATGGGATTGAGTTCGGCCCAGGCGACGATGCGCACCACCTCCTGGCCCAGCGCGGAGGCGTCGATGCTGATCGGCACCTGGCGCGAGTCCTCGGCGAACGGCGGCGCCGTTAGCACCACCCGCTCGTCGAATTCGTAGGGCGCCGTGCCGAGGAAGCGCGTCTGGTGGAAGCCCCACATCGGCGACTGCAGCGGATCGGAATCGCCGGCCCAGACCGGGCTGCTCAGCAGCAGCCAGCCCAGCGCCAGACCCATGCTACGTACGGTCATTCCCTGCCTCCCGTCCTCTGCCTGGATGATGCCCACGGGACGCGAGCGTCCCCGGAGACGCTGCCACTCAGGAGCGTGGCAGCGATCGCCGATCAGCTCTCACTCGCCGTGGGTCTGCGCCTGCACCTCGCCCTCGTACAGCTCCGGCACCTCGTAGCGCAGGCCGTAGCGGGCGTAGATCTTCGCCAATTCGCCGGAGCCGATCAGCTCCACCAGTCCGCCTTCCAGGGCGTAGGCCAGCTGACGATTGCTCTCGTGCACCGCCATGCCGATGTCCCACTGCTGGCGACCCATTTCCGGATAGGCGTTTTCCGCCGCCTTGAGCTGCGGGTCGGCGGCCTCGTGGAGCAGCCAGTCGATCTCGCCGCGCATGGCCATCACCGCGTCCACCTTGCCCTCGCGCATCGCCGCGAAGGCCAGCGGCGGGCTCGGGTAGTGGCGGGTGTTGCGGCTCATGCGCCCGCCGAAGGCGGAGCTGAGGTAGAACGACGGCACACTGTCCACCTCGACACCGATCGGGTGATAGGCGAACACCGCGACGCTGGGCACTTCCTTCAGGCGCCGGGCGTCGTGGGCCACCTGCCAGCGCTCGCGCTGGTAGGGAGCGAACATCACCACCAGCTCGTTGACCATCTCGCCCAGCTCGTTGCGCTTGTAGGAGAACTCGCGGTCGTAGGGCACCCGCAGCATCACGTCGGCGAGTTCCTCGGGACGCAGGTAGTGGCCCTTCCAGACGAAGTTGCGCAGGTCGTCGTCGAGCTTCTCGCCCGGCGTCATCCACATCAGCTCGAGCTTGAGGTCCTGGCTGGCGGCCAGCTGCTGCGCCAGCTCGACATCGACGCCGCGGGCCTGGCCGTCCTCCTGGAAACTGTAGGGCGGGAAGTTCTCGTATACGGCGACCTTGAGCACGCCCGAGGCGACGATGTCATCGAACGGGCGAACCTGCGCCTGCGCGACCTGGGCAAGCGTCAGCAGACTGCACAACACCAGGACCAGTAGGCGCATGGCGGCTTACTCCTCGACGGCGACGCTTTCCAGGTAGCTGCGGATGGCCCACAGGGCTTCCTGGCTCAGGTAGTCGGCCATCTTCGGCATATACACGCGACCGTCGCGCACCGCGCCGTTGATCACCCGCTCCTTGAACCACTCGTCGCCCTCGATGCCGGCATCGAGCATGCGCAGGTCCGGGGCGATGCCGCCGGAGATGGCATCCAGGCCGTGGCAGCGCGCGCAGTTCTGGGTGTAGGCAGATTTGCCGATTTCCACCGCATGAGCATTCTTCTCATAGGGCGCGCGGTAGGGGTTCTCGTCACGCCATTCGGTACCCAACTGCTCCAGCCCCTCGGTATTCACCGCCTGCGGGGTGACGTCACCGTGAGCCATGACCTGGGAAGCGACACCGAGTGCCAGGGTAGCCAGCAGGGCGGGCAGGAATTTCTTGTTGTTCATGACGGAACCTCGTTTCGATGCGGTGCAAGGCGGTGCATTCCAGGACGCGGAATGCGTTGATCGCATCTTAGGGAGGCAGTGACCAGCGTCAGTATTCTGCTTTGGTGCCCGCAACCTACTCCCTTGGTAGGAGATGCACTGGGAGGCCTCTGCACCGTCCTTGGAACATGAAAGCAAGCCATTGTTTCGAAAGGGATTTTTTCCCGGATTCAGCGGGAAGCCTTCCCTATCGTGGCACGCCGGAAGCGGACCACCATCGGGGTGAGCGGCTGCCCCGTGCAGCCTTCCACCACCGATCAGGGACACCGCCCCCATGACAACAAGAGACATCCTGCCCTCCGCTCCGCGCCCGCTGGGTCGCGCCATCCACTGCCTGATCCTCGCCGCGGGCCTGGGCATCGGCCTGCCGGCACTCGCCAAGCCGGTGAGCTGGGAAGACATCGCCAACGACCATCTCAGCACCGCCAACGTGCTGCAGTACGGCATGGGCACCCACGCCCAGCGCTACAGCCCGCTGGCCCAGGTCAACGCCGACAACGTGTTCAAGCTGACCCCGGCCTGGTCCTATTCGTTCGGCGACGAGAAGCAACGCGGCCAGGAGTCCCAGGCAATCGTCCACGACGGAGTGATCTACGTCACCGGCTCCTATTCGCGAGTATTCGCCCTCGACGCCAAGACCGGCAAGCGCCTGTGGACCTACAGCCACCGCCTTCCCGACGACATCCGTCCGTGCTGCGACGTGGTCAACCGCGGCGCCGCCATCTACGGCGACAAGATCTACTTCGGCACCCTCGACGCCTCCGTGGTCGCGCTGAACAAGGACACCGGCAAGGTGGTATGGAAGAAGAAGTTCGGCGACCACGGCGCCGGCTACACCATGACCGGCGCGCCGACCATCGTGAAGGACGGCAAGAGCGGCAAGGTGCTGCTGATCCACGGCAGCTCCGGCGACGAGTTCGGCGTGGTCGGCCAGCTGTTCGCCCGCGACCCGGACACCGGCGAGGAAGTGTGGATGCGCCCGTTCGTCGAGGGCCACATGGGTCGCCTCAACGGCAAGGACAGCACCCCGACCGGCGACGTCAAGGCGCCGTCCTGGCCCAACGACCCCAACCACCCGAGCGGCAAGAAGGAGGCCTGGAGCCACGGCGGCGGCGCGCCCTGGCAGAGCGCCAGCTTCGACCCGCAGAGCAACACCATCATCGTCGGCGCCGGCAACCCGGCGCCGTGGAACGGCTGGGCGCGTACCGCCGAGGGCGGCGAGCCGAAGGACTTCGACAGCCTGTACACCTCCGGCCAGGTCGGCGTCGACCCGAGCACCGGCGAGGTGAAGTGGTTCTACCAGCACACCCCCAACGACGCCTGGGACTTCTCCGGCAACAACGAGCTGGTGCTGTTCGACTACCAGGACAAGGCCGGCAAGACCGTCAAGGCCACCGCCCACGCCGACCGCAACGGCTTCTTCTACGTGGTCGACCGCGCCAACGGCAAGCTGCAGAACGCCTTCCCGTTCGTCGACGGCATCACCTGGGCCAGCCACATCGACCTCAAGACCGGCCGTCCGGTGGAGAACCCGGGCCAGCGTCCGGCCCAGCCTGCGCCGGGCGAGAAGCACGGCAAGTCGATCGAGGTGTCGCCGCCGTTCCTCGGCGGCAAGAACTGGAACCCGATGGCCTACAGCCAGGACACCGGGCTGTTCTACGTGCCGGCCAACCACTGGAAGGAGGACTACTGGACCGAGGAGGTCGCCTACAAGAAGGGCGCCGCCTACCTGGGCCAGGGTTTCCGCATCAAGCGCATGTACGACGACCACGTCGGCATCCTGCGCGCGATGAATCCGACCACCGGCAAGGTGGCCTGGGAACACAAGGAGAAGCTGCCGCTGTGGGCCGGCGTGCTGGCCACCAAGGGCAACCTGGTGTTCACCGGCACCGGCGACGGCTACTTCAAGGCCTTCGACGCCAGGAACGGCAAGGAGCTGTGGCAGTTCAACGTCGGCACCGGAATCATCTCGCCGCCGATCACCTGGGAACAGGACGGCGAGCAGTACATCGGCGTGACCGCCGGCTACGGCGGCGCAGTGCCGCTGTGGGGCGGCGACATGGCCGAGCTGACCAAGCCGGTGGCCCAGGGCGGCTCGTTCTGGGTGTTCAAGCTGCCGAGCTGGGACAGCAAGACCGCCAAGCGCTAAGAGCCTATTCACGATCTCGCGAGCTAGAGCCAGGCAAGGCGAAATCGGCTGAGGAAGCGGAGTTTACGAGTTGTAAATGAGCATTCCGAAGCCGATTTCAACGCAGCATGGCCGACGCGCAGCAGATCGTGAACAGCCCCGCTCACGCCCTGCGCATTGTCGGCCCTGGTGCCGGGCAATCGTGAGCGGTCTTCACCGTCGGGCTCCCCTCCGCAGCCCGGCTCCCTTTGCGGAGGCGCCAGCGTGCGCCTCCGCCCTTTTTGCCCGCTCACAGGACATCATCCGCCATGAAGCCATTGCTCCCGCTCCTGCCCCTCGCCCTGCTGCTGGCCGGCGCCGTCGTCCAGGCCGACGACGATGGCGTCACCGTCATCAACGGCTGCCGCCTGGAGGCGGACAGCCAGTGCCCCGCTGCCGACCTGCGCGGGGCCGACCTGCGCCATCTCGACCTGCGTCGCATCAACCTGGCCGGCGCCGATCTCTCCGGCGCCGACCTGCGCCACGCCACGCTCGACCTGGCCAATCTGGAGAAGGCCAGACTGCACAAGGCCGACCTGACCCGCGCCAGCCTGCAGCAGGCTAACCTGCGCCTGGCCGACTTTTCCGGCGCGCGGCTGGTGGCGATCAACGGCTGGGCCCTGCACGCCCAGGCTGCGCGCTTCACCGGCGCCGACCTGACCGCCGCCAACCTGGAATTCGCCCGCCTGTCCGCCGCGCGCCTGCACGACGCGGATCTCACCGCCGCCAATCTGGAGATGGCCTGGCTGAGCAAGGCCGACTTCAAGGGCGCCACCCTGCGCGACGCCAACCTGCAGGAAGCCAAAGTCAACGACGCCAACCTGGAAGCCGTCGACCTTGCCGGCGCGCGCCGCCACTACGCGACCTTCCAGGGCACCAACATGGAAGGCTGCAGGGAGTGTCCGCTGGATTGGGAACGCTGAGGGAGAGCCAGATCTGTAGGGGCGAATTCATTCGCCAGATACCCCGCAAAGGCGAATGAATTCGCCCCTACAGGCTCGACACTCAGGCGCAGCACATGCCTACGCCATGCCCACCCGCAGCAGCCCGGTATCGATGGCCAGGTGGACCAGCTCGCCCTGGCTGGCGACCTGCAGCTTGTTCTTCAGCAGGGTCTGGTAGTTGGACACCGTCTTGGCGCTGATGCACAGCTTCTCGGCGATCTGGCGCAGGCCGACGCCGCGGGCGAGCATGACGAAGATCTCCAGCTCGCGTTGGGTCATGCCGCGCAGGCGCGGGTCCTGGCCGTCGTTGCCGGCGCAGGCCAGCGCGGTGGCCAGGCCATGCTCGATGTAGGTCTGCCCGGCCAGCACCTTGCGCACCGCCTCCAGCAGCACCTGCGGCGGCGCGCTCTTGGTCAGGTAGCCGCTGGCGCCGGCTTCCAGCGCCTTGCGCACCACCGGCAGCTCGTCGTGCATGCTGAAGAACAGCACGCGCAGCTGCGGCTGGCGCGCCAGCAGACGCCGCGCGGTTTCCAGGCCGCTGATGCCGGGCAGGCCGACATCGAGGATCAGCAGGTCCGGGCAGTCGCGGGCGACCCGCTGCAGGGCCTCCTCGCCGCTGGCCGCCTCGCTCACGGTGACGTCATCGAGCAGGGTCGCCAGCAGGCTGGCATAGCCCTGGCGCACCACCGCATGGTCGTCGACTATCAGGATGTTCATGTCGCCCACTCTCGCCAGGGGATATCCACGCACAGGCGCAGGCCGCGGGGCGCGGCGTCGTGCAGTTGCAGGGCGGCGCCGAGGCAGCGCGCCCGTTCGCGCATCGAGCGCAGACCGACGCCCTCGCGCAGCGGACTCGGCAGGCCGCAGCCATCGTCGCTGACCTCCAGACGCAGCGCCGCACCGCGGCAGGTCAGGCCGACCGTCACCCGCCGCGCGCCGGCATGCCGGGCGACGTTGGTCAACGCCTCCTGCAGCAGGCGGAACACGTGGGCGCGCGCCTCCTCGCCCAGCACCGGCAGCGCCTCGTCCAGCTCCAGCATGCAGGGCACGCCCTGCTGCGCCTGCCACTGCTCGACGTGCTGGCGCACCGCCCCGCCGAGGCCGAGGCGTTCGAGCACCACCGGATAGAGATCGCGCACCAGACTGCGGAAGCTCTGCTGCATCTGTTCGCTGGTGTCCAGCAGGCGCTGGCTGATCGCCTCGACCTGCTGCGGGTTGCCTGAGCAGGCGCCGAGCAGGTACAGCTGGGCGCGCATGCCGGCGAGGATCTGGCCGAGGTCGTCGTGCAGCGCCTGGGCCAGGTGGGTGCGCTCGCGCTCCTGGGTGGCCAGCAGCGCCGCGGTCAGCGCCTGATTGTCGGTGCCGGCCTGCTGCAGGGCCTGGGCCATGGCGTTGACCTGGCCGGCCAGACGGCGCGCCTCGGGCTGGGCGTAGGCCGGCAGGCGGGTGTCCAGCGCGCCGCCGGCGATCGCCTGCAGGGCACGCAAGATGTCGGTGAGCAGGTCGAGGCCACGGCGCACCAACCAGACGCTGGCGCCCAGGCACAGCAGCCAGGCCACCACGAACAGCGCGAGCAGCTGCAGCAGCGACTCCCACACCTCCTCCAGTTCGTCGGCGGGGCTGACGCGGATGCTCAGTTGGCGGCCGTCGGCCAGCGCAACCCGGTACACGGGCAGATCTGTGAAGCGCCCGGCCAGCCAGGCGGCCAGCGGGGTGCCGCCCAGCGGATTGCCGCCCAGCGGGTTGTCCGCCGCGTCATCGGCGGCGTCCGGCTCGCCCCAGTCCAGTTCCAGATGGCGCAGGTTGGCGGTCAGCTCGGCGTCGAGCAACGCCGGATCGTCCGCCGCACGCAGGGCGAGAAAACGCGCCACGCTGTCGGCTGCCTGCAGCTCGCGACGGATGTCCAGCTCGGCCTGACGCAGCAGCAGCGCCAGGCAAACCAGCAGCACGGTAACGAACAGGCCGCTGACCAGCAGGCTGGCGCGACCCAGGGCGGAAAGCGGCGCGGCCATCGGATCTAGCCTCGAAAGTTGGAAGACTCAGCGCACCACGAACACGCCCTGCATACCCTTGCCTTCCAGACCCTTGGCATAGAAGCGGTACTTGCCCGGCTTGATCGGCACGAAGAAGATCTCCGCCTCGCCGGCGTCCTCGAACTCCAGCTCGGTGAGGGTCACCGCCTTGATCTCCACGCCGCCGGCCTCGACCTTGCGCAGGTAGATGGAGGTGGCCAGCTCCGGAGCCTGGAAGGCGTACTCCTTGCGCCCGGTGGAAATGATCTTCAGCTGGTAGGCCTTGCCGGTTTCCAGCTGGTACTCGCTGTGCGACAGGCTGTAGTCGCTGGCCTCCGAGCCGAGCACCAGGTCGGGCAGCGCCTCGGTGCGGCGGGTCAGGTCGCCGCCGGCGCTGGCGCTATCGAAACCGACCATGCCGAGGATCAGCACGGCGGGCAGGGACAGGGTTCTGAGCAGGGACATGGCGAAGGCTCCGGAGCTTTAATTGTTGTGGCTCCATCCTAAAAGCTGCCTCCCGGCGCCGAATCAGTACCTTGGTACCAGTGCGGCGCTACTTTCTGCATATTTGCCCGCCCCCCTCGACCTTCCTAAGCTGGCAGCACCCCCATCGGAGGCTGCCATGCGCACACTGCTGCCCTGCCTGTTCACCGCCCTCGGCCTGCTGGCCAGCGCCGGCGCCAGCGCCAACCTCGACATCCGCATCGGCTACCTGGGCTACACCCCCGAGCGCGGTCCGGTGCTGTCCAACGTCATCCCCGAGCCGGTCGACGCCGGCCTGCGCGGCGCCGAGCTGGCCATCGAGGACAGCAACAGTACCGGGCGTTTCCTCAAACACAGCTACCGTCTGGAAAGCGCCGAGGCCGCCAGCGGCGAGGCGCTGCTGGCGCAGGCCCGCGCCCTGCACGAGGGCGGCCTGCGCCTGTTCGTGGTCAACGCCCCGGCCGACACCCTGCGCCAGCTCGCCGAGGCGATGCCGGACAGCCTGCTGCTCAACGCCGGTAGCGCCGACGACGGCCTGCGCCTTGAGCAGTGCGCGGCCAACGTGCTGCACACCCTGCCCAGCCGCGCCATGCTCGCCGACGCCCTCGGCCAGTTCCTCGCCGCGCGCAAGTGGCAGCGCGCCCTGCTGATTCCCGGCCCCACCGCCGACGACCAGGCCTACGCCGACGCCCTGCGCCGCGCCGCCAAGCGCTTCGGGGTGAAGATCGTCGCCGAGAAGCCGTGGACCTTCGACAACGACCAGCGGCGCAGCGCCCAGGCGGAGATGCCGCTGTTCACCCAGACTGCCGAGTACGACGTGGTGCTGGTGGCCGACGAGCGCGGCGACTTCGGCGAGTACGTGCCCTACCACACCTGGTACCCGCGCCCGGTGGCCGGCACCCAGGGCCTGACCCCGACCGGCTGGCACAAGACCGTGGAGACCTACGGCGCCGCCCAGCTGCAGAAGCGCTTCGAGGAACACGCCCAGCGCTGGATGAACGACCGCGACTTCGCCGCCTGGATCGCCGTGCGCAGCATCGCCGCCGCCGTCGGCAAGTTGAAAAGCGCGGAGCCGGCGGCGATCCGCCAGCTGGCGCTATCCGGCGAGCTGCCGCTGGACGGTTTCAAGGGCCGCAAGCTCAGCTACCGTGACTGGAACGGCCAGCTGCGCCAGCCGATCCCGCTGGTGCACCCGCGCGCGCTGGTCACCACCTCGCCGCAGGACGGCTTCCTGCACCCGCTCACCGACCTCGACAGCCTCGGCTACGACCGCCCGGAAAGCCGCTGCCGGCTGAACGGCGAGTCCTGAACGGCCCGCCCTCGATAACAACAACGATTAGGAATACTGCCATGCGCCACCTG
This sequence comes from Pseudomonas linyingensis, assembly GCF_900109175.1. GTDB lineage: Bacteria > Pseudomonadota > Gammaproteobacteria > Pseudomonadales > Pseudomonadaceae > Geopseudomonas > Geopseudomonas linyingensis. Next base: position 12,788 of record NZ_FNZE01000007.1, on the reverse strand, counting down.
CTCCTTGCCGCCACCGCCGCCGGCTTCCTGCTCGCCGGCCACGGCGCCCTCGCCGCCACCGCCTACGTGTCCAACGAGAAGGACAACAGCGTCAGCGTGATCGACCTCGACAAGCTGGAAACGGTGGAGACTCTCGAGGTTGGCATGCGCCCGCGCGGCCTGACCCTGTCCAGCGACAACAAGCTGCTGTACATCTGCGCCAGCGACTCCGACCGCGTGCAGGTGATGGACCTGGCCACGCGCAAGATCATCAAGGAGCTGCCCTCCGGCGCCGACCCCGAGCAGTTCGCCCTGCACCCCAACAACCAATGGCTGTACATCTCCAACGAGGACGACGCGCTGGTCACCGTGGTCGACGTCGACAGCGAGCAGGTGCTGGCGCAGATCGACGTCGGTGTAGAGCCCGAAGGCATGGCGGTCAGCCCCGACGGCAAGTGGGCGGTGAACACCAGCGAAACCACCAGCATGCTGCACTGGATCGACACCACGACCCACGAGCTGGTCGACAACACCCAGGTCGACCAGCGCCCGCGCCACGTCGAGTTCAGCCAGGACGGCAAATGGTTGTGGGCCTCGGCGGAGATCGGCGGCACGGTGACGGTGATCGACGTCGCCACCCGCCAGCCGGTGAAGACCCTGACCTTCCAGATCAAGGGCGTGCACCCGGACAAGGTGCAGCCGGTGGGGGTCAAGCTGACGGCAGACGGCAAGTACGCCTTCGTCGCCCTCGGCCCGGCCAACCACGTGGCGGTGGTCGACGCCAAGACCTACGAGGTGCTCGACTACCTGCTGGTCGGCCGCCGCGTCTGGCACATGGCCTTTACCCCCGGCGAGAAGCAGCTGCTGACCACCAACGGCGTCAGCGGCGACGTGTCGGTGATCGACGTGGCCAGCCGCAAGGTGACCAAGTCGATCAAGGTCGGCCGCTACCCGTGGGGCGTGGTGGTGACACCATGATCGGCCTGGAAGTGTCCGGCGTCAGCTTCGCCTACGGCGCGCGCCAGGCGCTGGTCGAGCTCGACTTCGCCCTGGTGCCCGGACGCTTCAACGCCCTGCTCGGCCCCAACGGCGCTGGCAAGTCGACCCTGATCGCCCTGCTCACACGCCTCTACGACCTGCAGGAAGGCGACATCCGCATCGGTGACCGCTCGATCCGCGCGCAGCCGCGCCGTGCGCTGGCGCAGATCGGCGTGGTGTTCCAGCAGAGCACCCTGGACCTGGACCTGACCGTCGAGCAGAACCTGCGCTACCACGCCGCCCTGCACGGCCTGCCGCGCGCGCTGGCCAAGGAGCGCATCGAGCTAGAGCTGGAGCGCCAGCAGCTCACCGAGCGTCGCCGCGAACCGGTGCGCGCGCTCAACGGCGGCCACCGCCGCCGGGTGGAGATCGCCCGCGCGCTGCTGCACAAGCCGCAACTCTTGCTGCTCGACGAGGCCAGCGCCGGCCTCGACCCGGCCAGCCGCCAGGCGCTGAATGCCCACGTGCGCAAGCTGTGTGCCGACGACGGCCTGACCGTGCTGTGGACCACCCACCTGTTCGACGAGGTGCAGGCCGACGACCCGCTGCTGATCCTGCATCGCGGCCGCCTGGTCGCCCGCGGCACCGCGGCCAGCCTGGCCGAGGGCGGCGAGGATCTCACCGCCGCCTTCGCCCGCCTGACCGAGGTCGCAGCATGACCGCCTATCTGGAATGCCTGCGCGGCATCGTCCTGCGCGAATGGCTGCGCTTCGTCCAGCAGCGCTCGCGCTTTCTCAGCGCGCTGGTGCGCCCGCTGCTGTGGCTGCTGGTGTTCGCCGCCGGCTTTCGCGCCGCACTGGGCATCGCCATCATCGAGCCCTACGACACCTACATCACCTACGAAACCTACATAGTCCCGGGGCTGGCCTGCATGATCCTGCTGTTCAACGGCATGCAGGGCTCGCTATCGATGGTCTACGACCGCGAGATGGGCAGCATGCGCGTGCTGCTGATGAGCCCGCTGCCGCGGCCGTTCCTGCTCGCCGCCAAGCTCCTGGCCACCAGCCTGCTGTCGCTGCTGCAGGTCTACGCCTTCCTCGCCATCGCCTGGCTGTACGGCGTGCAGCCGCCCATCTGGGGCCTGCTCTACGCCCTGCCGGCGCTGCTGCTCGCCGCGCTGATGCTGGCGGCGCTCGGCCTGCTGTTGTCCAACGGCATCCGCCAGCTGGAGAACTTCGCCGGGGTGATGAACTTCGTGATCTTCCCACTGTTCTTCCTGTCCTCGGCGCTCTACCCGCTGTGGAAGATGCGCGAGGCCAGCGAGTGGCTGTACTGGCTGTGTGCGCTCAACCCGTTCAGCCACGCGGTGGAACTGGTGCGCTTCGCCCTGTACGAGCGCTTCAGCCTCACCGCCCTGCTGGTCTGTCTGGGCGTCACCCTGCTGTGTTCGGCGCTGGCCGTGCTCACCTTCAACCCGCAGCATGCGGCGCTGCGGCGCAACGCCTGAGCCTTGCTGCCGGACGCGGTCCAGCCCGCGATCCGACAGCAAAGCCGCAAAATTACTACTTTGGTACCGCCTTTCGCCCTCTATCGCAGGATTTCCAAAGCACTGCGACTAACCGATAAATAGTCGCAAACAACAATAGGAACTTCCGGCCATGTCGCGACTGCTCGCCGCCGTGTTCTGCCTGCCGCTGCTCCTCGGCCTGCTCCCCGCCCAGGCCGGCGAAGAAGCGCTGTTCTCCGCCGACGGCTATCGCCAGGATCGCTACCGCAGCCCGACGCCGGCCACGGTCGAAGGCGCGCAGACCGTCGACACCGCGACCCTGCAACGCATGCTAGAGAGCGCCGACCAGCCGGTACTGATCGACGTGTTCCGCCGCCCCTGGCTGCACGGCCAGTTCGTCAGCGACGAGGCGCACCAGAACATCCCCGGCAGCCTGTGGCTGGCCAACGTCGGCGAAGGCACGGCAGAGGCCCCCTGGCTCGACTACTTCAGCCATTACCTGAAACAGGCCAGCGGCGGCGACCAAGCCCGCGCGCTGGTGCTCTACTGCAAGTCCGACTGCTGGCTGTCATGGAATGCCAGCAAGCGCGCCGCCGCGCTGGGCTATACCCGGCTGTACTGGTACCGTGACGGCATCGATGCCTGGCAGCAAGCCGGTCTGCCGGTGCAGACCGCCACCCCCGAGCCGCTGCCCTGAGCGCAGTCCCATCGACAATTACAAGAATCCAGGTGAAGGCCATGTACAAGATCCTTATCGCCGATGACCACCCGCTGTTCCGCGAGGCCATCCACAACGTCATCAGCGACGGCTTCCCGGATAGCGAGGTGATGGAAACCTCCGACCTCGACAGCGCCCTGGCCCTGACCCAGGAGCACGACGACCTCGACCTGATCCTCCTCGACCTCAACATGCCCGGCATGCACGGCCTCAACGGTCTGATGACCCTGCGCAACGAGGCGCCGACCATCCCGGTGGTGATCGTCTCCGCCGAGGAGGACAAGCAGATCGTCCTGCAGGCGATCACCTACGGCGCGGTCGGCTTCATCACCAAGTCCTCGCCGCGCGCGCAGATGACCGAGGCCATCGAGCAGATCCTCAACGGCAACGTCTACCTGCCCTCCGACATCATCCGCTCCAGCAAGCCGGCACCGCGCCGCGCCAGCCATGAGTCGTCGGGCATCCCGCCGGAACTGCTGCAGGCACTGACCCGCAAGCAGCTGCTGGTGCTCGAGCGCATGACCAAGGGCGAGTCCAACAAGCAGATCGCCTACAACCTCGACATCGCCGAAACCACGGTCAAGGCCCACGTTTCCGCCATCCTGCGCAAGCTTGGCGTGCACAACCGCGTGCAGGCCATCCTCAGCGCCGGCGACATCGACTTCAGCGCCTACCTGCGCCGCTGAACCGTCCGCTTCCTCCCTGCCCACATGGATGTGGGGCCCCTTCTCCGCCCCGTCGAACCCTCCATCCGCGCCTACCGCCTGCTTGCCGCTCCGCTGCCCTCGCGTCCCGGGATGACGCCGCCCGCCATGAGCTAGGCTGAACCTTGTAGCGCCGGCGGATGACGCATCAGTCTGCACTCAGGATCGGGGAGGCCCGCGGGGAAAGACCATGAGCGACGAAGACGGGCACGACGAGCCCCTGCTGGACAGGTACCACCATCACCTGACGGACCTGTACCGCAATCCCTTCCTCACCACCCCGGCACGCAGGCCGAACGCGAGCCCCGGCACCCTGGGAATCATTGTTCTCGGGCTGCTCGTCTGGGGAGCCGTCAAGTATTGGCAGTACGTCCTGCTGGTCTTGCTGGCGCTGCCCGTGCTGTGCGCCAGCGTCGTCCTGATCGCCTGGCTGCGCCGGTCAGCCCGGCCCCGGCAAGTCCGCGACCGGAAACGGATAGCCTTCGAGACGGCCAAAACCCCAACGCAAATCCGCATCACGATCAACGGCTCGCCCGAATTCGAGCGCTACTTCTGGTCCGCCGACGATATCAAGCTGGTCGAACAATGGCGGCGCTACCACGCAGAGGGCGTCAAGCCGATCCGGCGCAACAAGCAGGAGAGGAAACGGGCAGGAACCTGGGGCAAGGTGAACGGTGGTTGAGCCATGCGCGTGATCGTCAACCTCGACGTCCCGGAACTCGCCCCGGCGATCGACTTCTACACGGCCGCCCTCGGCCTGCAGCTGAGCCGCCTCCTCGACGACGATGTCGCCGAACTCAGCGGCGCCTCCGCCACTCTCTATCTGCTGCGCCACTCCGCCGGCTCGCACCCGGTGCGCTCGCTGCCGCTGCAGCGCGATTACTCCCGGCACTGGACGCCGGTGCACCTGGACTTCGTGGTGGACGATCTCGCCGCAGCCACGCAACGGGCCTTGAACGCCGGGGCGCGTCAGGAAAGCGGCTGCGTCGACTGGCGGGGCTCGAAGTGCATCAGCTTCGCCGATCCTTTCGGTCACGGCTTCTGCCTGATCGAGTTCGCCGGGGCGACCTACAGCGGCAGTTGAGCAGCCATGGCCAAGCGCGGAGACAGCCGCCATCGACCTGACGGGGAGTTGCGCTGGTCGCAGCGGGTCACCGCGACCAGCAACGCCCTCGACCTCGAACCGGGGGTGTTCACCTGGGACGATCCGCGCGCCATCGCCCGCTCGCTCGCCGCCTCCGCCGAATGCAGCGAGCGGCGCAAGGCCAGCCCATTCGCCTCCGCGATGGCGATGCTCAACTTCTACCTCAACCGTGCCGGCCGCCAGCTCCCCGCCGAACAGCGCTCGGTGCTCGAGGCCGCCAAGGACGAGCTGCGCGAGCTGTACGGCCGGCCGCGGCGCACCCCGCGCCCCGCATGAGGCCGGGGATCAGTCCGCCGCGAAGCAGTAGAACAATCCCGCCCCGCCTGAGGAGGCCAGTGCCTCGTTGCTGCAGCCGCCGCGCGTGGGGTGCGAGGTGTTCCACGAGCGCGCCGGGGCGCTGTCGTCCAGGCCCACGCGGTCGTGATGGCCGACCATGGCCGCGCCGGTGGTGCTGCTGGTCCAGTTGGCGCAGGTGAGGTCTTCATCGCCGACGAAGGCGGTGCCGTCGGCCTTCGAGCCGGTGAGGATGTCGTGCATGTTCGGCTGGTCGCCACGGCCCTTGACCGGCATACCGTGCTCGTCCAGCGCGGTGTCCTTGTTCAGGTTGTTGTCACCGTGCAGCTGGACCACATCGCTGGCGACGACCACCCCCTTGGCGTTGCGCCACGGGCCCTTGCCGATGCGCTCGCGAGCATGCACCGCCGGCTGGCCGTCGGCGGCGCTGGCACTGAGATAGGCGCGCCAGGTATGCCCGCCAGCGCCGACTGCCTCGGCCAGCTGCTGGCAGTGGGCATCGGCACCGGCCAGGCCGCCAAGATCGGCGCCCTTGCCCATGCCGGTGCTGGTAACGAAGAAGGTCATTTCGGCCTGGGCGGCGACACTGCAGCTGAATGCCAGCACAGCCAGCGCCACACGGCGGTTGAAATGGAAAGAGGACATGGGCAGCTTCTCCTGTGAACAAGTGCACCCTCCCTGGACGATGGAGGGATGACGCTGTTCAGCCTAGTCGAGGCTTGCGCTGCACTAAGCCTCCGTCCGTCGTAGCTGCGCTGCAGGACGACTTCGCCCAGGCGCAGGCTGTCTCTGTGCCAGCATCAGCAAAACCGCCCCTCCGACGTGGACAGTGGCGCGCGCCCTGAGATAGCGTTATGCCATGCCCGCTTGCGCCATGCAGCGAACGGCAAGGGCTTGCCACTCCTGGCCCAGCATCCCTCGCGACCGGCAGCGAACGGCCGCCAGAGGTACCGAGGCACGCACCAGGAGCGACAAGTAAATGTCATGCCGCCGAGGGGTCTATTGCCCATGCCCTCTGCTGCCGAATCAAGAGCAGTTCTTCTACCATGCACGTGACCGAGCTCCGCTTCATCGAACTCGCCAAGCGCCATGCCCTGGTCGGCATGCAGGCAGCCAAGGCCCTCAACGACAGACAGGAGCAACTGCAGCTCGAACGGGTGCTGTCGCAGGAGCGCCTGGCCAGCCCAGAGGGCACGGTGCAATCCAGGGCGGCACTCGAGCAACTCAGCGAGTTCATGCACACGCACAAGAGCGCATTCGAGCAACTGGCCCTGGCCTGCTCCACCGAACTGGCTGCGGCGCTGGACGAGTTGCCGGAGCACCGGCAGGCGGAATACCGCGCGGGGGTGATCGCCTCGATCAACGCGCAACTCGAAGCCCAGAGCCTGCTCTACCGCAACCGCGAACGCTGGATCACTGCGGCCATGGAGATCTGCCAGCTCATCGACGCCTGCCGAGATACCGTGGTCTTCGCCGACGACGGCATGGGCTTCGCCAATGAGGACGACCTGCAGCGCTTCCAGTCGCTCTTCGCCATCATCGAGGAAGTCCACCAGTTCGAAGTGGCGCAGCTCAACGAACGCAGCCAGCGCCTCGCCCAGTCGCTGGCCATACTGGAGCAGGTCGCTACCGTCTGATTTCGCGCCGCCGGCCCATCCGGCCGGTGGCAGGCCGCGGCCCTGTCCCGGTCGCCGAGGGAGATCGACATGAATCGCTTCGGCTTCGCGGCACTGCCACTGTGCAGCATGCTGCTGACCTTCGCTGTGCACACCCAGCCTCAAGGCCCCTCGTATGACTGCAACAAGGTCGAGAACTCCAGCATCCCGGCGCTGGTCTGCGCGGACGCCGAACTGTCCGACCTCGACCGCCAACTGGCCGAGGTCTACACCGCGGCCAGCACCAGGGCGGCCAACGAGCACCCGCCGCAGCTCAAGGCCGAGCAGCGCGGCTGGATCAAGGGCCGCGACGACTGCTGGAAAAGCACCGACCAGCGCGCCTGCATAGAGGACAGCTACCGACTGCGCATCGCCGAGCTGCAGGCCCGCTATCGCCTGGTGCCGCACACCGGCCCCTTCACCTTCGTCTGCGACGACGCCCCCGGCAGCGAGCTGATCGTCACCTTCTTCGCCACCGAACCGCCGACCCTGATCGCCGAGCGCGGCGACAGCGTGTCGCTTATGTACCGCCAGCCCAGCGCCAGCGGCACCCGCTACCAGGGGCGCAACGAGAGCATCTGGGAGCATCAGAGCGTGGCGGCAGTGATATGGGGATATGGGGCGGCGGAGATGCGTTGCCGGAAGTCACCCTGAAGCATTGCCTCGGGCGGGCCGTGATATGGACAGCCGATCGACCGTTCGGGTAGCGTCGCCACTATCCGCTCGCACAACGTGGTGAACGGCAAGGGCTTGCCAATCTTGGTGGATACCATCCCGCAGGCTTCCAGCAAGTAGCTGAACGCTGCAATGCAGTGTGGAGCACGCCAGGTTTGACGAGGGAATGTTTGCACCAGATGGCGCACTGGCTCGCACCATCTGGTGTCGAGTAGTGGGCCATCAACAAAACAAACACTCAACTCGGCAATCCCCCCCAAACATGCAATCGCTCCCCAACCACCTATGCCCGCTTTGCGGCGGTGCAAACCAATGCTCTCCAGCCCAAGCCGGCCGCCTCGACGTGGAATGCTGGTGCACCATGGCCCCCGTCAGCAAGGAAGCGCTCGCGCGAGTGCCCGTGCATCTGCTCAACAAGGCTTGCCTGTGTCCACGCTGCGCGGCCGGTCTGCCGCCGTCGAAATCCGCCAGCGAAGACTGAAGCTCGGCAGCCTGACTGGCCGGCCAAGTGGATGCCCTACCCCACGCTGCACGCGTAAGGCATCACAGACCAGATTGGCCGTCATCTGTTCGCTCATCGCCCAGCCGATACCTATCCGTGATGCCGTGAGCCGCACTCGCCCATATGGTCAGTCGAGTAACAACCAGCGAGTGATCAACACCAGTTCCTTCAATAGTTTCACTGCTTTTTTCAAGAGCGCAGGCTACCTGCGTTGTTACGGTCTCATTGTGCCTTCACAGTTGCCTGCCGGCCTAAAAAGTAAAGGCAATAAACAAGTCAACATAAACATAACAAAATGAGGCTTCACAATGAGTACTCAATTGGAAACCAGCCCCGTGTCATCCGATACCGGTAAAGTGACGTTTCTGGATGCAATGGTGATTGGCTCAGGCGTAGCCGGCTTGTATCAGTTGCATCGCCTTCGCGAGATGGGATTGAAAGTCCGCGCCTACGACACGGCCTCCGGTGTCGGCGGCACCTGGTATTGGAACCGCTACCCCGGCGCCCGTTTCGACTCCCAGGCCGAGATCTATCAGTACTGGTTCTCCGAGGAACTCTATAAGTCTTGGCAGCCGACCGAACGCTTCCCCGCCCAACCGGAAACCGAAGAGTGGCTGAACTACGTGGCAGACCGTCTGGATCTGCGCAAGGATATCCAGCTCAGTACCCGTATCGTTTCCGCGCACTATTGCGAGGAGAAAGGCCGCTGGAATGTGACGACCGAGGCCGGTGAAACGATCAATACCCAGTACCTGATTGCCTGTTGCGGCATGCTTTCCGCCCCGCTGACCGACCGCTTCCCGGGGCAATCCTCCTTCCGCGGCGAGATCCACCATACCGGCCTGTGGCCCAAGGAAGGCGTCAACCTGAAGGGCAAGCGCGTCGCCGTGATCGGCACCGGCGCCACCGGTATTCAGGTGATCCAGACCATCGCGCCCCAGGTGGGATCGATGAAGGTTTTCGTGCGCACTCCGCAGTATATTATTCCGATGCGCAACCCCAAATACAGCAAGGAAGACTGGGAAAAATGGGGTTCGCGGTTCCACGAACTCAAGAAGCGCGTGCGCGAAACCTTTGCCGGCTTCGACTACGACTTCGACGCCGGCCCCTGGGCCGAGAAGACCCCCGAAGAACGTCGTGCCGTGCTGGAAAAACTGTGGGAAGACGGCTCTCTGGCCCTGTGGCTGGCCTCCTTCCCCGAGATGTTCGTCGACGAGCAGGTCAGCGAAGCGGTTTCCGCATTCGTGCGCGAAAAGATGCGCGAGCGCCTGCAGTCCAAGCCGGAACTCTGCGACCTGCTCATCCCCTCTTCCGCCGACTACGGTTTCGGCACTCACCGCGTACCGCTGGAAAACAAGTATCTCGAGGTTTACCTGCAAGATAACGTCGAAGCGGTCGACTGCAAGAAAGCACCTATCGAGAAGATCGTTCCCGAAGGTATCCAGACCGCGGACGGCAAGGTGCATGAGGTCGATATCATCATTATGGCTGTCGGTTTCGACGCCGGCTCCGGCGCGCTCAGCCGCATCGATATTCGCGGCCGCAATCACCGCTCGCTGAAGGAGCAGTGGCAGCAGGAAATCCGCACCGCGATGGGGCTGCAGATTCACGGCTACCCCAACCTGTTCACCACCGGTGCGCCGCTGGCGCCGTCCGCGGCGCTCTGCAACATGACCACCTGCCTGCAACAGCAGGTCGACTGGATCACCGGCTGTATCGACTTTTCGCGCCAGCACGGCAAACACACCGTCGAAGCGACCAAGGACTTCGAAGACAGCTGGGTACAGCACCACGATGAGGTCGCCGCCAAGACCCTGGTGGTAAAAACCGACTCCTGGTACATGGGCTCGAATGTGGATGGGAAGCCGCGCCGACTCATTTCCTATATCGGCGGCGCCGGTAACTACCACCGCCGCTGCGACGAAATAGCTGCCGAGGGTTATCCGGGCTTCGCAATGGCCTGAAAGTAACTCCCAGCCAATCGAATGAAGCTGTCACGGCTACTTCCGCTTTTGCCGTGGCAGCTCCATGTCCAGGAGACCCGAGATGACCAACTACTACTCGCAAGAAAATCATGGGCCTTTCGAGCTGATCGATATCGGCTCCCTCGAACTCGAGGAAGGCGCCAGCATCCCTGATTGCAAATTGGCCGTGGCCATATACGGCACACTCAACGCCGATAAGAGCAACGCGATTCTGGTACCGACCTGGTACTCCGGCACCAGCAAGATCATGGAGCAGGCCTATATCGGCGAGGGCCGCGCCCTGGACCCGGCGAAATACTGCATCATCGTCGTCAATCAGATCGGCAACGGCCTCTCCACATCGCCGAGCAACAGCACGGGCTCGCTGGCTGGCCCCGGCTTCCCGCAGGTCAGGATCAGCGACGATGTACGCGCCCAGCACCGCTTGCTGACCGAGCATTTCGGCCTCGAGAGCCTGGCGCTGGTGGTCGGCGGCTCGATGGGCGCGCAGCAGACCTATGAGTGGGCGGTGCGCTACCCGGACTTCGTCAAGCGCGCCGCACCGATGGCGGGAACCGCGCGCAACAGCGCGCATGACTTCCTGTACGCCGAAGCACTCATCGAAGCCATCACCACCGACCCGGCCTACCAGTCTGGCCTGTACGGTTCCTCGCATCAGGTGGCCGCCGGACTCAAACGTCATGCAAAACTGTGGACGGTGATGGGCTGGAGCACCGAGTTCTTCCGCACCAGTCGGCACAAGGCCCTGGGCTTCGATTCGATGCCGGCCTTCGTCGACAACTTCATGACCGGTTACTTCGCGGAGATGGATCCCAACAACCTGCTGAGCATGGCCTGGAAATGGCAGCGGGGCGATGTCAGCCGGAATACCGGCGGCGATCTCGCGGCAGCCCTGGGGCGTATCAAGGCAAAGACCTACGTGATGCCGATTTCCCATGACATGTTTTTTACCTGCGACGATTGCCTGGCCGAGCAAGAGCTGATCCCCAACAGCGAGTTCAGGCCGCTGCACTCGATAGATGGCCATCTCGGACTTTTCGGCACCGACGCCGAAATGCTGAAGCAGGTGGATGCTCATCTGCTGGAGCTGTTGTCGACTCCTGCCCCGTGAGGTCACTCCCAAGACCAGATTCAAAATAAGCACAGCCCCCTGTGCTTATCCCAACATGAATTTATAAAAATATGGGAAAGACATGAAAACAACAACAAAAGCCTGCCCTCTGACCTTGCCCAAAGTTTCCAAGCCGGCCCTCGAGTTTACCCTCACCAGCAAGACCAGCCAGCAGACCAACTCGATACTCCGCTCACTGCTGCTGGCTTCCTGCCTGCAATTCCCGATTCTGTGCCATGCCCTGGATGTCGATCCAGGCGACTATACCCCGATGCCAGCAGGCACGAAGCTGGGACTTCTCTACCTGCAGCATGCGGAGCGGGACGATTTCTATCTCGACGGGAACAAGCTCAGCGGCAAATACAAGCTCGATTCCGATGTTGCCATTCTCCGGGGGGTTCGCTATCAGGATATCGCTGGCCACCTGACGAACATCCAGCTGCTCCTGCCCTTCGGCCACCTCTCCGCCGGCGAGGACCTTGACGCCCTCGGCAGTGAAAGTGGTATGGGCGACCCCATTCTGGCCAGCGCCATCTGGATCGACCAAGAGCCATCGCTGAGCCGAGCGCTGGGCATCACCCAGTACCTTTTTCTACCCCTGGGTGAATACGACAAGGACAACCTCCTGAACCTCGGGGAGAACCGCTGGAAATATGTCTTCCAGGGCGGCTACATGCATGGCCTTGCCAACAACATCGTTGTCGACCTGGTCGCGGACGTGACGTTCTTCGGCGACAACGACGACTACAGCGCTGCCGACCTGACGCTCGAACAGGACCCGCAGTATCAGCTGCAAGGTTTCATCCGGTACAAGGTTGGCGAAAAAGCTGCCCTCCACGTTGGCTATTCCCGCCTGTGGGGCGGAGAAACCGAAGTGGATGGCGTCAGGCTGGGCGACGAAAGCAATCAGGAAAAAATCCTGGCCGGAGGATCCTACTTCGTCAGCCCACGCACACAGCTGCTGGCGACATTTGCGCGAGACACCTCGGTTGAAAGCGGTTTCAAAGAGGAGTCACGTCTCAACCTCCGGCTGCTGCATGTTTTCTGAACCGCATTGATTGCCGGCTCGAGGCCGACCTGAATAAGACTTCCCAGCCAGGTGCAATGGGTCTTCCACCCATCCGCCTGGAGCCCTCGACGAAGCACGCGTCTTTCGCTCGCCGAGTGCTCCGGGAAGTGCCCGCCGACCTGCCGATCGAAATCGATCGGCAGGTCGCGGCAAGGCCTGACTGGGGTTACTCCGCCACGCCTTGCTTGCTTGGGCAACACGCCCCCCCTGCAACAACGATCTTAGGAAGATTTGCCCGTGCACATCGGTATCCCTCTCGAAACCCACGCCGGGGAAACCCGCGTGGCCGCCACGCCGGAAACGGTGAAGAAACTGGTCGCCCAGGGCCACCAGGTCGTCGTGCAGCCCGGTGCCGGCCTGGCTGCCTGCATCCCGGATGACGCCTACGTCGCTGCCGGCGCCCATCTCGGCGATGCCGCCGCCGCGCTGGGCGCCGCCCTGGTGCTCAAGGTCGCCGCCCCCGACGC
>NZ_FNZE01000019.1 GCF_900109175.1 Pseudomonas linyingensis | reverse complement strand
GTTGAGCTAACCAGTACTAATTGCCCGTGAGGCTTGACCATATAACACCCAAACAATTTGTTGTTTGCGTGTGACAGGCCGAAAGCTTGCAAGAACGCGTAAAATTACCGAAGATACACCGATATCACATACCCAATTAGGGGAAGCGACTCAAAACGATTCCCCAACAAATTGCTTGACGACCATAGAGCGTTGGAACCACCTGATCCCATCCCGAACTCAGCAGTGAAACGACGCATCGCCGATGGTAGTGTGGAGCTTCTCCATGTGAGAGTAGGTCATCGTCAAGCACCTATACAGAAACCCCGATCAGCACATGCTGGTCGGGGTTTCGGCTTTTCGGCGCGGGAGTTGCTCTACGCTCTGCGGGGCGCCCCTGCTCTAATCTCGAGCTCGTCTGCTCTCTCTGTTCATTCTATTGTCGCCACCACACGCTGCACCAAAATGACTTGCAACACGGATATCATTGGCGAAGATGGCCTGTACCAACAACCGGCACGCAGGGAGAACCAACTTGGCTGGAAGTAGCTTGCTCGCATTGATTGATGACATTGCGACTATTTTAGATGACGTTTCAGTGATGACCAAGGTGGCAGCCAAGAAGACGGCTGGAGTGCTCGGTGATGATCTGGCCTTGAATGCCCAGCAGGTTACCGGGGTCGCTGCAGACCGGGAGCTGTCAGTAGTATGGGCAGTGGCCAAGGGCTCGTTTCTCAACAAGCTGATTTTGGTTCCTGCCGCTCTGTTGATCAGTACGCTTGCCCCTTGGGCTATTACTCCGCTGTTGATGTTGGGAGGCGCTTTCCTGTGTTTCGAGGGCTTCGAGAAGCTGGCTCACAAGTTTCTGCACAGCAAGGTGGAGGAGGATGCCGACCATGCCCGTCAGCTTGCGGCACTGAGCGATCCCGCTGTCGATATGGTGACGTTTGAGCGGGACAAGATCAAAGGTGCAGTACGTACGGACTTCATTCTCTCTGCGGAGATCATCGCCATTACCTTGGGGGCGGTGGCCGCGGCCGCCTTCATGCAGCAGGTGTTGGTACTATCCGTAATCGCCATCGTGATGACGGTCGGCGTCTATGGTCTGGTGGCCGGAATCGTGAAGCTGGACGATCTCGGGCTGCATCTCTGTCAGCGGGATTCGCGTCTGGCGAAACGCTTCGGCGGCATGATCCTCAGCGTCGCACCATACCTAATGAAGGGGCTTTCGGTCGTGGGTACTGCGGCCATGTTCATGGTCGGTGGCGCCATCCTGACCCACGGTATCCCCATAGTGCATCATGCCATTGAGCAGTTGGCTCATGCGGGGGGCGCAGGAACCGCTATAGGGGGAGTGCTTCAGGCGCTGGTTCCGACGCTGCTCAATGCCGCCTTCGGCGTAGTAGCCGGTGGTGTGGTGGTGGCAGGGGTTGCCCTATTCGGTAAGGTGCGGGGTAAGCTCGGCTTGGCTGAGTAGTCGCCTTTCGCGTGGAATAGGGCAGGGCGGTTCGTGGCTCTCTCCCCTCCCTTTAGTCCAGAGCGTCGAGTAGCCGAGTGTAAACCTGCAGGTCAGCGCTGGAAAAACAGCAGAACACCACCGACTCGATGGTGGGAAGCGCCGGCAGAGTTGCCCGCACGGTATCCACAGCTATGGCCGCGGCCTGCGCGAAGGGATAGCCGAAGATGCCGGTACTGATGCTCGGGAAGGCTACGCTACGAGCGCCTGCCGCAGCTGCGACCTCAAGGGCGCGACGGTAGCAGGAGGCCAGCAACTCCGCCTCCTGCTGTTGCCCTCCGTGCCAGACAGGGCCGACCGTGTGCACGACGTAACGGGCGGGCAGGCGATAGCCTGGCGTGAGTTTGGCATCGCCACTATCGCAACCGCCAAGGCGACGGCATGCATCAACAAGCTTCGCTCCCCCGGCTCGCAATATGGCTCCGGAAACACCTCCGCCGCCAAGTAGCGACGGATTGGCCGCGTTGACGATGGCGTCGACCGCGAGCGTGGTAATGTCGGCCTGGATGGCGTGCAGCTGTGCTGGCATGGGATAAAGACCTGGCAAGTCGCAAGCATGACTCTCACGTTAGATGATCGCTCGCGGACTTGCCTGGTGCATCATCGGCCGTGTTGCTCTGTTGCTGCCTGCTCCGCGCGTTGCTGCTGAAGTCGCCACATTTGCGCGTATTGCCCGCCCAGGGCCAGCAGCTGCGGGTGGCTGCCGCGCTCGACGATGCGCCCATCATTCATTACCAGTATCTGGTCGGCGTTCATCACCGTGGACAGACGATGGGCGATCACCAGGGTGGTGCGGCCGAGCTGGATGTGATCCAGTTCGGCCTGGATGGTGCGCTCCGACTGTGAGTCCAGCGCCGAGGTGGCCTCATCGAATATCAGGATGCTGGGGTTCTTGAGAATCGCTCGGGCGATGGCTACGCGCTGCTTCTCGCCACCGGAGAGCTTCAGGCCGCGCTCGCCGACCGGAGTTTCGTAGCCATCAGGCAAACTCTGCACGAAGTCGTGGATATGCGCGGCGCGAGCCGCGGCCTCGACTTCCTCACGACTGGCGCCCGGGTGGCCATAAAGGATGTTGTAGTAAATGCTCTCGTTGAACAGCACGGTGTCCTGCGGAACGATGGCGATGGCGCTGCGTACCGAGGCTTGGGTCAGCTGACGCAGGTCGTGACCGGCTATCGTTATACGGCCGCCATCCACGTCGTAGAAGCGGTACAGCAGTCGGGCCAAGGTGGATTTACCGCAACCGGAGTGACCGACCACGGCCACGGTGCCGCCGGCGGGAATTTCGAAATCCACGTCATGCAGTATCTGTCGGCGCGGGTCATAGCCAAATTGCACGCTCTCGAAGCGCACCTGCGGCTGGCCGGGAACCAGTTGCCGGGCGTCCGGGGCGTCTTGCACATCCTGACGCTCGTCGAGCAGGCCGAACAGGCGCTCCATGTTGGTCAGCGCCTGCTTCACCTCGCGGTACATCATGCCAAGCAGGAACAGTGGCGCGGAAAGCTGCAGCAGATAGGCGTTGACCAGCACCAGATCCCCGACCGTGAGGCTGCCGGCAACGACCCCGTCGGCGGCCAGCCACATCATTGCGGTGACACCGAGGGACACGACTGCCGCCTGGCCGAGATTGAGGAGCGCCAGGCTGGTGGTGGCCTTGACCTTGGCATTCTCCAGGCTGCGCAGGTTTTCGTCGTAGCGCGTTGCTTCGTGTTCCTCGTTGTTGAAGTACTTGACGGTCTCGTAGTTGAGTAGCGAGTCGACCGCACGTTCGTTGGCGCGAGTATCGGCTTCCACCGCCGCACGATAGTAGCGGGTGCGCCATTCGGTGATGGCAAAGGTCCATATCCCGTAAGCCAGCAGGGTGCCGAGGGTGATGGCGGCGAAACGCCAGTCGTAGGCCCACACCAGCACACCAGTGACCAGCAGTACCTCCAGAAGGATCGGAATGATCGAGTAGAGGGTCCAGTCGAGTAGGTCGGCAATCGCACTGCCGCCTCGTTCCACATCGCGAGCGACGCCGCCGGTGCGCCGGCCGAGGTGGAATTTCAGGCTGAGACCGTGCAGGTGACGGAACACCCGGAGGGTAACCTGACGCGAGGTGCGCGCCATGACCCGGGCGAATACCACCTGACGCAGTTCGGTGAACAGGGTGACGCCGATGCGTGCAGCGCCGTAGGCCAGAAGCAGGCCGACCGGCAGCATCATGAGGCTGGGTTCTACATTGAGACCGTCGACGATATGCTTGAGGACGATCGGTACCAGCAGGTTGAGCAGCTTGGCCGCGAACACCAGGCCTAGGGCCAGAAGAATGCGTCCGAGGTAGGGGCGCAGATAGGGCAGAAGGTCTGCGACCACGGCGAAATCGCCGCGCACCGGCTCGGCACGCTTGACCGCTGCAGTGTCGGCTTGTTCGTTGGTATTGCTGGACGCCATGCTCATCAGATCCTTGTATGCCTCGCCAGGCAGGTTGGCGTGATATGTCGATGTATTGGCTGCCTATGCTGGTCCGGCTGTGGCCGCCATGCAACGGGGAAGCGAAGTATCTTCGGGCGGGTGAGCTGCGGCGGAGTTGGTTTGCCGGGCGGGACGGGGCTATGGGGCTGATTTACCAATGATCACGGGTTTTGCGGGGGCTCTCACGGATATCGCTGCAGCGACCGGGCAGGATTCGTACCCAGAATGTCAGGCATGGAGGTCTGGGAATGAATGTAAGTGAAGTTCGGGCTGGAGCGCCTGGCGGTATGTCATCCGAGTCGGCTTGGGAGGCAGGCTATCAGCAGGGTTTCCGCGACGGTCATGTAGCGTCAGAGGCGACGGATCTCACGCAGCTTGCTGGGGTCGAGAAGCTGCTCCAGCAGGTGCTGGCAGAAAAGTCGGAGCTCGGCGCGCGCTTGCAGGCGCTGGGCGAGCAACTGGCCGTGCATGACCAAGCGGTCAGTGCCGATTTCAAGAAGGGTATTGATGACCTGCAGCGGCGAGCGGCTTGTGCCGAGCTGGAAAGTGAAGCCTTGAAGCGGGATCTGGCAGCGTTGGATGACAAGTTGACCCAGCGATCGAAACAGTATGTGGAGCAATGCTGGCAGTTCAATCGCAGCCGGGTATTCATGGATGCGACCCGTAAGGTGTTGGAGGCTTTGCTGCAGGAGGGGGCGACTGAGTCGAGGAGAATCCGCGAGTTGTTTGCGCAGAAATATGCCGAGCAGGTCCAGCGGGCGCAGTTGAAGGGTTTGGTCAAGGTCGCGCCGGAAACGAGCCCGGAGTTTGCCGAGGCTATGCCGTCCACGCGCAAATTCATCATGGACATGCTAGGGGCACTTCCGAGTCGGTAAGGCCGTGTGGCATTGGCGGCGGGCTGTAGCATTTCGCCTAATCTACAGTGGAACTGGGTTGACCTGAGATAGTCCAATTGGATCTTTGGAAGGAGAGTCCAATGTTCAAGCGAGCATTTTCCCGTCGGTTGGCCGCTTTGCTGGCAGCATCCCATCTGCTGCTGGTTCAAGTACCGCTAGCCCAGGCGGCGATGATCGATACCCCGGAGGTCCTGCACGCGCAGCAACAGCAGGTCGATCGCCAACAATTGCTGGCCATGCTGGATGATCAGGGGGTGCAGGACAAGCTGGTGACGCTGGGCGTGGAGCGCGAGCAGGTCGAGCAGCGTATCCAAGGCCTTACCAATGCCGAGCTGGCTCAGTTCAACCAGCAGCTCAGCGAGGCGCCGGCTGGCGGCATCATTGGTGTCATCGTGCTGTTCCTGGTGATTTTCATCATCACTGACATGTTGTGCGCGACCGATATCTTCAGCTTCGTCAAGTGCATCAATTGATGAGGCGGCAGGCTTTATGCCTGTTGCTGGCTGGTTTGCTTCTCGGTGGTTGTGCCTCGGTGCCGCCGTTGTCGTCACAGGCCGAGCTGCTGCCGGAGCGGGTCGAGCTCAGCGAGGTGTCGTTCTTCCCCCAGGCCGAGTACCAGTGTGGTCCGGCCGCACTGGCGACCATGCTCAACCAGCGTGGTGTGAGTACCACGCCGGGGCTGCTCAAGGATCGGGTGTTTCTTCCCGGTCGCGACGGCAGCCTGCAGGTTGAGTTGGTGGCGGCCGCGCGCGACCATGATCTGCTGGTCTACCCGTTGGCGCCTGGTCTGGAAGTCCTGCTCGCCGAGGTAGCGGCCGGTAATCCGGTGCTGGTGCTGCAGAATCTGGCCTTCGACTGGTATCCGCGCTGGCACTTTGCCGTGCTGGTGGGCTATGACCGCAGGAAGCAGCAGTTGATCCTCCGCTCGGGCACCACGCGGCGCTGGGTGACCGACTTTGCCAGTTTCGATGCGACCTGGGCGCGTGGTGGGCGCTGGGCGGTTCTCACGCTGCCGCCAGACAAGTTGCCGGCTCGGGCCGAGTTGCGCCCCTGGCTAACGGCCGCCAGCGATCTCGAGCAGACCGGGCATGTCGATGCGGCGGGGCGCGCCTACGAGGCGGCTGTGCGCCATTGGCCCCGTGAGGGCGTAGCTTGGTTTGCACTGGGCAATGCCCGTTATGCGGCGCGGGATTTTGACGGCGCGCAGCTTGCGCTCAAACAGGCCGTTACAGTCGAACCCACGCTGGCTCCAGGCTGGGCCAATCTGGCTCATGTGCTGGCCGACCAGGGTTGTGCGGTCCCGGCCGGGCAGGCTCAGCAATGTTCTCGCGCGCTGGTTCCGGAGGAGTCGCGATTTCGCGAGGCGTTGCCGGCAGCTACGCGGGCGGGGGCGTGTACGGTACTTCCTGCGTGTCCGCTGTAGCGATCAACCCTGAAGCAGCACGGCCCCAAAGGATGTCGTTGCTGCTTTGGCGGGACTGCTCAGACACCCAGGCGGTCGCGCAGCTGGTAATACCCGGCGCCGAGAGCGGTGAGCGGGATGCGGAACAAGCGGCCGCCGGGGAAGGGGTAGTGCGGCAGGCCAGCGAAGGCGTCGAAGCGCTCGGCCTGGCCGCGCAGTGCCTCTGCCAGCACCTTGCCGGCCAGATGAGTATAGGTTACGCCGTGACCACTGCAGCCCTGCGAATAGTAGATGTTGTCGCCGATGCGCCCTACCTGAGGCAGGCGCGACAGAGTCAGCAGGAAATTGCCGGTCCAGGCGAAGTCGATTTTGACGTTCTGCAGTTGCGGGAAGGTATTGAGCAGCTTCGGCCGGATGATGGCTTCGATGTTGGCCGGATCGCGTGCGCCGTAGGTCACGCCCCCGCCGTAGATCAGGCGTCGGTCGGCCGAGAGGCGGTAGTAGTCGAGCAGGTAGTTGCAGTCCTCGACACAGTAGTCCTGTGGCAGTAGCGAGAGGGCCAGCTCCTCGCTCAACGGCTCGGTAGCGATGACCTGGCTGCCACAGGGCATCGACTTGGCGGCCAGCTCCGGCAACAGGTTGCCCAGATAGGCGTTGCCGGCCACCACCAGAAACTTGGCGCGGACCCGGCCCTGCGAAGTGTGCGCCACCGGGGTGGTGCCGCGCTCGATGCGCACGACCGGCGATTGCTCGTGAATCACTCCGCCCAGTGACTCCACCGCCGCCGCCTCACCGAGAGCGAGGTTTAGCGGATGGATATGTCCGCCGGTGTGGTCGAGCAGTCCGCCGACGTAGTTGTCGCAGGCTACCACCCGACGGATAGCCTGACGATCGAGCAGTTCCAGTTGGGTGTGGCCGTAGCGCTCCCACAATCGCTTCTGTGCTTCCAGATGCTCCATCTGCCTGGAGGTGAACGCGGCGAACACCCCGCCGTTCTTCAGGTCGCACTGGATGTTGTAGCGTTCGATCCGCTCGCGGATGACCCGGCCACCCTCGAAGGCCATCTGCCCCATCAACGCGGCGGCCTGTGAGTTGGTATTGCGCTCGATCACGTCGATGTCGCGGCTATAACTGTTGACGATCTGTCCGCCGTTGCGACCTGAGGCGCCGAAGCCGACCTGCGCCGCCTCGAGCACGGTGACCCGAAAGCCGTTCTCCAGCAGGAACAGGGCAGTGGACAGGCCGGTATAGCCGGCACCGATGACGCATACATCAGTTTCGTGCTCGCCGATCAGGGGCGGGCGTTGCGGTGCCGGGTTGGCGGAAAAGGCGTAGTAGGATTGCGGATAGGGGGTGTACGCCATTTTGCAACCTCTGTTGTATATCCTTTACGTGTGATTCGATCCTACGCGGGATTTTTCCGGGCTGCCAGCGAGACGAAAGACCGCTGAGATCTGGAATACGCCAAAAGATGGTGTTTTTTCAGTAGGTTAGCCAAAAAAGTGTTGACGGGTGAGCGGCTGCTCCGTAGTATTTCGGCCCACTGCAGGCGCATAGCTCAGTTGGTTAGAGCACCACCTTGACATGGTGGGGGTCGTTGGTTCGAGTCCAATTGCGCCTACCAAATTGCAGGCACATAGCTCAGTTGGTTAGAGCACCACCTTGACATGGTGGGGGTCGTTGGTTCGAGTCCAATTGTGCCTACCAAATAACAGAAAAGCCGGTCATTTTGACCGGCTTTTCTGTTTTCTGCTTCCGGGAAATTGGCGCGGCGAGGTTGTTCAGGTGGAGCCAGTGGTTTGGCGGCTGTCGGATTACGAACTGAAGGGGCTCGAGCAGGGCTCGGGGCCTTCGCTGTTGCTGGTGCATGGCTCGCTATGTGACTACCGCTTCTGGTCGGCGCAGATTCCGGTGCTGGCTGAGCGCTATCGGGTGCTGGCGGTCAGTCTTCGGCATTGCTATCCGGAGCATTGGAATGGCGAAGGTAAGGGCTTTTCCACGCTGCAGCATGTCGCTGATCTGGTCGAGTTGATCGAGCGCCAGGGCGAGCCGATGCATGTGCTGGGTCACTCTCGGGGCGGCAATATTGCGCTGCGCTTGGCGGCGCAACGGCCGGATCTGGTGCGCTCGCTGCTGCTGGCCGATCCGGGTGGGGACTTTGCTCCCGAGCTGTTCGAGGCGGCCGACCTGCTGGCGCCAGTCGCGGCGGGCGAGCGCAATCAGTTCCGCCTGGAGGCTTTACGCCTGATCCGTGCCGATCAGCCTGAGGCTGGTCTGGAGTTGTTCGTCGATACGGTCAGTGGTGCCGGGATCTGGCGGCGCTCCTCGGCCCGCTTCCGGCACATGGCGCTGGACAATGTCTTCACTCTGGTGGGGCAGGTTGCTGACCGGCCGGAGCCGGTGACGCCCGCCCTGCTGGCTGAAATCCGCTGCCCGGCACTGTTGCTGGGCGGTGAGCGCAGCCCGCAGCCGTTTCCGGTGGTGTTGCAGATGCTCGAGCGGCATCTGGCGGGGGCGCAGCGTGCGATCCTGCCGGGGGTTTCCCATGGCATGAATGTGCAGCGCCCGGCGTTGTTCAATCGTCTGGTCGGCGAGTTTCTCGACGCTCTGTAGGTTGCGCGTGCGGGCGCTTTGCCTTGCGCCGGGCGGGGTTTTCTGAAACGATGGCGGGCTTATTTTCCAGTGATCTCCGCCTGTGTGCCGGGAAGGCCGAATCGGTCCTGCCATCGTAAGGCAGTTTTCCCGCCGGGCGCCGTTTACTGGCTCATCCCACCCCACGTGGCCTTTGGTAGGGGTCACCACTGAGAGAGGAGGCGCCATGCCCATCGTTACTCTTCCCGACGGCAGTCAGCGTTCATTCGAGCAACCGGTCAGTGTGGCCGAGGTTGCGCAATCCATCGGTGCCGGTCTGGCCAAGGCCGCGCTGGCCGGCAAGGTCGACGGTCAACTGGTGGACACCTCGTACGTCATCGAGGAGGATGCCGCGCTGTCGATCATCACTGCGCGGGATGCGGAGGGTGTCGAGGTGCTGCGCCACTCCTGTGCCCATCTGATGGCCATGGCCGTGCAGGAGCTGTTCCCCGGTACCCAGGTCACCATCGGCCCGGTCATCAACGACGGCTTCTATTACGACTTCGATTGCGAGCGTCCCTTCACCAGTGAGGATCTCGAGAGGATCGAGGCGAAGATGTACGAGCTGGCCAAGGCCGACCATCAGGTCAGTCGCTCGCTGATGTCGCGCGAAGAGGCGGTGGCCTTCTTCGACAGGCTGGGTGAGAAGTACAAGGTCGAGATCATCGAGGCGATTCCTGGTGATCAGCAGCTGTCCTTCTACCGGCAGGGTGGCTTCATCGACCTGTGCCGTGGCCCGCACGTGCCCTCGACCGGCAAGCTGCAGGCCTTCAAGCTGATGAAGGTGGCCGGTGCCTACTGGCGTGGCGACTCGAAGAACAAGATGCTGCAGCGCATCTACGGCACCTGCTGGGGCAACAAACAGGACCTCAAGGATCACCTGCATCGTCTGGAAGAGGCGGAAAAGCGCGATCACCGCAAGATTGGCAAGCGCCTGGATCTGTTCCACACCCAGGAAGAAGCGCCCGGCATGGTGTTCTGGCACCCCAATGGCTGGACCCTGTACCAGGTGCTCGAGCAGTACATGCGCCGTATCCAGCGCCAGAACGGCTACCTGGAAATCAAGACGCCGCAGGTGGTCGATCGCGTGCTGTGGGAGAAGTCCGGTCACTGGGCCAACTACGGCGACCTGATGTTCACCACCGAGTCGGAAAGCCGTGACTACGCGGTCAAGCCGATGAACTGCCCGTGCCACGTGCAGGTGTTCAATCAGGGGCTGAAGAGCTACCGTGAACTGCCGCTGCGTCTGGCTGAGTTCGGTGCCTGTCACCGCAACGAGCCGTCCGGCTCGCTGCACGGCATCATGCGCGTGCGCGGCTTCGTGCAGGACGACGCGCACATCTTCTGCACCGAGGGGCAGATGCAGGATGAGGCTGCGGCCTTCATCAAACTGACCCTGGATGTGTACTCCGACTTCGGCTTCAAGGACATCCAGCTCAAGCTGTCGACCCGTCCGGAGAAGCGCGTCGGCTCCGATGACCTGTGGGATCGCGCCGAGGCTGCCCTGCAGTCCGCGTTGGACAACGCTGGCCTGCCGTGGGAGCTGCAGCCGGGCGAGGGCGCCTTCTACGGTCCGAAGATCGAGTTCTCGCTGAAGGATTGCCTGGGGCGGGTCTGGCAGTGCGGTACCCTGCAGCTCGACTTCAATCTGCCGATCCGCCTCGGGGCCGAGTACGTCAGTGAGGATAATAGCCGCAAGCACCCGGTGATGCTGCACCGTGCCGTGCTCGGTTCCTTCGAGCGTTTCATCGGGATCCTCATCGAGCACTACGAGGGTTCCTTCCCGGCCTGGCTAGCGCCGACCCAGGCGGTGGTGCTGAATATCACCGACAAGCAGGGCGAATTTGCCGCGCAGGTGGCCAAAGAGCTGGAAGAAAACGGCTATCGTGCCAAAGCCGACTTGAGAAACGAGAAGATCGGCTTTAAAATCCGTGAGCATACTTTGCTCAAGGTTCCCTATCTGCTGGTTATTGGGGATCGCGAAGTCGAATCGCAAACCGTCGCCGTGCGTACGCGCGACGGTCAGGATCTGGGCTCGATGACCGTCAGCGAGTTCCAGGATCTGCTGGTCCAGGCCGTTTCCCGGCGTGGTCGGTAACAGAACGGAGTAATCACTATTAAGCAGCGCGACATGAGACAAGACAGGCGAGTACAGGCCCGTCCGCCGATCAATGAAAACATCACGGCCCGCGAGGTTCGCCTGATCGGCGCTGATGGCCAGCAGGTTGGTGTGGTTTCCATTGCCGAAGCCATCCAGGCCGCTGAAGAGGCCAAGCTCGATCTGGTTGAGATTGTTGCTGATGCGGTTCCGCCGGTATGTCGGATCATGGACTACGGCAAGCACCTGTTCGAGAAGAAGAAGCAGGCTGCCGAGGCGAAGAAGAACCAGAAGCAGTCGCAGGTTAAAGAAGTAAAGTTTCGTCCAGGGACGGAAGAAGGGGATTACCAGGTAAAACTACGCAACCTGGTACGTTTCCTTGTCGACGGGGACAGGGCCAAGGTATCGCTTCGATTCCGTGGTCGTGAGATGGCCCACCAGGAGCTGGGCATGGAGCTGTTGAAGCGGGTCGAAAACGACCTCGCCGAATACGGCTCCGTTGAGCAGCATCCGAAGATGGAAGGACGCCAGCTGATCATGGTCATCGCCCCGAAAAAGAGAAAGTAACCACCAGGGCACTGGCAGGCCTTGCGGTTATGCGTAATCACTGAATGCGGAGTACTAAACATGCCAAAGATGAAAACCAAGAGCGGTGCCAAGAAGCGCTTCAAGCCGACTGCAAACGGCTTCAAGCACAAGCACGCTTTCAAGAGCCACATCCTGACCAAGATGACTACCAAGCGTAAGCGTCAGCTGCGCGGCACCTCGCTGATGCATGCATCCGACGTTGCCAAAGTAGAGCGCATGCTGCGCGTTCGTTGATCTGGTCAAGATAATCAAGAGGTTACAACATGGCTCGTGTTAAGCGTGGCGTCATCGCCCGTCGTCGTCACAAGAAGATTCTGAAGCTCGCCAAAGGCTACTACGGTGCACGCTCGCGCGTGTTCCGCGTTGCCAAGCAGGCGGTAATCAAGGCAGGCCAGTACGCCTACCGCGACCGCCGTCAGAAGAAGCGTCAGTTCCGCGCTCTGTGGATCGCCCGTATCAATGCGGGTGCGCGCGTCAACGGTCTGTCCTACAGCCGTCTGATCGCGGGTCTGAAGAAGGCCTCCATCGAGATCGACCGCAAGGTTCTGGCCGATCTGGCAGTGAACGAAAAAGCGGCGTTTGCTGCGATTGTCGAGAAAGCCAAAGCCGTTCTGGCCTAAGCCCCACGACAATCATCGGACCTTCTGGTCCGGGCAACGTCACCAATAGGGGAAGGGCCTTTGTGCCCTTCCCCTATTTTGTATCTGGAGTTTGTACATGGAAAACCTGGATGCGCTGGTCTCCCAAGCCCTGGAGGCCGTGCGACACACCGAAGATGTGAATGCCCTGGAGCAGCTCCGGGTTCATTACCTTGGCAAGAAGGGCGAGCTGACCCAGCTCATGCAGACCCTGGGCAAGCTCTCCGCCGAGGAGCGTCCGCAGGCGGGCGCCCTGATCAATGCCGCCAAGACCAGCGTTCAGGATGCCCTCAATGCGCGCAAGGCCGACCTCGAGTCCGCAGCGCTGGCAGCCAAGCTGGCGGCCGAACGCATCGACGTGACCCTGCCCGGTCGCGGCCAGGCCTCCGGCGGCCTGCACCCGGTGACTCGCACCCTTGAGCGCGTCGAGCAGTTCTTCACCCATATCGGCTACAACGTCGCCGAAGGTCCGGAAGTCGAAGACGACCACCACAACTTCGAGGCGCTCAACATCCCCGGCCACCACCCGGCCCGGGCGATGCACGACACCTTCTATTTCAATGCCAACATGCTGCTGCGTACCCACACCTCGCCGGTCCAGGTGCGCACCATGGAGTCGACCCAGCCGCCGATCCGCATCGTCTGCCCTGGCCGCGTGTACCGCTGCGACTCCGATATCACCCACTCGCCGATGTTCCACCAGGTCGAAGGTCTGCTGGTCGACGAGAACATCAGCTTTGCCGACCTCAAGGGCACCATCGAGGAGTTCCTCCGCGTGTTCTTCGAGAAGCCTCTGGGCGTGCGCTTCCGTCCGTCGTTCTTCCCCTTCACCGAGCCGTCGGCCGAAGTCGACATGCAGTGCGTGATGTGCAACGGCAAGGGCTGCCGCGTGTGCAAGCAGACCGGCTGGCTGGAAGTCATGGGCTGCGGCATGGTCCACCCGAACGTGCTGCGCATGTCCGGCATCGACCCCGAAAAGTACTCCGGCTTCGCCTTCGGCATGGGCGTCGAGCGTCTGGCCATGCTGCGTTACGGCGTCAACGACTTGCGTCTGTTCTTCGACAACGACCTGCGCTTCCTTGCGCAATTCCGCTAGGTCGACCGGTCAACGAGATTTCAGGAGAACAGAATGAAATTCAGCGAACAATGGCTGCGTACCTGGGTTAACCCGCAGGTTGCGCGCGATGAACTGGTGGCCCGCCTGTCCATGGCCGGCCTCGAGGTGGACAGCGTCACCCCGGCAGCCGGCGCATTCAGAGGCGTGGTGGTCGGCGAGATCCTTGCCACCGAGCAGCACCCGGACGCCGACAAGCTGCGCGTCTGCCAGGTGAGCAACGGCAGCGAAACCTTCCAGGTGGTCTGCGGTGCGCCCAATGCCCGCCCGGGTATCAGGATCCCCTTCGCCATGATCGGCGCGGTGCTGGGCGAGGACTTCAAGATCAAGAAGGCCAAGCTGCGCGGCGTCGAGTCCTTCGGCATGCTCTGCTCGGCCGCCGAACTGCAGATCAGCGAAGAAAACGACGGCCTGCTCGAGCTGGCCGCCGATGCGCCGGTGGGCGAGGACATTCGCAGCTACCTCAACCTCGACGATGCCAGCATCGAGGTCGACCTGACCCCCAACCGCGGCGACTGCCTGTCGGTTGTCGGTCTGGCCCGTGAAGTTGGTGCTCTGTACGATGCTCCGGTGACCCGCCCGGTCATTGCCGCGGTAGCGGCGGTGCATGACGAAGTGCGCAACGTCGAAGTGCTGGCCAGCCAGGCCTGCCCGCGCTACCTCGGCCGGGTGATCCGCAACGTCGACCTGTCGCGCCCGACTCCGCTGTGGATGGTCGAGCGTCTGCGCCGTTCCGACGTGCGCGCCATCGACCCGGCAGTCGACGTGACCAACTACGTGATGCTTGAGCTGGGCCAGCCGATGCATGCCTTCGATCTTGCCGAGATCAAGGGCGGCATCCGCGTGCGCATGGCGGAGGCTGGCGAGAAGCTGGTGCTGCTGGACGGCCAGGAAGTGACCCTGCGCCCCGACACCCTGGTGATCGCCGACCACGAGCGCGCCCTGGCTATCGCCGGTGTGATGGGGGGCGAGCACAGTGGCGTCGCCGCCAACACCCGCGACCTGTTCCTCGAGAGCGCCTTCTTCGACACCATCGCCATCGCCGGCAAGGCCCGCTCGTACGGCCTGCACACCGATGCCTCGCACCGTTTCGAACGTGGCGTCGACTCGCAGCTGGCCCGCGAGGCCATGGAGCGCGCCACCGCGCTGCTGCTGGAAATTGTCGGCGGCGAGCCGGGTCCGATCGTCGAGGCGGTCAGCGCCGCCGATCTGCCGCGGCTAGCTCCCGTCACCCTGCGTGCCGAGCGCATCGAGCAGATGCTCGGTCTCGAGCTGCCGGCTGCCGAAGTCGAGCGTCTGCTCGTCGCGTTGGGCCTCAAGGTCGCTGCCAATGGGGCAGGGCAGTGGCAGGTGGAAATCCCCAGCCACCGCTTCGACCTGTCCATCGAGGTGGACCTGATCGAGGAGCTGGCCCGTCTGTACGGCTACAACCGTCTGCCGGTGCGCTACCCGCAGGCCCGCCTGGCGCCGCAGCCGCAGAGCGAGGCGCGCGCCGAGCTCGGCCAGCTGCGCCGTCTGCTGGTCGCCCGTGGCTACCAGGAAGCTATCACCTTCAGCTTCATCGATCCCAAGTGGTTCGAGCTGTTCCACCCGGGCGTGCAGCCGCTGACCCTGGCCAACCCGATCTCCGCCGACTTGGCCGCCATGCGCGCCTCGCTGTGGCCGGGACTGGTCAAGGCGTTGCAGCACAACCTCAACCGCCAGCAGGCTCGTGTACGCCTGTTCGAGTCCGGCCTGCGCTTCGTCGGCCAGCTCGACGAGCTCAAGCAGGAAGCCATGCTCGCCGGCGTACTCTGTGGTAGCCGTCTGCCGGAAGCCTGGGCCAACGGTCGCGAAGCCGTGGACTTCTACGACCTTAAAGCTGATGTCGAGGCGCTGCTGAACTACGCCGGTGCCGGCGCCGCCTTCAGTTTCGTTCCGGGCGAGCACCCGGCTCTGCATCCGGGACAGACCGCGCGCATCGAGCGCGACGGCCAGCTGGTCGGCTTCATGGGGGCGCTGCATCCGGAGCTGGCCAAGACCCTGGGTCTGGATCAGCCGGTGTTCCTCTTCGAGCTGGTGCTGGCCGAAGTCGCTGCCGGTCGTCTACCGCAGTTTCGCGAGTTGTCGCGCTTCCCCGAAGTGCGCCGTGACTTGGCGCTGCTGGTGAGTCGCGAGGTGTCGGCCGAAAGCATGCTGGCCGAGATTCGCGCCCAGGCGGGCGAATACCTCACCGACCTGAGGCTGTTCGACGTCTATCAGGGCAAAGGTATTGATCCGCTTAGCAAAAGTCTGGCAGTCGGCTTGACCTGGCAGCATCCATCGCGCACTCTTAACGATGAAGAAGTCAATGAAAACCTGCAAAGAATCATTGCTTCACTGGGAGAAAGGTTCCAAGCCACGTTAAGGAAGTAGCGTATGAAGGCCCTGACGAAAGCCGAGATCGCCGAACGCCTCCATGAGGAGTTGGGCCTGAACAAGCGTGAAGCCAAGGAGCTGGTCGAGCTGTTCTTCGAGGAAATTCGTCAGGCGTTGGAGCACAACGAGCAGGTCAAGTTGTCCGGTTTCGGCAACTTCGACCTGCGCGACAAGCGCCAGCGGCCGGGACGCAATCCCAAGACGGGCGAGGAAATCCCCATCACCGCTCGTCGCGTGGTGACCTTCCGACCTGGGCAGAAGCTCAAGGCGCGAGTCGAGGCCCATGTCGAACCTGAATCCAAGCCATAACGACGAGCTGCCACCGATTCCCGGTAGACGCTATTTCACCATTGGTGAAGTGAGCGAGCTGTGTTCGGTCAAGCCGCATGTGCTGCGCTACTGGGAGCAGGAGTTTCCTCAGCTCAATCCGGTCAAGCGCGCGGGTAATCGCCGCTACTATCAGCAGCAGGATGTGCTGATGATCCGCCAGATCCGGGCACTCCTCTACGAGCAGGGTTTCACCATCGGTGGTGCGCGTCAGCGGCTGTCCAGCGAGGATGTGCGGGATGACAGCACCCCGTACCGCCAACTGATCAGGCAAATGATTGTCGAGCTGGAGGATGTGCTGCGGGTCCTCCGCAGACCACTGTGAATCTCCAAAAAAACTTCCACAATTCAGAAGCTTAGTGTATAGTCCACTTCGTTTCCAGATGTTTGGAAACATGTCGGGGCGTAGCGCAGCCCGGTAGCGCACTTGCATGGGGTGCAAGGGGTCGAGTGTTCGAATCACTCCGTCCCGACCAAAATACCCTAAAAAGCCCAAGCACTTACAGTGCTTGGGCTTTTTTTATGCCTGTTGTGTTTGCTATGGTCAAAAAATAACCGGCCTGGCTACCAATTGGTTGCCAATTGAGATTGGTTGCCTCGAGCGACGTTTGTCGCCCCCATGGTCATCCGGTCCAGCATGCCCTACTGGATCGAACCTCTCCATCACATCGCTTTTACTCGCCAAAGCTGTGATCCGCACGGCGTAGCTCTTGCCCATTCCCTTCGCATCCTCCATTCGGGGGCGTTGGTACTCGGGCAGGGTATTGAGTACCGCGCCCATCGCCACAGGTTGTGGTGAGCGGCGTGTCCGACGAGCGCATGGCCAACTACAAACTACAAGGCGGGGCTGCGGTTGGTACGCTTCTTCGATTCGCTGCCGATGAATACATCGAACAAGGTGCTGAAGGGGACGTTGAGGGGAGGGGGCTGACTCACTCACTACCGACCGGGGCAGCCGCAGCTGCGCCGGTCGTTGGTATGCGTTCACAGCTCGGTTGCAGCTGTTTTCGCCCGTGTCGCGAAGGGCAGAAGTCAGCCCAGAGTAGTCAACCGGTCTGTGTAAGGGTCATTAATTGGTGCACCCGGAAGTCTCCGGATACAGGTAAACAAGTCCATGTTTTACTCCCTTGGAGTCCTCATAGGTCATGGCTGCTGGAATGACTCCGCAGAACTTCTCTTCAGGAGGGAAGTACTCCATCTTGACCACTTTTGAAATGTCCAAGGGCATTCCGTATTGATACTCTTTGAATTCAGGTGTTTGCACGTCCTTGACCCCCTTCATCACGACCAGCGGGGGCGCAGGGTCGGTTTCGGCGGTGACCACGGATACAGCTGAAACAGCTGAAATCATGGCTATGGCACAGCACAGCTGCACTGGCCGTCTATTCAGAATCTTCATGAGATACCTCCTGAAAGCAGGAATCGGGCTCCATGATGACTATTCAGTGCAGGGTGCCGGGCTCGATATCAGCCAGCAAGTAGCCCTACAGAAGTTCCGTTAGTCGTAACGTTAGCAGACTCAATTTGTCATGCTTTCGTAGGCGTGCCCGTTCGTCCGCTTCTGCCCGATCCTTGCCAGCCGCGCGCACATGCGACATGCGACGCCGGGGGCTTGCTGCAATGGTCTTCTCGCCACAGACGGTGGACGGCGCATTCGGCTAGAATCCCCGCCCCCTTGACTCGCCCGCAAAGATCACGCCGTGCCCGCTTCCCGCCGTTTCGCTCTGCTCACGTTGCTGCCATGCCTGCTCTCCAGCCCCGCCGGGTGGGCCGCCGATCTGTTTATGGACAGCGACGAACTGCCCGAAGTGCTCACCGCCACCCGCCTCAAACAATCGCCGGCGGCGGTACCGGGCAGTGTCACGGTGCTCGATCGGGGGCTGATCCAGGCCAGCGGCGCGCGCGATATTCCCGAGCTGCTGCGTCTGGTGCCGGGGATGATGGTTGGCTACAGCGGCTACGCCAAGGGCAATCTGGCCACGGTCAACTATCACGGCAGCCGGGCCACCGAGGCGCGCCGTCTGCAGGTGCTGGTCGACGGCCGCTCGGTGTATCGCCCCGGTCTCGCCACCGTGGACTGGGGCGACATCCCGCTGGCCATCGAGGACATCGAGCGCATCGAGGTGTTCCGCGGCCCCAACACCGTCAGCTACGGCGCCAACGCCCTGATGGGGGTGATCAGCATCACCAGCCGTCGCCCGGTCGACAGTCAGGGCACCCGCCTGAAGTACACCCGCGGCGAGCGCGGCGTCGACGACTGGTACGCCAGCGAGGGCTTTCGCGCCGGCAGTGGTGATTTTCGCCTGTCGCTGTCCGGGCAGGAGGACAACGGCTTCCACCACACCGACTGGGGCGAGAAGTACCGCGACAGCCGGCGCAGCACGCGCATGCAGCTGAGCGCCAGCCACAGCCTGACAGACAGCCAGACCCTGGACTGGCAACTGGCGGCCAAGGAGGGCAGCAACCAGCGCAACTACGATTTCGAAGACGAACCGATGTTGGAAAACATTGTCGAGCCGGGCGACATCGACAAGGATGTCACCGCACGCGACTTTGCCGGCTCGCTGCGCTGGAATGTCGACCTCGACCCGGGGCACAGCGTGCAGGTGCAGATGTATGCGCAGCGCTGGGAGCGCCGCCAGAGCTGGCGGACCTGCGATGTCGCGCTGGCCTTCGATCCCGACGTGGCCCGGCTGTTCGCCATGAACCCCGAATATGCCTCGGACGTCGCGGATTACCTCGATATCGGCGAGGAACTCGACTTCAGGGTGCCGTCTCCGCCGCCCGGCACCGCGGAAGAAGAGGTGCTGGGCTTCGCTATCATGAACAAGTTCTACGACGACCCAACGACGCGCAACGCGGTGTGCGGCGACACCAACCAGGACATCGATGAGACCCGCTACGACCTGGAAGTGCAGGACACCCTCAGCCTGACCGACAACCTGCGCCTGCTCAGCGGCATCGGCTATCGCCACGACCGCAGCGACTCGCAGACCTACTTCAACGGCCGCATCAGCAACGACATCGGCCGGCTGTTCGGCCACCTGGAGTGGTATCTGACCGAGCACATCGTGCTGCAGGGGGGCGCGATGTACGAAAGCGACAAGCTCAGCGGCGAAACGCTGACGCCGCGGGTGGCGCTCAACTATCTGATCACCCCGCGCCACGGCCTGCGTTTCGTCTACTCGGAGGCCATTCGCTCGCCGGACATGCAGGAGAACAATGTCGACTGGCGCTACCGGCTGAGCAATGTGACCGGCCTCGCCGGGCGTGACTCCGCCTATGGCTTTGCCTACGCCACCGGCCCGGGCGATCTCGACCAGGAGATCATGCGTTCGCGGGAAATCGGCTACAACGGCCACTTCGATTTCGGCCTGAGCGTCGACATCAAGGTGTTCAACGACGAACTCCACCGCATGATCAGCGAGCCGCTGGACGTCCAGGACTTCCGCCCCACCAACAGCAACTGGATGTGGTTCCGCGGCGCCGAGACCGAGATCGACTGGCAGCTCGGCATGCGCGATCGCCTGCGCCTGACCTACGCCTATGTCGACTTCGATGCCTCGCACAAGAGCGACCGCCGCCTGACCGCGCGCTACAGCGGCTCCGGCGGTTGGATGCGCGACTGGGGGCGAGGCTGGTCGAGCGGGCTCTTCTATTACGGCGCCGACCTGCTCAACGAGCGTCGCTTCGAGCGGCTCGACCTGCGCCTGGCCAAGCGCTTCAGCCTGGGCAGTACCGAGCTCGAGCTGGCGGGCGTGCTGCAGCAGCGGCTGGATGATGAAGCGCTGACCTGGCGGGAAAACCTCTACGACGACCGCCGACAGGTTTACTTCAGCGCACAGGTGGCGTTCTAGAGCGGTCGCTACGGGAGCAGGCGGTGGCGGATGCCCTGCAAATCGTTAACCTGAGAGTAACGATCAGCCTCCTTGCTTGATTGAACGCCCCCCTGCCAAAACCCTACCGTGACTCCACGACAGCGGAACCTCGTGGAGTAGCCATGACAACAACAATTTCCCCCCCGCCGCAGTGGTCGCGCCGGCGCAGCGAGAAGCAGCGCCGCCTCGCCCAGGTGCGCCATCTGGCCGACGGTGTGGTCCTGCCGACCGACAAGATCGTCGCCGCCCTGGAAGCGCTGATCGCCCCCGGTGATCGCGTGGTGCTGGAAGGCAACAACCAGAAGCAGGCCGACTTCCTCTCCCGCTCGCTGGCCAAGGCCGATCCGGGCAAGCTGCACGACCTGCACATGCTGATGCCCAGCGTCAGCCGCAGCGAGCATCTCGACCTGTTCGAGCGCGGCATCGCCCGCAAGCTCGACTTCTCCTTCGCCGGCCCGCAGAGCCTGCGCATCGGCCAGCTGATGGAGGACGGCCTGCTCGAGGTCGGTGCCATCCACACCTACATCGAGCTGTACTCGCGCCTGCTGGTCGACCTGATCCCCAACGTCGCCCTGGTCGCCGGCTTCAAGGCTGACCGCGCGGGCAACATCTACACCGGGCCGAGCACCGAGGACACCCCGGCGCTGGTCGAGGCGGCGGCGTTCAGCGACGGCATCGTCATCGTCCAGGTCAACGAGATCGTCGACGACGTGCGCGACCTGCCGCGCGTGGACATCCCGGCCAGCTGGGTCGACTTCGTGGTGCAGGCCGACAAGCCGTTCTACATCGAGCCGCTGTTCACCCGCGATCCGCGCCACATCAAGCCGGTGCACGTGCTGATGGCGATGATGGCGATTCGCGGCATCTACGAGAAGCACAAGGTGCAGTCGCTCAACCACGGCATCGGCTTCAACACCGCGGCCATCGAGCTGATCCTGCCGACCTACGGCGAGCGCCTCGGCCTCAAGGGCAAGATCTGCCGCAACTGGACCCTCAACCCGCATCCGACCCTGATCCCGGCCATCGAGACCGGCTGGGTGGAGAGCGTGCACTGCTTCGGCACCGAGCTGGGCATGGAGAACTACGTGGCGGCGCGCCCGGACGTGTTCTTCACCGGCCGCGACGGCTCCCTGCGCTCCAACCGCATGATGTGCCAGCTGGCCGGCCAGTACGCGGTCGACCTGTTCATCGGCGCCACCCTGCAGGTGGACGGCGACGGCCATTCCTCCACCGTCACCCGCGGCCGCCTGGCCGGCTTCGGCGGCGCGCCGAACATGGGCCACGACCCGCGCGGCCGCCGCCACGCCACCCCGGCGTGGCTGGACATGACCACGCCGGTGACGATGCTCGAGCGCGGCAGGAAGCTGGTGGTGCAGATGGTCGAGACCTACCAGGAGGGTGGCAAACCCACCTTCGTCGAGCAGCTCGACGCGGTGGAGGTGGCGCGCAAGGTCGGCATGCCGCTGGCGCCGGTGATGATCTACGGCGACGACGTCACCCACCTGCTCACCGAGGAGGGCATCGCCTACCTGTACAAGGCGCGCTCGCTGGAGGAGCGCCAGGCGATGATCGCCGCGGTGGCCGGGGTCACCAGCATCGGCCTGCGCCACGATCCGAAGGACACCGAGCGCATGCGCCGCGAGGGGCTGATCGCCCTGCCGGAGGACTTGGGCATCCGCCGCACCGACGCCAGCCGCGAACTGCTCGCCGCCAAGAGCATCGCCGAGCTGGTCGACTGGTCCGGCGGCCTCTACAACCCGCCCGCCAAGTTCAGGAGCTGGTGATGAACGCACAAATTGCCGTTCGCCCGCGCCTGAGCGTGGCCGAGCAGCTCGCCGATCTCGCCGTCGAGGCGCTGATCGACGAGGCCGAACTGTCGCCCAAGCCGGCGCTGGTCGACCGCCGCGGCAGCGGCGCCCACCTCGACCTGAGCCTGGAGCTGATGCACGCCTCGGCCTGTTCGCTGTGGTCTACCTTCCACGCCATGGCCGCCGCCGGCCAGGCCGCCGGACAGGTAGATGTAGCCCTGCGCGAGACCCTCGGTCGCCTCGGCCGCGACGGCGAGGCGCAGATGCTCGCGGTCACCGGCGGGGTCAATACCCACCGCGGGGCGATCTGGGCGCTGGGCCTCTTGGTCACCGCCGCCGCCCAGGTCGACCGCCCCGCCATTGGCGCGGTGGCCCTGCGCGCCGCGCGCCTGGCCTGCCTGAAGGATCGCCATGTGCCGGCGCGTGCGCCAAGCAACGGCGAGCGGGTGCGCCAGCGCTACGGCGTCGGCGGCGCCCGCGCCGAGGCGCAGGCCGGCTTCCCCGGCGCGCTGCACCACGGCCTGCCGCAGCTGCAGCGCAGCCGCGCCGCCGGCGCCGGGGAGAGCCACGCCCGGCTGGATGCACTGCTGGCGATCATGGCCCGGCTCGACGACACCTGCGTGCTGCATCGCGCTGGCGTCGAGGGGCTGTCCTGCATGCAGGACGGCGCCCGCGCGGTGCTGGAGGCGGGCGGCAGCGCCAGCCTGGCCGGCCGCCGCCGGCTCAAGGATCTCGAGTGCCATCTATTGAGGCTGAATGCCTCGCCCGGCGGTGCAGCCGATCTGCTCGCCGTGACTTTATTCCTCGACCGCCTGGAGCCGACGCTCCGGGCGCAGATTGGGAGCCTGTGAACATGGAAACCCTGTCCTTTGCCTTTCCCGCCGGCCTGCCGGCAAGCCGGCGCGCCCAGGTGGGCTGCGTCGGTTCCGGCGACCTGGAAGTGCTGCTCGAGCCCGGCCAGGCCGGCAGCCTGAACATCCAGGTGGTCACCTCGGTGAACGGCAGCGCCGAGCGCTGGCGCCACCTGTTCGAACGCATGTTCGCCGGCGCCAACCCACCGGCCCTGAACGTCGATATCCACGATTTCGGCGCCACCCCCGGTGTGGTGCGGCTGCGTCTTGAGCAGGCGCTGGAGGAGGTGAGCGATGTCTGACCTGAATGCACTGCTGCACAGCCGCAGCTTCGTCGAACTCGGCGCCCGCCAGCGCGCGGCCGCGCTGCTCGATCAGGGCAGCCTGCGCGATCTGCTCGACCCCTTCGCCCGGGTCAAGTCGCCGTGGCTGGAGGCCCAGGGCATAGTCGCCCAGGCCGACGACGGCGTGGTGGTGGCCAAGGGCAGTATCGGCGGTCGCCCCGTGGTGATCGCCGCCATCGAGGGCAACTTCCAGGGCGGCAGCCTCGGCGAGGTCGGCGGCGCCAAGCTGGCCGGCGCGCTGGAGCTGGCCGCCGAGGACAATCGCAACGGCATCCCCACCGCCGCCGTGCTGCTGCTGGAAACCGGCGGCGTGCGCCTGCAGGAAGCCAACCTGGGTCTGGCCGCCATCGCCGAGGTGCAGGCCGCCATCGTCGAGGTGCGCCAGTACCAGCCGGTGATCGGCGTGGTCGCCGGTCCGGTGGGCTGCTTCGGCGGCATGTCGATCGCCGCCGGCCTGTGCAGCCACCTGCTGGTGACCCGCGAGGCGCGCCTGGGCCTCAACGGCCCGCAGGTGATCGAGCAGGAGGCCGGCCTCGACGAGTACGACTCGCGCGACCGCCCGTTCATCTGGAGCCTCACCGGCGGCGAGCAGCGCGCCGCCTGCGGCCTGGTCGACGCCTACCTCGCCGACGAGGTGAGTGTGATCCGCGAGTGCCTGCTGCAAACCCTCGAACAGCCGGGCGAGGCGCTGCCGCGCAGCCGCCAGTACGCCCGCTTTCTCGACCTGCTCGCGCGTTTTGATGCCGCACCGCAGGCCGACGCCGCCTCCGTGCGCGCCCTCTACCAAGGAGATCAGGCATGAGCAACGTCCTCTCGCAACGCGGCCTGAACTGGCTGCGCGCCCTCACCGCCGGCGCCGCCGAGCAGTCGGGCTACCCGGCCTCGGTGCGCGTGGTCGACGCCGCCCTCGGCGGCCAGCCGGCCCGCTACATCGCCGTGGTGCCGGATGCGCAGAACCGCTTCCCGCGCGCCCGCAGCGGCGAGGTCGGCCTGCTGGAAGGCTGGAGCCTCGGCTGCGCCTTGGACGAGGTGATCGAGGCCGACCGCGACGCGCCGGTGAAGCGCGCGGTGGTCGCCGTGGTCGACGTGCCCAGCCAGGCCTACGGTCGCCGCGAGGAGGCGCTCGGCATCCACCAGGCGCTGGCCGGCGCGGTGGACGGCTACGCCCGCGCCCGGCTGGCCGGCCATCCGGTGATCGCCCTGCTGGTCGGCAAGGCCATGTCCGGCGCCTTCCTCGCCCACGGCTACCAGGCCAACCGCATCGTCGCCCTGCGCGATCCGGGGGTGATGGTCCACGCCATGGGCAAGGAGTCCGCCGCGCGGGTCACCCTGCGCACGGTCGACGAACTGGAAGCCTTCGCCGCCAAGGTGCCGCCGATGGCCTACGACCTCGACAGCTACGCCAGCCTCGGCCTGCTCTGGGAAACCCTGAGCGTGGAGGCCATCGAGACGCCGCAGGGCGACGACCTGGCGCGGGTGCAGGCCTGCCTGGAGCAGGCCCAGGCCGACATCCGCACCAATGGCACGGATCTGCGCGGCCGCCTCGGCGCCGCCAACCGCGCCGCCTCGCAGCGCGTGCGCGAGCTGCTGCGCGCGCAGTGGTAACCGGGAGGACACGTCCATGCCTGCCATCGACTTCCAGCCGCACGCCCACGACCTGCTCTGGGGCATGAGCGCCGCGCAGCTCGACGCCGGCGCGCCGGACTGGGCGCGCGAGGTGCTCGCCGCCGCCCAGCCGGTGGTGGTGCGTCGCGGCCCGGCGCCGGCCGGCCAGGTCGCGGTGGGCGTGCGCGGCCGCGGCCGCGAGCAGCGCTACGCCAGCTGTATGCCGCTGGCGGCGATCAGCCGCCGGGTGGCGCCGGAGCAACTGACCGAAGCCGGGGCAGGGCAGGATGCCTGGCCGGCCCTGCGCGCGCTGGCCTGGCTGGCGCCGCAGCTGGACGCCCTGGCGCTGAGCTGGGGCGTCACCGGCGGCGCCGGTTACCAGTTGGCCACCGGCGTGGCGGTGCTGCACGCCAACAGCGACCTCGACCTGCTGCTGCGCGCGCCGCAGCCGCTGGAGCGCACGGTTGCCGCCGAACTGCTGGCCCTGCTCGACCGCGCCCTGTGCCGGGTCGATCTGCAAGTGGAAACCCCGGCGGGCGCCATCGCCCTGCGCGAGTGGGCGGGCCCGGCGCCGCAGGTGCTGCTCAAGACCAATCACGGCCCGCTGCTGGTCGGCGATCCCTGGCAGGAGGTGGCGGCATGAGCAGTCTGTTCGCCTTCCCCGGCCAGGGCGCCCAGCAGCCGGGCATGCTCCACCAGTTGCCGGACGCGCCCGAGGTGGCCGCCTGTCTGCGCGAGGCCAGCGCGGTGCTGGACGAGGACGTGCTGGCGCTGGATAGTGAGAAAGCCTTGCGTTCCACCCGCGCCGTGCAGCTGTGCCTGCTGCTCGCCGGGGTGTCCGGCGCCCGCCTGCTGCTGGCGCGCGGCGCACGGCCGGACTACGTGGCCGGGCTGTCGATCGGCGCCTGGGCGGCGGCGGTGACCGCCGGGGCGCTGCAGTTCGCCGACGCGGTGCGCCTGGTCGCCCTGCGCGGCGAACTGATGGAGCGCGCCTGGCCCGAGGGCTACGGCATGACTGCCATCCTCGGCCTCGAGCGGGCGGTGGTGGAGGGCCTGCTGGCCGAGGTCCACGGCGCCGACCGCCCGGTGTACCTGGCCAACGTCAACGCCGCCAACCAGCTGGTGATCGCCGGCAGCGAGGCGGCCATGGCAGCGGTCGGCGCACGGGCCTGGGCGCTGGGCGCCGGCGCGGTCAAGCGCCTGGCGGTCAGCGTGCCCTCGCACTGCGCGCTGCTGGAGGCGCCCGCCGCGCAACTGGCCGAGGCCTTCGCGGCGGTGGAACTGTGCCGGCCGGCGCTGCGTTATCTCAGTAGCAGCTCGGCGCGCCTGGTCATGGACCCGGACGCCCTGCGCGACGACCTGGCCTTCAACATGTGCCGCCTGGTCGACTGGCAGGGCACCCTGCGCAACGCCTGGGAACGGGGCGTGCGCCTGCACATCGAACTGCCTCCGGGCACGGTCCTCAGCGGACTGGCGCGGCGGGTCATGAGACAGGGAACCGTGGCTGCCTTCCAGGGCGCCCGTCTCGACACCCTGGTCGCGCTGCTGCGCGAGGAGGGCTGCGCCGACCGCTGACAGCCCCTTCGCGAAGCACAAGAACAACAACTTCGATCCATACAGGACAATAAAAATGATCATCTACGGTGTAGCCCTGCTGTCCATCTGCACGCTGGTCGGTCTGTTCATCGGCGACCTGCTCGGCGTCCTCCTCGGTGTGCCCTCCAACGTCGGCGGTGTCGGCATCGCCATGATCCTGCTGATCTTCGGCGGCAGCTGGCTCAGCAAGCGCGGCCTGCTGGCCGGCAAGACCGAGCAGGGCATCGAGTTCTGGAGCGCCATCTACATTCCCATCGTGGTCGCCATGGCTGCCCAGCAGAACGTGCTCGGCGCGCTGTCCAGCGGCCCGGTGGCGATCCTCGCCGGCCTGGCGGCAGTCAGCCTGAGTTTCGCCCTGGTGCCGGTGCTCGACCGCCTCGGCCGCAAGGACGAAGTGACCCCGGAGCCTGACGCCAAGCCCGCCGCCCCCGCCAGCAAACCTGCCACCTCCTGCGCCCAACGGTGATTGCCATGATCCTCGAATCCCTGACCAAGGTACTCAACGGCTACGGCATGATCAGCGGCTTCGCCGTGATCGGCGCGACCATGTGGCTGTCCTACTGGATGTCCGCCAAGCTGACCAAGGGCCGCCTGCACGGCTCGGCCATCGCCATCCTCATCGGCCTGGTGCTGTCCTACGTCGGCGGCCTGTACACCGGCGGGCAGAAGGGCCTGGTCGACATCCCGCTGCTATCCGGCATCGGCATCCTCGGCGGCGCCATGCTGCGCGACTTCGCCATCATCGCCACCGGCTTCGGCGTCAATCCCGCCGAGCTCAAGCGCGCCGGAGCGAGCGGTGTGCTGGCACTGATTGTCGGCATCTTCGCCTCCTTCGTCGCCGGCGCCGGGGTGGCGCTGGCCTTCGGCTACACCGATGCTGTCAGCCTGACCACCATCGGCACCGGCGCGGTGACCTACATCGTCGGCCCGGTGACCGGCGCGGCCATCGGCGCCAGCTCCGAGGTGATGGCGCTGTCGATCGCCGCCGGCCTGATCAAGGCCATCGTGGTTATGGTCGCCACCCCCTTCGTCGCACCCTTCATCGGCCTCAACAATCCGCGCGCCGCAGTGATCTTCGGCGGCCTGATGGGCACCTCCAGCGGCGTGGCCGGCGGCCTGGCGGCCACCGACCCGAAGCTGGTGCCCTACGGTTGCCTGACCGCGGCCTTCTACACCGCCCTCGGCTGCCTGCTCGGCCCGTCGCTGATCTACTTCGTGATGCGCGGCCTGATCGGCTGATCGGCAATGCCTTCGTCAGCGGCCCGCCTTGTGCGGGCCGTTGACTTTCGCCACACGCGCTGCGGGCAGGTGCAGCCGCAGCAGATGCGGCCGGCGGCCAAGGTGATGGCGAACAGACCGAAGGCGCGGATTGCAAGCGGATCTGAGACAGCAAATATGGCCAGCATTGGCCACCTCTGCGGATAGATTGGCTCCTGCAGCACGCCTTAGTCTTGGCTGCGCCTGCGTTTGGGGCGGCTTCGAATCGACAAGCCACACGCGTCAACTCACCCGCCATGCCGGGCCCAGTCCCATCCTGCTCGATGCCGCGACCCTGTCCGCGGGACGGGCAGGGCTGCCTGGCAAGCGAGCTGCCGCCACGAGGAGACAACCCATGACGATCCCCCGCGAGCCGGCCAGCCTGGCCGCCTACTACGACGTGCAGTACAACGCCCGCGCCAGCGTGGCCGACTACGCGCAGTATCCGCGCCTGTACCGCGAGCTCAGCGACCACGCCCATGCCAGCCTGCCGTGCTTCAAGGATGTCGCCTACGGCCCGGGCGCGGCCGAGCGGCTGGACATCTTCCCTGCCAGCCGGCCGGATGCCCCCGTGCTGCTGTTCATTCACGGCGGCTACTGG
Organism: Pseudomonas linyingensis; assembly: GCF_900109175.1. Lineage (GTDB taxonomy): Bacteria > Pseudomonadota > Gammaproteobacteria > Pseudomonadales > Pseudomonadaceae > Geopseudomonas > Geopseudomonas linyingensis. The sequence continues at coordinate 60,601 of NZ_FNZE01000019.1, read as the reverse complement.
CGGGCGCTGTCCAAGGCCGACTCGGCGTTCATGGCGCCGGCGCTGACCGCGGCCGGAGCCTGCGTGGTGGTGATCGACTACGATCTGGCGCCGGCGGTGAGCCTCGACCATATCGTCGCCCAGGTGCGCCGCGCCCTGGCCTGGGTCCACGGCAACATCGCCGCGTTCGGCGGCGATCCGCAGCGGCTGTACGCCAGCGGCAGTTCGGCGGGCGGCCATCTGGTCGGCATGCTGCTGGCAGGCGGCTGGCAGGCCGAGCATGGCCTACCAGGGGACGTGCTGCGCGGCGCCTTGCCGGTCAGCGGGCTGTTCGACCTGTGCCCGCTGCTGGACACCCACATCAACGGCTGGATGCAGCTGGACGAGGCGGCCGCGTGGCGCAACAGTCCGCAGTTCAGTCAGCCGGTCGCTGCGGGGGAGCTGGTGGTCGCCTACGGCGCGCTGGAGACGGCGGAGTTCGCCCGGCAGTCGGCGAACTACCTGAGGGCCTGGCGCAGCCGCGGGCTGCCCGGTCGCCTGCTGGCGGTGCCGGAGCGCAACCATTTCGACGTGGTGCTGGAGCTGGGGCAACCGGGCACGCCGCTGTACCGGGCGCTGCTGCAACTGATGGGACTGGTCGCGGAGTGAAACGGCAGGCGCCTCCTTGCGGAGGCGCTGCAATCAGGAAGGCGAAGGGAACAGGGGCGCACCGACCGGCGCGCCCTCCGAGGGTCAGAACAGGCTGACCGTGTAGTTGATGATCAGGCGGTTCTCGTCGATGCTGGCCCGGTAGTTGGAGCGCGCGACCGCATTGCGCACGCGCACGCTGACGTTCTTCAGCGGCCCGCTCTGCACGGTGTAGGCGAGATCCAGGTCGCGCTCCCAGTCCTCGCCCTCGAAGCCGAGACCGGTATCGACGTTGTCGCCCTTCACGTAGCGCACGGTGCTGACCAGGCCCGGGATGCCGAGGGCGGCGAAATCGTAGTCGTAGCGCGCCTGCCAGGAGCGCTCGTCGGTGGAGGCGAAGTCGAAGGTCGGCAGCTCGTTGGCCAGCGGCGTCACGTTGCCGAAGATGCGCACCATGCCGTGGTCGCCCCACAGCGTCTGGTAGCCGACCTGGAAGGTGTGCCCGCCGCGCTTGGCCGACAGCATGGTGTAGAAGGTCTGGTTGTCGATGGCGCCGGCCAGCTGGTCGCCGTCCTCGCTGGAGTCGAAGTAGCCGAGGTTGGCGCCGAGGGTCCAGGCGCCGAGCGGCTCGCTGTGCTTGAGGCTGAAGAAACGCTGCTGGTAGACGTCCTCCAGCTGCGCGTACCAGGCGCCGACGCTGGTGCGGTTGGCGTTGAAGGCGTAGTCGGCGCCGGCGTAGTTGAAGCGGTCGCTGCTCACCGCAAGCACCGCGCGGCGGCCGATCCACGGCGACATCTCGTCGTCACCGGCCTCGTCGCGCTGGCTCATGGCGCGCATCTGGCCGCCCTGCAGGGTCAGCCCGGCGATTTCCTGGGAGACGATGCTGGCGCCCTGGAAGGTCGGCGGCAGCAGGCGGATGTCGGAGAACACCAGTACCGGCAGGTTGGGCTGCAGCTCGCCAACCTTCAGCTCGGTCTTCGACGCCCTGACCTTGAGCGCCGCGCCGGCGCGGCTGTACTCGTCGGCCGGCTCGCCGTCGCCATGGCGCGGCATCAGACCGGTGCCCTTGCCCCCCGCCCGATCCGGGCTGCCGTCCAGCTTGATGCCGAGCAGGCCGATGGCGTCGACGCCGAAGCCGACCGGGCCCGGGGTATAGCCGGATTTGAAGTTGAGGATGAAACCCTGGGCCCACTCCTCCTGTTTGGACTGGGCACTGGCGGGTACGTCGCGGAAGTCGCGGCTGAAGTAGTAGTTGCGCGCGTTCAGGGTCGCGGTTGAGTCCTCCAGGAAGCCGGCGTCGGCGGCCAGGGCGGAGAGGGGCAGGGTGCTCAACAGCAGGGGCAGGGTTGGGGTCTTGTAGCTCATCGCAAGGCTCTTTCTTGTTGTGGTTTTCAGGGCGCAGCCGGCCGCCGCCGGCCCGGGGTGGGCCGATGGGGGCAGGTTGCGTCGGATAATCCGGCCCGCGGGGATCACGGGCCGGGTTGGGCGCGGCTCAGACGCCCAGGTAGCGGTGCGACAGTTCCGGGGCGGCGGCCAGCTCGGCGGGCGTGCCTTCCCAGACCTGGCGGCCCTTCTCGATGATGTGATGGCGGTCGACCACCCGTGCCATCTCCTTGAGGTTCTTGTCGATCACCAGGATGGTCTCGCCCTCGGCCTTCAGGGTGGCCAGGCAGTTCCAGATGGTTTCGCGGATGATCGGCGCCAGGCCCTCGGTGGCTTCGTCGAGGATCAGCAGCTGCGGATTGGTCATCAGCGCGCGGCCGACCACCAGCATCTGCTGCTCACCGCCGGAGAGGGTCTTCGACAGTTGGTCCTGGCGTTCCTGCAGGCGCGGGAACAGCTGGTAGATGCGCGCCAGATCCCACTTGCCGCCCCTGCTGGCGGTGGCCAGCAGGTTCTCCTTGACGCTCAGGCTGCCGAAGGCGCGGCGGCCTTCGGGGACCAGGCCGAGGCCGGCCTGGGCGATGCGGCAGGGGGTGGCGCCGCGCAGCTCCTGGCCGTGCACGCGGATGCTGCCGGCACTGGGCTTGAGCAGGCCCATGATGGATTTCACCGTGGTGGTCTTGCCCATGCCGTTGCGGCCGATCAGCGACACCACCTGACCCGCTTCAATCTTCAGGTGCATGTCGAACAGCACCTGGCTCAGGCCGTAGCCGGCCCGCAGTCCACTGACTTCAAGCATGTTCCTCTCCCAGATAGGCCGCACGGACCAGTTGGCTGCCGCGGATTTCCTCGACGCTGCCGCTGAGGATGGTTTCGCCGTAGACCAGCACGGTGATGCGGTCGGCGAGGGCGAACACGGCGTCCATGTCATGCTCGACCAGCAGGATGGCGTAGCGGCCCTTGAGCGCCATGAGCTGCTCGGTCATGCGCGCCGACTCCTCGGCGCCGAGGCCGGCCATCGGCTCGTCGAGCAGCAGCACCGAGGCCTCCTGGGCCAGCGCCAGGGCCAGCTCCAGCTGGCGGCGCTCGCCGTGGGACAGCTCGCTGACGCGATCTTCGGCACGAGGGGCAAGGCCCACCTGCTGCAGGTAGGCGAACGCCGGATCGAGCAGGCTGCGGTCGCGCGACAGCGGCTTCCAGAAACCGAAGCTCCTGCCCTCGCGGGCGGCGATGGCCACCGCGAGGTTCTCCAGCAGGCTGAACTCGGGGTACAGCTGGCTGACCTGGAAGGAGCGCGCCAGGCCCAGGCGCGGCCGCTCATGGGCCGGCACCGCGGTGATGTCGCGGCCGCCGAGAAGGATCTGCCCCTTGTCCGGGCGGATCTCGCCGGCGATCTGCGCGATCAACGTGGACTTGCCGGCGCCGTTGGGGCCGATGATGGCGTGCAGCTCACCGGCGGCCAGTTCCAGGTTGGCGTTGTTGGTGGCTTTCACCGCGCCGAAGGACTTCTCCAGGCCGCGGATCGACAGATGCGCGCTCATGGGCGGACCTCCTGGGCGGCGAGGGGCGGGAGGGCGGACCTGGCCCTGGCGCGGCGCGGCTTGTCGGCGCCCTTCATCAGCAGGCCGTAGATGCCCTGGCGGCCGAACAGCACTACCAGCAGCAGCAGCGGGCCGAACGCCAGCAGCCAGTGCTCGGTCCACAGGCTGAGCAGCTGCTCCAGGCCGAGGTAGGCGGCCGCACCGAGCACCGGGCCGAGCAGGGTACCGACCCCGCCGAGGATGACCATGGCCATCAGCTCGCCGGACTTCTGCCAGGCGGCCATGTCCGGGCTGACGAACAGCGCGTAGTTGGCCCAGAGGATGCCGGCCAGGCCGGCACCGAGGCCGGCGATGACGAAGGCGGTCAGGCGGTAGCGCACCGGCTGCAGGCCCAGGCTGACGGTGCGCCGCTCGCTCTGCTTGAGGCCGCGCAGGACGAAGCCGAAGCGCGAGCCGACCAGCCGCCGGCAGAACAGCAGCCAGCCGACCAGCAGGGCGACGCACAGGTAGTAGAACTGGTTGGCGTCGTTCAGATCGAGGCCGGGCAGGCTGTTGCGCTCGTTCAGCAGGATGCCGTCGTCGCCGCCGTAGAACGACAGCGAGCCGAGGATGAAGTAGAGCATCTGGCTGAAGGCCAGGGTGATCATGATGAACTGCACGCCGCTGGTGCGCAGCGACAGGTAGCCCATCACCAGCCCGAGCAGGGCGCAGCACAGCAGGGCCAGCGGCCAGACGATCAGCGCGCTGTTGCTGCCTTCCCAGCCCCACAGCGGCATCAACTGCGCGGTATGGAAGGCGACGATGCCCACCACGTAGCCGCCGAGGCCGAAGAAGGCGGCGTGGCCGAAGCTGACCAGGGCGCCGTAGCCGATCAACAGGTCGAGGCTGGCGGCGGCCATGCCGTAGATGGCCAGGCGGGTGAACAGGCTGACCAGGAAGGGTTCGTCCAGCAGCGCCGCGAGCAGCGGCAGCAGGGCGAAGGTGGCCAGGCAGGCCAGGTCGATGATGATGCGACGGGACATGGGATTCTCCTCAGGCACGCGCGGGCAGCAGACCACGCGGACGAACCAGCAGGACCAGGGCCATGACGATGTAGGCGCTGGCGGAAAGCAGGCCGGCGGACAGCGCGCCGCTGGTTTCGGCGGGCAGCAGCTGGTCGAGCAGCGGCGGCACGTAGGCACGGCCCAGGCTGTCGACCATGCCGATCAGCAGGGCGCCGACCAGCGCGCCGCGCACCGAGCCGACGCCGCCGACGACGATGACCACGAAGGTGGTGATCAGCACCTTCTCGCCCATGCCGATCTCCACCGAGAGCAGCGGCGCGGCCATGAACCCGGCCAGCCCGCACAGCGCGCAGCCGAACACGAACACCAGGGTGTACAGGCGGCCGATGTTCACCCCCAGCGCACCGACCATCTCGTGGTCGTCGGCGCCGGCGCGGATCAGCATCCCCAGGCGGGTGTGGTTGATCAGCAGCCACATGCCCACGGCGACCAGCAGCCCGGCGCCGATGAACAGCAGGCGGCTGACCGGGTACATCAGCCCCGGCAGTACCTCGACGAAGGCGCCGTACCACTCCGGGGTGGGCATGGCCGGCGGGCTGCGGCCGAACAGCAGGGTGATCAGCTCGTTGGTGAAGAACACCACGGCCAGGGTGGCCAGCACCTGGTCGAGGTGGTCGCGGTTGTACAGCCGGCGGATGATGGCGGTCTCGATCACCAGGCCATACAGCGCTGAGCCGGCCAGGGCGGCCAGGCCGCCGAGCCAGAACGAGCCGCTGGCCATGGCGGTGTAGGCCGCGCAGAAGGCACCGACCATGTAGAAGGCGCCGTGGGCCAGGTTGATCACGCCCATGATGCCGAAGATCAGCGTCAGGCCGGAGGCGAGCAGGAACAGCAGGGCGCTGTACTGCAGGCCGTTGAGCAATTGTTCGAGCAACAGCATGGCGAAGTCCTGCGGTATGGGCCCGCCGGCAGGGCCGGCGGGCTGGCGGGGTCAGGCGGGGATCAGAGCGCGCACTTGGCGGCGTAGCTGTCCACCTGGGCCGTGGCGATGGTCTTGACCGGCACCTCGGCGAGCTTGCCGTCGGCGCCGGCCTGGACCTTGAGCAGGTGCCAGTCGATCACCGCGTGCTGGTTGCTGCCGAAGCGGAAGTCGCCGCGCACCGAGTCGAAGTCGGCGGCGCGCAGGGCGCTGCGGAAGGCATCGGCGTCCTCGAGGTTGCCGCTGGTGGCCTTGAGCGCCGAGCCGATCAGCCGTGCGGTGTCGTAGCCCTGGGCGGCGTACATGGTCGGCGCGCGGTTGTACTTGGCGGTGAAGGCCTGGATGAAGGCCTGGTTGGCCGGCTTGTCGGACTGCGGGTTCCAGCCGCTGACCACGTTGACGCCTTCGGCCACGTTGCCGGTGGCGGCGAGCATGCGCTCGTCCATGGAGAACACCGGCACCACCATCGGGATGCTCTTGGCCAGCCCCGAGCTGCCGTACTGCTTGGCGAAATTGATGCCGGCGCCGCCCGGATGGAACTGGAACACCGCGTCGGGGTTCAGCGCGCGCACGCGCGCCAGCTCCACGGAGAAGTCCAGCTGGTTGAGCTTGGTGTAGATCTCGCTGACTTCGCCCTTGAAGGTGCGCTTGAAGCCGGCCAGGGCGTCGCGGCCGGCCTGGTAGTTGGGGGCGAGGATGACCATCTTCTGGTAGCCCAGGTCGTTGGCGGCGACGCCGGCCATCTCGTGGGGCACGTCGTTCTGGTAGGAGGCGGCGAAGTAGTTGGCCTTGCACTGCTCGCCGGCGAGGTTGGACGGGCCGGCGTTGGCGCTGATGTAGAAGCGGTCGCCCTGGGTGGCGGCGTTGACCACGGCGGCGAGCACGTTGGAGAACATCACCCCGGTGTACAGGGAGATGCCGTCGAGCGTCATGCGGTCGACGATCTGCTTGCCCTTGGCGGGCTGCAGGCCGTCGTCCTCGACCAGCAGTTCCACCGGCACGCCGCCGAGCTTGCCGCCTTCCTGCTCGATGGCCAGGCGGAAGGCGTCGCGGGCGTCCTCGCCGAGGTAGCCGGCGGGGGTGGACAGGGTGGTGATGAAGCCGATGCGCACCGGCTCCTGGGCGAGGGCGTTGAGGGAAGAGGCCAGTACGGCCCCGAGCATCGCAAGGTTGAGGGTCTTTTTCATGGTTACCGCCTTGGTTGTGCAGGTCCGACACGATCCGGCCTGCTAGTTGTTGTCGTGGGCAGTGGTGAAGCGGTGGAGCTGTGTTGTTCTTGTCGGTGGAGCGATCCGCGGGCCGGAGTCCGGCCCGCGGCGACGCTCAGGTATTGCTTTCGGTGAACTTCTCGAAATACAGGCGGCCGCTGTCGATGGCGTTGCTCGCCAGCCAGTCCTTGACCGACTCGACCATCGGCGGCGGGCCACACAGGTACATGTCGAAGGGCAGCTCGCGCAGCGCGGCGGCGTCGAAGTGCTCGGCCACGTAGCCGCGCTGGCCGTTCCAGTCCGGATCCGCATCGCTGATCACCGGGGTGAAACTGAAGCCCGGGATGCGCTCGGCGTAGCCCTGGATGCGCTCCAGCTCGCAGAGGTCGGCCGCCTGGCGCACGCCGTAATACAGGTGCACCGGCTGGCCGCAGCCGCCGCGCTCGGCGATCTCGTCGAGCATGCCGAGGAAGGCCGACAACCCGGTGCCGCCGGCCACCAGCAGCAGCGGCCGCTCGATGTGGCGCATGTAGAAGGCGCCCAGCGGAGCCTCGAAGCGGATCTCGTCGCCCTCCTGGCAGCGCTCGCGGATGTAGTTGCTCATCACCCCATCCGGCAGCAGACGGATGAGGAACTGCAGCCGGTTCTGCGCGTTCGGCCGGTTGGCGAACGAGTAGGAACGCTTCGAGTCGGTGCCCGGCACCAGCAGGCGGGCGTACTGTCCGGGCAGGAAGTCCAGCTGCTGGCCGTCACGACCGGCGTCCACGTGCAGGATCGCGGTGGTCGGCGAGACCTGCTCGACGTGGCTGACCACGCCGCGCTGCTCCGCCGGACGCGCCGCGCTGCACAGGCTGGAGTCGAAGTCGAAGTAGAACGACGCATCCGACTTCACCCGGGTCTGGCAGGTGAGGATCTTGCGCTGCTCGATGTCCTGGGCCGACAAGGCCTCCTCGTCCACGTAGTCCATTTCGTAGCGGCCGGACTCGCAGCGGCCCATGCAGGTCCCGCACACGCCTTCGCGGCAGTCGAGCGGGATGTTGATGCCGTTGCGCAGGGCGGCGTCGAGAAGGATCTCGTTGCCCTGCACGGGGAAGAACAGGGTTTTGCCGTCGGCAAAACTGAAGGCGACCTTGTGGCTCATGGCGCGTACATCCGGGCAATCAGAGGTGGTAGAAGTCGAGCACCGAGTTGATGGTGTCGTTCAGCAGCACGATGTGCTTGCGGGTGATCTTCCAGCTCTCGCCTGCCGGTTTGAGGTGGTAGGTGACGTACCCGTAGAACTGGTCGCTCATCCCCAGGCGGCAGAACAGGGTGTGCCAGTTGGCCTTGACCTCCAGCTGGCCACCGTCCAGTTCGGCGATCCGCACGTTGTCGACGAAGTGCGCGGTACGCGGCATCGGCACCGTCGAGGCGGCCTTGCCGGTGCGGATGCGGTACACGCGGTCCTCGAGACCCGAGCGGTTGGCGTAGTAGATCAGCGACATGCCGCGCTTCGGGTCTTTCGTGTATTCGTGCTCGGACTCCCACTGCGGCAGGTGGTACTCGCACTGCTCGTCGAACAGCTCGAGGTAGGCGTCCCAGTCCTGCGCGTCGCATAGCGCCGACTTCGCATAGAGGAACTGTTCGATCTGGTACTGCAGTTGCGGATTCATTACTCCACCTCCTTGAGCTTCAGGGCTTTCTGGTCGAGGCCCTCGAGCAGGAACCGCTGCCAGTTGGCGTGCTGGTTGACGTACAGGCCTTCGTGGGTGAACTCGGTGCCGGTCAGCGCCGGGGCGATTCCGATGGTTTCGCTGTTGGCGGTGGGGCCGCTGACCCACTTGTCGTAGCCGCGGGAGATGTCGTTCCAGCGCTCCAGGCGGGCCTGGAAGCCGCGCTGGGCCTCGCGGAACTCGACCAGGTCGTCGGGGGTGCCCATGCCGGAGACGTTGAAGAAGTCCTCGAACTGGCGGATGCGGCTCTCGCGGTCGGCGTCGGACTCGCCCTTCACGCCGATGCACTGGCTAATGATCTCGGTCTTGTTCCAGGCCACCGGGCGCACGATGCGCAGCTGCGAGCTGATCTGGTCCATGAAGAACAGGCTGGGGTAGATGTTCAGGTTGCGCAGGCGGTGCATCATCCACTCCGCCTTGGCCTGGCCGTAGGCCTCCACCAGGCGCGGCATCACGCTGGCGTAGCCGGGGCGCACGGCGGGGTTGGGCATGTCGCTGAACAGCAGGCTGTGGCCGTTGTGGAAAGAGAACCAGCCGTCGTCGGTCTCGGCGTCGCCGGCGCCCAGCTTGCTGTAGTCCAGGGTGCTGCTGGCACCGCCCTTGGTCGCGTTGACCTGCTGGCGGTGCTGCACGGTGGCCACGTAGTTGTAGTGCACGGTGCTGACGTGGTAGCCGTCCAGGCCGTTCTCGTTCTGCAGCTTCCAGTTGCCGTCGTAGGTGTAGGTGGACTTGCCGGGCAGCACTTCCAGCTCGCCGGTGGGCGACTGGGCGACCATCATGTCGAAGAACACCCGGGCGTCGCCGAGGAAGTCTCCCAGGCTGTCGGTACCGGCGACGTCGAGGCTGATGAACACGAAGCCCTTGTAGCTCTCGATGCGCGCCTTCTTCAGGCCGCGGGTGGCCTTGTCGAAGCCTTCCGGGTACTCGCCCGGGGCCTTGACCTTCACCAGGCGGCCGTCGCTCTTGTAGCACCAGGCATGGAAGGGGCAGGTGAAGGTGGACTGGTTGCCCTTGCCGACGCGGGTCAGGGTGGCACCGCGGTGCTGGCAGGCGTTGATCAGCGCGTGCAGCTCACCGTTGCCGTCGCGGGTGATGATCATCGGCTGGCGGCCGGCGCGCATGGTCACGAAATCGTGCGCGTTGGCCAGCTCGCTTTCATGGCAGGCGTAGATCCAGTTGCGCTCGAAGATCAGCTCCATTTCCAGGTCGAACAACTCCGGCTCGGTGAACATGTCCCGGGCGATGCGGTAGATGCCTTCGGCGGGACGGAAGTCCACGCAGCTACCGATGTAGTCTTTCCACTGCTCGATGCTTTTATTTGAATTCGTCATGGTTTTTGTACCTTCCACAGCGGGTGATCCGTGGAAGCCATTAAAGGAAAGCGCGGGCAAACCGGTCTATCCGCCTGGTTGGCGAAGACAATCCGGAAATTCCGGATACGGGTTTGCGGTAATGAACAGGCAGCGTGCTCAGTTGCCGGCTAGCGCGGACATGACACGGAAGTCGGGGCAGGTGCGGGGCGGGGGGTAACACTACAGGCGGCGGGGCCTGTGGGCGGTAACACTCAGCTGCGGCCTGGAGCGCGGCCGCTCTGGAACGAGGCATGGCGCATGGTTGATGCCGTCCGATCCGCCGTTCGGCCGAAGAAGCTGTCCGGAAAGTTGTCAGGCGCTATCCTGAATTTCCGGATAAGCCGTCGCCCGGGCATGGCATGACAATTGCTGCTGATATGTACCAAGCGCCGTCAGAGCGCAACTGATCGAACAGATTCAACAGGTGCCTTGCGATGAACCAGAATAACGATCTGCATTTCCGGGATATTGTTGCCGATCGCTTCGATCTCGCCGGAGCGCGTTCCTGGATGTCCGAAGTCTGCGGTCCGCATGTACTCAGGGCCAGCAAGCCGGAGCGCATCCAGTTCCACCACAGCGGCAACGTGCTGCGCTCCACTTCGACGATCCTCGGCTACGTCCAGTACGGCACCGACGTGACCATCGGTGTCGGCGAGGACATGAAGCTCAATTGCTACAGCCTCAGCCTGCCGCTGTCGGGCGAGCAGGAGCTGGCCAAGGCCGGGCGGCTGCTGCGCTCCGACCGGGACTGCGGGGTGATCGTCATGCCCTTCGAGCATCAGGAGCTGACCATCGCCGGCGACTGCCGCAAGCTGCAGGTCGCCATTCCCCAGGCGGCCATCCACAAGACCTTGGAGGATCTGCTGCAGCGCAGCGTGGATGTGCCGCTCAGCTTCGAGGCGGAGATGGACGCGGTCCACGGCGGCTCGGCGTCCTGGTGGCGGATGGTTCGCCACCTGGCCGACGAACTGGAGCGCAGTCGCGATCTCTACGACGAGCTCTACTTCACGAGGGACATGGAAAACGCGCTGATCAAGGGCCTGATCCTCACCCAGCCGCACAACTACACGCGGGAGCTGCGCGAGCGCCTGCAGGTCAAGCTGCCGTACTACCTGGTGCGCGCCCGCGACTTCATCCAGGCCAACGCCCGCCAGGAAATGTACCTCGAGGACATCGAGCAGGCCGCCGGCGTATCGCGCTTCAAGCTGTACGAAGGCTTCGCCAAGTATTTCGGCCTGTCGCCGATGGCCTACCTGAGGAAGTACCGCCTGACCGCCGTGCGTCAGGACCTCCTCGAGGATCGCTCGCAGCGCAATATCTGCGAGATCGCTCTGAGCTGGGGCTTTTCCCACCAGGGACGCTTCTCCAGCGAGTACCGCAAGCTGTTCGACGAAACGCCGAGCATGACGGTGCAGCGGGCCGAGGCGCGGCGGCAACGCTAGTGATCGGTTCTGTTGGTCGATATCGGCGTCAGTGACGCCGATATCGAGTTGCCATGACTTGATCATGGCCGTGCTGTGGCTTATTGCAGCGAATGGCCTCGGAGTTTTGATGTTCTGAATTTGAGTTGGGTGGCTGCACAAACCTTCAGCAGGACAGGCGTTACTCCTCTTTAGTGTGCGTTGGACAGTCGGTTGTAAAGCGAATGCTATTTATATTGATGCACAGTCACTGTGCACTATCGTAGTGGCTGTATATGACTGTCGGATATGGTTTCTCTGGTTCAGTGCCAGCCGATGATCCATATGCATCTCGTTAACCTGTGAACATAAGCATGATCATGTAGCCGCGTTGGCGAACTTGCCGATGACCATGCCGATCGTCGTGATCGACAAGGACAGGGTAGCTCAGACGCGGTTGTCTGAACTACCCGCGAGAGTGGTTGCTGTAGGCCCTTCTTTCTTGCCTGGTCGCCTCAGTCGGGGCGGAAACGCGCCGTTTCCGAGGGCAGACAACCATAGCGGCGTTTGTATTCCTGAGCGAAGCGCCCGAGATGGGCGAAGCCCCATCTGAAGGCGATGTCGGTGACTGAGGCCTGTGGCTGGCCGATCAGCTCCTGGTGCACCTGTTCGAGACGCAGGTTGCGCAGGTAGGCCATTGGGCTGGTGTCGCAGAAGTCGCGAAAGCCCGCGAACAGGGTGCGTACGCTGACGCCGGCATACTCGGCCAGTTGCTCGATCGTCAGTGGCTCGTGGACGTGGGCACGCATGAACTCTTCGGTGCGCCTGACGAAGTGCGGGGAGATGCCTTTGGGGCGAGCCTCTCCATCCATGCGGGCGCTGAGGTTGTGCGGTTGGCCATAGATCAGGGCATTCAGCAGGGCCGATTCGAACTGCTTGCGCACCAGCGGTTGGTGCAGTGGATGCTGGGGCTGGGCAAAGGCATCCATCAGCATTTCCAGGAGGCCGAGGAAGTGCTTGCCACCGGGGCTGAGCAGGTCCAGCTCGGGGTGGAACTCGACAGGCCGGTCCAGTCCGCCGGGGAAATGCTGGGCGAAGTGCTGCTGCAGTTCACTTTGCTCGATGCGGATGGCCAGCTGGGGTGAATTGGCTTGCCAGCGCATGAGCACGGGGATGCTGGGCGAGATCAGCGAGGCTTGCCGCGTGTTCGACATGAAGGAATGCCGGTTGCACACGATCTCGGCCTGGCCGCGGATTGGCACCTGGATCAGATAGAAGGACTCCAGTTTGCCGGGGTCGATCTTCACCGATGATCCGTACTCCAGCCGGTTGAGCGAGAACTGTCCCAGCCCGACATGGTGCATCTGCGCGCTGACTGGATCACCAGTCCGGACTGGTGACAGGTCATGGGGCTTGAAGATGCCTCCCACGCCTTCGCGGATGGCGTTGAGATCGCTCAGCAGGAACAGCCTGTTCTGCTGCGTGAACAGCGGTGTTCCGAGAAATCGGCTGCCGCCGTCCTCCTGGCTCGGCTGTTGGTTCATGGGGTACCTCGCTTGCATGCACGGTTTCAAGGCAGGGCGCGCGGTTGTGAAACAAGGTAACTGCAGGATCTGGATAGTGGCTGCAGTTATCGGATTACGGCACGCACCTTCAGTTTCTTTTAGTAACCCGGCAGGGTTTTTTCGCTTGTGTGTCGCAATAATCATGCCGATTTCAAAGGGTGGCGCTGCCACTGTTCAACGGGCTTCGTGGGTAACTGTGCTCTTGCGCGGTAGTCGAGGTGAGTGTGTTTTATGGTTTTCCGGTCACTGCACTTTGCGCTATTTGAAAGTTTTTCCTTGTTGTAAGTAAGACATTCAAGTTTGTGCATAAAGTGGACTCTGCTCGCAGTAAGCGGATAGATGGCGATGGGTCGTGGGCGCAGGATGGATTCACATCTTCCCACAACCCTTGGAGGTAACTCATGAAAGGCCGTTATATAAATATCCCGGTTGCATCCGGAGAACAATTTCAGGCCTATCTGGCGATCTCGGTAGACGGCCGTGGGCCTGGTCTTGTGCTGTGCCAGGAAATCTTCGGCGTCAACCAGACCATGCGTGAGGTGGCTGACCTGCTGGCCGAGGAGGGGTACACGGTGCTGGTACCCGACCTCTACTGGCGCCAGGAGCGCGGCATCGAGCTGGGTTACACCGAGGCCGACTTTCCGCGGGCTCTTGCCCTCTACGAAGGTTTCGATGAAGGGCTCGGGGTCGAGGATATTCAGGCCAGCATTCGGGCCCTGAAGGGGCTGGACGAATGCACTGGCGCAGGGATCGGCGTCGTGGGCTATTGCCTGGGCGGCAAGCTGGCCTACCTGGCGGGTTGCCGGCTGCCGGAGGTGGCCTGCGCCGTGGGCTACTACGGCGTCGGCATCGAGCACGCCCTGGCGGAGGCGGAAAACCTGCAGGGCCGCCTGGTGCTGCACCTCGCCGAGCTGGATGCGTTCTGTCCTGCCAATGCCCGTGCCGCCATCGTCGAAGGTCTAGGGCGTATGGCCGGCGTCGAGCTGTATGTATATCCGGGCGTCGACCATGCCTTCGCCCGTCCGCAGGGGGACCACTTCAACAAGTCGGCTGCGCTGCTGGCCCATGAGCGCACCATCGCAGCGCTGCGGCGGGCCATCGGTCCCGACTACAACCTCTCCGCCCTCTGGGAAGAGCACATCCGTCACGAGTTCGATACCCGTGACGTGCCGGCGACCATGGCCACCATGGTCGCCGAGCCCTACGTCAACCATATCCCGACCATGACCGGCGGGGTGGGCTACCGGGATCTGAGCCGCTTCTACCGTTACCACTTCGTCCACAACAACCCCAAGGACATGGAGCTGACGCCCATCTCGCGGACGGTCGGTGCCTCGCAAGTCGTCGACGAATTCATCATGAGCTTCACCCACGATTGCGAGATCGACTGGCTGCTGCCGGGTGTGGCTCCCACCGGCAAGCGTGTCGAAATTCCCATGCTCGGCGTGGTCAAGTTTCGCGGGCCCAAGCTCTACCACGAGCACATCTACTGGGATCAGGCCAGCGTGCTGGTGCAGATCGGCCTGCTCGACCCCGCCGGACTGCCGGTCGCCGGGCGTGAAACCGCGCAGAAGCTGCTCGACGAGAGCCTGCCGTCCAACACCCTGATGCCGAGCTGGGCCTCCAGCGCCGACAAGCCGCGCTGAGGGGCCGCCCATGTCCACGAATCATGACAAGGCAGCCATCGTCAGTGGTGGCGCCACCCTGATCGGCCACGCCGTGGCTCGCGCCCTGATCGATGCGGGCTACCGGGTCGCCCTGTTCGACATCGACGGCGAAGCCGGCCAGCGGGTGGCCGCAGAGCTCGGAGAAGCAGCGGCATTCTTCCCGGTCGACATCACCGACGATGCCCGCATCGCTGCCGCCGTGGCTGAGGTGCGCGCCTGCTTCGGCGGCATCGACACCCTGGTGAACCTGGCCTGCAGCTATGGGGACGACGGGTTCGCCTCCGGCCGCCAGGACTGGTTGCAGGCGCTGGACGTCAACCTGGTGTCGGCCGTGGTGCTGACCCAGGCCGTGCACGCCGACCTCAAGGCGCGCGATGGCTGCGTCGTCAACTTCACCTCCATCTCGGCGAAGTGCGCGCAGACCGGCCGCTGGCTCTACCCGGTGTCCAAGGCGGCCATGTTGCAGCTGACGCGCAGCATGGCCATGGATCTGGCCGCCGACGGCATCCGGGTCAACTCGGTCTCGCCTGGCTGGACCTGGTCGCGGGTGATCAGCGAAGTCAGCGGCGGCGACCGCGCCAAGGCGGATGCCGTGGCGGCTTCCTACCACCTGCTGGGGCGCCTCGGCGACCCGGCCGAAGTGGCCAATGTGGTCGCCTTCCTCTGTTCGCCGGCGGCCAGCTTCGTGACCGGCGCGGACTACGCCGTCGACGGCGGCTATTCGGTGATGGGGCCGGAGCAGAACCAGCCGGCCATCCCGCGGCTCGCCGAGTGAGGGTCCAGCGATGAAAAGACTCTTCCAGAAAATGTTCGGCGCCCAGCACGCGCCGCAACCGCAGCAGTCGCACTCCAGGAGAACAAAAATGCGTCGAATCGCCATCGTCGGAGCCGGCCAGGCCGGCCTGCAACTGGCCGCAGGCCTTCTCGCCAAGGGTTACCACGTGACCCTCGCCACCAATCGCACGGGGGAGGAAATCCGCAACGGCAAGGTCCTGTCCAGCCAGTGCATGTTCCACACTGCGCTGCAGACCGAGCGCGATCTGGGGTTGAACTTCTGGGAGGACCAGTGCCCCGCGGTCGAAGGCATCGGCCTCACCGTGCCGCATCCGGAAAAGCCCGGCGAGAAGCTGCTCAGCTGGGCCGCGCGCCTGGAACGCTACGCCCAGTCCGTCGACCAGCGGGTGAAGATGCCGGTGTGGATGGAGGAGATCGTCCGGCGCGGCGGTGAAGTGCTGATCCAGGATGTCGGCTTGCCCGAACTGGAAAAGCTCGCCGCCAGCCATGACCTGGTGCTGCTGGCCGCCGGCAAGGGCGAGATCGTCAACCTGTTCCCCCGCGATGCCGAGCGCACCACCTTCCAGCAACCGCAGCGGGCGCTGGCGCTCACCTACGTGAAGGGTATGACCCCGATGTCGCCGTTCTCCAGGGTCGCCTTCAACCTGATCCCGGGCGTCGGCGAGTACTTCGCCTTTCCGGCCCTGACCACCAGCGGCCCCTGCGAAATCATGGTCTTCGAGGGCATTCCCGGTGGCCCCATGGACTGCTGGCAGGGTGTTCAGTCGCCCGAACAGCATCTGGAAAAGAGCCTGGAAATCATCCGTCGCTACACGCCCTGGGAGGCCGAGCGCTGCCGCTCCGTCGAACTGACCGACGCCAACGGCTTCCTCTCCGGGCGCTTCACGCCGATGGTGCGCAAGCCGGTGCTCGAGCTGCCTTCCGGGCGCCGGGTATTCGGCATGGCCGATGCGCTGGTGGTGAACGACCCGATCACCGGGCAAGGCTCCAACAACGCCGCCAAGTGCACGCGGATCTACCTGGATTCGATTCTCGCCCACGGTGATCAGCCGTTCACCGACGCCTGGATGCGCGAAACCTTCGAGCGCTACTGGAGCTATGCCCAGCATGTGGTGCGCTGGACCAACACCATGCTGGTTCCGCCGGCCCCGCACATGCTGGATCTGCTGGCTTCCGCCAGCCAGTCGCGACCGCTGGCCTCGGCCATCGCCAACGGCTTCGATGACCCGCGCAGCTTCGCACCCTGGTGGTTCGACGCCGACCAGTGTGCGGGCATGATCCGCGACCATTCCAGCAAGGCCGCCTGAGGCCCCGGAGAGCGATCATGAATGCCATTGCCAGTGCAGTCACCGAAATGGCCAGCGCCCGGGACAGTGATCCGCGCGCATTGCGCAGCCTGCTCGGCCAGTTCGCCACCGGCGTCACCGTGATCACCACCCGCGCGGCCAACGGGCGCAACGTGGGGATGACCGCGAACTCCTTCTCCTCGGTGTCCCTGGATCCGCCGCTGGTGCTCTGGAGTATTTCGCGCAGCGCGCCGAGTCTGGACGACTTCCTTGCCGCCAGCCATTTCGCCATCAACGTGCTGGCTGCCGACCAGCATGGCCTCTCCGGACACTTCGCCCGGGGGGCTGCGGACAAGTTCGCCGACATCGCATACCAGACCGGTGCAGGTGGTGTGCCCTTGCTGGAGGGGGTCATCGCCAGCCTGGTGTGCCGCAACCTCACCCAGTACGAGGGCGGCGACCATCTGATCTTCATCGGACAGATCGAAGAGTACACAAGCAGCGGCGGAGAACCGCTGATCTTCCATGCAGGCCAGTACCGGGTCGCCGCCTCGCATCCGGCCCTGGGCCAGTAACGCTGCCACCGCCTTGCAGAAAGAGAGAACCATGAGAAGAACGACGAGAGCGTTGCAGTTTTGTCTGATCGGAGCGGGACTGTACGGGGGGCAGGCCGCCCAGGCCTACGACCTGCCGGTGGTCAACCTGGGGCTCACCACCTTCCTCGACGGCGGCTTGCCGGCAGGGCCCGGCTGGTACATCCAGGAATATTTCCAGGACTATCGCGCGGATCATCTGCGCGATGGCGACGGCAAGGATCTGCCGCTGCCGGACCAGGATCTGCACTACCAGGTCGCGGTGACCCAGCTGAGCTACCTGTCGAACCTGCGTCTGGGGAACGCCAGCCTGGGTTTGAACGCCGTGCTGCCGGTGGTGACCAGCATGGATGTCGATGACGGACTGGACAATGCCGCCCTCAAGGCACAGAGCGGAATGGGCGACTTGCTGGTGGGCCCGTTCATCCAGTTCGATCCGATCATGGGCGAGGCGGGGCCGCGCTTCATCCACCGCATCGAGCTGCAGGTGAATCTGCCCACGGGCAAGTACGACAACGACCACGCGATCAATCCGGGCGCGAACGCCTGGTCATTCAATCCCTACTGGGCCGCGACCTATTGGTTCACCCCCAAGTGGACCGCGTCGATCCGTGCCCATTACCTCTACAACGGCAAGAACGACGACCCGAACTACAGCTATGGCGGTGCCGACGACATCCAGGCCGGCCAGGCGCTGCACGCCAACCTGGCCACTGCGTATGCGGTGACGCCACAGCTGCGACTGGGCCTGAATGGCTACTGGTTGAATCAGTTCACCGATACCAGGATCGACGGCCATGAGGTGTCGGGGCGCCGGGAAAAGGTCTGGGCAATCGGGCCGGGCGGGATGTACAGCTTCTCGCAGGACGACCATCTGTTCTTCAACGCCTACTTCGAGCAGGACGTGGAGAACCGACCGGATGGATCGCGGATCCAGGTGAGGTACGTCCACCACTTCTGAATCGCAAGGACGATCTGGGGTCGTCCCTTGGCCTGCCGCTTGCGGCGGGCCTTTTTTAACGGACTACCATTCATGAGGAATATCCATAAACATATGAAACGGATCTGATATTTCGGATGGATGGCAGAGCAATCGCAGCATGCTGATTGCGGTTGTAAGTTCAGATGCGCCGTCACAGCGCAACCGATTGACCAGATTCAACAGGTGCCTCGCGATGAACAACAACGATCTGCATTGTCGGGATATCTCGGCCGATCGCTTCGATCTCGCTGGAGCACGTTCCTGGATGTCCGAAGTCTGCGGTCCGCATGTACTCAGGGCCAGCAAGCCCGAGCGCATCCAGTTCCACCACAGCGGCAACGTGCTGCGCTCCACTTCGACGATCCTCGGCTACGTCCAGTACGGCACCGACGTGACCATCGGTGTCGGCGAGGACATGAAGCTCAATTGCTACAGCCTCAGCCTGCCGCTGTCGGGCGAGCAGGAACTGGCCAAGGCCGGGCGGCTGCTGCGCTCCGACCGGGACTGCGGGGTGATCGTCATGCCCTTCGAGCATCAGGAGCTGACCATCGCCGGCGACTGCCGCAAGCTGCAGGTCGCCATTCCACAGGCGGCCATCCTCAAGACCCTGGAGGAGCTGCTGCAGCGTTCAGTGGAAGTGCCGCTCAGCTTCGAGCCGGAGATGGACGCCGTCCAGGGCGGCTCGGCCTCCTGGTGGCGGATGGTCCGCCACCTGGCCGACGAACTGGAGCGCAGCCGCGATCTCTACGACGAGCTCTATTTCACGCGGGACATGGAGAGCGCGCTGATCAAGGGGCTGATCCTCACCCAGCCGCACAACTACACGCGGGAGCTGCGCGAGCGCCTGCAGGTCAAGCTGCCGTACTACCTGGTGCGCGCCCGCGATTTCATCCTGGCCAACGCCCGCCAGGAAATGTACCTCGAAGACATCGAGCAGGCCGCCGGCGTATCGCGCTTCAAGCTGTACGAAGGCTTCGGCAAGTATTTCGGCCTGTCGCCGATGGCCTACCTGCGCAAGCACCGCCTGACCGCCGTGCGTCAGGACCTCCTCGAGGATCGCTCGCAGCGCAACATCTGCGAGATCGCTCTGAGCTGGGGCTTAACCCACCAGGGACGCTTCTCCAGCGAGTACCGCAAGCTGTTCGGCGAAACGCCGAGCATGACGGTGCAGCGGGCAGAGGCGCGGCGGCAACGCTAGTGATCTGTAAGGTAAGTTCTGTCGATCAATTCCGGCGCCCATGGCCCCGATAAAGCGTTGTCATTCCTCGTCATAGCCCTGCTATGACTTGTCGCGGCGAGGTGTATCGGAACTTATGGTCATCCGAGCTTGAGTTAACTGACTGCAAAGGCCACTAGCAGGGCAAGCGTTACCCCAGGGCAATCGCATGAAGCTCATCTGCTTTCGATGCTCGGTGACGACTGGTGGGCTCCTGCTGGCTCGCTTGGTCAAAGCCTCTATCGCGGACAGAGTATCCGGCATACGGCAGGTAGACCTCACTCAGGCCGTGAAGCTTCCCCAGTCCTCGCAGTGGCCAGCACAGGAACCCGGACAGGGGCAGCCCGTGCGGCTGCGCCCGGTGGCCAGCTCCATGCGCCGCGCCACCTCCGGATCGTCGGCGAAGGGCAGCATGGTTGCCTCGTCCAGTCCGCGCTGGCTCTTGCCCGAGAGACAGAACTGCACGGCGGTGATGAACAGGGTCACGCAGGTCAGCAGCCAGAGTTCGTTGGCCATCATGGTTCTCCGGAAATAAAAAAGCCCGGCGCAGGGGCGCCGGGCAAAAGGTCATGCGAACTGCGCATGAGCCTGAGAGGCAGCGGGGTTGGCCTGGCGCACGGTGCACCAGGTGTTCCAGGCCATCAGCAGCATGCCGGTGAGGAAGAACAGGCCGCCGATCAGGCGCACGAGAAAGCCCGCGTGGCTGGCCTCCAGCGCCTCGACGAAGGAGTAGGTCAGGGTGCCGTCCTCGTTGGTGGCCCGCCACATCAGGCCCTGCATGATGCCGTTGACCCACATGGCGGCGATGTACAGCACCGTGCCGATGGTCGCCAGCCAGAAGTGCAGGTTGATCAGGGCGACGCTGTGCATCTGCTCGCGGCCGAACACCTTGGGGATCATGTGGTACAGCGCGCCGAAGGTGATCATCGCCACCCAGCCCAGCGCCCCGGCATGCACGTGGCCGATGGTCCAGTCGGTGTAGTGGGACAGGGCGTTGACGGTCTTGATCGCCATCATCGGCCCCTCGAAGGTGGACATGCCGTAGAAGGCCAGCGACACCACCAGAAAGCGCAGGATCGGATCGGTGCGCAGCTTATGCCAGGCGCCGGACAGGGTCATCATGCCGTTGATCATGCCGCCCCAGCTCGGCGCGAGGAGGATGATCGACATCACCATGCCGAGGGTCTGCGCCCAGTCGGGCAGGGCGGTGTAGTGCAGGTGGTGCGGGCCGGCCCAGATATACAGGGTGATCAGCGCCCAGAAGTGGACGATGGACAGCCGGTAGGAATACACCGGGCGGTCGGCCTGCTTGGGCACGAAGTAGTACATCATGCCGAGGAAGCCGGTGGTCAGGAAGAAGCCCACGGCGTTGTGGCCGTACCACCACTGCACCATGGCGTCGGTCGCGCCGGAGTAAATCGAATAGGACTTGAACCAGCCCACCGGGATCGCCAGGTGGTTGACGATGTGCAGCATGGCGGTTGCGAGGATGAAGGCACCGAAGAACCAGTTGCCGACGTAGATGTGCTTGGTCTGGCGCTTCATCACGGTGCCGAAGAACACCACGGCGTAGGCGACCCAGACTATGGCCATCACCACCGCGCCGGTGAACTCGATCTCGGCGTACTCCTTGGTGGTGGTGTAGCCCAGCGGCAGGCTGACCAGCATGATCGCGATCACCGCCTGCCAGCCCCAGAAGGTGAAGGCGATCAGCGGGCCACCGAACAGGCGGGTCTGGCAGGTGCGCTGTACCGTGTAGTAGGAGGTGGCGAACAGCCCGCAACCGCCGAAGGCGAAGATCACCAGGCTGGTGTGCAGCGGGCGCAGGCGGCCGAAGCTGGTCCATTCGAGGTCGAAGTTGAGGGCGGGCCACACCAGTTGCGAGGCGATGAACACCCCCATGGCCATGCCGATCACGCCCCAGACCACGGTCATCACGGCAAACTGGCGCACGACTCGGTAGTCGTACGCCCGCTCGGAATTCGTTGTGCTCATGTCGAAACCTTTCTACTGAATAAGTCCATGGCTACAGCTCCGCGGGGAGTTGTGCAGGGCCCACTGTAGAAGGCGTGACTTGGGTAAAACAGACTCAGATTAAATCGTTAAAACCGTATCAGAATGGCACAAGGACTTGCACGGGAACCTCCAAGGCGCCCTCCCTGCGGATATTCCGGAGGCTCTTGCGCAATTTCGGAGGCGGAAATAGCGAGCGGAGGGAACCATGCCGGTGTGCAGCAGCTACGCCGGGTTGCCGGAGCACAGGTCAGACATCTGATATGGTTTTTTATGCCGGATCTGCCGCTGTTTTTGGTCGATTGCCGCGGGCATAGTCGTCGCCCTGATTGCCCGCACCTGCTTGAAGGTATGGGCCGGCCGGACGAGGTAGCCCGCATGTACCAATACGACGAATACGACCACGCCCTGGTGCTCGAGCGGGTCGCGCAGTTTCGCGACCAGATCGAGCGTCGCCTGAACGGCGAGCTGAGCGAGGAGGAGTTCCTGCCGCTGCGTCTGCAGAACGGTCTGTATCTGCAGAAGCACGCCTACATGCTGCGTGTGGCCATCCCCTACGGCACGCTGTCGAGCGTCCAGATGCGCACCCTGGCGCACATCGCCCGCCACTACGACCGTGACTACGGCCACTTCACCACCCGGCAGAACATCCAGTTCAACTGGATCGAGCTGGAGCAGGTGGGCGACATCCTCGAACGCCTGGCCGAGGTGGAGATGCATGCCATCCAGACCTCCGGCAACTGCGTGCGCAACATCACCACCGAGGCCTTCGCCGGAGTGGCCGCCGACGAGTTGCTCGACCCGCGACCACTGGCGGAAATCCTCCGCCAGTGGTCGACGGTCAATCCGGAGTTCCTCTACCTGCCGCGCAAGTTCAAGATCGCCATCTGCTCGGCCGAGCAGGACCGCGCGGCGATCATGATGCACGACATCGGCCTGTACCTTTACCGCGATGCCGCCGGCGAGCTGCTGCTGCGGGTGATGGTCGGCGGCGGCCTGGGGCGCACGCCGATCCTCGGTCAGCAGGTGCGTGAGGCGCTGCCCTGGCGCCACCTGCTGTCCTACATCGAGGCCATCCTGCGGGTGTTCAACCGCCACGGCCGGCGCGACAACAAGTACAAGGCGCGGATCAAGATCCTGGTCAAGGCCCTCGGCGTCGAGGCCTTCGCCCGCGAGGTGGAGGAGGAGTGGCAGCACATCAAGGACGGCCCGGCCGAGCTGACCGAAGCCGAATACCGCCGCGTCGCCGCCTTCTTCGCGCCGCCGGCGTATGAGGCGCTGTCCGACACCGACCTGGACTACGGCAGCGCGCTGGCCGGCGATGCCGAGTTCGCCCGCTGGGCCGCGCACAACCTCCAGGCGCACAAGGTGCCGGGCTACGCCGCGGTGGTGCTGTCCACCAAGCCTGGGCCGGCCATGCCGCCGGGTGACGTCACCGCCGCGCAGATGGAAGGCATCGCCGAGCTGGCCGAGCGTTACGGCTTCGGCGAGATCCGCATCGCCCATGAGCAGAACCTCGTGCTGCCCGACGTGCGCAAGGCCGACCTGCATGCCGTCTGGCAGCGTGCCCGCGAGTTGGGCCTGGCCACGCCGAACATCGGCCTGCTCACCGACATCATCGCCTGCCCGGGCGGCGACTACTGTTCGCTGGCCAACGCCAAGTCGATCCCCATCGCCCAGGCCATCCAGGCGCGTTTCGAGGATCTTGACCACCTGCACGATCTGGGCGAGCTGAGCCTGAACATCTCCGGCTGCATGAACGCCTGCGCCCACCACCACATCGGTAACATCGGCATCCTCGGCGTCGACAAGAACGGCAGCGAGTGGTACCAGGTCACCATCGGCGGCGCCCAGGGCAAGGCCAGCGCGCTGGGCAAGGTGATCGGCCCGGCGTTCGGCGCCGAGCAGATTCCCGAGGTGATCGAACGGCTGGTCGACACCTTCCTCGCCTACCGCGAGGGCGACGAGCCCTTCGTCGACACCGTGCAGCGCATCGGTCTGGAGCCGTTCAAGGAACGGGTCTACCGCCAGCAGGAGGCTTCGGCATGAACAACCTGATCAAGCTGGGCACGGGCGGCGCCCACCTCGTCGCCGACGATCCCTGGAACTGGGTGCGTGAGCCGCTCGAGCCGCTGCCGGACGGCCCGCTGCTGTTGCCCCTGGCGCTGTGGCGGCAGCGGCAGAGCGAGGACGTGCTGGCCGGGCGCGCCGACAGCCGCGACGGCCTCTGGCTGGCCCCCGACGACGAGCCCGAGGAGCTGGCGCCCTGGCTGGCCGGCCTGCCGCTGATCGCCCTGGAGTTCCCCAGCTTCCGCGACGGCCGCGCCTACAGCCAGGCCTACCTGCTGCGTACCCGCCTGGGCTGGCAGGGCGAACTGCGCTCGGTCGGCGATGTGCTGCGCGACCAGCTCAGCCACATGCGCCAGTGCGGCTTCGACGCCTTCGCCGTACGCGAGGACAAGTCCGCCGCCGACGCCCTCAAGGGCCTGCAGGGCATCAGCGTGCTCTATGGCCGCTCGGTGCTCGAGCCGCGGCCGCTGTTCCGCCGGCGCATCGGGGCGGACGAGGAGGAATGCTGATGAGTCTGGCGCCGAAGTCGGGGACTTCGCCCATCATCCGGCACTTGGCAAACAGCGCCAGCCGGTCGGGGGCGCGTATAGTCGCGGACCCGAGCCAACCGACCTGGAGGACGTCCCGCGATGGGCCCCATTCTGCTCGCTGACTCCCGCAACCCCGAGCTGCGCACCGCACTCGGCGAGTTGAACCCCGCACTCGAGCTGCTGGAGGCGTCCGCCGATGTCGAGGCCATGCGCCGCTGCGCGATCTGGCTGGGCGAGCCGGACCGGCTGGTGCCGCTGCTGCGCGCCGGGCTGCGCCCGCAATGGCTGCAGTCGACCTGGGCAGGCTACCGGCCGCTGCTGGCGGCGGACCTGCCCCGCGGCTACCGGCTGAGTCGCGCCGTCGGCGTGTTCGGCCAGCCGATTGCCGAGTACCTGCTCGCCCACATTCTGGAGCACGAACAGCAGCTACGCAGCCGCCGGGAAAGCCAGCACCAGCGGCAGTGGGACGCGCGCATTCCCGGCAGCCTGTTCGGGCGCCGGCTGCTGATCGTCGGCGCCGGCGAGATCGGCCGCGAGGTCGCCCGCCTGTTGGCGCCGTTCGGCCTGCGCCTGAGCGGCGTCGCCCAGCGCCCGCGCCCGCTCGAGCACTTCGAGCGAGTGACAGGCCTCGACGCGCTGTGCCGCGAGGCCGCGGCGGCCGACTACGTGGTCAACATCCTTCCCGATACCCCGGAAACCGCGGACCTCTACGGCGCGGGCTTCTTCGCCGCGCTGAGGCCGTCGGCGCTGTTCCTCAACGTGGGGCGCGGCACCGCGGTGGTCGATGCGGCGCTGCTGGCGGCGCTGCGCGAAGGGCGCCTGGCCGGCGCGGTGCTCGACGTGTTCCGCGAGGAGCCGCTGCCGGCGGAGCATCCGTTCTGGGCCGCGCCGGGAGTGACGCTGACCGGGCACATCGCCGGGCCGCTGGTGCCCGCCGCGCTGGCCCGGCTGTTCGTCGACAACCTGGCGCGTTTCCGGGCCGACGATGCGTTGCGCGGCGAGGTGGATTTCGCCGGCACCTACTGAGTCGGCGGGACCGTACTCAACCCTCATGCCGCTTGGCGTACATCCGGCACTCGGCGACCAGCGCCAGCAGGTTGGGGTCGCGCTCGCGGCTCTTGAGGAACACCACGCCGATCTGTTGCTGCATCCGGTAGCGCGCCTGCAGCGGGATCAGCCGCACGCGGTTCTCGTACACCGCGGCGATGCGGCCCGGCAGCAGGGCGTAGCCGACCCCGGAGCTGACCATGCTGAGCAGGGTGAAGATGTCGTTGACCTGCATCGCCACCTTGGGCGCGAAGCCGGCCTGCTGGAACACCCGCTGGGCGTCCTGGTGCGTGGCGAAGCCCTGGGTCAGGGTGATGAAGGTGGCCTCGTGGAGGTCGGCCAGGTCCACCTCGGCCTGGCGGGCGAACGGCGAGTCGGTGGGCACGGCGAGGAAGATGTCGTCGCGAAACAGCGGCAGCGACTCGCAGTCCGGATCGGCCACGCTGTCGTTGAGCGACACCAGGATGGCGTCCAGCTCGAAGTTCTTCAGCTTGTACAGCAGGTCGACGTTGGAGCCGAGGATCAGGTCGATGTTCAGCTCGCTGCGCCGCAGCTTGAGGCCCATGATCAGCTGCGGCACCGTCTTCACCGTCAGTGAGTAGAGCGCGCCGAGCTTGAAGCGCTCGGCGGAGAAGCCGGCCGCCTCGCGGGTCAGGCGCACGGTGTCGAGCATGTCGGCGATCAGCTTCTGCGCGCGGTCCTCCAGCACGTGGGCACTTTCCAGCGGACTGAGCTTGCGCCCCTCGCGCTTGAACAGCGGGCAGCGCAGGGCGTTTTCCAGCGAGTGCAGTGCGCGATGCACGCTGACCGTGCTGGTGTCCAACTCGGCGGCGGCGCGCGACAGGTTGCCGCTGCGCATGAAGGCCAGGAAGATTTCCAGCTTCTTGAAGGTCAGTTCTTCGTCGATCTGCATGATGGCGTTCGGTGGCGACGGTGCCTTCGATTGTGCCGCAAAGCAGGCCGGTGTGCCCGGTCGCGGCGGAAAATCGTCTTTCCTGCAATTTCTCCTCCACTATGCGGTCCAAGTGTCTGACTTTGCAGGAAAACCCTTTACCTGCGCGGTAGCGGCGGATACTGTTCGCCCGTACAGGTGCATGACAATTGGATGGCAAAGCCAGCCGCTGCTCGGCACCTTTTTCCCCCATGAACACTGCTGCCGACGCCGCTGCGCCGGCACCGGGTCGTCGTGTCGATGGCCCGCCGGTTGGAGACCGCTGGATGTCCGAACAAGCCCTATTCCCGGAGCAGGCCCGTGGCGAGGAGCGCCATCCCCCGGGACGGGAAGCGACGCTAGCGGACATCGCCTCGCCGGAGCGCCACACTTGGGAAGGCTACCGTCATGCCCCCGAGCGCCTGGCGGCCTTCTGTCTGCCCGGTCAGCCGGTGGTGGACAAGCTGCTGCACTTGGCCGGCGAGCTGCTCAAGCGCAACGGCCACGACGCCAGCCTGCACGGCTACGCCGCTGCCGACGCCACGCGCCTCGGCCTGCAGGTGGCGGCGCTGTGGAACGTGCTGCACGGCCTGCGTCTCGACGCCCTGGCGGCGCCGGTGCCGCTGGCCGAGGCGCAGCGCCTGCGCAGTCCGGCGCAGATCGTCCAGGGCCGCAGCGCCGGCCCCCTCGATTGCGCGCTGCTGTTCGCCGCGCTGCTCGAGCGTATCGGCCTGCACCCGCTGATCGTGCTGGAGCAGGAGCACGCCTACGTCGGTCTGTGGCTGAACGCCGAGGGCTTCTTCCCGCGCATCTGCAGCGAGGATGCGCTGACCCTGCGCAAGCGCGTGCAGCTGCGCGAGGTGCTGCTGTTCGATAGCGGCCTGCTCGGCAAGGGCACGCCGTTCAAGGAGGCGATCCGCGTCGCCCAGCAGCGCCTGAACGACGACGCGCGCTTCGTGCTGGTCCTCGACCTCGCCCAGGCGCGCGCCGCGCAGATCCGTCCACTGGACGCCAGCGCCGCCGAACCGCCGGCCGATCCGCAGGTGCTCGACGCCCCTGAGCTGGCCGCGGTCGCCGCGGCGGACAATGACGAACTGCCCGCCGGCCCCGGCGGCCGCCTGGAGCAATGGCAGCGTCGCCTGCTCGACCTGTCCCTGCGCAACCCGCTGCTCAGCCTGCGCGACAGCAAGGTCGCCATCCCGCTGCTGACCCCCGATCCGGCGGCGCTGGAGGATCTGCTGGCGGGCGGCAAGGCCTTCGCCATCGACCCGCAGCCCAAGCGCCCGGCCGGCGCGGGGGATGTCGCCGAGGACGCCGCCGCGCTGGCGCAGACCGCACTCAATGCGCTGGCCAAGGGCCGCCTGTTCGCGCCGCTGGAGGCCGACAAGCTCGACGCCACCCTGGTCGAGCTGTACCGCCGCGCGCGCGCCGATCTGGAGGAAGGCGGCGCCAACACCCTGTTCCTCGCCATCGGCTTCCTGCGCTGGCAGCGCCCGGGGATTAAGGACCGCAGCTATCGCGCGCCGCTGATCCTGCTGCCGGTGACCCTGACCCGCAAGTCGATCAGTTCGGGCATCCGCCTGACCCTCGGCGACGACGAACCGCGCTTCAACACCACCCTGC
Organism: Pseudomonas linyingensis; assembly: GCF_900109175.1. Lineage (GTDB taxonomy): Bacteria > Pseudomonadota > Gammaproteobacteria > Pseudomonadales > Pseudomonadaceae > Geopseudomonas > Geopseudomonas linyingensis. The sequence goes on along the minus strand of NZ_FNZE01000019.1, from coordinate 33,098 downwards.
TGGAAATGCTGCGCCAGGATTTCAACCTCGACATCCAGGGTTTCGACGCCCTGCTGCCCAGCGACGAACATGGCCTCGACATCGCCGGCATCCTCACCCGCATGCGCCGCGAGGTGCTTGAGGTGGACGGCTTCGAGATCGCCGACGAGGTGGTGCTGAGCACCTTCTCATTCGCCAAGTACCTGATGTGGAAGGACCTGGTCGACCGCGTCGAGCAGCTCAAGGACAACCCGGTAGTACGCCACCTGCTCGACACCCCGCGCGAGCCGTTCGCCAGCACGGGCGAGTTCGTCGCGCCGCGCGAACTGGACCAGCGCCTGTCGCCGGAGCAGCTGTTCACCCCGCTGTCCGCCGATTCCTCGCAGCTGGCCGCGGTGGTGGCCGCCGCCCAGGGGCGTAACTTCGTGATGATCGGCCCGCCGGGCACCGGCAAGTCGCAGACCATCGCCAACATGATCGCCCACAACCTGGCGCTGGGCCGCACCGTGCTGTTCGTCGCCGAGAAGGCCGCCGCGCTGGAGGTGGTCTACCGCCGCCTGCGCGAGCACGGCCTCGGCGAGTTTTGCCTGGAGCTGCACTCCAACAAGGCGCGCAAGCAGGACGTGATCCGCCAGCTCGGCGAGGCCTGGCAGGCTCGCGCGGCGCTGAGCGAGGAGGAGTGGGAGCGCGAGACGCGGCGCCTGCGCCTGCTGCGCGACGAACTCAACCAGCTGGTCAAGGCCCTGCACGAGCGCCAGCGCAACGGTCTGAGCATCCGTCAGGCGCTGGCCACCGCGGTGGCCAATGCCGGGGTGGCGGAGATCAAGCTGCGCTGGGTCAGCGCCGAGCAGCACGACGCCGCGGCGCTGGAGCAGCTGCGCGCGGTGGCCGAGCGCATCGACCTGAATGCCGGCGAAGTCGGCGACATGGCCAACCATCCGCTGGCCTTCCTGCGGGTGGAGGAATGGAGCATGGCCTGGCAGCAGGCTTTGCAGCAGCAGGCCGCCACCCTGACCACGCGCACCCGTGCGCTGCAGGGCGCCCTGGTCGAGCTGAGCCAGCGCCTCGGCCTGATCCGTCCGCTCAACGGCCGTGGCCAGCTCGCCGCCCTGGGCCAGCTGCTCGAGCTGCTGCCGCAGACCATCGGCAAGGAGCTGGGCTTCGCCTTCCAGGCCGACGTGCTGGAGCGCCTCGACGCGCTGAACAAGGCGGTCGGCCTGCTCGAGCGCTTCGCCGCCGCCGAGGCTGAACTGTCGGTGCGCTATCCGCGCGAGCGCCTGCTGGCACTGGACCTGACGGCGCTGGAACGCCGCTGGCAGGAAGCCGACGGCAGCTGGTGGCCGCTGCAGATCCTCAAGCTGCGCCAGTTCCATGCCTGGCTGCAGGAGCAGGCCGGCGTCGGCGAGGGCGCCCAGGTCGCGGCCGACCTGCCGGTGCTGCGCGAGCTGCAGGACATCCACGGCGAGCTGCAGCCGCTGCTGGCGCGGGTCGACGGCCTGCCCGGCTGGCGCGGCCTGGACTCCGACCCGCTGCAGTTGCGGGTCAAGGCCGAGATGGCCTGGCGCCTGCGCCAGCTGCTCGCCGCGCTGGCCACCGATCCCGAGCAGCTGGCGGCCCTGCGCAGCGGGCTGCGTCTGCTGGTGGTCGAGGCCAACGAGTTGCTCGCCGTCGATGCCCCGGTCGGCCGCCTGTGCGGCCGCTATCTCGAACTGGAGGACAACTTCGCCGAGGCGCTGGAGGAGTTCGCCAGCCTCGCCGGGCGCAGCGCGGACGAGCTGTACAGTCCCGGCCTCTCGGGCCTCGAACAGCTACTGGAGCTGACCGCCCGCCTGGACTCCGCCCACGGCCGCCTGCACGCCTGGTGCGCCTGGCTGCGCGTGCGCGGCGAGGCGCTGGCGCTCGGTCTGCTGCCGCTGGTGGAAGCCATCGAGCAGGGCCGCGTGCCGGCCGGCCAGGCGCAGCGTGCCCTGGAGGTCAACTACGCGCGCGGCTGGCTGGTGCAGAAGATCGACGCCACCCCGGCGCTGCGCAACTTCGTCTCGGTCGAGCACGAGCGCAAGATCGCCAGCTTCCGCGCCCTCGACGACCGCGTGCGCGAGATCACCGCGCAGTGCATCCGCACGCGCATCCGCCAGGGCCTGGTGGAGCGCGAGGATGCGCAGAAGTCTTCCGAGTTCGGGGTAATCCGCCGCGAATTGGAGAAGAAGACCCGTCACAAGCCGCTGCGCCAGTTGCTCGGCGAGACGCCCAACGCCATCGCCGCGCTGACCCCGTGCCTGTTGATGTCGCCGCTGTCGATCGCCCAGTACCTGCCGGCCGGCCAGCAGCCGTTCGACCTGGTGATCTTCGACGAGGCCTCGCAGATCACCGTGTGGGACGCCATCGGCGCCATCGCCCGCGGCCGCCAGACCGTGGTGGTCGGCGATCCCAAGCAGCTGCCGCCGACCAGCTTCTTCAGCTCGGCGCAGGCCGGCGAGGAGGAGAGCAGCGACGACGAGGATCTGGAAAGCATCCTCGACGAACTGCTCGGCGCCAACCTGCCGACCGTCGACCTGTCCTGGCACTACCGCTCGCGTCACGAGAGCCTGATCACCTTCTCCAACCACCGCTACTACAAGGGCGGGTTGATCACCTTCCCGTCGCCGGCCACCGAGGATCGCGCGGTCAACCTGCAGTTCGTCGCCGGCACTTACGATCGCGGCGGCAGCCAGACCAACCGCGCCGAAGCCGACGCGGTGGTCGCCGAGATCGAGCAGCGCCTGGCCGGCATCGAGCCGGGCAGGCTGACCCTCGGCGTGGTCACCTTCAACCAGAAGCAGCAGACCCTGATCCTCGACCTGCTGGATGCCGCGCGGCGGCGCAATCCGGCGCTGGACCGCCACTTCGACGAGGCGCTGATCGAGCCGGTGTTTGTCAAGAACCTCGAGTCGGTGCAGGGCGACGAGCGCGACGTGATCCTGTTCAGCACCACCTTCGGCCCGGACAGCGTGGGTACGGTCAGCATGAACTTCGGCCCGCTTAACAAGAACGGCGGCGAGCGGCGCCTCAACGTGGCGATCACCCGTGCGCGCGCCGAGCTCAAGGTGTTCTCCAGCCTGCGCCCGGAGCAGATCGACCTGGCGCGCACGGCCGCCGAAGGGGTGAAGGACCTCAGGCACTTCCTCGAATTCGCCGAGCGCGGCGCCCGCGCGCTGGACGAGGCGGTGCACGGCTCGGTGGGCAGCTTCGACTCGTCGTTCGAGGAGGCGGTGGCCCGCGCTCTGGCCGAGAAAGGCTGGACCCTGCACCCGCAGGTCGGCGTGTCGCGCTTCCGCATCGATCTCGGCGTGGTCGACCCCGACGTGCCGGGGCGCTATCTCGCCGGCATCGAGTGCGACGGCGCCACCTACCACCGCTCGGCCACCGCCCGCGACCGCGACAAGATCCGTGAAAGCGTGCTGCGCGGCCTCGGCTGGGAGATCCTGCGCCTGTGGTCCACTGACTACTGGCTGGATCCGGCCGGCACCCTCGACAAGCTCGACCAGCAGCTGCGCAAGTTGCTGGAGCAGCGACGAGCCAAAGCCGGGGCGTAGCGGCGCGCGGCTTTTCCCCTCACCCCAGCCCTCTCCCCGGAGGGGCCGGGGGTGAGGGCGGCTTTCAGCCGACGATACTCAACGCGCTGGCCCCGTTGCCCTGGCGCTGCACGCGGATCTGCACCGGGATGCGCTCGTGCATCTCCTGCACGTGGGAGATGACCGCCACCTTGCGGCCCTGGGCCTGCAGGTTGTCCAGTGCATCCATCGCCAGCTGCAGCGACTCGGGGTCGAGGCTGCCGAAGCCCTCGTCGATGAACAGCGACTCGATGCGCAGCTTGCTCGACGCCATCGACGCCAGGCCCAGCGCCAGGGCCAGCGAGACCAGGAAGGTCTCGCCGCCGGACAGCGAATGCACCGAGCGCAGCTCGTCGCCCATCTCGGTATCCAGCACCAGCAGACCCAGCGCGCTGCCGCCGCGCTGCAGGCGGTAGCGCTTGGCCAGCTGGCGCAGCTGCAGGTTGGCGTGCTGCACCAGCAAGTCGAGGTTGTAGCCCTGGGCGATCTTGCGGAAGGTGGCGCCGTCGGCCGAGCCGACCAGCGCGCTGATCCGCCCCCAGCGCAGGTGCTCGGCCTGCGCTGCGGCGATGCGTTCCAGCAGCTCGCGGCTCTGGGTGCGGTGGCGGTCGTCTTCGACCAGTGCGGCGCGCACTTCGACGCTGTGCTGCTCGGCCTGATCGCAGCGTTGCTGCTGTTCGCTCAGGGCCTGCTCCAGCACGGCCGGCTCCGGCGCTTCGGCTTGTTTGGCCTGGTGCGCGGCCAGCTGCTGGCTGCGCTCGTCGAGACGCACCTGGCACTGCGCCAGGGCTTCGCTGGCCTGCTGCAGGCGCTGGCGCAGCTCGGCCAGCTCGCCAGCCGGGCGGACCAGCAGAGCGGCGAGGGTAGTGTCGTCCAGCTGCGGATGGCGAGTCCTCCAGGCGGCCAGTTCGACGGCCAGGTTGTCACGCTCCTGCCGCAGTGCCTGTTGGCGTTGGCGCAGGTGGTCGCCCTCGCCGGCGAGCTTGACCCGCTGCTCGCGCGCCGCGTTCAGTGCGCCGGCGCAGGTCTGCTCGGCGGTGCGGGCGCTGATGACCGCCTGTTCCAGGCGCTGCTGCCAGACGCCGGCGCTGGGCTGCTCGCCCAGGCTCTGGCGCAAGCTAGCCAAGGTACTCTGCTGGCGGGCCTGCAGTTCGACCAGACGTGCGCTGTAGGCCTGCAGCGTCTGCTGGCGATGGGCCTGCTGCAGGCGTTCGTTCTCCAGCGCGGTCTGCCGCTGCTGGTGCTCCTCGTCCAGTTCGGCCTGTTGCTGCAGCTGCTGCAGGCGGTCGCCGACCTGGCGATCGAGCTGCATGAAGGTCGGCGCCGGTGCCTCGGGCCAGCGCGCCAGTAACTCGGCGGGTAGCAGGCCGGTGAAGGACTGCAGTTCGGCGGCGAGCTGCGCGCCGTCGCGCTGCAGATGCTGGCGCTGCTGCTCCAGCTGCGCGGTCGCATTCTGGCTGGCGTCGCGGGCCTGTTGCCAGCGCTGCTGCAGCTGCTCGGCCTGCTGCTGCAGGGCCAGCAGGCGGGCCTGGCGCTGTTCGGCGGTGTCGATGCGCTGGCGCAGGCTGGTCAGTTGCTGCTCCAGCCAGGCGGCGCGCTGCTCGGTTGGCTGGACGAGCAGGTCGGCATGGGCGGCGAGGCTGGCGTCCAGCTTCTGGAGGTCGGCCTTCAGTTGCGTCTGTTCGTTGCCGAGCTGCTCCAGTTGCTGGCCAAGCGCCTTGTAGTCGGCGGCCAGTTCGGCGCGCTGTTCCTTGAGTCGCTCGACCTGCTGCTGCGCGCGCTGCGCCTCGTCCTCGTCCTGGCTGGCGAGGGCCTGCAGCAGGGCATCCGGCTGGTGCCAGGGGTGTTCCTCGCTGCCGCACACCGGGCAGGGCTCGCCGTCGCGCAGTTGCGCGCGCAGCGCCTCGACGCTGGCGCTGCGGGCCAGGCGCTGGCGTTCGAGCAGGGCGAGGGTGATCTGCAGCGCCTGATCGGCCGTGTCCAGTTCGTTGCGCACCTGCGTGCCGCGGGTCAGGCATTGCTCGCGGCGGGTCTGCAGGTCGGCGAGGCGGGCCTGCAGGTCGTCCTGGCGCGCGCCCAGTTCCTGGCGGCGTTGCCACAGCTGGTGCTGTTCCTCGCGGGTGCGCAACTGCGGACGCCAGTCGCCGAGCTGGCGTTGCAGCTCGGCCAGTTGTTCGCCGCAGCTGCTGCCGCCGAGTTCCTGCTGCAGCGTCTCCAGGGCCTGGCGGGCGTCGTTCAGCTGGGTTTGCGCCTGGGCGGCGGTCTGCTCCAGCGCCGGCAGCTCGCCACGGCCCTGGTGCAGACGATTGGCCAGCAGCACCGCCTGCTGCAGGCGCGGGCGATGGCCGTCCCAGGCGGCGCACAGCGATTGCAGCACGGCGCTGCGGTCGAGCTGGGCGGCCAGTTCGGTCTGCTGGTTGGCCAGCGCGGTCTGCCGTTCCTGCAGTTGCGCCAGCGTCGCCTCGCCAGCGGCGCAGGCCGCGCCGGCCTGCTGCTCGGCCTGTTGCGCCTGGGTCAGGTCCTGCTCCAGCTGGGCCAGACGTTCCTCTTCCTTGTGCGCCTGGGCCAGCAGCGGCGCTGCTTGCTGGCGGGTGTTTTCCGCCGTCTGCAACTGCGCCACGGCAGCCGTGCTGGCGCTTTCCAGCTCGCTCAGGCGCTGTTGCAGGGCCTGCTGCTGGGCGCCGTGGGCTTCGATGCTGGCCGCCAGTTCGGCCAGCTGCGGGCCGATGTCGCCTTGGCGCAGGAAGCGGTGGCGCTCGGGGGTGAGCTGTTCGAGCAGGGCGAGAGTCTGGCGTTCGCCGGCCAGGCCATCGTGCTCGGCGCGGGCGCTATCCAGCTGGGTCTGGGCGGCCAGTTGTTCGGCTTGCAGGCGAGCCAGCTCGGCGAGCCACTGGCGCTGTTGCTGCAGGGTGTGCAGTTGCTGCTGCTCGCTCTTGAGCTGGGCGAGGGCGGCGGCGTGCTGCTGCTCCAGCGCCTGACGCTCCTCAACGGCCAGCGGGCGGATGCCGCCGGCGTCGCGTTCCAGCTGTTCGAGGGCTTCGCGGGCGCGCTTGGCGGCGGCGAAGGCCGCCTTGCCGATGCGGCTGTACACGCCGGTGTCGGTAAGCTTTTCCAGCAGGGTGCCGCGCTCGTTGTCGTCGGCCTTGAGGAAGGCGCTGAACTCGCTCTGCGCCAGCAGCACGGCGCGGGTGAACTGCTGCAGGTTGAGGCCCAGGCGCAGCTCCATCTGCTCACGAAATTCGCTCTTGTTGCTGGTCAGCAGCTGGTCGCTGTCCAGGTCGCGCAGGCTCTGCTGGCTGTTCTGCAGCTTGCCTGCTGCCTTGTCGCGGGCGCGGCGCACTTCCCAGCGGGCACGGTAGCGCTTGCCGTCGACGCCGACGAAGTCCACCTCGGCATGCCCGCCAGCGCAGCCGCGGCGCAGCAGGTTGCGGCCGTCGTCGCTGCCGAGGGCCTCGTTGTCGGCGCCGTCCGGCACCTTGAGCTGGGCCTTGGCGTGCTGCAGACGCGGCGTCTCGCCGAACAGTGCCAGGCACAGGGCGTCGAGCAGGGTGCTCTTGCCGGCGCCAGTGGGGCCGGTGATGGCGAACAGACCGGCGCTGGCGAGCGGCTCGGCGGTGAAGTCGACGGCCTGCTCGCCGGCCAGCGAGGCGAGGTTCTTCAGGCGGATGGCGAGGATCTTCATGCCGGTTCTCCTTCGAGTTCCACAGCCTGCAACAGGGTCATGAAGTCCTGCAGCACCTGGGCGTCGGCTTCATTGCCGTATTCCGCCTGCCAGCTGCGGCGGAACAGCTCCTGCGGGCTGAGCTGGTCGAGGCCGACCAGTGGCGGCGCCTCTTCCTGGCTGCCGCGGTATTCGCTGGCGATGCGCACCAGGCGGCAGCCCTTGCCGTCCAGCGCGGTCTCGATCTGCTGGCGCAGGTCGGGCTGCGGTTGCTCCAGCTGCACGCGCACCTCCAGCCACGGTTGGCGCTCGCGCGGCAGCTCGGAAGCGGGGAGGGCGGCAAGCAGTTCGAGCACCTCGGCCAGCGGCGCCGGGCCGATGCGCAGCATGTCCACCGCGCGCGGCACGCGCAGCGGTTCGACGCTGCGCAGATGCGCGCCGTCCAGTTCGACCAGCAGTACCTGGTGTGGATAGTTGACCTCGGCGAACGACAGCGGCAGCGGTGCGCCGCTGTAGCGGATGCGCGCCTGGCCGGTGACCTGCTGCGGCTTGTGCAGGTGGCCGAGGGCAGCGTAGGCGACGGCTTCGGGGAACAGGCTGGCCGGCAGCGCCTCGGCGTTGCCGATGACGATGTTGCGCTCGGAGTCCTCGGACACCGCGGCCCCGGCCATGTGCGCATGGCTGACGGCGACCAGTGCCTGATCGGGCGCGCGCTGCGCTTCGGCGGCGGCGATCAGCTCGCGGTGCACCTTGTCGATGCCGGCGAGGTAGTCGTCGCCCACCTCGCCGCCGGTGACCTCGGCCGTGCGCAGGAACGGCAGGGCCAGGCACCAGGCACCCACCGATCCGTCGGCGCGATGCAGCGGCAGCAGCAGGCGCGCGCTGTCCAGGTTGCCGTCGTCCAGCCAGTTCACCCGGCCCAGGGCATGGGCGTTGAGGCGGCGCATCAAGGGCGCCGGCAGCTCGATGCGCCCGCCGGAGTCGTGGTTGCCGGCGATCATCACGATGTCGAGGCGCGGCAGGCGCTGATGGGCGGTGACGATGAAGTCGTACAGGCGTTCCTGCGCCTTGAGCGGCGGGTTGACCGTATCGAAGACGTCGCCGGCGATCAGCAGGGCGTCGGCCTGCTGCGCCACCAGTTGCTCGAGCAGCCAGGCGAGGAAGGCGGCGTGTTCAAAGTCCCGCTCCTGGCCATGCAGGGTCTGCCCTAGGTGCCAGTCGGAGGTGTGGATCAGGCGCATGATTTGCTCCCTCAAGGCATGCGCAACAGCCAGGCGGCTGCGGCGATCGCCAGCATGTGCAGCGGATAGAAGAAGTAGGCCCAGCGACCGACGGGCGGCACGCGCAGGCGCTCCGCCAGCGGCGTGCGCAGCAGCCAGAAGCCCAGTGGCAGGGCTGCCAGGCAGCTGGCGGCGATCAGCCAGTCGCGCGGTTGCCCGGCGAGCAGGGCGGCGCCGAGGCGCGGCGTCAGGTTGGCCAGCAGTACCACCAGCGTCGCCAGCGCCGGCCAGGGGCCGCCACGCTGCAGGGCGAGCAGGCACAGGGTCGGCAGCAGCACGCCGAGCATGCCGTAGGTCAGGTTGGCGCTCAGCCAGCCGGCTCCCGCCAGCATCAGGCCGGCGAGCAGCAGCGGCCCGCGCTGCAGGGTATTGGCACACCAGGCGACGCCCCAGCCCAGAGCCAGGGTGATGAGGATATTCAGCTTGTGGGCATTGCCCAACATCAGGTCGTGGGCCGGCTCGCTGAGCACGGCGAACAGTAGCAGGGCGCCGATGTAGCGCTGCTCGGAGCGGCCGAAGACGCCCGGCCGGCTGCGCGCCAGGTTGACGGCCAGCGCCAGGCAGAACAGCGGAAAGGCCAGCCGGCCGGGGACGAAGCTCCAGGCCAGCAGCGGGTGATCGGGAATCAGGAAGCGCAGGTGGTCGATGGCCATGCTCAGCAGGGCCAGCCACTTGACCAGGTCGAGGCCGCGTTCGCGGCGGCGCGACGCTTGGGGGGCGTTCATCGGGGCGAAAAGGGCGGATTGCGTGTCATCCACCCGGCGCGCGGTCGTAAGGCCGGGCGCCGGCATCGGGCGCGTCGGTGCGCGGCGAGGGGATGCCGACAAGCGGACTCAGTCGCCGCGGTATTCGCAGCCGCTGGTGCAGGTCTCGTGCACGCGCACCCGTGACAGCTCGGGCAACTGCGGCTTGAGCTGCTGCCAGATCCACTTGGACAGGTTCTCGCTGGTGGGGTTTTCCAGACCGGGGATGTCGTTCAAATAGTAGTGGTCGAGGCGGTCGTAGATCGGCTTGAAGATCGCCTTGATCTCGCCGAAATCACGGATCCAGCCGGTATAGGGATCGACCTCGCCCTCGATGTAGATCGCCACGCGGAACGAATGGCCATGAAGACGCCCGCACTTGTGGCCCTGCGGTACATGGGGCAGGAGATGGGCGGCTTCGAAGGTGAATTCTTTAAAGAGTTCCACGGCAACACTCACGGGCTGGAAAAAACCGCGCCAGTCTAACAGTTTTGCCCCACCGACGGCGCGTGGGGCTGGGCTGGCTCAATCAGTGGTGCACATGCTCCTTGCCATCGGCATGCAAGTGGACCTTCTTCTCCGGTGCAGCCGGTGCGCTGGTGACTTCCTGGTCGTGGCCCTGAGTGCTGCCGTGATGGCTGGCTGCCGGTGCATGGTGGTCGTCCGCGGCAGCGGGAGCGTCATGCTGCTGGCTGTGGTCGTGCATGTCGGTTTCCCCGCCGCCGTGGGAGTGGCCGTCGCTGGCTGCCACCAGGGCGCGGTACTGCGCGGCGTCCAGGCTGGGCAGCTGCTGCAGGAAGGCGACCATGCCCCAGATGTGCTCGTCGCCCATGCTCTTGCCCCAGGCCGGCATGCCGCTGGCCTTGATGCCGTGCTTGATGATCCAGAAGGCGACTGACGGATTGCCGCTGGCGCCGATCTGCGCCAGGTTGGGCGGCGCCGGGTAGAGGTTCTGGCTCAGCTCGGTCGGCGCCATGCCCGGCGCCAGGTGGCAGCCGATGCACATGGACTGGTAGTTGCCGGCACCGCGGCGAACCAGCTCGGCGTCGTTCAGGTCGGGTACGGGGATATCGGCGGCGCGTACGGCAATCGAGCGCTCGCGGGTGGCGCTCAGCAGGGCATGCACGCTGTCCAGATGCGGATCGTCGGCGCCTACGTTGATCAGGCCCGCGTAAATGACGCCGCCTACGACAACGGTGCCCGCAAGGCTGGCCAGGGTCAGGGTTTTTATCGTTCTTATCATCGGGTGGGCGTCTCTTAGAACCAGAAGCGGATACCTGCGACCAGGCGCGCTTCGCTGACGTCTTCGCCGTCCTCGCGCAGCAGGTCGGCGCTGTTGCCGTAGGCGCGCGTCCAGTTCACGCCGATGTAGGGGGCGAACTCGCGGCGGATCTCGTAGCGCAGGCGCAGGCCCAGCTCGAGATCGCTGAAGCCTGAGCCAACGCCGCGCTCGTCGTCGTTGCGCCCGTACAGGTTGGCCTCAGCGGCGGGCTGCAGGATCAGCCGGTTGGTCAGCAGGATGTCATATTCGGCGCCCAGACGAAGGGCGCTCTGGCCCCCTTCGCCGAGGAATGCGGTGGCTTCGGTCTCCAGGCCATACAGCGGCATGCCCTGCACGCCTAAGGCGGCCCAGGTCTGCGGCGAGCCGGGCTTGAAGTCCTGGCGCACGCCGGCCACGGTTTCCCACCAGGGGCCGATGGCGTGGCTCCACAGCAGCTGCAGCTCGGCTTCCTCGGTGTGGCCGTCGATCCGCTCGCCCTCGGAGCGGAATGCCAGGCGGTCGATGTCGCCGCCGATCCAGCCGCTCAGATCCCAGCTCAGCGCACTGCCCTCGTCGGCGTCCTGCCATTCCAGCTGATCGGCGAGGAACAGGTAGTTGGTCCCGCCCTGGTGCATGGCATGCGGCGGCAGGTCGGGGAAGGCGGCGGCGCGGTCGGCGTCGGTCAGTGCCGGCACCGGTGCGCCCGGGTAGCCGGTGGCATGGTGGTCGTGCGCGCTGCTTGGCATGGGGGCATGCGGCAGCTGGCCGTGGTCCATGCTGCGATGGTCCATCATCGGCATGTCATGCCCGGATGCCGCCGGGGTCACGGGCGGCCGGAGATGGCCGTCGTGCCCGTGCAGGGCGGGGGCCGCTTGGCCATGGCCGGCATGGGCCGAGTGGTCCATCGGCTCAGCGGCCTGGGTGGCGCTGGTCGCGCCCAGGCTCAGGACCAGAACTAGAGGAAGCTTACTGGCCATCTTTCCCATCCTTGGTGCTTTGGGTGTTTGGCGCGGCCTTGGCCGGCGGCATGCTGCCGTGGTTCATCTGTCCCTGGCCCATGTTGCCGTGATCCATCTGGCCGTGGTTCATGTGCTGGTCGTGCATCTGCTGCATCGTCTGGCCATGGTCCATCGAGCCGTGATCCATCATCTGGCCCTGATTCATCTGCCCTTGGTTCATCTGGCTGTGGTCCATCATGCCGCCCTGTGGCATCTGCCCCTGGCCCATGGTGGACGGGCCCTGCTTGCCGGCAGCCTGAGCGGACTGCGGATGGTGTCCATCGTGTTCGCTCTGCGCCACGGCCTGCGGCAGTTGCAGGGCGCCCAGCAGGCCGAGGGTCAGGGTGGCGGCGAACAGGGTATTGCGCTTGGTGTTGGCGATCATCGGGTATCTCCTCATTCTTCGACGCGGACTTCGCGGAACATCCCGAGGTCCATGTGCATCAGCATGTGACAGTGGTAGGCCCAGCGGCCGAGCGCGTCGGCGGTGACGCGATAGCTGCGTACCGAGCCGGGTGGCATGTCGATGGTGTGCTTGCGCACCTTGAAGTTGCCCTGTTCGTCTTCCAGATCGCTCCACAGACCATGCAGGTGGATGGGGTGGTGCATCATGGTGTCGTTGACCAGCACGATGCGCACGCGCTCGCCGTATTTCAGGCGGATCGGCTCGGCGTGGGCAAACGCCACCCCGTCGATCGACCAGGCGAAGCGCTCCATGTGGCCGGTCAGGTGCAGTTCGAGAGTGCGGCTCGGCGTGCGGCCGTCCGGGTCGGCGAAGCGGCTGCGCAGGTCGGCGTAGGTCAGCACGCGGCGACCGTTGTCGCGCAGGCCGATGCCCGGGTCGTCCAGTTTGGCGATGGGCGCCATGGTCTGCATGTCGATCAGCGGATTGCCGGCCTCGCTGGCCGGGTGGCCCTGCATGGCGATGGCCGCGGCGGTGGTCGTGCCGTGGTCCATGCCGGCCATGCTACCGTGGTCCATGCCCGCCATCTGCCCGTGATCCATCCCGGTCATGGCCGCTGGGTTCATCCCGCCCTGCGCCGCGGCGCCGTGGTTCATGCTGGCGTGGTTCATCGCGGAATGATCCATGGCACCGGCCGCCGCAGCGGCGCCGCCATGGCTGGCGTGTGCGTCGGCACCGCCGTGCGCGCCATGATCGCCATGGCCCATGTCGGCCATGCTCAGCTCGGGACGCGGATCGGGCTCGGGTACCGGCGCGCTCAAACCCTCGCGCACGGCCAGGGTGCCGCGGGCGTAGCCGCTGCGGTCCATGGACTGGGCGAACAGGGTATAGGCGTCCTGACTGCCATCGGGGGTGACGATCACGTCGTAGGTTTCCGCCACGCCCAGACGGATTTCGTCGACCTCCACCGGCTCGACGTTCTGGCCGTCGGCGGCGACCACGGTGAGCTTGAGGCCGGGGATGCGGAAGTCGAAGTAGCTCATCGCCGCGGCGTTGATCAGGCGCAGGCGGATGCGCTCGCCCGGCTGGAACAGAGCGGTCCAGTTGCCGTCCGGCGCCTGGCCGTTGAGCAGGTAGGTGTAGGTGGCGCCGCTGACGTCGGCCAGATCGGTCGGGCTCATGTTCATCTGCGCCCAGGCCCAGCGTTCGCTGAGGGTGTCGCTCCAGCCCTTGTCGCTCACGTCGCGGATGAAGTCGCCGACCGTGCGGCGGTGCTGGTTGTAGTAGTCGGAGCGTTTCTTCAGCTTGGCCAGCACCCGCGCCGGGTCCTCGTCGGTCCAGTCGGAGAGCATCACCACGTAGTCGCGCTCGTACTGGAACGGCTCGGGCTCCAGCGGGTCGATCACCAGCGGGCCGTAGAGGCCGCGCTGCTCCTGGAAGCCGGAGTGGCTGTGGTACCAGTAGGTGCCGCTCTGCTTCACCTTGAACTGGTACTCGTACATTCCGTCCGGCGCGATGCCGGCGAAGCTGAAGCCCGGCACGCCGTCCATGTTGGCCGGCAGCAGGATGCCGTGCCAGTGGATCGAGGTGTCCTCTTTCAGGCGGTTGCGCACCCGCAGGGTCACCACGTCGCCCTCGCGCCAGCGCAGCAGCGGCGCCGGCAGGCTGCCGTTGACCGCCACGGCGGTGCGCGTCTTGCCGGTGAAGTTGACCGGCAGTTCGTCGATGCTCAGGTCGAACTGCGTGCCGGCCAGCACGCCTGGCTGTCCGGGCCTGCCCAGCGCCCACACCGGCGCTCGCCACAGGCCGAGGCCGGCGAGCACGCCACCGGCTGCCAAGCCCTTGATGAAGGTTCGTCGCGAAGTCACAGATTGCATGCTGTTCATGTCCAGTCAGTCGAAGGCCGCCCGCGCAGAGCCGCCCCATGCCCTCCGCCCCAGGGCGGAACTCCTTTGGTATGGGTGCACCATAAAGGTGGCGAGCTGTCGGGAAGCTGAGGTGGAGATTACAGTTTTGTCAGGTTGGATAGGCGGAAGGCGAGAGCCTTGGATAGTGGGCAGAAGGATGCTGCGCTCAACTGCGCCCGCTTTGCTTGCCGGCCGAGCGAAAGCTAGGCTTTTGCTCGCAGGTTCGCTTGATCGTTGACGGACCAACCCGGGGCCGGTGGCAATGTTGAATCATGCTTCAGTGCCCCAAACCAACCTCGGTTCAACTCGAGCGAGAGCTAAACAACATGAACATCGTCAACAGTGTTGCAGTCGTGGTAGCGGTGGCGACGGGATCGCTTGCCGCTCCCATTGTCTGTGCGGATACGCAGACCGCGGGACCCAGTTTCATTTCGGTCACTGCGTCCGAACTCAAATGGACCGACGCGCCATCGGTCGGACTCGGCGCGCAGATCGCTGTAATCGAAGGCGATTTGAAAACGGCGGGACCTCTTACATTTCGCCTGAAGCTTCCACCGAACCTGGTAATCGGTGTCCACACGCACCCAGGGTATGAGCGGGTAACCGTCATTTCGGGGTCTTTCAATTTTGCTACCGGAGACAAGTTCGATTCTGCGAAGGCCAAGTCATACAATGCTGGTGACCTGTTCATTGTCCCCCCTGGAATGGCGATGTACGGCGAGACTAAAAATGAAGGTGCGATCCTGCAGATTCATGGAACCGGACCTTGGGGCATGAGTTACCTTGATGCCAAAGGTACCTCCGAAAAAAAATAGAGTCGGTCACTCAGCCGCGACTTGATCCGCAACTTCCCGCGCAATATGGCCTTGAATCGGAGCGCCGCCAGCGACGCTCCCGGGCCAACCGATCAAGCGCTAACCCGTATATGTACTCTCCTGAGCAACCCTGCTCCAACCTCTCGCCCAGCTGTACCCTCACAGCAGCGCGATACCGAACCGCTGCAGCACAACAGCAAACAGACCGAAGCAGACGACCGTGATCGCCACGCAGGCCAGCAGGGTCGGCCAGAAGCCGATGCGGGCCAGCAGTCGGGGGAAGGCGAGAAACATCGGCAGGGTGGGCAGGACGTACCAGAAGGTGTACCAGGCATGGTTGGCGATCTTTTCCGCCGACTGCCGTTCGATGTAGAGCCAGATCAGCGTCAGCAGGGTGATCAGCGGCAGGGCGGCGATGAAGCCGCCGAGGCGGTCGCTGCGCTTGGCCGCTTCCGACACCAGGACCACCACGGCAGCGGTCAGAGCGTATTTGGTGATGATCCAGCTCATTGGCGATTCCCGAGGACCGTAGGCAATGAGGCGCAAGCCTATACCAGCGGCTGGATTCAGAACATCTGCTCGATAGTGATGTAGTCACCACGGGTGCGCAGGGTGAGTTTCACCGGCTGGTCGCTGCGGTTGCGCCAGTACCAGCCATGCCGGCCGTCGAAGGCGGCGACCAGCTCGCCCCGTTGCTCGGGCGCCTGCTTGCCCTTGCCGTAGCCGTGGTAGAAGTCGCGCGGGGCGTTGTACGGGTCGCCGTGGGTGTCGTAGTTCACCCGGTCACCGTTGGCCGTCCAGTGGTAGGCGACCTTGGCACCCTGTTTCATCTCCAGCTTGATCTCGGTGCCTTCGTTGGGCTGCAGGACGAGGTTGACCTCATGCTGCTGCTCGGCACTCGCTGGTGTTTGGGCGGCCGTCGTCGGTGCGGCCGGGGCGGCCACGGGACCGGGTGCCGGGGCCGGCTGCGCCGGCTCGGTGGCGGCCTCCCGGGCCAGGGTCGCCTTGAGTTCGCCCATCTGCGTCAGGCCTAGCAGGCGGCCTGCACCGCTGGGGTCGAGGGCGAATTCGGCGGGTAGGACTACGGTCACCAGCAGGGTGCTGGCGATGCCCAGGGCGAGTAGGGTGGAGCGCAGCAGCTGGGCGCTGCTCGGCAGTTCATCGAGACTGGGACGATGACGATTGAACATGGGGCGACTCCTCGTCAGGACAGGATCAGGCCGCTGAGCTGGTAGCCCATCAGCAGGAAGCCGGCGCTCATCAGGGCGACGTTGGCACCGTAGGCATGGCGCCAGAAGCCGGGGCGACGTCGCCAGTAGCCCATCAGGATGAGGATGGCGCCGAGGGCCAGCAGCTGGCCGAGCTCCACGCCGACATTGAAGGCGATCAGGTTGGCGACCAGGTCGTCGGCGCCCAGCTCGAAGTCGAGCAGCTTGCTGGCCAGACCGAAGCCGTGAATCAGGCCGAAGAACAGGGTGGCCAGGCGGGTATCCGGCTGGCAGCCGATCCAGCGCTGAAACGCGCCGAGGTTGTCGAGGGCCTTGTACACCACCGACAAGCCGATGATGGCGTCGATGACATGGGCGTCGATGCGCACTTCGCCCAGCACGCCGGCGAGCAGGGTGAGCGAGTGGCCGAGGGCGAACAGGGTGACGTACAGTCCGACGTCCTTCAGGCGATAGAGGAAGAAGATTACCCCGATCAGGAACAGCAGGTGGTCGTAGCCGGTGACCATGTGCTTGGCGCCGAGGTAGACGAAGGGCAGCAGCAACATCCCGCTGCTTTCCTGGATGAAGCCCTTGTCGCCTTCGGCCACGCCGTGAGCCAGGGCCTCGGGCGCGTCGCTCAGCAGCAGGAGAGCGAGCAGGGGTAGGGTAGAGAACAGGCGCAGGGGCGTGGCAAGCACCACCCGCCGGCACAGCAACGGCAGAGTCATGACGGGATCCCCTGGGGCAGTGGTTGGATCGTCAGGCGCGACTCCCGGTCTGTCTGGATGTGCGCCCCGGCTCATCTTCGCCATGCTGTGTGCGAGGGACAACGCTACCTGAGAGCCGGATGGCTAGTGCTTGGGTACTGCCTGGCGGGTGCGCCTGCTTGCCGGCACCGGTGTGGCAGCGAGGAAGTTTTGGCCAAGCAACCTGCGCTGTATGTGCGTGCCGGCGGCGTGTCTGCAATGGCCCTTGCAGGGGCGGAAGGGCAAAAGTGTCGAGCGTGTCGACGGAACTCTACCGGCAGCTTGACCCCCTCCCGGAAAAACCAGAATCTGCAAACGGAGAACGGCGGTCGATTTCAAAGGACAGAAGCCCCATGCTGAACATTCCCGAACACCTGTGCCAGTCCAATATCGTGTTGCTCGAGGCGGCGGGCGGTAACCTGACCCTGCCGGCGAGCGCCCTCGAGACGGCCGGCCTGAAAAACCCCCGTGTGTTCAGCGACCCCGCCCAAGGCTTGCCTTGGTTGCTGGAAAACTCCTGGGACCTGCTGCTGCTCGACCTCGACATCCCCCGGCCCGGCGGCCTCGAGATCCTCAGCCTGCTGCGCAAGTACCTGCCGGAGAGCCTGCCGATCATCGCGGTTTCCACCCACCGCGATATCGACAGCCGCCGCCGTGCCCTGGACTTCGGCGTCAGCGACTACCTGTGCAAGCCGGTGGACATCCAGGAAATGCTCCTGCGTCTGCGCAACCATCTCAGCCTCTGGTTCACCCGCATCGAGCTGGACAACGAGCGTCGACTACTCGAAAAGCGCGTCGAGGAGCGCACCCGGGAAGTGCAGAGAACCACGGAAATGGTCATCCGTTGTCTGGTGCGGGTGACCGAATACCGCGACAACCAGAGCGGTCACCACATGATCCGTATCGGCGAAAGTGCCGCCCTGCTGGCCCGTGCCTATGGCTGCCGGACGCCATGGGTCAACCAGTTTCGCCTGGCCGCCACCATGCATGATATCGGCAAGGTAGGTATTCCAGATCATGTCCTGCTCAAGCCGGGTCCGCTCGATGAAGAGGAAACCCTGGCCATGCGCCAGCACGTGGAACTGGGTGGCCAGTTTCTGAGTGAGGGGTCCGGCAACCCGCTGCTGCAGCTGGGCGCGGAAATCGCCCGACACCATCATGAGAAGTGGGACGGCAGCGGCTACCCGCAGGGCCTCAAGGGCGATGCCATTCCCCTGTCCGCGCGCATCGTCGCGTTGTGCGACGTCTACGATGCCCTGCGTGCCGCTCGCCCTTTCAGGCAGGCCTGGAGTGCCAAAGAGGCCCAGTTGCTCATCCGCGAACAGGCCGGCCGGCACTTCGATCCCGAGCTGGTCAAGCTGATGGATCGGCAGATGTTCGAGGCCTTCGAAAATCTGCGCATGATCTGGAGCGACTAGCCGCCAGATTCCGACCCTGCCCGGTGCCGCCGGGCGATGGTCTGGCGCCTCAAGCCGCGAGCGCCTGCTATACCTGCATGCAGCGCCAATTCATTCGGGAAGAACGCTCATGTACAAACTGTGGAACCTGCTGCTCGCCGTGTTGCTCCTAGGCCTCTCCGGCTGCGGCTACAACACCCTGCAGTCCAGCGACGAGCAGACCAAGGCGAGCTGGTCCGAAGTGCTCAATCAGTACCAGCGCCGCGCCGACCTGGTGCCCAATCTGGTCAACACGGTCAAGGGCTATGCCGCCCACGAGCGGGAAGTGCTGGAGCAGGTCACCGAGGCCCGCTCGCGCGTCGGCGGTATCCAGATCACCCCGGAGCTGGTGAATGATCCCGAGGCCTTCGCCCGCTTCCAGGCGGCCCAGGCGCAGTTGAGTGGCGCGCTGTCGCGCCTGATGGTGGTGGTGGAAAACTACCCGCAGCTGAAGGCCGATGCCATCTTCCGCGATCTGCAGGCGCAGTTGGAAGGCACCGAGAACCGTATCGCCGTGGCGCGCAACCGCTACATCAAGGCGGTGGAGGCGTACAACGTGACGGTGCGCAGCTTTCCCTCCAACCTGACCGCGATGGTGTTCGGCTACAAGGTCAAGCCCAACTTCAGCGTGGAGAACGAGCGCGCCATTTCCACGGCGCCGGCGGTGGATTTCGCCACCCCGCCGGCCCAGCCGCAAGGCGGCAAGCCGCAGCCGGGCTACTGATGAGCGCCTTCGCGCCGCTGCGGGTCCTGCTGGTGGCGCTTGCCCTGGGCGCGAGCCTGTCGGTCGCGGCTCAGCCGGTGGCGGTACCGCCCCTGAGCGCGAGGGTCACCGACCAGTCGGCGACGCTCACGCCGGCACAGGCCGCGGCCCTCGAAGGGAAGCTGCAGGCGTTCGAGAAGGAAAAGGGCAGCCAGCTGGCCGTGTTGATCGTTCCGACCACCGGCGAGGAGCCGATCGAGCAGTACGCCCTGCGGGTGGTCGAACAGTGGAGGCTGGGGCGCAAAAACGTCGACGACGGCGCCTTGCTGATCGTGGCCAAGGACGATCGCAGCCTGCGCATCGAGGTGGGGTACGGCCTTGAGGGCGCGCTGAACGATGCCACGGCCAAGCGCATCATCAGCGAAATCATCGTGCCGCGCTTTCAGCAGGGCGACTTCTATGGCGGCATCGATGCCGGCATCGAGCGCATGATCGGCGTGGTCAGCGGCGAGCCGCTGCCCGCGCCCGAGCGTGCGGTGGGCGAAATGGCCGGCGAGTTTTCCCAGCTCATCCCGATTGTCTTGATGCTGGTGTTCGTGCTCGGCGGGGTGCTGCGCGCGGTCCTCGGGCGCTTGCCGGCGGCGCTGCTGACCGGTGTTGGCGTGGTGGTCGTTTCCTGGCTGCTCATCGGGCTGATCTCGGCCGCGCTGGGTGCGGGGCTGGTCGCCTTCATGTTCACCCTGCTCGGTGGCAGCGCCGGCCGGCTCGGCGGCCTGGGTGGCGGCAGGGGCGGCTTGGGTGGGGGCTTCGGCGGCGGTGGCGGCGGTTTTGGTGGCGGGGGCGCATCGGGACGATGGTGATCAGCGACTGCAAGCGCCTGGCCCGGCATCTGCTGATGACGCCCTGGCAGATGAGACGAGCCTTTGCTCCCCGCGCGCTGGATGCGATCCAGGCGGAGATCGCCGCGAGCGAGCGCCGCCATGCCGGGCAGATCCGCTTCGCCGTGGAGGGTTCGCTGCCGAGAATCGGCCTGCTGCGTCAGCAGTCGGCCAGGGAGCGGGCGCTCGAGGTGTTCTCGCTGTTGCGGGTGTGGGACACCGAGCAGAACAACGGCGTGCTGGTCTACCTGCTGCTGGCCGATCGAGACGTCGAAATCGTCGCCGACCGGGGCATGGCGGCCAGGGTCGGCACGCACGAGTGGGAGAGCATCTGTCACATCATGGAACAGGCCTTTCTCCAGGGGCGCTTCGAGGAGGGTGCGCTGGAAGGGATTCGCGCGGTGACCCGCCTGATGGTGGAGCACTTCCCGGCAACGGCCGAACAGGTCAACGAGCTGCCGGATCGCCCCACCCTGTTGTGATGAGCGGGTCGACCTGGACTCGCTGCCTGCGTGCTCGAGCTACTGGCCGGCAGGATATTCCGCCACTACCTCGTCGTTGCCCGCCTTGGTCAGGCCGATCACCTGGTAGGCATCCTTGCGGTCGCCATACTCCATGCCCGGCGAGCCGGCCGGCATGCCGGGCACGGCCAGGCCGAGCAGATCCGGGCGGTTGCGCAGTTCGAGGATCTGCGCCGCCGGCACGTGGCCTTCGACGAACTTGCCGTCGATTACCGCCGTGTGGCACGAGGCCAGGCGCGGCGCCACGCCGAGGCGCTGCTTGACCGCGTGCATGTCCGGCTCGACGTGATCGTTCACCGTGAAGCCGTTGGCCTCCAGGTGCTTGATCCAACCCTTGCAGCAGCCGCAGTTGGCGTCGCGGTGCACGTCGATGCTCAGGGTGTCGGCGGCCTGGGCGGCGCCGCTGATCAGCAGGGCGGCGAGGGCCGCGATACGCAGTCGGTTATTCATCAAAGACTCCTGGTGGAAAGGGATCAGTGGCAGCCGCAACCACCGCCGCAGCCACCGGCTTTCGGGGTAGCCGGTGCGGCGGCCGGACTGGCCAGTTGCGCCGGGTAGCCGGCGTCATCCAGCGCGGCGATCAGCGCGGCGCCGTCCGGGCTGCCGCTGACGCGCACGCGGCCAGCCTGCAGGTCGACCTCGACCGCGTCGACACCGGGCAGCGGGCTCAGGGCCGCGGTGACGTGCTTGACGCAGGCGCCGCAGGTCATGTCCTGAACGTTCAGTTCGATGGTGCTCATGGTGGACTCCTCGATGCTGGCCGGTCCAGCCCGGCCCTGATGCAATCTTTGACCTTTCCATCGTGGCAAGGTCAAGCGCCTGTTTCACCTCAAGCGTACGCCTCTCCCCGATCTCGCGAGCAGAGTGTCGCGTGTTCGACTTCACTATGGTGGGCCCATAGTGGGTTGCCATCATAGGAGCGGATATGTACCGAAACAGCATGCCGGCATTGCTGCTGGCCGCCGGGTTGCCCTTGTTCCCATCGCTTTGCATGGCGGCAACTGACGAGGTGACGGGGCCACAGGTGGTGTCTGCCCTCGAGGGCGCCTTTGGCGTCACGCCGGGCGAGCGCCGCAATCACACCAAGGGCACGTGCGCGGCCGGCGAGTTCGTCGGCCTGTCTGCCGGGGCGGCCTATTCGCGCTCGGCGCTGTTTTCCGGAGTGCCGGTACCGGTTATCGCGCGCTTCTCGCTGGCCGGCGGCAACCCGGAGGCGCCGGATACGGCGAAATCCCCGCGCGGCATGGCCCTGGAGTTCGCGCTGGGCGATGGGCGCCTGCAGCACATGACGATGCTGAACACCCCCGTGTTCGGCGCGGCGCAGCCCAAGACCTTTCTCGACCTGATGGTCGCCATGCAGCCCGACCCCGCCACCGGCAAACCCGACCCCGAGAAGCTCAAGGCCTTCAGAGCGAGCCACCCGGACAGCCTGGCGCAGGCGAAATTCCTCGAAGAGAACAACCCACCGCCGAGTTTTGCCAACAGCAGTTACTTCGGTATCCATACGTTCAGATTCATCAATCAGGACAACCGGACTACGCCGGTGCGTTGGCGCTTCGTGCCGCAGGACGGCGAAAAGCGTCTCGCCGCCGAAGAGCTTGCCGCCTTGCCGGCGGATTTCCTCCAGCAGCGCTTGATCGAGCGGATGCAGCAGGGGCCGGTGCGCTGGGACATGGTGCTGACCATCGGCGCGCCCGGCGACCCGGAGGACAACTCGACCGTGGCCTGGCCGGAGAATCGCGAGCAGGTGAAGATCGGCACCCTGACCCTCAGCGCGGCGATGCCGCAGAAAGGCGCGGCCTGCGAAAAGATCAACTTCGATCCGCTGGTGATGAGCGATGGCATCGCCCCGAGCGACGATCCTGTTCTGCATTTTCGCTCCCAAGCCTATGCGGCCTCCTTCGCCAAGCGACTGGGCGGCTTGTAACACCGTCCGCGCGCGTCCGCCGGGTGTTCAGTCGATGCGCGCGTTGCGCAGGCGCAGGGCGTTGCCCACCACGGAAACCGAGCTCAGGCTCATGGCCAGTGCGGCGATCATCGGCGACAGCAGGTGGCCGGTCAGTGGGTAGAGCAGGCCGGCGGCCAGTGGAATGCCCATGGCGTTGTACAGGAAGGCGAAGGTCAGGTTCTGGTGCATGTTGCGCACCGTCGCCACCGACAGGCTGCGTGCGCGCAGGATGCCGAGCAGGTCGCCCTTGACCAGGGTGACCTGGGCGCTGTTCATCGCCACGTCGGTGCCGGTACCCATGGCGATGCCGACGTCGGCGCGGGCCAGTGCCGGGGCGTCGTTGATGCCGTCGCCGGCCATCGCCACGCGGCGGCCTTCCTGCTGCAGGCGGGCGGCCAGGCGCTCCTTGTCTTGCGGTTTGACCTCGCCGTGCACCTCCTCGATGCCGAGCTGGCGGGCCACCGCGCGAGCAGTGGTCAGGCCGTCGCCGGTGGCCATGATCACGGTCACGCCATCGGCCTGCAGGCGCTCGACCGCCTGCCGGGAGGTCGCCTTGATCGGATCGGCCACCGCCAGCAGGCCGGCGAGGCGCTGGTCCACCGCCAGATACATGATGCTGGCACCCTCGCCGCGCAGGGCTTCGGCCTGCTCCCTGAGGGGCTCGACATCGACGCCCGCTTCCTCGAGAAGCGTGGTGTTGCCGAGCAGCAACGGGCGACCGTCGACCTGGCCGCGCACGCCGATGCCCGAGGCCGACTCGAAGTTCTGCGCCTTGCTCAGCTGCAGCTCGCGCTCGCGGGCCTCTTCGACGATGGCCTGGGCCAGCGGGTGCTCGCTGCCCTGGTCGAGGCTGGCGGCCAGGCGCAGCACCTCGTCGGCCTCGAAGTCGGCTGCCGCCTCGACGCTGTGGAAGGCCGGGTGGCCTTCGGTGAGGGTGCCGGTCTTGTCGACGATCAGGGTGTCGATGCGGCGCAGATGCTCGATGGCGGCCGCGTCGCGGAACAGCACGCCGTTGCCGGCGGCCTTGCCGGTGGCGACCATCACCGACATCGGCGTGGCCAGGCCCAGAGCGCAGGGGCAGGCGATGATCAGCACCGCCACCGCGTTGATCAAGCCGAACACCCAGCTCGGCTGCGGTCCCCACAGCCCCCAGCCGATGAAGGTGAGCATGGCGATAGCGATCACCACCAGCACGAACCAGCCGGCGACCACGTCGGCCAGGCGCTGCAGCGGCGCCTTCGAGCGCTGCGCCTGGGTGACCATCTGCACGATCTGCGCGAGCACGGTGGCGCTGCCGACCTTCTGCGCCTCCATCACCAGGCTGCCGTGGCGATTGAGGGTGGCGCCGATCAGTGCGTCGCCGGCGCGCTTGCTGACCGGGAGCGGCTCGCCGGTGAGCATCGACTCGTCCACTGCGCTTTCGCCCTCCAGCACCCGGCCGTCGACCGGCACCTTCTCGCCCGGGCGCACGCGCAGGTGGTCGCCGCTGTGCACGTGGCCGAGCGGGATGTCTTCCTCGCTGCCGTCGGCATTGATTCGCCGCGCGGTCTTCGGCGCGAGGCCGAGCAGCGCCTTGATTGCCGCGGAGGTCTGCGAGCGCGCCTTGAGCTCGAGGGTCTGGCCGAGCAGGGTCAACGAGATGATCACCGCCGCCGCCTCGAAATACACGCCGATGCGCCCGTCCTGCACGAAGGTGGTGGGGAACACGCCGGGCACCAGGGTGGCGGCGACGCTGTACAGATAGGCGGCGGCTGTGCCCAGGCCGATCAGCGTCCACATGTTGGGGTTGCGGGTGACGATGGATCTCGCGCAGCGCACATAGAACGGCCAGCCGGCCCACAGCACCACCGGACTGGAGAGCGCCAGCTCCACCCAGTTCTGCGTGGTGCCGTGGAACAGCTGCAACTGGTGGCCGACCATGGCCAGCGCGGTGACGATCACTGTCAGCGGCAGGGTCCACCAGAAGCGCCGGGTGAAGTCCTTCAGCTCCGGGTTCTCCTCTTCCTCCAGTTCGGGCAGCACCGGCTCCAGGGCCATGCCGCACTTGGGGCAGGTGCCCGGACCTATCTGGCGGACTTCCGGGTGCATGGGGCAGGTGTATTCGGCGGCGGGGTGCGAATGATGGTCTGGTGGGGTGGTGGGCATGCTCTAAACCTCCAGTGTCCTCCAACATCCTAGTTGGACAAGGCTTACCGCGAGCTGAGCGGCGGATTACATTTCCGTCAGCTGGCCGCAGTTGCTCTCCACGGGACTAGAGTGAAGGTCTCAACCAGCCTTCAAGAGGGATTCGAGATGAAGATGAATCGTTTGGCGCTTTGCTGCAGCGCCCTGCTGCTTGCTGCCGCCACCAGCGCCTTCGCGGCAGAAACGGCGACGACGCCCGAGCAGCAGTGGCAGCAGCACATCACCGAGATGCGTCAGTTGCATCAGAGCTGGATGGCCGGCAAGACCCCTGAGGAGCGCCAGAAGCTGATGGAGCAGCACTGGCAGGTCATGGGCCGCGGCATGCAGAACATGGGGGGCTGCATGGTCGACGGCGAAGGGATGGGCATGGGGATGGGGAAAGGCATGGGGCAGGGTATGGGTAAAGGCATGGGACAGGGCATGGGCTGGATGAGGATGGATACCGTCGAGCAGGCGGACCTGCGCATCCAGCACATGGAACAGATGCTCGAGCAGTTGCGCGCGCATCGCGAGATGCTGGCCAAGCCCAAGCCGTAAGTTGACCGCGCGCCGCGCATCGAGGCCACCTCGGGCCGGCGTGCCGCGTCATCGTCCCTGTGCAAGCAGCGCGATAATGATGACGAGGAGGATGAGGGACACGCCTTTCCAGAAGCGCACGGGATCGCGCTCCATCAGGGGTGGCCGGCTTCGGCTGATGAATTCCTTGCTCGGCTGGCGCAGTTCGAACACGAACTCGGACAGCTCCGGGTAGCGCTTGTGCGGGTCGGGGTGCAGCGCCTTTCTGAGTACCTCGTCGATCCAGACCGGGATCTCGCGCCTGTGGTCGCGTGCCGGCTGGTAGACGAGTTTGTGCTGCGCCGCTCTGCTGCGCGCCTTGGCCACCTGGGTGCCGTAGGGTAGCTGGCCGGTCAGCATCTGGTAGGTGATCACCGCCAGGGCGAAGAGGTCCGAGCGCGCGGTCCCGCTTTCATCGAGGAAGTATTCCGGTGCAGAGTAGGCGGCGGTCCCGAGCAGCTCGCTGTGCTCCCGCGGCCCGCCGATTTCCGCCAGGCCGGCAACCCGGGTGGAGCCGAAATCGATGATCTTCACCGTACCGGTGGCGTCGATCATGACGTTGTCCGGACGCAGATCCTGGTGGAGCATCTCCAGGCGGTGAAAGGCACGCAACCCCAGGGCGATCTGCTCGACGATGCCGCGCACCGTTTCCAGGTCGGGATTGGGGTGATCGATCATCCACTGCCTCAGAGTCTGCCCGTCGATGAACTCGCTGGTGGTATAGAGATAGTTGCGCCGGCGCGCGGCCACCCAGGGCTTCAGGACGTGGGCGCTGTCGATGCGCCGGGCGATCCACTCCTCGGTCAGCAGGCGCTCCAGGTAGGCGACGTCGTGGCGCAGGTCGATGGACGGCGTCTTGAGGACGACTGGCGTCTGGCTGGCCTCATCGACGGCCAGGTAGACGTGGCTGCGGCTGCTGGCGTGCACTTCCCGGACGATCCGGTAGCCATCGAAGCTCATCCGCGCATCCAGCAGCGGCGGCAGCGCCAGTTCGCTCAGCTGCTGCTGCAGTTCGTCGGCGTCCTGGCTGGGCAGGCCGTCGATCCTGACGATCTGCACGGTGAGGTTGTCCGCGCTGCCCTGGGCGTAGGCTTCCTCGGCGATGAGCTGCGCCGCGGTATCGAGGTCGTCGGCATGGGCATCGATCGCGGTGATGACGAACGCGTCGCTGGCATGTTCGTAGACGCCATCGGTGGCGAAGAAAAACGTGTCGCCGCACTCCAGCGCCAGCGTCCGGTAGTCGATTTCCAGGTGCGGATTGATGCCCAGGGCGCGGCCCAGATAGCTCTTGTCCTGGGAGACCCACACGCGGTGGTCGTTGGTCAGTTGTTCGAGGACGTTGTCGCGCAGGCGATAGATCCGCGCGTCGCCGACATGGAAGACATGCGCGGTGGTGGACTTGAGGACCATGGCGCTCAGCGTGCACACATAGCCTCTGTCCCGGTCGAAGCGGTACTGGCTTTGCCGGGTTTGCGCATGCAGCCAGGAGTTGGTCGCCACCAGTACGCGCTGTGCCGACTGCTTGACCGACCAGGTTTCCGGGGTACTGAAATAGTCCTCGAGGAATCCCTTGACGCTGGTTTCGCTGGCGATCTGGCTGACATCGCTGCTGCTGATGCCGTCGGCCAGGGCGATGGCGATGCCCTTGGCATGCAGCTGGGCCGCCGAGGGAATGTACAGGCCGTGGAAATCCTGATTGATGTCCTTGCGGCCCTTGTCGGTGTACTGGCCGACGGCAACCTTCAGTCGAGTGGACATGGCGGACACGAGCCTCGTGCAGGCCGAGGCTCGTGCGGGTCCGTCAGCGCAGGGCGCGCTTGGGCGCGGTCCTGACGTGGGTGGTGTAGAGGGTGAGGCCGGTGAAGGCCAGGCCGCCGACCAGGTTGCCCAGCGCGGTGGGGATCTCGTTCCAGATCATGTAGTCCATGACCGAGAAGTCGCCGCCCATGATCATCGCCGAGGGGAACAGGAACATGTTCACCACCGAGTGCTCGAAGCCCATGAAGAAGAACAGCATGATCGGCATCCACATGGCGATGGTCTTGCCGCTGACCGAGGTGGAGATCATCGCGCCGACCACGCCCATCGACACCATCCAGTTGCACAGCATGCCGCGCAGGAAGATGGTCGCCCAGCCCGCCGCGCCGTACTCGGCGTAGCCCAGGGTGCGCGCCTCGCCGATATGGGAGATCTTCTCGCCGATCGGCCCGGGCTCGGTGGAGAAGCCCATGGTGAAGACGAAGGCCATCATGAAGGCCACGGTCAGCGCACCGGCGAAGTTGCCGACGAACACCAGGCCCCAGTTGCGCAGCACGCCGTTGACGGTCACCCCGGGACGCTTGTCCAGCAGGGCCAGCGGGGTAAGCATGAACACCCCGGTCAGCAGGTCGAAGCCCATCAGGTAGAGCATCACGAAACCGACCGGGAACAGCATGGCGCCGACCAGCGGCGAACCGGTCTGCACGCCGATGGTCACGGCGAACACGGCGGCCAGGGCGAGGATGGCGCCGGCCATGAAGGCGCGGATCAGGGTGTCGCGGGTGGACATGTAGATCTTCGATTCACCGGCGTCGACCATCTTGGTGACGAATTCGGACGGTACGATGTATGACATGGATGTTCCCTCACTAGCTGCTGGCACGAAGACGGACGACTGGACGAATGCCGCACGACGGGCGGCGGGTACGCGGAGGCGGCGCCTGACGGGATTCCCGGCGCCGCCTCGGGCTCACTGCAGACCAACCTCCACGGCATCGCCGTTCAGGCGTACCGGCCAGACGCGCAGGCGCTGCTCCGGATACTCGAGGCAGCTGCCGTCGACCAGACGAAAGTGCTGCTTGTACAGGGGCGAGGCGATCACCAGGTCGCCCTTGAGGCTACCGACGATGCCGCGGCCGATGACGTTGGCCCCCGACTTGGGATCGCGGTTGTCGATGGCGTAGACCTGCTCGCCATCCTCGGTGTGCGGCAGGTGGAACAGCGCCACCTGGGCGCCGTCCAGCCAGGCGACCACGCCAGAGTTGGCCACCAGATCCTGGCGGCTGCACAGGGCGCGCCATTCGATGGCGTTGGCTGCGGATTGGTTGAGTGCGGCGTTTGACTGGCTCATTAGTTCAGCTCCTCGGTGACGGGGATCAGGTGCAGCTCGGAGGCGCGGACCGGCCGGCGCTGGTCACGCTCCTTGACGAAGTGGATGTCCGGGTCGCCGCGGCCGTCGTTGACGAAGGTGCGGAAGCGCTTGAGCTTTTCCGGATCCTTGAGGGCATTGGCCCATTCGCATTCGTAGCGGTCGACCACCAGCTGCATCTGCGCCTCCAGCTCATCGCCCAGGCCCAGGCTGTCGTCGAGGATCACCGCCTTGAGGTAGTCGAGGCCGCCTTCCAGGCTCTCGCGCCACACCGAGGTGCGCTGCAGCTTGTCGGCGGTGCGCACATAGAACATCAGGAAGCGGTCGATGGTGCGGATCAGCGCCGCATCGTCGAGGTCGGTGGCGAACAGCTCGGCATGGCGCGGGCGCATGCCGCCGTTGCCGGCCACATAGAGGTTCCAGCCCTTCTCGGTGGCGATCACGCCGATGTCCTTGCTCTGCGCCTCGGCGCATTCGCGGGTGCAGCCGGAGACGGCGAACTTGATCTTGTGCGGCGAGCGCAGGCCCTTGTAGCGGTTCTCCAGAACCAGCGCCATGTTCACGCTGTCCTGCACGCCGTAGCGGCACCAGGTGCTGCCGACGCAGGACTTCACGGTGCGCAGCGACTTGCCGTAGGCGTGGCCGGTCTCGAAGCCGGCCGCGATCAGCTCGCCCCAGATGTCCGGCAGCTCGTGCAACTGGGCGCCGAACAGGTCGATGCGCTGGCCGCCGGTGATCTTGGTGTAGAGGTCGTATTTCTTGGCGACGGCGCCCAGTGCGATCAGCTTGTCCGGGGTGATCTCGCCACCGGCGATGCGCGGCACGATGGAGTAGGTGCCGTTCTTCTGCATGTTGGCCATGAAGGTGTCGTTGGTGTCCTGCAGCGGCACCAGCAGCGGGTCGGTGATCGGCTGGTTCCAGCAGGAGGCCAGGATCGAGCCGACCGCCGGCTTGCAGATGTCGCAGCCGACATGGCCGCGGCCGTGCTTGGCCAGCAGCTCCTCGAAGCTGATGATCCCCTCGACCCGCACCATGGCGTAGAGCTCCTGGCGGGTGTAGGCGAAGTGCTCGCAGAGACTCTTGTCGACCGCCACGCCGCGGGCGCTCAGCTCGTGCTCGAAGACCTGCTTGAGCAGCGCGCTGCAGCCGCCGCAGCCGGTCCCGGCCTTGGTCGCGGCCTTGAGCTCGCCCAGGTCGGTGATGCCGGCGTCGACCTGGCAGCACACCGCGCCCTTGGTGACGTTGTGGCAGGAACAGATGGTGGCGGTGTCCGGCAGGGCGTCGGCGCCGAGCGCCGGGGCGCCGTCGGACAGCGGCAGGATCAGGCTGGACGGATCCTGCGGCAGCTTGATGCCGTTCTGCGCGTACTGCAGCAGGGTGTCGTAATAGCTGTTGTCGCCGACCAGCACCGCGCCGAGCACGTGCTTGCCGTCGGCGGAGACCACCAGGCGCCGGTAGCTGGAGGTCGCCTCGTCGATGAAGCGATAACTCTTGGCACCCGGGGTGGCGCCATGGGCGTCGCCGATGGAGCCGACATCCACGCCGAGCAGCTTGAGCTTGGTGGACATGTCGGCACCGGTGAACGGCTCGCACGTCTCGCCGGCCAGTTGCGCGGCGACGTTGCGCGCCATGCCGTAGCCGGGCGCGACCAGGCCGAACACGCTGCCGTTCCACGACGCGCACTCGCCGATGGCGAAGATCGCCGGATCCGAGGTGCGGCAGGCGTTGTCGATCGCCACGCCGCCGCGGGCGGCGATTTCCAGGCCGGCGCTGCGGCCCAGGGCGTCCTGCGGACGGATGCCGGCGGAGAAGACGATCAGGTCGGTCTCCAGATACTCGCCGTCCTGGAAGTTCATCCGGTAGGCGTACTCCTCGCCGGCGACGATCTCCTGGGTGGCACGCGACAGGTGCACGCCGACGCCCAGCGCCTCGATGCGCGCCTTCAGCGCCGCACCGCCTGCGTCGTCGAGCTGCACCGGCATCAGGCGCGGGGCGAACTCGACCACGTGGGCTTCCAGGCCGAGGGATTTCAGCGCATTGGCCGCTTCCAGGCCGAGCAGGCCGCCACCGACCACCACGCCACGGCGCGCATTGGCGGCGGCGCGGATCTCGTCGAGATCGTCGAGGGTGCGGTAGACCAGTCGCGAGTTGCCTTCGGCACCTGGGATCGGCGGCACGAAGGGATAGGAGCCGGTGGCCAGGATCAACTGGTCGTAGGCGTGGCGGCCGCTGCTGGTGACCACCTCCTTGCGCTCGCGGTCGATCTCCACAACCTGCTCGCCGAGGTGCGCATGCACGCCGTGACGCGCGTAGTAGTCCGCTTCGCACATGGCCAGGGACTCGGCATCCCGGCCGCCGAAATACTCGGACAGGTGCACGCGGTCGTAGGCGCGCTGCCTTTCTTCACCGAATGCGTGGACCTCGTACCGGGCCAGCGCGCCGCGCTCGATCAGTTGCTCGATGCAGTTATGGCCGACCATCCCGTTGCCGATGATGATCAGGGTTTCGCGCTGAATCGGGGTGACGATGGAGTTCATGGCTTTTCCTCAGTCTTGCCACTGCCGGGCATGGC
Organism: Pseudomonas linyingensis; assembly: GCF_900109175.1. Classification (GTDB taxonomy): domain Bacteria; phylum Pseudomonadota; class Gammaproteobacteria; order Pseudomonadales; family Pseudomonadaceae; genus Geopseudomonas; species Geopseudomonas linyingensis. Next base: position 2,583 of record NZ_FNZE01000019.1, on the reverse strand, counting down.
CAGCAAAACGCAAAAAGGCGCCTGGAGCTGTCGGACAGCTCCAGGCGCCTTTGCCTGGTGTTCATGGAATTGTGTGGGGTGCCAGCCTGAGCCACGTTGCCCGGTTCACCCCGTCCCGCGCCTGTGGAGGCTGGTGGTCGCCGATGACCACGGGGGACGTCCTGCCAGGGAGGCAGGCTTTGACGGAGTGAATGCAGATCCCATGCCACTTTTGGCAATGCACCCTGCAGTCTGCTTCGATGGGGTGCCGACCGGACCGCATACGCGCAATACAGGCGCTCACGGAGAGATCTTGAAGGGGTATCCACTATCGTGGCCACCCGCTAGCGCTGCGCCATGAACCAGAAAGGTGCGCTCAGAGCTTGGCGTGGCAATTTTTGGGGCAGCCAAGGCTCCCTTCTAGACTAAGCGCAACCCGTTGACGGAGCGGCGGTCCGTCGGGTCAGCTAGTGGCCTGCTTGGCTAGTTCAGTTAGTCAATTTCGGCGCCCGAGGCCCGATACGGCGCTGCCACTCCTCGCCATAGCCCTCCTATGACTCGTCGCGGCGCCTTGGGCATCCGGACTTGAGTTAACCAATCAGCCGCACAGGCCACTAGTAGAGGACGATGACCGCCAGCATGTCCAAGTCGATGCCGACTTCAGTGCAGAAGCCGCAGACTGGGCGATGCAGACGTTTCTGGCCGCTTCGTTTGGGTCCTGCCTCACAGTAAGCGTCCGATCTTGGCCAGAAGGGTGGCGCGGTCGAAGGGCTTGGCGATGAAGTCGTTGGCTCCGCTCTTGAGGCTTTCCACCACGACCGCACCCTCGCTCTTGCCGGTCAGCATGATGAACGGGGTCTTTTCAAGGGACGGCATCAGGCGGAAGCGCCGCAGGGCTTCCAGCCCATTCACGCCCGGCATCACGATATCCAGCAGCACCAGGTCGGGTGCGTTGTTGCGCAGCATGCGCAGCGCCTCGGTGGCGTCCCTGGCGATGCTGAGATCGTAATCCCGAGCATCCAACTGATGCGCAACGATCTTGTGCACGAACTCGTCGTCGTCGACCAGCAGGATGCGCGGACGCACCTCCCTGGCCTGTGCGCCGAGAGCGCGCACCGATTCGATGTGCGGGCTGTAGTCGTGCTGCAGTTGCGCCGCCCACTGGTGTACCGGCTGCATGGCGGTGCTGACGTTCTGGAAGGGTTGGTGCAGTGCGGCCTGCTTGAGCCGCACTATCTCCTCCTGCAGATGGTGCAGGGCCTGGGGGTCGTTGTGGGCATAACTGCCGGCGCGGTGGTGCAGATGGTCGAAGGCGCTGCCGATGTCCTGCTCGGCCTTGTTCACCGCTCGATCCACCGTGGCGAGGTGCAGGCTGCCTTCGGCCACGTGCTGCTCGAGCAGTTCCTCGAGCTCGGCGATGCGTTGCGCCTGTTGGGCGAATTCGCCGAGGGCCGGAGCAGTGCGCTTGAGTGCGCGCTGCTCGCGCAGGGCGTTGTGCACCGACATGCGCAGGCGCGGTGCGTCGTGGGTCATCGGCCAGAACATGATGTAGTCGTCGAACACCTCGCGGCGGCACAACTCGTAGGCGTCATGCACGCCCTGTTTGCTGCACAGAACGACCGTGCGATGCGGTTGCAGGTGGATCTTCGCGCTCTGGCGATACAGCTCCAGATAGAACTCTTCGGAGCGCTTCAGGCTTTTGAAGGCCAGCACCAGTACATCCGGGAGTTGTTCGTCGAAGGTGTCGATCCGGGAGTCTTCGTCGAGTGCCATGATCAGGTGCTCGAACTCGAGCTGCAGCTGGTTCTGGATGATGGTCGCATCGGCCTTGTCGTCGGTGGCGACCATGATGGTGACGGGGAGTTTCTTGTTGGCTGTCATGTTTGGGGTGCGTCACATGGATTGTAGAGCGGGCCGCGGAGCACAGGAGGTCCCGCGCCGGCGATCGTTATGGAGGCCTGCGGGTGGGAGGCCGCTGCGGGTCATGTCGGCATACCGTCGATAAACTGCTCGACCGCCTGCAGTTCGCGTTCCAGTTGGTCGAACAGCGGTTGCAGCAAGGCGGTGTCTCGGGACTGGTCGCCGGATCCCTCCAGGCGGGCGCACAGCTCGCCCATGGACACGGCTCCGACGGTGCGCGAGTTGGACTTGAGGGAGTGGGCGAGGCTGACCACGCTCGCGCTATCCTCGGCCTGCAGTGCCGTACGCAGTTGTGCGACTGCCCGGTTGGCAGTGTTGCGAAATTCGCCGAGAAAGTCGGCGAGCACTGCCGGCTCGTCGCCGACCACGGTCTTGAGCACTTCGATATCGACCGTTGCCTTGCTGGCGGCAGTGGGGGCGGCTGGCTCGTGCGAGGTGGGCTTTGGGCTCAGCCATTTCTCCAGCATGGCCTGCAGATCGTCGAGCCGGGCCGGCTTGCTCAGGTAGTCATCCATGCCGGCTTCCAGGCAGCGCTGGTTTATGCCTTTTTGCGAATTTGCGGTGAGCGCCACTATGGGCAGGTGCCGGCTGCCGTTCTCGGCGGCGCGGATCGCGGCGGCCAACTGGTAGCCGTCCATTTCCGGCATGTGCAGGTCGGTCAGCAGCAACGCATAGCCACCCTTG
>NZ_FNZE01000010.1 GCF_900109175.1 Pseudomonas linyingensis | reverse complement strand
AGGCGCACCGCTTCTTCGACGGCAATCTCGCAGAAGGGATTGAGCGCCATCTTCACATTGGCCAGGTCGACGCCGGAGTTGTCCGCCTTGACGCGAACCTTGACGTTGTAATCGACCACACGTTTCACGGGGACCAGAATTTTCATGCAACCTCCAAGACATCTCCAGCAGTCGCATAGAGCCTATGGCACCGGAAGATCTGCCCGCCTCGTTCACTTGAACTAGTACATGCATGTCCAGCGCTCTGGACACGCGGAAGCGCAACTCATCGACATCGTCCAGCCAGACTATAGGCAGAGCAGACGCGTGGAGATTTAATGCAATGCGTGAGCCGCCAGGCTGCCGACTTATTGGCATTCAGAGACAACAGTTCATGACGGCATGAAAAACGGCTGCCTTCCATCGCCAAGGATAAAAATAATATGAATAGAATTATTCTTGCTTTTGCTTTGCTGCTCCTGTCAATCACGGCAAGAGCAGAGTCGTCCGTCACGCAACAGCTGCACGAGATCCGCACCCATGGCTTCATGCTGTGCGCAAATCTGCTCGTCTATTTCAATAACCAGGATCCGGCGGCAGCATTCGACCCCAAGGCCCGCGAGGCCTATCGGCGCAATCTGCAGGAGCTCGACACGCTGGCAGCAGCGGTGGCGGACAAACCGGAGATAGCCGCGGCCCTGCAGGGACTGAAGACCAGTATCAGCGAGCTTGAGCAACAGCCAGAGGATGCGCGCGTGCTGTACACCTCGTCGCTCAATCCGGTGCTGCACGCCCAGAGCGACCTCGACGAGGCTGCCGGAGCGGCATATCCAGAGGCAGGAGATATTTCCCCTGCAATCTCCGGCCTGCACCAGATGAGTCTGGATATGAGCCGCATACTATTGCTCTATCAGAGCAAGGGTTTCAGCAATATCGGCATACACTCGGTGGAACTGGATGAGCACAGCTTCAACAAGATCGATGAGCGAATCGGCTCCACTCATGAGAACCTGCTGAAACTTGCACCAGACATGAACACCGAACTGAACGAGGTTTGGAGAAACTACAACTTCGTTCGCCAGCGCTTGAAGACAAACGGTCAGATGGTCGTCTCCCGAAGTGCCAGCCTGTACTTGGGCAAAGGGGTGGAGATGCTCAACCTGCTGGCGAGGAATGCCGATCGCCGGACTTCACCGTAAAGCCCCCCCTTTCACAACCGTCACCAGGCGGCAAAGTTGTGCCGGCCTGGATGACGAAAGGTGTTGTTTCCCTCCTGCAGCCCCATTACCCGCTCGCGCCTCAAAGTCCGAACCCTCTCAACCGAGGGTAGCCACGCTGCGCAGAATGAGGCGCACCAGCATGGTCTGACGGGTCACTCCGGTCTTGGAGAAGGTCGAGCGCAGGTGCGCACGGGCGGTATTGCGGCTGATACCCAACTCATCGGAAGCCTCGTCCAGGGTCAGGCCGTTGGCCAGCAGCAGGGTTAGCTGGGCCTCCGAGGGCGTCAGATCGAACAGCGCGCGAACAATCTCTTGCGGCGCGCGCGACTCCTGCTCCGGGTCGCCGATGAATATGGCCACGGCGGGACACTGTTTCGCCCCGCTCCACTCGCCCGGCGGCACCGAGCGCACCACGATGCCAAAGTCGGCACGGCCGGAGGGGCGCTGCACGCGCATGGCCTCGACCACCGAGGGGTTGCCGCTCTTCTGCGACAGCAGGGCCTGCTTGATCAGCTGGCGGAACTTCTGGCTGTCGCGCGGCGTGCCAACCTGCAGCCCGTCGCTGACCAGCTTGACGCCATCCTTCTCCTGCACCAGTTGTTCGGCGACCCGGTTCATCTGCAGCACCTTGCCCTCCGAATCGAGCAGGATGGTGCCGACCGCCATCTGGTCCACCGCGCCGGCGTACAGGTCGCGCTCGCTCTCGGTGCGGTTCAGGCGCATGTGCAGGATCACCGCCCGCTCCAGATGCGGCAGGAACAGGGTCAGCAGGTCCTTGTCGGTCTGGTTGAAGGGCGGATCGTTGCGCCCGCGGCTGATGCGAATGCGGCACTGGGCGCCGTCCGCAGTGTTGATGTCGGCGCCGAGCACATGGAACACGTCGGTCGGCTCCATGAAGCTCTTGTAGAAGTCCGAGTTCAGCCACTCGTTCATGGAGACGAACTCGGTGAGCGAGACCACCTGGCGGTTGGGCAGGTCGACGAAGGGATCGAGGCGATAGAAATGCTGGTTATAGGAGCTGGTGACCTCCTCCGAGGCCCCCGCGGTGGTGATGCTCAGGCCGTCCACATGCTGGCTCGGCGGGCGCAGGATGAAGGTGGCGTACTTGGAGGCCAACAGGTCCTTGAGCTCGTCCAGGAAGGTGTTCCAGGGCACGGATTCCAGGGGACCCTGATAGAGATGCCCGAGCATGTCGCCGAGGCGTTCCAGAGAGAGCAAAGCAGTCATGATGGTGGGAACTTTGTAATTGTTCTGGGCGATCTGCAGCATATTACGGCCTTCTGTGCTGGCGCAATGAAACGGCCGGGCTCTCCGTCGCCCGCCCTCCGCAAGCATCCCGGGCGGTGCCATGGCGGGGCTCGATCGGCGGCGCCGATCCGCGGCGCGCAACCCATCGAACTCGACCTGGGAACGCGGCCTGCCTCCGGCTCGCCGGACTCCATTCTCCCCCCGCCCCACGCTTTTGCCTTAGTCCGCTCGGACGTAGCGATGCCCCCTGCCGCCTGAAATAACGGCGGGGATCTGGCAGACCAGCGAGGAGCGCACAGCCATGAACGAACAAACATACCGCGTCGCGGTAATCACTGGCGCGGCCAGCGGCATCGGCCGCGGCCTGGCCGAACGGGCCATGACCGAGAGACTGCACCTGGTCCTCGCCGACCGCGACGGGGAGTCTCTCGAACGCCTGGCGGCGAAACTGAGCGAACAAGGCGTACAGGTGCTCACCCAGGTCACCGACGTGGCCGATGCCACGCAGCTGGAGCACCTGCGCGACGCCGCCCTGCAACGCTTCGGCACAGTCGACCTGCTGTTCAACAACGCCGGGGTGATGCAGACCGGCAACTGCTGGGAACTCAGCGACTCGCAGTGGCAGCGCGCCCTGGCGGTCAACCTCGGCGGCGTGATCAACGGCATCCGTGCCTTCCTGCCGCTGCTGCTGGCCCAGGGCCGGCCCGCCCACGTGATCAACACCGCCTCCCTCGCCGGCCTGCTCAACAGCCCGTTCATGGCCGCCTACAACGTCAGCAAGCAGGCGGTGGTGGCCCTCTCCGAGAGCCTGCACTACGAGCTGGCCGCCCTGCAGGCGCAGGTCGGCGTCTCGGTGCTGTGCCCGGGGCCGGTGGCCAGCGAGATCATGACCTCCGACCAGGGTCAGGGCGCCGCTGGCGAACTGAACCGCCTGCTGGATGGGCAGATCCGCCAGGGCATGAGCCCGGCCGAGCTGGCCGAGCGGGTGTTCGCCGCCATCGCCGAGAAACGTTTCTGGATCCTGCCGCACAAGGGCTTCAAGCCGGCGCTACGCGCCCGTCTGGAGTCGGTGCTGGAGGAACGCAACCCGCAGTTCGCCCCCTTCGACCCGCAAGGAGACTCCCATGTCGCTTGACCCGCAGATCGCCGCCCTGCTCGCGCAGATGACCGCCCAGCCGGCCCCCGACTTTGCCAGCCTGGACGCCGCCACCCTGCGTCAGGCCAGCGCCATGCCGCCGCTGTGCGCGCCGACACCCTTGGCCGAGGTGCGCGAGCTGAGCGTCGCCGGTGCCGCCGGCCCGCTGGCGGCACGCCTGTACCGGCCGCAAGCGCAGGCCGGCTTGCCGCTCGTGGTGTTCTTCCACGGCGGCGGCTTCGTGCTCTGCGACCTCGACAGCCATGACGAGCTGTGCCGCCGCCTGGCCCTGCTCAGCGGTACGGCGGTGGTGTCGGTGGACTACCGCCGCGCGCCCGAAGCGCGCTACCCGGCCGCCGCGCTGGACGCCTTCCACGCCCTGCGCGATCTGGCAGGGCGCGGCGTCGAGCTGCAGCTCGACACTAGCCGTCTGGCCGTGGCCGGCGACAGCGCCGGGGCCAACCTGGCCATCGCGGCCTGCCGCCAGACCGCGCAGCAGGGCGGCCCGCGCATCGCCTACCAGTGCCTGTTCTACCCGGTCACCGACCTGCGCTGCGCCAGCCCCTCCTACGCCGCCTACGCCGACGGCTATTTCCTCAGTCGGGCGATGATGGAGTGGTTCCGCGCGCAGTACCTGGAGCGCGCCGAGCAGGCCGAGGAGCCGCTGGCCTCGCCGCTGCTCGCCGCCGATCTGGCGCAGCTGCCGCCGACCACCCTGCTCAGCGCCGAGTTCGACCCGCTGCGCGACGAGGGCGAGGCCTTCGCCGAGCGCCTGCAGGCCGCCGGCGTGGCGGTGCGCCTGCAGCGCGCCAGCGGCATGATCCACGGCTTCGCCAGCTTCGCCCCGCTAGTCGAGGGCGCCGCCGCGGCGCTCGAGCTAGCCGCGGCCGACCTGCGCAACGCGCTGGCCTAGAGAAGGGGAACGCGCCACGCAATGACAACTTGCGTGGCGCAGCTCGGGGCTACCTACCATCGACCGAGTATTTGCCAGCACCGGTAATGCTCAGCAGCAACAAGCCACCCATAATGCTCATGTTCTTGAAGAACTGGGTCATATTGGCGGCGCGCTCTGCATCGATCATCGTCCAGAAGTGGTGCCCGATCAGGGCGGTTCCAAGAGTGAACAGGGCGAAGAGGAATGCGAGCGGGCGGGTATAGAAACCCACTACGATCACGATGGCGACGAAGAACTCCATAATGACGGCAATGACCGCGGCAAGCATCGGCGCGGGCGTACCGAGCGATTCCAAATAGCCCACAGTGCCCGAAAAGCCCGTCAGCTTGCTCCAGCCGGAAATGATGAACAGGATCATCAACAGGATGCGAGCCAGCAGGAGGATCTCGCTCTTCTGATTATCGAACAAGGTATATCGCATGGCGGTCTTCCTTCATTTTAGTTTTGCGGCGATCTTGGCGACATACTCACCTTGATGACGAGCGATACCCAGCTCGCGCGCGTCAGGTTCGCGGGAGCCATCGGCAGCGGCGATTGTCGATGCACCGTAAGGCGTGCCGCCGCCCACCTGAGAAATATCGAAGAGTGCAGGAGTGCTGTAGCCGATCGGCAGGATGATCATTCCGTGGTGCGCCAGCGTGGTCCAAGTCGAGGTGATCGTCATTTCCTGGCCCCCACCCGTGCCGGTCGAGGTGAATACGCTGGCGACTTTGCCGACCAGAGCCCCCTTGACCCAGAGACCTCCGGTTTGATCGAGGAAGTTGCGCATCTGGCCGGACATGTTGCCGAAGCGGGTGGGCGTGCCGAAGATGATGGCATCGTAATCGGCCAACTCAGACGGGGTGGCCACCGCTGCACTTTGCTCCACCTTGCCACCCGCAGCTTTGAAGGCATCGGCATCCATGGTTTCCGGGACGCGTTTTACCGTGACCTCCACGCCCGGAACGCTGCGCGCGCCTTCGGCAACCTCCTGCGCCATCGTTTCGATATGGCCATACATCGAATGATAAAGCACCAGTACCTTAACCATTAGCACTTCCTCTTTAGAGTTTTGTGTTGCGGTCCCACTACCAGTAATTCGTGTACTCAGATCGCTGCTCAACTCCATCCGGGCGTCTCCATCAGTCTAGGTCACTGCAACTTGGATACCTTCGTCGTCGACATAATTGACTCTCCTGATGCGTGACGCCCCTTGGGCACGCAGGTGATGGTTTCCAAGTCCGGGCACTTTTGCCTGCGTACCGGGCCGTCGTCCCTGCTGGCAACAGCTTGCCCGGCACCGAGCCCCAGTCCCTGCTGCAGCTCGGTAGGGACACCAGTGCAATTACGTGCCACAGCCCTCCCTTGGTATTGCAAACTCGCAGAATCTTCGGTGTAGGAACCTCGATTCTGCGGGTTTGCAATCTTCCTTCTACTCCTCGTGCAAGACGTCAACCGATCCTTGCAGTTGGCCATCGGCTCACAACGCCAGGCAATCAGCGCCTCGGCCGAGCGGCTGACTCTGGTTCAGCGCTGCGACGAGATGTTGCCGCCGTCCACCACGATCTCCGAGGCGTTGATGTAGCTGGCCTCCTCCGACAGCAGGAAGCGCACCACCCGGCCCAGCTCCTCGGGCTGGCCGAGGCGGCCGAGCAGGATGCGCCGCTCGAACATGCCCGGGTTGGCCTCGACGATGGGCGCGACCATCGGCGTGAGGATCTGCCCCGGCGACACCGAGTTGACGCGGATGCCGTCGGCGCCGAGGGCGTCGGCCAGCGAGCGCACCATCGACAGCATGCCGCCCTTGGAGGCGCTGTAGGCCGGGATCAGGCCGTTGCCCAAGGTCGCGTTGATCGAGGCGATGCCGACCACCGAGGAACCGCGATGGGAACGCAGATCCGGCAGCATGGCCTGCACCAGCAGGGCCATGGCGCGCAGGTTGACGTTCAGCACCGCGTCCCAGCGCGCCGCCGTGAGCCCCTCCAGGCCGCTCTGGTCAACCACCCCGGCGGCGTGCACCAGGCCGCCCGGCGCGCCCAGCTCGGCGCGGGTGCGCGCCAGCGCCGGAGCGATGGCCTCGGCGTCGCACAGGTCGATGCCGATACCCAGGCAGGCCACCGCGTACTGCTCGGCCAGCCGCGCGGCGACGGCGCGGGCCTTGTCCTCCTGCAGGTCCCAGATGATCACCGGGCGGCCCACCGCAGCCAGGGCCTCGGCGCAGGCCGCGCCGATGCCGGAAGCGCCGCCAGTGACCAGTACCGGGCTGGCCGGTGTGTTCAGCAGATTGTGCATTTCTTATTCTCCTCTGAGTTCGCTGGAGGTCTGCGAGGTGTAGTCGGTGGCGCCGACGTTCAGCTCGCAGGTCTTGCCACCGTCGACCACCAGGCTCTGCCCGGTGATGTAGGAAGAGGCGTCCGAGGCGAGGAACAGGATGGCATTGGCCACCTCGATAGGCTCGCCGATGCGCCGCAGCGGCACGGTACGGGCGGTGCCGGCGATCATCTGCTCACTGCGCAGCGCCTCGCGGGTGCCCTCGCTCCACACCACGCCGGGAATCACCACGTTGACGCGGATGTTCTCGGCGGCGCCTTCCAGGGCCGCCGCGCGGCTGAAGTTGAGCACGCCGGCCTTGGCCGCACCATAGGCGGACAGACCGGGGCTGCCGAGCAGGCCGACCACCGAGCCGAGGTTGACTATCGAGCCGCCGCGGCCAGCCATGGCGCGGAACGCCGCGCGGGTGCCGAAGAAGGCCACGTCGAGGCTGCCGCGCAGGCTGCGCTGCCAGTCCTCGGTGCTGAGCTGGGCCAGCGGACCCCAGGTGTAGTTGACGGCGTTGTTGACCATCACGTCGAGCTGGCCGAAGCGCTCGACGGTGCACGCCACCGCCCTGTCGATGGCCTGCTCGTCGGTGACGTCGGCCTGCACCCAGTCCGCCTCGCCGCCGGCCGCGCGGATCTTCTCCACCACCGCCTCTAGCGGCGCCTGACGGCGCCCGCAGACCATCACCTTCGCGCCCTGGGCGGCGAACAGTTGCGCGGCGGCCGCGCCGATCCCGGTGCCGGCGCCGCTGATCAGTGCCACCTTGTCCTGCATGCTTGCACTCATGGTTGTCCTCCTTTCAAAGCATCAACATGCCGCCACTGGCGGCCAGGGTCTGGCCGGTGAAGGCGCTGGATTCGTCACTGGCCAGGAACAGGCAGGTACGGGCGATCTCCTCGGGCTCGAGCATGTGCCCGAGCGGGATGGCGCGCTCCAGCGCCTGCACCCACTCCGCGGAGATCGACTGCATGATCGGCGTGCGGGTCGGCCCCGGGCACACCGCGTTGACCCGGATGCCGCGCGGGCCGAGGTCGCGGGCCAGGCACTTGGTCATGCCGAGCATGGCGGCCTTGGCCGTGCAGTAGGCCAGCGGCCCCTCGCCGCTGAGCGCCGACAGGCTGGCGACGTTGACGATCGAGCCGCGGCTGCCGCTGGCGATCATCAGGCGCACCGCCGCGCGGCTGCAGTAGAAGGCGCCGTCGACGTTGATGGCGAGCAGGCGCTGCCAGCCGGCGTCGGTCAGGTCGACGATCATGTCGGTGAATACGTCGGGCGTCTGGCCGGCCGCCAGCTGCGCGTTGCGTTGGGCCAGGCGCTGCTGGTAGTGCTCGAAGCCATCGCCCGGCACCTGGCCCAGGCCAGCGTTGTTGACCAGCACGTCTAGGCGGCCGTAGCGCTGCTCGACCGCGGCGAACAGCCGCTCAACCGCGGCGCCGTTGGCGATGTCGCAGCCCAGGGCCATACCGTCGGTGCCAGTCGGCATCGCCTCCAGCACGCGGCGGGCCGCCGCCTCGTCGATGTCCGCCAGCACCACGCGGGCGCCCTCGGCGGCGAACAGCTCGGCGGTGGCGCGGCCGATCCCCGAGCCGGCGCCGGTGACCAGGGCGACCTTGTCAGCAAGTCTCATGGGAATTCCTCGGATCGGGCGGGACGGCCCGGGCCGCGCATCGTGCTGCGCAGGCGGCGCCCCGCTCGCGGATGTGCGGGCGCGGCTCAGCTGGCCTCGGCCAGCGCCAGGGTCGCCGCGGTGGTGGTGTAGGTGCCGTCCACGTAGACCAGCGGGCTGATCTCGCCGTGCTGGTGGATCTGCTCGATGCGGCCGATGAATACCGTGTGGGTGCCGTAGCGGAACTTGCCTTCCTGCTTGCAGAGGATCGCCGCTTGGGCATCGGCCAGCCAGGGGATGCCCGCGGCGCTGGTCTGCCAGTGGCCCTGCTGGAAGCGCCCCTCGCCCTTGATCGGCCCGCTGCACAGATGCGACATGTATTCCTGCTGGTGGCCGAGAATGTTCACGCAGAAGTCGGCGCCCTCCTCCAGCACGGCGTGCAGCGAGGCGCTCTGGTTCACGCAGATCAGCAGCGACGGCGGTTCGGTGGACAGCGAGTCGACCGCGGTGGCGGCCATGGCGAAGCGCTCGCGGCCATTGCTGGTGGTGATGATGGTCACCGACTTGGCCAGGCGTCGCATCGCCTGGAGCATCTGGGATTTCAGGTCGGTCTGGCCCATGGCTCGGCCCTCCTCTTGGGTTGTGTCGGGCCGATTCTTGACCTGGGTCAAACGACCGGCATCGTCCCATGGGACTAGCAAGAATGGGTGCTCCGCCAGCCGTTTCCCGCCCGCTCTGGGCCCCGTGCGGACGGGCCAAACCCGGCCCGTGCGGCGGGCCGAATTGGCTAGTCTGATCGGATGTATCTGCCCCTTCCTTCATTTCCGACCATGCGCCCGAGCTCCGGTACCGCCGGACCCAACCACTCCCAAGTACAACAAGGGGTAGCGCATGAAATTCTCCCTGATCTACGAAGCACAGACGCTCGACGCCTCCCGCGATGGCGACCGCCGCGTATTCGACGAGACCGTCGAGCAGGCCGTGCTGGCCGACAAGCTCGGCTTCGACACCTTCTGGTGTGTCGAGCACACCGCCCTGACCAACTACTCGCACATGTCCGCGCCGGAGACCGTGCTGGCCTTCGTCGCCGGCAAGACCGAGCGCATCGGCATCGGCCACGGCGTGGTGTGCCTGCCGCCGGCGATGAACCATCCGGTCAAGGTGGCCGAGCGCATCGCCACCCTCGACCTGCTGTCCAAGGGACGCGTGCACTTCGGCGTCGGCAAGGGCGGCACACAGCAGGAAGCCGGCACCTTCGGCTACGACCTGACCACCCTGCAGCCGCAGATCGACGAGGCGATGTACCTGATCCCGAAGATGTTCGTGCAGGACGAGATCGAGCATCACGGCGACTTCGTGAAGATCCCCAGGCGGCCGATCCATCCCAAGCCCTACCAGGACCCGCACCCGCCGATGTACCTGGCCTGCACCAACAACGAATCGCTGAAGAACGCCGGCGGCCGCGGCATGGGAGCGCTGGTGCTGGGCTTCGGCGGCCCGGAGGATATCGCCAAGAAGGTCGCCGTGTACCACGAGGCCTGGGACAGCCGTAACGAGAAGAACCAGGTCGGCTTCCGCCCGAACCGCCACATCGCCGCGCTGTGCCCGGCCATCGTCCTCGACGACAACGAGAAGGCGCGCGCCATCGGTATCCGCGGCCAGCGCTACTTCATGGAGTCGCTGGCCTACTGGTACGCCGGCGGCGAGCGTCCGGACCCGGCGAAGTGGCAGGACGACACCGTCATCGACGGCAACGGCCAGGCGGTGATCAAGTCGCGCTTCGCCTCCGAGGAAGTCACCGTGGACTTCTCCGACCCGGCGCTGGCGATGATGAACCCCAACCACGCCTACGGTACCGTCGAGGACTGCATCGGCTACGTGCAGCGCCTGCTCGACGCCGGCGCCGACGAGATCCTGTTCATCTGCCAGATGGGCACCGTGCCGCAGTGGGCGCAGCTGGAGACGCTGAAGAACATCGGCGAGAAGGTGATCCCCTACTTCCGCAACAAGCAGGCGCAGGGCTGATCACTCGGATAACCCGGAAGTCCGTTGCCCGATACGGGCAGCGGATTCTCGGGCAAACGCATGAACTGTAGGGGCGAATTAATTCGCCTTGGCGTGGTATTTGGCGAATGAATTCGCCCCTACAAACTTCGCTTATTGCCGCCCTTCGGCGAGAAAGTCCAGGCAGGTGCGGTTGAACAGCTCGCGGTGCTCGACCATCACCCAGTGGCCGCACTCGCTGAGCAGCACGAAGCGGATATTGCGGCAGGCATCCATCAGGGTCTGCGCCCCGGAGGCCGGGCAGAACTTGTCGTTCACGCCCCAGAAGCCGAGGATCGGGCACTGCAGCTCGCCGAGGCGCGACGACAGGTTCGGCACCTGCATGGTGCTCAGCACGCAGCGCGGCTGCTGGAGGACGACGGCGACCCGCTCCTCGACCGTCTCGTCGCTGATGGTCGAGGCATCGTAGAGCTGCAGGCCGAGCAGGCGGCGCATGCCGGCGGCGTCGTTCAGCTCGTCGTTGGCGAAGGCCGCGCCCATCTTCTGGATGCCTTCCATCTGCTGGTAGTACTGCTCCTTCTCCATCAGCCCGCCGGGCGCCATGAGGATCAGCCTGGCGACCCGCTGCGGCTGGTCCAGCGCCAGCTTCAGAGCGATGGCGCCGCCCAGAGAGTTGCCGACCAGCACGCAGCGCGGGATGTCCAGCGCATCGAGCAGACCGCTCAGGGCATCGACGAAGAAGTCCAGGTCGTAGATTGTTTCCGGCTTGTCCGAGGCGCCGTAGCCCGGCAGGTCGGGCACGATCACCAGGTAGCCGGCGGCGGCGAACTGCGGGTAGTTCTGCTTGAAGTTGCTGTGGCCGCTGGCGCCCGGCCCGCTGCCGTGGATGAACACCACCGGCTCGCCGGACCCGGCCTCCGGGTAGCCGGCCTCCAGATAATGCAGCTGCAACCCATCGTTCAGCGTCACGAATCGCCCTTGCGGTAGCGCGCCCATGGCGGCCCTCCTCAGCTTGTTGTCGGAAAGGCATTGTCCGAAGGGACCTGCGCCCCGGCCTCGTCCGAGGAGACTAAGCAACAACGCCGAGTCCACGCGGACGAAGGCGCCAGCGCCCCGCCCTCGTAGCCTTGGCGGCATCCGAAACTGGCCAGCGAGGTGGTGCATGCACGATCCGATCGATTTCAGCGGCAAGGTGGTCCTGGTCACCGGCGGCGGCAAGGGGGTTGGCCGCGGCATCAGCCTGGGCTTCCTCGAGCGCGGCGCGGAGGTGGTGATCTGCGGGCGCAACGTACCGGACAGTCTGCCGGCCCATGGTGGCCGCCAGGCGGAGTTCGTGCCCTGCGACGTGCGCGACGTCGAACAGGCCGAGCGCCTGGTGGCGACGGTAGTCGAGCGCTACGGCCGCCTCGACGTGCTGGTCAACAACGCCGGCGGCGCCCCGCATGCCGAGGCGGCGACCGCCTCGCCGCGCTTCTCCGAGTCGATCATCCGCCTCAACCTGCTGGCGCCGCTCAACCTCTGCCAGTTGGCCAACCGGGTGATGCAGGCGCAGGTCGACGGCGGCGTCATCATCAACATCTGCAGCGTCAGCGCCATCCGCCCCTCGCCCGGCACCGCCGCCTACGGCGCGGCCAAGGCCGGCCTGCTCAACCTGACCCGCTCGCTGGCGGTGGAGTGGGCGCCGCGAGTGCGGGTGAATGCGGTGACCGCCGGCCTGACCCTCACCGAGCAGGCCGAGCTGCACTATGGCGATGCCGAGGGTGTCGCCCGGGTCGCCGCCAGCATCCCGCTGCAGCGCATGGCCAGCCCGCAGGACATCGCCAATGCCTGCCTGTACCTGGCCTCTCCGCTGGCCAGCTACGTCAGCGGGGTGGACATCTGCGTGCATGGCGGCGGGGAAAGTCCGGCCTTCCTGGCCGCCGCCAACGCCGGCTGAAAGGCAATACCGGAAACGAACAACGGGGATCGTCGCGATCCCCATTGTTCGTTTCCCAGCCAGCACTTCGAGCGTCAGGGGGTGTGCTGCAGGCTGGCGCCGCTGGTCTCGAAGTGCCCGCGGAACGCGGTCTCGACGATGCGCCACTGTCCATCGACGCGCCGGTAGCGGTCCTGGTAGAGGCCGCCCAGCTTGCGGGTGGCGCCGGTTTCGCCGTCGAGGTTGCAGTAGCACAGCGCCCAGCGCCCCACGGCCTCGTCCTCGCCGAGCAGGTCGATCTCCGGGTTGGCACCGTGGTGCAGGTCGATCACCCGCGGCTGGCAGGCCAGCTCCCGGTAGAGCGCGACGAAGCTGTCGCGGTCGCGGAAGGTGCCGAGCGGGCCGTAGTCGATGAGGATCTCCCCCTCGGCGAAGCAGTCGCGGATCACCTCGACCTGCTTCAGGTCGCAGGCGTTGAGGTAGCGGTGCTTGAGGCGCCGGATCGCCTCCAGCGCCTCCAGGCGGGCGATGCGGGCTTCCAGGTTCATCACAGGTCCCTCATGGTCAGGTTGGGCTCGCCCCAGTAGGCGCGCATGGAGCGGATGCAGCCTTCGGTGTCGAACTCCATCACGTCGATCACCTCGATCGAGCAGCGCCGCCCGTCCCAGTCCAGCTCGACGCGAAAGGGCGCGGCGCCGAAGCCGTTGTGGGTGGCGCGGATGGCGCCCTCGAGACTGGCACGGGCCCGGCTGCTCCCCAGCCCCTCGCGGTAGAAGCGGGCGATGGCCTCGATACCCTGGTGCACCGGCGTGCCCACCGGGTCCTCGACCGTGGCATCGGCGGCGTAGAGCGCGAGGATGCCGTCGATATCGCCGGCATCTACCAGCTGCACGTAGAGGGCCATCTGGGCCTGGATCTGTTTGGGGGTAAGCATGTCGTCGTTCCTTGGGCCGCTTCGGTCAGTGTGCACGCGCGGCTCGCGGGGTCGCGCGCCGACGGCGTTCGGTGGGGTCGAGTCTGGCGGCCGGGGCACGGCGCGGAATCGTCCGAGCGGACGATCTAGGGGGATGCAGGGCGGCAACGGGCCATTCCGCTGTAGGGGCGAATTCATTCGCCTTGGTCGGGTATCTGGCGAATGAATTCGCCCCTACAGGACGGTGCCGAAAACCTCAGAAGCTGTACTTGGCGCTGAACGCGAAGTAGTCGCGGTCGGCCAGCGGGCGCTTGTCCAGATCGGCTTCACCGAGGAAGCCGTTGTAGGCGATGCCCAGCTCGAGGTTGTTGAGGTACTTGCCGTTGAGGCCGACGCTCACGCGCTTGTCGCCCTCGCCAACCAGGCTGCCGAAGGCTCCTGCCACCGCGGCAGTGCCGCGGGCCTGGTGGGCGAAGGAGATCGGCATGTTCAGGTCCCAGCCGTCGATGACGTTGTTCCACGACGGCGTCATCAGCAGCTGGTAGGCCCAGGCGTTGCGGTCGTAGGTGAGCTCATCGGATCGGGTGCCGGCGAACTCGAAGGCATCGACGTCGTTGACGTGCAGGTAGGCCACCTCGGCAATGAAGGTGGTCTGGTCCGACAGCAGCATGGGGCCGGTGAGATAGATCGCCGAGAGCTGCGCCTGGGTGGCGTCGGCGCGGGTGGCAGACGGGCCGATCAGCGAGTCGACCAGCACCGGGACACCCTCCCGGTAGCTGACCTCGCCGGCCAGGTTGACGTTGCCCAGGCGGGTCGAGAAGCTCGCCCCGCTCAGCTCGATGTCGTCGAAATTCACCACGCTGTACGAGGTCGGGAAGCCTTCCTCGAAATTCATCACCACGTTGGGGTTCTTGTCGTGGTAGCGCAGGTAGTAGAGGCTCGCCTCGCTCTCGTTACCGAGCGCGAAGCGGGCGCTCACCCCCCACTGGCCGCTGTCGCGCGGATCAATGTCCGGCCCCTTGGGAATCGTGAAGCCCGGCGCCGCGTAGATGAACTGCGCGCCCGGGCCGATCATGTCGGCGAAGGAAAAGTAGCTGCCGACCGGGTCCAGCTCGGTGGGCTTGTACTCGTATTGGTAGTAGGCCGCCAGGCCGAACGCCGGGTTGAGCTGCCACTGGGCGAACAGCTGGCCGACCGGCAGCAGGATGTCCTTCACTTCGACGGCCGGCACGTTGGCCTTGGTGGCGTCGGCGGGCGACTGGGCGCCGGCGATGTTGGGGAAGAACAGGCTTTCCCCCCACTGCACCACCTGGCGGCCGGCACGCAGGTTGAGCATCGACTGCTCGCCGGTCTGCAGGTTGCCGTACAGATAGGCGTCGAGGATGCGGCTGCGGCTGCCGGCGCGGTTCTTGGCCTGCGAGCTGAAGTGGTCGTGGGTGCCGCTCTTGTTGACGGTCTCCGGCGAGTCGTTGTCGTTGGCGTGGAAGTACACGTCGTCGTAGAAGGTGCTGGCGCGCACGAAGCCGCCGTAGTTGCGGTACTTCAGGTCGAGCTCGCCGAGCAGCGCCACCCGGTTGTTGATCATCGCCCCGCCCTTGAAGTTGCGGTTGCCGTCGTCGGAGTTGACCGTGGTCGGCAGGCCGCTCTCCGGGTCGATCGGCCCGTCCACCAGGGCGCGCGCCGGGTCGTGCTGCCGCCAGGCCGCGCCGTAGGAAAGGTTCAGCGTGTAGTCGGCGCTGACTTCGTCGCCCAGGTCGAAGGACCCGGCCGATACCGGCGCGCCAAGTGGCAGCAGCCAGGCGCCGAGCAACCATGGCCCCAGCCGGCCGTTCACCATCGCCCTATCTGCAAAGTACTTCATCTTCAATCTCCTGATTGCCTGCCGCGCGGATATTCAGAGCGCGGCAGGTCGCGGCGACGACGGCATGCCGTCGTCGCCGTGCCATAAGTGGGTAAGAATTGCCCTTCGCCGTGGCCGCTCAGCGCCCCGCCTGGCGCAGCATGTCGGTGGTGTACATGAAGGGTTTCAGCCGGTCGCCGTTGAGCCGCGGCGCCTCGCCCTCGTTGGTCAGGCGGTCGGCGAGGTAGGCCCCGGACATCAGGTCGTGGTAGACCGTGACTCCGGCGTGGAACACCCGGGCGTCGTAGGCGTAGTAGGTGTTCATGAAGTTGGTGCGCCACAGCTGGCCGCGCGCGTCGTAGTTATCGGCCATCACCGCCTGCCAGCTGTCCTCCTCGATGTACAGCACGCGCTTGGCATAGCGATGGCGATATTCCGGCTTGAGCGTGGCCTCCAACACCCAGACCCGGTGCGGCTCGTAGCGCATGAACTTCGGATCGATAGTGCCGGGCTTGAGCAGGTCGGCGTACATGACGTCCGCCCCTTCCAGCCGGTAGCCGTTGTAGGGGATGAGCAGCTCGCGCTTGCCGACCAGCTTCCAGTCGTAGCGCTCGGGCGAGCCATTGAACAGGCGGTCGTCGTCGATGGTGCGGAAGCCACCGACGCCCAGCGGCATGTCGAAGCCGAAGCCGGGAGACTGCCGTACGCGGCGGGCGCCGGGGTTGTATTGCCAGCTGGTCTGCGGGTTGGTCAGCTCGTTGAAGTAGGTGTAGGTCATCGAAGCCTCGCCCTTCTGGCGTTGCGGCTTGAGCACGGTTGCCCGCGAGTAGGCGAAGATCCCCGTCGTCGGCTGGCCGAGATCCTCCGGGCCACCGGTCTTGTCGATGATCTCGTAGTACATCTGCCCCCAGGCCGCCTTGCCGTCCGGATAGACCACCGCCTGGTCGTAAACGGCATCCTCCTCGAGCACATAGGCCGGCAGCAGCATGTTGCGCAGCAGCTCGTCGCCAGTCTTCGGGATCGGGAAAGGCGTGCCGCCCTTGAGGGCCTTCACCCCCAAGTTGCCGTCCTCCAGCTCGGCGGTGAGGGCATTCTTGCGAGTGATCTCGCAGCGCACGT
This sequence comes from Pseudomonas linyingensis, assembly GCF_900109175.1. Taxonomy (GTDB): domain Bacteria; phylum Pseudomonadota; class Gammaproteobacteria; order Pseudomonadales; family Pseudomonadaceae; genus Geopseudomonas; species Geopseudomonas linyingensis. The sequence goes on along the minus strand of NZ_FNZE01000010.1, from coordinate 196,840 downwards.
CGTCGAGGCGGAAGTCGCGGTGGCTGGGATAGACAGGGATGGCGAAGGTCTGCGGATACTTGCGCAGCAGCGCCTTCTGGCCATCGGACAGGCGCTCGGCGTACTGCTCCATGTTCTGTGCGGTGACGGTGTACAGCGGCTTCTCGTCGGCATAGGGGTCGGGGTGACGCGCCCCCACGCCATCGAACGTCATGCCCGGTGGGGTGCCCAGCCATTGGCCGCTGAAGGCCGGGATGGAGCCATCGGCGTTGCCGGCCTGCTCGGCGCCGAAGCAGGTGAGTTCGCTGCCGAGCTTCTGCGCCTCGGCTTCGGTGACCTTGGCCCAGCTGCCCTGGCTGACCAGCATCAGCAGTGCGGCCAGCGGGAGGGTTCTACGAAACGGGATATTCATGGTTTGCCTCTTGTTCTTGTTCTGCACCAGGCCGCTCCCGGCAGGGAGCGGTCCGTTCGTCATCGTCGCCGCCCGACACGCAAGCGGGCGGGACGTCCATCAGGCGTACAGGTCGCGCTTGAGCACCGTTTCGCTCTCGATCAGGCGGCCGCCGGTCTCCCGGGCAAAGGCGCGCACGTAGGCTTCGGCGTCCAGGCAGACCTCCGGCGCCAGCAGGCCCGTGCCGGTGACGCCACCGGCCAACCAGGCCTCGATGACCAGGCGCGCGCAGGTCGGCGTCGGATCGGCAGTGCTGTCCTCGGCCTGCTCGGTGGGCAGGTCCAGGTGGTGCTCCAGCACGCAGCGCACCTCGGCACCATCGCGCTCGCCGACCACCTCGACCCGCGAGGCGACCGCCCAGGGCTCGTCCGAGAGATCGACGCTCACGCTCCTGACGCCGGCCTCGCTGGCCAGGTGATGGGTGAGAAACTTGAGCGGCGAGATGCCGAGCGACTCGATCACCTCGGGATTGCCGAGCCCCAGGTCGATCAGCGAGCGCCAGACCTGCGAGCCGTCCTCGGGGAAGAAGGCGATGCGGTTGGTCACCTGGTCCAGGCCCTTGATGAAGTGCGGCAGGGTGACGGTTTCGCCATGGCCGATGAAGAACGACGGATAGGCCTTGAACGGCGCGGCATAGGGCACTTCGAGGCGGCCGCCCCAGCCCGGCATCTTGCGGTACTCGCCGTCGACGAACTGCACCACCTCACCGGCGGTGATATGCATCATGTGGTCGACGACCGCCGGCGACAGCAGACCCGGTACGAAGGGCACGGCGGTGGCCAGATGGATTTCCCGCGCCTTGTCCATGCGATCGACGAGCATCCGGGCCATGACGTTGGTCAGCCCCGGCGTCGAGCCGCAACCGATCACCAGCTTGATTCCCGCCTCCAGCGCGCGCACATGCCAGGACGGATCGAGGAACAGCTGCTCGGCCACATCGTGATCGTCGTTGATGTCGATGTAGTCGACCCGCGCGCGCAGCGCCGCCTCGATGACCGGCACCGCGCTGCGGTAGAACGGCCCGACGGCGTTGAACACCAGGTCGACGCCGTCGAGCAGCTCGTCGAGCCGGGTGGGGTCGAGCACATCGGCGCGCACGCCGCGCACCCGCGACCCCAGCTCGGCGGCTAGCTTCTCGGCAGCAGCCAGATCGAGGTCGCCGACCACGTATTCCAACTCGGGGTGACGCGGGACCAGCTGGCGCGCCACGTTGGCACCCACGTTGCCGCAGCCCAATAGCAAGACTTTCATGCTTGTTTCCTTCTTCTCTGGTTGTTGTTCTTCAGCAAGGCACAGGGCAATGGTTCCCAGTCCGTAGGGGCGAATTCATTCGCCTTGGCGGTGAGCTTTGGCGAATGAATTCGCCCCTACAGCGGATTGACCAGGCTCGGAAGCCATTCATGCGATTGCCCTGCGACAAGACATTCACTGCGCGGGTTGTACCCGCTCAGACGAGGTGGAACCGGTCGGCCCAGCGCGCCGCCGGGATCAGTACGCGGCGGATCTTGGTTTCGAACAGGGCGGGGAACTGCACGGCCCTGGGGGTTTCCAGCGGCAGCAGGCAGGCATCCGGACAGCCGCTGACCAGCGCGTCGGCCAGGTTGATGCCCAGCATCGGACCGAGGACGTTGCCCCAGGAGCCGAAGTTGTTCAGGGCCAGCACGCCATCGGCGACCCGGTACAACTTCGGGTAACAGGCGTCGTAGACCGAGGACGAATTGGCGGTCATGCCCGTCCAGTAGGACTCCAGCTCGATGCGCGTATCGCCCAACTGCGGGTAGGTGCGCCGCAGGTAGCGCAGGAAGTAGGCGAAATGATCCGCCGCGCGCTGCGCACGGCCGGAAGCCGGAATGGTCGCGGTGATCAGGCGGTTGCGCCCGTCGATGACCAGGGGATACAGGCCGGCCGGATGCTGCATGAGGGCGACCCGCGCCGGGTTGATGATGTCCAGCGCCGCCTGCGGCAGCGGCCGGGTCGCCAGGCCGCAGGCCACCAGCGGGAACTGGGTACGGGCCAGCTCCGGGAAGAAGGCATTGCCGACGTGGCCGTTGGTGCAGAGCACTACCTGCGCCGTGCGCACGCTGCCAACAGCGGTGCGCACGCGCCAGGACGAGCCGCTGCGCTCGCAGGCCACGACGCCGGAGTTGCCGTGCACCCGTGCGCCCAGACGCACGGCGGCGGCGACCATGCCGTTGGTGAACAGGAAGGGGTTGACCCGGCCGCCTTCGCGCCAGTGGATGCCGTAGCTGTATGCGCTGGTGCCGAGCAGTTCCTTGAGGCGCTCTGCGCCGACCACGTCCACGTCGTAGCCGAAGGCCTGCCACTTCCTCACCTTGTCTTCGAGCGCGGTGTGCCGGCGGGTGGCCGCATCGACCATGCCGCACCGGGCCGCATCGGCCTGCAGCCCATGCTTGCGGCACAGATCGAAGACGACGTTGCGGTGCTCGATGAAGTAGTCGGTGAAGCGCCGCCCGCCGTCGTCATGGGCACGCAGCGGGTCGAACGAGCCCAGATAAGGCTGCACGTGACCGGCGTTGCGCCCGGAGGCGCCACTGCCAGGCTGGTCGGCCTCCAGCACCACGACGCGCACGCCGCACTCGGCCAGACGCAAGGCCAGCGAAGCCCCGGCCAGCCCGGCGCCGACCACCACCACGTCCGCCTCAATGTCCCGATCCAGTCCTGGGTAGGCCGGGATTTCCCCTGGCAGCGGCCAACCGCTGAAGCGAATGGGCACCACTCCCGACTCATACGCATCCGCTACCGGAAAGACCGGAACCTGTCCCGCCTCTGCACGCCGATACCCTCTCCAACTCACTGCCGCCTCCTCGAATTCACTGCAGAACCCACGCTTCGATCTGTCGAGGCGCGGCGGAATTGCACCGCCACTGCCTGCCACAGCGGTATCGATCCTATTGAGGAGGCGAATCGGTGCTCCAGTACCAGCTGGTACTGCTGGGGGAGATCGGCCGCTGGTTAGACTCCGGACCGGACTTCCCGACCCATCACGTGAGAGATCAAGCATGGCGCGTATGCAACAGACGGCAGTGGCCCTGGACGGCGCAGCGCTAGCGGCGGCTGCCGAAAGCCGCCCCGCGCCCCAGGCAGTGGCGGCAGCCCTGCCCGACCAGCGTCAGGGCTGGCTTGTGGTCCTTGGCCTGGCGGTGGTGCTGTGCGTGATATTCGGCACCACCATCAGCGCCCTCGGCCTGTTCGCCCTGCCGATCACCGCGGACCTGCAGTGCAGCCACGAACAGGCCGCCCGCTTCGCCACCGCCTTCATGCTCAGCATGACCCTGAGCATGCCGCTGGCCGGCTGGCTGCTCGACCGCCTCGCGCCGCGCCCGGTGATGACCGCGGGCAGCGTCCTCGCGGCCCTGGGCTACCTGCTCGCCGCCAGCAGCCCCGACATCGACCGGCTCACCCTGGCCATGGCGCTGGGCGGCATCGGCGTCGGCGCCTCGACCTACGTGCCGGCCATGACCCTGGCCTCGCGCTGGATGGCCCCTGCCCGGCAGGGCCTGGCCTTCGGCATCCTGCTCGCCGGGGCCGCCATCGGCGGGGTGATCTTTCCCAACCTGCTCACCCGGCTGATCGGCGAGCTCGGCTGGCGCAGCGTCATGCAGCTCATCGCCGGCCTGATCCTGCTGGTCTGCGTGCCCCTGCTGCTGTGGCTGGCGCGCCTGCCCGAGGCGCCGACGACGGCCAGCCGGCACGCGGCGGAGGCGCTTCCCGGCCACGATATCGGCCAGGTCCTGCGCATGCCCCGCTACTGGCTGTGGATCGCCATGCAGTTGCTGCTGACCATGAGCGGCCTGGGCATCTACATCTCGCTGGTTTCCTGCCTGGTCTCGGCCGGCTATTCGGCGCAGGCCGCCTCCACCTGGTACGCCGGGGTGGGCGCCGCGTCGCTGGCGGGCAATTTCCTGTTCGGCGCGCTGAGCCAGCGCTGCAGCGCGAGGACCATCCTGCTGTGCGGTAACGCCATCGGCATCGCCGGCCTCCTCTGCCTGCTGCTCGCCCAGCACCCGGCCTGGGGCTTGGCGGCGGTCGCGGTGTTCACCCTGAGCTGGGGCACCACCTTCAACCTGGTCAACCAGCTCGCCCCGCTGCTCCTCGTCGAAGCCATGGGCCCGCGCAACTTCGGCAGCCTGCTCGGCATCGGCAACCTGCTCGGCGGGCTCGGCGCGGCGTTCGGCCCGGCCGCCGTCGGTTACCTGGTCGACACCAGCGGCAGCTACGCCCCTGCCCTGCTGCTCTGCACGGCCCTGGCGGCCGCGGCCACCTTGCCGATTGCCTTGCAGCAGCGGCCCCAGGCGCCTGACGATGCGCCGCTCAGCGCAGCAGGGCGAAGCTCTTGAACAGGATCCGCACCAGGTCGTTCTGCCCCTTGATGCCCAGCTTGGCGTAGATGTTCTTCGAGTAGTTGCGTGCGGCTGTCACCGCGATGCCCATCTGCCCGGCGGCTTCGCTGATGGTCTGGCCGCAGGCCAGCAAGGCAGCCAGCCGGGCTTCCTGGCGGGTCAGATCGAGCAGCTGGGCGATCAGCTCCGCTGCGGAACCACCCGAGACCTGCTGCATGGCCAGGCTCTCGGTCAGTTCCGACAGGTAGATGATCACACTCGGCACATGCCGGCCCTGATAGTAGGCAATCAACGGTGCCGGCGTCGCCAGCATGCCCAGCAGCACGCCATCGCGGGCCTGCAGGCGCACCAGCTCGCCACGGTAGTGCCCGCCTTCCTGCGCCCTGGCCGCGAGGGCATTGGCGATCGCCTTCTCCAGCGCCTGCTGGGCCGCGCGCTCCTGCAGCAGCACGCGCCCATGGTTCAGCTCGATGCCGCGGTGCTTGTCGATGATGGCGCGGGCGGCCTGGTTCACGCAGAGCAGTTGGGCATCGCCATCGAGCAGCAGGCAGCCGAGGACCAGATGATCCAGGCAGCCTTCGTAGATCGACTTTTCCGCCTCCTGGCGCTTGAGTCTGGCGTAGAGGCCGAGGGCGCGGGTCAGGTGGGGCAACAGAGCCCCGATCAGCTCCCGGTCGCTGGCCGCAAAGGGCCGTTCCGGATCGGAATGCCCACGGATCACGTCGATCCAGCAGCGCATGCCCCCGGGCTCGGCGAAGCAGGTCCGCAGGCAGCTGGCGAGGTTGAGGAACGCCATGTGCGCGGCGCACTCGGTCTCCACGTCCTCGGGGCCGAAGACGATGACCTCGCCCGGCGGCAGCGACTTGGGATCGACCAGTTTGATATGGGTGAAGCGCTCGCGGTAGAGCCGTTCCGCCAGCAGCCAGTCGGTGTCGTCGCCCTCCTCGACGGACATCACCTGGATATCGCTCGGCCGATCCTCGGCGTGCAGCAGGGTGACCGTGACATTGATCGCTCCCAGCACCTGGCGCAGGCGCTCGGCCAGAGCCCCCCAGGGCCTGGCCTCGTTCAGTCCTTCGTAGACCAGTCCGATCAGTTCGGGCAGCACGGCTGAGTAGATGACCGGTGACGGCGTGACCGGGCGCTTGAGGACAGCGACAGCCTCCATGGGATTACCTCGTAGCGGGCAACGCCCTCCCCACAGGAGGGCCGAAGATGTGGCATGGGCGATCAGCCCGTGGCAGCGAAGGTGTTGCCGGCGCCGGGAATCCCTGCGAACGGCAGGCCTGGCGCACGGATACCCATGCGGTGCACTCCGCGCTCCCGTTCGTGGGGGCAGCGGCCGGACTACCGAAAGGCCCCATGACTGCGGATTGAACCGCCGGCTCAAGGGGCCAACATCGTCCGATGGGACTAACGCGCAGTCCTGGCCTCTAACGCTCAGCCGGCGTTCCGGTAATGACTGGGGGAGTGACCGGTCAGCCGCACCAGGGCACGGCGCAGCGCTGCGGCATTGCTGAAGCCCAACTGCCCGGCGATGCGCTCCACCGGCCATTGGGTGCTGCGCAGGAAATGCACGGCGGCATCCAGCAGGCTGGCATCGCGCAGGGCCCGGTAGCTGCTGCCTTCGGCCTGCAGCCGGCGGCGCAGCGTGGCCACGCTGAGCGAGAGCACGGCGCCGAGTTCCTGCTGGGTGGGCATCGGCAGCTGCCGGGCCAGGGCCGCATCGAGAAAGCTGCGCACCTGTTGGGTCAGAGGGATGGTGGCGGTGGCTTCGTCCGCCGCCAGGCGGAAGGGGAAGTCCACCAGGAAGGACTCCAGCTCCGCCGGATGCCGGCGTAGCGGACGCTCCAGCAAGGCGGCGTCGAAGGCGAATCCATAGCTGGGGTGCCCGACCTCCACGGGGCCGTTGAGCAGGCTGAGAAAGGGAATGGCGTCTTCGCGGTTGGGGTGGCCGAGAAAGCTCCGCTGCGGCTGGATGGGTTCGCCGATCAGCCAGGCGAACAGGCGCTGGTAGAACAGCAGCCCGGTGATATCCACCAGGCAGGCCGCCGGGCTCTGTCGCCGCCGCAGCGAGTCCATGCGGAACTCCGCGACGGCGCCGTTGCTGGACAGCGCCAGGATGCCCGCCCGCGGGTGAAGCATGGCGCAGAAGTCGCTGGCGCAGCGGATGGCATCGGCCAGGGTCCGGCAACTCAGCAGGCAGCGGCAGAGCAGGTCCACGTCCCGCTTGCCCATCGGCGCATGGCCGTCGCCCAGGGCGACCTGCGCTTCCAGGTGCTCGATCGCGGAACGGTAGAGGGCGGCGAAGGCGCCAGCGGACAGGTGCCTGGCCGCATCGGTCATTGCCCGGTGGTCGGCGCCGCTGCGACGCAGCTCGTCCAGCAGTCGGGCGCCCAGGCCCACGGCGGATTCGGTACTGGCGGATCGGAGGTTCGGCATTTGTGCCCGCCTGAGCGTTCGGGTGGTGTCGGTTGAGCGGTCGGGTAGCGATCCGGCCGGGGACGAGCATGCAGGATGCAGCGGTAACTTGGCAAAGGAGCCAGTCGATGATCCACCTTCTTGATGAACTCACCCTCGATGCGGGCGAGTTGAAACAGGTCCTTCACCTGCTGGACGAGGAACTGCTACCGGGGCGGGCGGAGCCGCTGCCGCAACTGCTCAACCGCTGGGTTTCGCCGCCGGTGGTGGTGCCGGGGGTACCCAGCACCCTCTGGCTGCTCTGGCAATTACCCGATACGCCCGCCTATTACAGCATGCGCGGCAACCCCGGTTCGACGCCGGCGGTGTGGCCGAAGCTGGACCGTCTCTGCCAGCGCCGGCGGCGCCATGTCCTGGTGGATGCACAAACGCCGCTGGCGCTGCCGGGGGAACTCAGCCATGACGCTTGAAACCGCCCAGGTCTACCTGACCGACCCTGCCGGGCTGGCCCGCTTCGCAGCGGCCCTGGAGCGCTGGTGCCGCGCCCGTCCCGGCTCCTTCGGCGCCGGCAATCTGCCGGGGTGCTGGGGCGCCGGACAATTCAGCGTCGAGCTGCGCGGCGCCAGCGCCGAGGGGCTGGAAGCCCTGCCCGGCGTGGCGCACGTGGATCGGCTGCGCCATCGCCCCATCGGCGGGGGGCTGCGCGAGCCGGAGCTGTCCGGGGGCATTCTGCGCACCCTGCTGTTCAAGGTCCGCGATGGGGTGGCGGACGCCCAGGTGGCGGCTCTGGAGCGCGAGCTGCTGGCCATGCCCGACTACATGGCGGGCATTCGCAACTGGCGGCTGGGCCGGGTCGTCGCCGGCGACCACTGGACCCATGTCTGGCAGCAGGAATTCGCTGATCTGGGGGACTTGCAGGGCGAGTACCTGCTGCACCCCTATCACTGGGGCTGGGTCGATCGTTGGTTCGACCCGGCCTTTGCGGAGTGGACGGTGGAGTCGCTCTGCCATGCGTTTTGCCCGCTGCCGGCCAGCATCCTGGCAACTAGCCGCTGAGGGATTGCATCCCCGGCAATGACGGCATTCATGCGACGGAGAAAAACAATGCGTGCAGTGATGATGGAACGGATCGGCGGCAGCGAAGTGCTGCAACTGGCCGAGCTGGAGCGACCCCAGCCCGGCCCCGGCGAGGTGCTGGTACGGGTGGTGTGTGCCGGGGTCAACCCGGCCGACTGGAAGTGCCGGGAGGGCTACCTGGGGGGCTTCTTCCAGTATCGTTTCCCCCTGGTGCTCGGCTTCGACCTGGCCGGCACGGTAAGCGCCGTAGGGGCGGGAGTCGATGACCTGCCGACGGGGACCCGAGTCTTCGCCCAGAGCGATGTGGGGGCCGGCAAATGGGGCTCCTATGCTGAGTACGCCTGCGTTTCCCGGGCGTCCACCGTGCGGATGCCGGACAACCTCGACTTCCCCGCGGCAGCGGCCGTACCCACCCCGGCCCTGGCGGCCTGGGCCGGGCTGTTCGACGAGGGTGCGCTGCGCGCCGGGATGACGGTGCTGATCCACGGTGGCGGCAGCGCCGTGGGCGGGTTCGCCATCCAGTTCGCCCGCTGCGCCGGGGCCCGCGTAGCCACCACCTGCGGTGCGGACAAGCTGGAGCACGTGCGCCAGCTCGGCGCCGACCTGGCCATCGACTACCGTAGCGGGGAGATCGGCAAGGAGTTGCGCTGCTGGGCGCCCGAGGGCGTCGATTTGGTGCTGGACTGCATAGGCTCCGGCAGCCTGCCCGATGGGCTGGACCTGCTGCGCCAGGGCGGGATGCTGGTGGCGATCCTCACCCTGGAGCCGGGGGATGCCGGAGCCGACCATGAATCCGCCGCCCGCCGCTGCCTGCGCACGGCAGTGGCCTACAGCCGCATGCCCAGCGGCGCAACCCTGGAGCGAATTGCCACGCTGATCGCGGACGGACGAGTGTTCCCGCCGCCTCTGGAGGTGCTGCCGCTTGGCGACGTTGCACTGGCCCACGAACGTCTGCAGCAGGGCAAGCCGTGCCGCAAGCAGGTGCTGGCGGTAGCCGAAGGCACCGGCTCGCCACGCTAGCCACGCCAAGGGCATGGGGGGCAATCGCATGGTAGGGGCGAATTCATTCGCCAAGCAGGCCCTCGGCCTGCCCATGGCACCCCGGGGGCCGCGTTGCGACCCATGGCGAATGAATTCGCCCCTACAGCGGATCATGCGATTGCCCCGGGGACTGCTGCCGTCGAGCACTCCCGTCAGCCAAGCGTGTGTCAGGGATAGCCGGCCAGCAACGCCGCCACGAAGTCCTCCAGCGCCTCGTCCGGCAACCGGTTGATGCCGGCGGCGCGCTGGCGGCCGCCGCCGCTGGGGTAGCGCCGGCAGAAGGCATCCGCCGACAGCGGCGCGTCGGCGGGCACCCGCAGGCTGAACTGCCAGTCGCCGTCGCTGCGTGGCGAGAGCAGGCCCAGCGCCCGCTGCGGATCGCCGGCCGCCAGCCGGTTGGCCAGCACCCCGCTGACCCGCCGCGCCCAGGGTTCGGCGGGCAGCCGGTAAAGCCGGGCCCCCGCACCTTCCCGCCAGGGCTGCAGCGAAGCCGCCGCGGCCATGTCGGCCGCATGGCCTGCGCGCAGCCTGGCGAAGCTGGGGCTGTCGCGCACGAAGTCGAGCGGGTCCGCATAGGGCAGCAATTGCTCCGCCAGCGCCAGCGGATCGAAATGCAGGTCGTCCAGACACTCGCCGTAGGCGTTGTAGTTGAGCAGCTCCCCCAGCTCGGCGAGCGCCGCGGTGTCGCCTTCGCTCAGCCCATGGCGCTGGGCCAGACGGTGCGCCGGGCCGGGCATGCCGTCGCCGAAGGCCGCCGCCACCGCCCAGCGGTGGAAGCGTCCGCCGAGGAAGCGGTCGACCAGCAGGCTGGTACACACCTGCGCATCGGTGTCGATAAACGACTCGAACGCCGGGTGCTCCGGCAGCTCGCCAGCAAAGTGGTGGTCGAAGTAACGCACGCTGGCACCGGCCGCGAGCAGCCGCGCGACATCCGCGCGATTGCTGTCGTGGGCGATGTCCAGCACCGTGACCTGCTCGCCGGCGCCGGCCTGCACTCGCTGCAGCAGGGCGATATCGCGCTTCACCCCGCTGACCAGGCGCACCTCGGCTGGCAACTCGCCGGCCAGCCGCAACTGCTGTAAGGCGCAGAGGCCGTCCGCGTCGCCATTGAAGGCGCAGTACGCCTGTCGCCCTACCCCATCCATCGCCATGTCGGTCTCCTCAGCTCCGTTCGACTGATCGTCTCCTTCATCACCTTAGAGAGGTCGCGGACAAGAGTTCTTCGTCTGCGCGGACTAACTCGCACTTTCGGCAAATCCGCTCCAAGTGGCGCCGACTGTAACGATCTGCAGGCATCAGCCGTCGATCCCCAAGCAATCCTGAAAGTTCGTCCGACCAGACGAAGAATCCCAAACGGCCGCTTCCCTACCGTGGAAAAAAGCCGGCCCGCAACCCGCGGGGCCGGCCCCATCCCACGGAGACAAGCGATGCTGACCCACCTGCAACGCCTGGAAGCCGAAAGCGTCCAGATCATCCGCGAAGTGGTCGCCGAGTGTGAAAACCCGGTGATGCTCTACTCCATCGGCAAGGACAGCGCGGTCATGCTGCACCTGGCGATGAAGGCCTTCGCGCCCGGCAAACCGCCCTTCCCCCTGCTCCACGTGGACACCACCTGGAAGTTCCGCGAGATGATCGCCTTTCGCGACCAGACCGCCGAGCGCCTGGGCCTGAAGCTGCTGGTGCACGTCAATCCCGAGGGCGTCGAGCGCGGGATCAACCCCTTCGACCACGGCTCGTCCCTGCATACCGACATCTGGAAGACCCAGGGCCTCAAGCAGGCGCTGGACCAGTACGGCTTCGATGCGGCGTTCGGTGGCGCGCGCCGCGACGAGGAGAAGTCGCGCGCCAAGGAGCGGGTGTTCTCGATCCGCTCCGCGCAGCACCGCTGGGACCCGAAGCAGCAGCGCCCGGAACTCTGGCACCTGTACAACACCCGCAAGCGCAAGGGCGAAAGCCTGCGGGTGTTCCCGCTATCCAACTGGACCGAGCTGGACATCTGGCAATACATCTACCTGGAACGCATCCCCATCGTTCCCCTCTACCTCGCCGCCGAGCGCCCGGTGGTGCGGCGCGACGGCACCCTGATCATGGTCGACGACCAGCGCCTGCCGCTGCTGCCGGGCGAAACGCCCGAACTGCGCAAGGTGCGCTTCCGCACCCTCGGCTGCTACCCGCTGACCGGCGCCATCGACAGCGAGGCCGACAGCCTCGAAGCCATCATCCAGGAGATGCTGGTGAGCCGAACCTCGGAACGCCAGGGCCGCCTGATCGACAGCGATTCGGCCGGTTCCATGGAGAAGAAGAAGCAAGAGGGGTACTTCTGATGAACGCGATTACCAGCCTGGAGCAGTACCTGCAGCAGCAACAGCGCAAGGACCTGCTGCGTTTCATCACCTGCGGCAGCGTCGATGATGGCAAGAGCACGCTGATCGGCCGCCTGCTCTTTGAGACCAAGGTGCTGTTCGAGGACCAGCTCGGTCAGCTCGAGGTCGACTCGAAGAAGCTCGGCACCCAGGGTGGCGAGCTGGACTTCGCCCTGCTGGTGGACGGTCTCGCCGCCGAGCGCGAACAGGGCATCACCATCGACGTGGCCTACCGCTTCTTCGCCACCGACAAGCGCAAGTTCATCGTCGCCGACACCCCCGGCCACGAGCAGTACACCCGCAACATGGTCACCGGCGCCTCCACCGCCGACCTTGCGGTGATCCTCATCGACGCCCGCCAGGGCCTGCTGGCACAGACCCGCCGGCACAGCTACCTGGTGTCGCTGCTGGGCATCCGTCAAGTGCTGGTGGCGGTGAACAAGATGGACCTGATGGACTACTCGGAAGAGGTGTTCCGCAGAATCGAGACCGACTACCGCGCCTTCGCCGAGAAGCTCGGCCTGACCGACGTGCAGTGCATCCCCCTCTCGGCGCTCAGGGGCGACAACCTCATCGAGCGCAGTAACAGCATGCCCTGGTACCGGGGGCCGAGCCTGCTGGAGCATCTGGAAAGCGCACCGCTGGACGACAACCGCGCCAGCCAGGCGCCCTTCCGCCTGCCGGTACAATGGGTCAACCGGCCCAACCTGGACTTCCGCGGCTTCGCCGGCAACGTCGCCGCCGGTAGCATCCGCGTCGGCGATCCGATCCGCGTCCTGCCGTCAGGCAAGCAGAGCCGGGTCAGCGGCGTCCTCGGCATGGCCGGCGCACAGCGGGAAGCGGTCTGCGGTCAGGCGGTGACCCTGACCCTGGACGACGAGATCGACATCAGCCGCGGTGACGTGATCGCCCTGGCCGACGCGCCGCCGGCGGTGGCCGACCAGTTCGAGGCCACCCTGGTATGGATGAGCGAGGAGCCGTTGCTGCCCGGGCGCCCCTACCTGATGAAGATCGGCTGCCGCACCCTGGGCATGAGCTGCGCCACCCTCAAGCACAAGGTCAACGTCAACACCCTCGAGCACCTGGCGGCCAGGACCCTGGAGTTGAACGAGATCGGCGTCGGCAACCTCAGCCTCGACCAGCCGATCCCCTTCGACGCCTACGCGGACAATCGCGATACCGGCGGCTTCATCGTCATCGACCGCCTGAGCAACCAGACCGTCGGCGCCGGCATGCTGCACTTCGCCCTGCGCCGGGCGCAGAACGTGCACTGGCAGGCCATCGACGTCGATGGCGCCGCCCGCGCCGCACTGAAGGGCCAGACCCCACGCATGTTGTGGTTCACCGGCCTGTCCGGCGCCGGTAAGTCGACCATCGCCAATCTGGTGGAACGCAAGCTGCACGCTCTCGGTAGGCACACCTACCTGCTCGACGGCGACAACGTGCGTCACGGCCTGAACCGCGACCTGGGGTTCAGCGAAGCCGACCGGGTGGAGAACATCCGCCGGGTGGCCGAGGTGGGCCGGCTGATGCTCGACGCCGGGCTGATCACCCTGGTCTCGTTCATCTCGCCGTTCCGCGCCGAACGCGATCTGGCGCGCAGTCTGGCCGGCGAAGGCACCTTCCTGGAGATCTTCGTCGACACCCCGCTGGCGCTGGCCGAGCAGCGCGATCCCAAGGGCCTGTACCAGAAGGCCCGCTGCGGCGAGCTGAAGAACTTCACCGGCATCGACTCGCCGTATGAGCCGCCGCTGGCGCCCGATCTGCACATCGACACCCGCAGCGAGTCGGCCGAAGCGGCGGCCGAACGCATCGTCGAGCACCTGCTGGCGCAGTGAGGCATTGCCGGGCGGCCCCGGCGTGCAATTAGTCCGCCCGGATGAAGAAACCTTTTCTCGCATGCACATACATTGACGGGCGAGTCAGTCGCGCTGCGCACCACGGGCGCCGCGGCCGACTCGCACACTCAGGAGAGTCACAACAATGACAACAAGCTCGATCGACGAAAGGCTGCTCAGCGGCCAGACCTGGTCCGAATTCTGCGACCACCTGAAACGCTGCGGCGAGCAGATCCTTCGCCCGGAAACGCCAGCCGATGCGGCGACTCGCGCCGAAGGCTTCCGCTACCTCACTCGTCTGCTGCGCATCGGCCTGGAAATGCACATCGAGTTCGCCGATCCAGCCTTTCCCAGCTTCTTCAAGACCTCCCACGAGACCGCGAAGATCGGTGCCGACAACCCGGACAACCTCTACGAATACTCGCGCCTGGACGGCACTCTGGAATACCGCATCAAAGGCCAGCGCGGCAGCGTCGCCTACCTGAGCTTCGGCACCCAGAAAGGCGGCTATGAAACCGACGGCACCCTGATCCAGACGGGATTCATCGACGCCAGCCAGTTGCAGATCGATGCTCAGGGTAACTTCGAAATTATCCTCAGCCGCGAGCCGCAACCGGGCAACTGGCTGAAGGTGGAAGACGCCACCAACGCGCTGATCGTGCGCCAGACCTTCCTCGACCGGCGCAGCGAAGTGCCGGCCAAGCTGAGCATCGAGCGCATCGGCACCGATGCCACCCCCAAGGCGCTCGACCCCGCGACCTTCCAGCAAGGCCTGAGCCGCGTATCCAGCTTCGTGGAGAACACCGCCAGGCTGTTCGCCGACTGGGCGGCGGGCTATCAGGCCCACAGCAACCAGCTGCCACCGGCCGACCAGGCCGTTTGCCAGGCCGTGGGCGGCGACCCGAACATCTTCTACTACCACTCGCACTGGGTGCTGGGCGAAGACGAGGCGCTGGTCATCCACATCGACAAGGTGCCGGACTGCGACTTCTGGAACCTGCAGATCAACAACTACTGGATGGAGTCGCTGGACTACCGCTACCACCGCATCTGCTGCAACAAACACCAGGCCCAGTACGACGCCAACGGCGGGGTGACCCTGGTGCTCAGCGAACGGGACCCGGGCGTAGTCAACTGGCTGCAAACCGCCGGGGTACGCCAGGGCACCCTGTGCCTGCGCTGGGTCGGTGCCGAGGAGCAATGCCACCCCACCACGAAAGTGGTCAAAGTGTCTGCTGTCGCGGAGGCCGTATGAGCACGCACCATCCAATCGAAGATTTGACCGTCGACAAACTGCTGGCAACCGCCAGCGCACGCGCCAACGGCCTCGACAATTTTGGTGATGACCACTACCGCGAGTCCCTGCAGGCGCTGCTCGATGCCGTGGCCAGCGAGGCCGAGCTGTCGCCGAGCGGCCGGCATCTGCTCGAGGAGCGGCTGGTCGGGCAACTGGTCAACCGCCTGGTGATGGAGGACTACCTCGGCCGTCATCCGGAAATCACCCAGATAGCCATCGACGACCCGCTGGTCATCGTCGGCCTGCCGCGCACCGGCACCACCCTGCTGCAGCGCACCCTGGCCGTTGACCCGCGCTTCTACTCGGCGGCCTGGTGGGAGACCCGCTTCCCGGCACCGCTGTCCGACGAAACCCTCGCCGCGCCAACCCAGCGCATCGCCCTGGCCAAGGCCGAAGTCGATCTGATGGCCGAGGTCATTCCGCAGATCCTCGCCATCCACCCGCTGGACGCCATGCTCTGCGACGAGGAATTCATGCTCATGGAGCACTCGTTCATGTGCGCCATGGACGCCTACGTCAACGTGCCCAGCTACACCCGCTGGCTGGACCGGCAGGACCAGCGGCCGGTCTACACCCAGCTGAAAAAAATGCTGCAGTTCCTGCAATGGCAGAAAACCCAACGCGGTGAACCGGCTGGCCAGCGCTGGCTGCTCAAGGCTCCTCAGCACCTGCACACCCTGCACCTGTTGCTGGATGTATTCCCCGAGGCACAGGTAGTTCTGACTCACCGCGAACCCGCCCAGACCATCCCGTCGATGGCCAGCATGGCCCACACCCTGTGGCAGATGTACAGCGCCAACCCGGACCCGAAAGCCGCCGGCGCGCAGTGGAACAACCGCATGGCCCGTGGCATCCGCCACACCATGCAGGTGCGCGAGCAGCACGCCGCCGCGCGCTTCCTCGACATCCATTTCGCCGACACCGTGACCCAGCCGATGCACGTACTGGAGAACGTCTACGCCTTCGCCAATCTGCCGTTCACCGAGCAGGCCCGCGCCGCTGCGCAGGCCTGGCTGGCGCAAAACGGCCGGGACAAACGGGCCAGCCACGACTACAGCCTGGAGCGCTTCGGCTTGACCGAGGCACAGATGACCCAGGACTACGCGGAGTATCGCGCCCGGCATCTGGGCGCCAAACATTAGCCGCGCAAAGTCATGCAGCGCGCCGCTGCAGATCGCTTTTCCCCCATCAACTGAACTCCCATCAGGAGCACGTCATGGCCAAGGCCGAAAACATTGTGACCTCGATTACCGTGGAAATTGACGCCCCCGCCCGAGTGGTCTGGGAAGTGCTCGTCGATCTGGACAACTACCACGAGTGGAACAGCTTCTGTCCGAGCATTCAGTGCGGCCTGCAAATCGGCGATCCGGTGGTCATGCAGGTACGTACCCCAGATAGCGACGAAACCTTCCCGGTTCTCGAATACCTGGTGGCTTGCGATCCGGAGCAACTGCTGTCCTGGGAGCAGCGCCCCGTTCCGGAAAACATGGACGCCGCGCGCCGCGATCAGTACATCACCGCCATCGATGCCAACCGCTGCAGCTACTTCACCACGGATATTTTCCTGGGCCTGAACCAGGACACCATCATGCGCGAGCACGGTGCCTGGGTGAAAAAAGGCTTCGATCAGATGGCCCGCGACCTGAAACGACGCGCCGAACAACTGCACGCCAGCCGTACCTGAGCAGCCGAGTCCCCAACACAACAACAAGAAGGAAAGTGCCATGTTGCTGAAAGACAAAGTCGTGATCATTTCCGGTATCGGCCCTGGTCTGGGCATCAAGCTGGCCGTGCGTGCCGCCGAATACCAGGCCAAGGCCGTGGTGCTGGCCGCCCGCACGCCGGCCAAGCTGGACCAGGCCGAACAGGCCATCCGCGACGCGGGCTACGACACGCCGGTGCTGAAAGTCCCTACCGACATTGCCCAAGCCGAACAGTGCCAGAAGCTCGCCGACCTGACGGTCGAGCACTTCGGCCGGATCGACGCGCTGATCAATTCCGCCTACGCCCATGGCACTTGGGCCAGCTCCTCCGCGTCGTCCATGGACGACTGGCGCCAGGCGATGGACGTCAACCTGTTCGGCACCATGCACATGACCCAGGCCGTGCTGCCGCAGATGAAGCAGCAGCGCTCGGGCAGCATCGTCATGGTCAACACCATGGCCACCCGCACCCCCAACCAACTGGAATCCGGCTATGCCGTCTCCAAGGGCGCGCTGAAGACCGCCGTGCAGTACCTGGCCCAGGATCTCGGCCCTTTCGGCATCCGCGTCAACTCCACCTTCATGGGCTGGATGTGGGGCGCGCCGGTAATCGGCTACTTCCAGAGCGAAGCCAAGCGCCTGGGCGTCTCGATGGAATCGCTGGTCTACGAGATCGCGCAGCAGATCCCACTGCGCAAGATCCCCGAGGACGGCGACTGCGCCATGGCCGCCCTGTACCTGGCCAGCGACTACGCCAAGGTCATTACCGGTGCACAGCTGGACGTCAACGGCGGTCACTTTCTGCCTTGCTGACTAGCCGGGCGACAGGGAAGTCGCTTCCTTTCGCCACTCGCAGAATGGCCATATGGCCCTCGCCCTTCCCCTGGAGATCACTGACATGCTGGACCTCGTTGCCATCGAGCAGATCAAACAGCTCAAGGCCCGCTATTTCCGTGGTATCGACACCTGCAACCTCGAACTGCTGCGCGGCCTTTTCGCCCCCGAGGTACAGATCCGCTTCGACAGCCCGACCTACCAACTCGAACTGAACGGCCTGGAGCAGGCCATGGAGTTCTACCGCACCAGCTTCACCAACCGCCGATTCGGCATGCACAACGGCCACACCCCGGAAATTGTCGTCGACGGCGATGAAGCCACCGGCCTCTGGTACCTCAACGACGTGTTCATCAACCTCGATGAGCAGACCCTGCTTAACGGCAGCGCGATCTACGAAGATCGCTACATCAAGGTGCAGGGCGAGTGGCGCATCCTTCAGACCGGTTACAAACGGCTGCTGGAGATGATCGGCCCACTGGATGCTCAGTGGAGGATCACCTCTCAGCCGATCAACTGATTGGCGCCGACAGGCCAAACGTGTCCTGGCGGACACCCCGTCCTGTAGGGGCGAATTCATTCGCCAAGGGCAGGCCTTCGGCCTGCCCTTGGCAACATCGGGGGCCGCGTTGCGGCCCATGGCGAATGAATTCGCCCCTACAAACCTCTCTAGGCCGAACGGACGATTTGCCGGCCCCGCGGGGCGCAAATACTGGCCCCATCCAGCCTGACAACCACAACAAGCGAGGCGCGGGATGCACGAATCGTCACATGCCCATGAACTGGCGGGGCTTGACGCCCGCGAACTCAGCGACCTGCTGGCCCTGACCTACCGCGGCCCGCTGGAGCCCACGCCCTGGTCCGGCCTGCTGGAGGCGCTGCGCCTGCGCTTTCGCGCCAGCTTCATGACCCTGGTGCTGCGCAACCCCGCCCACGACCGCCCCGGGCTGATCGTCAACGCCTCGATCCACGGCCCGCACCTGCCGGGCGAGCCGTCCTACAGCGAGCACTACTATTCGATCTGTCCCTTCCTCGACTGGCCGGCGGGACAGGTGGCCAGCGCCGACCAGGTGCTGGGCGACGAGCCCTGGCTGGCCCACGACTTCTACCGCAGCTACCTGCAGCCGCTGGACCTGCGTTACGTGCTGGCGGCCAACCTGCGCACCGAGGCCGGCATGCACTGTGCGCTGTTCGCCTGCCGCGGCCATGCGGCGGCGGACTTCGACGCCGCGGAACGGGCGCTGATCGAGCTGCTCAGGCCGCACCTGCAGCAGGCGGTTGACCTGCATTCGACGGTCGACGAGCTGGACTCGGAGCGCCTGCTCTACGCCGCCACCATCGACCGCCTGTTGGTCGGCACGGCAATCCTCGACGAAACCGGTAGGGTGATGCGCAGCAACCAGGCAGCCCAGCGCCTGTTCGCCGCGCGCGATGGCCTAGAGTGTCGCCAGGAGCGGCTGCACGCCTATTCCGCCCAGGACAACCGCGATCTGCAGAAGGCCGTGCAGACGGTGCTGCAGCAGCGCCAGCAGGGCCGCGACGAGTCGGTGGAGGTGCTCACCCTGTCCCGCCCGACCGGCGAAGTGCCGCTGAACGTGCTGCTGCGCCCCATCGCCCTCAACTACGAAGGCCAGGGCAAGGCCCGGCGGCCGGCCGTGGCGGTGTTCATCCGCGACCCGAACGACTCGCCGCAGGCCTCGCGGCACCTGCTGCGCAGCCTGTTCCAGCTGACCCGCACGGAAACCGAGGTGGCCATGCTGATGATGGATGGCCTGACCCTGGACGAGAGCGCCGAGCGCCTGTGCCTCTCGCGCAACACCGTGCGCGCCCATCTGCGCGGCGTCTTCGCCAAGACCGGCGCCACCCGCCAGGCCCAACTGGTCAAGACCCTGCTCAACAGCGTCGCCGCACTGGCCTGAAAGCGAACCGCGTGCTCCCTCGGACGCGCGATACGGCGGCGCGCACAAAAAAAACCCGGCCTGGGGCCGGGTAAAAGGTGACAGAGAGGCAGTCCTGTCAGCACACGTTGGGTGTTCGGCCGGGGCGCTCAGTTGCGCCCCGGCATGACGGATCAGCAGGTGCCGCCGATCAACTGGGCGTTGTCGACGCGGATCTCCGCGCCGTTGATGAAGCGCGACTCGTCCGAGGCGAGGAACAGCACCACGTTGGCGATGTCCACCGGGGCGCACATGCGGTTCTTCGGGTCCTTTTCCAGCTCCGCCTGGGCAATCGGCCGGCCGCCGGCCAGGGCGCTGGTCATCGGCGTGTTGACGCCGTCCGGATGCACGCTGTTGCAGCGGATGCGGTAGCCCTGCTGCTTGCAGTGCGTGGCGATCGAACGGGTCATTGCCGCCACCGCGCCCTTGGACGCCGAGTAGGCGCAGAACGCCGGCATGCCGCCCAACGCCGCCAGCGAGGACATGTTGACGATCGAGCCGCCGCCGGTTTCCTTCATCGCCTGTACGGCGTACTTGCAGCCGAGGAAGTAGCCGTCGTTGTTGATGCGCTGCACCTTCTGGAACAGCTCCAGCGAGGTGTCCTCGATGGTGCCGACGGCGAGGATGGCGGCGTTGTTGACCAGCACATCGAGGCGGCCGAAGGTCGCCAGGGTGGTTTCGATCACCCGCTTCCAGTCGGCTTCGCTGGCGATGTCGTGACGCACGAACAGGGCGTCGCCGCCGATCTCGGCGGCCGCACGCTGGCCGGCCTCCTCGTTGAGGTCGGTGAGCACCACCTTGGCCCCTTCGCGGGCCAGCAGCCTGGCATCCTCCAGACCGATGCCACTGGCGGCGCCGGTCACGATGCAAACCTTGCCTTCAACTCGTTTCATTGTTGTTCTCCCGTTGCTGGATCAGCGCGGATCGAGCGCGCAATCGACTGGATTCGATTGTTGCAACGGGCGGAAGGGGCTACATCGTCTAGGGAGACTAATCCCGTTGCGCTGAGCCGCGCGTGCACTGTCCGCTTGAGGTATCCGAGGAAACGCTGAAGCAATCGTCATTCCCGCGCAGGCGGGAATCCAGAAAGTCCGTGCGGGCTCCCGCCTTCGCGGGAGCGACGCCAACTTCATTCGCAACGCAGGAAAGCGCGGCCAGGTCAGAGCCCCGTATGCGCTCGAACTGGAGCAGCGGTCAGGCGTCAGGACTGCATCAGGGCGGAATGCGCGGCGGCCAGGATCTGGCGGGTCAATCCGTCGATCAACGATGAGGCCGAGCGTCCGTACTGCCAGTGCAACGGCACGTCCAGCGGGGTGTCCGGAACCAACTCAATGAGCGAGCCATTTTCAAGATGAGCGGCGATCAACGCTTGGGGGTGCAGCCCCCAGCCCATGCCGGCTACTGTTGCCGTCACGAACGCCTGGGGCGACGGCAGTATGTGGCGGGGCAGCTCCACATGCCGGTGACACAGGCGGTGAGCCCAGCGCGCCTGCAGCTCGTCCTTGCTGTTGAAGACCAGACTGGGCGCGCGTGCCAGGCTGCCAGCGCCGACGCCATCGCCGAAATGGCGTTTCATGAAGTCCGGACTGGCCGCCGCCAGGTAGCGCATGGCGCCCAGCGGTCGACTGTTGCAGCCGAAGGCCGGGCGGGCTGAGGCGGTCACGGCGGCCAAAACCTTGCCACTGCGCAACCACTCCGACGTGTGCTCCTGGTCGTCTACCGCGACCTCCATCAGCACGGGGGCCTCGGTGGCGAATGCTGCCAGCGCCGGAGCGAACCAGGTGGCGAGGCTGTCGGCGTTCACCGCAATCGGCAAAGCAACCCTTACACCCCCCTCCGGCGCGAGCGACGGCAGGGCCTCGTGCAACTCCTGCTCAAGAAGACGCACACGGTCCACATGCTGGCAGAGGCGTCGTCCCATTTCCGTGGCAAGGCAAGGCTGCCCGCGCACCACCAGCGCACCACCGACACGTTCCTCCAATAACCGGATGCGTTGCGAAATGGCCGACGGCGTCACGCTGAGTGCGCGGGCTGCACGATCGAAGCTGCCCTCACGGACGACGGCGGCCAGTGCGGCAAGGGAAGCGTAGTCCAGCATGTGATTAGATTTTCTAAAGTCAATTTAGTAGAGATAGTTTGTCTTCATTTCATAGGGTAAGCAATCTAGGCGCATCAATCCTTTTTCAGGCATCCAAACCATGTTCTTTCCCGTTTTTACCCTGGGGTTGGCTCTGAGCCTCGGCCTCATCGTGGCGATCGGTGCGCAGAATGCGTTCGTGCTGCGCCAAGGTCTGCGCCGCGAGCACGTAGGCAGCGTCGTGCTGTTCTGTGCAATGGCAGACGCAGTGCTGATCACTGCGGGCGTCATGGGGATGGCAAAGGCTCTGGGAGAGAGCCCTGCCCTGGCGCGCGCGTTGGCGCTGGCCGGTGCCGCGTTCCTGGCGTTCTATGGGCTGCAGGCGCTGCACCGTGCGCGACAGGCGCAGCAATTGCAGGCAGCGGAGGGCGGGATGGGCCTCAGCCGCTGGGCAGCGATAGCGCAGGCGGCAGCCTTCACGCTGCTCAACCCCCATGTCTACCTCGATACGGTGCTATTGGTTGGCAGCATCGGCGCCCAACAGCCAGTACAGTTGCGCTGGTGGTTCGTCATGGGGGCTGGCACTGCCAGCATGCTCTGGTTTGGACTGCTCGGGTTCGGCGCCCGCTGGTTGGCGCCCTGGTTTGCCCGGCCACGGGCCTGGCAGGTTCTGGACGGCCTGATCGGCTTGACCATGTGGGTGTTGGCAGCCTTGCTGGTGCGCCACGGCATAAATGCTTCTTGAGGGATCGCCATGTACATTTCCAAGCACCACCAGCTCAACGACCGCGAAGTCATCTTCACACTGATGGCGTCCTATCCGCTTGGGGCGTGGGTGTGCGCTGGCACGGGCGGCCTTGTCGCAAATCATGTGCCCTTCTACCTGGATCGGAACAAAGGTCCTTTCGGCACCCTCATCGGGCATGTTTCTCGAGCCAACGAGATCTGGCGCAAATTGAGCGCCGACACCCCATCAGTGGTCATGTTCCAGGGACCACAGGCCTACATCAGCCCCGGGTGGTACCCTGGCAAAGTCGCACACGGCAAGGTCGTTCCCACCTGGAACTATGCAGTGGCCCATGCACATGGAGTGGCTCGGCCAATCGAGGATCGCGACTGGATACTCGACATGCTGAATCGACTCACGAGCGTTCATGAGGCCGGACGGCCGGTGCCCTGGCAAGTTGGCGATGCACCTGCTGACTACCTCGACAAGTTGCTCCGCGCCATCGTCGGAATCGAGATTCCCATCGACCGACTCGAGGGGAAGCTCAAGGCAAGCCAGGATGAAGATTTGCAGGACCGACTCTGCACGGTGAGCGGGTTGCAGCAAGTGCCCGATGATGAAGCCAAGTCGATGGCAGCCCTCGTTAGAAAGGCAATTGACGCCGAGACATCTGGGCAATAGCCACTGGCTCCTTCGGACAGAAAGAGGCCATCCTGCCAAGCGGACGTGCCGCACTCGAGCACGACTTCCCGGGACTACACACCCAAACCGGGCAGTTTCGGGCTGACCGGACGGGAATGCCCATCGACCATTGAATCCACATCCCGTCAAAAAACGAACCCGCAGCCCGCCCGTGGCGGACTCCGGGTTCCGGTTGCCTGCAAGCGCCGCGGTCAGACGGCCGCAGACTTGCTGATCAGGTACTGGCTGGTCGGCAGTACGTCGATCTTGTCGTAGTCGATGAAGCGGTTGCAGCTTTCCATCATGGCCGCCAGGTTGCGGCGGAATTTCTCCTCGTCGCCGGGGGCGTCGAAGAAGCTCTGCGGGTCGGTCATCGCCGCCGGCGGGAAGCACTCCTCGACGATGGCGTCGATGGCCGGCGCGCCGCGGGTCAGCGCGCGCACCACCACGTTCTGCACGTACTGGAAGTTGTCCTGGGTGTCGATCGCCACCTGGGTATGGCTGTTGTGCCAGATGTCCAGCCAGGCCTCGTGGGTGAGGCGCGGCGGGCGGCTGAGGAAGGCCAGCTGGGAGAAACCGTGGGTACGCTCGCCAAGAACGGCCGGATAACAGGTGTTGCGGATCGGCACCGACTCGGTGACCAGATAGGCGGCCAGACGCTCCACCGCGCCAGCGATGACTTCATCGAAGGGGCGACGGAACTGGGCGATGGCGCTGTCGATCCAGATCGACACGGTGCCGTCCATCAGCGGCTGCAGGTTGGCCTGGCGCAGGCCGGCGGCGGGCTCGACGGCAGCGTCGGCGACGTTGACCTGCACCCCGCGGGCGCCGAGCGCCACTAGCTGTTCGGCGACCTCGTTGCGCAGGCGGCGGGTGAATTCTTCGGGGTTGGTCTGGCGCTCGCGCCAGATGACATAGACGACTTTTTCCATGGGTACGCAGCCTCTGAAGGAATGGAACACGCCCGGAACCTTAATTCGGACGCTTGAGCAATCGGCTGTAGGGGCGAATTCATTCGCCTTGGCGGGGTAATTTGGCGAATGAATTCGCCCCTACAGTTCTGGAAATGCCCGCTCAGATCACCCGCGCCGGATGCGGAATGCGCGGCTCGCCCAGCTGTTCGCGGTAGGACGGCGGCAACCGGCCACCCTCCTCGCTGATGCCATAACCCGGGGCCAGCTCGGCGGTAATCAGGGTCTGTCCGCTCAGCCCGGCCAGGGCCGGGTCGTTGAGCAGGGCGTGGATCACCCGACCATTGAACTCGGGGGTTTCCGCCTGGGCGAGGAAGGCCTCGTACTGGTCGCGGCGCTCCTCGCCGGCAATCGCGGTGCGTTCGGTTCGCTGCGGGCCGAGCCACAGAGACAGCGCGGCGACACCGGTGCCTTCCAGGTCCACGGCCATGTCGGCGGCCAGCTTGTCGCAGCCGGCCTTCTGCGCCCCGTAGGCCGGTCCGTGCATGTAGCAGCCAGCTCCGTAGGAAGACACGAAGGTGATCAACCCGTGGCCACCGGCCACCAGCAGCGGCGCGGCGTGGTAGCTGGCGACGTAGGCGGAGCGCAGCCCCACGTCGAGGATGCCCACCAGTTCCAGCGGCTTTTCCCAGAACGGACCGGGATCGATCAGGTTCTCGTGGAGGAAGGTGGCGTTGTTGACCAACAGGTCGAGGCGCCCCTGTTCCTCGCTGACCCTCTCGAACAGCGCCTTGACCTGCGCGTCGTCGCCGTGGTCGCAGGCCACGGCGATGCCCAGTCCGCCGGCGCGGGTCACCGCCTCGGCGGTTTCCTGGATGGAGCCCGGCAGCACCTGGCCGCGCAGCTGCGAGCCGCTGGCCTTGGTGGAGCGGCCGGTCACGTAGACGATCATGCCGGCGGCGCCCAGCGCGAGCGCGATGCCCTTGCCGACGCCACGGCTGGCGCCGGTGACCACGGCGACCTGGCGATTCTCGGAACTCATGTTGGATCCTCTCGGTGGGTGTGCTGAAGGACGGCCGGGGCAACCTGTAGGGGCGAATTCATTCGCCAGAAATCCCGTCAGGGCGAATGAATTCGCCCCTACAGGGGGTTGCCATTCAGGCGATGGTCTTGGGCCGGGCGTCCGCCTTCTCCTCGGCACGGCTGCCGATATGGTTGGCCGCCAGGTAGCCGAAGGTCATCGCCGGGCCGATGGTCGAGCCGGCGCCCGGGTAGGTGGCGCCCATCACCGAGGCGGCGGTGTTGCCGATGGCGTACAGGCCGTCGATGGGCTGGCCGTTATCGGCGAGCACGCGGGCATGCACGTCGGTCAGCAGGCCACCCTTGGTGCCGATATCGCCGGCGTCGATGCGCACCGCATAGAAAGGCGCGCGCACGAGCGGCGCGAGGCAGGGGTTGGGGGTGACGCCGGGGTCGCCGTAGTAGCGGTCGAACACCGAGTCGCCCTTGCCGAAGTCGCTGTCGCGGCCCGCCTGGGCCATGACGTTGAAGCGCTCTACGGTATCGACCAGCCCCTGGGCATCGACGCCGATGGCGCGGGCCAGCTCGTCCAGGCTGCCGGCCTTGTGGATACCGCGGCGCACCTGCTCGGACAGTGCCCGGTCAGGCTGGGCGTAGCCGGGCAGCAGCGGGCCGCAGGGGTACTTGTGGCGGAAATCGGCGTCGAACACCATCCAGCACGGGATGCTGGCCTTGTGCTCGCCGTGGTTGGCGTACATGGCATAGACGATGTCGGTGTAGGGCGCGGCCTCGTTGACGAAGCGGGTACCTGCCGAGTCGACCAGGATGCAGCCCGGCAGGGCGCGCTCGACGAACAACGCGCGCGGCTTTTCCTCGCCCTCGACGTGCACGGTCGGCGCCCACCAGCTGTGATCCATCAGCGCGGTGGCGGCGCCGAGTGTCTGGCCGGCGCGGATCGCGTCACCCGTGTTGTTGGGCGGCGTAGCGCTCCACTCGGTCTGCGACGGCTGCGGGTGGTACTGGTTGCGCATGGTCTGGTTACGCTCGAAGCCGCCAGCACCGAGGATCACCCCCCGCCGCGCCTGGATGCGCAGGAGGCGGCCATCGCGCAGGACGATCGCGCCGATGACCCGGCCGTTCTCCTCGATCAGCGCCTGCAGCGGGCTTTCCAGCCACAGCGGCACCTGACGGTCGCGCAGCGAGCAGCGCAGCGCGGCGACCAGCGAGTTGCCGAGGGTGAGATAGCGGTCGCGGCGGGTGCGCAGACGGCCGGGTATGTCGCTCCAGTAGCGCCACATCACCTTGAGGGTCGCGCGCATCCAACCTGGGGCGCGGCAGATCATCACCCGCGCCTCCTTCATGGTCATGCTCATCCGCCCGAGCATCAGGGTGTTGCCCGACGGCGCGCGCATCAGCTCGAAATCGTCGCCCAGATCACGGGCGTCGAAGGGCAACGGGTCCATCGAGCGGTAGCCGCTCTTTCCGCCCTCGGCCTCGGGGTAGTAGTCGGCATACTCCGGCTGCGCCTCGAAGTGCACACGGGTCTGCAGGTCGAGGTATTCGACCATCTTGCGGGCGTTCGCCACGTAGGCCTCGATGCGTGCATCGTCCACCAGGCCGCGGGTCACCGTCTTGATGTAGCGGATGGCCTCGTCGGGCGAGTCCTGTCCGCCCAGGGCGGCGATGCGATGGTTGTCGGGGATCCAGATGCCGCCGCCGGAAATGGCCGAGGTGCCGCCGTAGCGGTCGCTCTTCTCGACCAGCAAGACCTGCAGGCCGAGGTCGTGGGCGCGCAACGCCGCGGTCATCGCCCCAGCGCCGGTGCCGACCACCAGCACGTCGCAACTGTGGTCCCAGGCGCGATTGCCTTCGCTCATAGCCTTGCTCCCAGAGTTCTTGTTTTGTAGTTCTTGTTTTGTGAGCCACAGGAAGCAGGCGCCTTGCGACCCGGCTCCCGTCAAGCGGTTATCCGGATTCTTGTCGTCGTAATCCAGCGTCACATCGTCCGATGGGACTAATCCAAAACACGCGGCAATTTCGGCAAAAAAACGGCGATCCATCGCTTAGTCCCATCGGACGATGCCCGCCCTCCGGACTCTTCACATAGTGGCCATCACCAGCAGCGCCTGCGGACAATGGCAGTCCCGGACATGCCGGCAGATTGCCCGGGCAATCTGCGGAACAACGTCTCCACGGCGCGACAGGTTGAGTGCATCTGCTTGAGCGTCTTTGCGCGGCATCCTCGAACGAGGTGCCGCGCTTTTTTATCCAGCACGGCGCGAGCCGCACGGCTGCCGGCCTGCATACTTGCGCCGGCAATAGGTCCTGTGCCGGCGGAGGACATTGCTGGCGATTAGTCTCATCGGACGAGGTCGCCGCGGCACCCGCTATCTATGGTGAGCACACAGTCACCGGGATTCCGCCGGATCCCGACCACCGAAAGCAACGGCAGGCATACTGCCCGCCAACAAGCCTTGCCACGCTTTCCAACTGCAGTCGATTCGCTGGGACTCCGCATGCACAACAACAAGAACCTGCCCGATACACCCTCGCCCTTCAGCCCGCTGAAGATCGGCCCGCTGACGCTGAAGAACCGCTTCATCAAGTCCGCCACCAACGAGGGCATGGCCAAGGGCGGCACGCCCTCGAGACAGCTGGTGCGCTTTCACGAGGCAATGGCCGCCGGCGGCACCGCGCTGACCACGGTGGCCTACTGTGCGGTGAGCCGCGACGGCCGCACCTTCACCGACCAGATCACCCTCGACCGCGACGCCGTCCCCCACCTGCGCGTGCTCACCGATGCGGTGCACCGCCACGGTGGCGCAGCCTGCGCGCAGATCACCCATGGCGGCTGCTTCACCTTCCTCGAGGAGCTGTCCACCCGCCGGCCGCTGTCGGCCAGCGGCGGTTTCAACAAGGTCGGCATCATGAGCGGGCGCTTCCTCAAGCAGGCGATGAGCGAAGCCGACATGCACCGCATCGCCGACGAGTTCGCCCAAAGCGCCCTGCTGGCCCGCGAGGCCGGCTTCGACGCCGTGGAGATCCACATGGGCCACGGCTACCTGCTCAGCCAGTTCATCTCGCCGCTGTACAACCAACGCCGCGACGACTGGGGTGGCAACCTCGAGCGGCGCCTGCGCTTCCCCTCCCTGGTGCTGCGCCGCGTGCTGGATGCGGTGGGCCGCGACCTGGCGGTGATCTGCAAGTACAGCGTCACCGAGGGGGCCAAAGGCGGCCACACGTCCGAGGACGGCGCCGCGGTGGCGCGCATCCTCGAAGGCGAAGGCGCGCACCTGCTGGTACTGAGCGCGGGGATGAACGTCGAGTCCACCACCACCCTGTTCGGCTCGTCCTTCCCCAAGGAGAACCGCGTCAGCGTCAGCAACCCCATCGTCCGTGCGGCGATGACCATCCAGAGTTTCACCGAGCCGAAGGTGGAGTTCCGCGAGCTGTACCTGCTCGAACATGCACGCAAGGTACGCGCCGCCGTGCGCATGCCGCTGGCCTATCTGGGCGGCGTGAAGACCGCCGCCAACGTGCGCCAGGCGCTCGGTGAAGGTTTCGAGGCGGTCGCCCTGGGCCGCGGGCTGATCTTCGATCCCGAGTTCGTCAACAAGATGACCGCGGGTGGCGACGGCGCCACCGGCTGCACCTCCTGCAACCGCTGCGTCGCCATGATGTACACCCCGGGCGGCACCAGCTGCGTGCTGGGCGCGCCCGGCGATCCGCAGCTCAACGCCCAGCCCGCCCGCTCCTGACCGCCCCCGGCCCTGGCCACCCCTGTAGGGGCGAATTCATTCGCCAAGCAGGCCACCGGCCTGCCCTTGGCAACCTCCGGGGCCGCATTGCAGCCCATGGCGAATGAATTCGCCCCTACAGATTGATCAACACCAATTCAAGGAGATCCCCGACGTGACCCAGCGCGATGAACCCGGTAGCCCCCACTGGTATTCCCCCGTTCGCCAGCCGGAGCGGGTGGCTGACGCCGCGAGCGTGTCGTGGGACGATGCCGCCGACTTTGTGGTGGTCGGCTACGGCGGCGCCGGCATCGCCGCCGCGCTGGAGGCCGCCGAGCAAGGACTGGAGGTCTTGGCGCTGGACGCCTTCGACGGCGGTGGCTCGACAGCGATGAACGGTGGCGTGGTGTACGCCGGCGGCGGCACCGCCGTCCAGCGCGAGGCCGGCGTCGAGGACTCGGCGGAAGACATGTTCCGCTACCTCCAGCTGGAGACCCAGGGCGTGGTCAGGGACAGCACCCTGCGCCGCTTCTGCGAGCAGAGCCCGCAGATGATCGACTGGCTGACCCGCCACGGCGTACGCTTCGACAGCACCCTGTACGCGGGCAAGACCTCCTATCCGCCGCCGGGCTACCACCTGTACCACTCCGACAGCTCGCTGTCTCCGCGCGCCGCGGCCGTCGCCCGGCCCGCCGCGCGCGGCCACAAGGTCTACTCGCCGCCCACCTCCGCCCCCATCGGCTTCGGCGTGCGCATGACCGATCCGCTGCGCGAGCAGGCCAGTCGGCTGGGCGTGCGCTTCATGGCGCAGACCGAGGTCCGCCAGCTGATCGTCGACCAGGACGACAACGTGGTGGGGGTCAGGGTTCTGCAGATACCGCCCGGCGCGGCCGCCGCGGAGTTCAGCCGGCTGATGCAGCAGGCGGCGAAATACCAGCTGATGCTGCCGGCCAGCTTCCCCGGCTCCGGCATCACCAGTGGCATCGCCCTACGCTACTGGCGCAAGGCCGAGGCGCTGAAGAGTGCGCATGCCGTCGAGCGGCGCATCCGCGCCCGCCACGGCGTATGTTTGAGCAGCGGCGGCTTCATCCAGAATCGCGCGATGGCCAACCACTATGCGCCCGGCTACGCCGACAGCATGCCGCTGGGCTCGCTGGGCGACAACGGCAGCGGCATCCGCCTCGGCCAGAGCGTCGGCGGCGCCGCCGACCGTCTCGGCCGCATCAGCAGCTGGCGCTTCCTCAACCCGCCCAAGGCCTTCGCCGAGGCTATGCTGGTCAACGCCCGCGGCGAGCGCTACTGCGACGAGATGCTCTACGGCGCCGCCATCGGCCAGGTGATGGGCGACGAGCAGGACGGCTCCGGCCTGCTGATCCTCGACCGCGCCCTATACCGCAAGGCCTGGCGCCAGGTGCGCAAGGACGACATGCTGCCGTTCCAGCGTCAGCCGGCGATCCTCGCCCTGTTGTTCGCCTCGCGCAAGGGACGCACGCTGGAGGAGCTGGCACGCAAGTGCGGCCTCGATCCCCAGGCGCTCGGCGAATCGGTTCGCGACTACAACCTGGCGGCGGCCGGCTGGCAGGCCGACCGCTTCGGCAAGGATCAGAAGGACATCCACGCCATCGCCGAGGGGCCGTTCTACGCCATCGACGTGTCGATCCGCAGCAGCCTGTTCCCGCTGTCGTCCATGACCGTCGGCGGCCTGCGCGTCGACGAGGACAGCGGCCAGGTGCTGCGTGACGACGACAGGCCGATCGGCGGGCTGTATGCCGCCGGGCGCACGGCCATCGGCCTGCCCTCGCACCTGTACATCTCCGGGCTGTCCGCCGCTGACTGCATCTTCTCCGGCCGCCGCGCCGGCGCCCATGTCGCCGGCCAGAGGGTACGGACGCAGCAGATGCAGGGACAGCTGCAGCAGGCCTGAGCCGATCTGTCGAACGGTGCCTGCGCTCGTCGCCGAGCAGCAGGCATGGCCTCAAACTCCTGGGCTGCCAGGCCGAGATGCTCGACAAAGGCTTCGATCACTACGTTTGCCTATCGCGCCGCCCCGCCACGGGGCCTGTAGAAAAGAAAATTCCGGGTTTCGGCCGTCTTGATGTATTCCTTCGCCCAGGCAGGCTTCACCGTCCTGTCGTGAAAATATAGAGCGCCATGGGTTCGGTCCCTGAGCTGCTGGTTGAGTGCCTTTCGCGCGACTTCCTTGGCAAGAGCATACCGGTCGTCTTCCTTTACCTGATCCGCACGCCCGTCACACCACCACGAAAACTGACAGCCAGGCTTTTCAGAACCTTGCTTGACCACCGCGCACACCGTGTCTGGAAAGCCTTCATGGCCCAGCCGGTTCATGACCACGTTGGCGACGGCTTCCATCTCGACAACCGCCCCGCCTTTGATTTCCCAGTAGATGCTGCGTGCAAGGCAGGTGATTGCATCGTCCAGAGGCGCTGCGCCTGCGGGATCGACCGCCTGTGCTTCGGAGGCGCTTATGGCCTCGGACTTGGGCACAGGTATCTCGCTGCCCTTCTCTACCGCTTTCTGTTCCAGGACCTGCGCCTTGTCTTCAGCTGTTTCCTGTTTTTGCTCCAGAACCTGCGCCTGGTCTTCAGCTGCTCCCTTTTTCTGCTCCTGGTCAATCGCCAAGTACAGAAGGATGATTGCGAAACAGGCAGCTACCCATATGAATCGCATGGTCCACCCTTCTGCTGAAACTGTCTTGAACAATGAAACGGTGACGTTGCAGCGCTGACTTGACCTGATTGTAGTCGCCAGACGTCGTTCAAGCCGGCCACACGGGGTCACGCACACCAAGAGAAATCCGAACGCCTCCACGATAATATCGCGACCTTGAAAAACGCCGAGGGCGCCGCTCCTGCGGGATTCGGCCGGCCCAGAGTATCCGGCCGATATCGTCCGACAGGACTAGCCGGGACCGGTCATGTTCGCCCACCCACAACCCCCTAGATTGGTCGCACCCAACAATAAAAAGGTGTGACCATGAACAGCACAACAGCAAGATCCGATCTGCGGGTGGTGGTGATGGGCGCCGGCATGGCCGGCATTCTGAGCGGCATCAAGTTGCGCGAGGCCGGCTTCGGTGACGTGACCATCTACGAGAAGGCCTCGCGCATCGGCGGCACCTGGCGCGAGAACACCTACCCCGGCCTCACCTGCGACGTGCCCTCGCACGCCTACACCTACTCCTTCGAGCCCAACCCCGACTGGAGCCGCTTCCTGCCACCGGGCGCGGAAATCCAGGAGTATTTCGAGCGCACGGTGAAGAAGTATCGGGTCGACGAGCTGATCCGCTTCAACGAGGAGATCGTCCGCTGCGAATTCGTCGACGGCCGCTGGCAGCTGGAGATGAAGAGCGGCCTGCGCGACAGCGCGGACATCGTCATCGCCGCCACCGGCGTGCTCCACCACCCCAGCTACCCGAACATCCGCGGCCTGGACAGCTTCCAGGGCGACCTGCTGCACAGCGCCCGCTGGGACCACGGCATCCCGCTGGATGGCCGGCGCATCGGCATCGTCGGCAACGGTTCCACCGGCGTACAGATCGTCTCCGCGCTGGCCGCCCGCGCCGGCAAGCTCAAGCACTTCCAGCGCACCGCGCAGTGGATCTTCCCGGTGGAAAACCTGGCGTTCAGCGAGGAGCAGAAGGCCGCCTTCCGCACCGACCGCGCCCTGCTCAAGCGCATGCAGAACGAAGAAACCTACCTGGCCAACGTCGAGCGCTTCACCAATGCGGTGCTCGACGCCAACTCGCCGGAAATCCTCGAAATCGAAGCCATCGCCCGCGACAACCTGGAGAACAGCGTCAGCGATCCGGTATTGCGCGAGAAGCTGCGCCCCACCTACCGCGCCGCCTGCAAGCGCCTGATCTACTCGCCCGACTACTACCAGGCGATCCAGCATCCGAATGCCGAGCTGGTCACCGACGGCATCGAGTGCGTCGAAGCCGGCGGCGTGCGCACCCGCGACGGCCAGCTGCACGAGCTGGACGTGCTGGTGCTGGCCACCGGCTACAAGGCCGACCAGTTCATGCGCCCGATGCAGGTGATCGGCCGCGACGGCCACACCCTCGAGACGGCCTGGGCCAAGGGGCCGACCGCCTACCTGGCGGTTTCCATCCCCGAGCTGCCCAACTTCTTCATGCTCAACGGCCCCACCGGCCCGGTCGGCAACTTCTCGCTGATCGACATCGCCGAACTGCAGTGGGGCTACATCGCCCAACTGATCGAGCTGGTGCGCAGTGGCCAGTGCCAGGAAGTCAGTGCCGCGCAGTCCGCGCTGGATGCCTACAACGTGGCCCGCAAGGAAGCCGCGCGCAAGACGGTGTTCGGCTCCGGCTGCAACAGCTGGTACCTGGACGCCGAGGGTATCCCGAACACCTGGCCGTGGTCGCAGCAGCGCTTCAAGGACGAGATGGCGGCGCCGCAACTCGACGCCTTCGTCCTGCGCTGAATGCCGAGGGGTGTCCGGCCGGCAAGGCTGGACGCCCCGAGCCGCGCCCCTATGGAGCGGCGAGGTTAAAACAAAAACAGAGATGGAGATCCGGATATGAACGACAACAAATTAGCGTCACTGGAAGCCAGGCTGGCGGATGCCGAAGCCCGATTGGCGATCATGGACCTCGAGGCGGAATACGCCCGGAGCTGGGATGCCGGCGACGCTGACGGCTGGGCGGCGGTGTTCACCAATGACGGCGTGTTCGACATGGCCGGAGTGGGCAGCCAGCCGCGGCTCGTCCATACCGGCACCAGCGAGCTGGCGGCCTTCTGCCGCGAGATCGATGCCATCTACAAGGGGCTGCATTTCATGCACCTGCCCCGGATCAAATTGGCCGGGGACACCGCATACAGCCGGGTGCACTTCCAGTGGCTCGGCCTTTTCAACCCGAACAGTCACTACCATGGGCAGCGCCAGGCTGCCGGTTACTATGACGTCACCTATCGGCGCATCAACGGCCAGTGGCGCATGCAACATCGGATGGAGAAGGCCATCACCGGGCAAACGACGGAAAACTTCGATGTATACGTCGATACGGATTTCGGTCCGAAAAATCGTGCGTAAGACCTGCGATGTGACCATGCCCATTTCTGCGCGACCTGTAGCGTTCAGAGAAAGATTCCGGAGATCGAGATGATGAGTACCGGTGAGCGAGCCGAAATGGAACTTCACTACATCCTGAGCAGGAAGCTGTTTCAATTCGGATTGGCGATCGACACCTTGAACCTCAAGGAGCTGGAAAACGTATTCGACACCCACATTGTTGGCGAATACAACGGGGTTGTCGGCCATACCAGCAGGGATCAATTCATCAGCTCCGTAGAGCTTAACCTTGGCGATGGGTCGAATTGCGGCGAAAAGCAGCACAACATAATGAATGTTCAGTTGCTTGCGTACAACGAAGAAAGCGCCACAACCCGAAGCAATTTCTACGCGATACATCAGGGGAAGAATGATTACACCGGCAAGCTGTGGAGGACTTGGGGGGAATATCTGGACACCTGGACCCTGAAGGATGGCGAATGGAGGATCTCGTTCAGAAAGTACACCACGTATTTCAATGATGGTCCCGACGAAATAAACACCCCTGCAGCCTGATCGTGGCTCGAACTCAACTGTGATCTCTCCCACGCTCTGCGTCCGCCTCTGTGACGCAGAGCGTCACTGGCTGCGCTCCCACTCGGAGCAATCCGGAGTGAAGGTCCGCAACGGGTCAGCCCGCGACAGGCCAAATGCGCGGCTAGACTCCATGTCTCAGCCCAATCGTGGAGAGCCAAGATGATCAGCAAGAACACGATATGTCTCTGGTATGACAGCACTGCGCTGGAGGCTGCGACCTTCTATGCCGCGACCTTCCCGGACAGCGCGGTGGGTGCTGTGCTTCGTGCGCCTGGCGACTATCCGGCGGGTAAGCAGGGCGATGTCCTGACCGTCGAGTTCACGGTGATGGGCATCCCTTGCCTCGGGCTTAACGGCGGGCCGGCGTTCAGGCATAGCGAGGCCTTCTCGTTCCAGGTTGCGACCGACGACCAGGCCGAGACGGACCGCTTGTGGAACGCGATT
Source organism: Pseudomonas linyingensis (assembly GCF_900109175.1). Classification (GTDB taxonomy): domain Bacteria; phylum Pseudomonadota; class Gammaproteobacteria; order Pseudomonadales; family Pseudomonadaceae; genus Geopseudomonas; species Geopseudomonas linyingensis. Next base: position 162,313 of record NZ_FNZE01000010.1, on the reverse strand, counting down.
GTCGGCAACGGTGGCCAGGAAAGCGAATGCGGCTGGTGCCGGGACAGGTGGGGCCTGTCGTGGCAGATCACGCCACGCGTTCTGACGGCCGCGATTGCCAGCCCGGATCGCGCAGCGGCCAAGCGCGCCTTCGACGCGATGATGACCATGCGCAAGATCGATATCGCGGCGATCGAAGCGGCGCTGAAGGGGTAACCCGCGCTTGGCTGTGCAGCCCTGGGAAGCCCTGGCGCATTCCTGAGCCCTTGTCAGGCGAATGCGTCCATCCGGGATGCCTGCTTCGGAGCGGTCTTCCCCGCCGCGCTTCGGGAAAATACATCGGCCCCCTTCCCCCCCTCGGTTTCAAATGTCCATGACCATCTCGTGCCACGCCATGCCGCCATGGTCGGACGCGGATGGCTGCACGTAGCGGTAGCCCATGCGCTTGTACAACTCGACGTGGCGCTCCTTGCACATCAGGTGAATGGTCTTCTTGCCTAGCGCCTGCATGCGTCGGACAAAGGTACGCATCATCAGCGTGGAGTAGCCCTTGCCCTGGTGCGCGGGATCGATGACCACCGACATGATGACCGCGTTCGGCGCCTCGGCATCGTGGCCGACCAGCTCCTTGAATGCCTCGTCGGACATGACCACGTCGTGCGCACAGCCGCTGTTGATGAAGCCGATCACCTCGCCATCCAGCTCCATGACCAGGAAGCCTTGCGGGTATTGTTCGATCCGCGTGGCGATCTTTTCCCGGGTGGCCGCTTCATCGCCTTCGTAGGCCGAGATCTCGATCTGGTAGCAGCGGTCGGTGTCCGCCGGGGTGGCGGTGCGAAAGGTCGGAATGCTCATGGTGCTTCTGTTCCTGGCCGTCGGGTGGTGTCGTGGAGAGTCGAGACAGGATGGTAACGGAAAGGCGGCTTCGGGCGGCCTCTGCCTCCGCAGCCCTGCGCCTGCCGAAATGAAAAGAGCCCTCCCCACAGCGTGGGGAGGGCTCCGCTTCTACCGCTTGCTAGCGGATCAACGCCCCCAGCGAGCCGCCGCCTCGGAGGTGAACATGGCCGGCGTCCAGTTGTCCGTGGTTTCCAGGACCGGCGCGCCGGTCTCGTTGGCGATGTTGTCCACCAGGTAGGCGCCGGAGATCAGATCATGGTGCGCGGCGAGGCCCCAGTAGGGCGTCTGCGACTCGTAAGCCCACATCCAGTTGCCCAGCACGGTGCGCCACAGCTGGCCGCGGCCGTCGTACTGGTCGGACAGTGCCGCGCCCCAGGTGTCCTCCTGGATGTAGAACACGCGCTTGGCGTACTGGTGGCGGAAACCGGGCTTGAGGGTCGCTTCCAGCACCCAGACGCGCTGCAGCTCGAAGCGCATGGGCTCGGTGTTGACGTGGCCCTTGTGCTTGATCAAGCCCTCGATCTTCACGTCGGCCTGGTTAGTGCTGAAGGCGTTCCAGGGAATGTAGATCTCGCGCTTGCCGACGATCTTCCAGTCGTAGCGTTCCGGCGAGCCGTTGAACATGTGGTGCTCGTCGACGGTACGGAAGCCACCGGCGCCCTGCGGCATGTCGAAGCCGAACGACGGCGCCTGACGCACGCGGCGGGTGCCGGGGTTGTACAGGTAGACATCGCGCGGCGAGGTCTTGTAGTTGAAGGTTTCCCGCGTGGAGTAGACCGTGCCCTTGTCGCGCAGCGGCAGGTGGATCTTCTGGATGACCATCGACTGGATGCCACCGTACGGCGGCGTGCGGTCGGTGGTGTCGCGCATCACCCCCGGTTCGGAACGCACGCCGAGGAACTTGTACTCGGTCTTGCCCCAGGCCAGGTTGCCGTCCGGATAGACCACCACATCCTGGGTCGTCAGCTCGGTCTTGTAGGGCTGCGGACCGGTGTTGTTGATATTCCAGAGCAGTTCCAGGCCGGTCTTCGGAATCGGGAACGGGTTGGAGCCGGTGAAACCCTTCAGGCCGAGGCCATCGTCGACCAGCTCGGCCGTGGTGGCGTTCTTCTTGAAGGCCTCGCAGACCCAGTCCGGGAAGCGGAAGTCGCGGTGGCTGGTGTACACCGGCATCTTGAAGGTTTCCGGATACTTCTTGAACAGCGCCTTCTGCCCGTCGCTGAGCTTGTCGGCGTACTGCTCCATGTTCTGCGCGGTGATGGTGAACAGCGGCTTTTCGTTGGCGTAGGGGTTTTCCCAGAACTTGCCGGTGCCCTCGTGCTTGATGTGGTCGGGGGCGCCCAGCCACTTGCCGGAGAACTCCGGAATGGTCCCGTCGGCGTTGCCGGCCTTCTCGGCGCCGGAGCAGGTCAGGTCCTTGCCCAGGCGAGCGGCTTCCTCGGGGGAAACCTTGGCCGATACGGTCTGGCTGAATGCGCAGAGAATGCCTGCACTCAGCAGGCTGGCACGGAAAAGAGTCGTCTTCATCGCTGTTTCTCCTGCTGTTACAGGTTGTACTTGAAGTTGATTGCCACGAAGTCACGATCGGCCAGCGGTCGCTCCAGCTGGTCGGCCGAACCCAGGTAGGCGTTATAGGTGGCGCCCACTTCGAAGTTGTTCAGGTATTTGAACTTGGCACCGAGGCTGGCGCGCGCATCGCCATCGCCGCCGAAGCCGAAGGTGCTGACGGAAGACTGGTTGAAGGCGTGGCCGTAGCTGAAGGGCACATCGAGGTCCCAGCCGTTGAACACGTTCGGGTAGGTCAGGGTCACCATGAACTGGCCGAACTGCGCATTGCGGTCATTGGCGAGGTTGTCGAGACCGCCGTCGTCCACGTCGTTGATGTGCACCGCGCCGAATTCGCCGGCGAAGGAGGTCTGCGGAGCGATCCAGCTGTCGCCCCAGGTCTTCAAGGCCGAAACCTGCGCCTGGGTCGCCTGGCCGCGCGACACCCCGGTCTTGGTCAACAACGACAGGCCATCCTTGTAGCTGACCTCGCTGGACACCTGCCAGTCGCCAAGGCGGGTGGAGAGGCTCGCGCCGGTCAGGTCGACATCCTCGAAGTACTTGAGGGTGTAGGAAGTCGGGAAGAAGGTGACGGGGTCGATGTTGAGCAGCAGGCTCGGCGTGCGCTCGTGGTAGCGCAGGCGGTAGGCACCCACCTCGGTGTAGGGGGTGAGCTTGTAGCGCGCACCGACGCCCCACTCGCCGCCGTCGCGGGCGTTTTCAGTCTCGGTACGGGGAATGGCCGCACCAAAATTCGCGAGCGTCGCCAGGTCGCCCTCCATGAAGCGGATGTACTGGCCGCCCGGGCCGATCATGTCGGCGTAGGAGAAGTACTCGCCCGCCGGCGACAGTTCGTACGGATGGTTCTTGAACTGGTAGTAGCCGAGCAGGGTCCAGTCGTTGATCGAGAAGCGCCCGGAAGCCTGCAGCTCGGGGAGGAGGATTTCCTTGATCTCGGTGCCGGGGATGTTGCTCTTGGTGGCATCGACCGGGCCCTGTACCCCAGAAATACCGGAGATGAACAGGCTCTCGCCCCAAGCCACCACCTGGTTGCCGAGACGCAGGTCGAGGAACCCGCTATCGCCGACGGTGGTGCCGCCATACACATAGGTATCGAGCAGGCGGGTGCGGGTGCCTACACGATCCTCGGCCTCGGAGGTGAACTCGTCATGAGCGCCGAGTTTGTTGACGGTATTCGGTGAGTCGTTGTCATTCTTGCTGTTGTAGGCGAAGTCGTAGAAGGTCGAGCCGCGCACCATCAGGCCGTAGTCGCCTTTGTGGATATCCATTTCGGCGAGCAGGCTGACGCGATTATTGAAGGCGCTGCCACGGTCGAAGTTGCGGTTGCCATCATCGCCGTTGATATTGTTCAGCAGTTCGTGCGCCTGCTTCTCGGCACGAACATTGAGACCGTAGTTCAATGTGGTCAGGTAATCGACCTCGATACCATCGCCAAACTCGAAAGAGCCAGCATAGGCTGCGGGCATTGCCAGAGCACTTACGGCACAGCCAAGCAGGCTGAGTTTGAAATGATGCGGCAAGCGGGACAAGCCGCGTGTCTTGTATTTGTAATTCATCAGTTCAGCTCCTCTTGGAGGACCTTAGTTATTGTTGTCCTGATACGCCCTTGAATCTCGGCAGACTCGCCATTTACAAGGCGCACATTAGTTGGCTCCTGCCTCGACAACCGCACGCTGATCGTCGAGTGAGTTCATGATTACCCGCCAAAAAGTCGCTCACATACTTGGTTCGGACTAGGCGGATCGGCAGCTCACAGGTTATGCAGAAGAGTTTTTCGGGCGCACAAAAGCCCCCCTGCGCATCGTTCAGGCGCGCATCCGGAGTCATTGGAATTCACGGGAGCTGCCCGCCTTGGACAGCCCCCGGAGGCAACGCCGCAGCGGCTAGGCGGACGGTGACACAGCGTGCAGCTTGCTGGCGCTGCGCTCGCCTCCGACGTTCAGCCAACAGGCCAGGGCCGGCAGCAGCAGTACGGCGCCGAACACGTTCACCAAGAACATGAAGGCCAGCAGGATGCCCATGTCGGCCTGGAACTTCAGTGGCGAGAATGCCCAGGTGGCCACCCCGACCGACATGGTCACCGCGGTGAAGATCGCCGCCGTACCGCGCTGGCGCATGGCCTCGTAGAACGCCATGCGCAAGTCCTGGCCTTCGTGCTCGATCTGGTGCTTGACCCGCTCGAACAGGTAGATGCCGTAGTCGACGCCCACCCCGACCCCCAGCGCCACCACCGGCAAGGTCGCCACCTTCAGGCCGATGTCCAGTACGGCCATCAGGGCGTTGCACAGCACCGACACCACGGCCAGCGGCGCGATGATGCACAGCACCGCCTTCCAGGAGCGGAACATCAGGAAGCACATCAGGGTGATGGCGCCAAAGATGGCCACCAGCATTTCCACCTCGGCATGCTCCACCGCCTCGTTGGTCGCCGCCATCACCCCGGCGTTGCCGCCGGCCAGACGGAAGGCGTCGGCCACGCGGAACTCGACGGCGCGGCCGGCCTCGTTGTCCTTCGGCTGTTCGGCGATGAAGCGTTTGATCTCGCTGGTCAGATGATGCAGGGTCGCCCCTTCGTGATTGCGGGTGTAGATCAGCACCTGCATCGCGGTGCAGCCCTGGGTGTTCATGCCCAGATCCGGGTTGTAGGCCTCGGCGCCCTGCTGCAGGGCCTGGCTGCTGCGCGGCAGTGCCGCCCAGCGCGGATTGCCTTCGTTGTTGGCGCTGATCCCCACCTTGGCCATGTCCGGGACGCTGACCACCGACTGCACGCCATGCACGCCGCGCATGAAGGTGGCGAAGCGGTCGACCGCATCCATCACCGAGTAGTGCAGGCAGGCATCGCCTTCGAAGCCCTTGGCCTCGACTACGACACTGAGCACGTCCACGCCGATCGCGTAGCTGCCGACGATGCTCGCGTTGTCCTGGTTGTAGCGCGAGTCGTCGCGAAACTCGGGCGCGCCGCTGCCGATATCGCCGACCACCAGTTTGCGCGACTCGGCGATCCCCAGGCCGAGCAGGCCCAGGCAGACGACGGCCACCAGCAGGGCCGTGGCGGGATTGGTCACTGCCGACAGCTTCCACCAGAACGGATGGCGCTTGCCGCCGGCCGTGCGGGTGCGGTGCGCGGAGTTCTCCAGGCGCATGCCGGAGAGCAGGATTGGCAGCATCATCTTGTTGGTGATGATCATCAGCAGAACGCCGAGGCAGGCGGTGATGCCCAGTTCGCGAACGCTGTCGATCTCGATGCGCATGATCACCGCAAAGCCCAGCGCATTGGCCAGCAAGGCCAGGGCGCCCGGCACGAAGATGCGCCGGAACGAGCTGTGCGCGGCGGCCAGCGAGTCGGCGCCGGCCAGCACCTCCAGCTTCCAGGCGTTGGTCATCTGCACCGCATGGGAAACACCGATGGAGAAGATCAGGAACGGCACCAGGATCGACATCGGATCGATGCCGTAGCCCAGCAGCGGCAGCAGGCCAAGCAGCCAGATCACCGGCAGCAACGCCACCACCAGGGCCAGCAGGGTCAGGCGCAGCGAGCGGCAGTAGGCGAACAGCAGCACTGTGGTGATGACGAAGGCCAGCAGGAAGAAGCCGAAAACACCAGACAGGCCGCTGATGATGTCGCCGATCAGCACGGGGAAACCGATGATATCGATTTCGATCTGCTCGCTGGCGTACTTGGCGCGCACCGCATCGAGTGCCTTGGCGATTTCGATATAGTCGACCTTGTCGCCAGTCTCCGGATTGATTTCCTGCAGGTCGGCGCGGATCAGTGCCCCGCGCAGATCGCTCTGCACCAGGCGACCGATGACGCCGGAGCGCGCCACGTTGCGCCGCACGGTCGCCAGGTCCTGTTCCGTGCCGCCGAACTTCGCCGGCACCACCACGTCGCCGTAGAAGCCCTGCTCGGTGACCTCGATGAAGCGGGTGTCGGGGGTAAACAGCGAGGACACCCGGGTGCGGTCGACGCCGGGAATGAAGAACACCTCGTCGGTCGCCTCGCGCAGGGCCTTGAGGAACTGCACGTTGTAGATGTCGCCCTCGCCTTTCCAGCGCAGGTTGACCAGCACGCGGTTCGCCCCCGGGAAGGCCTTCTGGTATTCCGTGAAGGTCTGCATGTACGGGTGCTGCAGCGGAATCATCTTGTAGAAGCCGGGATCCAGCTTGATGCGCGTGGCCGTGGCGGCGAACACCACGGTCAGCAGGATGAACAGGAGCAGCAGCCAGCGGCGATGAGCCATGAGCAGGTCGGCGCAGCGGTCGACCATCTGGGCATTCTTGTTGTTGTCCATGAGAGAGTCCGCTTGTGTCAGGGGATCGGAGATGCGGCTGGCGCGCCAGGCACGCTGATGCCGGACTGCCCCGTGAAGATCAGCCGGCCATCGGCCAGCTCGGCGACGCTGGAGAGGCTGCTACCGCCCCCGTCGCTCAGGCGCTTGAAGGTCAGGCCGCCATCGCCGGACTGGGTGACCACGCCGCCCTCGCCGACCAGCACGATCCGGCCATCGCGGGTGCGGGTGCCGCCGTAGAGCGACAGGGCGGTATCGGCGTCGATCTCCCGCCAGGACTCGCCGAAATCGTTGGTGCGGAACACCTTGCCGCGCATTCCGTAGACCAGCCAGTCGCTGGCCGACAGCGCGATCAGGCCGAAGAAGCTGCCGTTGTAGAAGTCCGGCAGGCGCTGCCAGCTCTGCCCGCCGTCGTCGGAGCGCGCGACCAGGCCGGTTTCGCCAACCAGCATCAGGCGTTGCTGGCCGTGACCGGCGATGCCGTAGAAATGGCGGTCGCCCAGGTCGGTGTCGCGAGGCTGCCAGGTCTTGCCCCGGTCGCCCGAGACCAGCAGGCGGCCGAAGCTGCCGGTGGCGAACAGCGGCCCACGCGCAGAGCCCCACACGCTCATCAGCGCCTCGGCGGCTTCGGCGTCGAAATGGGCCTCCTGCCAGCTCAGCCCGGCGTCCTCGCTGCGCAGGATCCAGTTGTCATGGCCGACCGCCAGGCCCAGCGACTTGTCGGCAAAGAACACCTGGGTCAGGGTCGAACCGCGCCGGGGGGCCACCGTGGCCTCGCTCCATGGCTGGCCGACACCCTTGCTGTGGAACAGGTGACCCAGTTCGCCGGCGGCGACCAGATGCTCACCATCGGGTTGCGCCGCACCGTTGATCAGCATGAATTGCGGTTGGGCGCTGCTGGCCGGGAACACCGGGCTGGGGCGGGGCAGGAAAGAAGCGACCGTACCGGCGGCCACCAGACCGACGATGCATAGGCCGATCAAGATGCGGGAGCGGCTGTGCGACTGCCGCGGGCCAACTTCCGCAGGCTGTACCGTTCGCAAGGCCGATTCATTATTGATTGTTGTGACTGGCTGCATGACTCCTCCTCGTCGACCCAGACCCGACTGCCCAAAGCAGACTGCGGTGCTGGGGATAGCCAGACTGTGGCGGCGCGAAGGAGCCTGCACATCGTCCGATCAGACAAGGGGGGGCATCCCTCCTCCATTCAGACGATGCCATCGGCACGGGTAAGACGGAGCATCGTACGACCGCTCATCGCGTCTAGTCCGTTTGGACTAGGACAGTCGTAAACTCGCCTCCTATGGTGGCATTGCAACAAGACGGCAAGCCGTCCGATTCGCTGCCTTTGCAGTTCGATTGCGAGAACAAAAACAATGAAAACAAGAAAGCTGCTGTTTCTGGCCATTGTCTCCGCCAGCACTGCCCTCTCCCCCAGCCTGCTCCCCAGCGGCCACCTGCCGCTGCTGGCACAAGTGGACACCTGCCAGTACTGTCCGGCGCAACTCATCTCGCCGGCCGTCACCCTCAGCCAGCTATTTCTCTGAAGGGCGCAGCGTAGCGTCGCGCAGGCGTGTCTGGTCAATCCGCTGTAGGGGCGAAATTATTCGCCCCTACAGACCGGAAAGCAGGCTTCATGAGATTGCCGTCAGGGGTACGCCTGGCGGGCACTCCTCCCGCCAGGCGTGTTACAGAGCGCGCTCCAACTCGGGAACCGCCTCGAACAGATCGCCGACCAGACCGTAGTCGGCCACCTGGAAGATCGGCGCCTCCTCGTCCTTGTTGATCGCCACGATCACTTTCGAGTCCTTCATGCCGGCCAGGTGCTGGATGGCCCCGCTGATGCCCACGGCGATGTACAGCTGCGGCGCGACGATCTTGCCGGTCTGGCCGACCTGCATGTCGTTGGGCACGAAGCCGGCGTCCACCGCCGCACGCGAGGCGCCCACCGCGGCGCCGAGCTTGTCGGCGACGCTGTAGAGCAGCTGGAAGTTGTCGCCGTTCTGCATGCCGCGCCCTCCGGAGACGATGATCTTCGCCGCGGTCAGCTCCGGCCGCTCGGACTTGGCGATTTCCTCGCCGACGAAGCGGGAGATACCGGCGTCAGTGACGCTGGCGATGGGCTCGATGCTGGCCGAGCCGCCCTCGCCCGCCACGGCGTCGAAGCCGGTCCCGCGTACGGTCAGCACCTTGACGGCGGCCGTGGACTGCACGGTGGCGATGGCGTTGCCGGCGTAGATCGGCCGCTGGAAGGTGTCCGGCGCGAGCACCTTGACGATCTCGGAGATCTGGTCGACGTCGAGCAGCGCGGCGACGCGCGGCAGGACGTTCTTGCCGTTGGTGGTGGCGGCGGCCAGCACGTGGCTGTAGGTCTTGCCCAGCTCGGCCATCAGCGGCGCGAGGTTCTCCGGCAGCTGGTGGGCATAGGCGGCGTGGTCGGCGACCAGCACCTTGGCGACCCCGGCGACCTTGGCGGCCGCTTCGGCCACTGCACCGCAACCTTGGCCGGCAACCAGCACATGGATGTCGCCACCGATCTGTTGGGCGGCGGCCACGGTGTTGAGGGTGGCCGCTGCGAGGACGGCGTTGTCGTGTTCGGCGATTACGAGGATGGCCATCAGATCACCTTCGCTTCGTTCTTCAGTTTTTCCACCAGCTCGGCGACCGAGCCCACCTTGATGCCGGCGCTGCGCGCGGCCGGTGCCTCGACCTTGAGGATCTTCACGGTCGACGCGGTGGACACGCCCAGCGCGTCCGGTGTGACGGTCTCCAGCGGCTTCTTCTTGGCCTTCATGATGTTGGGCAGGGAGGCATAGCGCGGCTCGTTGAGGCGCAGGTCGGTGGTGACGATGGCCGGCAGCGCAAGGGAAACGGTCTGCAGGCCGCCGTCGATCTCGCGGGTGACGGTGGCGCGCTCGTCGGCGATTTCCAGCCTGGAGGCGAAGGTGCCCTGGGCGAAGCCGCTGAGCGCGGCAAGCATCTGCCCGGTCTGGTTGTTGTCGCTGTCGATGGCCTGTTTGCCGAGGATGACCAGCTGCGGCTGCTCCTTGTCGACCAGCGCCTTGAGCAGCTTGGCGACGGCCAGCGAGCCGAGTTCGTCCGCGGATTCGATCAGCACGGCACGGTCGGCGCCGAGGGCCAGCGCGGTGCGCAGCTGCTCCTGGGCGGCAGCCGGACCGACGGAGACCACGACTATCTCGCTGGCGATGCCCTTTTCCTTGAGGCGCACCGCTTCTTCGACGGCAATCTCGCAGAAGGGATTGAGCGCCATCTTCACATTGGCCAGGTCGACGCCGGAGTTGTCCGCCTTGACGCGGACCTTGACGTTGTAATCGACCACGCGTTTCACGGGGACCAGAATTTTCATGCAAACTCCCGATTCGACTGGATAGTTGCAGGCAAATTACGGCAACGCGCTGCTAACAGCCTCGTTCATTTGAACTAGCCACACTTGGGCTAATACGCGCAAAAACGGCCACTGCAGAAACGATTCCGCCCGGCAAAGGCCGGGCGGAATGGATGCAACCGGGTTCAGCGCCGATCGACGGTAACGATCTCGCGGCGCTCGGCCATTTCCGGCGCCACTGCGGCCTCGTCGGTGAAGAACTGCTGGTACCACTCGCGCAGCTGGTAGACCGGGCCGTCGCCCTCGGCCAGGACCGGGTTGTTGACGCGCACCTTGTGCTTCCAGATGTCCACGTCTTGGTAGAAGGAGGTGCGGTTCTGCTGCACGTACTCCTTGGCCAGCGCCTCGTTCTGCTCCTCGCTCCAGCCCGGCATCTTCTTCACCAGGCAGCCGAAGCGCAGCTCGAAGCTATTGGGGGTGATCGGCACGTGGCAGTTGAGCAGGATCGAATGCACCTCCATGCCCTCGAACAGCGCACGCATGCGGGTGAAGTGGGTGGCCGGACCGAAGTAGGCCGACTCGGCAACCAGGTCGCCGCCCAGGCGGACCGAGTCGCCGTGGAAGATCTGGTGGGCGACATGGCCCTCGAACACGTTGGCGAAGTACTTGGTCGGGGTGCCGTGAACCGGGCCGAAGTGCTGGGCGTCGACCAGGTTGTCCACCAGCTCGCGCGGGTTGGTCTCGATGATCAGGGTGTCGAGGTACCAGTTGTGCGACCACTCGTCGCTGTCGATTTCCGGCAGGTGCGGAATCACCACGTCCGCGGCCGGCACCTTGCCTTCCGGGTTGTTCCAGACGAACAGCAGGTTGTTCTCCTCGCAGGTCAGCCAGGAACGGGTCTTGGCCTTGGGCGGGATGCGCTCGCAGTAGGGAATCTCGACGCAGCGGCCGCTGCCCTCGAACTGCCAGTGGTGGAACGGGCAGACCACGCGGTTGCCTTCCAGGGTGCCCTGAGACAGGTCGGCGCCCATGTGCGGGCAGTGGGCGTCGAGGATGTTGATCTTGCCGCTGTCGTCGGCGAACGCCAACAGGCGGCTGCCGAAGATGTTCAGGGTATGCAGCTTGCCGTCGCGGTAGTCGTCGGCGACACCCAGACAGTGCCAGCCACGGGCGTAGCGGGCTGGCAGGGCATTGTTGCTGTTGTTATCGGTCATCAGGCTTTCTCCGTTGAGCGCACGCAAGACAGGTTGCCGTCGGGCCGCGCCCCGGGGCGGGCCGGACGGCAACGTCCGTCGATCTTCACCGAGAGACGCCGCGCGCTCATCATCCGCTTGGACTAGAAACGGCGATTTCAGGCGCGCCAGTCGGCGACGATGCCCTGCTCCAGGGCGAACGGCTGGGCGGCGATGGTGCGCTTCTGGAACTCGCCGGCCTCGGCGGCGGTGGCCAGCCAGAGCATGACCGCCGCCGGCACCTCGGGTGGCGCCACGCCGCCGCGCAGGGCGATCACGCCCTTGTCGCCAATGGTGGCTTTCAGCGCTTCGGTGGTGACCACGCCGGGGTTGACGGTATAGGCGCGGATGCCGCGCTCGCCCAGCTCGGTGGTCAGGATGCCGGAAAGGCGCGATACCGTGGCCTTGCCGGCACCGTAGGCGTAGCCCCAGCCGCCGCGTCCGGCCGCCACCGGTGGATCGCTCTCGCCGGCGCCGGAGGTGACGTTGATGATCACCCCGTCGCCGCGCTCGAGCATCTGCGGCAGTACCGCACGGGTGGCGAGGAAAGGCGCCAGCAGGTAGCCCTGGTAGACGCGCAACAGGGTCTCGGCCTCGAGATCGAGGAACGGCAGGTTGAGGTCGCCGCCCTGGTAGATGGCGTTGTTGACCAGCACATCGATGCGCCCGAAGTGCTCGAGCACCGCCGCGCAGGCCGCGCACACCGAGTCGGCGTCGAGCAGGTCCATGCGCACCACGAAGACCTCCCGGCCCAGTTCGCGCACGGCCGCGGCGGTCGCCGCCAGACTGCCCGCCAGCGGCGTTCCGTCCGGATTGCACAGCGCGTGCTGGTGGGCCTCGCCCTCCTCCAGCGTGCGCGCGCTGATCGCCACGTCGAAGCCGGCGCGGGCGAAGGCCAGCGCCGTCTCGCGGCCGATGCCCCGGCTGGCGCCGGTGATGAATGCCACCTTGTTCATTGCAGACTCCTTGAGTGAAATCCCCGGCCCGTTCCGGGGCAATCGCATGGCCGGGCCAATCCGCTGTAGGGGCGAATTCATTCGTCTGACGCAGCCACGTTGGCGAATGAATTCGCCCCTACAATTCAAGTCTTGGCGCCGGGCAGCCCGGCCGGCATCGTCAATTCGGACCAGAAACGACGAGACCACCCTCAGGTGGCCTCGTCAGTGCAGCTACAGAAATCAGAAACGCGACGGGCGCACCATGGCATCCATCCCACCATCGACGAACACCACGCTGCCGTGCACGAAGCTGGCCTGCGGCGACTGCAGGAAGGCGACCAGCGCGGCGATTTCCGCCGGCTGGCCGGCGCGGCCCAGCGGGGCGACGAAGTCGCGCACCGCCTGACCGAAGCGCGGATCCTCCTTGGAGGACTGCAGCAGCGGGGTCTCCACCGCGCCCGGCGCCACCACGTTGAGGCGCAGGCCGCGGCCGCCCCACTCCACCGCCTGCTGCCGGGCGTAGCGGGTCACTGCGTACTTGGAGCAGGCATAGGCGACGTGCGCCTGATCAAGCTCGTTGGCCAGGGCAATGGCGCGCGCCTCGTCGCCGGCCAGCATTGCCTCGACCATTGGCTGGTTGTCGGCCCCCGGCTGGGTGGCCGCCACCGAGCCGATGATCAGCGCCGCGCCCTGTTCGCCGCGCTCCAGCGCGCTGGCCAGGCCATCGACCAAGGCGGTGACACCGAAGTGGTTGACCGCGACGATCAGGCTGCTGGACGGTGCGGTGACACCGAGGCCGGCGCAGCACACCAGACCGTCCAGCACGCCGTCGCAACGGGCGAGTACGTCCTCGACCGCCGCCTGGCGACCTTCGGGGGTGGACAGGTCGGCGATGACCTCGGCGTTGGCGCGGTCGATGCCGATGATCTGGTGGCCGGCGGCGCGCAGGGCGGCGCACACCGCAGCGCCGATGCCCGACGCGGAACCGCTGACAGCTGTGACTGGCATGAAAATTCTCCTGAATGACTGGGCCTGGATGGCTGGTTCTGCCCCACTCTAGGGGCGGCGCGAAGCGACTCGAATCGTCCAAGCGGACGATTCGAGCAGACGGAGTTTCAACCGCCGCGCGGACGCCCGGACGGGCTTTCAGCCTGGCCCACCGCCATCACGCTGTTGAGCATGATGCGCACCAGTTCGGTCTGCCGGCGCACGCCGGTCTTGGAGAAGATCGCGCGCAGATGTGCGCGCGCGGTGTTGCGGCGGATGTTCAGCACCTCGGCGGCCTCCTCCAGCGACAGGCCGTTGGCCAGTTCGAGGCATAGCGCCGTCTCCGCCGGCGTCAGATTGAACAGCTGCTTGGTCACCGTGGTGCTGGCCAGCGACTTGCCGACGGCATCGCGGATGTACACCACTACCGCCGGCTGCCCCTTGCTTTCCGCCCACTCCAGCGAGGGCACCGACTCCACCACTACCACCAGGTTGACCTGGCCGGAGGGTCGGGCGATCGACACCGCCTCGGCGATCGGCGGACTCTCCTTGCCCTGGCGGGCGAAGGCACCGCGCACCAGGCGCTGCAGTTCGCGGTTGTCGCTGGGATAGGAGGCCTCCAGGCGTCCGCCGACCAGCTTGAGACCGTCGGCGCCAGCGAGGATCTCCTGGGCGATGACGTTCTGCTGCAGCACCCGGCCGCTCTCGTCGAGCACGATGGTCGCCACCGACAGGCGGCTGATCGCCTGAGAATACAGAGTACCCATCGACTGGCTGCGATCCAGCTGGTTGTGCACGTTGAGAGCACGCCGCAGGTGCGGCAGGATCAGCTCGCAGAGTGCGCGGTCGTGCGCCGAGAATTTCGGGGAAGTCTCCGGACGGGTGATGCGAAAGCGCAGCTTGCCGGAGTCGGGCGTGGAAATGTCCACGCCCATGACGTGGAACACGCCCTTCGGCCCGCACCAGTGCTGGTAGTAGGAGGAGCGGCGCCAGTCCTCCTCGCTCATCAGGTCGTCGACGGTGAATACCTTGTCGGCCGGCTGGTTGATGAACGGGGTGCTGGAGTGCGGATAGGTCAGGTAGGTGACCTTGCCCTCGCCCTCGACGTTGCCCGCGACGATCATCAGACCGGCATCCGACTGGTCGGGGATACGCAGGATCAGGGTCACGTAGTTGGCGGCGAACAGGTCGCGCAGCTGCTCCATGGGGATGTGCCACTGGCTACTGTCCACGGCCGCGTCGTACAGGGCTGCTACCAGACTGTCGTATTCGGCCAGATCCAGGCCCGCCAGGGCATGGATACCTGCAGTTGTCTTTTCCACCCTATCACCTCTTGCGAAGCCGGCTCGTTGGCCGACCCCTTGTTATTTTTGTCCATTCGACAGGTCGCGCCGGATAACCAGGGACCGGCAGACTCCACCTGCCGGGCAATAACCCTTCCTCCGGTGCTGCGCACGCAAAACCTTGCACAACGGTTTCCGGCCACCTTCCTTCCGGAAAACCTCGTGCCAGACAGCTTCCAGCAAAGTCGGGGGCGCTTCAACCGTAATTGGTCGAATACTCCGACACCAGTCGCCGACCTGGCACGGGACGCCGTGACCTATACCCCCACAGCCGCGTCGCGGCGGCTGCCGAGCACGGCGGCTGCCGCGTCATCCGTATCAGTTTTACTCGCCTTGCGGGCAGCCACCAGAGGACGCCCCTGATTGAACCAGGCGGCCATCGCCGGCAGCAGGAAGATCGCGCCGAACACGTTGACCAGGAACATGAAGGCCAGCAGCACACCCATGTCGGCCTGGAACTTCAGCGGCGCGAAGGCCCAGGTGCACACGCCGATGGACATCGTCAGCGCGGTGAACACCGCCGCAGTGCCACGTTGGCGCATCGCCTCATAGAAGGCGTTGCGCAAGTCGCTCCCCTCCTCCATCTCGTGCTGGATGCGCTCGAAGAGGTAGATGCCGTAGTCGACGCCGACGCCGACGCCCAGAGCGACCACGGGCAAGGTTGCGACCTTGAGGCCAATGCCGAGCAGCGCCATCAGCGCGTTGCAGAGGATCGCCACGATGGCCAGCGGCACCAGGATGCACAGCACCGCGCGCAGGGAGCGGAAGGTCAGCCAGCAGAACAGAGCCACGGAGCCGAACAGAGCGGCGAGCATCATCACCTCGGCGCGGTCCACCGCCTCGTTGGAGGCCGCCATGATGCCGACGTTGCCGCCAGCCAGACGGAAGTTCACCCCCGGGGTGACGTCAGCGGCGATGATCCGCTTGACCTCATTGACCACGTGGGCGACGGTCGCGCCTTCGTGGTCGGTGAGGAACATCAGGACCTGCATCTGCTGGCAGCCGTCGGTGACCATGCCCAGCTCCGACGAGTAGGCACGCGAGCCCTGCTGCAGGCCGCGTTCGGAGTTGGGAATCGCCGACCAGCGCGGATTGCCCTCGTTGTTGCCGGAAATCACCACCTTGCCCGTACCGGTGACACTGGAGACCGACTGCACGCCAACCACGTGGCGCACAGCAAAGTCGAAACGGTCCACCGCACGCATCACCTGTGGATTCAGGCAGGCTTCCGGGTGGTCCTTGGCTTCGACGAACACTGTCAGTACGTCAAGACCGATGGCATAGCTGCCGACGATCCGCGCGTTGTCGCGGTTGTAACGCGAGTCGCTGCGCAGCTCCGGCGCCCCGGCACCGATGTCGCCGGTCTGCAGGTCGCGGGCCTTCAGTGTACCGACAGCGAGCAGGATGAGGCTGGTGGCGAACACCAGCAGGGCCGGCACGGGCTTGGCCAGGCTGGAAAGCCCCCACCACAGGGGGTGCTTGCGGCCTGCAAGCGGCTTGTTGCTAGGCTGCGCCGAACGCTCCAGACGCAGGTGGGAGATGATGATCGGCAGCATCATCTTGTTGGTGACGATCATCAGCAGCACGCCCAGGCAGGCCGTTGCGCCCAGCTCGTGGACGATGGGGATGTCGATCAGCATGATCACCGCGAAGCCCACGGCGTTCATCAGCAGGGCCAGCGAGCCGGGGATGAAGATCTTGCAGAAGGCCGCGTGGGCTGCCTGCTCGGAGCTGGCACCGGCCAGCACGTCCTGCTTCCAGGCGTTGGTCATCTGCACCGCGTGGGACACGCCGATGGAGAAGATCAGGAACGGCACCAGGATCGACATCGGGTCGATGCCCAGGCCCAGCAGCGGCAGCAGGCCGAGCAGCCAGACCACCGGCAGCAGCGCCACCACCAGCGCCACCACGGTCAGCTTGAGCGAGCGCGAATAGCCCCACAGCAGCGCCGCGGTGATCAGGAAGGCCACCACGAAGAAGCCCATCACCGCGCCGAGACCCTCGACCACGTCGCCGACCAGCTTGGCGAAGCCGACCACGTTGATCTCGATCTGATCGCTATTGTAGTGCGCGCGGATTTCCTCGAGGCGCTTGGCTACCTCGACGTAGGAAACCTTCTCGCCGGTCTTCGGGTCGACGTCCTGCAGGTCGGCACGCACCATCGCGGCCTTCAGGTCGTTGGCCACCAGACGGCCGATCTGTCCGGAGCGCGCAGTGTTGTTGCGCACCTGCTCGAGATCTTCGAGGGTACCGGCGAAGCGCGGCGGCACCACCACGTCGCCGAAGAAGCCGTCCTCGGTCACCTCGACGTACTGCACGTTGGGGGTGAACAGCGAGGTCACGCTGGAGCGGCTGACCCCGGAGGTGAAGAATACGTCGTCGGTGACCTTGCGCAGGGTTTCGAGAAACACCGGGTTGTAGATGTCACCCTCGCCCTTCCAGCGCACACTGACCAGGAAGCGGTTGGCACCGGTGAATATCTTGCTGTATTCGAGGAAGTTCACCATGTATTCGTGGCGCAGCGGAATCAGCTTGTTGAAGCCAGGGTCCAGCCTGGTCTGCAGGGCACTGGCGCCGAGGCCGACGGTGATCGCGACGAACAGCGCCATCAGTGCGCGGCGGCGGGCCATCAGCAGGTCGGCGCAGGCCGCGACCCAGCGATCCACCCGGGAGTTTTGCTCTTTCATCTCGTCACCCTCAGTTCTGCACGGCGGCTACACCGCCGCGGAAACTCTTGAACACGCCATGCTCGCCACCGACCACCAGCACCTGATCGTCCAGTGCCGATACCGCGGTCAGCGTGCCCAGCCCCTCGAGGCGCAGGCTGCCGATCAGCTTGCCTTCGCGGTCGAAGCGGATCACCGCCCCACCAGCGCCGACCACCAGCACGCCGGCCTGTCCCGGCAGCAGGGCGTGGCCATAGAGCGGCGCAGTATGGCCGAGCGGCACCTGAGTCCAGTTCTGGCCGAAGTCGGCGCTGACGAACACGTGGCCGCGCATGCCGTAGGCCAGCCAGCGGTCGGCCGACAGACGCGCCACGCCGAACAGCGAACCGCTGTAGAAAGCCGGTAGGCGCTCCCAGTTCTGCCCGCCGTCGAGCGAGCGCAGCACCGTACCCTGCTCGCCGACCAGCATCAGGCGGCCGTCGGCGCCGCCATCCATGCCGTTGAGGTGGTAGCCGTCCACCGGCAGCTCGCGGGCCTCCCAGCTGCGCCCGCCGTCGGCGGAAACGAAGTACTTGCCGTAACTGCCGTAGGCCATCACCGCGTTCTCGTCGCCGGCCCACACGCCGAGCAGCGGTTCGGCCAGCTCGTCGTCGATGCGACTTTCCTGCCAGTTCCTGCCGCCGTCCTCGGAGCGCAGGATCCAGCCGTCGTGGCCCACCGCCACCAGGCGGTCGGCCGACAGCCGCGCCACGCCGGTCAGCGAACTGCTGCGGCGCGGCTCGATGCTGGCCTGTTGCCAGCTCTGGCCGCGGTCGTCGCTGGTGAGGATGACGCCCTGCTCGCCGACGGCGACCACGCGCGGGCCCTCACCGACCACGTCATTGATCAGCAGGCGGTCGGTGCGCAGCTCGGTAGCCGGCAAAGGTGGCGGCGTGCGGTGCGAGAAGGCGTACGCGGCGGTCGCCGCGACCACGGCCGACATGGCATAGGCTATCAACTGGCGCATACCGACCTCCGCAGGCGATTGAGTGCTTTCATGCTGTCTTTCCCTTGTTCTTGTTGTGGGCGACCGCGACGCGGCGGTCGCTCGACGCAGGCGTTGATACGGCTCGATAGTCCGCAAGACAGAGCTGCGCCGGCATCGTCCATAAGGAGTACGCCGGCACAGAGGGGGAATGAGGATCGACGGGGCTGGCGCATGAACGTCTTGTAGGGGCGAATGAATTCGCCCCTACATACGCCACCCCGGGGAAATGGGCGGGACTCAGGCGATCTCGAACAGCCCGGCGGCGCCCATGCCGCCGCCGATGCACATCGCCACCACCACGTAGCGCACGCCGCGGCGGCGGCCTTCCAGCAGGGCGTGGCCGACCATGCGCGCGCCGGACATGCCGAACGGGTGGCCGATGGCGATGGCGCCGCCGTTGACGTTGAGGCGCTCGTTGGGGATGCCCAGCACGTCGCGACAGTGGATCACCTGGCAGGCGAAGGCCTCGTTGATCTCCCACAGGCCGATGTCGGCCACGGTCAGGCCGAAGCGGTTGAGCAGCTTGGGCACCGCGAACACCGGGCCGATGCCCATCTCTTCCGGGGCGCAGCCGGCCACGGCGATGCCGCGATACACGCCGAGCGGCGCCAGGCCGCGGCGGGTGGCCTCGGCCCGACTCATCAACAGGGTCGCCGCGGCGCCGTCGGAGAACTGCGAGGCGTTGCCGGCGGTGATGAACTCGCCCTGCTGCACCCACTTGCCGTCCTTCCACACCGGCTTTAGCGCGGCGAGGTCGGCCAGGGTGGTCGACGGCCGATTGCACTCGTCGCGATTGGCGAACACTTCCTCGTGGCCGGTCGGCTTGCCCTCCTTGTCGAAGCACAGCTTGCGCGCGGCGAGCGGCACGATCTCGTCGGCGAACAGCCCGGCAGCCTGGGCGGCGGCGGTGCGCTGCTGGCTCTGCAGGGCGTATTCGTCCTGGGCGGCGCGCGAGATGCCGTAGCGACTGGAGACGATCTCGGCAGTCTCCAGCATCGGGATATAGGCGCTGGGCACCGTCTCGATGACCGCTTCGGACTGCGCGCGGTAGGTGTTCTTGTGCTTGGTCTGGGTCAGCGACAGCGACTCGACGCCGCCGGCCACCGCCACAGAGAGTTCGCCGGTGATGATGCCCTTGGCGGCGACGCCGATGGTCATCAGGCCGGAGGCGCACATGCGGTCCAGGGCCATGCCCGGCACCGTGTCCGGCAGGCCGCCGGTGTAGGCGCACAGGCGACCGATGTTGTAGGCCTGGGTGCCCTGCTGCACTGCCGCGCCCATGATCACGTCCTCGACCGCGCCCGGCTCGATGCCGGCGCGCTCGACCACCGCGCGCACCACGTGACCGCCGAGTACGGGTGCCTCGGTATCGTTGAAGGAGCCGCGGAAGGACTTGGCCAGCGCGGTACGGGCAGTGGCAACGATCACCGCGTCATTCGGATTTGCATTCATCGGGATTACTCGCTCAGGCAACAGGGTTGAAGGTGTAGCGGCTGATGGTGTCGACCACGCAGCCCGGACGCTCGCTGCCCTCGATCTCCACGGTGACGCGCACGGTGGCCTGCACCGCCGCACCGAGCTGCTCGACGCGCACGATCTCGCCGCGTCCGCGCACGCGCGCGCCGACCTTGACCGCTGCCGGGAAGCGCACGCGGTCGCAGCCGTAGTTGACGCCCATGCTCAGGTTGTCGACCTGCAGCAGCTGCGGCAGGAACAGGTTGACCAGCGACAGGGTCAGGTAGCCGTGGGCGATGCAGCCGCCGAACGGGCCGCTGGCGGCGCGCTCGGGGTCGACATGGATCCACTGGTGGTCGCCGGTCGCTTCGGCGAACAGGTTCACGCGCGCCTGGTCGATCTCCAGCCACTCGGTGGCGCCCAGTTCGAGGCCCTGGGCAGCGAGCAGCTCGGCCGCGCTTGCAAAGGTCATGGTCATGGCTGCTTCCTCAGGCCTGCTGGGAACTGACGGAGAGCACTTCGCCGGTCATGTAGGAGGCGTAGTCGCTGGCCAGGAAGACCATCACGTTGGCCACCTCCCAGACCTCGGCTGCGCGGCCGAAGGCCTCGCGGCTGGCCAGGCTGGCGAGCAGCTCCTCGCTGGAAGCTTTCTTAAGGAAGTCGTGCAGGGCGATGGACGGCGACACCGCGTTGATGCGCACGCCGAACTCGGCGGCTTCCAGCGCGCTGCAGCGGGTCAGCGCCATCACCCCGGCCTTGGCCGCGGCGTAGTGGGCCTGCTCCTTCTGCGCGCGCCAGCCAAGCACCGAGGCGTTGTTGACGATTACCCCGCGGCCGCGGCCCTGCATGTGCGGCAGCATGGCGCGGGTCATGCGGAAGGTGCCGGTGAGGGTGATGTCGAGCACCCTGTTCCACTCTTCGTCGCTCATCTCGACGACGCGCTTCTGCCCGCCGAGGCCGGCGTTGTTGATCAGCACGTCGACGCCGCCCAGGGCCTGCTCGGCGGCGGTGACCAGCGCCTGCACCTCCTCCTCTACGGCGACGTTGCACAGCTGGCCGTACACCTCGGCCAGGCCGGTCTCGGCCTTGAGGCGCTCGACCGCCTCCTCGAGACGACGCGGGTGGATGTCGGAAATCATCAGCGCCCGGCAACCCTCTTCCGCGCAGCGCTTGGCGGCGGCAAAGCCAATGCCGGCGCCAGCGGCAGCGGTGATCAGGACAGACTTGCCGGCCAGCAGCTGGTGGCCGGGCACGTAGGGGGGAGCTTGTCGCATGGCAGAAACCTCATGAGGTAAACGGTCTGCGACAGGTATACGGGGCGTTCGGGGGCCTCACATCGTCAAAACGGACGGGGCTGGCCCCTCGCAGGCGCAGCCACGCCTCCGCCTCAGTCCGCCGCCCCCCGGCTTCTCGCCTGACGCAGCAGGGCCGTGGCCCTGGGCGAGCCGGGACTTATCACCAGCAGCCGCTCGGCATAGGCGACGGCGGCGGCCGGCTTGCCCTGCTCCAGGCTGTAGACGCCGGCCAGCCAGAGCAGGTCCGCCTCGTGCGGACGTTCGAGCAGGACCTTCTCCACCAAAGCAAGCGCCTGCGCGGGATCGCGCGGATGCAGCGCCAGGGCCAGCGCGAAGGCGAAGCGGGGGTCGTCCGGCATCAGCTGCTGCGCCTGCTGCAGATGGCCGAGCGCCTCGTCGCGGCGCTGCTGGCGCACTAGGCCGAGGCCCAGCGAGTAGTGCAGCAGCGCGGCCTGCGGACGCAGTGCCAGCCCCTCGCGCAGCAGAGCTTCGGCCTGCGCCTCGCGGCCGGCGCTGCGCTGCAGTTCGGCGAACTCCAGGTAGGCCGGCAGATACAGCGGATCGAGGCGCAGGGCTGCCTGCAGCTGCTCCACGGCTTCCGCCTCGCGGCCCTGCCGGCGACGCAGGCGGGCCAGTTCGCTGCGTCCCTCGGCGCGGTCGGCGTTCAGCTGCAGCTGGGCTTCGTATTCGCCCAGGGCACGCTCGAAATCGGCCTGGCGGGCCTGCGGCAGCGGCACGTCGGCGAGCAGCCGAGCCGACTCGCTGCGCACGCTTTGCAGGGGATCGTTCAGCAGCGGCGCCAGCCACTCGCCGCGCGGTCCCGGTGGCAGCCCTTCGAGGGAGCCGAGCGCTGCCCGGCGCACCAGCGGGCTGGGATCGTCGAGTCCCTTGCGCAGGGCCTGCCAGTCCTCTTGCCGGGCCGGCTGGCGCAGGCGCGCGGCGGAGCTGGCGCGCACCAGCGCCGGTTGCGCCGGATCGCCCAGCAGCCCGGCCAGGCCCACCGAGGCGCCGGGCGCGTTGCCTTCGGCCGCCGCCCAGGTCTCGGCGAAGCGCTGGAAGCCCTCGGCCGGATTTGGATGGTGCTCGCGGATCGCCTGCGCCGCCCATTCGGCCGACTGCCCGGTGTGGCAGGCGTTGCACGCGTTGGGCGTGCCCAGGCGGGTGCTCAGCTCGGGACGCGGGATGCGCAGGCTGTGGTCGCGACGCGGATCGACGACCATGTAGGTGGTCTGCGGCATGTGGCAGCTCACGCACTGTGCTCCCGGCGAGCCCGCCGGGTGGAAGTGGTGTTTGGGACTGTCGAAGTGGCTTGGCAGGTGGCACTGGGCACACAGCGCATTGCCCGGCGCGCGCAGCTTCTGCCCGTGCGGCTCGTGGCAGTCGCTGCAGGTCACGCCCGCCGCATGCATCCGGCTCTGAGCGAAGGAGCCGGAGACGAACACCTCCTCGCGCTGCTGGCCGTCGACATGATAGAGGCCGGGTTCGAGCAATGCCTGGCTGTAGTGGTCGAGCAGCCGTTTGCCGGGATGGAAGCCCTCGGCGATCTGGCTGCGCCGCGAGTGGCATTGCGCGCAGACCTCCTGCTCCTTGCTCTGCGCCTGTTGCGGCGGGTCGCGGCGGGCGGTCAGTTGCTCGACGGATCGCCGCCAGCCACTGCCGCGGCGCTCGTCGAGCAGCAGGGTCAGACCCTTGTGCGGGAACTCCGCGGCCCCGCGCGCCCACTCCAGATGCCGCGAGGCGGGACCATGACAGGCCTCGCAGCCCACGTTCAGCTCTGCCCAGCGCGTGGCGAAGGTATCGCTCTGCGCATCGTAGCCTTTGCGCAGCGCGGTCGAGTGGCAGTCGGCGCACATGAAGTTCCAGTTCTGCGCCGGTCGAGTCCAGTGCAGCTCGTCGCGGTGATCCACCGCCTCGCCGGGGTAGAGGTGGAACCAGCGTTGCCCGCCGGCACCGGCCGGGCGGCTGTCCCAGGCGATGGACAGCGCCTGCAGGCGGCCGTCGGGAAACTCCACCAGGTACTGCTGCAGCGGCTCGACGCCGAAGGTGTAGCGAATCTCGAAGTCACTCAGCCGGCCGTCCGCGTCGTCGGTGCGCACGAAGAAGCGCCCGTCGCGGCGAAAGAAGCGCGACTCGATCCCTGCGTAGTGGAAGGTGGCGTCGTCGAAGTCGCCAAGCACCGTGTCGCTCGTCGCGTGCTGCATGGCGTGGGCGTGCTGCGAGCCCTGCCAGGCCTGGAACTGCTCACTATGGCAGTCCGCACAGGCCTGGCTGCCGACATGCACCGGCTCGAGCGCGCCGGGCTCGGCGGCCAGCAGCAGCTGCTGCCAGCCGAACAGCCCGACCAGCAGCGACAGCGAGAGCGCGAACAGGAGCCAGCCCGGCAACGGGCGGCCGGCGACAGACGAGCGTGAAGCGTTCGGCATGGCAATCATCCCGGGGCAGACATGAGTGGCGCACAGTGCGGTGAGACCAATGCTGCCGTCGCGGCCGGCCGGCGAACAGGCCCGGCGCACGATAGCTGCGCTTTGACGCTAGCAGTTGCGCACAGCGGATAACGGTAGGCGAATCGGCTTGGAAATACTGACCAGGAAAACAACAACAAGACCCCTGCGGAGATTTCCATGGCAACAACCGTCATGCCTTCCATCGCCATTCCACACCCCGGCGCCGCCCGACAGCGCCGGACACCCGGCCCGCTCGGCCGGGCGGCTGCCTGCGTCAGGGCGGCCAGCCTGCTCGGCGTGCTCTGCCCGCTGGCGGCTCACGCCGACTTCGTCGAAGACAGCCAGCTCAACCTCGGCCTGCGCAACTTCTATCTGGATCGCGACTTCCGCGGCGACGCCGCGCCGATCTCCCGGGTGGGCAGCTGGAGCCAGGGCTTCGACCTGCGCTTCCAGTCCGGTTACACCGAAGGCCCCGTGCAGTTCGGCCTGGATGCCTCGGCGCAGTACGCCTACCGCCTCGACGGCGGCGGCGGGCGCGGACCGGATACCGTCCTGCCCTACGACGACAGCAAGGGCGAGCAGGTGCAGGACTACGGCCGTTCGGCGCTGACCGCGAAGGTGCGCTACTCGAAGACCGAACTCACGGTCGGCGAACATCGTCCGCGCCTGCCGGTGGCCTACTTCGACGATTCCCGCCAGCTGGTCAGCACCTTCCACGGCTTCCAGATCGCCTCGCAGGAAATCGACGGGCTGAGCCTGACCGCCGGCCGCTTCAACGAGATCAGCACCCGCGAATCCTCCGATCACGAGAAGCTGTACCTGTTCACCCGCCCCAACGGTCCGCGCCGGCCCAGCGACGGGCTGAACTTCGCCGGTGGCACCTACGCCTTCACGCCGGGCCTGTCGGCCACCTACTTCTACGGCCAACTGGAAGACATCTACCAGCAGCACTACCTGGGCCTGGCCCACAACGTCGACCTCGGCGCTGGCTACGCTCTGAAGACCGACCTGCGCTACTACGACAACCGCGAGGATGGCGAGGCGCTGTACGGCGACATCGACAATCGCGCCTACGGCCTGCTGGGCGCCCTGACAAAAGGCGGCCACACCTTCAGCCTGGGCTACCAGCGCATGCTCGGCGACAGCGCCTTCCCCACCCTGAACGGCTTCACCCCGCAGCCCCATCTGGTCAACTGGTCGGCGGTGGCCTTCATCCGGCCGAACGAGGGCTCCTGGCAGGCACGCTACGACTACGACTTCGCCGCTCTGGGCATGCCAGGACTGCGACTGATGACCCGCTATCTGCGCGGCACCGGCATCGACCGTGGCGGCAACCTCAGCGATTCGAGCGAGAGCGAGCGCGACCTGTTGCTGAACTACGTGGTGCAGAGCGGCCCGCTCAAGGGCGTCGGCCTGGCCTGGATGAACATCGACGCCAAATTCCAGCACGGCAGCGATTACGACGAGAACAGGCTGATCGCCACCTACACCTGGAAGCTCTGGTAGGCCGACTGTCGCGCTCCCGAGTGCGATCCGGCCAGCCATGGCCGTCAACAACAAGAAGAAGAGAGACACCACCATGAATCTGAGGCACCTGAGCCTGGCGCTCTGCATCACCGGCCTTGTCAGTCTGAGCAGTCAGGCCGCCGACAAGCCGAACTTCCTCATCATCATCGCCGACGATATGGGCTACAGCGACCTGGGCAGCTTCGGCGGCGAGATCGAGACGCCCAACCTCGACGCCCTGGCCAGCGAGGGCGTGCGCCTGACCAACTTCCAGGCCGCGCCGACCTGCTCGCCGACCCGCTCGATGCTGCTCAGCGGCACCGACAACCACCAGGCGGGCCTGGGCAACATGGGCGAACTGACTCAGGACTTCCAGAAGGGCAAGCCGGGCTACGAAGGCTACCTGAACCAGCGCGTCGCCAACCTCGCCGAGGTGATGCAGGACTCCGGCTACAAGACTTACACCACCGGCAAGTGGCACCTGGGCCGCACCGAGGAGCTGAGCCCCAAGGCGCGCGGTTTCGACCGCTCGTTCATCCTGGTGCAAGGCGGCGCCAGCCACTTCGATGACCAGAAGGCGATCATCAGCGTCGATCCCAAGGCCATCTACCGCGAAGACGGCAAGCAGGTCGAGGTACCCAAGGGCTTCTTCTCCAGCGAGTTCTACACCGACCGCCTGATCCAGTACATCGAGCAGGACAAGGCGCAGGACAAGCCGTTCATGGCCGTGCTTTCCTACACCGCGCCGCACTGGCCGCTGCATGCGCCGGACCAGTGGATCGACAAGTACAAGGGCCGCTACGCCGAGGGCTACGAAGCCCTGCGCCAGCAGCGCCTGAAGCGCATGCAGGAGCTGGGCATCGTGCCGGCCGGCATCGAGGCCAACACGCCGATGGAGGGCGGGCTGCCGACCTGGGAACAGCTCAGCGACGAGGAGCGCCAGCGCGAGGCGCGCAGCATGGAGGTGTACGCCGCGATGGTCGACAACATGGACCACCATATCGGCCGCATGCTCGACTACCTGCGCCAGAGCGGCAAGCTGGACAACACCTTCGTGCTGTTCATGTCCGACAACGGTGCCGACGGCAACAGTCCGGTGGACCTGCCCGGCAACCGCGAATGGATGGCCAAGGACTTCGACAACCGCCTGGAGAACATGGGCCGCAAGGGCTCCTATATCGACTACGGCGCGCAGTGGGCGCAGGTCGGCGCCACGCCCTTCCCGTTCTTCAAGGGCTTCACCAGCCAGGGCGGCACCACGGTGCCGGTGATCCTCAGCCACTCCAGCCTGAAGGCGCAGGCCGGCCAGCTGAACGGCAAGTTCTTCCACGTGATGGACGTCATGCCGACCATCCTCGAGCTGGCCGGTGTTGAGCACCCCGGCACGCAGTTCCGTGGCCGCGAGGTGCAGCCCATGCAGGGTGTGTCCATGCTGCCCGGCCTGCACGGCCAGGCCATGCCCGAGCGCGCCGTCGGCTGGGAGCTGTTCGGCCGCCGCGCCCTGCGCAAGGGTGACTGGAAGATGACCTGGATGACCGCGCCCTACGGCACCGCGCAGTGGCAGCTGTACAACCTGGCCAAGGACCCGGTCGAGGCCCACGACCTGGCCAAGCAGGAACCAGCCAAGCTGGCCGAGCTGACCAAGGAGTGGGACGCCTACGTGCAGCGCAACAACGTGCTGCTCGGCCCGGTGAAGATCAAGTACGGCTTCGAGACCTGCCTGTACGAGCACTGCTTCAAGTAACACCCGGCAAGACGCATGACACCCCGCGAGGACGTCCTCGCGGGGTGTCGCGTTTTCGGGGCACTAGGGCGGAAAGCGCGGCGGGGCTGACCCCGCCTGGTTCAGGGCTGGCGGGCCAGGGTCTGCGACGGCAGCTCGCCGAAGGCCTGCTTGTAGGCCGTGGTGAAATGGCTGGGCTGGGCGAAGCCCCAGCGGAAGGCCAGCTCGGAGAGCTGCAGCTCGCCCGGCTGGTGGCGCAGCAGCAGCTCGCGGATCGCATCGAGCCGGCAGCGCTGGATGTAGCGCTGCGGACTGATGCCTAGGCTGCGCTGGAACGCCTGCTCCAGGCTGCGCCGGCTGGCGCCGCTGACGGCCACCAGTTGGCTGATGCACAGCGGCTGGTCGAGATGGGCATGGATGAAGTCCACCACCCGCTTCACCGTGCCGGGCAGCAGGCTGCGCTGCGGCAGGGTGCTCAGGGAAGGGATCAGATGCAGCAGGTTCTCGCAGAACAGCTGCTGCAGGTGCTGCTGGCCTATGGGGGTCGCCAAGAGCCCCGAGGGACGGCCCGCTTCGCTGTCTACCAGACTGAGAAGGTTGCCGAGGCTGACCAGGGCCGGGTGCTCACGCCCGATCAATTGGGCCTGGGCAGGCAAGCGCACCACCTCGCGCTGATGGTGGCGCATCACATGATCGGATAAGCACGACGCATCCAGAGCGATCACCACCGCCTGCGTCCCCTCGTGCCAGACCACGTCCACCTCGTGTCCGGGAGTGAACAGCAGCAGCTCGCCGGCCGCCGCGCACTGCCCGTCCGGACGGCTGGTCACCCCGCCCTGCAGGGTCAGGATGCCATGCCAGCTGGCCAGCGGCAGCGATCGGACTCCGATCTCCAGCCCCCAGTCGGCGCCGAACAGCTTCAGCTGCGGCATCGTCTGCATGTTGAAACGGATATTGGCCTGACCGCGCCGGCCGGGCTGCAGGCTGCGCTCCTCGACCTGGCTGCTGAGCAGTGTTGCCACCTCATCCAGATCGCGGGATGACAACCAGGGCTGCCCGGCGAAGGGCAACCTGTCGCTCGCCGAACGAGTCGCAAGGGAATGGGCGTGACTGTGCATCACGGTAGCCTCTCATGCGCCCCAGCTGCCGCTACCGCTGGGCGGTCCGGGCGGGGCTTGTGTTGTTATTTTCGGGCTGGCGATCAAATCGCGAGACAGTTTACTGCCATTCGCCGGCGAAAATCACAGGTGCATGAGCGGCACTGGAAAAGATATTCAACCCGCACGGAGACGTCGCACCGACGAGGCAGCGTGGCGTCGAAAACGACAGCGGCCAGCCACGCTTGCCGTGGCTGGCCGCATCGGAAGATCCGCCGCCCTGCCCGGCCGACTGGCCGGACAGGGCGCTACGTCTCTCAGGTCCCCCAGACCTTCTGCGCCTTCGGCGCCTGGGCGAGGATCTCGTCAATGGCGGTGCCGACTTCTTGCGGCAGCCAGCGCGCGCCCTTGTCGCGGGTGACGCCGGTGCGCCAACCGTCGCCCAGGGAGATGCGCCCGCCCTGGCTCTCGAACACCTGGCCGGTGACGTGGCGCGACTGCTCGCTGCCCAGCCAGACCACCAGCGGCGCGACGTTCTCCGCAGCCCAGAGGTCGAAGCTGCCGTCCTCGGGCTTCTTGACCACCTCGGCCATGGCGCTCTCGGTCATCGCGGTGCGCGCCGCCGGGGCCAGGGCGTTGGCGGTGATGCCGTAGCGGCCGAGTTCGGCGGCCTGCACCAGGGTCAGCGCGGCGACGCCGCCCTTGGCCGCCGAGTAGTTGGACTGCCCCACCGAGCCCTGCAGACCGGCGCCGGAGCTGGTGTTGATGATCCGCGCATCGACCGGCTGACCGGCCTTGGCCTGGTCGCGCCAGCGGCGGGCGAGGATGTTGGCCAGGCAGAAGTGGCCCTTGAGGTGCACCTGCATGACCAGGTCCCAGTCTTCTTCGCTCAGGCTGAGGAACATGCGGTCGCGCAGGATGCCGGCGTTGTTGACCAGCACGTGCACCTCGCCGAAGGCCGCCAGGGCGGCGTCGACAATGCGCTGGGCGCTTTCCAGGCGGGTGATGTCGTCGGAGTTGGCGATGGCCTGCCCGCCGGCGGCGCGGACCTCGCCGGCGACGTCCTCGGCGGCGGATTGACGGATGTCGTTGACCACCACGTTGGCGCCCTCGGCGGCGAAGGCCAGCGCGTAGGCGCGGCCCAGCCCGCCACCGGCGCCGGTGATGATCACGGTTCTTCCTGCACAGATAGCCATGGTGTTGTCTTCCTTATCTGGTGGTTCCGCCGCGCGAGGCGCAGCGAAGCTCAGTCTGTAGGGGCGAATTCATTCGCCAGAACACCCGGTCAAGGCGAATGAATTCGCCCCTACAAGCCAGGAGTTCCGACGATCAGCCGGTGCTACAGCCGCTCGATGATGGTCACGTTGGCCTGGCCGCCGCCTTCGCACATGGTCTGCAGGCCGTAGCGGCCGCCCGTGCGCTCCAGCTCGTGGAGCAGCGTGGTCAGCAGCCGCGCGCCGGTGGCGCCCAGCGGGTGGCCGAGGGCGATGGCGCCGCCGTTGGCGTTGGTGCGCGCCGGGTCGTAGTCCAGCTCCTTGGCCCAGGCCATCACCACCGAGGCGAAGGCCTCGTTGATTTCCACCCGGTCGATGTCGTTCATCGTCATGCCGGCCTTCTTCAGGGCGTGGCGGGTTGCCTCGATAGGCGCAGTGAGATGCCAGATCGGGTCGTCGCCGCGCACGCTGATGTGGTGGATGCGTGCCCGCGGGGTGAGGCCGTAGCGCTTGAGTGCCGCCTCGGAGACCACCAGCAGCGCCGCCGAGGCGTCGCAGGTCTGGCTGGATACCGCGGCGGTGATCGACGGATATTCGGCCCCCACCGTTTCGAGGCTGGCCATCTTCTCCAGGGTGGTTTCGCGCGGCGTCTCGTCGTACCAGACGCCTTCGAGCGGCACGATCTCGCGGGTGAAGCGTCCGCCGGCGATGGCGCTCAGGGCGCGCTGGTGGCTTTCCAGGGCGAAGGCTTCCATCTGCGCGCGGCTGAGCTGCCAATGATCGGCAATGCGCTGGGCGGCGTAGAACTGGTTGACCGGCTGGTCGCCGAAGCGCGCCTGCCAGCCCTTGCTGCCGGAGAACGGATCGGCGAAGCCCAGCGGCTGGCCGGCGAGCATGGCCGAGGAGATCGGGATCTGCGTCATGGTCTGCACGCCGCCGACCGCGACCACGTCCTGGGTGCCGCTCATCACCGCCTGGGCGGCGAAGTGCACGGCCTGCTGCGACGAGCCGCACTGGCGGTCGACCGTGGTGCCCGGCACGTTGAGCGGCAGGCCGGCGGCCAGCCAGCTGGTGCGGGCGATGTCGCCGGCTTGCGAGCCGATGGTGTCGACGCAGCCGAAGATCACGTCGTCGTACTCGTGGGCCGGGATCGGGTTGCGCTGGACCAGCGCCTTGAGCACATGGGCGCCGAGGTCGATGGCGTGCACGTGGGACAGACCGCCCTTGCGTTTGCCGGTCGGGCTGCGCAGGGCGTCGACGATATAAGCTTCAGCCATGGATCATTCCTCGAAGGTGTTGCCCGGCCCCAACGGGGCGCCGTCGGCCAGCACGAAGCCGGCCACCCGGGACTTGTGGAAGGCGCGGTCGCCCCAGGAGGCGTCGAGCGCCCAGGCCCGCTTCATGAACATCTGCAGATCGACCTCCCAGGTGTACCCCATGGCGCCGTGCACCTGGATACCGTGGCGGGCGGCCAGCCAGGCGGCCTCACCGCACACCAGCTTGGCGTGGGAGACGTGCACCGAGGCGTCGCGAGCGCCGCTGGCCAGAGCGTGGGCGGCGCGATACAGCACCGGCTTGGCGAACTCGACCTTGGTGGCGACGTCGGCCAGGTGGTGCTTGACCGCCTGGAAGCTGCCGATCGGCTTGCCGAACTGCTTGCGCTGGGCGACGTAGTCGACCGACAGGTCGAGCATGCGCTGGGCCAGGCCCAAGGCCTGGCCGGCCACCGCCAGGGCACCGCGATCCAGGGTCTGCGCCCACAGCGCACGGCCCTTCTCGCCGGCAGCCACACGGGTCGCCGAACTCGGCTCCCAGACCACCTGGCTGAGGCGGCGCGAGGCGTCGATGCTCGGCGTGGCGATCACGTCGACCAGCTGGCGCGGCACCAGGTGCACCTCGTCGCCGTGGGCGAGCAGCAGGTAATTGGCCAGGTGGGCGTCGGCCACCAGCGGGTTGACCGGATGGCCGACGGCGACGCGGATGCTGCCGTCGGCGATCTGCGCCAGCGCGTCGTCGCGCCCGGCGCTGCCTTCGGGCAGCGCGGACAGCAGGCCGGCGGCGATGTAGGCGGTGTCGGCCAGCGAGTCGGGGATGGCGTAGTAGCCCAGTTCCTGGGTCATCAGCGACCAGGCGACGTCGTCCATGCCCAGGCCGCCGCAGGCCTCGGGCACCGACAGGGCGGTTAGGCCCTGTTCGGCGATCTTGTTGCGCAGCTCGGGGGAGCGGCCGGCGTCGGTTTCCCAGACGTCGCGGAGCATCTCGGGGGCCGCCTCGGTCATCAGGAAGCGGCTGACCGCCTCGCGGAAGGCGAGCTGGTCGTCGGTAAAGGTGAAGTCCATGGCCCGCTCCTTACTTCGGCAGACCGAGCATGCGCTCGGCGATGATGTTGCGCTGGATCTCGTTGGTGCCGGCGTAGATCGGCCCGGCCTGGGCGAACAGGAAGCCCTCCAGCCAGCCGTTGGCCTCGCCTTCGCTGGCTTCCAGCAGCTCGCCGCGCGCACCGAGGATGCGCATGGCGGTTTCGTGCATGCGCAGGTCCAGCTCGGACCAGAAGATCTTGTTGGTGCTCGACTCGGCGCCGATGCGCGCGCCGCGGGCCAGGCGGCCGACCGTGTGGTAGGCGGACAGCGCGTAGGCCTCGGCGTCCATCCATGCCTGGGTCACTGCCTCGCCGATGCTCGGGTCGCGGTCGGCGCTGGCGCGGTTGGCGCGGTACAGCTCGACCAGCTTGCGTGCGGTGTACTGGAAGCGCGCCGGCGAGCGCAGCAGCAGGCCGCGCTCGAAGCCGGCGGTGGCCATGGCCACGTTCCAGCCCTGCCCCTCGGCGCCGATGCGGTTGTCCACCGGCACGCGCACGTCGTCGAAGAACACCTCGGCGAAGGCGTCCTTGCCGTTGAGCGCCTTGATCGGGCGGATGGTCACGCCGGGTGTGTTCAGCGGCACCAGCAGGAAGGACAGGCCGTGGTGGCGGCTGGAGGCCGGATCGCTGCGGAACAGGCCGAACAGCCAGTCGGCGAAGATCGCCCGGGTCGACCAGGTTTTCTGGCCGTTGAGCACATAGTGGTCGCCATCGCGGATCGCCTTGCTGGTGATCGCCGCCATGTCCGAGCCGGCATTGGGCTCCGACCAGCCCTGCGCCCACATGTCGGCGCTGGCGGCCATGCGCGGCAGGAAGCGCTGCTTCTGTGCCTCGGTGCCGAACTCCATCAGGGTCGGGCCGAGCAGCAGCTGGCCGTTCTGGTTGACGCGCATCGGTGCGCCGGCACCGTAGTACTCCTCCTCGAAGATCAGCCACTCGGTAAGGTCGCAGCCGCGCCCGCCCAGCTCGGCCGGCCACATCACCATCGACAGACGGGCGTCGAACAGGCGGCTTTCCCATTCGCGGTGTTGCTCGAAGCCTTCGCGGGTGTCGTAGCTGGCCAGCGGCTTACGCGGCAGGTTGTCCGCCAGCCAGGCCCGCACCTCGGCGCGGAAGGCCTGTTGTTTCGGGGTATAGGCAAGGTCCATGGTGCGTCCTCAGAACTTGGCGTCGCGCTTTTCGACGAAGGCCCGGCGGGTCTCCGCCGAGTCCGGACTGGTGTAGGCCTGCAGGGTGAAGCCCTGCTCCCAGCGGTACTTGTCTTCCAGGTTGCCGTCCTCGATGCCGTTGAGCGCCTCCTTGGCGATGCGGATCATTTCCGGGCTCTTGGCGGCAATCTTCGCGGCGATCTCCAGGGCGGTCTCGCGCAGCTGCTCCTTGGCCACCACGCGCTCGATGAAGCCGTACTTCTCGGCCTCGCGGGCGCCGATCTTGTCGCCGGTGAAGAACAGGTAGCGCACCTTCTGCACCGGGAACAGCCGCTGCAGGTGGGCGCCGCCGCCCATGGCGCCGCGGTCGACTTCCGGCAGGGCGAAGGTGGCGCACTCGGCGGCGAGCACGATGTCAGCCGCGCCGGTGATGCCGATGCCGCCGCCGAGCACGAAGCCGTGCACCGCGACGATGACCGGCACCGGGCAGCGGTGCACGGCGCGGAAGGTCTCGTAGTTGCCCTTGTTCACCGCGACGATGCGCTCGGGATGGGCGTCGAGTTCCTTGATGTCGACCCCGGCGCAGAAGCCGCGGCCCTCGGCACGGATGACGATGACGCGCACGTCGGGGTTGGCGCCCAGCTCGTCGATCGAGCGCGCCAGGCCCAGCCACTCCTGGCTGTCCAGCGCGTTGACCGGCGGCTTGGCGATCGTCAGTTCGGCGATGCCCGCCTCGATACGGGTAGTGAATGCCTGGCTCATTGTTGTTGGCTCCTGGTAGGCATGGCGGGATTCAGGAGATGGCCGGCGCGGTCTTCGCCGCTGCCTGGCGGGCACAGAGCGCAGCCAGGCAACGCTCGGCCTCGGCGGCCATCTCTTCGATCAGTTCTTGGCAGCTCTGCAGCTCGCCGATGGCGGCGGCCACCTGGCCGCTGGGCAGAATGCCCTCGTCGGGGAAGCCGTCGACCATCGAGCGCTGCAGCAGCACCGGCTGGTTGGCGGCCATCACCGTCTGCGACACCGCACCCGGATCCTCCTTGAGCGCCTGACGCAGCACGCCGAGCATGTGGCCGAAGCTCATGCCGGTCTGCTGCTTCCACTGCCAGGCGCTGGACAGGGCGATGCGCAGGCGGCCGAACGGGCCGGCGCCTTCCAGACGGTTGATGAACGGGTTGTCGATCATCCGGTGGCGCATGCCGTCCACCGCCAGGGTGACGCGGATGCGCTGCGGGTCATTGACCTTCAGGTAGCGTTCCAGGGTCGCCTTGGGGGTCGGCGAATCGCTGGTCATCAGGAAACGTGTGCCCATGGCGATGCCGGCGGCGCCGGCGGCCAAGGCCGAAGCCAGTCCACGCCCGGTCGAGTAGCCGCCGGCGGCGATCACCGGCACCTTCACCGCGTCCAGCACCTGCGGCAGCAGGATGGTGGTCGGCACGCCGCCGGTGTGGCCGCCGCCCTCGCCGCCCTGGATGGTGATCAGGTCGGCGCCCAGCTCGACGGCCTTCTGCGCGTGCTTGAGCGCGCCGACGGTGGGGATGCACAGCACGCCGGCGGCCTTGAAGCGGGCGATGGTCTGCTTGTCCGGGCCGCGGCCGTAGCTCACCGCGCGCAGGCGGTACTGGATCGCCAGATCCACGCACTGCGCGGCGTTCTCCTGGAACATGTGGAAGTTCAGGCCGAAGTTGCTGCCGCCGGTGGCTTTGATCACCTTCTGGATCTCGCCCTCCAGCGCGGCGGCCGGGATGGTCGCTCCGGCGAGGAAGCCGAAGCCGCCCGCGCGGGTGGTGGCGATCACCAGGTTGGCGTCGGCCACCCAGCCCATCGCGGTCTGCACGATCGGGTAGCGGCAGCCGAGCGCCTCGGTCAGCGGGGTCTGCAGCAGGGCGCTCATGCGCTTTCCCCTTCGCTGGCCGCGGCCTGCTTGTTGGCCTTGGCCATGGCCTTGGCGTCGTAGCCACCCAGCTTGTCGCCGGACAGCAGTTCGTTATGCACGTGGGCGAAGTGGTGCCAGCCGAATACTGCGTCCATCGCGCTGCGCTTGCCGGCCAGATCCTCGACGTGGTTGATCGCCTGCTTGGTCAGCGCCAGGCCCATGCGCGGCTGGGTGGCGATCTTCGCCGCCAGCGCGTAGGTCACGGCTTCCAGTTCATCGCGCGACACCACGCGGTTGACCATGCCCACCTCGTAGGCGCGGCTGGCCGGCATCCGGTCGCCGCACATGAGGAATTCCTTGGCGATGCGCGGGTTCATCTCGTAGGGATGGGCGAAGTACTCCACCCCCGGGATGCCCATGCGTACCACCGGGTCCTGGAAGAAGGCGTCGTCGCTGGCGACGATCAGGTCGCAGACCCAGGCCAGCATCAGTCCGCCGGCCACGCAGGCGCCCTGGACCATGGCGATGGTCGGCTTGGGCAGCTCGCGCCAGCGCCGGCACATGCCGAGGTAGACCTCCTGCTCACGGGCATAGAGGTACTCGCCGCCAGGCTTGTTGGTGTGGTCCCACCACAGATGCGCGCGTTCGAACGGCTTGTTGATGTCGCGCCCCGGCGTGCCGATGTCGTGGCCGGCGGAGAAGTGCTTGCCGGCGCCGCGCAGCACGATCACCTTGACCTCGTCGTCGTCCACCGCGCGGCGCAGGGCCGCGTCGAGGGCGTAGGTCATCTGCGAGTTCTGCGCGTTGTTGAACGCCGGGCGGTTCAGGGTCAGGCTGGCGATGCCCGCCTCTACCGCGTACAGCACCGGCTCGTCGGTCTCGTAGACCGAGGTGTCGCTGCGGGTGACGAATTCGCTGTCGCTGCTCGGGACGCTCATGGCGGACTCCTCAGGCCTGGGTAGCGGCACGGATGCCGGGCGGATTGCCCTTGAGGGCGGAGGCGCGCAGATCGTGCGGGTCGAGGCGGCGGATGATCGCCAGCTGCTCGGCGCTCGGATGGGCGGTTTCGCCCATGTCGTCGGCGGCCAGCAGCGGGAAGCCGGTCTTCTCCTGCACCTCGGCGAAACTCACCCCCGGATGCAGCGAGCGCACGCGCACCGCGCGGTCGGGACCGCCGAAGTCCATCACGCACAGGTCGGTGACCACGTGGCGGATGTCCATCAGGTCGCGGCGCGAGCCCTCCAGCCAGCGCTCGGGCTTGAAGCCGACGCCGGAGACCATGTCCACCTCGCCGGCGACGAACACGCGCGGACCGTGGTTGGGCACGAAGAACGAGTTGACGTGGTTGATGCTGTTGCCCGGCAGACCGCGTACGCCGAGCATGGCGATCTTCGGCTGGCGGTAGTCGCCGACCGCCGACAGGTTGGTCTGGCCCCAGCGGTCGACCTGGGTCGGGCCGATCATCGCGTGGCGGCGACCGCCCCACACGCACTCGAACACCCGCTCGAAGCTCAGGTAGCCCGAGTACTTGGGCACGTAGTCGCCGCGCGGGCCGAGCGGAATCGGCTCCTCGACCAGGAACGCCTCGCTGTCGGTCATCAGCAGTTCCGGGCTGTGGGTGAGCTTGGCGAGGCTGGCGCCCAGGCGCGGGATCACGCCCAGGCCCGAGGCCAGCACCTCGCCGTTGCCGCGCCAGGCTTCCGAGGCGGCGACGATCAGCAGTTCGGCCAGGGTGAAATCACAGGTATCGGTCATCGCGCATCCTCCTCAGAATACCGGCAGGGGCAGCTTGCCCAGGCGCTCGGCGCCGCCGTTCTTGTCCTGGTAAGCCAGCTCGCCGGCAGTCACGAACTCGTCGACGTAGGCTTGCCAGCCGCCCTCTTCCGCCGCACTGGCGACGTAGCGCTTGAAGTGGCTCATGTCCCAGCCGTAGTCGGACGGGCAGGAGGTCGGGTGGGCACCGAAGGGCGCGTGCACCACGCCGGTCACCAGGTAGCGCTCGAAGGTGTTGCCGCGAGCCTCTGCGGCGGTCAGCTCGAGGCGCTCGTGCAGGCGCTCGCAGGACACGAAGCACTGCTGGGCGGCACGGGCGAACAGGTGGTCGAAGTACGGGTCCGGGCCGGTGACCAGGGTGTTGCCCAGGCGGTCGGCCTCGTTGACGTGCAGGAAGGCCACGTCGAGGTTGAGCGCCGGCATGGCCAGCAACACCTCGCCGTCGGCATAGGGCGAGGCGATGGTTTTCAGCTCGGGGTTGTGGGTCAGCACGTCGGTGGCCAGACCGCAGCGGGTCGGCAGGAACGGCAGGCGCATGCCGGCGGCGCGCAGGCCCCACTGGAACATGCCTTCGTCCAGCTCCATCAGCTCGGTGAGCTGGCCGGCCTCGCGGCACTTGCGAAACCACGGCTCCAGCGGGATGGCGTCGAGGGTGGCGAAGCCGAAGATCAGCTTCTTCACCTTGCCGGCGGCGCAGAGCATGCCGACCTCGGGGCCGCCGTAGGCGACCACGGTGAGGTCCTTGACGTCCGAGCGGAGGATCTCGCGGACGATGGCCATCGGCTTGCGCCGCGGGCCCCAGCCGCCGAAGCCGACGGTCATGCCGTCGCGCAGTTGGGCGACCGCATCGGCCGCCGTCAGTTGCTTGTTCATCTATGTGCTCCTTATTGACGGCCGGCGGAGAAGTCGTGGCCCCAGATGCTCACGCGAGTGAACTCGAAGGCGCTGTGTTCGGCCCAGTCGACTTGCAGGCCGCCGTACCCGTACTCCAGGTCGAAGCCCGAGGGGGTCTTCATGTAGAAACTGGTCATGCGGTCGTTGAGGTGCTGGCCGAGGGTCGCCGACAGCGGCGCGCCATGGGCCTGCATGCGGTCATGGGCGCGACCCACCTCGGTCATCGAGTCGACCTCGACCATCACGTGCACGCAGCCGCTCGGCACCGGGTACTCGGCCAGCGCCAGGCTGTGGTGGCGGGCGTTGGCGCAATGCAGGAAGTGGATGCGGGTCGCCGGGCCGTTCGGGTCCGGGCGGAAGTTGAAGATGTCGGAGACCTCGAAGCCCAGCACCTCGGTAGCGAAGGACAGGGTGGCGTCGAAGTTCGGCGCCGGCAGCACGGTGTGGCCGAGGCCCATGTCGCCGGTGAGAAAGCGCGGCACGCCCTGCGGCGAGACGAACGGCAGGCAATCTGAGCGATGGCCCCACGACAGTTCGTGGCGGTTGCCCGCCGGGTCGACGACGATGGCCAGCGCCTGCACACCGCGCTGCTCGACCTCCTCGGCGCTGCCCGCCTGCCACTCGATGCCCTTGGCCTCGAGGTGCGCGATGGCGTTGCGGAAGGCCTTCTCGCCGGCCAGCTCCCAGCCCGATGCCAGGTAGCGCGGCGAATCGCCCTCGACCACCAGCATGCGGAACGGACGTTCGTCCATCTTCACGTACAGGCCGCCGCCCGGCGCGGGGCTGGTGGGCATGCCCAGCACGTCCTCGGCGTAGCATTGCCAGTCGCCGAGATTGCCGACCTGGGCAACGAAGTAACTCAGTCCACGGATGTCGATCATGCCCCTGCTCCTGAAATGGTCGTTTCATGACTGGAGCTGATTCTGCGCAGGCCGCGCCAGGGGTTCATCGTCCGTTGAGACTAAGCGGCGAAGGTGCCGATCCGCCCGGCTGGTGCGGCTTCTAGTCCATTTCGGGGATTCCCCGCGAGTGCGCCACTCGCACACTCGAGTCCTGCTAATGGGCCAGAGGAGCCGGTAATGGACTTCGCGCTGAGTGACGAACAATTGATGATCCAGGAGAGCGCGGCGGGCTTTCTCGCCGCGGCCTCCGATTCGGCGGCAGTGCGTGCCGCCATGGCCAGCCCGCAGGGCTTCGACGCGCAGCTGTGGCGGCAGATCGCCGAGGAGCTGTGCTGGCCGGGGCTGATGATTCCCGAGCAGTACGGCGGCGTGGGCCTGGGCTTCGTCGAGCAGGCGATCCTGCTCGAACAGATGGGCCAGCACCTGCTCTGCTCGCCGTTCTTCGCCAGCGCCTGCCTGGCCACCCCGGCGCTGCTGCTGGGCGACAACGAGGCGCTGCGCCAGCACTGGCTGCCGGAACTGGCCGCCGGCAGCCTGACCGCCACCCTCGCCTGGCGCGAGAGCCGCGACGGCTGGCACGCCGCCGAGCAGCCGCGCGCCACCCGCAACGGCGACGGCTGGCGCCTCGACGGTATATATGGAGCAGTGCTCGACGGCGCCAGCGCCGACCTGCTGATCGTCGCGACCCGCGACGACGCCGGCGCACTGCGCCTGTTCGCCGTACCCGCCAACCAGGCCGGCATCCGCCGCCAGGCGTTGCCGACCCTCGACCAGACCCGCCGCCGCGCGCGCATCGAGCTGGACGGCGTGGCGGTCGCCGCCGAGCAGTGCCTGCACGGCGACGGTTCCGGCGAAGCCCTGCTCGACAAGGTCCTGCAGGTTGCCGCCATCGCTCTCGCCTGCGAGCAAACCGGCGCCGCGCAGCGCACCCTCGACCTGACCCTTGCCTACATCGGCGAGCGCAAGCAGTTCGGCCGCACCATCGCCAGCTTCCAGGCCATCAAGCACCGCTGCGCCGACCTGATGCTGGCCATCGAGTGCGCCCGCTCGGCCAGCTACTACGCCGCCTGCGTGGCGCGCGAGGCGCTGGTCGAAGACGGCGACGCGAACCTGGCCGGCCAGCTGGCCGAGGCCTGCGCCATCGCCAAGAGCCAGGCCAGCGAGACCTTCATGCATTGCGCGGAAGAGTCGATCCAGCTGCACGGCGGCGTCGGCTTCACCTGGGAGTACGACCCGCACCTCTACTTCAAGCGCGCCCGCGCCAGCGAGCAGCTGCTCGGCACGCCGAGCTGGCACCGCGAGCGCCTGGCCACCCTGATTCTGGAGTCCCGCCCATGAAAATCGGATTCGGCACCGAGGACGAAGCCTTCCGCCAGGAAGTCGCCCACTGGCTCGAACAGCACCTGCAAGGCGAGTTCGAGCAGCTGCGCTTTCGCGGCGGCCCCGGCGACGAACACATGTTCCCCGAGGAGCGCAAGGCGTGGGAGCGCGAGATGGCCAGGGGTGGCTGGATCGGCCTCGGCTGGTCGCGCGAGTGCGGCGGGCGCGGCCTGTCGATCAGCCAGCAGGTGATCTTCCACGAGGAATACGCCCGCGCCGGCGGCCCGGGACGCATGGGCCACATCGGCGAGGGGCTGGCCGGGCCGACCATCGCCGCCTTCGGCACTGACGAGCAGAAGCGCCGCTTCCTGCCTGGCATCCTCGAAGGCCGCGAGTTCTGGTGCCAGGGCTACTCCGAGCCGGGCGCCGGCTCCGACCTGGCCGGGGTGAAGACCCGTGCCCGCCTGGAGGGTGATCGCTGGCTGATCAACGGCCAGAAGGTGTGGACCTCGCTGGCCCACGAGTCGGACTGGTGCTTCGTGATCGCCCGCACCGAGCCGGGCAGCGTCGGTCACAAGGGTCTGTCCTTCTTCCTGGTGCCGATGCACCAGGCGAAC
Organism: Pseudomonas linyingensis; assembly: GCF_900109175.1. Classification (GTDB taxonomy): domain Bacteria; phylum Pseudomonadota; class Gammaproteobacteria; order Pseudomonadales; family Pseudomonadaceae; genus Geopseudomonas; species Geopseudomonas linyingensis. Next base: position 122,423 of record NZ_FNZE01000010.1, on the reverse strand, counting down.
ATCCGCGTGCAACCGATCAAGCAGATCACCGGCACCAGCGAGTTCAACGAGGTGTTCTTCGACGACGCCGAAACCGCCGCGGACAACATCGTCGGCGCACCCGGCGAGGGCTGGAAGATCGCCATGGCCCTGCTCGGCTTCGAGCGCGGCGTCTCCACCCTCGGCCAGCAGATGCTGTTCCAGAACGAGCTGGACGAGATCGTGCGCATTGCCAAGGCCAACGGCGCCGCCGCCGACCCCATGCTGCGCCAGCGTCTGGCCCGCGCCTGGGCCGGCCTGCGCACCTTGCGCTACAACTCGCTGCGCATGCTCTCCGGCCCGCAGAACGGCAGCCTGCGCCCCGAGGCGATGAGCTACAAGCTGGCCTGGTCCACCTGGCACGTCGAGCTGGGCAAGCTGGCCATGGACGTGCTCGGCCCGCAGGCGGAAATCCTCGACGGCGAGCCCTACGAGCTGTCGCGCCTGCAGTCGCTGTTCCTGTTCACCCGCTCGGACACCATCTACGGCGGCAGCAACGAGATCCAGCGCAACATCATCGCCGAACGGGCGCTGGGGATGCCGCGCGAGCCACGGTGAGCGTGACGGGCGACCGGGGCACTTCCGAGCCTTGTAGGGGCGAATTCATTCGCCAAAACACGCCGCCAGGCGAATGAATTCGCCCCTACAGATCGCCACCAGGATGCACACTATCAACACCGATTCCCGCTACATCGTCTGGCTGCTCGACTTCCTGCACAGCCAGGGCATCGACAGCGCGCAACTGGCCCGCCGGCACCGGCTGGACCCCGCGCGCCTGCTGGACGCCGATGCCGTGGTCAGCGCCGGGCAGCACCGCGAGCTGCTGCTCGATGCGCTGCAGCAGAGCGGCAACGCCGGCCTCGGCCTGCAACTGGGCATCCAGCGCTCGCTGGCCACCCTCGACCAGCTCGGCTACCTGATGATGAGCTGCAGCACCCTGCGCGAGGCGAGCCAGACCGGCCTGCGCTACCAGAACTACCCGGGGCGCTTCTCCGGGCGCTCGATCGTCACCGCGTTCAGCGAGATCGAAGGCCAGGGCTGCTACCAGGTCCACGCCAAGGACGACCTCGGCCCGCTGCGCCTGCTGGCCGTGGAGGACGTGCTGGGCAGCATCGTCGCCAGCTGCCGCTGGGTGCTGGGGCGGCCGCTGCCAGTCACCCGCCTGCGCTGCGACTTCCCCGAACCGGCGCATGCCGAGCAGTACCACGCGGTGTTCGGCTGCCCGATCCAGTTCGACGCGCCGGCCACCCAGCTGTTCTTCGACGCCGCCGTGCTCGACCAGCCGTTGCCCCACGCCAGCCCGCAGAGCGCCGCGCTGTACGCCAGCCTGTGCGAGCGGCGCAGCATCGAGCTCAGCCGGGGCGACGTGGCCTGGCGGCTTTCGCAGATGATCGTCGAACAGATTGCCGAGCCGCCGGACCTGGCCGCCGCCGCCGAGGCCCTGCACTGCAGCCCGCGCACCCTCAGCCGCAAGCTGCTCGCCCAGGGCTGGCAGTACCAGCAACTGGTCGACCAGGTGCGCGAGATCCACGCCCGCCGGGCGCTCAGCGACCCCACCCAGAGCATCACCCGCATCGCCCAGCAGCTCGGCTACGCCGACAATTCAGGCTTCTTCCGCGCCTTCAAGAAGTGGACCGGGCTGTCGCCCAGCGCCTTCCGCGAGCGGCTGTTCGGCTGAATCCCTCCCTGTCGCAGCCGCAGCCCACCTCTTTGTAGGGGCGAATTCATTCGCCGAAATACCCCGGCAAGGCGAATGAATTCGCCCCTACAGCGGATTGCGCTTGCCCTGCACCCCGGCGCGGCGACTGACCGTGCCCGCCACGCCCCGGCAACATGTCCTGATCGGCCAGCGATCTGACCACATCGGCAATGCCCACGCCGGCTTTCAGCCCTAGCATCGAACCAACAACAAGACCCGCCAAACCAACACCGGAGCATCGCCATGCTGAGAACCGAAGGCATCAACACCCAACTGCTGGAGAAGTTCGCCCCCAACCCCGGCGCGCGTCCGCTGCTGCCCGAGCTGAGCGCCAAGGCGCAGGTCGCGCTGATGTGCCGGATGCTCAGACGCGAGGGCTGGGACGACCACATCGCCGGGCACATCACCGTGCGCCAGAGCGACGGCACGATACTCACCAACCCCTGGGAGCTGGCCTGGGACGAGCTGCGCGCCAGCGACATCGTCACCCTCGACCGCCACGGCAAGGTCCTCGACAGCGACTGGAACGTCACCCCGGCGCTCGGCCTGCACCTGCAGCTGCACGAGCTGCGCCCCGACGCCAACGTGGTGATCCACAACCACGCCCGGTGGAGCGGCATCTGGGCCGACCTGCAGCAGGTGCCGCCGGTCTACGACCAGTCCGGCGCCTACTGCGGCGTCGAGCTGCCGCTGTACGACGACTACACCGGCACCTTCGAGAAGCAGCAGACCAGTCTGTCCGCCGCCGAAGCCCTGGGCGACGCCAAGTGGGCGCTGCTGGCCAACCACGGTTCGCTGGTAGTCGCCCGCGACCTGCGCCAGGCCCACCTGCGCGTCGTCACCCTGGAATGGCGCTGCCGCCGCGCCTACGAGGTCAAGCTGGCCGGCGGCGGTCGCCCGCTGCCCGACGAGGTGGTCGAACGCCTGGCGATCGCCGACGCCAACGGCTTCCCCTTCCTCTGGGAAGCCATGGCCCGCCGCGAGCTGCGCAACGATCCGTCCGTCCTCGAATAACAACAATAAGGAGAGCAACCATGAGCCTCATCGTCACCCCCCTGGACAATGTCGGCGTCGAAGTCTCCGGCTTCGACATCAACGGTCCCTACAGCGAGGAGCTGCAGGCCGAGCTGAAGGCGCTGTGGTACGAACACGCCATCCTGCTGTTCCGCGACCAGCAGATCACCCCGGAAAGCCAGATCCGTTTCAGCCGCCTGTTCGGCAAGCTGGAGATGCACCCGCTCAAGGTCACCACCTCGGACCAGTACCCGGAACTCTTCGTGCTGGAGAACAACGGCGCCAAGGACAGGTTCTCCACCGCTTGGTACCACGGCGAGGAGATCGTCGGCCGGCTCGATTGGCACATCGACCTGCACTACACCGGCCGCCCCAACCACGGCGCCGTGCTGACCGCCGTGGAAGTCGCCAGGGAGGACGGCATGACCGGCTTCGGCGACCTGGCCAAGGCCTTTGACGCCCTCGACGACGAGACCAAGGCCCTGCTGGAGAAGCTGGAAGTGGCCTACTCGTTCAGCATGCAGCGCCGCCACATGCGCTACGTCGACGTCGACGGCTACGTGCCGGGCCCCGGCCTGCCGAAGAAGCCCGCGGACATCGGCTTCCCCGACTTCGCCGATGCCGTCTACCCGGCGGTGATCACCCACCCGGTCAGCGGCCGCAAGGTGCTCAACGTGGTCGAGCAGTTCCTCGACCGCGTCATCACCCCGCAGCGCTTCGGCCTGTGCAACGACGAGTCCATCGAACTGCTCGAACGCCTGGTGGCGCATATCCGCAAGCCGGAATTCCACTACTTCCACCAGTGGCGCCAGGGCGACATGGTCCTCTGGGACAACTGGCGCGCCATGCATTGCGCCACCGGCACCAAGCCGGGCGTGCGCCGGGTGATCAACCGCACCACCATCGAGGGGGATCGGATGCTGGGACGGGTGTTGAACGGGGAATAAGCGGCTGCGGCTTGCTTGATGACTGACAATGACCGGGACTGCGCGAGCGTCCCGGTTGTTTTAATGGGCTCGAGGGCATTCGACCAGCCGGTGCAAAGGGGATTGCATATGCATGCGCTTCGATGCGGGAAATTGAGTCCGGAGTGGTGAAATGAACCGATTTCGACGCCCCAAGAATGGCGCTGCAACCTGAGTATTTCGGATATTTCCCAGACAGGACGCAACAATAATGGTCAAGCCGAACATATTGCTTCTCTCCAGATTTCCCGATGCCTTTTGTGCGCAACTGCGCGAGCATTTCGATTGTCACGAGTACGCCCAGCTCGAGGATGATCACCTGCAGGCTCTAGCCCCCAGGCTGCGAGGTATAGTGGCAAGCGGCGAATCGATCGTGACGCGCGACCTGATCGCACGCTTGCCCGCCCTCGAGATCATTTCGGTGCTTGGTGTCGGTTACGACGGAATCGACATTGAAGCAGCGCGCGAGCATGGGGTATGCGTAACCCATACCCCGGGGCTATCGACCGACGACATTGCCGACTTCGCCATGGCGTTGCTGCTGTCTGCCGCACGTCAGGTGGTGACCGCCGACAGGTTCGTCCGACGTGGGGATTGGACAGTGAGCCGGTTCCCAGTGACACCGCGCGTATACGGCGGACGTATCGGCATTGTCGGTCTGGGACGTATTGGCAGAGCGGTGGCAGAACGCGCCCTGGGTTTCGGCATGAGTGTTTCTTACACGGGTCGAACACCGAAGACCGATGTTCCTTATCGCTGGCACAGTGATGCGCGGACCCTGGCAGCCAATGTCGACTTTCTTGTGGTGTGTGCGAGCGGTGGCAGCACTACCCACGCATTGATTGACGATACAGTACTCGCTGCGCTTGGGCCGTCCGGTGTACTGGTCAATGTCGCCCGCGGCTCCATTGTCGATGAGAACGCACTGGTACAAGCCTTGCGTGAACGCAAGATCCTGGCGGCGGGGATCGATGTATTCTGTAACGAGCCACATATTCCAGAGGCACTGCTTGCACTCGACAACGTGGTATTGACGCCTCATATGGCGAGCACCACGGAAACCACCGTGCGTGCAATGCTGGATTTGACGTTCGATAACCTTGTGGCTCATTTTGCGGGGCAGCCTGTACTTACGCCAGTAGAGTAATCATCCTCGAACCCCGTGCAGGATGGACACAGATGCGGACGTGCTGCAGCAAAGGGAACAGATTTATTTTGTGTGACCGGCCGTAGGGTGCGCTCCCCCCTACGGCTTGATCGGAGCAAGCCCATCTGCCCATCACCCACCAAGTCCATTCCTCACCATCCCCCCCGCCAGCCCTCACCCCCGCACCTCCCGCCTAATCCGACTGCCATCACCAGTAATCAGCGCAGACAAACCCAGCAACACCGCCCCACCCACCAGTGGAGCCGAAGTGCTGGCATGGTCGAGCAGTTGGCCGCCCAGGGCGCCGCCGAGCATGATCGCCAGCTGGATGGAGGCGACCAGCAGTCCACCGCCGCTTTCCGGCTCGTCGCCGAGCTCCCTGGCCAGCCAGGTTGACCAGCACACGGGAATGGCCGCGTTCAGGGCGCCCCAGCCGACCATCACGGCTGCCACCGCCCAGAACAGATGCCCCGAGGCCATCATGGCCAGAGTGACGCCGGCCAGGCCCAATGGGAGGTAGCGCAGCAGCGGGTAGAGGCGGTCCCGGTGCAGCATGCGGCTGGCGAAGTGGGTGCCGGCGAAGCTGGCCACGCCCAGGCCGAGCAGCAACAGCGACAGCTGGCTCGGGTTCACGCCGGTTTCCGCCTCCAGGAAGGGACGGAAGTAGGTGAAGGCACCGAATGCGCCGGCGAAGGTGAGCATGGTCGAGAGCATGCCGAGGGCGACGTGGCGGCGCTTGAGCAGGCCGAACAGGCGGCTGACCGGAATGCTCGCGCGCGGCGGCATGGCGGGAAGCGCCTTGACCTGCCACAGCAGATTGATGAGTACCAGCGGCACCAGAGCGGCGAACACCACCCGCCAGCCGAAGATCCCGCCCAGGTAGGCACCCAGCGGCGCGGCGAACGCGGTGGCGATGGCATTGCCCATGTAGATGGAGCCAAGCGCCTGCGCCACACGGTCGGCGGGCACCAGGCGGATGATGGTCGCCGTGGAGAGCGACCAGAAGCCGCCGATCGACAGGCCCAGCAGGGCGCGGGCCGCCATCAGCAGGGCGAAGCTGGGCGCCAAGGCGATCATCACCAACGACAGCAGCATCAGCAGGGTCATGCTCAGCAGCACGTGGCGGGTGTCGAAGCGCCCGGCGAGCGGCGCGATGAACAGGCTGGACAGCACCGCGAACAGGCCGGACACCGAGATGGCCTGGCCGACCTGACCTTGGGTGGCCTGCAGGTCGGCGGCAATCGGGGTCAGCAGGCTGACCGGCATGAACTCGGAGGCGATCAGCATCGCCACGCACAGCGCCATGGAGTCCACGGCGCCGCGCATCCGCCGCTGGGCAGATTCAGGTTGGAGCGTTGAGGTCGTCATCAGTGTTCTCGGGCAATGCGCCACCCGGCACCGCCTCCCAAGGGAGTGGTGCAACGCGGTGGCGCGGTGGCGCGGAAGTAGGTGCGGCGGCGTGAGGGAGGCCGGGCTTTTGCACGGCCGCTTGCCAACGCATGCCCCGCACGCCGCGGGGCACTGGTTATCGGCTTACTTCAGGTTGCTGCGGAAGAAACTGGTCAGGCGCTCGAAGGGAATCAGCCCGGTACGGTCGTACAGATCCACGTGGCCGGCCCCCGGCACCAGCACCAGCTCCTTGGGTTCGCCAGCGAGGCGGTAGGCCTCGTCGCTGAACTCGCGGGAGTGGGCGTTCTCGCCGGCGATGAACAGCATCGGCCGCGGCGCGATGGTGTCGATGTCGTTGAACGGGTAGAAGTTCATGAACTTCACGTTGCTGGTCAGGGTCGGGTGGGTGGTCAGCTGCGGCGAGGCGCCGGTCGGGGTGAACTCGCCGCGCGGGGTGCGGTAGAACTCGAAGAATTCGCGCTGGATCGGGTGGGTGTCCGCGTCCAGCTGATGCACCGTGCCGCTGGTGTAGCGGGTTTCGCCGCCGGCGAACTCGACGTAACGCTGCTCGGCCGCTTCGGCGATGATCGCCTTGCGCTGCTCCAGGCTCAGCGAGTGGTTCAGCGCGTTGCGGTTGGCGCCGCCCATGTCGTACATGCTGACGGTGGCGATGGCCTTCAGGCGCGGGTCGATCTTGGCGGCGCTGATGGCGAAGCTGCCGCTGCCGCAGACGCCGAGCACGCCGATGCGCTCGCGGTCGACGAAGGCGCGGGTGCCGAGGAAGTCCACGGCGGCACTGAAGTCTTCGGCGTAGATGTCCGGAGACACGGCGTTGCGCGGCTCGCCTTCGCTTTCTCCCCAGAACGACAGGTCCAGCGACAGGGTGACGAAGCCCTGCTCGGCCATCTTCTGCGCATAGAGGTTGGCGCTCTGCTCCTTCACCGCGCCCATGGGGTGGCCGACGATGATCGCCGGGTAGCGCACCTGCGGGTCCATGTCCTTGGGCAGGTAGAGGTTGCCGGCGACTTGCATGCGGTACTGGTTATTGAAGCTGACCTTCTGCACGGTCAGTTGCTGGCTCTGGTAGAAGTTGTTGGCATCGGCAGGCATTTCGGCACCTATTGCGCTGAAGGAGCTGATCAACAGTCCCATGGAGAGTAGGAGGTTCTTCATTGGCGGCTTCCTCGTGGGAGGTCCTCGGTCAAGGCCTGGGGGGTTGAGGACATTCTTGCCGCGGCTCCCTGCGGCGGGTTAGCTCATTACTGGCGACTTCTTGCCTGATCCTCCGGATGTGCCCTGTTGCGCGCGTGACGGCATTGCCAGCGGGCGGTGCCTGAGGCATAACTCGCCGTGCAGGCATCGTGCGGGCTAACGGTGCCGATCTGCCGGAAAGACAGGGCTTGCGTGCCGGTGCACGCCGCCCTGCCCGGCTGCCGATGAGCGAACGCGAGCCCGGGTAGGCATCGAATGACTGACACTTTTCTCGCCGAGTCCGGAGGATTCGAAGAACTCCGGCAGACCCTGGTGCAGGCCGTGGCGCGCTGGACCCGTGACGCGCAGGACGTGCAGACGCCCATCGCCAATCTGGGCCTGTTCCGCCGCACCGCGCCGACCCAGCCGGACTACTGCACGGTGGGGCCGAGCCTGTTCGTCGTCGTGCAGGGCACCAAGCGCGCCCTGTTCGGCCAGGAGGCCTTCACCTACGACATCCACAGCTTCCTGATCACCTCGCTGGATCTGCCGGCGATGATGCACATCGTCGAGGCCGACGAGGAGCGACCATACTTGGGCCTGATGCTCGGGCTGGATCTGCGCGTCGTCTCGGAAGTCATGCTGCAGAGCGGCTTCACCGCCCCGGCCGGCAAGGCCGGCGATCCCGGCATGTTCCTCGGCCGGACGTCCCCTACCCTGCTGCGCGCGCTGGTGCGGCTGGTCAGCCTGCTCGACGAGCCCGAGTCAATTCCCCTGCTCGCGCCCTTGATCGAACGAGAGATCTACTACCGCCTGATCGCCAGCGACCAGAGCGCCCGGCTGTGGCAGGTCACCGCCGCCGACAGCCAGGTGCACCGCATCGCCCGCGCGGTGGACTGGATCCGGCACAACTACCGCCAGACCCTGCGGGTGGAAGAGCTGGCCGCCTCGGTGAGGATGAGCCCCTCGACCTTCCACCAGCACTTCAAGCAGATCACCGCGATGAGCCCGCTGCAGTACCAGAAGTGGCTGCGCCTGGGCGAGGCGCGCCGGCTGATGCTGTCGGAGAACCAGGACGTGTCGAGCTCGGCCTTCGCCGTCGGCTACGAGAGCCCGTCGCAGTTCAGCCGCGAGTACGGCCGCCTGTTCGGCGCATCGCCGAAGCGGGATATCGAGGAACTCAGGCGTGCGGCCGGCCAGGGTGCCTGAATGGTCGCGCCGCCGCCCTCGCGCAGCAGGTCGCGGGCGCTCGGATGCTGGGACGGGTGTTGAGCGGCGAATAAGCTATTGAGCCTTGCTTGATGGCTGAAAAACGACCGGGACTGCGGGAAGCGTCCCGGTTGTTTTCTTTATGGGTGGAGCTACGCTCAGGGACAGCCGATCAGATGGTGCAAGGGCGTTTCCGCCGTGGGGCATGACATCTTCCAGCCCTCTGAAAGCCGCACTCCAGAGCTGCGGCGAGAGATACCGTCGCAGTTTGTCCGAATAGTCCGGCCACGCAGTCTCTGCAGATGGGACCGCTCGGTCGTGAGCGCTTCGAGAGTAGGAGGTCCAGCGGATGACCTCGGTGTTGCGTGACCTGAGCGAGCGTTGGTTTTGGGCGTGGCTGGACAAGGATGCCGCTACCGTGGAACGACTGGCGGCCGAGGACTACCTCTATGTTGCCCCGGACGGCTCGACCCTCGACCGTCGCGCCATCCTGGCAATCATCTGTTCCCCGAGCTATCGGCTGGATCATGGCACGCGCAGCGAGGTCGTTGTCCGCGTCTTGGGCCATGAGGCGGCCGTGGTCCGGCACCGCTATGAGGGCGCCGGTTCGTTCGAAGGGGCCTCATTCATGGACGACCAGCGGTGTGTCATGGTCTGGGAGAAGCAGGCCGGCGAATGGCGACTGGTGATGGAGCAGTGCTCCTTCAGTGGCAAGTAAAGGGTACTGCTCCGGCGTGTCAGTCGGAATTTGCCGAGATCGTTCCGAATTCCCAGGTCCGTATCAGGCACCTGTCACAGCCGCAGTTCGTCCTGACCATCGCCTTGTCTGCGGCTGCTGACGGACCCCTGGTCTCCTGGGAGCAGGATTTCGCCGATGCCAAGGTCGCAGAGAGCATGCGGCAGATCGTGGAGCCAGCCATGAACAGAACCTCAATCGTCTAGCCAGCGAACTTAAAGCGGGTACTGAGCGTGGCGCCTAAGCCATCCATCGATCCGTTGAGCTGTTTGCCTGCCACGCCTGTCGAACGTTGAGGGTGCCCCATGTTTCCCGTCTCGAAAGGGACCGGATGACGGAGCCCTGCGGTTGGGTCGACCAGTCGCCGCCGGGCTCTTGCCGCAGGTAGCGCGGGTGGCAAGCCGGCGAGTGCCTGGCGGCGAATCCCCGAGCACTGACCTAGACTCAACCGGCTGTCACACACTCGCTCTTCCACGCAGAAAGAGGAGGCTTGAAATGTCCTACGTTGACGGGTTCGTCCTTGCCGTGCCCACGGCAAACAAGGAAATCTACAGAAAACACGCAGAGGCCGCCGGTGCCGTCTTCAAGGAATACGGCGCACTCAAGCTGGTCGAGTGCTGGGGCGACGATGTGCCTGAGGGCAAGGTGACGTCCTTCCCCATGGCGGTGAAGTGCAAGCCCGATGAAACCGTGGTCTTTTCCTGGATCATCTGGCCTTCTCGCGCGGTCCGCGACCAGGCGATGGAGAAGGCCATGGCCGATCCGCGCCTGCAGCCGGACAAGAATCCGATGCCATTCGACGGCCAGCGCCTGATCTATGGCGGCTTCGAGATGATCATCGAGATGTGACCGGCGCGGCTATCGAGCGCCGCGGTTCGTCACCATCGGGCCTTGCACAAAGCCCGTACCCCTCGGCAGGGACGCCGACGCGCCAGGCAGCTTCAGGAAGCAGGCTCTGCCTTGCCAACCGGATGCTCGACCAGCCAATGCCGCGCAATCTCCTCCCGCCGGCAGATCCACACCCGGTCGTGGTCCTGGATGTAGTCGAGAAAGCGCGCCAGGGCCATGGCGCGGGCGGGATGACCGCTGATGCGGCCATGCAGGCCGACGCTCATCATCTTCGGCTGCCGCTCGCCCTCCCGCCAGAGCAGGTCGAAGGCGTCCTTGAGCAGGCGGAAGAAGTCCTCGCCGCTGGCGAAGCCGTTGGGCAGCAGGTAGCGCGCGTCGTTGTTGACCAGGGTGTAGGGAATCACCAGCTGCGCCGGCGTGCCGGGCAGCCAGTACGGCAGGTCGTCGTTGTAGGCGTCGGAGCTGTAGAGGAAACCGCCGGTCTCCTGCAGCAGGCGCCGGGTGTGGTGGCTGACCCGCCCGGTGTACCAGCCAACCGGGCGCTGGCCGCAGATCCGTTCGATGGCCTCGATGGTCTGCCGGATATGGCGGCGCTCCTCGTCCTCGGCAATCTGGCGGTAGTCGAGCCAGCGATAGCCATGGCCGGCGACCTCGTGGCCGGCGGCGGCCAGCGCCTGGCCGATATCGGGGACGAGTTCCAGCGCCCGGCCGACGGCGAAGGCGGTCAGCGGCAGGCCGCGGGCGGCGAACAGCTCGAGGATGCGCCAGACGCCGGCGCGCGAGCCGTATTCGTACAGGCTCTCGACGCTCGGGTCGCGCTCGCCCGGGCGTGGCGGGCGCCCCGGCAGCTCGTGCAGGTAAGCCTCGGACTGGGCGTCGCCATTGAGGACGCAGGATTCGGCGCCCTCCTCGACGTTCAGAACGAACTGCACGGCGATGCGCGCCTCGCCCGGCCAGTGCGGGTGGGGTGGCCGGCCGGCGTAGCCGGTGAGGTCGCGCCCGGCCATCAGCCCAGCTCGAAGGTGGTGACGCCGAACACCCGCTCGTGCGCGAGCGCCGGTACCGGACCGAGGTACATGCGCGCGCAGCCGAACACCTCGACCATCCCGTGCTGGCGCACCAGGGCCATGGCGGCCGGGTTGTTCTCCGGCGCGTCGAGAAACAGCGGGCCGCCGGCGGCGAATGCCGCCAGCTGGACGTAGAGGGCTTCGGCGGCCCGGGCGTCGTCGGCGAACAGCGGGCCGATCTTGCAGCCGTCCTGGCAGCGACGCACGACGCCGTAGCCGCTCAGCCGGCCATCGCGCAGGCAGCCGAGGGCGAGCGCATCGGGCTGGGCGATCCAGCCCGCGAGGAAGGTCGGGCGCGGCGCGGGGAAGCAGGTGCGGTCGTAATCGAGCACGTGCTCGAACGGCACAGTGGCGAGCGGGACGATGGTTGCGTCACAGACCGCCGCCGCAGCCGGCTGCGGCGGGATGTCGGTGCGGAAACGCAGGTTGCGATGGGAGAACACAAAGCCGCCCTTGGCGTAGTAGTCCTGCATGGCGAATACGCCGTCCATGCCAATGCTCGCCCCCGGGCGCAGGCGGGCCAGCAGACGGTCGCGGCGGGCGTGCCACAGCGTATCGCCGAAGCCATGGCCGCGAAATTCAGGGCGCACGATGAAGAAGCCCATGAAGCCGAACTCGCCGCCGTAGCAGGTGATGGCGCCACCGCCGATCAGTTCGCCGTCCAGCTCGGCGGCGAGGAAGGCCTCGGGGTCGGAGGCCCAGAACACTTCGGCATCGTGCCGGCCGGGATTCCAGCCCTCCTCCGCCGCCCAGCCGACCAACAGGTCCAGCTCGGCGCGGGTCATCTGGCGTATCACAAGCTCATCGGACATCGTGCGGTTCTCCCTGGGTCCCAGTCCTACGCAAATTCGCAGGATAGATGTAGCACATGAGCACCCGCTGGGCGTCCACGCGGAAGCGAATGACAGGGCAATCGCATCTGCCGCTGCTGCCTTGGCCATATGGTGACACCGCTCACCGCAGCCGAGATCGTCGCGCCATGTTCCACGTTTCCCGCCTGCGACGGATTGGGCGGTCGGCACCGCTTGCTCAATCCACGGACTTCAGCCCTTGCCGCGAATCGACCGAGAAGTAGCGCAGGCGATACAACCGCCAGGGCAGCGTTTCGCCGCCGCGGCAGAAGCCGTAGCGAAAGGTGTCGGGCAGGGTCGGCAGGTCGTAGCGCAGGTCGGTGAACCAGATACAGGTTTCGCCGCCGCGGTCGATCCGCGACAGGGCCGGAAAGAGCGCGAAGCGGCGGTAGGACGCGAAGCGGGGGTCGTGCCAGCGCGCCTGCACCTGCGGCTGCAGGGCGGCATCCGCGCCGTAGCGATAACGCAGCTGCCAGACCAGCCGCTCCGGCGGCCGGTAGGCCCGGGCAAGCTCGCCCAGCGGCCACGGGATCGGCAGCGCTGCGGCGCCAGCGTCGAGCTTCAGATGGGCCTGGTGATAACGCTCGCCATCGACCACCAGCAGTTTCCAGTTGAAGGGCGACAGCGGCTGGGCCAGCGCCGCCACCCGCGTCGGCACGATGCCATTGGCCTGCGCCCACTGGCGCGCGATGTCGCTGGCGCGTAGCTGCTGCAGAGTCTGGCCGCCCGCATACAGCGCGAGCAGCGCGATGCCCGCGAGGGCGGGCCAGCGTTTGCGCAGCCGCAGGCTGGCGACCAGCGCGCCCAGGGCGATCAGCAGGAATACCGGGTCCACCAGGAACAGGCTGCCGATCCAGAACCGTTGCTGGCTGAGTGGATGGAAGAGCGCGGTGCCGTAGGCCGTCATCAGGTCGAGCACGATGTGCGAAGCGAGCCCGACGGCGGCGAAAGCGCAGGCCGGCAGAAAATCCGCCCTGCGCCTGGCCGCCAGCGCGAACGCGCCTCCGATCAGCGCGGCCCACAGCGGTAGCAGGATGAGCGAATGCGTCGGGCCCTGGTGCCACTCGGCGAGAAAGCGCAGCGGATCGACGAGGAAGCCGATGAAGTCGATATCGGGGAAGATCGCAGCGCTGCTGCAGACCGCCAGGCACTGCCGTGGCGTCAGCGCGGCGCAGCGCGCCGAGGTGGCTTGCGCCAGCGTGGCGCCCAGCAGCGCGTGGGCGAGCGCGTCCATCGCTTAGCCGCCGCTATCGGCCCCGTTGCCGGCTTTGCTGGTCGACGGCCCGGCCCGACTTGCCGGCGCTTTGACGCGGTCCATCCCCTCGAGCCAACCGGCCACCCACTCGGCCCGGGCGAGCAGCCGGTCGAGCAGGTTGCGGCTGCGGCTGGCGCCAAGGCTGTCGTCCCGCAGCCAGTAGGCGAAGGTGGTCAGGTAGATGGCGGTGAGCGCCGCTTCCTCGCATTCGCGCCGCCAGCCGGTTGCGGGCAGCAGGGCCACTTCGCGTATCCATTGCACCGTGCGGCTGACCCGCAGCACGCCCTGAACCTGGAGATGCAGATGCTCAGGGTGAAGCTTGTAGCGCAGCATCTCGGCGGCCAGCTGACGATGCGGGGCGAGCGCGCGCAACCAGCTGAAGATCGCGTGCTGCAGGCGTTCGCGAGGGCTGAGGAGGTGCCAGCCCGGCGCCTCCGGCGCTGCCAGCAAGGCAGCATCGGCACGCTCGAACCAGGCTTCGACGATCGCGTCCTTGCCTGCGAAGTGCCGGGCGATGTCGGCCAGGCTGATGCCCAGTCGCGCTGCAACGTCGTGGAGATGAAACCCGTCCCAGCCGCGCTCGGTACCGAGGGTCAGCGCGGTGTCGATGATCCGGCATCTGAGCTCGGCCTGGTCGAGGACGCCGGGGGCAGCCATTTCGCTCATCGCATGGTCTCCTCTACAAGGGTGCCGAATAGCCTCCTGGAAGCGTAGATGCGCTGGCGCCCGGCGGTGTGCCGCCCAGCGGAGCGCCACCCGACGGTGAGGCGGCTCGCCGCGCAGCTCGAACCGCTTTGGCACACTGACCATCACCGACAACAAGACCAATCGACATGGCAGTCATCCTGGCAGCCGCGTGCATCTGTTTGTAAGCAACTCAAGCTAGCCTGAAGGTGAAGCCAGCGTGCCAAACAGGGTGAGTGCCATGAAAGTGCTGTTCCTCGTTCGCCACGGCCAGTCGAGCTGGGACGACGTCAAGTCGGCCGACCGGGATCGTCCCTTGACGGACAAGGGCAAGAGAGATGCGACGAAGATGGGCAAGCGGCTGGCCGAGTCCGAAGTTGCGCTCGATATGATTGTTTCGAGTCCGGCGACCCGGGCGCTGGCGACCGCAGCGACCATCGCCCGGAAGCTCGATTTCAAGCGCAAGCACATCGTGCAGGATGAGCGGCTTTACGGCGGACAGGTGGATGACCTGCTGCAGCTCATCGAGGAAGTTGGCGGCAACCACAAGCGGGTGATGCTGGTCGGCCACAATCCGCTGTTGTCGGAGCTGGTACTGCGCCTTGCGGACAAGGACGTCAACCTGCCGACCTGTGCCGTGGCCGTGCTCAGGTTCGACACCAAGTCGTGGGCGAAAATCGGCAGGAACAAGCTCGAGAAGGTGGCGATCAAGTATTCGTGACGGCTAGGTGCCCTTACGCAACAGCTCCTGGCGAATCTTGCCGATGGCCCCCATGGGATTGAGTCCCTTGGGGCAGACCCACGAGCAGTTGCCGATGCTGCGGCAGCGAAACAGGCTGAAGGGGTCTTCCAGCCGTTCGAGCCGCTCCGCCGTGGCCCGATCCCGGCTGTCGGTGATGAAGCGCCAGGCCTGCAGCAAGCCGGCCGGACCGACGTACTTTTCCGGGTTCCACCACCAGGACGGGCATTGCGACGAGCAGCAACCGCAGAGGATGCACTCGTACAGCCCGTCGAGCCTGGCGCGTTCCTCGGGAGACTGCAGACGCTCGATGGGCGGCGCAGGCTCGTCGTTGATCAGCCAGGGCTTGATGCTCTGGTACTGCTGGAAGAACAGACTCTGGTCGACCACCAGGTCGCGGATGACCGGCATTCCAGGCAGGGGCCTGATGATCAGCGTGTTGCCCTTCCCCAGTACCTCGGCAACCGGTGTGATGCAGGCCAGGCGATTCTTGCCGTTGATGTTCATGCCATCCGAGCCGCAGACGCCCTCGCGGCAGGAGCGCCGGTAGACCAGCGTCGGGTCCGCTTCGTGCAGGAACTCCAGCGCATCCAGCACCATGCGTGAGCGGAACTCCTCGGGCAGGGACAGCGACTGCATCCTGGGCTTGCGATCCTGCTCCGGGTGATAGCGATAGACCTGAACCTCGATCATGCCCCGTCTCCTCCAGGCCTCTGGATGGAAATGGAGAGTCCCCTTCTGCGCAGAGGCGCCTTCGGGAACTCTCCAGCCTGCTCAGCAGCGACCGTCGGCAGCCCCCGCAGGCGCGGCGCACAGCCCGCTGGCCGGGGCCTGCCCCGAGTCGCTGCGCGCATACAGCCTCCCGCCGCGCTGGTCGACCTGCTCGCCAACGGCGAACTGGCGATTGGGCGAGCGCACCACCTTCGTTTCGCCGTCGGTGCCGCGCACAGTGTAGGCGTTCTCGCTGAGGCCGGCGCCTTCCTGCACGCCCCAGCCGGCCAGCCAGCCGATGCCGGCGCCGACCAGCGCCCCCAGCGGTCCGCCCACTGCGCCGATCATCACGCCGGTCACCGCGCCGGCCGCTTTGCCGGCGGTGTTGTCATGGGTGGTCGACAGCACTTCGTCGGCCTGCACGCTCGCGGCAACCAGCAGGCTCACGCTCACCAGCAGAGCGCTCAAGGTTGAATGTTTCATGATGGGTCCTCCTCAAACAAATACATGTAACGAGCGCCGCCAGTCAGGCTGGCGTAGCCACGCTGTTCTCTTCGTGGATGCGCAGCACCGTTTCCAGCTCCCCGCGCACCGTGGGGTCCGCGCAGTCCGGCAGCGTTTCCTGCAGCTTGCGGATCACCCAGCGCTGGCCACGGTCGATGAACGCCATGCGTTCATGCAGATCGGCGATGGCCATCGCCCTGGCGTAGAACTCGCCGGTCTGCCGGTTCGGCTGCAAGCCCAGGTGCTGCATGCAGGTGAGCAGTCGCCGACAGCTCTCGCCTTCGCCGGCGAGGATCTGTTCCAGCATCGGCCGCAAGGTCGGATCCTGGCATTCCCGCAGGCTCGCCGAAGCCACCTGGACACCGGCACGCTCGGCGCTGAGCAGGGTTTGCAGTAGTTCATCGAGCGGTACGGACATGGTTCGAACTCCTGTAGGGACGGGACCTTGTTCAGCATCCCAGAGCACCTTGCGTTGCAATGGCGGTGTGGACAGCACCAGTGTCTCGCTCGGCAATGCCGCTGACTAACGAATATTAATGCTCACTACAATCAATTATTTTGCACTTAAGCTGAATGGCGGCGACGATACCAGGACCCTGCCGCGTCCCCGGAACCGAATCTGCCGCCCGCAGGAAAGCCAGCGCCCCCACTACACCGAGCCACTTTCGCCGGAAGTCACCGCATGGATATCGAACTCGCCCGTACCTTTATCGAAATCGCCCGCTGCGGCAGCTTCGTGGCCGCCGCCGAGCGCCTCTGCGTCACCCAGACGGCGATCACCGCGCGGGTGCAGAACCTGGAAGCCCAGCTCAACAGCAAGCTGTTCGTGCGCAACCGCGCCGGCGCCAAGCTCACCGCCAACGGCACGGCCTTCATCGCCTATGCCAACCAGCTGGTGCAGACATGGGAGGCCGCCCAGCGCGACCTGCCCCTGCCCGAGGGCTACCGCGAGCTGCTCCACGTCGGCGGCGAGGTCAGTCTGAGCAATCCGCTGCTGCTGCAATGGGTGGGCCGCCTGCGCGAGCACTTCCCCCAGCACGCCATCCGCGCCGAAATCGCCGCCGCCGGCCAACTGCTGGAGCAGCTCGAACAGGGCCGCCTGCACGCCGCACTGCTCCACAGCCCGGCCTACTGGCCCGGCCTGCAGGTCGAGCCGCTGCTGGAGGAGCGTCTGATCCTGGTCCGCGCGGTGAATACCCCGGAGCCCTACGTGTACATCGACTGGAGCGAAGACTTCCGCCGCCGCCATGACGCCGCGCTGCCGCAGCACGCCGGCGCGGCGCTCAGCTTCAATCTCGGTCCGCTGGCCCTGCAATACCTGCTCGAGCACGGCGGCTCGGGCTACTTTCGTAGTCGGGTGGTGCAGACCTACCTGGAGCGCGGTCTGCTCGAACGGGTAGCCAAGGCCCCGGAGTTCAGCCACCCGATCTATCTGGTCTACGCCCGCGAGCGCGACTCGCAAGAGCTGCAGAAGGCCTGCGAACTGCTGCGCAAGGAGGTGAGTCAGGAGCGGGACTGGTCGCAGCGCTGGGACCCGCTGATCTAGGCTGCTGTGTCTACAGCTTTGACCAGCGCCTGCAAGGCCTCGGCGTCGTCGACGCGGATCCGCCGGTGCGGCGCCTGCTCCTCGCCCCACATGGCACGCAGAACTGGAGCGCTGGCCCGAGGCTAAAGCCCTCGGCGGCGCGTTTTACGCAAGCAGTTTCGCCTTCAGTCGCTGTTCGTGTTCGCCAGTTCGAACACCGCCTATGAAGGCAGCAACGGGATCCAGCGCCACATCACTCCAGAATGAACACCGGAGATGCCTTACTGATACTGCTCGATGTACTCCGCGGCCAGGCTGCCCGATCCTGAGAACCGTGGCCCACCGCCATTCGGCCATCTCTCGGCAGCAAATAACCCGGCTGGGGCATCCAGCCAGGCTACCGGGGTCGATTAGCTAGTCCATTCAAAGTATGCCCCCCCAAAAGCAACTGGCTAGTCTGAACTGCCTAGTCCGAAAGCCGTGCAATCGCCGGGTCGCTGCAATCCCTTACCAGAACCGGGCCGTAGCAAATTCAACGAGGAATCGACCATGCAGGAACAACAGCCAACTTCTATCGGGGTCATCGGCGGTACTGGAAATCTCGGCGCCGCACTGGCGACTCGACTCGCCAAGGCTGGGCATGCCGTGATGATCGGCTCCCGGGATGCCGAGCGTGCACATGCGGTCGCGCAAGAGCTGTCCACCAACCTCTCTAAGGCCATCAGTGGCGCCAGCAATGACCAAGTCGCCGAGCAGGCAGACCTGATCATCGTCAGCGTTCCCTTCGCCAGTCAGCAGAGCACCTTGAGTGCCCTGGCCGACAAGCTGAAGAACAAGATCGTCGTTGATACCTGCGTACCGCTGATGCCACCAAAGGTGATGCGCGTGCAACTGCCGGCCGAAGGCTCCGCCGCACTGCGGGCTCAGGCTGTGCTGGACGAAAGCACCCGCGTGGTTTCCGCGTTTCACAATGTCGCTGCGCACAAACTGGCTACCGACGACCAGGTCGAGTGCGATGTCCTTGTCTTCAGCGACGACAAGGACGCGCGAGCCACTGTGGTCGGCCTGGCCAACGATATCGGCCTGCGAGGCCTGCATGGTGGCGCATTGGCCAACTCGGCAGCTGCCGAGGCCTTGACCTCCATTCTGATTTTCATGAACAAGACCTACAAAGTAGACGGCGCCGGCATCCGCATCACAGGTCACTTCGACCTGTCGTCTCAGGGTTAACCGATGAGGCCGCCCCTGATTTTTTGTGCCCCGGCGGATATTCCGGAAATCAATCCAGGGGACGATCTGGCACAGATCATCTGGAAAAGCTGCCAGCGCAATGCCATCGGGCTGAACCCGGGCACGGTGATCGTCATCGCCCAGAAGGTGGTCTCCAAGTCCGAGGGCCGCTATGTCGACCTCAACCTTATCCGCCCCTCGACGCAGGCCCTGGAGCTGGCGGATATCACCGGAAAAGACCCTCGACTGGTAGAAGCGATCCTCTCCGAGTCGACGGAGGTCGTTCGCGCCGTGCGGAGCGTGCTGATCGTCAGGCACCGTCTGGGCCTGGTCATGGCCAACGCCGGCATCGATCACTCCAACGTTCCCAGGGTTACCCGTCAGGAACGGGTGCTCCTGCTGCCGGAAGATCCAGACCTGAGTGCTGCTCGCCTGCGCGACCGCCTGGAGCAGCTCAGCGGGGTAGCTCCGGGGGTGGTCATCACCGACAGTTTCGGACGCCCCTGGCGCCACGGCGTAACCAATGTGGCCATCGGTTGCGCCGGTATTGCCTCGCTGGTTGATCGACGCGGAGAACGAGACCGCAATGGCAACGTGCTGGAGATCACTCAAGTCGCTAATGCCGATGCCATTGCCGCTGGTGCAGCCCTGCAGATGGGTGAAGGAGCCGAAGGGCTTCCCGTCGTGGTCATTCAGGGGCTGCCAAATCACGCCCCGGTCAGGGACTGCAAGGCCCTGATCAGGCCATTGAGCGAGGATCTGTTCAAATGACCAAGGGAACCATTGTGGCACTGACCGGCGGTGTCGGCGGAGCGAAACTGGCGGCGGGCCTGGCTCGCCAGATACCTGCCAGCAGGCTCAAGCTGATCGTCAACACCGGTGACGACTTCGAGCACCTCGGACTGCAGATATCACCCGATATCGATACCTTGGTCTACACCCTCGCCAATCTGGTCAGCCAGGAAAACGGCTGGGGCCGCGCCGACGAAACCTGGAACTTCATGCAGGCGCTCGGCGAACTAGGCGGCGAGACATGGTTCCGGCTCGGCGATGCCGACCTGGCGATGCACATCGAACGCACCCAGCGCTTGATGGCTGGCGAGCCGCTCAGCCAGGTCACCGCCGCGCTGGCGCGAAAACTCGGCGTCGCCAGCGCCATCCTGCCGATGACCGACCAGTGGGTCCGCACCCGCGTTGCAACCGATGAAGGCACGCTGGATTTTCAGGACTACTTCGTCAGAAAGGCCTGCAAACCCACAGTCACAGCCATTCGCTTTGAAGGTGCCGATGGCGCCCAACCCTCCGCAGGCGTCATCCAGGCCCTGGAAGATCCCGATCTGCAGGCGATCATCATCTGCCCTTCCAATCCCTATTTGAGCATCGACCCACTGCTCTCGATTACGGACCTGCGCCAACGCATCGCAACGGCCGCCGTTCCCGTCATCGCCGTGTCGCCGATCATCGCTGGCGCCGCCGTCAAAGGCCCTACTGCGAAGATCATGAAAGAGCTGGGCATTGCCCAGTGCAGTCTAGAAATCGCGCAACATTATCAGGGACTGATCGACGGCATCGTCCTGGACCACGCGGATCGTCATCTGGCGGAGCAGTTGGCCATCCCGGCGCTGGTCACCAATACCCTCATGCGCTGCGAGCAGGATCGCGAACGCCTGGCTGCAGAGTGCATCGCCTTCGCCGAGCAATTGCACTGTCGCGTAAAGGCCGACACATGAACTGCTGGGCGCTGCTGGCCGTGAAGCATCCCAGCCAGGGCAAGCAACGCCTCGCCGCCGCCCTGTCGTCCCGGCAGCGCCACCTGCTGGTCAAGACCATGCTCCACCACATGCTCGAGGTCCTGCACGGGAGCCGCTACCTGCGCGGTATCGCCATCGTCACAGCTGACGCACAGGCCCTCGGGCTCATGGCATCGGATCGGCTGCGCCTGTTCGATGACCCAGGTGGCGGACTCAACGCGGCACTGACCTTTGCCGCCCGGCAACTGGAACGCGACGGCGCCGATGAACTGCTTGTGCTGCACGCCGACATGCCGCTGGTGAGCGCCACGGAGATCGACCAGTTCATCGCCCACGGACGCCAGGAGGGCCTCCTGCTGGCCAGCGATGCACGCCGCGTCGGCAGCAACGCTCTCTACCTTCCCCTACCCGTCGACTTCGCCTTCCACTTCGGCACCAACAGCCTCGAGCTGCACCTCAACGAAGCCAAGCGCAAGAACCTGTTCATCTCGGTGAAAAACCTTCCGGGTCTGACCCTCGATATCGACGAGCCGGCCGATCTGGATCTGCTGCCCGACGGGCTCTTGTTTGAAGAATTCCGGAGAAAGAAAGCCATGACCTCATCCAAGAACCCCCTTTTCTCCGAATTGCTGGAGGGCGGGACGCTCAGTGATCGCCAGGCCCTGGCGCTTGCAGAGCAGGACGCCACATCCGAGCTGTTCGAAACCGCGCGGGTACTGACGCTGCGTGGTCACGGGCGGCGTATCAGCTACTCGCGCAAGGTATTCATTCCGCTCACGCGGCTGTGCCGTAACACCTGCGGCTACTGCACCTTCGCCGCATCCCCCGGACGCGTTCCGGCCCCCTACCTGACCGCGGATGAAGTGCTCGAGATCGCCCGCAAGGGCGCCGAGGCTGGCTGCCAGGAAGCGCTATTCACGCTGGGAGAAAAACCCGAGCTGCGCTACGCCGCTGCCCGCGAGGCACTGGCCGAGATGGGTTATCGCTCGACTCTGGAATATGTCGCCGCGATGGCCGAGCGGGTGTTCAAGGAAACGGGGCTGCTGCCGCACATCAATCCGGGCAACATGGACGCCGAAGAAGTCCGCATGCTCAAGCCCTTTGCAGCGTCGATGGGGATCATGCTCGAATCGGTCAGCGCACGTCTTTGCGAGCGTGGCGGCCCACACTTCAACTGCCCGGACAAGCACCCGGAAGTACGCATGCAAACGCTGCGCAACGCCGGTGAAGCGCAAGTGGCGATGACCACGGGCATCCTGATTGGCATTGGCGAGACCCGCAAGGAGCGCGTCGAGTCGTTACTGGCCTTGCGCGATCTGCACGCCCGCTACGGCCATCTGCAGGAAATCATCATCCAGAACTTCCGGGCCAAGCCGAACACCCCCATGGCCAAGAAGCCCGAACCGGACCTCGAGGACCATGGCTGGACTATCGCCATGGCTCGGCTGATCTTTGGCCCGCAGATGTCCATTCAGGCCCCCCCCAACCTGCGTCCCGGTGAGCTGGAAGCCCTGATAGACGCCGGCATCAACGACTGGGGGGGCATTTCCCCCGTCACACCCGACCACGTCAATCCAGAAGCAGCCTGGCCACATATTTCCTTCCTGGCGAAGCAGACCAGGCAGTGCGGTCGCAACCTGATCGAGCGCCTGGCGCTTACCCCGGCATTCACCCAGTCCACCGCGCGCTGGACCGGCAAGGAGATGGCACGGGCCATACTGAATCGCGTCGACGCCAGCGGCTTCGCACGCAGCGACAAGTGGCGCGCCGGAACCAGCCTGGTACCGGACGAAGACCTCACCCGCCTCCTCCGCTCGGGGCCGGGAACACGGGCCTCGCTCGACGTACAACGCATTCTCGACAAGGTACAAGCAAAGCTCGACCTCGACGAGGCCGAGATCGTCGAGCTGTTTTCCGTCGACGACAACGATTTTGCCGCGATCACCGCTGCCGCTGACCGACTGCGCCGCGAGGTCGTCGGCGACGACGTGACCTTCGTGCAGAACAGCAACATCAACTACACCAACATTTGTCAGTTCAGGTGTGGCTTCTGCGCCTTCGCCAAGAGCCAGGGCGCGTCCAGCCTGCGCGGACCGGCGTATCAGCTGGATCCGTCCCAGGTCGCCGCGCGGGCCATCGAGGCTTGGCAGCGCGGCGCGAGCGAAGTCTGCATGCAGGGGGGGATTCATCCCCAATACACCGGGCAGAGTTATCTGGCATTCGTGCGGGCCGTCAAGGAAGCGGTTCCGCAGATGCACGTCCATGCGTTCTCCCCTCTGGAGGTCATCCACGGCGCCACCACCTTGGGGCTGACCCTGGACGATTATGTCAGGCAACTGCGCGACGCCGGGTTGAACACCCTGCCAGGTACGGCTGCCGAAATTCTCGACGACGAAGTCCGTGCCATCATCTGTCCGGACAAGCTCGATACCGAAGCATGGCTTCAAGTCATGCGTACGGCACACGCGGCAGGAATCAAGTCCACCGCCACGATGATGTTTGGCCATGTCGAAAAACCCGTGCACTGGGCCAGGCACCTGATGCGCATACGCGACCTGCAAAAGGAGACCGGCGGATTCACCGAGTTCGTGCCCCTACCCTTCGTACACATGGAGTCCCCGCTCTGGCACAAGGGGCTCGCCCGCTCGGGCCCCACCCTCCGCGAGTCGATTCTGGTTCACGCCGTCAGCCGACTGGTATTGCATGGCCATATCCGCAACATTCAGACCTCCTGGGTCAAAATGGGCCGGGAGGGCGCCGCACTCTGCCTGCAAGCCGGGGCCAACGACCTGGGAGGCATACTGATGTACGAGTCGATCACCCGGGCCGCCGGCGGCGCCAACGGACAACTGATGGCAGCCAGTGAGATGTCCGCCATTGCCGATAGCTCAGGACGTCCTTTGCAGCTGCGCAATACCCTGTACCAGCCCATTGCGCCCGGCGCCCAGCGGCATCCCTCTACTCCGGTGCTGCTGGCCAAGTCTGCCGGCTAGTCGAAATGGGCCGCCCTCCCTCGATGTAGCCATCGAGCCGATCCCCCTGGCAAGCGACTGCTACTCAGCGCCCGCCAGGGTGGGCACGCAACCGCTGCGCCGATGGTTGCGTCGCTCATCCACCCTCCCCGCACAACCGCCGCCACTACCCACACCACGGACCGCGCTCTTCGCGGCAAGGCCCGCTCGGCGCACCTGCGCAGGGACGCGTGAGGGAAGCATGCCGTATCTGCATCCGCAGATGGTCAACGCATATGAAGAGGGTCTGCCGGATAGCTTGCCAAGAGTGCGTACCGCGAAGCTCACGCAGCCTGGATGTGCGACAGGTTTGGACTGGCAGGGAAATGGCGGGCGGCTCGCGCCCGAATGGATGAGGTCTGGCTGGAAGGGGGGGAACGCCGACTGCAACCGGGACTACCGGCCTCGGCACAGCACTTTGGGAATGGCAGCCCGGCCCCGTCCTGGCGCGTTTAGCGCTTGAACCAGAGGCCGCGACTGCAGGGCAAGTCGTTCAAGGGAGCGAGCAGCAATGTGCTCTATATCGCTCCCTTGTTCGATCCTGCTCTAGGCAGAGCTTTACGCAGCTGCGCTTTGGCTCCGCGCGCGGATTGCCGAAATGGCCAGGGACACCGCTGCATCGTGGGCCGGGTCATGGGGGACGGTCAGGGTCACGCGGTCAGCCACGCCGACGAACCGTGAAGCGAGTGCCTCCGGCAGTTCCTCGTATTGGGCACTGACCAGGAACTGGTCGAGAACTTCGTCGGAGAACACCGAAGGCATGTCCTTCCAGCGTTTCTCGCGGGTCAGTTGCAGCAGGTTTTCTCCGACACTCCCCCAGCCGAACAGCTCGAGGCTCGGCCAATAGGCAGGCGTCGAGAAGAGGAACGCCAGCATGTCCCTGAACCGCTCCCGCTCTGCCGAGACAGTCGCCTGGTCCGGACCAGTGGCAACGAACTGGCTGGCACTGATCAGCGGCCGCTGCCGGGCCGGATCGCGCTTGGCGAGGCCCTGAGCGATCTGCGGCGTGATGACTTCGCGCAGGTAGCGAACCGAGGTATTGGTGGGGTGCGTATGGATGCCATCGGCCTCCTGACCGACCAGCTCGAGCATCTTCGGACCGACCGCGCCGAGCATGAGGGGGACATCCGGCGCGTCGATGGGACCGGGATTGAAAAACGGCTGCAGGCGAGTGAAGCGGTAGTGCTCGCCGACATAGTTCAACGGCTCCCCGGTGCGGAAGCTGTGGAAGATCGCGCGCATCGACTGCAGGTACTCGCGCATGCCGGCGGCGGGAGGCAACCAGCGCGACGAGTAGCGATCCTCGATGTTCTGCTTGATCTGCGTTCCCAGACCCAGTTCAAAACGCCCCCCCGACATCTTCTGCAGGTCCCAACTTGCCAGCGCGACATTCATCGGGCTGCGCGGGAAGGCGACCAGCACCGAGGTGCTGACCTTGATCCGCCGCGTGGCGGACAGCGCCTGGCAGGCAAGCAGCAGACCGTCATGAATGGCGTCGGACACGAAGAGACCGTCATAGCCCATGGCTTCGACCCGCTGGGCGAAGGCAGCGATGTTGTCCAGGCCAAGATTCTCGGGTGTCGATGCAAATATCTCTAGCATTTCGGTGCTCCATGAAATCGCCGAGACTGGCTTTGCGCGCAAAGCCGCTCTCGTTAACAAGGACAGGTGATCGGTAGCCCAGGGCGCAGTACGCCTGGGCTTTGGGGTTGTTCAGTGCTGTCGATAACGGCGCTGCACATGTTCTTGCCGTATCGCGATCTGGGCTCTGCGCTCCTGCGGGGTGATCAGGCGAGTTTCTGCGGGCAGATGCTGCATGACTTCCGAGAGCTGCACCTTCCTGGCGGTAGCCCAAGGCATGTTTTCCCTGGGCTTCACCGGATAAGCCCAGCGCACCGCCATGTAACCTTCGGGATGTCCCGTGGTGTCGACCCAGTTGGCGATCCCCGGGTCGCGATGGGAAACCACGTAGCGCAGGACATTGTCCGAATCACGGTGCGCTTGCAGGCCGTTGAGACTGGACTGGTAATTGGCAAAATCCAGGGACTCGCCCCACATGTTGCTCAGATGGAAACCGATATAAACGGGCTCCACCGGCTGGTGCAGTTCCAGAATCAGGGCTTCGTCGGGTTCCAGCTCGAACATGCCGCCGCAATAGATATTGGTGGCCATGCCGCCGGCAGTGGCGATGGACGCCGCATTGGGGTCGTTGAAAGCGTTGCGCGGCATGAAGCGCTTACCATCACCGTTCATGTCGCCGTAGGCCTCGCAGACCACCGCATAGAACTCGTTCCAGAAGTGCACCTGGTTACGGGTGAAGCGGCCGATATCCTTGAGTTGTTGCGCGGCCTGCTCCGGGGTGTAGGTCGGCATGGGATGGCCGAGCAGATCGTTGCGATAGATGAACAGCTCCAGGAGGTCTTCGTTCTCCCAGTCGCAGAACAGCTCACGCAGCATGACCAGCTGGCTGACGTATTCGCGGCTTTCGGTGGTGCCGTCGGCCGCGGTGCGCGTCCGGCTGGCACGGGTCAGCATGAAGTTTCCTGTGTAGCCCTCGGGTTTCTCGGGAGCCAGCAGGATTTCGAAACTACCGTCGGCGTTGACCTGCAACTCTGTGGAGTCGAGTTCGTCGCAGTTGATGCGGGAACCGCGCTTCAACTCCTTCAGGCTGCCACTCTCACCCGAATAACCGCTGGGCGTTTCGAAGATGACGTAATGGGGAGCCTTGCGCCCCTGACCGGTCGCAGCTTCGCCACGCCACTGGCTGGTATCGCCCGCTCTACCGCGGATCGTATAGCTGTAATTGCCGTCGATCGGTGCCATCAGATAGATGGCATCAGCATTGTCGATCGTGGAGCGGTTCAGCGGTTGGATCGCCCGGGTGAAATAGGGGAATTCGGCGGTAGGCCCCATGCAGCGCGCGATGGAACCGTACAGAAAGCCCGTGACATAGCGGTAACCTTCCGCCAGATTGCGGGGCGACGCCGGCGGGGCCCATAGCTCGGGGTCATCGATGGCATCGCGGGCGGACGACAACTGGCTCAGCATCTCGTCCCAAGCTTGGCGCAGAGTCTCGCTCGCTTGCAGGGTGTCTGCATCCCGAGGCTTCGTCTCAAACATTGTCGAACTCCTTCTTGTTGATCTTGTTGGCGTTTTCTTCCCATTGGAACTTTTCAAAAAGCGCGGCCAGCCGGCGGCGGATTTCTTCATCGTCCAGCCCGAATTCGGCCAGGCTGTAACGATGTTCGGTCTCATGCTTGCGACTTTGGCTGGCCTCGGCCTCGAGGAATGACTGGTATTCGGGAGTTATTTCCAGACCAAGGTCGGCGTAGACTTTTTCGACGGCAGTCTTCGGATCGGTGGTCAACTGTCGGTAATCGACCACGGCACAAGGGGTCTCCGGATGCCGCTGCAATACCTCCAGAGGATAAAGATAAGTCTCGTATGACAGGTTGGTCATGACCCTGTTGGAGCTGCTTATCCTCTCGGCGGAAAGGTTGCCCTGGTGTTTCCATCCGACGTTCAGCAGTTTCAGCAGACTGGGTATGGTTTCATATGGGTTCCGGTAGAGAACGACGAAGCGAGCATCGGGGAACGCTTCGAGCAGGGACTCCACCCGCCCACAGTAGGTCGGATTCTTGCTCAGATGGAAGCGGTTGCTGCCATTGAGATACAGCTGGCGGCGTACGCACTCCTTATAGAATTTCATCATTCGGCGCCGGCTGCCGGGCGAGCGCTGGTCGATATGAAAGAAATCCAGCGAGTCCATGTAAGGCAGCTTGGTGAGCCAGAAACCCGAAGCACACGAGTTGAAATACAGGAGGTCGTCTTCCTCGGGAATCGTCAAGCCCATTTTATGAATGTGCTGGGTCGGGCCGAACTTGCGCTTTTCCCAAGCCTGGAGCCTCCGCTCGATGACCCGGCCGAGCACCGCGGCATCAAGCCAGGCCATTAAGCGCACGACCTTCTTCTGCAGCAGAGAAGGAAGCAGCAACTCGTAGTATTTGAACACCGAAAACCGCTGGTCTTCGCCCATGAGCCGGTGGGCCAGCGTCGTGCCACTGCGGGCGTGACCAATGATGAATACCGGTGCCCTGACCCTGGTTCGCCACAGGCCCGGAAAAAGAATGCCATCGAGAAAGAAACAGATTGCAGTCAACGTGGCCCTGGCCGGCACACGCAGCAACAGCAGCCGAAACAGCCCACGGCGCCGGCGCTTGTCCGGCTCTTTGGCGACCAGCCGAAGGAGTTTGAACCAGATCAGGAAATCGAAATAATAAAACAAGACATTCTCCTCAGGAGCTTCCAGGTGAGGCGTTTGATTTGGAGGCATACTTCAGATAGCTGAGAACGATAGCGAGAAGCTCATCGGCAAACTCCTGTTTCAGAATGAGCTCAGGACTGCGGTCGAGTGTGGCGTGGATGGTGCCTTCAATGACATTCACGATCATAGTCGAGGCAAGCACCAGGTCATGCACACCCAATATTTCCCGATAGCGCTTTAGCGCACGGGGCAGCCATTCAACGGTGGTCAACTTACCCGGCCGCGTCTTCAGCACATAGGTCTCGAAATCGTAATGCCAGTGCATTTCGAGGTAAAATCCCTTGAGTTTCAGATACAGCCTGCGATGACGAGCCACATACTCCTCGACAAAGAACTTCATTGTCGTCTCGAGCGAGTTCCTGACCATGGATATGGCCTGCTCGTCCAGGCGATCAACCTCGTTCAACTCCGCCAACAAGAGCTCATTGCAGATATCCGCAGCGATTGCACGCTTGTCGGCATAGTACTGATAAAGGCTGCCAATGCTGATACCCGCCACCTCGGCGATACGGTTGGTAGTCAACCGCTGGTGGCCTTCCTCATCCAGAATTTTCAGGCAAGCCTCACGGATTGCCCTAAGCGTTGCTTCCGCTCGGGACTGGGTTGGATTCCTGCGAAGGTGGCGGGGATTTTGAGTCATGTTTACAGGCTCTTTTATGACCATCCAATATTATGGTTTTATCGACAAAAATAATTGCCCATAAACCTATTCGGACATTCATTCTGATTGCAATCCACGACCGAATCAACGCATCAGGGACATTCTGAAATATTTTTTGAACATCTCAAGATAACGCGAAGCTGAGCTTTCAAGATATTCGTTCACGGGTTAATCCCCAGGCTGCAAAGTGCGGGTTGGCGAAGTCGGCCTTGCCGTAGCTGAGCTGCGCGCCTTCGAGTGTCAGCACTGTCCCTCCGGCTGCGCGCAGCACCGCATCGCCGGCGGCGATATCCCACTCCATGGTTCGCCCCAGGCGCGGATAAACATCCGCTTCGCCGCTAGCCACCAGGCAGAGCTTGAGCGAGGAGCCGGCATTGGTCTGTTTGGCTACCACCCGACCTGCGAGGAATTCGGCGAGGGCCTCGGCATCGCCGTGGGAGCGGCTTGCCACCACGGTCAATCCTTCCGGCGGTACCGCGCGACAAGCGATGGCGCGTCGCTCGCCGGCAGTCTCTGCGAATGCCTCGCCCCCCAGGGCGCCGGCGAACAGTCGGTCGATAGCGGGCGCCAGCACCACACCCAGCACCGGCTGGCCGTTGTCGATCAAGGCAATGTTTACGGTGAACTCACCGTTGCGGTTGATGAATTCCTTGGTGCCGTCGAGCGGGTCGACCAGCCAGAAACGCCCTGCCACCTCGGGGATGCAACCGGCCGAGGCTCGCTCTTCCGATACCACGGGAATCTCCGGGGTCAGTCCGGCCAGGGCCGCGAGGATCACGGCCTCGGCACGTTCGTCCGCCTCGGTCACTGGCGAGCTATCCGCTTTGCCGCGGACGGCGAAGTCGGTCGAGTAGATGTCCATGATGGTGTTCGCCGCTGCTCGTGCGATGGGCAGCAACGCTTCCAACAACTCGTCGAGTTTTGTTATTTCGCTCATGGTGCCTGATCCTGTGTTGGGTAAACGAGTGCCGGCCGGGGCCGGCGCCGTACGTCAGCCGAGTAGAATCCCGCGCTTGCTGAGTTCCTCGATCACCGCATCGGCCGACTCCTCGACGGACAAGGTCGTGGTGTCGATGCGCAGCTCGGGCTGCACGGGCGCTTCATACGGAGAGTCGATACCGGTGAAGTTGTTCAGCTCGCCGCTTCTGGCCTTCTTGTAAAGCCCCTTGACGTCGCGCTGCTCGGCCACTTCCAGCGGTGTGTCGACGTAGATCTCGATGAACTCGTTGTCCTCGACCAGGTTTCTCGCCATGCCGCGCTCGGAGCGGAAGGGCGAGATGAACGCGGTGATGACGATCAGGCCGGCATCGACCATCAGCTTGGAAACTTCGGCGACGCGCCGAATGTTCTCGACACGGTGGGCGTCGGTGAAGCCGAGATCCTTGTTCAGCCCATGACGAACGTTGTCACCATCGAGCAGGTAGGTATGGTGGCCACGGGCATGCAGCTTCTTCTCGACCAGGTTGGCGATGGACGACTTGCCGGCACCGGACAGGCCGGTGAACCAGAGGACGCAGCTCTTCTGGCCTTTGCTCGCCGAGCGGGCCGCCTTGTCCACGTCGACATGTTGCATATGGATGTTGTTGGCACGGCGCAGGGCGAAATGCAGCAGGCCCGCCCCGATGGTGTTGTTGCTGATGCGGTCGATCAGGATGAACCCGCCGGTGTCGCGATTCTGCGCGTAGGGATCGAAGGCAATCGGCCGGTCGAGGCTGATGTTGCAGACACCGATCGCGTTGAGCTCCAGGGTCTTGGCCGCAGTGTGCTCGAGCGTATTGACGTTCACCTGATACTTGATCTCGGTGACGCTGGCCGTGACCGTCCGGGTACCGATCTTGAGCAGATAGTTGCGCCCGGGCAGCAGCGGTGCCTCATGCATCCAGGTGATGGTGCACTCGAACTGATCAGCGATCTCTGCCGGTCCCTCCGCGGTGGAAATGACGTCGCCGCGGGAGATATCGATCTCGTCACTGAGGGTAAGGGTGATCGATTGACCGGCCACCGCCTCGGGCAGATCTCCGTCCATGCTGACGATACGGGCAACGGTGCTTTCCCGGCCCGAAGGCTGCACGCGGATCCGATCGCCCGGTTTGATCTTTCCGCTGGCAATGGTGCCGGCAAAGCCACGGAAATCCAGGTTCGGACGATTGACCCACTGAACCGGCAGGCGAAAGGCGGCCTTCTCGTGATCGGCTTCGTCGATTTCCACCGTTTCCAGAAACTGCATCAGGGTGTCACCCTGATACCAGGGCATGTGCTCGCTGGGCGCGACGATGTTGTCGCCCTTGAAGGCGGACATCGGAATGAAGGTCACATCGCTGATGCCGATCCTGCCGGCGAACGCCATGTAGTCGGCGACGATCTCGCGAAAGGTCGTTTCCGAGTAACCCACCAGGTCCATCTTGTTGATCGCAACGACGATGTGGCGAATGCCCAGCAGCGAGACGATATAACTGTGGCGACGCGACTGGGTCAGGATCCCCTTGCGGGCATCGACCATCAGGATCGCCACATCGGCGTTGGAGGCACCCGTGACCATGTTGCGGGTGTACTGCTCGTGCCCGGGGGTGTCGGCAACGATGAACTTGCGCTTTTCGGTGGAGAAGAACCGGTAGGCGACGTCGATGGTGATCCCCTGCTCGCGCTCGGCGGCCAGGCCGTCGACGAGCAGGGCGAAGTCGATTTCGCCGCCCTGGGTGCCGAACTTCTTCGAGTCGGCCTCGACCGCCGCGAGCTGGTCGTCGAAGAGCATCTTCGACTCGTAGAGCAGGCGGCCGATCAGGGTACTCTTGCCGTCATCCACACTGCCGCAGGTGATGAAACGCAGAAGGCTCTTGTGTTCGTGCAGCTTGAGGTATTGGTCGATGTCGCTGGCGATCAGCTCGGAAACGTGTGCCATTAGAAGTACCCTTCTTGTTTTTTCTTTTCCATGGATGCCGCCGAATCATGGTCGATGGCTCGGCCCTGGCGCTCCGACGTCCGGGTAAGCAGCATTTCCTGGATGATGGCGGACAGGCTGTCCGCTTCCGACTCGACGGCACCGGTCAGCGGATAGCAGCCCAGGGTGCGGAAGCGGATGTTTTTCATCATCGGCTGCTCCCCGGCTTTCAGGGGCAATCGCTCGTCATCGACCATGATCAGCGCGCCGTCTCGCTCGACCACCGGGCGCAGTGCCGAGAAGTACAAGGGGACAATCGGTACGTTTTCCAGCTGGATGTATTGCCAGATATCGAGTTCGGTCCAGTTCGACAGCGGGAAGATACGGATCGACTCGCCCTTGTGCTTGCGGGTGTTGTAGAGCTTCCACAGTTCGGGGCGCTGACTCTTCGGATCCCAGCGATGCTGCGCAGTACGGAACGAGAACACGCGCTCCTTGGCACGGGACTTCTCCTCGTCGCGTCGTGCCCCGCCGAAAGCCGCATCGAAGCCGTACTTGTCGAGTGCCTGCTTGAGCCCCTCAGTCTTCATGATGTCGGTGTGGATCGCCGAGCCGTGGGTGAACGGATTGATGTCTTTCTCGATCCCTTCCGGGTTGATGTGGACGATCAGCTCCATACCCGTTTCCTTGGCCATCTTTTCGCGGAACTCGTACATCTCGCGAAACTTCCAGCGGGTATCCACATGCAGCAGTGGAAACGGCGGGACTGCCGGGTAAAAGGCCTTGCGCGCCAGATGCAACATGACCGCACTGTCCTTGCCGATGGAGTAGAGCATTACCGGATTTTCGGACTCGGCGACGACTTCGCGCATGATCTGAATGCTTTCGGCTTCGAGGCGTTGCAAATGAGTTAGCGTCATGGGTACCTCACTCTGGCAAGAGTGCTTGAAAGACCATTGTCGGGGGCCGATAAACTTCACTCGCCCCTCACTTGCTAAACATTTGAACACCTGGATATAGCTGCGACTACTCGCTTTGGCTCACGAGCCAAGGTCACCAAAAAACAAAAAATATCCTTTTAATTCATATAGATACGATGATCACAAGTGACCAAAAGGAGCAAATCTGAGAAAGCTCACATTTGCTCCCGGGATGGCTGCCGCCAACTAGTGGCCTGTGGGGTTATCTGGTTAATTCAAGAGCTGCATTCAACAAGACCGTGGAGACGCGACAGTCGCCTTCGGCTGGCTGACGAATGCGCGAGACGCAGTCCCGCACAGCAGTCCGTAGCCCCTAGAAAAAAAAGCCGCTCTTCGCATACGCGAGAGCGGCTAAAAGGGTGACTCCTCAGCATTCCATTCGTTACATGTACAGCACGACCAGATCGTTGATCACCGCTGGGCGCTCGCTGCCGACCACGTGGATGTTCAGCTCCAGGGTCAGTTGCGTGCCGCGCTTGCCGATCTCCACAGCCTTTACCCGGCCGCGGGCGTGGATGCGCGAGCCGGCCGGCACCGGACTGGGGAAGCGCAGGCGGTCGGAGCCATAGTTGACCATGTTGGTGAAGCCAACGATCTCGTAGTCGAACGGCACCTGCAGACGCGACATGAGGATCTGCACCAGCGCGCCGTGGGCGATGGTGCCGCCGAACGGCCCCTGCTTGCGGGCGCGCTCCGGGTCGGTGTGGATCCAGTAGTCGTCGCCGGACAGCCTGGCGAACTCGTCGATCACGGTCTGATCGACGACGAACTCGTTGCTCCAGGCGGTGAACTCGTCGCTGACCAGAGCCTGCAGGGCCTCGGCGTCGTCGACGCGGATCTGTCGGCGAGGGGCCTGCGCCTCGACCTGCTCAACGACTTCCGGCGCCTCGAAACTGCGCGGGGCCACCTCTTTGTCCAGCCCGGTGAAGCGCAGCAGCGTGTCGCCGGCAGCGTTGACGGTGTCGAACACCGGCTTTAGGCGCATACCGACCTTGATCTCGTCCTCGGCGAGGCCGACCAAGGTGGTGTTGATCCGCACGCCTTCGTCCAGCTCGACCACCGCGAGCTTCTGCGGTGCCTCGTCGGCGAAGTCCGGCAGGGTCGGAATGCGCGCCACGGTGTAGGTATACAGCGTGCCGGTACCGGAGACTTCCTGCCACTTCAGATCGTGGGAATAGCAGCGGTCGCAATGGCGACGCGGGTAGAAGATCCAGTGGCCGCAGGCCTGGCACTGCGGCAGGGTCAGGCGCTGCTCCTTGAGGCCAGCCCAGAACGGTGCCGAGATTTCCGTCGGCACGGGCATCGGTTTGTTGGTCGACATCTCGCTCATGCTCCCTGAAGAATCAGTGCGCCCTGCTCGCTCATCACGCCGCCGGTACCGGAGACGTAGATGTTGTCGCAGCGTGACAGTTGGCGGTCGCCGGCACGGCCGGAGATCTGGTGGAATGCCTCGACCACCTGCGACATGCCGCCGGCCGAGCCGGCCTGGCCGAAGCTGAGCTGGCCGCCGTGGGTGTTCATCGGGAAGTTGCCACGCCAGGTGAGGTCGTTGTCGCGCACGAAGCGCATGCCCTCGCCCTTGGGCACGAAACCGGCGTCCTCGAGAGTGAGCAGCACGGTGATGGTGTAGCAGTCGTAAATCTGCGCCGCGTGCATGTCGGAGGGCTTCAGCCCGGCCATGGCGAAGGCGCGCTCAGAAGCCGGACCGATCGGGGTGCGGGTCATTTCCTCGGCGTAGGTCGGCGACTTGAAGGACAGGTGTTCGCCGAAACCGGTGACAACCGCGCCGCGATTGCGCGCACGGGCAGCAACTTCCTTGGAGGCGACGATCAGCGCCGCGCCGCCGGCGACCGGCATGACGATTTCCAGCACGTGCAGCGGGTCGGCGACCTTCTTGCTGGCCAGCACCTGCTCGACGGTCAGTGGCTGGCCGAAGAACATCGCGTCGGGGTTGAACTGGGCATTGGTGCGCTGGTCCACGGCGATCTTCGCCATGGCCGCGGCGTCGTAGCCGTACTGGGCGGCGTAGCGCTGGGCAATCATCGCGTAGCCGGTGTTCTGGCCCATGTGCCCGTAGGGCAGGTCGAACTCCGCCTCGGGCGCGCCGAAGGCGGTGCTGTGGCCGCCGAAGCGCATGGCGCGAGCCATCCAGCTGGGGTCCTCGTCGGGGCCGAAGGGCGCCATGCGCGCCGGCAGTACGCAGAGCACCGCCTGGCACAGGCCCAACTCGATGGCGGCGGCGGCGCGCCAGACCATGCCCACCGAGGTGCAGCCGCCGAGGTCGACGACTTCGGCGAAGTTGAGCTTCATGCCCAGGTATTCGGCGGCCATCGCCGGCACGAACACCGAAGCCTCGTGGAACTGCGGGCCGTTGATCACCAGACCGTCGAGATCCTCGGCGCGCAGGCCGGCGTCGGCCAGGGCGCGCGCGGCCAGATCGGCCACCTGCTCCAGATGGAACATGCGCGGCGCGGTCGCGTACTTCTCCGGTTTGTACTGGGCCGCCCCAACGATGGCGGCGTTGCCTTTGAGTCCCATGGTTTTCTCCACTGGCGCAGGGCGCTCGATGAGCCGTGACTGTCGCTCACTATGCCGCAGTCGGGCGCTGCGCGAATCGTTCAAATCGAGTAGACCGGGCCCTGTAGGGGCGAATTCATTCGCCTTGGTGGGGCATTCTGGCGAATGAATTCGCCCCTACAGCGGATTGACCGGCTTCATGCCATTGCCCTGATCAAACAGGCCGGGCAGCACACGCTGCCCGGCGCAGTCCGGTCAGAAAGAGTACTTGGCGGACAGAGTCGCGTAGTCCCGGTCGGCCAACTGGCGCTTGATGGGATCGGCCTCGCCAAGGAAGGAGTTGTAGGCCAGCGCAACCTCGAAGTTACCCATGTACTTGAAAGTGGTGCCGACGGTCAGGCGTTTGTCGCCCTGGGCGCCGGAGATGGTGCCGGACATCGGCGTGGCGCCCTCGACGACGTGGGAGAAGCGCACCGGCACGTCCAGGTCCCAGCCGGTAAACACGCCCGGGTAGTTGAACACGCCGACCAGCGAGTAGGCGGTGGCGGTCTTGCTCTTCCACGCCGAGGTGGTCTTGAAGCTGTAGTCGTCGGCGCCGTTGAGCTCGTCGACGTCGTCGACCCGCACGTGCACCACCTCGCCCATGAAGGTGGTCTGGCTGGCCCACGGGCGGTCGCCGAGAATGCGCATGAACGACAGCTGCATCTGCTGGCCCTGGCCCTTGGTCGGCTGCGGACCGCCGGCGGTGAGTACCTGCACCGGCGCTCCGTCGCGGTACGACCATTCGCCGCCGACCTGGGTGTCGCCGATCTTGGTGGAGAAGCTCACCCCGGTGAGGTGGATGTCCTCGAAGTAGTTGACCTCGTAGCCCAGCGGCCCGGCCGGCGGGAAACTGATGGAGACCCCGGCCGGGTTGCGGTCGTGGTAGTTGATGCGAAACAGCGAAAGCTCCAGATCCGCGGTCGGCCGGTAGCGCATCTGCAGGCCCCACTGGCCGCTGTCGCGCGGTTCGTTGGTCTCCAGGTAGGGGATCGACAGCGCACCGGCGCGCAGCAGTTCGCGGCCCGGACCGGTGACGTCGCTGGTCGACAGGTAGCTGCCCACCGGTGCCAGCTCGTTGCCTGCCCACTCGTACTGCGCGTAGGCCCCCAGGGTGAACGACTCGTTGAAGCTCCACTGGCCGGACACCTGGCCAATGGGGAGCAGCACTTCCTTGGCCTCGATGCCCGGCAGCGAGGCCTTGACCACGTCGACCGGCGACTGGGCACCGGACACGCCCGGGAAGATCAGGCTCTCGCCCCAGGACACCACATGCTCGCCCGCCTTGACGTCGATGCTCTGCCCACCCTCGGTGCGCCAGCCGCTGAACACGTAGGCATCGAGAATGCGGCTGCGGCCGCCGCTGTAGCGCTTGGCGTCGCTGGTGAACTCGTCGAACTCGCCGGTCTTGTTCACCCGGCCCGGAGCATCGTTGTCGTTGGAGTTGTGGTAGACATCGTCGTAGAAGGTACTGGCACGCAGCACCGCGCCATAATTGTCCTTTTGCAGGATCAGTTCGGCCAGCGCGCCGACGCGGTTGGTGACCAGGCTGCCCTTGTCGAAGTTGCGGTTGCCGTCGTCCATGTTGGCGGTCAGCGGTCCGTCGATCAGGGCCTTGTCCCGATCCTCCATGCGCACGCCCATGCCGTAGCTGGTAGTGAGCGTCCAGTCGAGGGTGGCGCCGTTGTCGAACTCGATGGTTTCGCCCGCGTGGGCGGCGCCGCTGGCCAGCGCCACGGCAGCGGCAAGGCCGAGGAGCGGGAAGCCCTGGGCAACCAGATTCTTGCAACGACTGTTGTTCTTATTGTGCATGCTGCTTTTCTCCTAATGAAGGCCAACCGGCCGCGTCGAGTTTCCGGGCGTCGCCTGCGAATGTTCGTCGTCAAAAAGGACTAGACAGGCTGCCGACCGTCTCTCCGGGCCGGGCGTGGCGATAGCGATGCACGCCTGCCACCGTCTCGCGGACCAGCAGTCCCTCGGTGATGAGGAAGTTGGTGTGGGCCAGCGTCTCGCCGATGGCCATCAGCTCGTCGAAGCGGCTCTTCAGCCGCGGGAACAGTTCGAGCATCAGCTCCGCTGCGGTGCACGACTCGCCGCAGCGCTCCAGCGTCTGGTCGAGATGCTGGCGGTGATGGGCACGCAACTGCTCCAGGCGCAGGTGCAGGCCGAAGAACGGCCGCTCGTGGGCCGGCAGCACCAGCAGGCCGTCCGGCAGCTCGGCCAGGCGGTCGAGCGAGTCCAGCCAGTCGCGTAGCGGGTCGCCGTCCGGCTCGTCGACGTTGACACCGACCGTCGAGGTGATGCGCGGCAGCACCTGATCGCCGGAAATCAGCAGACCATCCTCGGCGCTGAACAGACAGGCGTGCTCGGGCGAGTGGCCACGGCCGATCACCACCTGCCAGTTACGTCCACCAATCGGCAGCACGCTGCCCTCCCGCAGGCGGCGGAAGGCTGCCGGCGGCGTGGGCTGGTAATGCTCCTGGCGGATCAACGGCAGAAAGGCCGCCGAGTCCTCCTCGCTCAACCCGGCCAGCCGGTAGAACTGATGGAAAGCCCACTCCGGCTCGTCGCTGCGCGGCGGCGCGACGTGAATCGCCTGGTACTCGGCACGGGTCATGTACACCGGACAACGGAAGCGCGCGGATAGCCAGCCAAGCAGCCCGGAATGGTCGTAGTGAAAGTGAGTGCACACGATGGCCAGCACCGGCTGCCCTTCCAGCACCTCAACCAGTACGCGCTCCCACACGGCGCGGCTCTGCTCGGTGTTCAGCCCGGTGTCCACCACCACCCATCCGTCGCCGTGGCGCAGCAGGTAGAGGTTGATGTGATCCAGACCGAACGGTAGCGGCATCCGCAGCCACAGAACGCCGGGCGCCACCTCGAGCGTTTCGCCGGATGCCGGCGGCGCCACCCAGGGGTAGCGCAGGCCGGACTTCAGCTCATGGCCGTTGTGGTCAAGATCAGCCATGGGATTCACCGAAGGGCTGCAGGCCGATACTGGCCAGAACTTCGCGCGAATAGGGCTGGTAGGTTCCTGCGCTGTCGTCGCGCACGTAGAGCGGATCTTCGAACGCTGTCGGGGAGTAGCCCTGGCGCTGCAGATCGACCTTGCGCAGCTTGAAGGTGCTGGTCAGGTCGGCGGCCTTTGAGACGCGCACGAATACCGGTGCGGCGTAACGCGGCAGGCGCGCCTCGGTCAGCGCGTAGAAGCTGTCCGGGTCGAAGCGCTGGCCTTCCTGCATCAGCACCGCGGCCATGCCGGCGCGGCCTTCCTGGCCGGGAACCTGCACGCCGTAGATGTTGATCAGCTCCAGCCCCGGATAGTCGGACAGGGCGTCGGAAACCTCGAGGGTCGAGACGTTCTCGCTCTTCCAGCGGAAGGTGTCGCCGATACGGTCGACGAAATAGCAGTAGCCGTCCTCGTCGTAGCGCAGCAGATCGCCGGAACTCCAGTAGGCGTCGCCCTTCTGGAACACGTCGCGCAGGATCTTCTTCTCGGTGGCCTCGGCCGAGGTGTAGCCCTCGAAGCGGCCGCCGCCGATGTCCGGATGGTCGACGATGAAGCCGATCGCCTCGCCCACTTCGCCCGGCTGGCACAGCTGGTAGAAGCCCTGCTCGTCGCGCGGGTGGGAGTCGCTCTCGATGTCGTAGCGCACCAGGCGCAGGTTGGTCTTTTCCCAGTACGGCACGCGACCGCAGGAGCCGACGCGGTTGTCGACGTTGACCAGGTTGGCGTTGGATTCGGTCGAGCCCCAGCCCTCGAAGATCTGCACCTCGCCGAAACGTTCCACCCAGCGCTGCCACGAATCCAGGGTCAGGCCGGCGCCGAGCATGGCACGCAGGCTGTGCTCGCGGTCGTTCGGAGCTTCCGGCAGGTTGAGCAGGTAGCGGCAGATCTCGCCGATGTACTGGCAGACGGTGATGCCGTTACGGCGCACGTCGCTCCAGAACTCGCGCACACTGAAGCGCCGGCGCACGACGATGGCGGCGCCGCCCTTGAGCGCGGTGGAGGTCACCGAGGTAGCCGCGGCGCCGTGGTAGAGCGGCAGGCAGCAATAGAACACGTCCTGCGGGGTGACATCGAGCGTCACCACCATCACATCGCCCGAGCACATCCAGCGCATGTGGCTGTAGCGCGCCGCCTTGGGCAGCCCGGTAGTACCGGAGGTGAAGATCAGCAGGGTCGGCGTTTCCGCCGTCAGCCCGGCACGCAGCTCGCGGCTCACCGCCAGACGCGAGGCCTGGGCGACTTCCACGGCGAAGCGGCAGTCCGCGTGCTCGAGCAAGGCGCGCTCGGCCGGCTTTTCCTCATCCGGCACCAGCCACAGCGGCAGTGCCGGCAGGCCCTCGGTGGCGACGAAGTTGGCCAGGCACTCCTCACCCACCAGCACCGCGCTCGCTCCGGTAGTTTCCAGCGCATGCACCAGCGGCCGGCCGCTGACCTGGGTATTGATAAACGCCACCACCACGCCGAGCTTGACCAGGCCGAACCAGGCGAAGAAGAACTCCGGACGGTTCTCCAGGGCCAACGCGCATACGTCGCCGGCCTTCAGGCCACGGGCCAGGGCGGCATGCGCCACCTGGTTGGCCCGCGCGTCCACCTCCGCATAGCTGAAGCGCTGCTCGCCGTAGATCAGCAGCGGCCGTTCAGCATAGCGCTGCGCCTGCTCCTCCAGGCGGTCGGCAATGGTATAGATGTCGCGCGGCTTGATCAGCGCGCTGGCCGCGGCGCGGCGGTCGAGTTTCGCC
The DNA here is from genome assembly GCF_900109175.1 of Pseudomonas linyingensis. Classification (GTDB taxonomy): domain Bacteria; phylum Pseudomonadota; class Gammaproteobacteria; order Pseudomonadales; family Pseudomonadaceae; genus Geopseudomonas; species Geopseudomonas linyingensis. The sequence goes on along the minus strand of NZ_FNZE01000010.1, from coordinate 82,730 downwards.
TGGGTCACCTCGCGGGCCACCGGCACGTCTTGCTGGATAGCCACCACGGGCGGCTTCATGCGGTCGTTCATGTTCACCTCTGAATTCATACGTGCACCGGCCTTTCGGCCATCACATTGCCGGCACCGGCCAGCGCGGGTAGTCGAGGTAGCCGCGCGGCCCTGCCGTGTACAGGGAACTGCGGTCGAAGCCGGCCAGCGGCGCGTTGACGCGCAGGCGCTCTGCCAGGTCCGGGTTGCCGATGTAGTGACGGGCGAAGGACACCGCCTCGCCCTGCCCGGCCTCGATGGCCTGGCGCGCGCTGTGGCCGTCGAAGCCGTCGTTGAGGATCAGCGCGCCCGGGAAGTGCGCGCGGGCCAGGGCGAAGGCGTCGAGGCCGGCGACCGGCGAACGCATCACGTGCAGGAAGGCCAGGCCCAGCGGAGCGATGGCGTCGAGCAGCGCCGCCGCGGTGGCGGCCGGATCGCTGTCCACGCTGTCGTTGTAGGGGTTGCCGGGGCAGATGCGCAGGCCGACCCGGCCCGGGCCGATGGCCTCGGCCATGGCGGCGAGCACCTCGACGGGGAAGCGCACGCGGTTTTCCACGCTGCCTCCGTACTGGTCGGTGCGCTGGTTGCTGCCTTCGGCCATGAACTGCATCGGCAGGTAGCCGCTGGTGCAGTGCAGCTCGACGCCGTCGAAGCCGGCGGCGCGGGCGTTGCGCGCGGCCTGGGCGAACTCGGCGATCACCTCCTGGACCTCGGCGGTGCTCAGCGCCACGGGCTCGTCGGTGTCGACCATGCCGGCGGCGTCGCTGAACAGCTGGGTGCGCGCGCGCAGCGCCGAGGGTGCCACGGTCGGCGCGCCGGCCGGCTTGTTGTGGTGACTGGAGACCCGACCGACGTGCATCAGCTGCAGGACGATGCGTCCGCCGGCGGCATGCACCGCCTGGGTGACGCTGCGCCAGGCGGCGATCTGCGCGGCGTTGTAGATGCCGGGGGTGCGGCAGTAGCCGAGGCCGGCGGCCGAGGGCGCGGTGCCTTCGGCGACGATCAGCCCGGCGCCGGCGCGCTGGGCGTAGTACTCGACCATGTCGAGGGTGGGCATGCCGTCGGCAGCGGCGCGGCTGCGCGTCATCGGCGCCATCACCACGCGGTTGGCCAGTTCGATATCGCCGAGGCGAATGGGTTGGAATAGCGGATTCATGGTGGCCTCCTCAGCGCACGCGGATCTTGGGAGCGCCGGCACCGCGGCGCAGGGTGGCGAGGAAACCTTCCAGCGGCGCCGGCTCGGCGACCTCGGGCAGGGTTTCCTTGTCCGGGCGCGCGGCCCAGAACTCGGTCCAGGAGGGGAACAGGTCGTGGAAGGTGCCGTGATAGGGCTCGCGGCCGGGCCAGCGCATCTTGCGCTCGCCGATCGGCGGCTTGTTGAGGTCGGTGGCGTACCAGTAGCAGGGCAGGCGACGACGGAAGTACCAGCGGCCGTCGATGCGCTGGTAGTCGTCCCAGTAGAGCATCTGCATGATCACCCACTCGGGGCCGGTCTCGTGCTCGTTCTTCGAATACACCACGCCGGTGGCGTGGTCGGCGTCGACGAACTCGATGATGTGCTGGCCGAGGTGGTGCGAGGTGCCGTCGAACTGGTTGCGCAGGGTGTCGTCGAGCCAGCTCTTCAGGTGCGCGCGGCCGACTTTTTCGCGGCCGACGCGGATGTCCGGGGCGAACAGGTTGACGTGGGCATCGAGGTCGCGCATGTCCAGCGACAGCGAATACTTGCCGGCCAGCTGGCGGATCTCCTCGATGGACTCGAGGCGGTCCAGGCGCGCGGCCAGATTATTGTTGTTGTCCATTCAGGTTGCCCTTGCTGCGGGTGATTCGGTCCCGCGCAGGCGTTGGCGCCTCGCGCGGGTGGTTGGCGCGCGGCGTTACTCGAGTACGGTGTACAGGTCCGAGCTGCGCCCGCCGTCCACGGTCAGGCTCGCGCCGGTGACGTAGGAGGCTTCGTCGGAGGCCAGGAACAGGATGGCGTTGGCCAGCTCCACCGGCTCGCCGGCCCGGCGCAGCGGGATCAGCTTCTCGGTGTTGGCGCGCGCCTTGTCGTCGGCCAGCATGCCGGCGGTGGCCGGGGTGGCGACCACGCCGGGGATCACCACGTTGCAGCGGATGTTGGCGGCGGCGCCCTCGGAGGCGGCGGCACGGCTGAAGTTGATCACCGCGGCCTTGGCCGCCGAGTAGCCGGCCATCCAGGCGGTGCCGAACAGGCCGCAGATCGACGCCAGGTTGACGATGGAACCGCCGCCCTGCTGCTGCATCAGGCGCATCGCGGTGCGGGTGCCCCAGAAGGTGCCGTCCACGGTGGTGGAGAAGTTGCTATGCCAGATATCGGTGTCGGTTCCGGTGATGGCGCCCCAGCTGTAGGCCATGGCGTTGTTGACCAGGATGTCCAGGCGACCGTGGCGCTGGGCCGCTGCCTCGATGGCGGCGACGAAGGCCTGCTCGTCGCTGACGTCGGCGACCACGCATTCGGCGTTGCCGCCCTTGTCGCGGATCGCCGCGACCACCGCTTTCAGCGGCTCGGCACGACGGCCGCAGATGACCACGATGGCGCCTTCCTCAGCGAAGCGGTGGGCGGTGGCCTCGCCGATCCCCGAGCTACCGCCGGTGATGAAGGCGACCTTGTTTTGCAGACGTGCTGTCATCGTTCTCCCCTCCTCAGATGAAGGCCATGCCGCCGTTGACGGCGATGTTCTGACCGGTGATGAAGCTGGCGTCGTCGCTGGCCAGGAAGGCGGCGACCTTGGCGATCTCGTCCGGCTCGCACATGCGGCCGAGCGGGATGGCCTTGACCATGCTCTGCATCCAGTCGTCGGGGATGCCGGCCATCATCGGGGTGTTAGTCGGACCGGGAACGATGGTGTTGACGCGGATCTGGCTGGGGGCCAGCTCGCGGGCCAGGCTGCGGGTCAGGCCCATTACCCCGGCCTTGGAGGCGCAGTAGTGGCTCGGCCCTTCGCCGGAGATGGCCGCAGTGCTCGACAGGTTGACGATCACCCCGCCCTGGCCGCCCTGGTGCATCAGGCGCGCGGCCTCGCGGCTGCACAGGAAGGTGCCGGTGAGATTCACGCCGATGACGCGCAGCCAGTGCTCGTCGGGAGTGTCGAGGAAGGCGTCGACCGAACCGACGCCGGCGTTGTTGACCAGCACGTCAAGACGGCCAAAACGATCGACCACGGCGGCCATGGCGGTGGCTACCGAGGCACCGTCGGCGACGTTGCAGACCAGCGCCAGGGCGCTGCCAGCGGGCAGGCCCTCGATGGACTCGCGGGCGGCGTCCAGGTTGATGTCCGCCGCCACCACTGCGGCGCCCTCGGCGGCGAAGCGGCGTACCATCGCACGCCCCATGCCTTGCCCTGCTCCGGTGACGAAGGCCACCTTGTTCACCAGCTTCATGTGCGTTCTCCCGCAAGCGAATGTCCCAGCGCGGCGGGGGAAGTCCCGCAGCGACCACGGACTCATGATTGGCGGCAGGTCGGGGAAGAACATCGTCCGATTTGACGATGCTCGTGGCGGGAGCAAAGCGGAGCCTGCCACTCAATCTTTGCAGAAGAACAACAAGAGGAACCTGCTCGTGAACTCACATGCGCGTGTCACCTGGCGTACCCACTACGCCCTGGCGGTGCTGACCGTCATCTACGTGTTCAACTACATCGACCGACACTTGATGGCGATCCTCATCGAGCCAGTGAAGGCCGAATTCGGCATCTCCGACACCCAGATTGGTCTCCTTTCCGGGCTGACCTTCGCCCTTTTCTTTACTCTGTTTGGCTTCCCGCTCGGCCGGTTGTCCGATCGCATCGGCCGCAAGCCGGTCATCGCGCTGTCCTGCATCGCCTGGAGCGCGATGACCATGCTCTGCGGCCTGGCCGGCAGCTTCCTGTTCCTGCTGCTGGCGCGCATCGGCGTGGCCATCGGCGAGGCCGGCGGTACCGCGCCGTCGATGGCGATGGTCTCCGACCTCTACCCGCCGCAGCGCCGCTCCACCGCTCTCTCGGTGCTGATGCTCGGCTCCAGCCTCGGCGCGGTCTTCGGTCTCGGCCTCGGCGGCTGGATCGCCCAGCACTACGGTTGGCGCACTGCCTTCGTGGTCATTGGCGCCCCCGGCATCCTCCTCGGCATCCTGCTGTGGGCCACAGTCCGCGCACCCAAGCCGTCGCTGCCGGCCAGCCGCGCGACTAGCCAAGGACAGATACAGGAGAGTTGGTTTCAAACCATCGCCTTACTGTTCCAGACCCCGGCCTTCTCATGGATCGTGCTGACCGGTGCCAGCGCAGCCATCGCCGGTTATGCCATCGGCACTTGGAGCCCGAGCTTCCTGATTCGCTCCCATGGCCTCACCGTGCAGGAAGCCGGCATGCTGGTCGGCGTGGTCGGTGGCAGCTGCTCGGCCATCGGCACCGTCACCTGCGGCTGGCTCACCGACCGCATGGTGCGCCGCGACGTCGGCTGGCAGATCGGCGTACCACTACTCGGCACCCTGCTCAGCATCCCCTTCGGCCTCGGCTATTTCCTCTGGCCGCAGGGCGTCGCCTTCGAGGTGGGCAGCATCACCGTGCCGCAGGCCTTCCTGTTTTATATCGGCTTCGGCTTCTTCGGCACCTGGTGGGCGACCCCCTGCCTGGGCGCGATCAGCCACCTATTCCCGGCCACCCGCCTGGCCCAGGCCACCGCGATCTTCGTGATGGGTATGACCCTGCTCGGCGTCGGCCTCGGCCCGCTAGTCACCGGCATGCTCAGCGACTACTTCACCCCCATCGCCGGCAGCGAGGCCCTGCGCTACTCGCTGGCCGCCTCGATGTCCCTGCTGGTGCTGGCCGCGCTGTTCCTCGCCATCGCCCTGCCGCGCTACCGCCGCCAGCTGGCCGGCCAGGTCTCGCCCGGCAACGCCGCCACCACCACTGCCACTGCAACCGCCTGATCCGGAGAACCCGATGACTGCTCAAGACCTCCCCCTCCCCCTCGGCCACTTCGCCACCCTGCCCGACGGCCTGCGCCTGCACTACCTCGACGAGGGCCAGGGTCCGGTGGTGCTCTGGCTGCACGGCAGCGGCCCGGGAGCCAGCGGCTTCAGCAACTTCAAGGCCAACTACCCGGTGTTCGCCGCGGCCGGCTACCGCAACATCGTCCTCGACCTGCCCGGCTTCGGCCGCTCGGACAAGCCCGAGGACACCGAGTACTGCCTGGACTTCTTCGTCGCTGCGCTGAACGCCTTCCTGACCACCGTCGGCATCGAGCGCTGCACCCTGGTCGGCAACTCGCTGGGCGGTGCCATCGCCCTCGGCCAGGCGCTGGCCCATCCGGCCACCGTCGAGAAGCTGATCCTCATGGCGCCGGGCGGCCTCGAGGAGCGCGAGACCTACTTCCAGATGGAAGGCATCCAGCGCATGGTCGAGGTGTACAGCGCAGGGCCGATGGGCGTCGAGGAGATGCGCCAGGTGATGACCCTGCAGCTGTTCGACCCGGCGCTGCTCGACGACACCCTGCTCGCCGAGCGCGCCGCGGTGGCCGCCACCCAGCCGCGCAGCCTGTTCGCCGGCATGCGCGTGGCCAACATGACCGAGCGCCTCGGCGAGCTGACCTGCCCGGTGCTGGCATTCTGGGGCACCGTCGACCGCTTCAACCCGGTCGGCGGCGCGCTCAAGCTGCTGGAAAACGCCCCACAGGCGCGCTGCCTGCTGCTCAACCGCTGCGGCCACTGGGTGCAGGTCGAGCACACTGAACTGTTCAACCGCAGCTGCCTCGACTTCCTGGCCGAAGCGTGAACAATCAAGCGGGTTGCGGCGCCGCCGCCCGCCAGCAAGGGACGATCCGATCATGACCAGCTTCACCCACCTGCTCGCCCCCGGGCGCATCGGCAAGCTCGAACTGCGCAATCGCATCGTGATGGCGCCGATGGGCTCCAACTTCGCCGAAACCGACGGCAACTGCGGCGAGCGCATCCAGGCCTACTACGAAGAACGTGCCGCTGGCGGCGCCGGCCTGCTGATCATGGGCGTGTGCGCCATCGCCTACCCGGCTGGCACCGCCGAGCCCTACCAGGTCGGCGTGTCCTCCGACGACTTCCTGCCCGGTCTGTCCGCCCTGGCCAGCCGGGTGCACAAGCATGGCGCGAAGATCGCCATGCAGCTGCAGCACGCCGGCAAGAACGCCGTGCGCGACATGGCCGAAGGTCGGCCGATCTGGGTGCCGTCGCTGCCGCCGCCAACCAAGACTGACATGATGGCCGCCCTCACCCCCGAGGAGCTGGGCAACTTCGTCAGTTCCGCCAGGCGCCGCGATGGCGGCGCCGCCATCCGCGTGATGGACAAGGCCGACATCGCGCAGATGGTCGAGTGGTTCGCCGCCGCCGCCGAACGTGCCCAGCGCGCCGGCTTCGACGGCGTGGAGATCCATGCCGCGCACAACTACATCATCGCCGGCTTCCTCTCGGCCTATTACAACCAGCGCGACGACGAGTACGGCGGCCCGCTGGAAAACCGCGCGCGCCTGCTCATGGAAGTACTGGCGGCGGTACGCGCGCGCGTAGACGCCGACTTCCCGGTGTGGCTGCGCCTGGATGCCTACGAGCTGCGCACCCCCGGCGGCATCACCCTGGAGGACGCCAAGACCGTGGCGGTGATGGCCGCCGCTGCCGGCGCCGATGCGGTCAGTGTGTCCGCCTACGCCGCGGTCACCGAGGGCGTGGCCTTCACCGAAGCGCCGCTGGTCCAGCAACCGGCGGGCTTCCTCGACTGGGCCGCAGCGATCAGGAAGGAAGTCGACATCCCGGTGATCGCCGTCGGCCGCATCGAACCGGATGTCGGCGACACCGCCATTGCCCAGGGCCGCTGCGACTTCATCGCCATGGGCCGCAAGCTGCTGGCCGACCCCGAGCTGCCCAACAAGCTGGTCGAAAACCGCGCCGCGGATATCCGCCCGTGCATCTACTGCTACGTCTGCGTCAGCCAGATCTTCATCAACCAGCGGGTCAAGTGCGCGGTCAACCCGCGCACCGGACACGAGGCGGACATCGTCATCAGCCCAGCCGCCACGCCACGCCATGTGGTGGTGGTCGGCGGCGGCCCGGCCGGCATGGAAGCGGCGCGGGTGGCCGCACAGCGCGGCCATAGGGTGACCCTGCTGGAGCGCAGCGACCGCCTCGGCGGCACCCTGTTCTTCGCCGCCCTCGCCTACCCGGAAAACGGCCGTCTGCTCGACAACCTGGTCCATCAGGTGCGTAACCTGCCGATCGAGATCCGCTTCAATAGCGAGGCCACACCCGAACTGCTGCGCGAGCTGAACGCCGACGCGGTGCTGGTGGCCAGCGGTGCACGCCGCGCCGCGCCGGCCATTCCCGGCGCCGAACAGGACCATGTGTGGAGCGGCGACGAGCTGCGCCGCCTGCTCACTGGCGACCGCGCCGACGAGATCGCCAAGCGCAAGCTGTCGCTGGCCCAGCGGGCAATGATGAAGGCTGGCAGCCTGGTCGGCGTCACCGACAGCACCGCCGCCATGCAGAAGCTCTCGCACGTGTGGATGCCGCTGGGCAAGCGCGTGGTCATCGTCGGCGGCGGCCTGGTCGGCCTGGAGCTGGCCGAGTTCCTCATCGAGCGCGGCCGCGAGGTCTGCGTGCTGGAGAGCGGTCCGAGCCTCGGCCGCGAGTTGGCCATCGTGCGCCGCTGGCGCGTACTGCACGGCATCCAGCAGCACGGCGGACAGCTGCTCACCGGCGTGCAGGTCAGCAGCATCGGCCGCAACAAGGTCAGCTATGTCACTGCCGAGGGCGCCACCGTGGAGGTTCCGGCCGACTCGGTGGTCCTCGCCAGCGGCGCAGAGCCGGACGACAGCCTGGCCCGCAGCCTGACCGCCAGCGGCCTGCCGGTCAGCCGCATCGGCGACTGCGAGCAGCTCGGCTACATCGAGGGCGCCATCCGCTCCGGCATGCTCGCCGGCTGCGAGGTCTGAGCCCGGCGAGTCCCCTGTAGGGGCGAATTCATTCGCCAATGACGCTGGAAGGCGAATGAATTCGCCCCTACAAATCGGGAAGCCGGCTTCACTCGATTGCTCTATCCAGGAAGACTACCCATGACCGACGCGACTCTTTCCATCAGCAATCTGCTCTACCGCTACGCCGAAGCCATTGACGCCGGCCAACTTGAAGAGGCCGCTGCGCTGTTCTGCCATGCGCGCATCCACGCCGGCGGCAACGGCACGCTGGACGACGCCGGCCTGCTCGCCCTGTGGCGGCGGATCATCGTCATCTACCCCTGCGGCACGCCGCGTACCCGTCACCTGATCAGCAACCCGATCATCGAGATCGACGAGGCAGCGGGCACGGCCACCGCGCGCTCCTGCTACACGGTGTTCCAGGCGACCGAACAGCTGCCGCTGCAGGCCATCGCCAGCGGCCGCTACCTCGACCGTTTCGCGCGCATCGACGGGCAGTGGTGCTTCACCGCGCGGGAGTATCGGCTGGACCTGACCGGCGACCTCAGTCGGCACCTGCAGGTGGCGACGGTACGCTGAGCCGTCGCTCACTGCGTCCCGGCGCACTCCCTGAGCCAGTCGATCAGCGCCTGCAGCCGTCTGGGCATCGGCTCATGTGGGGGATGCACCAGGAAGTAGCCCTGCCCTTTCGTCTCGATGAAGCCGCCGAACGGCAGCACCAGTTCACCACTCTCGATGCGCTGGCGGACCAGCTGTTCTCGGCCGATCGCCACGCCGCCGTGGTGCAGGGCCATGGTCACGCACAGGTCCGAACGGTCGAAGCTCAGGCAGAACTCGGGCAGATATTCCGTTGCGCCCGTCGCGCGCGCCCACAGCCGCCACTCCGCATCGAACGCGGCGTTGTCCCAGGCCGCGACGTCATGCAGGAGGGTGCACTGGCTCAGACGCTCGGGGTGCCCGTGCAGCTGGAGCCGGCGGGCGTACTCCGGGCTGCACACCGGCGCGATCCGCTCGCGCATCAGTTGGCTGCTCGCCAGCCCCGGGAACTCGCCATTCGAGTAACAGAGGACGAGATCGATGTTCCGCGTCCGGTAGTCGATGCGCTCGTTGCCCACCCTGATGTCCAGCTGCACCCCCGGATAGCGGGCGGTGAAGTCGGCCAGTCTGGGCACCAGCCAGCACTGCGCCACCGAAGGGCTGACATAAAGGGTCAGCTGCCCGGCGATCTGCGCATGCGCGCGCTCCTGCAGCGCCTCGGACAACGCATCCATGGTGTCCTGCATGATCCGGAAGATGCGCTCCCCGTCGTCGGTCAGGCGCACCTTCCTCGGCAGCCGGTGGAACAGCTTGAGCGCGAGCTCCTCCTCCAGCCGGGCGATCCGGTGGCTGACGGCGCTGGGCGTCAGGCACAGCTCGCCGGCCGCCCGGGAGAAGCTCAGGTGGCGGGCGGCGATCAGGAAGGTGTGCAGGTTGGCCAGATGCGCTCCGCTGAGTCTCGGCCCGCTGGCGAAACCGGTCTTCGACATCGCTACGCTCCTCTCTCGTTACCCGCAGCCCATGCCGGCCAATTATGCCGAGGGGTGCTGCAGGCTGCGGCCTTTGTCGAGGTAGGCGGCAAACTCCGCCTCCGGCACCATGCTGCCGCCCGTGCCCCATACCAAGTGCGTGGCGTTCGCCAGCTTCTCGGGAGTGGCGCCGATGCGCTGGAGATAATCACGGTCGCGCAACACCCTCACCATGCCCGGCACGCCCGCCAGGGCCGAGGGCTCCAGGCGGACCTGTTCCTCCTGCCAGGCGATGTCCAGCAGCCGGTACAGCTCCTCGTCGGTGACGGTGTAGTAGCCGTCGATCAGGCGCTGCATCGCCCTGCCGACGAAGCCGGACGGCCGGCCGACCGCCAGGCCGTCGGCGGCCGTGACGTTGTCGATGCCGAAGTCCTGGACGCTGACCGCATCGTGCAGCCCGGTGTACACGCCCAGCAGCATGCAGGGCGAGTGGGTCGGCTCGGCGAAGATGCAGTGCACCGCGTCGCCGAAGGCCAGCTTGAGCCCGAAGGCGACCCCGCCGGGGCCGCCGCCCACGCCACATGGCAGGTAGACGAACAGCGGATGCTCGGCTTCGACCAGCACGCCGGCACGCTCGAACTGCTGCGCCAGACGTTCCGCCGCGACGGCGTAGCCGAGGAACAGGTGCGGCGAGTTCTCGTCGTCGACGAAATAGCAGGCTGGATCGGCTTCGGCCTGCCGGCGCCCCTGCTCCACCGCGACGCTGTAGTCCGATGCGTATTCGATGACGGTGACGCCACTGGCCCGCAGCTTGTTCTTCTTCCACTGCCGCGCATCCGCCGACATGTGCACGATCGCCTGGAAGCCGAGCCTGGCGCTCATGATGCCGATGGACAGACCAAGGTTGCCGGTGGAACCCACCGCGATCCGGTACTGGCTGAAGAACGCGCGTGCCTCGGCGCTGTCCAGCGCGGCGTAGTCGTCGCCGGGGCGGATCAGCCCGGCCTGCAGGGCGAGGTCTTCGGCATGCTTGAGCACTTCGTGGATACCCCCGCGCGCCTTGATCGAGCCGGAGATGGGCAGCTCGTTGTCCGTCTTCAGCCACAGCGTACCGCTGTCCGCCAGGCCGGCCTCGTCGAGCAGCCGGCGCTGCAGCACGGGCACGGGCACGATCCCCGACTCGATGATCCCGCCCGCGGCGGCGGTCTCCGGGAAGACCTTGGCGAGGTACGGCGCAAAACGCTGCAGCCGGGCACTGGCCTCTGCCACATCCGCCGCCCCCAGGCCCACATCGGCCAAGGCGCTGGCGACAGGCGCGATGCCCGGGTTGAACCAGGCGGTTTCCCGGAGCGCCACCAGCTCCCGAATCAGCGGGTGTCTGGCGCACCAGGCATCGGGGGTCTTGCCGTGAATCATGGATGTTCCTGTCGTCTGTCCAGTGGTTGGTGAGCGGCTGCTGACTTGCACCAGACCAGGCTGGCGAGCGACAGCATGCCGCCGAGGCCGTGTCTGGATGAATTAGAGAGCAGTGCCCATTCACGTACAAACGATGATTCATCAGCTCATGGATGAACCGAGATCAACCATGAGTCTGTGGGTAGCCTGGATCGGCGCCTATCCGGCCTGTCAGGCACCGACGGCTATGCCAGACGGCAGGCCAAAACGACGCGGGCCGGTGCCCCCGTTGAGGACACCGGCCCGCGCCATGGCAAGGTCGAAAGGTCGCTTCAGATAGCCGCCCGGCGCATGCTCCACGGACGCTCGCGCTCCAGCTGCCCGGCCAGACGAAACAGCACCCCCTCGCCGCCCAGGCGCGCGGTGAACATCATGCCCACCGGCAGGCCGCTTTCGCTCCAGCCGGAGGGCATCGACATCGCCGGCTGGCCGCTGACGTTGGCGAGCACGGTGAAGGCTGCGCTGCCGGTGGCGGCGCTGGCGTAGTCCTCCCAAGGCTGGCTGAGGCGCAGCTTGCCCAGCTCCGGGGTGAGCGTGGCGGTGACCGGAGAGAGGATCACATCGTAGCGCTCGAACACGGTTTCCATCGCCAGGCTGATCGCCTCGAACGACTGCCGCGCGCGGTACAGCGCTTCGCCGCTGACACCTTGGGCGCGCTCGATCACCTTGCGGGTGACCTGCTCGAGATCATCAGCACCGGCGCTGCGGCCGAGCAGTTGCTCGCGGTCGCGGATGCTGGTCAGCAGGGCCGTGCCGGTGACCGCGCCATGGGCGCCGAACACCTGCTGCGGCTGCACCGGCAGCGGGATCTGCTCGATCTCGTGGCCGAGGGACAGCAGCAGCTTGACCGTGTCGTCGAGCACCCGGCGGGTATCGGCATCGAGGGCCAGGCCGGTCAGCGACTGGTCGAGCAGCGCCACGCGCAGCTTGCCCGGATCGCGGCCGACCTCGTCGGCGAAGGGGCGCTCCAGCGCCGGCAGCCAGTATGGGCTGCCCGGTTCGTGGCCCTGGCCGACGTCCAGCAGCAGCGCCGAGTCGCGCACGCTGCGCGACACCACGTGGGCGGCACTGGCGCCGAACCAGCTCTCGAAACGGCCAGGACCGCTGGGCGTGCGGTAGCGGCTGGGTTTGAGGCCGAACAGACCGCAGTAAGACGCCGGAATGCGGATCGAACCGCCGCCGTCGGTGGCGTGGGCGGCCGGGACGATGCCGGCGGCCACCGCCGCGGCCGCGCCGCCCGAGGAGCCGCCGGCGCTGTGCGCCAGGTTCCAGGGGTTGCGAGTCTGCCCCCACAGCTGCGACTCGGTGGTGGTGGTCAGGCCGAACTCCGGTACCGCCGTCTTGCCGAAGGCCAGCGCGCCGGCGGCCTCGTAACGGGCGATCAGGGTGCTGGTGTACTTGGCGGGCGGGGCGTCCTTGAAGAAGCGCGAGCCGTTGCTGGTCGAGGTGCCGGCCAGGAAGGTGTTGAGGTCCTTGACCAGCATGGGCACGCCGGCCAGCGCGCCCTCGCGGGCCAGCCCCTGGCTGCGCAGGGCCGCGATCCGGCTGCGAGCATAGTCGTCGTGGCGCATCACCACGGCATTCACCTTGGGGTTGACCGCATCGCAGCGGCTCAGCGCCGCGGCCAGCAGCTCCTGGGCGCTGATCGCGCCGCGGCGCACCTGCTCAGCCATCGCCGTGGCGTCGAGCGCAGCGTACTCGCGTTGCGAGATCCCGGCATCGGCGGCGAAGCCGAAGCGCGGCAGCAGGCTCACGCCGGCCAGTATGGCGCCGGCCTTGAGCAGTTGCCTCCGCTGAATCTGAGGTCCGTCGTCAGCCTCGATCTGTTGTTGGCCCTGATGCACACCCGCCTTTTCCATTATTTTCGCCTCTGTTCGTTGTGATTCGCTCGTTTTTCGGCGCCTTGCCGTATGCGGCCTGCAGGGGCGAATTCATACGCCTGACAGGGCCGCGTTGGCGAATGAATTCGCCCCTACAGAGCTGTGCGGTCAGTCTTTCACCTGCGGCGCCCAAGCCACGCCGTTGATATGCGCCCCGCCGTCGACGAACAGGGTGTTGCCGGTCAGGTAGCGGGCATCGTCGCTAGCGAGGAAGGCGGCGACCGGGCCGATGTCGTCGAGCGGATCGCCGACGCGTCCCATCGGATTGGCGGCAGCGATGACCGCGGCATTGTCCGGATTGGCACTGGCGAACTTGCGGTAGGCCTCGCTGATTGCGCCGGGGCAGATCACGTTGCAGCAGACCTGATCGGCGGCCCATTCGCGGGCGGCGCTACGGGTCAGGGTGCGCAGGGCTTCCTTGGCGGCATTGTAATCGGCGCTGTACAGATGGGCGTTGACGCCGTTGAGCGAGCACAGGTTGATGATGCGCCCGCCACCGTGCCTCCTGAACTCTGGAAGAGCCGCCTGCATGGCCCAGAAGGCGGCCATCACCGCCATATCGAATCCAGCGCGCAGGCGCTCGTCGCTGAGGTTCTCCAGGCGGGCGAAGCCGGAGCCGCGCCAGGCGTTGTTGACCAGGATGTCCAGACGGCCGAAGCGGGCGATGGCTGTAGCCACCATGGCCTGCACCTGGGCCTTGTCGGTGACGTCGACGCGCTGGAAGGCGGCGTCCACGCTCCAAGTCTCGCGCAGCCAGGCTGCGGCCTGTTCGCCGGCGACGGCGTCGATTTCCGCCACCAGCACACTGGCGCCCTCGCGGGCCAGCGCACCGGCGATGCCGCGACCGATGCCCATCCCGGCGCCAGTGACGATGGCCACCCGCCCCTTCAACTTGCCCATGCTCCACTCCTGGTGCGCCTTGCGCAGAGCGCCTCGCCGGCCATCCGGCAGGAGCGAGCCCGCTGCGCCACAATGACGATGCCGCCCGCCGGTCGGGCGGGCGGCATGGTTTGACCGTGCCGGCTGAGGCATCAGCCGCAGCCGGCGTACAACTGGGCTCAGCGGCCGAGGCCGCGGATGGCGTCAGCTGTGTACATGGTGGGGACGAACTTGCCCTCGTTGAGGATCGGCCCGCGCTTGGACTCGTTGGTCATGGAGTAGCCGACGTACTGTCCGGAGTTCAGGTCGTGATAGAAGGACGAGCCTGCCTGCCAGGCGCTCATGTCGGGGTGGTAGTAGTAGTTGATGAACGCGTACTTCCACAGCTCACCGCGGGCATCGTAGTTGTCCGCCATCACCGCGCTCCAGGTGTCCTCGTCGACGAACATCACGCGCTTGCTGTACAGGTGGCGATAGCCTTCCTTGATGGTTGCCTCCAGCACCCACACCCGGCGCAGCTCGTGACGCAGCACATCGGGGTTGGGATGGTTGGGCGTCAGAATGTCCTCATACTTGACCTCGCCGCTGTTGGCCTTGAAGGCGTTGGCGGGAATGTACATCTCGCGCTTGCCCAGCAGCTTCCACTCGTAGCGTTCGGGCGAGCCGTTGAACAGGCGGTCCTCGTCGATGATCATGGTGCCGTTGGTACCAATCATCGGCTGGTCGAAGCCATAGCCCGGCAGCTGGCGCACGCGCCGGGTGCCCGGGTTGTAGGTCCAGGCCTGGCGGTCGCTGGTCTCGAAGTTGTAGGGCTCGTGGGAGATGTTCATGGTGCCCTTCTCGCGCTGGGGAGAAAGGGTGGTATTCCAGCTCATCGCCTGCATCCCGCTGGCAGTGTCCGGCTCGACCTTGGGATCGTTGGCCTGCGACATGTTGCGCTGCCAGGTGCGTCCCCAGGCGACTTTGCCGTTGGGCAGCACGCTGGCGATGTCGCGGATGTTGTCCTCGGTAAAGGCGCGCGCCGGCAACTGGTGGTTCCACAGCACTTCCATGGCGCTCTTCGGGATCGGGAACGGCACCTGGCCAAGGCCCTTGACGCCCATGCCACCGTTCTCGATCTCGGCGGTCAGCGCGTTCTTCTTCGCCCGCTCGCAAACGTAGTCCGGATAGCGGAAGTCGCGGTGCCCCGGGTAGACGTTGATCTTGTAGGTCTCAGGATAGCGCTTGAGCAGTGCCTTCTGCCCTTCGCTCAGACGCTCGGCGTACTGAGCCATGTTCTGCGCGGTGATCACGACGACCGGCTTCTCGTCGGCGTAGGGATCGACCGGCTTCGAGCCGGAGAAAAGCACGTGGTTCCAGCCGGGCACCTCTCCCAGGTACTTGCCGGTGAATGCGGGAATGCTGCCGTCCGCGTTGCCGGCGCGCTCGGCGCCGGTGCAGGTGAGTTCCTTGCCGAGCTTGGCGGCTTCCTCGGGGCTTACCTTGGCGTGGGCGCTGGCGATCAGGCCTGCATTGACCGCCAGCGCTATGGCTAGCGCAACACCTTTTCTGTTCATTGTTGTTGGTCTCCGATGGGGTGGTCCGGCTTTCGAGCCGGAGTCCATGTTTCCCAATGCAGAGACTCCGCATCATCGTCCATCAGGACTACAGAAACCGCTTGCCGCCGGGAGGCAGTCGCATGAATGGCTTCATAGCCCGGTCATCCGCTGTAGGGGCGAATTCATTCGCCTGACCGGGGCCACGCTGGCGAATGAATTCGCCCCTACAGACCGGGAAAACGCCAGCGCCCGCACCCGAGTCTTCCAAGGAAGCTCGGGGGCGGGCGCCGTCTGGCAGGTGTACTGAAAGCGACTTCTAGCGCAGGAAACGGCGCAGGAACTCCTCGCGCAGCTCGCGCTTGAGCAGCTTGCCGGAGGCGTTGCGCGGCAGTTCGGCGCTGCTCAGCAGGATATGCTCGGGCACCTTGAAGGCGGCCAGGTGCGCGGCGATATGGCTGTGCAGGGTCAACTCGTCCACCCCGCTGCCCTCGCGCACCCGCGCCACCAGCGCCACCGACTCGCCCATGCGCTCGTCCGGCACGGCGAAGGCGGCCGCCTCGAGCACCCCGTCCAGCCCGCTGGCGCAGGCCTCGACCTCGGCAGCGGCGATCTTCTCGCCGCCACGGTTGATCAGATCCTTGATGCGGTCGGTGATGCGCAGGAAGCCCTCCTCGTCCAGGTAACCGACATCGCCTGTGGCCAGCCAGCCCCCCTGCAGCGCCTCGGCGGTGGCCTCTGGCTGATTCCAGTAGCCGCGCATCAGGGTTGGCGAACGCAGCCAAATCTGCCCTTCCGCGCCGGGCGCCTGGGGCGAGTCGGGGGAGTCGCCGATGTGCACCTCGACGATGGGCAGCGGCCAGCCGACGCAGGCCGGCTTGTAGGAAAACTGGTCGCCGCCGATGGCCGCGCCGAGACTGTTGCTCTCGGTCATGCCGTAACCGGTGCCGCCGATGGCGTTCGGCTTGACGCTGGTCAGTTGCGCCAGCAGCCCCGGGTTGGCCGCCGCGCCGCCTAGCCCCAGGCCGAACAGGCTGGCGGTGGCGTCGCTGGCGAAACGTGGCGAGGCCAGCAGCTGCTGCATCATCGCCGGCGAGCCGCTGAACTGGGTGCAACGCTCGCGCTCGATCAGGTCGAGGGCGCGCTCGGCGTCCCACTTGTACATCAGCACCAGGCGCCGGCCGCCGCGTAGGGCGAGCAGGAACTGCGCGTGCAGACCGCTGACGTGGAACAGCGGCACGGCCATCAGGGAGGTCGGCGCGAAACCACTGTCCAGCAGCGCGCGGATGCGTCCGGGCGAGCTCATCGCCGCGAAGGCGCCCTGGAACTCCAGGGCGGCCAGCGCCTGGCATACGGCACGATGGGTGGACAGCACGCCCTTGGGCTTGCTGGTGGTGCCAGAGGTATAGAGGATCAGCAGCGGGTCGTCGGCCTGGAACGCCAGCGCTGGCAGAGGCGCCACCGCCTCGGCGATCAGCGCCTCGTAGTCATGTACCCGAGCGCTCACCCCTGTGGCAGCGACCGCGATGGCCTGCAGGTCGAGCGGCTCGAGGTCGCCCTCGATCAGCGCCAGGCGCTGCGCGTCGCAGAGCAGCACCCGCGACCCGGAATCCTCCAGGCCGTGCAGCAGTTCCTCGCGCTGGCCCCAGCTGTTCAGCGGCACCACGATGGCGCCGCTGGCCACCGCGGCGACAAAGGACACCAACCAGGCCGGCTGGTTGCGCATGGCGATGGCCACGCGGTCGCCCTTCTGCACGCCGAAGCGGCCGCGCAACTGCGCGGACAGGCGGTCGACCTGGGCGAAGAACTCGGCGAAGGTCAGCCGCTGCTCCTCCCAGACCACGAACTCGCGCTCGCCATGCGCGCGCCCGGCGTTCAGCGCGGTCAGCAGGTCCGGCGCGGCATTGCGGAAGTAGCGCGGGCCGCCATCGTCGGGCGTCACCACCTCATAGGGCGAGCCGGAGCCGATCAGTTGCTGCCAGGCGGCTTTCCATTGTTCCACCGTCATGTCGTGTCTCCTGGGCTCAGACCTGGGCGTCGCTCAGCGCGCCATAGCGCTGGCAGTGGTAGTCGCTGTCGCCGAGGCAGGCCTGGGCGACGCGGATGCGCTTGAGGAACAGGCCGACATCCAGCTCGTCGGTGACGCCGATGCCGCCGTGCAGCTGCACCGCCTCGTTGCTCACCTTGTCGGCAGCGACGCCGGCCTTCCACTTCGCCAGACTGGCCAGGCGGCCACGCTCGGTCGCGCTCAGGCTGGCGTCGTCGAGGGCGGCCAGGCCGCCCATCACCGCGCTGCGTGCCAGCGCCAGTTCCACGTACAGGCGGGCGGCACGGTGCTGCAGAGCCTGGAAGGAGCCGATCGGCGCATCGAACTGCACACGGGTCTTCAGGTAGTCGAGGGTGGTTTCGAACAGCTGCTGGGCGGCGCCGAGCAGCTCGGCGGCCAGGCACACCCGGCCGCGGTCCAGCGCCTGCTCCAGCACGGCCAGTCCGTTGTCGAGTTCGCCGACCAGGGCATCGGCCGGCACGACGACGCCATCGAAGTGCAGGCGCGCGCAGTTGCGCGAATCGATCAGCGTCGCCGGGGATGCCGTCAGGCCCGGCGTATTGGCTTCGACCAGCAGCAGGCTGAGGCCGCTCTCTTCGCCGCTCTGGCCGGCGGTACGGGCCACCACCAGATAGGCATCGGCTTGCAGGCCGTCGACCACGAACAGCTTGTCGCCGCTCAGGCGAAAACCGTCTGCGCTGCGTTCGGCGCGCAGGCTGGTGGCCAGCGGGTCGTGACGGCCGCGCTCGTCGATGGCCAAGGCCAGGCGCTTGTCGCCGCCGATCAGCGCCGGCAACCAGTGCGCCTGCTGGGCGGACGAGCCGGCCAGCTGCAGCAGCGAGCCGCCGAGCACCACACTGGACAGCAGCGGGCTGGCGCTGAGGTTGCGGCCGAGCTGCTCGAACACCGCGCCCAGGCTCTGGCAGCCGAAATCCAGGCCGCCCTGTTCCTCGGGGAACGGAATGGCGCTCCAGCCCAGCTCGACCATTTCGCGCCACAGGGCGGCGTCGAAGCCGAGCGGCGCCTTGTCGTCGCGCAGGCGCCGCTGCGCAGCCACCGGGCTGCGCGCGGCGAGAAACTCGCGGGCGGTATCGGCCAGCAGGCGTTGTTCTTCGCTATATACCAGGCTCATTGCGCGCTCCTCACTTTGCATCCGGCAGGCCGAGCACACGCTTGGCGATGACATTGAGTTGAACCTCCGAGGCACCGCCGGCGATGGTCAGGGCAAAGCCGTTCAGCCAGGCTCTGGTGATCGCCAGCTCCTCGTCGGTGAAGGCCTCGCCTTCCCAGCCGAGGGCGTGGTAGCCGAGGGCGTCGAGGAGGATCTCGAACTTTTCACGATCCTGCTCGCTGTGCACCAGCTTCATGATCGCCATCAGGCCGGAGACATCCTGACGGCTGCGCGCCTCCTCGCCCATGCGCTGCACGGTGAGGGCGTAGGCGTGCTCGTCCATCGCGCAGGCCAGTGCGCGTGCGCGCAGGGCCTGGTCGGCCGCGCTGCGCGGCTCGGGCAGGTAGCGCTCGAGCAGTGGCATCAGGTGGAAGTGGTTCGGCAGGCTGGTCTCGCCGAACTTGGACATGGCCTTGCGCTCGTGCTGCAGCAGGCTCTTGCCCAGGGTCCAGCCACCGTTGAGCGGGCCGATCAGCTGGCTCTTCGGCACCTTGACGTTGTCGAAGAACACCTGGCAGAACGCCGACTTGCCGCTGATCAGGTCGATCGGACTGACGCTGATGCCGGGCGAGCGCATGTCCAGCACGATCAGGCTGATGCCCAAGTGCTTGGGCGCCTTGGCGTCGGTGCGCACCAGGGCATACATCCAGTCGGACTTGTCACCGTAGGAGGTCCAGATCTTGGTGCCGTTGACCACGAAGTGGTCGCCCTCGTCGCGGGCGCTGGTCTTCAGGCTGGCCAGGTCGGAGCCGGCGTTGGGCTCGGAAAAGCCCTGGCACCAGCGGATCTCGCCGCGCGCCATCGGCGGCAGCAGCGCCCGCTTCTGCTCCTCGCTGCCGTATTCGAGCAGCACCGGGCCAAGCATCCATATCCCTAAGTTGATCTGCGGCGGCCGGCACTTGAGCCGGCGCAGCTCGCTTTCCAGCACCGCCAGCTCGGCCGGCGACAGTCCGCCACCGCCGTATTCGCGCGGCCAGTCCGGGCAGAACCAGCCCTTGTCGCGCATGCGCTCGAACCACAGGCGCTGGTCTTCACTGCTGAATTCGATCTTGCTGCCGCCCCACACCAGCTCGCCCTCGGGCGTCGGGGTGCGCAGCGAGTGCGGGCAGTTGGCTTCGAGCCAGGCCCGCGTTTCCTGACGGAAATCGTCGATCGCGCTCATCTGTTGTTGTCCTTCTGTCGTGCGCCGGAGGCCATCAAACGACTGGCCTCCGGCGGCAATGTAGCGGATTTCGCCCCCGGAGGTATCTCCCGGTGTGGCACTCGGGTATGCCTGTATTGGCGAATTCATTCGCCAATACACCGTGGCAAGGCGAATGAATTCGCCCCTACAAGCGCATACCCTCAGCGCCCGCGCGGCATGCCGAGGCCGAACTGGGCGATCAGCTCGCGCTGGATCTCGTTGGTGCCGCCGCCGAAGGTCAGGGTGACCGAGGCGCGCACCTCGTAGTCCAGCTCGCCATGCAGCATGGAAGCCGCCGAGCCCTCGCGGACCAGACCGTTGGCACCGACGATCTCGGACAGCTTGCGCAGGATCTCGATCACCGATTCGGCGCCGTAGACCTTGGTGGTCGAGGCCAGCGCCACATCCATGCGCCCGTGCTCGAGGTCGGCGGCGATGCGGAAGTTGATCAGGCGCATGGCTTCCAGGCGCGCGTAGCATTCGGCCAGTGCGCTGCGCACCCAGGCCTTGTCGATGGCGCGGCGGCCCTGCTCGTCGGCACTCTTCGCCCACAGGTAGACGCGGCGGAACAGCCCGGCCACCTTGTCCGACCAGGAGCCAAGGCCGAGGCGCTCGTGGTTGAGCTGCGCGGTGATCAGCCTCCAGCCACCGTGCAGCTCGCCGACCAGCATGTCGGCCGGCACCTTGACGTTGTCGTAGTAGGTCGCCGCGGTGGGGTTGCTGCAGGTCGGAATCACCGTGTGCGAGAAGCCGGGCAGCCTGGTGTCGAGGATCAGGATCGACACACCCTTGTGGCGCGGACGCTCCGGGTCGGTGCGCGCGGCCAGCCAGATGTAGTCGGCCGCCTCGGCGCCGGAGGTCCACAGCTTGTTGCCGTTGACCACGAAATGGTCGCCTTCCGGACGCGCGGTGGTCTTCAGCACCGCCAGGTCGGAGCCGGCGTCCGGTTCGGAATAGCCGATGGCGAAGATGATCTCGCCGGCGGCGATGCCGGGCAGGAACTTCTCCTTCTGTAGCGCGCTGCCGTGCTCCATCAGCGCCGGACCGACCGTGCTGATGGTGACGAACGGCAGCGGCGCGCCGGCGATGTTGGCTTCCTCGAAGAAGATCAGCTGCTCGGTGGCGGCATAGCCCTGGCCACCGTGCGCCTTCGGCCAGCCCACTGCCAGCCAGCCGTCGCGCCCCATCTGGCGGATGGTCTGGCGATACAGGTCGCCGCCTTCCTTGCCGCGCAGCTCGCTGCGCAGCTCCGGGGTCATCAGGTTCTGGAAGTAGTCCCGCACCTTCAGGCGCAGGGCGTGTTGCTCGGGGGTCAGATCGACGAACATGTCGCGCTCCTTATGCTGCGCCGAGGATCAGGCCGCTGGTGGGCACGCCGGTGCCGGCGGTGACCAGCACGTTCTCCGCGCCGGCGACCTGGTTGACCGAGGTGCCGCGCACCTGGCGCACGCCCTCGGCCACGCCGTTCATGCCGTGGATGTAGGCCTCGCCCAACTGGCCGCCGTGGGTGTTGATCGGCAGGCTGCCGCCGCGGGCGTGCAGGCCGTCGCGGATGAAGTCCTTGGCCTCGCCGCGCTTGCAGAAGCCGAACTCCTCCAGCTGCGGCAGCACGAACGGGGTGAAGTGGTCGTAGATCACCGCGGTCTGCAGGTCCTGCGGGCCGAGGCCGGACTGCGCGTACAGCTCCTTGGCCACCACGCCCATCTCCGGCAGGCCGGTGATGTCCGCGCGGTAGAAGGAGGTCATGCTCTGCTGGCCTTCGGCGATGCCCTGCGAGGCGCCCTTGATGATCACCGGCTTCTGGCGCAGGTCGCGGGCGCGTTCGGCCGAGGTGATGACCATGGCCACCGCGCCGTCGGACTCCTGGCAGCAGTCGAGCAGGTGCAGCGGCTCGCAGATCCAGCGCGAGGCCTGGTGCTCCTCGAGGGTGATCGGCTTGCCGTAGAAGAACGCCGCCGGGTTGGTGGCGGCGAAGTCGCGTACCGCCACGGCCACGCGACCGAAATCCTCGCTGGTGGCGCCGTAGGTGTGCATGTAGCGCTGGGCGAACATGCCGACCCAGGCGGCCGGGGTATGGAAGCCATGCGGCATGTACCAGCCGTAGTTGACCGCGTCGTAGATCGGCGCGCCGCCGAAGTCGTGCGGCTTGCCGAAGCGGTACCAGGAGCGCTCGTTCATCGCCCGGTACACCACCACCACCTTGGCCACGCCGGTGGCCACGGCCATGGCCGCATGCATCAGCGGCGCGCAGGCGCCGCCGCCGCCGTGGGGGATCTGCGAGAAGAACTTGACGTTCTTGCAGCCGAGCAGGCGCGCCACTTCGTATTCGGGCACGTTGTCCATGGTGTAGGAGCTGAAGCCCTCCACCTCGGACGGGTCGATGCCAGCATCGGCCAGCGCGCCCAGGGTCGCTTCCATGGCCAGGCGCAGCTCGGTGCGCCCGGAGTTCTTGGAGAATTCAGTGGCACCCAGCCCGACGATGGCGGCGCGCCCGGAAATCGATGTATCGGTCATTGTTCTGCGCTCCCGCGTATCAGGGCAGGACCAGCGTGGCCGTACCGGTCACGTGGTTGCCCATGGAGTTCTTGCCTTTCAGCGTCACCTGCACGGTGCGGCTGGCGGCATCCTGGCTGGTCACTTCGCCACTGAAGGTCATGGTGTCGCCCGGATAGTTGGGCGCACCGAGCTTGATCTTCAGGTCGGCGAAGCGCGCGGCGGGGCCGGCCCAGCTCTCGACGTAGCGCTGCACCAGGCCGCTGGTGGTGAGGATGTTCATGAACACGTGGGGCGAGCCGAGCTCGCGCGCGGCGTCCTTGTCGTGGTGGCCGGGGAAGTAGTCGCGGGTGGCGATGGCGCCGGCGGCAATCAGCTGCACGGTGATCGGGATCGCCAGCTCCGGCAGCGCTTCGCCGGGGCGCACGTCGTCAAATGCCTTGGTTTTCATCGAGGTCATATTTCCATCCCAGCTTGTCGTTGTTGGCCAGCCAGTCGCCGAGGCGCTCCAGGCTTGCGGCAGCGCCGCCCAGGGTGATGCCCAGGGCGCGACTCCAGTAGAGGTAGCGGTGGATCGGGTAGGTCAGGTCGACGCCGATGCCGCCGTGCACGTGTTGCGCCTTGTGGCCGACCAGATGGCCGGCCTCGCAGGCGAGATACTTGGTCGCCAGCGCCTCGGCGGTCGCCGGCAGGCCAGCGTCGAGGCGGTAGACCAGCTGCCACAGCGACGAGCGCAGCGCTTCGAGGGCGATGTGCGCGTCGGCCATGCTCATCTGCACCGCCTGAAAGCTGCCGATGGCGCGGTCGAACTGGCGGCGCTCGCTGACGTACTCGACCGTGCGGCGGATCTGTTCGGCGGAAACGCCCAGCTGCAGGGCGGCCAGCGCGGCGATGGCGCGGCTTTCCAGCCAGTCCAGCGCGGCCTCCGGCAACACTTGGTCGGCGCCGATCAGTACGCCGTCCAGCTGCAGGTCAGCCACCGCTTCGCCGTGGGTCAGCACGCCGCAGGTGCGCGTCACGCCCGCGGTATCCAGCTCCAGCAGGACCAGTCGCGGACCCTGCGGGAACTGCGCGACCACCACGGCAGCGCCGGCCTGGCCGCCCTGCGGCAGCGCCGCAACCCGGCCCTCCAGGCTCCAGCCGCTGACCCGCGGGCGGGCTTCCAGCTCGATGCCCAGCGCTCGGCCCTGGCCGTCCAGCGACAGGCCAAGCAGCAGCGAATTCTCGGCTGCCGCCCGCACCAGCGGCAGGGCGCGCTCGCCGCCGAAGCGGCCCAGCAGCGCCGCCGCCAGCTGGTGACGCCACAGCGGCACCTGCCCCAGCGCGCGGCCCTGCGCCTCCAGCACCAGCATCAGCTCGGTCATGCCCAGGCCGCTGCCGCCGAAGTCCTCGGGGATGGCCAGGGCGTGCAGGCCGGTTTCCACGCAGCTCTGCCACAGCGTGGCCATGAACGGCTCGCCGGAGCCGTCAAAGGCGCGCAGACGCTCGTCCGTGCAGTAGTCGGCGAACAGGCTGCCGGCCATCTCGGCGATGGCGCGCTGTTCCTCGTTCAGTTCGAAATCCATGCTGCGCTCCTCACTGGGCTACCGGCCGGAACAACGGCAGGATCAGCTCGTCGTCGAAGGTGTGGAACTCGACCTGCACGGCCTGGCCGATGGCCAGCTCGTCGCGCTTGACGCCGACCAGCCCGGCGGTCAGGCGCACGCCCTCCTCCAGCTCGATCAGGCCGATCGGGTTCGGGTAGTCGAACGGTGGTACCTCGGGGTAGTGCATGACCACGAAGGAGTAGATCGAGCCCTTGCCGGAAGCCTGTACGCTGTCCCATTCGAACGAATGGCAACTGCTGCACACCGGACCCGGCGGATGACGCAGGGTGTTGCAGGCGGTGCAGCGCTGGATCAGCAGCTTGCCTTCGGCGCAGCCTTCCCAGAAGAAGCGGGTGTCGTCGCTGATGCCGGGCTTGGGTCGCTTGAACTTCGGAATCGCCGCGGCGCCCTCGCCTTCGCTGGCCGGCTTGACCGGATTGGCCGGGCGGAACTTGAACACGCGGAACAGCAACTGGCCGACCTGCTCGTCGCCCTCCGGTTGCTCGGAGAAGAAGCTCATTACCAGGGTGACGAAGTAGCCGGTGCCCAGCGCGGTGGTCTTCTCGTCGCCCACCGCGTCCAGACGGGTGGTGTAGTAGAGCTTCTCACCGAGCTTCACGTAGCGCGCGAAGCTCAGGTCGGAGTTGACCGCCACCACCGAGGCGAAGCCATTGGCTTCCAGCAGCTTGAGCACCTCGTAGGGGTTCTCGTCGGTAGAGCCCGGCGCATAGTTGTTCATATGCAGGCCTTCGAGGCACCAGGCCTGCAGCATCGCCGGCGGCGCGACGATGCCGCCGTGCTCGGTGGTGGCCGCGTAGTCGGCGTCGGTGTAGAGCGGATTGTCGACGCCCATGACCTCGCACCACTGGCGGATCATCGGCGCGTTCACCGCGTCCCAGGCGTAGACGCGACCGTACTCGCGTCCCACCATGGCCCGCACGGCGGGCATGAATTCTTGTTCTGCCAAGATCGTCTCCTCGGTATTGAGGGCGGCCCGCACTGCGGGCGCGCCGACTTCGGTCATTGATGGGCGGAATTGGCTGCGGCGAGGAAGGCGGGTCGTTCCCCGCCCCCGTGCAGCAGGAGGTTGCAGCCACTGGCGTAACCGGCCAGCGGCGAGGCGATGTACAGGCAGGCGTTGCCGATGTCCTCGGGACTGGCCATGCGCCCGGCCGGGATGGTGGCGCCGACTGCGGCAATGCCCGCCTCGTCGCCGTAGTGCAGGTGCGCCTGCTCGGTCTGCACCAGCCCCGGGCTGACGGTGACCACGCGTACCTTGGGCGCCCACTCCACCGCCAGCGAGGTCACCAACGCCAGCACGCCAGCCTTGGCCGCGCCGTAGGCGGCGGTGCCCGGCGAGGGACGCAGGGCGCTGATGCTGCCGATGAACACGATCACGCCGCCCTGCTCCTGGCGCTGCATCAGCCGGTTGGCGTGCTGGGCGACGTTGAGCGGGGCGATCAGGTTGAGACGGATGATGCCCTCGTGGAAACGTGGCGAGGCGTCGGCAGCCAGCACGTGGGGGCTGCCACCGGCGTTGTTGACCAGCACGTCGAGACGCCCGCAGCGCTCCTCGATCACCGCGAACAGGGTGGCCAGCGAATCGGCGTCGCGCACGTCGGCGGCGAGGAACTCGGCCTGGCGGCCGTCGGCTTCCGGCAGTGTCTCCGGGGCATTGCGCCCGCAGACCAGCACGCGGGCGCCGGCGGCGAGATAGCTCTGCGCGATGCCCGCGCCGACGCCCTTGGTGCCGCCGGTGACCAGCACCACCTTGCCGGTGAAATCGAGGTTCTGAGTGGCCATTGCATGCTCCTTCATAGCTGCATGGCTTCACTCTAGGGGCAGGCTCGCGCCACACTCGTCGTTCAAACGGACGATGAGTGACAGTCCGAAGCCTGCGAACAATGCGGCCATCCCTCCTGCCCTATAGAGAGGTCGCGCATGGCCGCCGACAACCTTCCCCCCGTGCTTCTCGACTTTCCCAGCGAGGGCGTGGCGCGCCTGCGCCTGAACCGGCCGCAGGCCACCAACGCCCTCAGCCTGGAGTTGCAGGCGCAGCTGTCGCAGCACTTCAGCGAGCTGGGCAACGATCCGGCGGTGCGCTGCATCGTGCTGACCGGGGGCGACAAGGTGTTCGCCGCCGGCGGCGACATCACCAGCATGGCCGGCGTCGGTGCCATCGACATCTACCAGCGGCATACCGAGCGGGTCTGGGCGCCGATCCAGCACTGCCCCAAGCCGGTGATCGCTGCGGTGTGCGGCTACGCCTACGGCGGCGGCTGCGAGCTGGCGATGCTGGCCGACATCATCGTCGCCGGCCACGGCGCGAAGTTCTGCCAGCCGGAAATCCGCATCGGCATCATGCCCGGCATCGGCGGCACCCAGCGCCTGGTGCGTGCGGTGGGCAAGGCCAAGGCCATGAGCATGGCCCTCACCGGCCGGCCGATCAGTGCCGAGGAAGCCTGGGTCGCCGGGCTGGTCAGCGAACTGGTCGCCGACGAGGAAGTGCAGGACCACGCCCTGGCGATGGCCCGCACCATCGCCGGCATGCCGCCGCTGGCCGCCGAGCAGATCAAGGAAGTGATCATCGCCGGCCTGGATGCCTCGCTGGAGACCGGCCTGGCCCTGGAACGCAAGGCCAACGCCCTGCTGTTCGCCTCGCGCGACCAGAAGGAAGGCATGCAGGCGTTCATCGACAAGCGCGCGCCGCGCTTCGAGGGGCGCTGAAACCGCGCCCCCGCCACACGGTAGGAGCCAGCTTGCTGGCTCCTACAAGAGCTGATCCGAGCCGTTCAGCACACCACCAGCTTGTCCTGTACCGACAGGCGCATCACGTAGCCGATCTTGACCAGCGACGGTCCGACGATGGTCAGCATGTGCGAGCCGACCACCAGGCCCAAGCCGATGGCCTCGTCGAAGCAATAGGCGCCCAGCACGCCGACGATCAGGATCGCCACGCCGGACAGCACCAGGTTGTTGGCCAGATTGAAGACGCTTCTGGGGGATTCGAGCACGCCAGACATGTCAGATACCTCCACAACAGGTTTCAGCAGTTGCAGATAACCAATCATGAAACGTGCCAGGCGTGCAGTGCCTTGTAGATCAATAACCTAGCGCCATACTCGGAAATATGCAGTCGAAAAGACACAGATCACTGTTGTCATCCCGACTACGAATAGAGTCAGAATGACCCGCACGCCCATCCAGGGCATGCCCTCTGTAGGCGCGAACTCATTCGCCCGAACGCTCCGCGAAGGCGAATGAATTCGCCCCTACAGCACAGTCAATCCATCGCCACCACACTGCACAGCAGCAGCTGCACCAGCGCGGTCTGCCGTTTCACGCCGGTCTTGGCGAACACCGCGCGCAGGTGGGTGCGGGCAGTATTGCGGCTGATGCCCAGGCGAACGGCGCTTTCCTCGAGGGTCAGGCCTTCGCCGAGCAGCACGGCCAGCGAAGCTTCGGCCGGGGTGAGCTGGTAGAGCTGGCGCAGCAGGGGTTCGGAGGGCTGCGCCGGGCGACTGCTGTCGCGCAGGATCAGCTCGACGGCGGCCGCGCGACCAGCCTCCGCGCTGGCTGAGAGAGGAATGCTGCGCACCAGCACGCTGAGGCCGCCGCGCTGGCCGCCGCGGTCCAGGGCGATGGCCTCCACCAGGCCGGTACCGTTGCGTCCGGCGGCGGCCTGCTTGATCAGCCGCCACAATCGACGGTCGTCGCGTGGGGCGACGGCTTCGAGCATGCCGTTGTGCAGCTGCAGGCTGTCGCCTTCGGCGAGGATCTCCTCGGCGGCCCGGTTGATCCGGCAGATGCCGCCGTCTTCGTCGAGCAGGATCGAGCCGATCCCCATGCGCTCCAGGGTGCCGACGTACAGCCGACAGGCACTCTCCACCCGGTCGAGGTGGGCGTACAGGCGCAGCGCGCGCCTGAGATGCGGCAGCAGCAGGCCGCACAGCGCCCGCTCCGTCTCGCTGAACGGCCCATCTTGCGGTGGGCGGCTGATGCGCAGGCGGCACTCGCGCTCGCGGCCTTCGTCGCTGCGGATATCGGCACCCATCATGTAGCGCACCTGCAGTGGCTCGAGGAAGTCGCGGTAGATCACGCTGCCCAGCCACTCGCGCTCGTCGATCAGCTCCTCGAGCATCACCACGGTGTCGCGCGGCAGGTTGACGAACGGATCGACCGCGTACAGCGAGCTGCTGTAGAGGGCGTGGATGTGCGGCCGCGCCTCGCCGGCGAAAACCACCATGCCGCGATCCTCGGCGCTCGGCAGGCGGATGGTCAGCGATACGTAGTTGGCATGGAACTGCCGGCGCAGGGCATTGAGCAGGCCGCCCCAGGGCTTTTCCTCGAGCAGGCCTTCGTAGACCAGGCCGACCAGCGCCTGCAACTCGTCTCCGCCGATGGCCCCGGAACGGCAAGGGGCGCAAGCGCCCCCTGCCTCCGCCATCAGAGCCCGCCTCGGCGCGCGGCTTCCGGCCCGAACATCGCCGCCCGGAAGTTCGGGGCGTTCAGCTTGAAGCCCTTGGGCTGCTCGTTGATCAGGTTGAACGCCAGGTAGGTGTTCTCCAGCAGGTCGTGGTAGAGGCCGACACCCGCCTGCGGCGTCTGGGTCTCATAGGCGTAGAAGAAGTTGAGCATCGAGGTGCGCCACAGCTCGCCGCGGCTGTCGAAGTTGTCGGCAACGATGGGGAACCAGGTGTCCTCGTCGATGTAGAGGCGACGCTTGCCGTACAGGTGCCGGTAGTCGGACTTGAGGTTGCCCTCCAGCACCCACACGCGGTGCTTCTCGTAGCGCATGTGGGTCGGGTCGATATGCCCGGGCTTGAGCAGGTCGGCGTACTTGAGTTCCGGCGAGTGGATGCGATAGGCGTTGTAGGGGATGTACACCTCCTTCTTGCCGACGATCTTCCAGTCGTAACGCTGGCCGGAACCGTTGAACAGACGCACCTCGTCCACGGTGATGGAACCGCCGGTACCGGGGAACGCCATGTCGAAGCCATAGCCGGGGGCCTGGCGCACGCGGCGGGTGCCCGGGTCGTAGCGCCAGCTCTGGCGCGGCTCGGTCTTGTCGTTCCAGAACTCCATGCCGGTGTTCACCTCGCCCTTGTCGCGCAGCGGCTGCAGGGTCTCGTTGAGGTAGAAGGACGATTGGCCGTTGGTGTCGCCGATGCGCCCAGGCTCCAGGTGCGGCGCCAGGTTCTTCGAGTGGACGCGCCCCCAGTTGATCTTGCCGTCGCGCAGCACGTAGGCGTTGTCCGAGACGTACTCCTCGGTCCACGGGCGCACGGTGAACAGCGAGGCGTTCTTCAGCAGTTCCAGGCCACTCTTCGGCATCGGGAACGGCGTACCGCCGGTCTTGGCCACCACACCCTCGCCGTCATCGGTCAGGTGGGCGTAGCCGACGTTCGCCTTGGTCGCCTCGCACACGCTGTCGTTGAAGCGGAAATCGCGATGCGAGGGATAGACCGGCATGCTGAAGGTATCGGGATACAGCTTGAACAGCGCCTTCATGCCGTCGGTGAGGTACTGCTCGTGCTCTGCCATGTTGGCCGCGGTGATGGTGAACAGCGGCTTTTCGTCCGCGTAGGGATCGAGCGGATGGTTGCCGGTGCCCTGGAAATTCACATGCGGCGGCGCACCCAGCCACTTGCCGGAATACTCAGGAATGCTGCCGTCGGCGTTGCCGGCGCGCTCGGCGCCCATGCAGGTGTGGGTGCTGCCCAGCTTGGCCAGCTCGTCCGCCGAAGCATTGGCCAGCACCGGCGTGGCGCCGAGCGCGAACAGCGCACCGCAGGCGATGATGCTGGCGAGTTGCGTGTGTTTCTTCATGGTTCCCTCCCCCTTCATCAATAGGTGTACTTGGCGTTCAACGACACGTAGTCGCGGTCGGCCAGGGTGCGGCCGTTGGCGATGTCCGCCGAGCCGAGGTAGCCGACGTAGGTCACCCCGACCTGGAAGTTGCCCAGGTACTTGAAGTCGCCGCCGACGGTGACGCGCTTCTCGTCGCGGCCGAGGCCCGAATAGGCGCTGCCGGAGACGTTCTGGTTCCAGAACACCTTGGTGGTCAGGTCCCAGCCGCTGAACAGGCTCGGGTAGTCGAACATCGCGCCGAGTCCGACCAGCGTGCTGCCGCGGGTCTGGCCGTCGTATTCGAAGTCGTCGAAGGTGCCGTTCTGCCCCGGCATGCCGCCGCTGACCACCAGCTCGTCGACGCTGTCGATGCGCTGGTGCACCACCTCGCCCATCAGCGTGGTCTGGTGGGCCAGCGCGCTCGGGCCGAGGATATAGACGGCGTTGAGGTTGCCCTGAATGAGGTTGCCGCGGGTCGGCGCGCCGTTGGACAGGTACACGGCGGCGTCCTCGCGATAGCTGAGGTCGCTGCCGATCTGCACTGCATCGCCGAGCTTGGTGCTCAGACTCACCCCGGTGAGGGCGATGTCGTCGAAGTAGCCGAGCTGATAGGCCGGCGCGTTGCCCGCTCCGGTATCGCGGCCGACGTCCTTGAGCGAGGAGTACTGGGTATTGCCGGTGAAGTCGAAGAACAGCGCCGCCACCCGGTCGTGGTAGCGGTAGTGGTAGAGGCCGACCTCGGTGTTCTGCGCCAGCTGGTAGCGCAGGCCCAGGCCCCACTGGCCGTCGTCCTCCGGCTCCACCTCGCCGGCGAAGTTGGCCACCCGGAAGCTCTGGTCCGGCAGGTTGCCGATCACCCCCGGCGCCAGACGGTAGAACTGCGCGCCCGGACCGAAATAGTCGCTGCCGAAGTAGTCGCTCACCGGGTTGAGCAGGGTCTCCTCCCACTCGTACTGCCAGAAGCCGACCAGGGTCAGGTCGTCGGTCAGGGTGAACGACGCCGACACCTGGCCGACCGGCAGGTAGGCGTCCTTGGCCTCGGTGCCCGGCACGTTGAACTTGGTGGCGTCCACCGGCGCCTGGCCCTGGCTGATGTTCGGCCAGAACAGGCTCTCGCCCCAGGCCACCAGATGGCGGCCGGCCTTCATCGACAGGTAGCGGTCGTCGAAATTCCAGCTGCCGAACACGAAGGCGTCCAGCAGGCGGAACTCGCCGCCGCTGCGCTCGCGGGTCTTGTCGATGAAGTGATCGTGAGCGCCGATCTTGTTGACGGTGGCCGGCGAGTCGTTGTCGTTGCTGCTGTGGTAGGCCGCATCGTAGAAGTGGCTGGCGCGCAGCATGGCGCCGACGTTGTCGTGGCGCAGCAGCATCTCGCCGAACAGACTGACCCGGTTGGTGATCAGCGAACCGCGGTCGAAGTTGCGCGTGCCGTCGTCGAGGTTGAGGTCGTTGAGGTACGCGTCGTCGGCCTTCTCGGTACGCATCGACGCGGTGTAGTTGACCGTCAGCGACGACTCGAGGGTGGTCGACTCGCCGAGCTCGACGGTCGGCAGAGCGCTCACCGCCCCGCTGCTCAATGCCACCGCCACGGCGAGCAACTCGCGCAGGTACGGTGGCTGGCCGGCGCGCCGGCAATCCTTTCTTGCTGCCTTGGGCATACTGCCTCCGGATTATTGTTGTTCTGGCATTGCAGATCCGCGCTCGGGCAAAGCCACCACGCGGGCAGGTCCATGGCCCCGCCGCGCGTGAAGCCGGCGCGGCGGGGACGGGGTCAGTGTGGGAAGGGTCGGGGGGATGGCACATCATCCATTTGAAGGAGATCCGGGCGTGATGCAGTCGGCAGCACGCCCGAGGTGTTGCGGCTCAGTTGCTCGGCGCGTTGAACCCCACCCCAAAGTCATGCCCCCACACGCTCACCTCGCTGGCCTCGTAGACGCTGTGCCGCGTCCAGTCGAGGACCAGGCCGCCGAAGCCGTACTCGATGGCGAAGCCCGAAGGGGTGTCCATGTAGAAGGAGGTCATGCGGTCGTTGACGTGCTGGCCGAGGGTGGCCATCAGCTTGACGCGCGCGCGCTGCATGCGGTCGTGGGCGCGGCCGACCTCCACCAGATTCTCCACCTCCACCATCAGGTGCACGCAGCCGCTGGCTACCGGCGCGCCGAACAGCGCCAGACTGTGGTGGCGGCCGTTGTTGCAATGCAGGAAGTAGATCGGGATGGCCGGGGCGTCCGGCGCGGGGTGGAAGCGGTGGATGTCGGACAGGCCGAAGCCCATGACATCGCGCAGGAACGCCCAGGTTTCCGCGAAGTTCGCCGCCGGCAGCACGGTATGGCCCATGCCCAGCTCGCCGGTGACGAAGCCCGGCACGCCGACCGGCGAGACGAAGCGGCGAAAGTCCGAGCACACACCCCACACCAGCTCGTGCAGGTTGCCGGACGGGTCGCGCAGGCTGGCCAGGCCGTTGACCCGGCGCACCGCGCACAGCTCGGCGCAGCCGCGCTCGAACGGCACGCCGGCGCGCTCCAGTTCCGCGCAGGCCTGCTCGAAGGCTTCCTCGCCCGCCAGCTCCCAGCCGCTCGCCACGTAGCGGTCGGCCGGGCCGCTGGAGACGAACAGGCGGAACGGCCGCTCGTCCATCTTGATATAGAGGTCGCCCAGCGGCCCCTCCTCCACCATCATTCCCAGCACCTGCTCGGCCTGCCGGCGCCAGGCGGCCAGGTCGCGGCTCGACGCCACCACGTAGGCCAGTCCACGAATGTCCATCGTCGGTTCTCCTCAGTCGCGGCGCCGGGCAGGTCGCCCCGCCCGGCGCACGCCTTGGCGGGTCAGCCGCGCAGGTGGCGCAGTTCCGGCTTGACGCCGACGTAGTCCATGTCGATCTCGTGCTCAACGCGGCGGGTCGACTCCTCGGACGCCTCGTTGATCGGCTGGAAGAACTGGTCGTACCACTTGCGCGCGTGGTAGATCGGCCCGTCGCTCTCGCAGAGCATCGGGTTGCCGATCCGCAGCTTGTTGTCCCAGATGGCCACGTCGGTGCCCAGGGCGACGCACTGCAGCTCCGTCCACTCGGCGATCAGCTGCTGGTTATCCGCCTTGCTCAGGCCCGGAATGTGCTTGGTCGCCACACCGAAGTGCAGGGTGAAGCTGTTGTGGTCGATGGCCGTGTTGCCGACGATATAGATGGTCTCCATGTAGTGGCCCTTGTACGGCCCCTTGAGCGACACCAGCAGCACGCCCGGCCCGTAGTAGGTGGCGTAGGTGATCACCGCCTCGCCCGCGCTCATGATCCGCGAGCCGGAGATCTGCACCTGGGTGGCCTTGTGGTCCTCGAACAGGTTGGCGAAGAACAGCGACGGCGACTGGTGGGTCTCGTCGAAGTGCCCCATGTCGACGATGTTGTCCACCAGCTCGCGGCTGTTGGCGTTGATCACCCACTCCGCCCAGTGCATCTCGCTGTACTCCGGCGAGTCCAGCTCCTCCAGGCGCGGGATCTCCTGGCCCTCGATCGGCGGGTTGCCGTCCGGGTCGTGCCAGATGAACAGCGCCTCGTTCAGCTCGGCGGTGGCCCAGCGGCCCACCCGCGCCTTCGGCGGCACGCGCTTGCAGTAGGGAATGCTCACCGCCTTGCCCTCGCGGTCGAACTGCCAGCCGTGGAACGGGCACACCACCTTGTCGCCCTCAAGGCGGCCGTGGCTGAGGTCGCCGCCCATGTGCGGGCACCAGGCGTCGAGCACCTGCAGCGCGCCGTCGGAGGTCTGGAACACCACCAGGCGGTAGCCGAAGGCGTTCACCGTGTGCGGCTTGCCGTCCTTGTACTTGAGCGCCGAGCCCAGGCAGTGCCAGCCGCGGGCGTAACGTTCGGGGATCGGGTCGGCGATGATCTTTGCGCGATTCATGGACATGGTCGGGTCTCCTGGGCTCAGAGGAAGCTGTCGGTGGTGGTCTGGTCGGTGAGGGCGATGAAGCCGAAGGCGCGGCCGAACAGGTCGACGTTGTTGGCGATGTGCGCGCGGCCGGTGAACACGTCGAGGAAGATCCGCGTCAGCGGATTGCTGCGGTAGGTGCCGGTGGCGCCGCAGCAACGCAGCAGCTCGTTGATGTGGTGGGCGCACTCGTTGGCCACCTGGGCGAGCTGGTAGCGCTGGCGCAGCCGCTCGTTGACCGGCGCCGCCTCGCCGCGCTCGGCCCAGGCCATCTGCACCTCGTAGTGACGCTTGCGGTTCTCCACCATCTGCTCGTGGGCGACCACCGCGCGGGCGTAGGCCAGCTGCGCGTTGGGATCGTCCACCGTGCGCATGCCGACGTTCTTGCTGATGCCCTGTTTCGCGTAGTCCTTGAAGTGCTGGATGGCCGCCGCCAGGCCGCCGAGGCAGGCGTTGGACACCGCCGGGATGAACATCTGGGCGAACGGCACCCGGTACAGCGGCGCCGTGTTCAGCTCGCGGCCGGGGTTGGCCGCGTCGTCATGCTGCTGGGTGGCATGGGTGCGGTGGAACGGCACGAAGGCGTCCTCGACCACGATGTCGTGGCTGCCGGTGCCGCGCAGGCCGATCACGTCCCAGTTGCGCTCGATGCGATAGTCGCTCTTCGGCAGCAGGAAGGTCCGGTAGCTGTTGCCCTTGCCGGCGCCCGGCGTCAGGTTGCCGCCGAGGAACACCCAGTCGCAGTGTTCGCAGCCGGTGGAGAAGCCCCAGCGCCCGCTGATGCGGTAGCCGCCCTCCACTTCCGTGACCCTGGCCACCGGCATGTAGGTCGAGGCCACCAGCGCCGAGGCATCCTCGCCCCACACCTCCTGCTGCGCCTGCTCGGGGAACAGCCCCAGCTGCCACGGGTGCACCGCCACCACGCCGTACATCCAGGCGGTGGACATGCAGCCCTCGGCCAGCGTCTGCTGGATCTCGGCGAACACCTTGGGCCCGAACTCGAAGCCACCGTGGCGTTTCGGCTGCATGACGCGGAACAGCTGCGCCTCCTGCAGCGCGGCGATCACGTCATCGGCCACCTTCAGCTCGGCCTCGGCCTGCGCGGCACGCTCGGCCAGCAGCGGCACCAGCGCCCGGGCACGGGCGACCAGCTCCTCGGGGGAAATTCTTGTTGTTTGTTCCATCGACTCACCCATGGACTGCGGGAATACGTCGCGGGCCGCCAGCGTTTCAGTGGCGGCTCGCCCTGTGTGATACGGGCTGGATTCTTTGGCGGGGGGTGGGGGGCGACATCACCCGAATGGATTAGCCGTTCGGGTAGTGGGGGTTTTGTTGATCTGGAGCAAGAAATGGGGGAGCAGATGGTCGTGAGCCGGATGCGGCAAGCCCTTGGGGGGCTACTGGCTGGGGTTAAAACTGCTGGTCCCGGTTGTCTTTCATCAGGGCCTCGCGATAACCTCGGCACCTGTTCGAATGCCACACGCAAAGGGAGTTGCCGTCTTGCTGCATAACCGCTTTTTACACCCACCTCCTTCGCGCAGCTCGCATTCCAGAGCTGCTCCACGCTTTCAATCCGGAATACTATTCACCAAGTCTTTCCGGGATGTTATGCACCATCTGGCGTCTAATTTTAGTTGGGCATATGAATAATGACTAAGCGCCAAGTAGCAGTTGGTCATTTGCGGACCGGAAAACCCTTGCACTTGATTGCGCAGGAAATGGACGTGTCGTTCCAAACAATCGTCCGCTACATGAAACTACAGGTTGCCGAGGGCGGCGTAACGGCTTCGGAAGTGTTCTTCGGAATAGATCCCGCACGCCGGAGTCTACTTCACAAACTATTAGAAGGCTCTGATGGCAAGGCCAGCAAGTCGTATTACCGAGACGCGGCTTTTCAAGGAATATCCTGGGACGAAGCCAATCTTTACTGGGCAATGGCTTTTTCGACAGCAAACCGCGGAGACATGTACGAGAGGGTTGCTGACCTCGAAGTGGGGCTTCATCAACACATTAAGGACGTGCTCACCAAGGAGTTTGGCGAGACTGAGTCGGCCTGGTGGCGAAACGGCGTTCCGCTTGCTGTTCGCAAAGCCTGTGTTCAGGCCAGAGAAGAGGATGCTGAACCTGTAGATAGCCCATTCGCCTATACGACTTTCATCCATCTGTCAGAGATTATTGAGAAGAACTGGAGTCTATTCTCCGCAAATCTTCCGAAATCGCTCGTTTCGAATAAGCAGAAACTTCTCGCAGACCTCAAGAAGTTGAACTCAATCAGAAATGCCGTTATGCACCCGGTCAAGGGAAAGTCGTGGGACCAAGATGATTTCGCCTTTGTAGGAAAACTCCTCTCCGAGTTAAGTCTCTATGCGAAGAAGACAGGGAAGGCATCAGCACTAATTCACCGAACAGTCGTATTCGGTGCGCATCGCTAGGAATTAGCCATGCGCGGCATATGCCCAACCCTATCATTCCACCGGGCCTGCGCGAAAATCCGTGCAGGCCGGTGAATTCAGACGTTATGCGTCAGGAGCTCCTGAGCGATGACCACAATCTCAAAAGGAATCAAGACGATCCAAATTCACGCACAAACGAGATACCCAGTCGTATCCGCATATGAATTTGAGTTCCTTAAGTCCGAGAAAGAAATTCAGGCACTGCTAAAGCCATGCACAATCTATTTCATCCTCCAGCGTCCACTGCTCTATTTCGACAATTTGTGCGTCGCCGACGGGAAAATGACTTTCAGCATAACCGATGATTCGAACTGCCCACCTCTCGAATGCACGTTCATTCCTTCGGAGAATGGCTTTTGCAAGCCAGACGAAGAGTTACTTATTGACATTCAATTCTACAAGAAGACTCCAGATAAAGCCGAGCCGTTTAACGACGTGAGCGCCTTTAAACTCTGCACCCTGAAGAACGTTTTCCTTGGCTGGTTCAGTCCGAGCAAATTCCTGTACGAGGTATTAGACCGGCGCTTGAAGGCAAATATTATTGGCAATATTTCCGATTATCTGGACTTTCAAGTTCACTACATTGGCAAAGCATTCTCGCAAGATATTTGGAATCGCCTGACCGGCCATCACAAGATGCAGTCGATTCTTACGCTAGAGGACTCCCTAAATCAACGATCTCTTCGTGCGCCGCTTGAGATTTCACTCCTCATGCTTGACATTGACGGGTACGACGAAGGAAACATTTTTCCGACCTTTGAGTTTGCTCTTCAACCAGGAATCGAGCCTATCGTTTATACGTTTAGCAACGATGAGGATGACCCGCGGTTTGACGAGTACTACGAGCCAAAACTACCACCTCGTGCCCCCGAGTTAACTAGCGAGGTCGAAGCAATTCTTGTAAGTACATTCAAGCCAAAGTACAACGAAGTTTTGTTCGAGAACTACCCTGATATTAAGGCTGGTACGAGGTCTGCTGGCTATACACAAAGCACGCTCCTTATTGAGAAGATGCCGGCTATACTTAGAACCGAACATCATGTGCAGGGGCTTGTTCTTCCCGTATGACGCATAACCTTACAGTCGAGCGGACCTGCGCGAAAGGCCGCGCAGGTCGCTCACTTCCACGTTAGAACGCATCAAGCCTCCCCCTTCCCCCCGGATACCGCCACACCCCACAAGCCACCTCCGCCAGCACCTCTCCCCTGGCCAGAATCTCCCGCTCCGCCCAGCTCCACCGCATGCAACTCGCGACTCAGGCCCGGCTAGCTGCACCTGAGCAGCTCCGCCATCTTCACCTCCCACGGCGAGCGCGACAGCGCCGGGTTGAGGCTACCGGCGACCAGCGTCAGGTTGCCCAGGGTGTGCTTGAGGCGCTCGCGCTGTTCGGCGAAGGCCTGCCGGCCCTGCGGGCTCTTCTGCTCGGTTTTCGGCAGCGGCCAGTGCTCGTCCCACTTCTGCAGCAGGATGTGCTCGATGGCCAGCGCGGTCGGCTGCTCGCCTGCCTCGCCTTCGGCGTTGCCGAGGGCTTCCAGCGCGTAGGGTAGACAACGGCGCAGCCTTGTCTACCGCTGTTACCCACCCTGGTGAACTATCAAAGCGGATGAGCTGGAGTCGTCTGCTGAATACTTGGGATGAGCCTAATCAGGCATGCAGCCCCCGGCCAGCGTCTGCTGGATCTCGGCGAACACCTTGGGCCCGTACTCGAAGCCGCCGTGACGTTTCGGCTGCATGACACGGAACAGCTGCGCTTACGTGAGCGGGATGGTGCGAGTCAAGGCTTGGCGTTGGCTGAGGGTGTCGATGCGGGTGCCTGAATGCGAGCCAGCATCCCTCCCCTCTTTCTGGCGTCTGGTAGGCCCTCAACTACACTCAGTCGTGTTCCAGACCTGCTCTTTCCAGCAAAGGGGAGATCTAGTCAAATTTTGACGCCCCTACCGCGGGCCCTACCGCGTCGAACATCAACATCTGACAGGTATCGTCTCCAGTTGACCGTGGCTGCGCCCAGGCTTTGGCCGGAGCATTGACGTCCCGGTCCGGCGGGAATGCGATGGAACTTCAGTGTTTTATACCGGTTCGAAGCACGATCCGGTGGGGCGACGCAGGGCCGCCGGTGCAGGCTGCGCCAAGGCGTCGAGGCTCAGTCCAGTGAAGAGGTGAGACGATGCGAATATCGCGATTGGGCACGCTGGCATTGGCAGCATGCGTGACTCTGGTGACGACATTCGGCACTGCCCATGCCGACGAAGTGCCCATGATCACCGGCGAGCAATGGATGCAGTCGACGGAGCAACTCAAGAAGGTCTACCTCGTCGGCATAGCCAACGCCTACCAGGTGGAGAGGGCCTACTATGGGTCGACGCCGCCGGCAGATGAGCAGAGCCTGGTTCCGCGTTTCGCCAAAGGCCTGAAGGGCCACACGCTCGACACCGTACGCGAAGGGCTCAACCGGTGGTACACCGCCAACCCCGACCGCGTGGATCGGCCCGTCATCGAGACCATCTGGTTCGAGATGGTCGTGCCCGGCCTGCAACAGAGCAAGTAGCGGAGATGAACATGAAGCGGTTCCTATCGTTTGCCGCAGCCTTCGTCGCAGCGGGCCTGATCGGCTGCACCTCGATGACTCCTCAGCAGCAGGGGACGATGAGCGGTGCGGCCATCGGCGCCGCAGCCGGCGCCGGCATTGCCGCGATCGCCGGCGGCAGTGGATGGACCGGCGCAGCGGTCGGCGCCGTCGCCGGCGGCGTTGTCGGCAACATCAAGGGCAGCAAGCAGCAGAAATAGGCGGGCTGGTAGTCGCTATGGCGCGGGCCGGCGGGCGACATGGATCATCTTCAGGCCCGTTTGATCCTGTTCAGGCTAATCCGTGTAGAGATCAGGCCGGGCCGCTCACGCCCCCACCGGATACCGCCACACCCCACAAGCCGCATCAGTCAGCACCTCTCCCCTGGCCAGAATCCCCCGCTCCGCCCAGTCATCCAGCGCATGCAGCTCGCGGCTCAGGCCCGGCTGGCCGTACCTGAGCAGCTCCGCCTTCTTCACCTCCCACGGCGAGCGGGACAGCGCCGGCCGGCGACCAGCGTCAGCTTGCCCAGGGTGTGCTTGAGGCGCTCGCGCTGTTCGGTGAAGGCCTGTCGGCCCTGCGGGCTCTTCTGCACGGTTTTCGGCAACGGCCAGTGCTCGCCCCACTTCTGCGGCAGGATGTGTTCGATGGCCAGCGCAGTGAGATGTCGGGCCCAATCTGCATGACAGGCAATGGAAAATTCCTCGTCTGCACTCTTTATGATTTCTTTACGCGCCCATGCCGCTTTGACCATCGCGCCTTTACGGGCGGCAATGTGAAAATGCAGCCGTCTGCAAGTCAAGCATCATCTGGAACCATGCTGCCAATGCATTCCCAACCAGTTGCCGATGATCGTGAACCAGCGACAGGAATTACATGAGCGATAGTCGACGCACCGCTGCCTCCTCGCCCGAGCTGCCCAGCAAGGGCTGCGAACGCCTCAAGGTGCTCCTCGTAGGGGTGCGCCCGGAGGATGGCTCGCTACCCCCGTTTCATCGTCACCGAGGCTGGGGTTGGATACCGGCTGTTGCAGTACTGAGCTCGAACATGATCGAACACCTGACCAAGCCCACGATCCAGTCCGCGGCGAATCTTGATCAAAAGGTGGACTTGTCGTCCGGCGTTCGATGCATCCATGGACTTTCCATATCGGCAGGAGCGATCGAATGAAGTCTGCGCTACATCCCGCCAGGGTGGTGGCCCTGGTCTTCCTGGCCGTGATCGCCGCCGGAACGTTGCTGCTGATGCTACCGGCCGCCACGGCCACGGGCCTCTCCGCCCCCTGGGTGACGGCGCTGTTTACCTCGGTCTCGGCGGTCTGCGTGACCGGCTTGGTCGTGGTGGACACGGGAACCTACTGGTCGGCGTTCGGTCAGGTGGTGATTCTCGTGCTGTTCCAGCTCGGCGGCTTCGGCATGATGACGCTGGCGACCCTGCTGGGTCTGCTGGTCAACCGATCCTTCCGGTTGCGCAGCAAGCTGATCGCCCAGGCCGAGAACCGCTCGCTGGGCGCGGGGGACATCGCCAGCGTGGCCAAGCTGGTGTTCGTGGTGACGCTGGCCATGGAGGCTGCCGTGGCTCTGCTGCTAGCCGCGCGGCTGCATCTGGCTTATGACCTGGACTGGCCCGCAGCGGCCTGGAGCGGCCTGTTTCATGCCGTATCGGCATTCAACAACGCCGGCTTTTCCATCCACGCCGACAGCCTCATGGGCTATGCCGACGACGGCATGATCCTCGCCCCCGTGATGGCCGCCATCGTCGTTGGCGGCATCGGTTTTCCCGTGCTTTATGACCTGCACAGCAAGTTCGCCGACCCGCGGCACTGGTCCCTGCATACCAAGCTGACCCTGAGCGGCACGGCGACCCTGTTGCTCGGCGGATTCCTGTGCCTGCTGTGGTTCGAGTGGAGCAATCCGCGCACCCTGGGCGCCATGCCCCTGGCCGACAAGCTGCTCTCGGCGCTGTTCGCTTCCGTTTCCGCGAGGACGGCCGGCTTCAACTCCATCGACATTGGCGCCCTGACCCACGAAAGCTGGGCCCTGCATTACCTGCTGATGTTCATCGGCGGCGGCAGCGCCGGGACTGCCGGTGGCGTCAAGGTAGCTACGGCGGCAATCCTGATTCTCATGGTGTTCGCCGAGGTTCGCGGCCGTGCCGACAGCGAAATCTTCGGCAGAAGGCTCAGTACCGCTTCGCAGCGCCAGGCGATCACCGTACTGGTGTTGGGCAGCGCGATGGTGGTGCTGGGCACCCTGGTGATCCTGCGCGAGACTGACTTGCCCACCGACCAGGTGATCTTCGAGGTCATCTCGGCGTTTGGCACCGTGGGACTCTCCACCGGGATCACAGCCGCCCTGCCGGAGTCCAGCCAGTTGATGCTGACCGTGCTCATGTACACCGGGCGGGTCGGCACCATCACCCTGGCGGTGTCGCTCGCTCTGGGCGAGCACCTCATGCCCTACCGCTATCCAGAGGAGCATCCAATTGTTGGCTAAATTTCTGTTTTCGGAGCAATACGCTTTCTCGAAAGGCGACAGCGTCGTGGTCATCGGCTTGGGGCGGTTCGGCGGTGCGGTGGCCAACTCCCTCATGCGGCTCGGCCACGATGTAATGGGGATCGACTGCGATGCCGATCCGGTGCATGCCTGGGCGGACCTGCTGACCCACGCGGTTCAGGCCGATGCGACCAACTCCATGGTACTTCGCCAGCTCGGCGTGGCGGACTTTGCGCATGCGATCGTCGGCATCGGCACCGACCTGGCGGCGAGCCTGATGACGCTGATGGCGCTGACCGAGTTGGGCATCAAGGATATCTGGGTCAAGGCGTTGACGCATGAGCACGGACAGATCGCCCTGCGCATCGGCGCTCATCATGTGGTCTATCCCGAGGCGGACATGGGCGAGCGCGTCGCCAACCTCATCACCGGACGAATGATCGACTTCATCGAGTTCGACGATGGCTTCGCCCTGGCAAAGATCCACGCCCCGCTGCCCACTCACGATCGCAAGCTCGAGGAGTCCGCCATCCGCACCAAGTACGGAGTCACCGTGGTCGGCCTCAAACGCGTCAATCAGGACTTCCAGCATGCGACCCCCAGCACCTTGGTCATGCCCGGTGACCTGCTGATCGTTTCCGGGCCGACGGAGCAGATCCAGCGCTTTGCCGGTCAGGCGAAATGAGCCTGCAGGTTGGAACCAGGTAACGAAGCACTCGTGCACGCCCATGGCCGAGGCGGCTGACCGCCAGGATTCATCTGGTTAGCGAAAGCATCACAACCAGAGGATTGCCATGGCTATCGCGCAAAGCTGGAAAAGCGGCTCATGACGCCTCCTGAACCGCTGCCGGATAACGCCAAACCCCACAAGCCGCCTGCGCCGACACCTGCCCTCTGGCCAGAATCTCCCGCTCCGCCCAGTCCTCCACCGCATGCAGCTCGCGGCTCAGGCCTGGCTGGCTGCACCAAGCAACTCCGCCTTCTTCACTTGCTGGCTGCACAGCAGCAGGAGCGGGCGCAGCTTCTGGCCGGCCAGCGCCAGGCCGAGCAGACGCTCGAAGTCATCCCATAGCCTGGAGCGAAAACAGCAGCCGCACCCTGCATGCGCAGCCTGGGCAAAGGTGAAGGTCTGTTTGCCAGCGTCTAAAGTTTCTGAAGACCGAGCCTCAAAGCCTGCACATGAGAGGCAAATAAAAAATGCCGGGCAACTTCATTCGCGAAAGACAAGACAACCATCACACATCGAGAATCATCAAGAAAGCTTAAATGAAAATCGAATCCCAACAAAAACAGCCAAAATCTCCAAACCCCGGAAAAGGTGATACAGCACATGAGCCTTACAAATGGATATGGACTGGTAATCGGAACAAAATCAGACTACTACCGCGACCCGCCAGACAGTTTTGGCCGCTACTACCACGGCAACCTCATCGTCAACGCACCCAATGGAGATTATCACTGCGCAATCGATGTCGACCCCAAGGCAATGCCTGACGGCATTCAGTGGCGCATCGTGCACATAGCCAAGGCCAGCTTCTCGACAATCAAGGCGCTGCCGGATGGCTGGCATTCCATTAATTCAAATCCCACATCAGGCGCCCTCGATTACATTAGGTCGACTGTTCTTCACCCGCCAATCCTCATAAAAACAGTCACTTATAACAGCTGCCTATCCAAGATCATCAACTTCATACGATGGAATCCGCCATGGAAGAACGGCACTGGTTTCCAGGCACTAACTGATCTGGAGGCCGTAATTGCACTTGGCGTTAGATTTTATGTATTCGGCGAGCCATTCACTAGCGGGCTTGGCGTCCACAACATCCACCAGAATCAAGGCGATCCCATTGGCAGCGGGTTTGATACCGAAAATGCGATTTGGCAGGACGGTGCCACCATTATCGAAACCGCGAATGGCGACATCATTGGCTTTCTAAATAAATTCAAAACCCAGGCATTCAAGACCGACAACCAAGGGCACCCAATCTAGGCCAGGATCGATCACCGTAGACTTACTTTGAAGGATCAGTTTTCACTCAAGACGCCATTGCCTGGGCGCCGTCCATCAATGAGTATCCCAGGTGAAAAGCCACTGAAAGCGACTGAACGTCTTGGATCAAGGGATGCAGTGGCCCAGCCGGGGCGGCATCAGCCACCCCGACCAGAAGCGCGAATCAACCCCTCACCGCTCCCCGCAACTCCCCCTTCACCACCTTGTTCGACGCATTCACCGGCAGTGCGTCGAAGAAGCGCACCAGGCGCGGAACCTTGTAGTTGGCCATGCGCTCGCGCGACCAGGCGATCAGCCCGGGCTCGTCGAGCTGCTGGCCAGGGCGCAGGACCACGCAGGCGCAGCCGACCTCGCCCATGCGCTCGTCGGGCACGCCGATCACCGCGACCTGGGCGATGGCCGGGTGTTCGATCAGCCCGGCCTCGATCTCCGCCGGGTAGCAGTTGAAGCCGCCGACGATGAACATGTCCTTGAGGCGGTCGGTGATGCGCAGGTAGCCGCGCTCATCCAGGGTGCCGACGTCGCCGGTGTGCAGCCAGCCCTCGGCGTCGATGGTCTCGGCGGTGGCCTGCGGGTTCTCGAAGTAGCCCTGCATGACGTGGAAGCCGCGCAGGCACACCTCGCCCGCCTCGCCCGGCGGCAGCGGGCGGTTGTCTGAATCGACCACGCGCACTTCGGTGCCGGGGATGGCGCGGCCGCAGGTGGTGGCCACGGTCTCGGCGTCGTCGGCCGGGTCGCAGATGGTCGCCAGGCCGCCGCACTCGGTCAGCCCGTAGGCGGTGGTGACCACCTCGAAGCCCAGTTCGCGGCGCATGCGCTCGACCAGTACCGGCGGGATGGTCGCCGCGCCGGTCACGGCGATGCGCAGGCTGGACAGGTCGGACTCGGCCAGGCGCGGGTGGGCGAGCATCGACAGGTACAGGGTCGGCGGGCCGGGCAGCACGGTGATGCGGTCGCGCTCGATGCGCTGGAACACCGCCTCGGCGTCGAACACCGGGTGCGGCAGGATGGTTGCGCCGGCCAAGAGACAGGTCAGCCAGCCGGCCTTGTAGCCGAAGGCGTGGAAGAACGGGTTGACGATCAGGTAGCGGTCGCCGGGGCGCAGGCCGATGACCTTCACGTATTCGGCGAAGGCGCGCAGATTCTGGCCGTGGCCGCTCATCACACCCTTGGGCTTGCCGGTGGTGCCGGAGGTGAACAGCAGGTCGGAAAGGTCGTCCGGGCGCACCGTCAGGGCGCGCGCCATGGCCTCGTCGAGATCAACCGTC
The DNA here is from genome assembly GCF_900109175.1 of Pseudomonas linyingensis. Classification (GTDB taxonomy): domain Bacteria; phylum Pseudomonadota; class Gammaproteobacteria; order Pseudomonadales; family Pseudomonadaceae; genus Geopseudomonas; species Geopseudomonas linyingensis. Next base: position 38,472 of record NZ_FNZE01000010.1, on the reverse strand, counting down.
GCACCGCGGGCGAGGAAATCCGCCCAGTCCAGATCGCCGCAGGCGGAGGACTCCTCGCAGGGCAACACCACCACCCGCTCCAGGCTCGCCGGGCGGTGGGCTTCGAGCATCGCAGGGTAGTCGACGCCGAGGAACTGGCCGACGCAGAACAGCAGGCGGGTGCCGCTGCGTTGGAGGATGTCGGCGGCCTCGCTGCCCTTCATGCGGGTGTTGATCGGCACCAGGGTGGCGCCGGCGCAATGCACACCCAGCGCGGCGAGGATCCAGTCGTAACGATTCGGCCCCCACACGGCGACGCGGTCGCCGGGCTGGATGCCTTCGGCGAGCAGCGCGCGGCTCACCGCGAGCACCCGCTCGGGCAGCTCGGCATAGTCGATGCGCACCTCGCCGTCGACCAGGGCGCAGTGGCCGGCATGGCGGCGCGCGGCGGCGAACACCAGGGCGGGAATGCTCGTCGGCAGCAGATCGGCGGCGGCGGACGGAGCGGTGGAAATCGAAGTGTCAGTCATTGCAGCCCCCAGGCCGGTCAATCGGGAAAGCGCACGCGCACGTGCGCGCTGGTGGCCACGGCCTGGCAGGCCAGGGTCCAGCCTTCGTTCAGCTCCTGCTGGTCGAGGGCCTCGTTGCGCAGCAGCTCGACCTCGCCCTGCTCCACCGTGCACATGCACGAGGCGCAGGCGCCGACCAGACAGGAGTGCGGGGCGCGCACGCCGGCGCGGCGCATGGCGTCGAGCAGGGTCTCGCCGGGTTCGCAGTCGAGGGCGTGTTCGGCGCCGTCGAGGCTGACTTCCAGGCGCGCGGCCACCGCCGCCTCGCTGACCACCGCCTCGCCCTGCTCGCCCTCGCCGGGCAGCGAGACGAAGCGCTCGACGTGCACCTTGGCGGCCGGCACGTCGAGGCTGTGCAGCGCGCTCACCGCGGCGTCCATGAACGGGCCGGGGCCGCAGATGAAGGCCTCGCCGTGCTTGAACGGCCGCGCCAGCTCGGCGAGCTGCTCGACGGCGGGAATGCCCTGCACCGAGTCGAGCCAGTGGATCACCTGCAGGCGGCTCGGGTGGGCGCTGGCCAGCGCCTTCAGCTCGTCGCGGAAGATCACCGAGGCTTCGTCGCGGTTGGCGTAGATCAGCAGCACACGACCGGAACCGGCGTGCAGCACCGAGCGCAGGATCGACAACACAGGAGTGACGCCGCTGCCGCCGCCGAACAAGAGGAAGTCGCCGTCCAGGCTGCGCGGCACGAACACCCCTGCCGGCGCCATTACCTCGATGGCATCGCCGGCCTTGGGCACGTCGCACAGCCAGTTGGAGGCGCGGCCATCGCGCACGCGCTTGACGGTGACGCGCAGCGGCTCGTCGAGCAGCGGCGTGCTGGACAGCGAGTAGCAACGCGGCAGCCAGCCGCCATCGTGGGGGATACGCAGGGTGAGGAACTGGCCCGGCTTGTACTGGAATTGCGCGGTCAGCGCGGCCGGCACCTCGAACACCAGCGAGCGGGCGTCGGCGGTTTCCTCGATGACCTGCGCCACGCGCAGGGAGATGTATTCGGGACTGTTCATAACTAGATACTCATGACGAACTGGCCGCTGTCGACGCGCAGCTCGATGCCGTTGATGGCGCGCGACTCGTCGCTGGCGAGGTACAGCGCAGCGGCGGCGACGTCCTCGGGCAGGCACATGCGGTTCATCGGGTCGCTGTCGATGGTGAAGCGTGCCGGGTCGATGCCGGGCGGGTAGGAGGCCACGGTCATCGGCGTGAGCACGCCGTCGGGGTGGATGGAGTTGCAGCGGATGCGGTACTTCTGCTTGCGGCAGTGCGCCGCCACCGCGCGGTTGAGGGCCGCCACCGCGCCCTTGGAGGCGCAGTAGCCGGCGTAGTCGTCCTTGCCGGCCAGGGCGGCGATGGACGAGACGTTGATGATCGAACCACCGCCGCTGTCCTTCATCAGCGCCACGCCCACGCGGCAACCGAGGAAGGCGCTGTCGGAATTGACGCGCAGCAGCTTGTGCCAGTCGTCGAGGCTGGTTTCCTCGATGGAGCCCTTGAGCAGGATGCCGGCGTTGTTGACCAGCACGTCGAGACGACCGTAGCGCTCGCGCACCGCGACGGCGACCTCGTTCCAGCCGGCCTCGCTGCTGGCGTCATGCTGGATGAAGCTGGCCGCTGCGCCCCGCTCTTCATTAAGTTGGTCGGCCAGCGCACGGCCGGCGTCGGCATTGATGTCGGCGATCAGCACCCTGGCGCCCTCGCCCACCAGCGCCTGCACGATGGCGCGGCCGATGCCGCTGGCGCCGCCGGTGACCAGGGCGATCTTGTCCTGTACCCGTCCTGTCATGTTCGTCTCCTGGTGGTTTCAGCCGAGCGCGCCGAGCGGCGCGGCCTGGGTGTGATTGGCCATGTCGCGGCCGGCATGGGCGGCTGCCTCGCCGGCGCGGCGGCCGGAGAACACGCAGTCGGCCAGCGACAGGCCGCTGATGTAGAGGTGCGAAGGGATGCCGATGGCGGTGCGTCCGGCGGCGTACAGGCCGGGAATGGCCTGGCCCTCGCCGTCGAGCACTGCGCCGTTGTTCTCGTCGACCTTGAGGCCGCCGAGGGTCAGCGCGCCGAGCGGGAAGATCGGGTTGCCCACCGAGATGTCGCAGGCGTAAAACGGCCCCTGGTCGAGCACCTGGCGGCTGCTTACCGACTTGCCGACCGGGTCCGGCGCGGTGCCGCGCGCGGCGGCGTTGTAGGCGCGCAGCGATTCCTCGAGCAGCTCGGGACGCATGCCGGTGACGCCGGCCAGTTCGCGCGCCGTATGACCCTTGCGCACCTTGAGCAGCATCAGCGCCAGCGCCGGCACGCTCTGGAACCACCAGTAGCCGCCGAACAGCGCCTGCTTGATGGCCTGGCGGCGCAGGCGCGCGTCGAGCACCAGCCAGGCCTTGCCGCCCTGCTCCTCGCACAGCGGGTAGCCGAGGGTGCCGCCGTAGACTTCCTCGTTGACGAAGCGCTGCCCCGCGGTGTTGACCACGATGCCCTTGGGCCAGCACAGCGGCGGGTTGATGAAGCGCCACGGCGAGACCTGCTGCAGGCGGTCGCTGGCGGCGCCGGCGGTCAGGCCCAGGCGCAGGCCGCTGCCATCGCAGCCGGTGGCGCCGACCTTGAAGTTGCGCCGGTACTTGGGCGCGTGTTCGCCGATCAGGGCGCGATTGAAGATGAAGCCGCCGGTGCTGAGGATCACTCCCTGGCGGGCCTGCACCAGCCGCGGCCGGGCATGCTGCTGCTCGATCCGCGCCACCTTGCGGCGCAGGCTGTCGCAATAGGCCGGGGCGAAGTTCTGCAGACGCTCGGCGCGCGCCGCCAGTTTGGCGTGCTCTTTCGCCGCCGCACTGCCCGGCGGCAGGCACCAGAGTTCGGCACCGATCACCCGCCCCTTGGAGTCGAGCACCAGGCGCCGCGCCGCGGACTGGGTCTGGGCCCGCACGCCGGCACGCAGGCAGGCTTCCTGCAGCCGGGCATAGAGCACCGCCCCGCACTGGCCCTTGCCGACGGTGCGATGGCCGCGCGGCGCCGGCGGGTTCTCGCCACCATGGGAGGGCACCATTTCGTTGCCCGAGTAGTAGAGGAAGTAGCCGTCCGGCGGATAGGAGGTCTTGCCGCCGCCCGGCGGCATGCTGTGTTCGTAGCGCGCGCCGTGGCCCTCCAGCCATTCCAGATTGGCCACGCTGCTGTCGCAGAAGCGGCGCAGGGTGGCATCGCCGATCACGCCCTGGGTTTCGTGCTTGAGGTAGTCGAACATCGCCTGCGGCGTGTCGGCGAAGCCGGCATCGCGCTGTTGGCGGGTGCCGCCGCCGGCGTAGACCACCCCGCCGCTCTTGGCGCTGGCGCCGCCGCCGGTGAAGCGGTCGGCGACCAGCACGTCGGCACCCTGGGCGCGCGCTTCCAGCGCCGCGCAGGCGCCGGCAGCGCCCCAGCCGATCACCAGCACGTCACATCCATCGGCCCACTCGACGCTGCCGGCGTCGGCTACCTGCAACGGCAGCTGGATGTCGGTGCAGGTCGAAATCGGTTCGCTCTTCATCCTGGCCTCCTCAACGGTTGGCGGCGATGTGCTGGGCGGCGATGTAGCCGAAGGTCATCGCCGGACCAAGGGTGCCGCCGGCGCCGGGATAGCTGGTGCCCATCACCGAGGCCGAGGTGTTGCCGATGGCGTACAGGCCGGGGATCGGCTCGCCGCTCTGGTGCAGCACCTGGGCGTTGGCATTGGTCAGCAGGCCGCCCTTGGTACCGATGTCGCCGGCGTCCAGGCGCATGGCGTAGAACGGCCCCTTGGCCAGTGGCGCCAGGCAGGGGTTGGGCTTGACGTTGCTGTCGCCGTAGTAGCGGTCGAACACGTTGCCGCCACGACCGAAGTCGACATCGATGCCGGTGCGGGCAAACTCGTTGACGCGTTTGACGGTGCTTTCCAGGCCGCCAGCGTCGACACCGATCTGCCGGGCCAGGTCGGCCAGGCTGTCGCCCTTCCAGTACACGCTGTTCAGCCACTCCTTGCGCAGGCGGCTGTCGGGCATCACCTGCGCCGGCATCAGCGGGCCCATGGCGTAGTGGAAGCGGAAGTGCGCGTCGAAGATCACCCAGGCCGGGATCGCCTTGCCGCCCTTCTGGTGCTCGCGGTACATGGCGTCGCCGAACTCCAGGTAGGGCGCCGCCTCGTTGACGAAGCGCTTGCCTAGGCCGTTGACCACGATGGCGCCGGGGAAGGCGCGCTCGGCGAACACGCCACGCGGCTTCTCCTCGCCGGGTACGTGGATGGTCGGCGCCCACCAGGCCCAGTCGAGCAGGTCGGTGGCCGCGCCCGCCGCCATGCCGGCCTCCAGTGCAGCGCCGGTGTTGTTGGCCGGCGGCGTGGCGCTCCAGCCGGCGCGGGTCGGCTGCGGCAGGTACTTGTCACGCAGCGCCTGGTTTTGCTCGAAGCCGCCGGAGCCGAAGATCACCCCGCGGCGCGCCTCGAGGGTCAGCATCTGGCCATCGCGGCAGACCTTGATCCCAGCGACCCGGCCGTCCTTGATCATCAGCTCGCGGAAGTCGGTTCTCAGCCACAGCGGCACCTGGCGGTCCATCAGCGAACGGCGCAGCGAGCCGATCAGCGCGCTGCCGAGGGCGGCGCGGCGGTCCTGCTTGGTCTTGCGCCGCCACTTGATGTCGAGCTTGTAGCGCGCCATCAGGCCGAGAATCATCAGCCGCCAGCCGAACTCGCGGGCCATGGCCTTGTGCGCGTGGCGGGCGGTCCAGGCGATGCGTCCCATCAGCAGGGTCGACGGAGACGGTTTGCGCAGGTTGTTCAGCTCGTCGCCGAGCAGGCTGGTGTCGAACAGTTCGGGGTCGAGGGTGCGCCCGCCCGGCAGCGAGCCGGGCAGATGGGGATAGTAGTCCGGGTACTTCTCGGCCACGGTGTAGCGCACGCGGCTGCGCGTCTCGAGGTAATGGATCATCCGCGGCGCGTACTCGAGGTAGGCGCGCAGGCGCTCCTCGTCGATCTTGCCCTCGGTCGACGCCTTGAGGTAGGTGAAGGCCTTGTCGAAGCTGTCGTTACCGCCCTTCTCCGCGAAGTAGTGGTTGTTGGGAATCCAGATGCCGCCACCGGAAATCGCCGAGGTGCCGCCGTACTTGTCGCTCTTCTCGACGATCAGCACGGAGAGCCCCTGGTCGGCGGCGACGACTGCCGCTGCCATCGCACCTGCCCCCGAGCCGACGACGATCACGTCGTAGGCGGACTGGGACTGAACCTGTGTTGTCATTGTTGTCGTGTCCTGTGCCGTGGTCGCTGGGTGTTCAGACGTAGGGATCGGGGTTGGGCAGGCCGAGCTGCACCGCGCCGAAGCTGCGTCCGTAGGCCGCCACGTTGTTGGAGATGTGCCCACGCGCCTGGTGCAAGTCGCGGAAGGTGCGCGCCACCGGGTTGGTGCTGTACAGGCCGGAGGCGGCCATCGAGCGCAGCAGGTCGCTGATCCGCTCGGCACAGACGTTGGTGACGTGGGCCGACTGGTAGCGGTACAGCAGGCGGGTCTCGGTATCCGGGATCTCGCCCTGCTCGGCCAGCGCCAGCATGTGGGCGAAGTTGCGCTCGAGCACCAGCTTGAGGGCATCGACGGTCATGATCGCCTCGGCCACCGCGGTCTGCGCCACGGGATCATCGGCGGTTCTGGCGCCATGCTTGCCAAGGTGTTTGGCGGCGTTGTCGCGGAACTGGTTGATCGCGCCCTGCAGGGCGCCGAGGCACGAGCTGGACACCGCGCGGGTGAACACCTGGGCGAAGGGCAGCGCGTAGATCGGGTTGGTGTTGACCTCGCGGCCCGGGGTGGCCGCCAGGCTGGAATTGTTGGTGCGCTGCACGCGATGGGCGGGGACGAAGGCGTCCTCCACCACGATGTCGTGGCTGCCGGTGCCGCGCAGGCCGAGCACGTCCCAGTTCTTCTCGATGCGGTAGTCGCTGCGCGGCACCAGGAAGGTGCCGTGTTCGGCAGCCTGGTCGCCCTCGACGGGGAGGATGCCGCCGAGCAGGCACCACTGGCAGTGCTCGCTGCCGCTGGAGAAGCCCCAGCGGCCGCTGATGCGATAGCCGCCTTCGACCGGAGTGACCTTGGCCACCGGCATGTAGGTGGAGGAGATCAGCGTGCTGATGTCCTCGCCCCACACGTCCTGCTGGGCCTCGACCGGATAGCGCGCCAGCTGCCACGGGTGCACGCCCATCACGCCGTAGATCCAGGCGGTGGACATGCAGCCCTCGGCGAGGGTCATCTGGATCTCGAAGAAGGTGCGAGGATCGACCTCGTAGCCGCCCCACTTCTTCGGCTGCAGGGCGCGGAACAAGCCGGCCTCCTGCATCTCGCGGACAGTCTCGTCGGGCACCTTGCCCTCGCGGTCGGCCTGTTCGGCACGTTCGCGCAGGGCCGGAACCAGGCGACGGGCACGATCGATCAGCTCGATCTCTTCCCGGGTTTTCTCTCGCATGACCTGCATCGGTAAGTCCTCCGTCAATCTCGCTGAGCGAATGTGCTCGTGAGACCGATGATCCGGCGCAGCCCCGCGCCGCTCATCGTCAAACCGGACTAGGCAGAAGGGTGCAGAAGGCGGAATGCAAAGGCCCGGCGCAGGGGCCGGGCCTTGGAGAGGCAATGGAGGGGGCGCTGCAGGGTGAGAGCGCCGTAGCGTGGGAGCCCCCGTTCTGTAGGGGCGAATTCATTCGCCTTGCGGGACATCTTGGCGAATGAATTCGCCCCTACAGCCACTCGTGCGATTGCCCTCTACGGGTTATGACGGCAGCCTACGGGGTCACCTGCGCCTCCATGGCCGCAAGGAAGTGTTCGCCGTAGGGCGGCAGCAGCCCCCACTCGCGGCGCGGGTCGTAGGCGCCGGCCTCGAACACGGTGCGCGCGTGGCTGAACTCGAGGAAGCCCTCGAGGCCGTGGTAGTGGCCCATGCCGGAGGCGCCGATGCCGCCGAACGGCGCGTCCTGCATGGCGGCGTGCATCATCGCGTCGTTGATGGTCACCCCGCCGGACAGGGTGTGTTCGAGCACGCGCTGCTGCTCGGCGGCGTCCTGGCCGAAGTAGTACAGCGCCAGCGGGCGTGGTCGGCTGTTGATGTCGGCGAGCACCGCGTCGATCTCGTCGTAGGGCAGCAGGACCATGGCCGGGCCGAAGATCTCCTCCTGCTGGATGCGGCAGGACTGCGGCGGATCGACCACCACGCGCAGCGGCCGGCGGCGGTCGGCAGCATCGGCCGCCGCAGCATCGGCCGCCGACGTCTCGGGCAGCGACTCGACGCGCACGCCGGCGGCGACGGCATCCTCGACCAGCCCCTCGACGCGCTCCAGATGGCGCGCATTGACCACCGCAACCACGTCCGGATTGCCCTGCACCTGGGGGAACAGGCTGGCGTAGGCGCCCTTCAGCTCGGCGAGGAAGGCTTCGAGCTGCTCGCGCGGCACATAGACCAGGTCCGGGTTGACGCACAACTGGCCGCCATTGTTGGCCTTGGCGGCGGCGATGCGGAAGGCGGCGGTGGCCAGATCGGCGCTGCGCGCGACGATGGTCGGCGACTTGCCGCCCAGCTCCAGGGTGACCGGCACCAGGTTGTCCGCGGCGCTGCGCATCACCAGCTTGCCGACCGGCGTGCTGCCGGTGAACACCAGGTGGTCGAACGGCTGCGCGCTCACCGCTGCAGCGATGTCCGGACCGCCGGTCACCACGCCGACCACCAGCGGATCGAGCAGCTCGGCACAGGCCGCGGCCAGCACCGCGGCGGTACGCGGGGCGATTTCCGAGGGTTTGAGGATCGCCCGGTTGCCGGCGGCCAGCACGTAGGCCAGCGGACTGAGCAGGGTGAACAACGGCGCGTTCCAGGTGCCGATGATGCCCACCGAGCCCTTGGGCTGGTACATGACCCGGGCCTTGGCGCCGAGCTGGTCGTAGGGGGCGAACGGCTGGCGCTCCTGCGGCTGCATCCACTGTTCCAGATGATCGCGGGCGTGCTTGAGCGAAGCCAGCGAGCCGAGCACGTCGTTCATCAGCGAGAAACCCGGCGGGCGGTTGCCGAAGTCCTCGTCCATGGCCTTCGCCAGTGGCTTGTGCCAGGCCACCAGCAGGTCGATCACCTGCTGGATGCGCCGCCGGCGCTCGGCCGCGTCCACCGCCCCCTGGGCAACGAACGCGGACTTCTGGGCAGCCAACAACGCGACCAACCCCTCGACAGACGAAATTGCGGAACTCATCGAACCTCCTGAAATCCAGCTGCGACGCCCGGTCCGGCGTCCTTGGCGCGATACTGGCGACGCCCCGCAGCGCCCGCGTCGTCCGATCGGACGAGCCCTGCTGGCGCTAGTCCGTTGAGACGATGTTGGTGGGGGACGGCACTCGGATACTCGTCTCACCACTCCCGGCTCAAGCGAGGCAGAGCATGAACGCTCCGGCTACCTTCGACCCTCAGGCATTTCGCGCCGCCCTGGGTACCTTTACCACGGGGGTGACCATCATCACTACCCGCAGCGCCGACGGCGAGCCGATCGGCATCACCGCCAACAGTTTCAACTCCGTGTCGCTGAATCCGCCGCTGGTGCTGTGGAGCCTGGCCAAGAACGCCCGCAGCCTGCCGGCCTTCAGCAGCGAGAAGTACTGGAACGTGCACGTGCTGGCCGCCGAACAGGAAGCGCTGTCCGGGCGTTTTGCCGCCCAGGGCAGCGACAAGTTCGCCGGCGTCGAGCTGGACGACGGCATCGGCCCCGCCCCGCTGCTGCCCGGCTGCACTGCGCGTTTCCAGTGCCGCACGGCGTTCCAGTACGAGGGCGGCGACCATGTGATCTTCGTCGGCGAGGTGCTCGCCTTCGACAACAGCGGCCATGCCCCGCTGGTGTTCCAGAGCGGCCAGTACGCGCTGGCCGCACGCAAGCCGAGAACCGAGCTGCGCCTGGCCGCCCCGCCACCGCCGGAGTGCAGCTATACCGAGGATCTGCTCGGTTACCTGCTGGGCCGCGCCCACTACCAGATGCTCGACACCCTGCGCCGCCTGCTGTCCGGCCAGCAGCTCGACGAGCAGCAGTTCTTCATCCTGTCGATCCTGTGTATCCGCGACAACCTGACCCTCGACGAGATCAATGGCTTCGTCGGCTATACCGGCCTCAAGGTCGGCGCCGAGACGCTGCAGGCTCTGCAGCAGCAGGACCTGATCGCCTGCGAGCAGAACGCTGCCGGTACCGAACGCTATGTGATGACCGCCGCCGGTCGAGAAGCCTCCCTGCACCAGATCGCGCTGGCCAAGGCCGTCGAGAGCGAGGTCGCCGACAAGCTGGACGCCGGCGACGTGATGGCCCTCAAGGTGCTGCTCAAGCGCCTGGTCGCCGCCACCGATCCGGGCTTGCCCGACCTCTGGGCCGCCCGTTGAGTTTTTCGTAGGGGCGAATTCATTCGCCAAGCAGGCCACCGGCCTGCACTTGGCAACACCTGGGGCCGCGTTGCGGCCCATGGCGAATGAATTCGCCCCTACAGGCCGACAACAACAAGGAGATATGCCATGAACATCCTGCAGCGCTTCAACCTCGACGGCAGCGTCGCCGTGATCACCGGCGCCGGCCGCGGCATCGGCCGCGCCATCGCCCTGGCCTACGCCGAGGCCGGCGCCGACGTGGTCTGCGCGGCGCGCACCCTGGCGGACGTCGAGGCGGTGGCCGAAGAGATCCGTGCCCTGGGCCGCCGCGCCATTGCCGTTTCCTGCGACGTCAACGACGGCGCGCAGCGCGAGGCGCTGATCGCCGCCGCTCGCGAGCAGTTCGGGCGCATCACCCACCTGGTCAACAACGCCGGCGGCGCCGGCCCCAACGACCCGCTCACGCTGACCCCGGAGCGCCTGGAGGAGATCCTGCGCTTCAACGTCACCTCGGCCTACCACCTCACCCAACTGTGCGTGCCGCACATGCGCGAGGCCGGCGCCGGCAACGTGATCAACATCACCTCCGGCGCGGCGCGCTACGCCCAGCGCCAGTTCAGCGCCTACGGCACCGCCAAGGCGGCGCTGACCCAGATGACCCGCCTGCTGGCCCAGGACTTCGCCCCGCAGGTGCGGGTCAACGGCATCGCCCCCGGGCCGATCCTCACCGACGCCCTGCAGCGGGTGATGCCCGCCGAGATGCGCACCGCGATGGAGACCGGCACGCCGCTGGGCAGCCTCGGCGAGGTCGAGGACATCGCCGCCGCCGCGCTGTACCTGGCCAGCCCGGCGTCGCGCTGGGTGACCGGCAAGATCCTCGAGGTCGACGGCGGCGCCGAGAACAGCGTCTGGCCGGGCTGAAAGACGCTGTAGGGGCGAATTCATTCGCCCACATGCCCCGGCAAGGCGAATGAATTCGCCCCTACATAAAGGCAATCGCATGAACGAATCCCTGATCGATACCTTGGGCGACGAACTGTTCGCCGCCCTGCGCAACCGGCGCACCCTGGCGCCGTTCACCGAGCGCCACCCGGACATCACCCTCGACGACGCCTACCGCATCTCCCTGCGCTTCCTCGCCCAGCGTGAGCAGCAGGGCGAGCGGGTGATCGGCAAGAAGATCGGCGTCACCAGCAAGGCCGTGCAGGACATGCTCAACGTCCACCAGCCGGACTTCGGCTTCCTCACCGACCGCATGCAGGTCGCCGACGGCGCCGACGTCAGTCTCGCCGTGCACCGCCTGATCCAGCCGCGCGCCGAGGGCGAAATCGCCTTCATCCTCGCCGAGGACCTGGTCGGTCCCGGCATCAGCGCCGATGACGTGCTGGCCGCCACCGCCTGGGTGGTGCCGTGCTTCGAGATCGTCGACTCGCGCATCCACGACTGGAAGATCCGCATCCAGGACACCGTGGCCGACAACGCCTCCTGCGGCGTGTTCGCCCTCGGTGAACAGCGCATCGACCCGCGCAGCCTGGATCTGGCCGCCGTGCGCCTGGAAATGTTCAAGAACGGCGAGCCGGCCGGCAGCGGCCTGGGCTCGGCGGTGCAGGGTCATCCCTGCGCGGCCGTGGCTTGGCTGGCCAACACCCTGGGCGAGCTGGGCATCCCGTTCCGCAAGGGCGAGGTGATCCTCTCCGGCGCCCTCGCCCCGCTGGTGCCGGTGGGCGCCGGCGACAGCATCCACCTCTCCCTCAGCGGCCTGGGCGAAGCCTCGCTGCGCTTCGTGCCCTGAAGTCCCCCTTTTCGAGAGCGAAACCATGACCAAGAAGATCAGATGTGCGCTGATCGGGCCGGGCAACATCGGCACCGACCTTCTCTACAAGCTCAAGCGCAGCCCGGTGCTGGAGCCGGTGTGGATGGTCGGCATCGACGCCACCTCCGAGGGCCTGGCCCGCGCCCGCGAGCTGGGCCTGAAGACCACCAGCGATGGCGTCGACGGCCTGTTGCCCCACGTGTTGGAAGACAACATCCAGATCGCCTTCGACGCCACCTCGGCTTACGTACACGCCGAGAACAGCCGCAAGCTCAATGAGCTGGGCGTGCTGATGATCGACCTGACCCCGGCGGCCATCGGCCCCTACTGCGTGCCGCCGGTCAACCTCAAGCACAACCTCAAGGCCGGGGCGATGAACGTCAACATGGTCACCTGCGGCGGCCAGGCGACCATCCCGCTGGTCGCGGCGGTGTCCAGCGTGCAGCCGGTGGAGTACGCCGAGATCGTCGCCACCGCCGCCTCCAAGTCGGTCGGCCCTGGCACCCGCAAGAACATCGACGAATTCACCCGCACCACCGCCGGCGCCATCGAGAAGGTCGGCGGCGCCAAGCAGGGCAAGGCGATCATCGTCATCAACCCGGCCGAGCCGCCGCTGATCATGCGCGATACCGTGCATTGCCTGACCGAGTCCGAGCCCGACCAGGCGGCCATCACCGCCGCGATCCTGGCGATGATCGAGCAGGTCCAGCAGTACGTGCCCGGCTACAAGCTGGTCAACGGCCCGGTGTTCGACGGTAACCGCGTGTCGATCTTCATGGAGGTCGAAGGCTTGGGCGACTACCTGCCCAAGTACGCCGGCAACCTCGACATCATGACCGCCGCCGCCGCGCGCACCGCCGAGATGTTCGCCGAGGAAATCCTCAAGGGCGAACTGACCCTCGCCCCGCAACCCGCCCTCGCCTAAGGAACCGACCATGGATCTTCGCGGCAAGAAAATCACCGTCCACGACATGTGCCTGCGCGACGGCATGCATCCCAAGCGCCACCAGATCAGCCTGCAGCAGATGAAGGACATCGCCAGCGGCCTGGACGCCGCCGGCGTGCCGCTGATCGAGGTCACCCACGGCGACGGCCTGGGCGGACGCTCGGTGAACTACGGCTTCCCGGCGCACAGCGACGAGGAATACCTGTCGGCGGTGATCCCGCTGATGAAGCAGGCCAAGGTCTCCGCCCTGCTGCTGCCGGGCATCGGCACCGTCGACCACCTGCGCATGGCCCGCGACCTGGGCGTGCACACCATCCGCGTGGCCACCCACTGCACCGAGGCGGACGTCTCCGAGCAGCACATCAGCATCGCCCGCCAGCTGGAGATGGACACCGTCGGCTTCCTGATGATGGCGCACATGAACAGTCCGGAAGGGCTGGCCAAGCAGGGCAAGCTGATGGAGAGCTACGGCGCCAACTGCGTGTACATCACCGACTCGGCCGGCTACATGCTGCCCGATGACGTGGCCGCGCGGATCGCCGCGCTGCGCGCGGTACTCGATCCGGCCACCGAGATCGGCTTCCACGGCCACCACAACCTGGCAATGGGCGTGTCCAACTCCATCGCCGCCATCGGCGCCGGCGCCACCCGCATCGACGCCGCCTGCGCCGGCCTCGGCGCCGGGGCCGGCAACACGCCGATGGAGATCCTCGTCGCGGTGTGCGATCGCATGGGCATCGAGACCGGCGTAAGCGTGTTCGGCATCCAGGATGTGGCCGAAGACCGGGTGGTGCCGATCATGGACTTCCCGATCCGCAGTGACCGCGATGCCCTGACCATGGGCTACGCCGGGGTCTACGGCTCCTTCCTGCTGTTCGCCAAGCGCGCCGAGAAGAAGTACGGCGTGTCGGCCCGCGAGATCCTCGTCGAGATGGGTCGCCGCGGCATGGTCGGCGGCCAGGAGGACATGATCGAGGACACCGCGATGACCCTGGCCCGCCAGCGTCAAGCGGCCAGCTGATCGCCCACCCAACCACGGGCCGCCAGGCCCTTCCCGTCAGAAGGACTCTGTGATGGCCCGTGCAACGACTTCCCCCGGCCTGTGGCGCAGCCACGGTCTGCTGTTCCTGCTGGCCCTGATGTATGCCGACTCCTTCGTCGGCCGTCAGGTACTGGCGGTGATGATCGAGCCGATCAAGCGCGAGTTCGGTGCCAGCGACAGCGCCATGGGACTGATCTCCGGCCTGGCCTTCGCCGTCATCTACGCGGTGCTCGGCCTGCCGGCCGGGCGCCTGGCCGACCGCATGCCGCGTACCCGCCTGCTGGCCGGCGCGTGCCTGCTCTGGGCACTGGCGACCATGCTCTGCGGCCTGGCCGGCAGCTTCGTGGTGCTGGTGCTGGCGCGCATGGCGGTGGCGGTGGCGGAATCGCCGACGACACCGACCTCAATGTCGCTGATCGCCGACCTCTATCCGCCGCACCGCCGCTCGTTCGCCATCAGCTGCTTCACCGCGGCTCCGACCTTCTCGGCGATCATCGGCCTGAGCGTCGGCGCCTGGCTGGTGGAAACCCACGGCTGGCGCAGTGCCTTCCTGCTCATCGGCCTGCCGGGCCTGCTGATCGCCGTGCTGCTGGCCATCAGCGTGCACGAGCCGCAACGCGGACGCTGGGAGCTGAACCACACGCCGACCGCCCCGCAGGGCATGCTGCGTAGCGCGCTCGATCTGTGGCGCGAGCCCGCGCTGCGCTGCCTGCTGCTCGCCAGCGGTTTCACCACCCTCAGCGGCTATGCCTTCGCCATGTGGAACGCCAGCTTCCTGGTGCGCTCCCATGACCTGTCGCTGCAACACGCCGGGCTGCTCGCCGGCCTGGTCGCCGGCGGCGCCTCGGGCATCGGTACGCTGTTCAGCGGCTGGCTGACTGACCGCCTGGCGCAACACAACCGCCACTGGCTGATCGGTATTCCGCTGCTGGGCAACCTGATCGGCGGCCTGGCGATGGCCGCCTACCTGCTCTGGCCGACCTCCACCCTGGCCCAGTTCGGCAGTGTGGCCTTGCCCACCGCCATGCTCTGCTGCGCCGTTGCCTGCTTCTTCTCGGTGTGGTGGGTCGCGCCGTCCTTCACCCTGGTCACCCACCTGGTCGCCCCCGACCGGCGTGGTACCGCCATGGCCATGCAAACCATCCTTTCCACCCTGCTCGGCGTCGGCCTCGGCCCGCTGACCACCGGCATTCTCAGCGACCTGCTGCAACCGGCCTTCGGCGCCGAGTCTCTGCGCTACGCCCTGCTGGCGATCAGCGCAACCGTCAGCCTGCCGATCTTCCTGCTGTGGCGGGTATACGGACTTACGGTCAGGCAGGAAGCGGCGCTGGCCTGCCGAACACTCTGAGCGATCACCCGAACTGGTTTTTCAACCAAAAAAAACGGCATCTCTTGTGAAGATGCCGAAAATCACGCCCAACATGTTCTTTCTACAACTCAATCGAAACTCAAAATCCGCCAAAAAATTGCGCCAACCCGATCCGCGACAGAATCAAGCCCATCATTCCATCATTGACACCCTTTCCTGCATACGGATCATAAATGTACGGCAAAACCAAAAAACCAAGCAGAAAAAAAGATATTACGAGCCATATTTTTTGTTTTTCTAATTTCATGATATCCACTCCGCATGCCTCAATCCGACAAGGAATGACCGAAACTGCATACGGATTCTACATAGCAAAACAACTTAAGCATCGTCCAATTGGACTATAAAAATCCAGCAGAAAAATGCTGCTATACATGCTGCCCACGCACACTCAGCAGCCTACCCTAGACTCCTCTTGACCGGAACAGCCCAACCCACATGGAGGCTCAACACCTGAAAAATCCGTTGAATGCCTGACTCACCATTATCAATTCAGAATGGCACGCACACCGAATAACACCAACAACCAATCAATCCTTTTAACACCATAAAATCGCACGCAAAAACAATAAAAACAGGAGATTCACCCATGTTTTCCCGTTTACTATCGATTCTTTTCATTTTGACTCTCAGCATCCCCGCCTGGGCAGGACCGACTGCCGACCAGCGTCTGCACGAGATCCGCATCACTGGCTTTTTACTCTGTTCGAACCTGCTGGTTCACTTCAACAATCACGACGCTGCAGCCACTTTCGACCCAGAGGCGAAGGAAGCCTATCGGCAGAACCTCACTCACCTGCAAAAAATGCTGGAAGACACTCCTGAAAACATGGAGATCGCCAATTCACTACAAAGAATACAGTCAGCGATCGAACAGCTTGAGCAACAGCCAAAAGATGCGCACGAGCAATACTCGCGCTGGATAAATCCCATCCTGCGCGAGCATGGGACATTCGAAAAGATCGTTGCCTCAGCCTATGAAAAAGCCCCTGCAACAGATCCGGCTACCGCCAACCTCAACCAGCAAAGCCTTGACATAAGCCGCATGCTTCTCCTCTACGAAACCCAGGCATTCATTGGACTTGGCATATTCTCCATCGACTTCCACGAGGATGTTTTCCAGGAAATCGACCAGAGAATAGATGCCCGGCACGCGACGCTGCTTGACCAGCTCCCTGCCTCGAAAGACGAGCTTGAAAAAATACGCACCGACTACAACTTCATCCGCCCGCGCCTGCTCCACCCCGATCAGAAGCTGGTTCCACGCAGCGCCGCAATATACCTGGGAAGGAGCGTGACTCGATTGAACAGCCTGACCGACACCAGAATCATTGCCGCCCAACAATAAATCATGCAACTGACGCCGCATTGATGCGACGTCAGTTGCAGGTCAATCAAGGTTCGCCGCAAAGAAGCACCCCCGGCAAACTCCAGACAACTGGCCCGTGGAGTATCGTGGCAGAGTTTCCGAGGGAGCGACCTGAGGTTCATTGGCACCGGAAAGTGACATTCAGGGAGGGGCAATCATCGAGGTCCGTCAACCGCAGGCAGTGCTCGCGTCCACACCAACCTCGCGGTACGCGCCTCCGAGGTCCCCTCCTCCAGGCGCGCAGTGAGAGACAACACGCCACCCTCCAATACTGCCTTGCGGCGCTGTGAACCTCCCTCCCAGTTCGGAAACAGGCTGTGGCGGACATGGTGTTGAACGGTGTCACCTTCGACGTCGTACGGCCCGGCGTAGGTCAGGTAGCTGCCATAGGCGGCGGCTTTCTCCGCATCGCTGGCCGACCACTGCCCGCCGGTGGTGAAGTGCTCGCGGTTTTTCTTGGCGATCGCGCAGAACATGCCGAAGGGGCTGTACTCGATGAAGCCTTCCAGCTCCTTGCCCATCGGATGGACGACACGGCCATCGTCGTAAAGCTGCTCCCAGGACAGGATGTTCCAGCGGCCGCGAATGGTTTCCTTGTTCATACATTGCTCTCCTTGCGCTCGGCGCACAGGAAGTCGATGAGCAGTCGGCTGAAGGCCGCGGCCTGCTCGATTTGCACCCAGTGGCCGCATTCGCCGAACACGTGCAGCTGGGCATGGGGGATCAGGCGGATCAGCCGCTCGGAAGTCTCGAGCGGGATCACCTGGTCGTCGCGGCCGTGGATGATCAGGGTCGGCTGCGGCAAATGGCGCAGCGCTGCCTCGTCCACTGCGAGCATCTCGATGCCCTGCTGGCGGGGCGCCGGGAACAGCTGGGCAAAGCGGGTCTGCACGTCGTCGCGAATGCTCGCATCAAAGCGCATGCGCACCAGGTCGTCGGTGATGATGCTGTGGTCGAAGGCGAACACCTTCATCAGCTCGCGCATCGCCTCCAGGGAGGGCTGGTAGCCCCACACCTTGTCGAGGCCCTCGGTGAGGGGGAACGACAGGCCGGCGGCGCCCATCAGCACCAGACGGTTGACCCGCTCGGGATGGCGCAGGGCGAAAGCCAGGGCGATGGCGCCGCCGAAGGAGTTGCCGACCACCGACACCTTGGGGATGTCCAGGGCGTCGAGCAGGCCGACCAGCTGCGCCACCCAGGCGTCCGGATCGAGCGGGCGGTCCATCGGGCAGCGGGTGTAGCCGAAACCAAGCATGTCGGGAGCGATCACCCGGGCCTGCTGGGACAGCGCCGGGATCACCCCGCGCCAGTTGGCCCAGGCGGTCACGCCGGGACCGGAGCCGTGGATCAGCAGGATGGCTTCGCCCTGGCCCTGGTCGTGGTAGTTGATCGTGCAGTCGCCGACCTGGAGGCTGTTGGCCACCTCCGGGGAGGCGGCGGGAGCGGCAGTAAGGGTGGTCATTGGCTCACCTTGGCGGTTTGGCTGGTGGTTACTACGGGGGCGCGCAGACCGCGCTTGGAGAGATCCTTGAGAATCTGCCGGGCATGCTCGCGCTTGTCCGCCGGCAGCCAGGTGCGATCGTGGCCCCACAGGCTCATGCCGGAGAGTTCCTCGACCTGCCAGTCGGGGCCGATGGTGCGCGCCGCCCAGCCGAGCTCCAGCATCCAGCCATCGGGATTCTTCAGGTAGAACGAGGTCACGTGGTCATTGATGTGGCGGCCGAGGGTGACGCCGATGCAGTCGGGATTTTCCAGGGCGATGTCGTGGGCGCGGCCGAGGTCGTCGAAGTCGTTGTACTCGAGCATCAGGTGGTAGAGCTTGCGCGGGCCGCCGGTGTAGGCGATGCCGAGGGTGTGGTGGCGCGGGTTGACGTGAAGGAACTCGACCTTGAACGGCACGCTGGTGTAGTCGCTGACCTTGAACTGCAGCACCTCCTTGTACAGGTGGCACATCTCATCGAACTTGGGGGTGATGAAGGCGACGTGGCCCAGGCCCATGTCGCCGGTGCGGAAGCCCCCCAGCGGACGACCGGGGACGAAGGGCGTGGTGGCGTCCGCAAGGCCCAAGGCGACCTCGACGCGGCAGCCGTCCGGATCGTCGAAATGAAACAGATCGGCGACCCCGCGCAGGGCGATTTCCTCGCCGCTGCCCGGGCGGGTCTGGTAGCCGGCCTGCTGCAGCGCCTGGCGTGCCTGCGCGAAGGCGGCCGCATCGCTGGCCTCCAGGCCCATGACCATCGAGGACTCGCCGTCGACGGCCTGCAGCACGAAGCGCTGCACCTTCTCGTCCACGCGCAGCCGCGCGCATTCGCCGGGCTGCACGATATCGACCTGCATGCCGATATGCTCGCCGGCCATCTTCAGCCACTCCGCCAGGTGCGGGGTGTGCACCACCACGTAGCTCAATGCCTTGATCATCTTGTCGTTCTCCTCTGCATGGCCACCGCGCGCCAGGCACGCGGCGGCCGGCGACTATTCGGCGGACATCCCGCCATCCACCGAGATGCTGGTGCCGGTGACGTAGGAGGACTGATCCGACAGCAGCCACAGCAGGGCGGCGCTGACCTCCTCGGGGCGGCCGATGCGGCGCATCGGCACGCCGTCGTCGTACATGTGCTCGTCGCCGCCGGTGACGCGGTCGTAGCTCGGCGTCTTGATCGGCCCCGGGCACACCGCATTGATGCGGATGCCACGGGTCGCGTAGTCCAGCGCGGCGGCGCGGGTGGCGCCGACGATGCCGTGCTTGGCGGCTACGTAGTAGGCCGTGTGCGGCATGGCCTTGAGGCCGAAGATCGAGGCGTTGTTGACGATGGCCCCGCCGCCGCTCTGCAGCATGGCGGCGATCTCGTACTTCATCATGTACAGGACGCCCTTGAGGTTGATGTCGATGACTTCGGAGAAGTCCTCGACCGGCGTCTCGTGCACGTCGTTGAACGCGCGCTGCAGGCCGGCGTTGTTGAAGGCGCCGTCGACGCGGCCGAAACACTGCATCGCCAGGGCGACCAGCGCCTCGCAGTCGGCGGGGTTGGCCACGTCGGTGACGCGGAACGCTGCCTGGCCGCCGGCCGCGATGATCTCCTCGACCACCGCCAGGCCCGCCTCGGCGCTGCGGTTGCCGATCACCACGCGGGCGCCGGCGCGGGCCAGCGCCAGGCTGGCATCGCGGCCCATGCCGCTGCCGCCGCCGGTTACGATGACCACCCGGCCATCCAGTTGGTAATCCAGATTCATGCGCTACTCCTCATGGCGCGGGACTGCCCCGCGCGCGCTGATGTCAGGCTCGCGGGATGCGTCCCAGCACCGCCTCCAGGGCGATGCCGATGGCCAGCAGGCGGCGGTCGCTGCCAGCCGGGCCGTCCAGCTCCAGGCCGACCGGCAGACCGCTGGCGGCGCCGAGGCCTGCCGGCAGCTGGATGCCCGGCAGGCCGGCACTGGCCGACGGCTCGGTGTTGCGGATCAGCCGCTCGAAGCAGGCCAGCTCGTTGACCTCGGGGCTGGCCGTCGGCGCCACCACCGGGGTGGTCGGGAAGATGAAGGCGTCCAGCGCGTGGCGTTCGAACAGCTCGGCGTAGTGCGCCTGCAGCGCCGGGCGCCCGCTGGCCATGGCCGCCGCGTACAGCGGCGCGGAGTCGACCAGGCCGTCGGCGCCGGGAACCTGGCTCGGCAGCACCAGCTGCTGGTAGATCGCCTGCACGTCCGGGCTGGCGATGCCGCGGGCCAGTTCGTCGATGTCGATGCCCGGCCCCTGCTCGCGCAGCCAGGATTCCATCGCCGGGCGGGCCTCGTGGATCACCACCAGCGTGCCGATCGGCTGGGTAAGCGCCTGCAGGCGTTCCTCGGCGACCTCCACCAGGGTCACCCCGGCGGCACGCAGCTTGTCCAGTGCCGCCTCGGCGACCGCGCGGGTGTCGGCGTCGAGGTCGCGCCAGAAGCCGGGGGCGATGCCCAGGCGCAGGCCGGCCAGGGTTGCCGACGGCAGCGCGGCCTCGCCGGTGATCAGGCCGTCGAGCAGGGCGACGTCGGCCATGCACAGCGCCATCGGCCCGACGGTGTCGCGGCTCGGCGCGATGGGAATCACCCCGCGGCCCGAGTAGCGGCCGTGGCTCGGGCGCAGCGAGGCGCAGCCGTTCAGCGCGCAGGGGATGCGCATCGAGCCGCCAGTGTCGGTGCCCAGCGCGGCCAGAGCCATGCGTGCGCCCAGAGCTACCGCACTGCCGGAGGACGAGCCGCCGGCGATGCGGGTGAAGTCGTAGGGGTTGCGCACGCCGAGCAGCTCGCCGGTGTTGAACGCCGGGTTGTAGCCGGTGGCGCCGAAGGCCAGCTCGTGCATGTTGGTCTTGCCCAGCACGATGGCGCCGGCCTCGCGCAGCGGACGCAGGCTCGGCGCGTCCTCCGCCGGCACGAAGTCGGCCAGCGCTGGGGTGCCGGCGGTGGCCGGCAGGCCGGCGGCGTGGATGTTGTCCTTGACCACGATGGGGATGCCGCTCAGCGGCTTGAGCGGCTCCCCGGCGCGGCGCGCGGCGTCCGCCGCGTCGGCGGCAGCCAGCGCACCCGCCGCGTCGAGGGTGACGAAGGCGTTCAGCTCGCGGCCGGCCTCGGCGCGCTCGAGGCAGGCCTGCACCAGCTGGCGGCTGCTCAGGCGGCCCTTACGGAAGGCGTCGACCGCCTCGGCGATGGTCAGGTCGGTGGCGCAGGCAGCCTGCGCGAACAGGGGCAATTTCATGGGCGGCTCCCGGTAGCGGAGAAGGCATCGAAGGCGGCGTCCTTGAACGCCTCGGGGCTCGGATAGGCGACCTTGCTGTGCGCCAGGCCCAGATCGAGGAACAGCTCGCAGAGCTTGTAGGCGATCTGCCCGGGGTTGAGCACCGGCACCGGCAGGCGCTCGGCGAGGAAGGCGTGCGACTGGTGCATGGTGGTGGAACCGAGCACGATCACGTCGGCGCCGTCCTCGGCGATGGCGCGCTGCGCCTCCTCGAGCAGGCGGCCGAACACCACCTCCTCCTTGCCCTGCAGCAGCGCCTCGGTGTCCGGGCGCACGTCGATCGCGCGGATCGACGCCAGCCGCGACTCCAGGCCGTATTCCTTGAGGGTCTTTCGGTACAGCGGGAACCAGCGCGGCCACATGGTCAGGATGCTGAACTTGTGGCCGAGCATGCTGGCCAGGTGGAAGGCGCCCTGCCCCGGCGCCAGCACCGGGATGCTCAGGCGCGAACGCAGCGCGGCGAGTCCGGAGTCGCTGACGGTGTTGATGCACACCGCATCGAAGCCCTCCGCCTCGGCCTGGATGCCGGCGGCGATCACCGCCTGCTCCATGATCGCCATGTCGTAGTAGCTGTCGGCCAGGGTCAGCACCTGGCCGGCGCCGACGAAGCTGACCTCGATGTCCGGGCGGATCAGCTCCGGCGGCAGCTGCGACTCCACCAGCGGGCGGGTCGCCTCGCTCATCGGCACCGGGAAGATCATCTTGATGCGCTTGCTCATCGTGGCGGTGCTCCTCACAGGTCCAGCTCGTGGCGCGAGCGGGTCAGGGTGTCGATCAGCGCGTACATGATCTTCTTCGCGCAGGGGATCAGGTCGGGGACGTAGGTCGCGCCCATGCCGCCGAGGCCCTCGGCCACCGGCAGCGGCGCGCCCTGCGCCGGCCACGGCCAGCCGATGCGCGCGGTGGGGATCCCCAGGCGGCGCAGCGCGGCGCCGTCGGTCTGCCCGCCGAGCAGGTCGGCCTGCCCGTGCGGACGGTGCTCGATGTGCTCCCAGCCGCGCTGGCACGACTGGATGATCCAGTTCTGCGGATCGGTGCTGCCGCCGGCCACCGATCCGTACATTTCCCAGTCCAGATCCAGTTCGGGACGCTGCGCCTGCAGCTCGCGGACGAAGGCGGCGAACTGCGCCTTGACATCGGCCGGGCTGGTGCGCGGATTGACCCGCACGTCGAAGAAGATCTCGGTGACCGCCGAGGGGAAGGCCGGGCGCTGCACATCGCCGCCGCGCACCCCGGCGATCCAGCCATGCGGCTTGATCTGCCCGGAGGTGTTGCGCTCGGCGTAGTCGATGATCCAGCGCTCGAGTTCCTGGATCACCGTGGCCGCCGGCACCACCGAACTGCGGAAGCCCGGAATGTCGCGCGGCACGCCGGCGTAGCCGAGGGTGCCGTGCACGCGCAGCTTGAACCAGGCCATGCCCGGCTCCTCGTGGTAGACCCAGTTCCACGGCTTCATGATCACCGCGAAGTCCGGCGAGCCCCCGCGGTTGAGCAGGTGGAACACGCCGTTGGACATGCCGGCATGATCGCGCCCGGCGATGTCCACCGGCATGCCGCCGTCGGCCATGCCCACCAGCAGGTCACCGACCAGCGGCACCTCGGCCTCGATCAGCGCGGTGGCCACCTCGGTCAGGGTGGCGACCATACCTTTCGGGTTGGAGGCGCCGAGGCCGAATACCCAGTCGTCAATCATCCGCGCCGAGGGCTGCATGTCGGCCTCGGGCGCCTTGCCGGTGAGGATCTCCTGGGTCTCGTCGCCCTCCAGGTGGGTATCGATGGGCGCATAGAGCAACACGCTGGCTCCGCCACCGCTGCCGCGGCGCTCGGCCAGCACGTTGCCGCTGGTCGCGCTCATCGGCTGGTAGCGGGCGGACAGGCCGACCGACTCCAGGTGCCGGGTCATGAACTGGCTGGCCGCGCCGGCCGCGCCGGTCGGGCTGTGGATATTGGTCAGGTCGAACAGCAGGGACTGCAGGCGCTTGGGGTCGATGCGCGCGCAGGCCTGCTCGTACCACATCATCTGCTCGGCCGAGAACGGCACGGAAACGGTCGGTTGCATGGGGAGTTCCTCAGTGGCTGGCCACGAACTGTTCGCTAAAGATGTTTTCGGCGGCGACGCCCAACTCGATCAGCCGCGCGGTGGCGGCATTGATCATCGGCTGCGGGCCGCACAGGTAGGCGACGGTGTCGGGGCTGACCACGTCGCCCTCGCGCAGGGCGCTGACCGGGCTGCCGTGGTGCAGGCCCTCGGTCGGCTCGCGGTCGACGCAGATGCGCGCCTCCAGAGTCGGCAGCCACTGCTGGCGCAGCTCGATGTCGTCGAGGCCGAACAGCACCTCCGGGGTGGCGCAGCCGAAGCTGAGCAGCATCGGCGGCTTCTTGCCGCCGCACTGGCGCAGGGTGTCGATCATCGACAGGATCGGCGCGAGGCCGGTGCCGCCGGCGACGAAGATGTGCGGCGCGCGCTTGTGCTCTTCGCGCAGGAAGAACGCCCCGTACGGGCCGCGCAGAGTCAGCACGTCCTCGACCTGGGCCTTCTCCTCCAGATAGCTGGACATCGCCCCGCCCGGCAGCAGGCGCACCAGCAGTTGCAGCCTGGGCAGGTCGGCCAGGGTGCTGGACGGCGAGTAGCTGCGCAGCACGCCGTAGCCGGGCACCTCGATCTGCACGAACTGGCCAGGGCGGAACTCCAGCCAGTCGTCGTCGGCCAGCTCGAGGGTCAGGCGCACCACGTTGACGGCGATGCGCTCGATGGAATCGATGAAGGCGTGCACTTCACGAGCCACGCTGGAGCCGACTTCGCTGCCGTAGGGCAACGTGAAGGTGCAGTCCGACTGCGCCTGGCACAGGCACAGCAGACGCTGGCCGGCAGCGTACTCGCTGGCCAGCAGCGACGAGCTGGCGCCGGGACGGGTGCGCGCCTCGCCTTCGGCCAGCTGGGCGATGCAGCTGGAGCAGCCGCCCGAGCGGCACTGGTAGAGCAGCGGGATCTCCGCCTCGATGGCGGCATCGAGGATGCTCGCCTCGCCGGCCACGCTGAAACTGCGGCTGACGCCATCGGCAAAATTCACTGTGACCTGGTGCATTGCGTCTTTCATGATCGGGTGCCTCCGTAACGGGCATCAGCAACCAGCAGCGGTGCGTGCTGGGCGCTTGGATTGGAAGGCGGCTGAACGGCCCGCCGGGTTACTGCTGACTTGCCCCGATCATATGAAGCGGCAAACAGGCCGGGCGCTCCCGCGAGTTACCGGGTTATCCCGCCAGTGCAATTTCCTGCTGCCACACTCGGAAATAGGCCGCGCACAGCCCCCGGCCCCACCGCCCGCACGGCAGAGCGGCTGCCCGCGGGCAAAAAAAAGCCCGTACCACAGGGGTACGGGCAAACAAGGGGCAGTCTGCCTCAGAGACTGCCGGGACGAATCTTGTGCCAGTCGCTGACCTTCTGCAGCGCCATGCCGGCGCGGCACAGCACGCCCTCCCCGCCCTTGCCGGCGATGAACTGGCCGCCGATAGGCAGACCGCTGGCAGTGAAGCCGATCGGCAGGCTCAGGCAGGGGTGGCCGCTGACATTGAACGGTGCAGTGAACTGGATCAGCCGGCGGTTGGCTTCCGGGTCCTGGGCCAGCGCGCCGAGCTGCTCGTGGGTTGGCGCGGCATACGGCTGCACCGGGGCGAGCAGCAGGTCGACCTCATTGAGCACGCACTCCAGCTCGCCGTGAAAGCGCTGCGCATCGAGCAGTACGCGCTGGTAGTCCATGCCGGACAGCGCGCGGCCGCCGTCGATCAGCCGGCTCAGCGCCGGGCCGTATTCGCCGGCGCGACTCGGATAGGTGGCGGCGTGCGCCACGGCGGTCTGCACGCCGCAATGCCTTTCCCAGTTGGCGCTCACCGCGCGTGTATCCGGCATGCGCACGCGCACCAGGCTGCCGCCGCCGTCGCGGATGATCGCCAGCACCTCTTCGAGGGCCTCGATGATTTCCTCGTCGACGCCGTCGCTGAGCCAGGCCTCGTCGATACCGATGCGCAGGCCGCGGAACGACTCCTCGACGCTGGGGATCTCTAGGCACACGCTGGGCAGCGAGGTGGGGTCCAACGGATCGTGGCCGGCGATGGTCGACAGCAGGAACAGCGCGTCGCGCGCACTGCGGGTGATCGGCCCGACATGGTCGAGACTGGCGGCCAGCTCGAAGGTACCGTGGCGGCTGACCCGCCCCCAGGTCGGCTTGAGGCCGGTCAGGCCGTGGGCCGCGCAGGGGAAGCGGATCGAGCCACCGCTGTCGGTGCCCAGCGAGGCGTAGCACAGCCCGGCAGCGGTGGCCACGCCGCAACCGCTGGACGAGGCGCCGGCCCAGTGGTCGGCGCCCCACGGATTGACCGGCGCGGCGAACGTCGGGTGGTGGGTGGCGAAGGCGCCCTCGGTCATCTGCAGCTTGCCGAGCAGCACGCTGCCCGCCTCGCGCAGGCGCGTCACCACGGTGGCGTCCTGCTGCGGAATGAAATTGCGGTGGATCGCCATGCCTGCGGCGGTGGGCATGCCGGCGGTATGGAACAGGTCCTTCACCGCCAGTGGGATGCCGTGCAGCGGACTGCGGCACTGGCCGCGCGCCAGCTCCTGTTCGGCCTGGCGCGCCTGCGCCATGGCCTGCTCGGCCGCCACATGGGCGTAGCTGTGCAGCGCGCCATCGAGGAGTTCGATGCGCGCCAGCTGGGCCTCGGTGACCTCGACCGGCGACAGCTTGCGGCTGCGGATCAGCAGCGACAGCTCGTGCATCTCCAGGTAGTGCAGATCGCTGGGGGTATTCATGCGTAGCCTCCGATGAAGGCCGTCGCCACGGCGTTGAATTCGTCCGGGCACTCGCTCTGCAAGTGGTGGGCAGCGTTGCCCATGACGTGCAAGCGCGCATCGGCGAAGCGGTTGAGCATCAGCATCGGCACGTCGATGCCGCCGAACCAGTCGTGCAGGCCCCAGAGAATCAGCGTCGGCGCCTTCACCTGAGCGAACACCGAGCTCAGGTCCTCCCACTCGCCGAAGGCGCCCGGTGTGCCGAGCAGTTCGAGGTAGGCGGGGTTGGCGCTGGCCTCGTAGCGCAGACGCAGGGTCTCCTCGTCGAGCCTGGCATCGTCGTGCAGCTCGTAGCGGCAGATCAGTTCGCGCATCTTCACCAGGCTCGGCCCACCATCTGCCAGGTAGTAGTCGCTCATCAGGGTCGCGGCGTGCTTGCTGAACAACGGCAGCGGCTGCAGCACGCCGCGCGCCACCGGTTGAGAGCCGATCAGCAGCAGGCGCCCGACCCGCTCGGGATGATCGACGGCGAAGCGGATCGCCACGCAGCCGCCGAACGACTGGTTGACCAGGTGGGCGCGCTGGATGCCCAGCGCATCCATGAAGCCCAGCAGCTTGCGGGCGTGCCAGCCGAGCGCCGGCCCTTCGATCGGTACCATGTCGGAGCCGCCGAACTGGGCGAAGTCGAGGAAATAGCAGGTGTGGCGTTCAGCGAAGGCTGCCGCGCTGAGGCGGAAGTTGCTCCACGCGGTGCTACCAGGGCCGCCGCCGTGGGTGAAGATCACCGGCAGGCTTTCGGCGGGGCCGTCGACCTGGCGGTAGTGCAGGCGCACCCCGTCCACGCTGACGAAATGGCTGTTGGAACGGACGTCGTTGTGCATGCAGAAGGCTCCCGGCAGGTCGCTGCCCGGCGCGCAGGGACGCACGCCGGGCAGTACAGCGCTGTTACTCTTCGATCTTGCGGACCTTGTAGCCGGGACGGTGGCCGTCGGCGGTCTGCTTGAAGATCAGGCTGAGGTCCTTGACCGAGCCCTGCACGCCGCGACCGGGCTTGGCGATGCCGCGGTTCCAGCGCGAGGACAGCTTGCGCCAGGTGATCGGCGAGATGTCGGTGGCCACCAGTTGCTCGTCGTCCCAGCCGGTGCCGTCGGCGTAGAAGTTCTGCATCGCCTCGCGGGCATACAGGTCGCAGTCGTTGAAGCCGTGCAGGCACAGCGGCTCGTACACCGTCTTGTAGCGGTACTCGTGCTTGGCGCGCTCCTCGGGGGTGTTGCACACGCGCACGAGGATTTCCCAGTACTCGTGGGTATCGTCGGTGATCGGCACGTACCACTCGTACTGCACCACGTGGTCCTGCGGCCAGTTCTCCACCATCAGCACGCCCGGCAGCACCACCGAGGTGCGGTAGTAGCGGCCGTTGACGCCGTCGACCTTGAGACCGAGCTCCTCGTTCTCCAGCACCGGCTGCCAGTTCTCGGTGAACATCATCTGCATCATGCCCTTCGGGCCGTTGTCGTCTTCGACCAGCTGGATGGCGTCGTCACCGACCGGCAGCAGGCCGAGCGGCAGCACCCAGTTGTTGACGTGGACGATGCTGTTGTCCTTGTGGACGAAGATGTGCCCGTTGTCGAAGCCGTTCTCGCAGGCGATCCGCCAGTTGCCGAAACCGGTGCGGTGCATGCCGAGCACCACGGCGTTATCGTCGAGCACACTCGGCGAGGCTGGCCACAGCGGGTGCGGGAAGCGGTCGCTGTTCTCCGGGAAACGGAACGGCAGGTCGGAGGACAGCGGCGGCACGTCCTCTTCGGGGAAGTCGTCTTCGCGGACGAAGACGAAGATCATGCCGTTGACTTCGTGCACCGGGTAGGTGGTGATGCCGGTGGTGCCCACCAGCTTGTCGTCCGGGTTGGCGACGATGGTCGCCAGCTTGCCGCTCTCCAGGTCGAAGGTGAAACCGTGGTACCAGCAGGAGATGGTGCTCTTGTTGAAGCACATCGGCTTCTCGGACAGGCGCACGCCGCGGTGCAGGCACTGGTCCTTGAGGGCGAACACCTTGCCGTCGACGCGGCGCAGGACGATCGGGATACCGCAGATCTGGATGCCTTCGACCTGGTCCTCGGCCAGCTCGTGGCTGAACAGCGCCGGGTACCAGTGGTTGATGAAGCCCCAGGCGGCGTCCTTGTAGGGCTGGTACTGGCTCTGGGTCTTGGCGTTGTTGGCGCGGGCATCGCTGATACCGGTTTTGACTTGGCGGCGACGGATGATCGGCTGGTCGGACATTGGAAACCCCCGGGAGGCTGACTGGAGAGTGGGTACCGCCCTGTGCGGCACCCTTGAGAGTCATCCTAAGAAGCGGGGGGCGGGCTGACGCTCCAATGACCGAGGGAGTTATCCCGGCAGTGCAGAAAAGAAGAAAGGAGCAGGAAAGGGGCGGACGTCCGTGTCCGGGCGCTCAGCGCGCCAGGGTGTCCGAGGGGCTTTCGCCGAAGCGGCGCTTGTAGTCGGTAGTGAAATGGCCGAGGTGGCTGAAGCCCCAGCGGAAGGCCACCGCCGTCACCGTGGTACTGCCGGCACTGCTCTGCTGCAACTCCTCGTGCACGCGGCGCAGGCGCACTTCTTTCAGATACAGCATCGGCGAGGTGTTGCGGAACCGGCGGAAGCCGGCGAACAGCGAGCGGCTGCTGACCCCTACATGCTCGGCCATCTCGACGATGGAGATCGGCTCGTGGGCGTACTCCTCGATGTAGCGTTCGACCCGTTTGACGAACGACGGCGCGATCGACTGCCCCTCATCGGCGCACAGCTCGGCACTGTAGTTGCTGGGCTGGCAGGTCAGCAGTGCGGTCACCAGCGCCTGCTCGAACTGCGCTGCAAGCAGCGGTGGCAGGCTACCCTCATCGTTGGACAGGTTGTCGTAGATCCAGCCGACCATGCGCATCCAGCGCTGCCCCTCCGCAGTGTCCAGCGGCATCGCCGGCAGGAACTCGACCGGCTTCTGCAGGGTGCGGCCGAGGTGCTGCTGGCAGATGCGCTCGAGCAGGCTGCGGTCGACGCGCATGATGAGCTTCTCGGTGTCCTTGCGATGGTGGATGCGGCACGGCAGGTGGGCGTTGATCACCGAAGCCTGGGTGGGCGTCGAGCAGACCTGGCGGCTGCCGAACTCGATCACCTCCTCGCCGCGGATCGGCATCTGGATCAGCGCAAAGGTATCGAGCACGCCGGGGTCGATGGTGATGTCGCTGCCGTAGCTCATGCGGCCGACACCGATGCCACCGAGTCGGCGGTAGTAGATGCGCGTATCGACCGATGCCTGGCGGTCCTGGTTGCGCAGACGGTTCTCGCAGAAGATGCGTTCGCCCCAGCGGCGCGCCTCTTCGAGATCCTGGGTATGGCATACCTCGAACTTCGCCAGCACGGCATCCGGGGGGGTCGCTGTGGAAAAAGCCAGACTTTGCATGTTTCGTTCAGCCTCTATTTTATTGTTATAAGGCGTATGGTCGTTGTTCATCACCGGTATCCCCTCTCCGCTCGCAGAACTTGCACGCACGCGGTTCAGGGGTGACTGATGTCGGTGCGAACACTCGCCATCGTCAGTCGTCCCATCATGCGCGGAGTACCGAAATTGCCGGACCGGGCTCGTAACACATCCGTAAAAATCGAACACCCTACGCATTCACAGCAAGAAGAATGCCAGCTGATCAGCATCCCTTGATTGAGATCAATTATTTGTCGGCGAGTATCCAGTAGGCCGCTGCCGGCCGAAAGCTAGATCTTTGGAGGGGGTTACGCAATGACCTGCACGCGCTGCGCGCCCACCATCACGAACAATAGACGCGCCGGCGTGTTACCGGTGTTACTCCAGGCATGCCGGGTTCCCATCTGCACGACCACATCCCCCTGGCGCAACAGCCGGCAGCCGTCATCCAGTTCGAGGGTGATCTCGCCTTCCAGCACCACGCCGTAGTCGATGGTGTCGGAGCGATGGAAGCCGGGGGCATCGGCCTCGAACAGCTCGCCCAGCCCGGGCAGCCGTTCGCACAGTTCGCGGGCGGCCGCCTGCGGATCGAAGTCCACCGGCATGGCCGAGGCAGCGGGAGGAAAGGTGACGCGCATCGCGCAACTGCCGCCGGCAGCCGGCAGCACCGAGCGCGGCGGGCTGGCGGGCTCGACGGGATGCGTGGGAATAGGCCCGGGGGCGGTCTGCCAGATCAGTTCGACGGCGAAGCCGGGGAACTGGCGGAACTCGCCGACGCCGGGCAGCGGGCCGCTGCTGGCGACGGTCGAGCGGCCGGCCTGGTCGTGGCCGGTGACGATGCGCTGCGTTTGCATGCCGTGGTGCTCCGTTGTGGTGCGGGCGCGGGCCGTCCGCTCACGCCGACGGCCCGCGTCGCCGCAGGGGCTGAAGGTCAGCCGTGGACGATGTGGAAGTTGGTGAAGCCGTTGGCCTGGCTCTGGATGTCCTCGAGCGCCTGGTTGAGCTGCGCCAGCGGGTAGGCGCGCTCCTCGAGCAGCGACAGGTCGAGGATGCCCGACTCGACCATGCGGGCCATCTCGTCGCCCTCGGCGGTGGTGAACCACAGCGAGCCGATGTACTGCAGCTGCTGGCACATGAACGGATGCGGGTCGATCGGGATCGGCCCGGCGACGCCGCCGATCTGCACGATGCGCCCGCCGCGGCCGACCGCACCCATGGCGTCCACCGACAGCGCGGCCGGGGCCTTGGCGCCCAGGGTATCGAGCATGGCGTCGACGCCGTCCGGCAGCAGCTCCAGCACCTGCTCGCGGATCGTACGCGCGCCGATCGGCACGATCTCGACGCGCCGCGGGTCAAGCTCCTTGAGGCGCTCCAGCGCTGCGCGGTCGCGAGCGACAACCACCACCTTGGCGGCGCCGAAGGCCAGCGCCAGCAGGGTGGCGCCGACGCCGAGGGTGCCGCTGGCGCCGAGTACCAGGATGCTCTGCGCCGGGCGCAGGGCGGCCTTGCGGATCGCCGAGTAGGCGGTGCCGAGGTAGCCGAAGCGGGTGGCCTGGGCGCTCGACAGGTTGTCCGGCAGGCGCACCAGGTTGGTCGCCGGGGCTGTCAGGTACTCGCCGTAGCCGGCGTAGGGGTACTTTTCAAAGATCGCCTGCGAGCCGGGACCGAAGCCGAAATAGCCAAGGAAGGTGTAGGCCGCGCAGCGCGGCGTCTCGCCCTGCTTGCAGTAGCGGCATTCGCCGCAGCCGACGCCGGGATTGACGTAGACGCGGTCGCCCGGCTTGAAGGAGGTGACCGCCGAACCGACCGCCGTCACGGTGCCGGCCGAGTCGAGGCCGAAGATCGCCGGCAGCGCCGGCAGCGGCAGGAACGGGTACCACTCGGGGAAATGGGTGGTGACGTTCTTCAGGTTGGGGATCACCGTGCTGGCTTCGACCTTGACCAGCACGTCGTGGGCGCCAGGCTGTGGGCGCGGCACTTCATCGAGGACGAATTGCGCACCGATCTCGTGCAGGCGCGCGGCTTTCATGGTCGGCATCTTGTTGTTCTCCGCTGGCCGGACAGCCCGCCAGGGCCGCCGGACCGGCTCTGTCTGGAAGGGAGTGGCGGAACCGGCGCAAACCGGTCCCGCCAGGCGTGGTGCTATATCAGCGGCCCGCCCGCTGCAGGGTCTGCAGGGAGAAGTCGCTGGCCTTGGCGTCGAAGTTGGTCTTCCACGACTTGGTATCGATCATCGACAGGGTGGCGTGGTTGCGCTGGAAGTCGATGACCGCGCCGGCGGTGGTACGGATGTCGCCATCAGCGGTATTGGAGTAGGAGTGGAACTCCATGAACTTCCAGAACTCACCTTTGCGGTCGTAGGCCTCGGCGTAGTAGAAGCGCGGATACTTCACGTCGATGTACAGCACCTTCTTGCTGTACGGGTGCGCCGACGGCGTGATCGCCTCGATGACGTACACCTCGCGCGGCTCGAAGCTGTTGTTGTTCATGTTCCAGTAGGGCGCGGCGTTCTCCACCACCGGGTACTTCTCGGCGAAGCTCTTGCCCTCCGGATTCCACAGGCCGGTCTTGCTGTTGGCCACGGCGAGCACCCAGCGCTTGCCGAGCAGCTTGTACTCGGGGTACCAGCACGGACGGGCGTTGAAGATCTCCAGGTCGTCCTGCAGCTGGTCGGAGGAGCCGACCGGGTCCATCCAGGCGCCGCCGGACAGCTGGCGCACCCGGCGCACGGCGGGGATGTAGGCCCACACGCTGTTGACCTTGTCCGAGTCGTACATCTGGGTGTAGGTGCCGAGGCCCTTCATGTCGGAAGGCGACTTGAAGTAGAGCAGCTGGCGGCCACGCTCGCTGCCGTCGCCCTCGACCGTCTGCTCGCTGGTCAGGCGGCCCTTCATGGTGTAGCGGCTGAACTCGGCGACCGGCTCGGCGTGCACGCCCTTCTTGCCGTCGATCAGCAGCTGGGTGTACTGCGGCACCTGGGAGACGTCACCGACCAGCTGGCCGAGGTGCCAGTTCCACACCAGCTTCTCGGCGGCCTGCGGGTCCTTCATGTCGATGTTCGGGAAGGGTGCACCGGCGCCCCAGTTGTCCACCCGGCAGGCTTCCTTGTTGATCGTCGCCTTGCCCTCGTTGGCCTGCGAAGCCTTGACCCAGCGCGGGTCGAGGGGAACTTCCTGGGACTTGGCCAGCGGCAGCTTCCAGCCGCTGTTGCGGATGCGCCACTCCATCTTCTCGGTGAGCAGGCTGGCGATGCTGTGCCCTTCGAAGGTGTCGTTCTTGATCTGGTCGATGTTGGCGGCGGAAATCACCGTGCCCGCGGGCACTTCGGCGGCCGCGACGAAGGACGAGACGCTGCCGGTAGCGGCAATGAGACCTGCCGTCAGGGTATGGCGCAGGGAGAAACGGAATGCGTTCATGGGTAGCTCTCCGATGGGGGATCAGAACAGATAGGTCAGGCTGGTGTAGAGCTGATCGCGGTTGTTGAAGTAGTCGAACAGGGTGGCGTTGTCGCAGGAGGCCGCATTCGGGAAGCCGCACTTGTCGCCATCGCGCGCATCGCTGCCCCAGAAGGCGTCGTACTCGACCTTCCAGCGCAGCTTGCTGTTCAGCTCGAAGGTGACCGAGGGAATGACGAAGCCGCCGCCGTTGCTGAGGTCGGAACCGACCACCAGGTTCGGGCGGATGCGCCCGCTGTTGTAGCTGAGGTCGAAGATTGCGGTGGCGAGCACCGAGTGCTCCTTGACTTCGCCGCCCCAACCGACGCTGTAGAGCAGCGCGTCGTCTTCGTCGTAGTTCTGCACCCACTTGTCGAACAGCTGCACGGAGAAGAACATCGGCTTCTCGGTGCCCAGCCAGTCCTGACTGGCGGCGATGTTCTTGTCCATGCGCAGCATCAGGGCGACCACATCCTTGGTGGCGTAGCCGTCGAAGCCCGGGGCCACCGCCTGGCTGATCAGGGTCGGCGGCGACTGCAGGATCTGGTAAGGCGCGTCCTTGATGTACGCCATCTCGGTGCTGAACACCGCGTCCGCCCCCTCGAAGTAGCGGCTGGCGGTGAAGCCGAAGATGTCGACCATCGGATAGATGATCTCGCCGGCCGGACCGCGGGTCTGCTCGGTGCCCTTGGTCTCCGCCCCGGACGGCACGCCCGGCAGACCGAACAGGGCGAGGTTGTTGGAGGCGTTGAGGATCGGCGACGGGTAGAAGGTCTTCAGGTAGGACAGCGAGTAGTTGGTGTCGCCATACAGCCCACTCCAGCGGATGCCGCCGGTGACGTCGCGGTAGTCGCCCTCGTCGTTCTCGAAGTTGTACGGGTCGATGTTGCGGAAATCCACGCCGGCGTACGGCTGGCTCGACCAGCGTCCGCCGTAGATGTCCAGCTCGGTGCCGATGTCTTCTTTGCGGTCCCAACCGGGGCGCACGAACACCTCCAGGCCGCCGTCCAGCTCCGGCACGTCGATGTTCATCTTGGCGATGATGTTGGCCTTGCGCAGTTCCTCGTTGGCCGGCTCGAGGAAGCTGCGCCAGGTGTAGTCGAAGCCGTGTACCAGGTCGTTGGCGGCGAAGAAGTCGGTCTCGCCCCAGGCGATCTGCTGCTTGCCAAGGCGGAACTGCAGGCGCTCACCGACCGGGAAGTCGACGTACAGCTCGCGGATCTCCTCGTCGTTGTAGAGATCCATGATGTCGCCCTGACCATCGGCCTCGCGATAGTTGTTGGCGCCCATCTCCTCGAGGTGCTCGAGGAAGTTGGTCTTCACCTCGCGGGAGGCGCACAGCTTGGCGACCACCGACACGTCCTCGGTGGCCTTCCACTCCAAATTGAGGCGCGCGGTGCTGCGTGCCATCGACAGCTTGCCCTTGTCGTCGTAGCCGGGGGTGTCCTCCCAGTTCTTCGCATTCCAGGACATTTCCTGGCGCAGGTAGCCGTCGTACTTGAAGCGATCTTCAGCAAGGGCGGTCGAGGCGACCGTTGCCAATGCTATCGCCAGCGCGAGCTTGTTCAGAGGGGTGCGCGAGCGCGCGCCCACCATGCCGTGCTTGTTCATGTGTTATCCCCAGAGTGGTTGGCAGCGAGGAACCGATGGTTTCTTGTTGTTGTTATCCCGTCTCAGGCAGGCTGAAACGAGGTTGGTTGGGTAATGGTGGCCGCCGCCTGGCCACGCTCGCCAAAGATGAAGCGCGGACGGCAGACGTAGATCAGCGAAGGCATGACGAACAGCGCGGAGAACGCCGACACGCTGAGCCAGATGGCCATCAGCAGGCCCATCTCGGCCTGGAAGCGCAGCGACGAGGCCCACCACAGCAGGGTGGCGAGGATCAGCACGCTGGCGGTGACGATCACCCCCATGCCCGACGAGTGCAGGGCCTGGCGGATGGCGTGCTCGGGGCTGCTGCCGATGGCGATCTCTTCCTTGACCCGATCGGCGATGTAGAAGGCGTAGTCGACCCCCAGGCCGATGCCCAGCGCCGCCACCGGCACGGTGTTGATGTTCATGCCGATGCCCTTCCAGGTCATGAAGGCGAAGGTCAGCATGTTGGAGATGATCACCGGGACCATGAACAGCATGCCGGCGGTGGTGGAGCGATAGACGATGGTGCACAGCACGGCGAGCACCAGCAGGGCCAGGGCGATGGCCTCGATCTGGCTGGACAGGATGATCTCGTTGACCGCGGCCATCACCCCGATCAGGCCGCCAGCCAGATGCCACTGGCCCTCGCTCAGCGGGTGGCTGGCGATGAACTCCTTGATGCGCGCCACTGCGGTGCGGATGGTCTCGCCCTGGCGGTCGCGGAACATCAGGGTGACCGCGCCATTGGCGTAGTGGTCATCGGCGAAGCGCGAGATGTCGCCCGGCTCGGAGACCGAGTCGAGCATGGCCATCAGGCTGCCGTTGAGCGAGCCGCTGTCGCCCAGCTCCAGGTAGCGCGGGTTGCCTTCGCGCAGGCTGCTGTTCACCTGCGGCAGCACGTCGGCGATGGAAGCCGAACCGCCGACCTCCGGCTGGGCCTCGATGAAGCGCTGGAAGCTGTTCATCGCCTGCAGGGCTTCATTGCCCTTGATCAGGTCGGGCCGGCTGTCGTCGCCGAGCACCACGAACATGCGGTCTACGCCCTCGAAGCGTGCATTGATCGCCGCGGAGTCCTGGTTGTACTGCGCCTCTGGCCAGAGAATCGGCGAACCCGGGTTGGCATCGCCGATCTTCAGGTTCAGCGAGTACAGGCCGGCGCTGACCACCACCAGCAGGCTGACACCAAGCACCGCATAGCGGGCCCGCGACAGGCTGACCACCACGGCCAGATCGAGCACCTTGCGCAGCACCGGCAGACAGTTGATCGGGTGCGCCATACCGTGCGGCTTGCGGATGAAGGACAACAGCACCGGGGTGAGGATCACCGCGCTCACGGTCAGCGTCGACACCCAGACCACCGACAGCACGGTCAGCTTCTGCAGCATCGGGATCGGACTCAGGGCGACCACCGCCATGCACGCGGCGTCGGCGATCACCCCCAGCATGCCGGGGCGGAACAGGTCGGCCAGGGCGACCCGCGCGGCGATCCGCGAGGTGTCGCTGCCGGGCGGCAGCAGTTCGATCTCGTCGTCGAAGCGGTTGACGATCTGCACCGAGTGCGACACCGCCCGCGAGGTGATCAGCATGGCCACCACGATGACCAGCGGCTCGAAGTGGATGCCGAGCAGACGGCAGATGCCCAGTGCCCAGATCGCGCTGACCACGCCCGCCAGCAGCGGCAGGCTGACCCCGCGCCAGGTGCGCAGCAGGACGAACAGCATGACCAGGGTCACCGCCAGGGCGGCGAGCACCAGCTGGATGGTTTCCGGCAGGTAGTGGTTGACCCAGCCGTAGAGGATCGGGTCGCCGACCACGCGGATCTTCACGCTACCGTCGTCGACCTTGGCGATCAGCGCGCGGACCTCGTGGAACACCTTGCTGTAGTCGACCTGCTGGTCGATGAAGTCGACGGTGACCAGGGTCGCCTGCAGGTCCTTGGACACGTAGGGCCCGTAGACCATCGGGTTGCGCAGCACCGAGCGCTTCAGCTCGGCCATCGCCTCGGCGTCGACCGGCAGGTCGGGCCACATCAACGGGCGGCTCTCGATGCCCGCGGTCGAGGCGCGCACCTCCTTGAGCTTCTTCGAGGCCAGCGAGGTGATCTGGTACTGGTTGACCGCCGAGACCTCGCGCAGGCCGAGGGTGACAGTGCGCACCTTGTCGAGCACGGCGGTCTGGAAGATGTCGCCCTCCTCCACCTCGAACATGATGGTGACCATGTTCGAGCCGCCGAAGGTGTCCTTGAACTTCTCGTGGGTCTGCACGTACTCGTGGCGCGAGGGCAGCATGTCCTCGAATACCGTGCGGACCTCGATGTGCAGCGCGAACCAGCTGAGGATCAGGGTCAGGGAGAGAATGACGCCGGCTACCCAGGCGCGTCGACGGATGCAGAATTCGGCTATGCGTTCGATCATGCTCGTATCTCGCAGAAGTTGAGCCAAGGCGGAGGGGTCAAGGTTTCACTGGCGACCAGTGCCGGCCATCCCAGCGCCCGACATCGGCGCCGGCCAGCCAGATACCCGAACCGACCAGCAGCGCGCGGGTGTGCCAGCCCAGGTTGCGCTCGTCGAGGGCGCCGGTCCGCCAGTACCAGGCCGCGCTGCTGCTGACCCAGCGGTGCGGCTCGCCGCTGCTGACCCAGCGGCCCAGCGCGCCGCTGGCGAACCAGCGGCCGTTGCTGGCGTCCCACAGCACGTCGAACAGGTGATCGTGGATGCCCAGGTCGACGCTGTCCCACTGCCGACCGCCGTCATGGGTGACCAGCAGGGCGCCTTCCAGACCGACCGCGACACCATTCAGCTCGTCACGGAACTGCACCGACATCAGCGAGCTGGGGACCGGGGCCGCGATCTCCTCCCAACTCTGCCCCTGGTCGTCGCTGAGCAGGATGCGGCCGAACTCGCCGACCACCAGCAGCCGGCCGCTGTCGAGGATGGCCACGTCGTTCCAGGCCACGTCCTCCTCTTCGCGCAGGCGCTGCCAGCTGTGGCCATGGTCGCGGCTGACCAGCAGCGCGCCCATTTCCCCAGTGGCGATCGCCAGGCCGCCCGGCGCGACGCGCACCCGGTTGAGCTTGTTGGCAACCTCCGAGCGCGGCACATCCTGGGCCGCCTGCCAGCTCCGGCCAGCATCGCTGCTATGCAGGATCACCCCGTCGTTGCCGACCGCTACCGCATGGCTGGCATCCCAGATGGCGATGTCCTGCAGGGTGCGCTCGGTCGGCGTGGCCAGGCGGCTGATCTTGCCGTCGGCGGTGATGGCGAGGATCTTGCCGCGCGAGCCGCTGACCCAGACATCGCCCGCCGGTGACAGGGCCAGGCCGTAGAAGTGATCGCGGCGCTCCAGCAGCGGCGGCGTCACGGTGGCGCCCACCGGCTGCGGCTTGATGAACAGCCCCGCCCACAGCAGGCCGGCGATGATCGACCAGGGCAGTACCGCTGTCAGCAGTTTGAGAGCACGCTGACCGACGCCCGACCGGGACACCACCAGGGATGAGGTTTGATCGATATTGATTAGTTTTGACATGGGTCAAGTCCGCTACGTTGACGTCGACTCCACTTTATGTGCGCCCCCATGGCCCAACTATCCGCCCACCGCGCGGCTTGTCCCTTGGGCGCACATTAATGTGCCATCGTGCATTCCTCGGATAACCGGGCGCGGCGGCTACTCGCAGGGTGGAAAATCCGGCCGCGGTGCCGCAGCCGGCAATGGCCGGCGCTGGGGTAGAAAGGGGGCAAGCGTGGCCGTCGGCCGACAACGCCGCAGAGCGCGGCTGGACGGCCGGGGCCGGGGAGGAATGCAGGGTGCGGACCTGTACGGATCCCGTCGGCAACGGTTCCCGTACAGATCCGGGACAGCTCAGCGCCCCTTGCCGGCCGCCAGCAGATCCAGCGCGACGTCGACGATCATGTCTTCCTGGCCGCCGACCATGCGGCGCTTGCCCAG
>NZ_FNZE01000023.1 GCF_900109175.1 Pseudomonas linyingensis | reverse complement strand
TGTTGTCGACATCGCTGTCGTTGCCGAGAACGTTGCCGCTGGCGGCGTTGTCCTCGTCGACGGTCTGGGTGTCGGCGGCGAGCACGCTGGCGTCGTCGACCGGGTCGACGGTGATGTCGAGGGTGGTGCTGGAGCCGGTGTCGGTGGTGTAGGTCACCTGCGGCACCGCGCCGTTCCAGTTGGTGGCCGGAGTGAAGGTGTAGTCGCCGTCGGCGGCGATCACCAGGCTGCCGACACCGGCGAGGGTGGCGGTCTGGCCGGCGGTGTAGACGGTGGCATCGCCGGCGACGACGAAGCTGGCGACCTGCAGGGTGTCGTCGACGTCGCTGTCGTTGCTCAGGACGTTGCCGGTGGCCGGGGTGTCCTCGTCGACGGTCTGGGTGTCGGCGGCGAGCACGCTGGCGTCGTCGACAGCCGTGACGTTGGTGCTCAGAAGCACGGTACTGGCAGAAATGGCCGTGCTGCCGCCGTTGTTGCTGGCATCCAGGGTGGCGCCATCGGTCACGCTGGTGCTGCTGTCGATCAGCCGCACGGTCAGGTCGGGGGCGGCGCCGTTGTAGTCGGTGGCGGGCAGGAAACGCAGTAGGGCGGTGGATTGCAGGGTGAGCGCGCTGCTGTCGCCGGCGATGTTCGAGAGCGTGGTCCAGTTGGCGCCGCTGTCGGTGCTGTACTGCCAGTCGCCCTTGGTGGCGTCGGCGGTGTAGGCGGTGACGGCGATGCCGGCTAGGGTATTGGCCGAGCTGCCGCCACTGACCTGATCGGCAGTGTCGCTGAAACGTGAGGAGAACAGGCTGGCTACCGTGGCTCCCGGCGGGTTGGTCGTGTCTTCGGAGACAGAAGGCAGCGTCGTACTGCCGGAAGCCACAGGCGCGTCGTTGATCGGGCTGACGGTAACGCTCAGCGTGTCGGTGGCGGTACTGAAGGGGCTGCTGGCAACGGGGTTGACTGCGAAGTTGGTACTGCCGCTGGCGGTCGTCAGGGTCAGCGTCCAGCTGCCGATAGTGCCGGAGTCGGATCCGGCATCATCGACGACATAGAGGCTCCAGCTGCCGTTGGGACTGGTGCCGTCGAAGGCGGAAAGCAGGCTGCTGAAAGTGGTTTCCGCGATCCCGCTGAATGTATCGGAGCTGCCACTGTTCGTTGGTTTGTAGCTGCCGCTGCTGAGCTGGGAGCTAGGAAGGCCGGTTGCAGCCTCGTCGTCAAAGGTCAGGTTGATATTGTTGACATCGCCGTTACCTCCGACGTCGGACATCAGCAGCACCTTCTGGCCCTGGGGGCCGACCAGCAGGATGTCGAGGTCCGCTGGATAGGTATGGGTCAGTGAGCTCAACGTCAGGTTGACGTCCGTCAGCGTGCCTGACACTCCGGAAACCGTCAGCGTCGAGGGGTAGGGCATTACCGCGCCCGAGTCCGGAATCACGAAGGCTTTGGGGACGGTGTTGACCTTGGTGCCAGCCGTTTCGCTGGACTGGTCCCAGGCCTTGAAGGTCAGCGCCGAGGCAATGGAGCCATTGAAGTTGGCGTTCGGCTTGAAGTACAGCCGAGTACTGCCGTTGTCGGCCAGCAGCAGGGCGCTGCTGACGCTGACGCTGTCCACCGCCTGCCAGGTGTTGCCGCCATTCAGGCTGTAATACCAAGTGCCCTTGCTGGAGTCGGTGGCGGTTATGGCGATGCCCTTGAGCGCGCCGCTGTCGGCGTCGCTGATGCCGCCGGTGAAGTCGCCGAGCAGGGAGCCGACGGCGCCAACGGGAGCGCCCGCATCCTCGCTCACGGTCAGGCTCAGGCTGGTGTAGGCCAGCATCGGAGGAGTGTTGGTGGCATCGTTGTCACCGAGGGTTGCCGTACCGGAGGCGCCGTCGGCATTGGTCACGGTGCCGGAGATGTAGCCGGTGGACAGGCTGAAGGTTTCGGCAGACTCGATGTCGCTGTCGTCGACGGTGGCGATGCGCAGCAGGACCGAACTCTGGCCTGCGGCGATGGTGACCGGGCCGGTCACGGTGCTCCAGCTGCTGCCGCCGTTGCTGGAGACTTCCAGGGTGCCGGCCGGCGCAGTGTCGGTGCCGAGGGTGGCGCTGCCGCCGCTCAGACTGGGCGTGAAGCCGATGTCGCTGGTCGAGAGCTTGTCGATGGCGACGGTGAACTGGGCGTAGCCGCCCTCCATCAGCGTCGGGCTGGACACGCTGAGGGTCGGACGGTCGTCATCCAGTGCCGTGCTATCCGGTGTGCCGCTGGTGTTGCCGGCCAGGTAAATGTCGCCTTCGCCTTCGTCGTTGATGGTGCCGATGCCGGCGCTCTGGCTGCCGTCGCTGGTGGTGGCTATCAGGCGGAAGGATTCGTTGCCCTCGTGAACGTCGTCCTGATGCACGGCGACCCGTACCAGCAACTGGCCGCTGCCCGGAATGCTCGGCGGATTGCCGGAGTCGTAGGCGGCCCAAACGCTGCCGTCGAAGTATTCGATCTGGGTGCCGACATCTGTGCCGAGGGTGGCGCGGACGTCGGTGGCCGGCAGTCCTGCGTCGTCCAGGGCGAGTTCGATCCGGACGCCTGCGCCGCCGGTCACGGTGAATATCGCGTAGGGCGAGCCTTCGTTGACGAAGACGTCGTTGACCGCGACGGTGTCGCTGCCCCCCTGGATGGTGATGGTCAGTACCGCGGTGTCTGACAGGCCGCTGCCGGAGCGGTCGGTCACCGTGTAGTTGAAGTCTTCGGTCAGGGTCTGGCCGGGCGCCAGGGCGTTGACCGCGCTGTTGCTCTGGTCGACCACATAGCTCCAACTGCCGTCGGCCTCGAGGGTCAGCGAACCGTAGCTGCCGGTGATGGCGCTGCCGATCGTTCCGGAGCTGCCGGCACCCTCGATATTGCCGGTCCTGACCGCCGTCACCCGCAGATCGCTGGCTGCGTCGTCGATGTCGTTGTCGTTGCCCAGCACATTGCCGACGGGATCGTAGCCGGCGATGGCGTTGCCGGTGCCGCCGGCTTCGATGGCGGTGGCGCTGTCGTCGGTGGCGAGCGGGGTGTCGTTGGCCCCCTGGATGGTCACGGTCAGGGTGGCCGAGTCGCGCAGCGGAGTGCCGTTGGCCGATAGGCCGTTCTCGATGGTGTAGACGAAGGTGTCGGTCAGGCTATCCGTGCTGTTCAGTGCCTGGACGGTGGCACTGTCGTTGTTGACGGTATAGCTGTAGGTTCCGTCGGCACGCAGGGTCAGGGTGCCGTAGAGGCCGGCGATCTGCGAGTCGCCGGCACCGATGGTGGTGCTGCTGGCGGCGCTGGTGCTGCGTGCGCCGACGATGGTGTTGCTGCCGCTGGGCGTCGTGTCGTTGCTGAGCAGGTTGCCGCTGGGATCGACCCCGGGAGTGGCGTTGGCCACGCCGCCCTGCTCGCTGGCGGTGATGCTGTCGGCCACGGCATTGGGGTCGTTGGCGCCCGAACCCAGCACGGTGATGAACAGGCTGGCGGAGCTGGTCGCGCCCGCGCCATCGTGCATCGTGTAGTCGAAGCGCTCGAGCCCCGACTGGCCGGCGGCGAGGGCCGGATTGTTGGCTGTCGGCGTGTAGGTGTAGCTGCCGTCGGCATTCAGCAGCAGGGTGCCGTACTGGCCGATAAGCGTGGCGCCGGCGTCGGCCCCGGCGCTGAAGGTCAGCGCCTGGTCGCTGAGGGCGACCGCGCTGCTCAGGGTGACGGAGCTGACATTGCCGCTGCCATCGTAGTTGACCGCGGTTACCGTCGGCGCCGTGCCCAGGCCGGTGCCGCCAACGCTCATGCCGACGGCGATGGTGCCCTGTGGGGCACTGATGCTGATCTGGGTGCCGGCCGCATTGGTGCTGGACTGGATGTACGCGTCCTTGTATGCAGCGCTACCGCCGCTGTTGTTGGCGAAGCCGAGCAGTTGGCTGCCGTTCTGCGACAGGGTGACGTTGGCCACCGTGCCGCTCAGAGTGAAGGTCTTGGCCGTGGTGTCGATCGAGGCGATGGTGATCTGATTACCGTTGGCATCCAGCAGCGCGGTGCCTGCGTTCTTGTCGTTGTCGAGGCTGTCGCCGTCTAGGAACACGTAGTAGCCGACGCTGACGTTGCTGGGCAGCGTGGTGAAGGAAAGAATGGTCTGGGTCGCGGTGGTCGTGCCCGTGGCCGCACCCTCGATCCCCACGCCAGTGACCGCCTGGCTCTCTCCGTAGCGATCCGGGTCCGTATCGTTGCTCAGCACATTGCCGGTGGCCTGGCTGCCCAGCGGATCGCTGACGCCGTAGGCACCGGTCGTGAGCAGTGACTCCTTGGCCACGTTGTAGTCGTCGCTGGCCGTCGGGTTGTCGTTGGCGCCCTGGATGGTCACGGTCAGGGTGGTGGTCGCGCTGCCGCCGCTGCCATCCGTAATCCGGTAGGTGAAGGTGTCGCTCAGGGTGTTGGCGCTGCTGAGCAGGGCCTGCACGGCGGCATTGGCATTATCGACTACATAGGTGTAGGCGCCGTTGGCGCCGAGGGTCAGTTGGCCATACTGGCCGCTCACCACGGCGCTGCTGCCGCTGGCGATGGTGCTGGAACTGGCGGTGGCGTTGCTGGTGACGGCGGTGACCGACAGGGTGTCGCCGTTGGCATCGCTGTCGTTGTTCAGCACGTTGCCGGTGGCATCGCTGCCCGGGGTGGCATTGTCCGGGCCTCCGGCCTCGACGGCGATGGCCACGTCGGCGACCGCGACGGGGGCTACCGGGCCGGGGATCAGTGCGTTGAGCGCGCTATCGACGCGGTCGGAGGACGAGCCGACGTTCTTCAGGTTGGCGGCTTGGTCTTTCCAACCGATGTTGTCGAACCAGGCCTGGTCCACCACCAGCAGGAAGCCGAGGTTGTCGGCCACGTTGCGGTCGCCGTCCGCATTGCCGTCGGCTTGCGCGGTGGCGAGGTCGACAAAATCGGTGTCGGTCCAGAAGTAGAAACCGCGGACCACCCCGTTGCTCTTGATTGGCCGGCTGATCCAGCCGAAATACTCC
This sequence comes from Pseudomonas linyingensis, assembly GCF_900109175.1. Taxonomy (GTDB): domain Bacteria; phylum Pseudomonadota; class Gammaproteobacteria; order Pseudomonadales; family Pseudomonadaceae; genus Geopseudomonas; species Geopseudomonas linyingensis. Next base: position 51,049 of record NZ_FNZE01000023.1, on the reverse strand, counting down.
TCACCGCCGATGCTGATGCCGATGGCGGCGACATCGTTGCCGCTGAACAGGTTGCTGTTGGTGTCGTCGCTGATGCTGGCGATGCCCAGGCCCGTGGCAATGAAGTCGTGGCTGTTCGACTCCTTGCCGGCCGGAGTGGTGGCGGCATTGATAGCGTAGGCGTTGCTGAAGCTGAGATTCGCCAGCTCGACCTCGATCGACTCGCCTTCGATCTGCAGCGTGGTGTGGTCATTGTCGGTCGCAAAACCCGCTGCGCTGGTGTCGGCTCCGGTGACTACGGCAGCAAAGCGTTGGCCTTCGTCTCCTGCGGTGTCCACCCCTTGGTTCAATACGTGGTCGATGTGGTGACCGTACTCCTCGATCAGAAGGCTCGATACCTTCTGTACATCCAGCACATTCAGCCAGTCACTGTTGATGAAAATGGTCGCTGCACCTTGCGGCCCTTCCGGGGTGTAGGCAGCCAACGCACCGTTCAATTGCGCGTTGTCGAGCAGCGTCAGGCTGATGTCGAGTGTGCCGCTGGCAACGGCATCGCGCAGTTGCGCGAGGTTGGCGCTCCATTGGGCGTCGGGACTGCTTTGCTCGCCGCGGAACAGGGCGAACAGTTGCTCGTCGCTCGCTTCGGCCAGATAGTTCTGGATCAGCTGCGTTGCCGTGGTTGCAGCCTCGCTCAGGGCCGCGTTGTCCTCACCCTGATGGAACAGGTTGCCGTCATCTGCCGGCAATTCGGAGGTCGCCGCTACGGGCGCGTTGCTTTCGACGGAAATCGACTGCGGTTCTGCCGCAGGTCCGTAGGCCGCCAATAGCAGGTTTTCAGACAGGGGCTCGGCCGCCTGCGGGGCCGGCTCGGCAACGGCGGTCGCGGTATCGACCACATCGGCTGCTGCGGCACCATCGAACACGAAGCGCTGCTCCAGAGCCATCGGCGTGGGGCTGCGACGAACCAGGCGATTGCCCGGGGTGGGAGCCGAAGGTTCCGAGCTGGAGGCGGTGATTGGAGTCTTGTTGTCGCCCATGTCTGAGTCCTCTTCCGTGTGTGCTACTACAGCCTGTGGCTGCCTGAGATCTGTCTGATGCCAGGCGGAGGGCCTGGCGGATCTTGAATGTGTTTCAGAGCTGGCTTGGCGGGAGAATGCGTACCCGTCCGCTCATGCCGGTGAGCAGCTCCGGAAAGCTGCCGTCGATGGCGGCAGCGACCTTGACTGACTGGCTGACCGGGTCGATGCGTGCGCCCAGGCGGGTGAAGCGGGCCGGGTAGAGCTTGCCGGTTTCGTCGATTTCGATCTCGAAGCCCAGGCCGGGCTTCAGCCAGCCCAGCCACGCGGAAGGGGCCAGAAACTCCAGCTCCAGCACGCTGTCGTCGATGATCTCCAGCAGGGCTTGGCCAGGCTGCACGTATTGCTGGTTGCGCACCTTTTGCTCGGCAATGCGGCCGGTGAATGGGGCCGGGATGCTGCACTTGGCCAGTACGGCCTGCTGGGCACCGACTTCTGCTGCGGCCTTTTCCACGGCAGATTGCGACAGGTTGAGTTCGAGCTGGCCAATCGAGTCCAATTCGGCCAGCCGACGGTTGGCTTTGTGGGTGTGTTCTGCGCCGTTCAGCTCGGCGCGCGCCTTCTGCAGCATGGCTTGCTGCATTGAACAGTCGAAGCGCACCAGCAGCTGCCCGGCCTTGAAGGGCTCGCCTTCGCGCAACGGTAGTTGGCTGATTTTGGCGCCTATCTCGGCGGCTATGGTGGTGAACTGACGGGGCATGAGCTGGGCGCGGATTTCCTGGCGCTCGATGCCCGCCCGCGCCGGCGAGAGGGCAGCATCCTCGCCGGCGCTCGCATTGGAGAGTGCCAGCAGAAGCGGCAGCAGCGACAGCATACGGTTAGAGCGTGTGCTCACGGTCACTCTCCGTCGACAGTCGGCTGGCCGAAATCACTCCAGGTGTGCTGGCTACGGATGATGTCCTGGGTCAGCTGCGCCAGCGACAGGTCATCCACACTGGCGATCTGCGGCTCTACACCGAGTGTCGATTGCAGGCGCGCTTCGGCCGCCTGGACCTGGGCCAGTGCCTGGTAGCGGCGCAGCAGGCTGAGGATGGCGGTGGTCTGATTGGCGACGGTGTCCAGCTTGCTCTGCATGTGGCTGTTCTGGCGATTCTGCATGTGCCCATTGATGCGCTGGTCGGTGCTCCAGATGGCATCGGCTCGCTCGAACTGGTTCAGCGCGTTGGCGAGGTGCTGGCGGGCCAGGTGGGTTTGCGCCAGGGTTGCCATCTGTACGGCAACGCGGCGCTGATCGGCCAGCTTGACACCGGCCTCGGCCAGCTTCAGTTGGCCGGGACCGGTGAACAGGTTGAACAGGTTGAAGGACAGTTGCAGGCCGGCCTCGTTCCAGTTGCTGTTCACCAGATACTTGTCGGTGTCGTAGTTGATGCTGTAGTTGAAGCTGAGATTGGGGAACAGGCGGACCAAGGTCTTGCGGGTTTCCTCCCGCGCAATCCGGGCGTTGTAGTGCTGCTCGCGGATGTCGGCGTTGGCGGCCATCGCCGTTTCTTCCAAGCGTGCGACCGGGATGTCCAGGGTCTGGCGGCTGACCTTGAACTCCGGCTCGGCGAGCTGCAGTCGCTGGCCGATGGGAGCGTTGATCAGGGCGGCCAGTTCGATCTGGGCGGTCGACAGTTCCTGGTCGATCGCCTCGAGCAGGCGCAGGTTTTCCAGTACCTGACGTTGGTAGCGCAGGGCATCGAGAGGGTTGCGCAGGCGCTCGGTTTCCGCCGTGCGCGAGTCGGCCAGGGCCTGTTCGGCCAGGACGAGGGTGTTCTGCACCTCGACACGCAGTTTCTGGGCGCTGGCGGCACGCCAGAAGGCGGTGCGCACGTCCTGCATCAGCACGTGCATGGCCTTGCGGCGCTTCTCGACGGCGATCAGTACGCGGTCGGCCTGCTGCCGGGTGTTGTAGTAGCCGACACCGAGATCGATGAGGTTCCAGCTGACCCCCAGGCTGCTCAGGGTGTGCGTGCGTTCTTGGGAAATGAACTGCGATGGCGACAGTTCGCCGGTTTCGTCGTTGCGGCTCTGGCTGATCTTGTCGTTGTCGCGCCAGCTGTAGCCGCTCTGGGCCAGCAGCTTGGGCAGCATGTCGTAGTGGCTGACCTCCAGCTGGCGGAAGGCCATCGCCTCTTCCATCAGGCGCGTGCGGCGCTCGAGGTTGTATTTCAGCGCGCGGGCGATGGCCTGCTCGATGGTCAGCATCCCGCTGATCGGCTCGGCTTCGGCGAGCGCTGCGCCCCGGTCGGCATTCCCCTGTTTGGCCAGTGCTTGCTCGGAGAGCTGCTGGGGACTGATGGTTGTGCATGCGGAGAGCGCGAGCGCGACCAGGATGGCAAGACTGTTTTTCTTATGGGGGGTGCCGGGCATGGCTGTAGTCCTTGGCTGCTGCGACGATCCTGTACAGGGGAGCGGCAAAATGAGCGGGTGAGTGGATTGTTCGGGGGAAAGGTGGCCAGTGTTGTGTTCAAAAAAATGACGCAGCCCCGCAGACGAGCGGTTGCTTCCAGTGCTGGCAAATTGATGCATGCCAAATATTTGGCGAAATTCTGCCAAGAAATGTGCTTCATGTCACCTGGAATGACTTGCGATTTTTCGGTGCCATTGTGTGGATTGACACGAGTTAAAAAGTGGACGTTTTAGCGCGGTGGAGTAGAGGTCGTGGCGAGCAGTTTGCAGTCGCCGAGCACCTGCCGCACCTGTTCGAGCGCTTCTACCGCTGCGATCCCTCGCGCGCCCTGCCTGGCGATACCGGCGGTCTCGGCCTGGCCATCGTGCGTTCGATCATGCAGCTGCATGGGGGCAGCGTGCGGGTCGAAAGCGGCGAGCAGGGCACCCGCTTTATTCTGGTTTTTCCGCTCGCCGAACGCTCGCATCGTAAACGGTAATTGTACAAATATTTATTTATCGTATAGGTTTTTGAGGTGACCTTACGGCTCGCCCTGCCTGTGGCAAGGCGACGAGGAGCCTGCGATGAATGATTCCACGTACCGCCAGGGGACCAGCAAAGCCTGGCTGGTTCTGCTCTGCCTGCTCAGCTCCGGCGCCCTGGCCAACTGGCAGGAGAGCCTGCCCGAGGCCCGGGTGGTCGGTGCCGGCGAGCTGCGGCTGTTCGGCCTACGCATCTACAGCGCACGGCTGTGGAGCCCCGCGCAGCCCCTGGGCGTCGATAGCCCCATCGCCCTGGAACTGACCTACCACCGTGCGATCAGCCGCGAGCAGCTGGTCGACGCCAGCGTCAGGGAGATCCGCCGCCTGTACGGCGATGCCGTGAGCGCGGTGCAGCTGGCCGGCTGGCGGGGGCAGATGCTGCAGGCGTTCGTCGACGTCGAGCCCGGCTCGCGAATCACCGGCGTGTACCTGCCGGGGCAGGGCGCGCGCTTCTATGTCGGTCGCGAGCTCAAGCACGAGGTGCGCGACCAGGACTTCGCCCGTGCCTTCTTCGCCATCTGGCTCGACCCGCGCACCCGCAATCCGGAGCTGCGCGCGCAACTGCTGGGCGCCGACGCCCGCTGAGGTAATCGCCATGCTGAAGCAACTCCTGCTGCCGCTGTGCCTGCTGCTCGCCAGTTGCGGGCAGATCGAGGTGGAGCACTATCGCGACCAGCAGCCGCAGCTCGACCTGCGCCAATACTTCAACGGCCGGGTGGATGCCTGGGGCATGTTCCAGAAACGCTCGGGGGAGGTGATCAAGCGCTTCCATGTGGTGATCAACGGTTATCCGCAGGGCGACAAGCTGATCCTCGACGAGGACTTCACCTACAGCGACGGCAGTAAGCAGAAGCGGGTGTGGACCCTGCATCCCGACGGCCCCGGTCGCTGGCGCGGCACCGCCGACGACGTGGTCGGCGAAGCGCGTGGCGAGGTGGCCGGCAACGCGCTGCGCTGGCGTTACGTGCTGAGCCTGCCGGTGGACGGCAAGGTCTATCAGGTCGACTTCGACGACTGGATGTACCTGCTCGACGAACGCACCATGGCCAACCGCTCGTTCATGACTAAGTTCGGCTTCGAGCTGGGCCAGGTGACCCTGTTCTTTCGCAAGCAGTCCGAGTGATGGACTCCTTTCCCGACGGCTATCGGGCTCTGGTGATCGGTTGCTCCGGGGCCATCGGCGGGGCGCTGCTCGACGCGCTGTGCAGCGATCCGCGTTGCGCCCTGGCGCTCGGCCTGTCGCGGCATTCGCAGCCGGCCATCGACTTTGCCGACGAGCAGAGCATCGAGGCCGCGGCCGAGGTGCTGGCAGAGCAGGGGCCGTTCCACCTGATCATCAATGCCGCCGGCATCCTGCATGGCGAGGCGTTCATGCCGGAGAAGAAGCTCGCCGACCTCAACTACGCCCAGTTGCTGGCGACCTTCCAGATCAACACCTTCGGCCCGGCGCTGGTGCTGCGCCATTTCAGCCGTCTGCTCGATCGCCGGCGCGGCGTGCTGGCCGTGCTCTCGGCCAAGGTCGGCAGCATCGAAGACAACCGGCTGGGTGGCTGGTACAGCTACCGGGCCTCGAAGGCGGCGCTCAACATGCTGCTGAAGACCGCAGCGATCGAGGTGCGGCGCAACAATCCCGGCGCGGTGCTGCTGGCCCTGCATCCAGGAACGGTGAACTCGCGGCTGTCGCAGCCGTTTCGCGGCGCCGAGATCGGTCGCGCGCCGGCGCTGGCGGCACGGCAGATGCTGGCGGTGATCGACGGCCTGGATCCGCAGGCCAGCGGGCAGTTCCATTCGTGGAGCGGCGAGCGTCTGCCCTGGTAGGCGTCCGGCCGCCTTGCGCGCCTGGCCGGGCTGCGGGGCAAGAGAGGGAGGGGCTCAAGACAGCAAGCCCCGCCGAGTGATGCGGGGCTTATGCATTGCGGAGGAGGATTACAGGTCGAAGTCGTACTCGGCGAGCTGCTTCTTCAGGCGCTTTTCTTCCAGCAGGTTGTCGATCACCCGGCGCTTGGCCAGGTTGGTCTTGCTGGTCGGCGCATCCTTGGCTTCGGCGTCTTCCGGTTCGGCATCGACGACGAAGTCTTCTTCCAGGTCGAGGTCGGTCTTGGCTTGTGCCATGTCTTGCTGCTCCACTACAGATAGAGGGCGTTTCGCGCACCTTATAGCGGCAAAGCAGAAGCGGGTAAAAGAGAATTTTTCTATCGTTCGATAGGAATTATTTTTATCTGCTCAATCGTCGGAAGTCTTGTGCTTGTACTCGCACAGATCCTCGATTCGGCAGCTGCCGCACTGCGGCTTGCGCGCCTTGCACACGTAGCGGCCATGCAGGATCAACCAGTGGTGGGCGTCGAGCAGATATTCCTTGGGCACGAACTTGACCAGCTTCTTTTCCACCTCGAGCACGGTCTTGCCCGGCGCGATGCCTGTGCGGTTGCTGACCCGGAAAATGTGGGTGTCCACCGCCATGGCCGGCTGGCGGAAGGCGGTATTGAGCACCACGTTGGCGGTCTTGCGGCCGACGCCGGGCAGCGCCTCCAGCTCCTCGCGCGTGCTCGGTACCACGCTGTCGTGCCTTTCGATCAGCAGGCGGCAGGCCTCGATGACGTTCTTCGCCTTGCTGCGGTACAGGCCGATGGTCTTGATGTACTCCTCGAGCCCCGCGACGCCCAGGGCGTGGATCGCTTCCGGAGTGTTGGCCGCCGGGAACAGCTTGGCGGTGGCCTTGTTGACGCCGACATCGGTGGCCTGGGCGGAGAGGATCACTGCCACCAGCAGCTCGAAGACGCTCTGGTACTCCAGCTCGGTGCTCGGCTCGGGGTTGTCCTCCTTCAGGCGGCGGAAGATCTCCGCACGCTTGGCGGCATTCATGGGCTTACTCCACCACGCCGGTGACGCGCACGCGGCGGCTGGGCACGGGCTCCGGCGCCGGCTGGCGTGCCTTGGCGCGGGCTTCGGCACGCTGGTCGACGATGTTCTTGCCGGCGATCATCAGGCCGAGGACGAGGAAGGCGCCCGGCGGCAGGATGGCCAGCAGGAAACCCTTGTAGTCGCTGCCCAGCAGGCTGAGCTGCCAGTTCTCGGCCAGCGGGCCGAACAGCAGCTGCATGTTGGCGAACAGTACGCCGGTGCCGAGCAGCTCGCGTGCGGCGCCGAGCACCACCAGCACCAGGCCGAAGCCGATGCCCATCATCAGGCCGTCGAACGCCGAGCGGGCGATGCCGTTCTTCGCCGCGAAGCCGTCGGCGCGGCCGAGGATCACGCAGTTGGTGGTGATCAGCGGGATGAAGATGCCGAGGATCTGGTACAGCTCGTAGGTGAACGCCTGCATCAGCAGCTCGATGCAGGTAGTCAGCGCAGCGATGATCATCACGAAGGCCGGCAGGCGCACGGCGGTCTGGGTAACCCCGCGGATCAGCGACACCGCGGCGTTGGAGCAGACCAGCACCAGCATGGTGGCCAGTGCCAGGCCGAGGGCGTTGACCGTCGAGTTGCTGGTGCCGAGCAGAGGGCACAGGCCGAGCAGCTGGACCAGGCCGGGGTTGTTCTTCCACAGGCCATTGATGGCGATCTCGCGGTAGCTCTGGCTCATTGCTCGGGCTCCTGTTCTGCGGCCGCCTGGGCGGCGGCGGGCTGACCGAGCAGCTCGGCGCGGTGGGCATCGAAGTATTGCAGGGCGTGGTGTACGGCCTTGACCACCGCGCGCGGGGTGATGGTGGCGCCGGCGAACTGGTCGAACGCGCCCTGATCCTTCTTCACGGCCCAGCCGGCCTGGTCCGGATCGGTCAGCGACTTGCCGGTGAACGCCAGCACCCAGGGACTCTTGGCCAGATCGATCTTGTCACCGAGGCCCGGGGTTTCCTTGTGGGCGAGCACGCGCACGCCGGCCAGGCGACCGTCGGCATGGATGCCGACCAGCAGGCGGATGCTGCCGCTGTAGCCGTCCGGAGCGATGGCCTGGAGGATGATGGCGCTGGGCTGGCCACCCTTGAGGGCCAGATAGGCCGGCAGCGGACGGGCGCTGCCGAGCAGCGGGTCGCTGAGCTGCAGGCTGTTGTCCAGCAGGTGGTTGTCGTAGCTGTCCGCGGGCAGGATCTCGGCCAGCGCGCGCACCTGGGCTTCGCGCTCGGCGACCTGGATGCGCTCGGCGGTGCCCTGCTGGGTGACGGCGACCACGCCGACGGTGGCGATGGCGAACAGGCCGAGGAGCAGGCTGTTCTTCAGCATCGAGCGGGGGATTTCCGGCAGCATGTCCTTACTCTCCCAGCTTGAAGCCGCGTTCCGGCTTGCGGTGGCCATAGGTGCGCGGGCGGGTGTAATAGTCGATGGTCGGCGCGGCCAGGTTCATCAGCAGCACGGCGAAGGCCACGCCGTCGGGGTAGCCGCCCCAGGCACGGATCACGTAGGCCAGCACGCCGACGCCAGCGCCGAACAGCAGGCGACCGAGCACGCTGGTGGCGCCGGACACCGGATCGGTGACGATGAAGAAGGCGCCGAGCATGGTCGCGCCGGTGAGCAGGTGGAACAACGGCGAGCCGTTGGAGTCGGAGCCGGCACCGTTCCAGAACAGCAGGCTCATCAGCGCCAGGGCGGCGAGCATGCCCGCCGGCGCGTGCCAGGTGAACACGCGCTTGTAGAGCAGGAACAGGCCGCCGGCGAGGAAGGCCAGGTTGACCGCCTCGCTGCCATAGCCGCCCACGCTGCCGAACGAGGGGTTGCTTTCCCACAGTTCGGCGATGGTCAGGCTCTTGTTGACCTTGAGCGCGTCCAGCGCGGTGGCCTGGGTCCAGGCATCCGGCAGGTTGTCGGTCAGGCCGAGGATGCGCTGCAGGCCGTCGAGCAGGCCGAGGGTCGGGTTGGCCGCCTCGAAGCCGCGCGGCGCCGGCCAGCTGGTCATTTCCACCGGGAAGGAGATCAGCGCCACCACGTAGCCGAGCATCGCCGGGTTGAACGGGTTCTGGCCGAGGCCGCCGAACAGCTGCTTGCCGAACACGATGGCGAAGCCGGTGGCCGTCAGGGTCAGCCACCAGGGCGAGTAGGGCGGCAGCGCCAGGGCCAGCAGCACGGCGGTGAGCACCGCGCTGTAGTCGCGCAGGAAGAAGCCGATCGGACGCTGGCGCAGGCGCAGCACGGCGGCTTCGCAGCCGAGGGCGACGGCGATTGCCCAGCACAGGTTGATCAGGGTGCCGAAACCGTACAGCCAGGTCAGCACCAGCACGCCGGGCAAGGTGGCCAGCAGCACCAGCTGCATGACCTGCTGGGTACGGTTGCGGCCCGTGGCGTGGGGCGAGGTGATGCGGGGCAGGGCCATTGGTGCTCCGTTGTGTGTCTTGGCTGGAGAGGGATAGGCTCCCTGGCTCCGGAATTCTGTGCACCCTCTCCCGCTGGCGGGAGAGGGTGGGGATCGGTCAGCTGCTCTGCTGCTCCGCGAGCTTGAGCTCGGCCTCGGCCAGCCGTGTGCGGGCGGCCTCCAGGGCTTCGGCAGCGGCGGATTCGTCGCGCTCCAGCTTGCGCAGGTCGGCACGGGCGAAGGCCACTTCGGTCTTCAGTGCGCGGGTGGCTTCGTCGACCGGGCGCTTGTCGGTGCGCACCAGCTCCGGCGCCGGTTTGTTCGAGGCCTCCTCGGCGCCGTGCAGGGTCTGCTCGGCGGCGGCCAGCGCGTCGCGCAGCCTGCTCAGCTCGCCCTCGTCGGCACCGGCCTTCTCGGCCTTCTTCAGTTCGGCGCGCTTCATCGCCAGTTCGACCTTGGCCTTCTTCAGCGGATCGATCTCGGCCTTGACCGGCTCGTCGGCCGGCACCGGGACGGCGGACTGCTGCTCCAGCGTGGCCAGGGCCTGCTCGGCGGCGGTCAGTTGCTCGCGCAGCTTGGCCAGTTCGGCCTGTTGGGCGTCGTCCGGCGTCTCGAGCTTCTCCAGCTTGCGGATCTGCGCCTTGAGCATGGCGGCTTCGATTTTGGCCTTCTTCAAGGCCTCGTCGCCGGCCGGCTTTGTGGTGGCTGCGGCGGCAGCCGGCGCGCTGCTCTCGGCAGCGGCCAGGGCTTTTTCCGCCTTAGCCTGCTGCTCGCGCAGCTTGGCCAGTTCGGCCTGCTGGGCGTCGTCCGGCGTCTCGACCTTCTCCAGCTTTCGGATCTTCGCCTTGAGCATGGCGGCTTCGATCTTGGCCTTCTTCAGCGCCTCGTCGCCGGCCGGCTTGGCAGCGGGGGCGGGGGCGCTGACCGGGGCGGCAGCCTGGGCATCGGCCAGCGCCTTCTGTGCGGTTTCCAGCGTGGTGCGCAGTTCGCCGACCTGGGCCTGCAGCTCCGGCGTGTCGTGCTGGGCCAGTTGCTTCTCGGCCTTCTTCAGCGCCACCTGGGCCATGCTGGCCTCAATCTTCAGGCGCTTGAGGTCCTCGTTGACGGCTGGCGCTGCGCTGGCGACGGGGGCTGCCGCGGCGGCTTCGGCCTGGGCGGCCTTGGCGCGGGCGGCCTTCTCGGCGCGGGCCTTGCGTTCCGCTTCCTTGCGTTCCTCTTCGCGGCGCAGGCGTTCCTGGCGCAGCTCGAAGCGCTGCTTGGAGTGTTCGGCCTTCTGCTGCTTCTGCTCCAGCTCGCGGATTTCCGCCTTGGCGGCACGGTAGTACTGCACCAGCGGAATGCTCGACGGACAGACATAGGCGCAGGCGCCGCACTCGATGCAGTCGAACAGGTTGTGCGCCTTGAGCTGCTCGTGTTCCTGGCCCAAGGCAAAGAAGTGCAATTGCTGCGGCAGCAGGCTGGCCGGGCAGGCCAGGGCGCAGTCGCCGCAGCGGATGCACGGCAGCGCCGGCTGCGGTGGCGGCAACTCGCTGCGGGTCGGTGCCAGCAGGCAGTTGCTGGTCTTGATCAGCGGCACGTCGAGCGCGGGCAGGGTGACGCCCATCATCGGCCCGCCCATGATCAGGCGATCGAGCTTCTGCTCGTCGAGGCCGGCGAAGGCTAGCAGGTCCTGCACCGGGGTGCCGATCAGCGCCTCGACGTTCATAGGCCGCGCCAGCGCCTCGCCGGTGAGGGTGGTGATCCGCGCGATCAACGGCTTGCCGAGCACCACGGCATCGTGGATGGCCACCGCGGTGCCGACGTTCTGGCAGAGGATGCCGATGTCCGCCGGCAGGCCACCGGCCGGTACTTCGCGGCCGGTAAGGATCTGGATCAGCTGCTTCTCGCCGCCGGACGGGTACTTGGTGGGGAACACCCGCAGCTGATAGGCGCGTTCGCTCAGGGCGGCCCTGAGTGCGGCGATGGCCTCGGGCTTGTTGTCCTCGATGCCGATCAGCACCTCGTCCGGCTGGATCAGCTGGGCGAGGATGTCGATGCCGCTGACCAGTTCGCTGGCCCTCTCGCGCATCAGCATATCGTCGGCGGTGATGTACGGCTCACACTCGGTGCCGTTGAGGATCAGGGTGTGGATCTTCTGCAGCGGCCGCGCGGTGAGCTTGACCGCGGTAGGGAAGCCGGCGCCGCCGAGGCCGTTGATGCCGGCGTCGCGGATCTTCGCCAGCAGCGCTTGCGGCGCCAGGCTGCGGAAGTCGGCGCAGGGTTCCAGCGCGCACCACTGGTCCAGGCCATCGGCCTCGATGACGATGGCCGGAGCGAGCATGCCGGAGGCGTGCGGGTAGGGCTGCGGGCCGATGAAGGTCACGGTGCCGGAGGTCGGCGCGTGCACGGCGACGCTGACGAAGCCGGCGGCGTCGGCGATCTTCTGGCCCTTAAGCACGCGCTCGCCGACCGCCACACAGGGTTCGGCGGGGGCGCCGATATGCTGGGCGAGCGGCAGGATCAGCCGCTTGGGCAGCGGCGCGACCTGGATCGGCGTGCGGTTGGAGAGCGTCTTGCGCTCCGGCGGATGGATGCCGCCGGGGATGTCCCAGGTCTTCACTGCGGCAGTCATGCGGCCTGCTCCCGGTCGGTGGCGATCAACTGGCCGGGCGGGAGCGGCAGCTCCCACTTCCAGCTCTGCACATTGCTGCCGATCTCGATCATGTCGATGCAATCCACCGGGCAGGGTTCGACGCACAGGTCGCAGCCGGTGCACTCGTCGACGATTACGGTGTGCATCTGCCGCGCGGCGCCGACGATGGCGTCCACCGGGCAGGCCTGGATGCACTTGGTGCAGCCGATGCACTCGGCCTCGCGGATGAAGGCGACCATGCGCGGCTTCTCGCCGCCGGCGGCGTCCAGCGGCTCGACCTCGACGTCGAGCAGGTCGGCCAGCGCCTGCACGGTGGCCTGGCCGCCGGGCGGGCACTTGTTGATCTTGTCGCCGTTGGCGATGGCCTCGGCGTAGGGCTTGCAGCCCGGGTAGCCGCACTGGCCGCACTGGGTCTGCGGCAGCAGGCCGTTGATCTGTTCGACGATGGGGTCGCCTTCGACCCGGAAGCGCACCGCGGCGTAGCCGAGGATGGCGCCGGCGACCAGGCAGATCGCCGCCAGGGCAACGACGGCAATGAGGACCAGACTCATAGCTTGATCAATCCGGTGAAGCCCATGAACGCCAGCGACATCAGCCCGGCGGTGATCATGCCGATGGCGGCGCCGCGAAACGGCAGCGGCACGTCGGCGATGGCGATGCGCTCGCGCAGGGCGGCGAACAGCACCAGCACCAGGGAGAAGCCCAGGCCCGCGGCGAAGCCGTTGGCGGTGGCGGTGAGGAAGGTGAACTCGGCCTTGTTGGCGTTGACCAGGGCGACGCCGAGGACGATGCAGTTGGTGGTGATCAGCGGCAGGAAGATGCCGAGCACCCGATAGAGGATCGGACTGGTCTTGTTCACCACCATCTCGGTGAACTGCACCACCACGGCGATCACCAGGATGAAGCTGATGGTCCTGAGGAACTCAAGATCCAGCGGCTTGAGCACGTACTGGTGGATCAGGTAGCTGCACATGGCGGCCAGGGTCAACACGAAGGTGGTGGCCAGCGACAGGCCGATGGCGGTTTCGATCTTCTTCGAAACCCCCATGAACGGGCAAAGGCCAAGGAACTGCACCAACACGAAGTTGTTGACCAGAATGGCGCTGACCAGGATGAGGGCGAATTCGGTCATGGGCAGAAGCGGGCTCGCGCCGTCGATGAATGAGGGGGTCTATTATCGTGGAGCGGGTTATAGCGTACAAGTCGAGCGCGTCCGAGCTTGTAATTCCTTTTGGGAATAAAGACTGCGGATCCGGCTATTTGTGCGGCTTGCAGCGTGGGCAGCGTCCGCTGCGGCCCATTGTCGCGAGCGCTGGCGCGGGCTGTACGCCAGGGCGCAAACACAAGACCCCGCCGCGGCGGGGTCTTGTTCACGGTGCGCTTATCAGTGCACGCGTTGGCCTGGCTTGGCGCCGTTGTCCGGGCTGAGCAGGAAGATCTCCTCGCCGCCCGGGCCGGCGGCCAGCACCATGCCCTCGGACAGGCCGAACTTCATCTTGCGCGGCGCCAGGTTGGCGACATACAGGGTCAGGCGGCCCTCCAGCTGGCTCGGGTCCGGGTAGGCGCTCTTGATGCCGGAGAACACGTTGCGCTTGGCGTCGCCGATGTCCAGGGTCAGGCGCAGCAGCTTGTCGGCGCCCTCGACGAACTCGCACTTCTCGATCAGTGCGATGCGCAGGTCCACCGCGGCGAAGGCGTCGAAGTTGATTTCCGCGGCCAGCGGCTCCTTGGTCAGCTCGCCGTTGCCGGTCGGGGCGGCGGCTTCGGTGGACTGGGCGGCGAGGTCTTCCTTGGAGGCTTCGATCATGGCGTCAATCTTCGCGGGTTCGATGCGGGTCATCAGTGGGGTGAACGGGTTGAGCTGATGGTCGGCCAGACGCAGCGCGTGGTCCTGCCAGCTCAGCGGGGCGACGTTGAGGAAGGCCTCGGCGGCGGTGGAGAGGTTCGGCAGCACCGGCTTGAGGAAGATCACCAGCTGGCGGAACAGGTTGACGCCGAAGGCGCAGATTTCCTGGACCTCGGCCTGCTTGCCGTCGACCTTGTTCAGCGCCCAGGGCGCCTTGTCGGCGATCCAGGCGTTGGCGCGGTCGGCCAGGTGCATGATCTCGCGCATGGCACGGCCGAAGTCGCGGTGCTCGTAGGCCTCGGCGATGCTCGGCGCGGCGGCCTGGAAGGCCTCCCACAGGGCCGGCTCGGGGTTGGCGTCGACCATCACGCCGGCGTTGCCCTTGTGGACGAAGCCGGCGCAGCGGCTAGCGATGTTGACCACCTTGCCGACCAGGTCGGAGTTGACCTTCTGCACGAAGTCCTCGAGGTTGAGGTCGAGGTCGTCCACGCCGCGCGACAGCTTGCTGGCGTAGTAGTAGCGCAGGTACTCGGGATTCAGGTGGTCCAGGTAGGTGCGCGCCTTGATGAAGGTGCCACGCGACTTGGACATCTTCTGGCCGTTGACGGTCAGGTAGCCGTGCACGCAAACCTGGGTCGGCTTGCGGTAGCCCGCGCCTTCGAGCATCGCCGGCCAGAACAGGGTGTGGAAGTTGACGATGTCCTTGCCGATGAAGTGGTACAGCTCGGCGCTGGAATCCTTGTTCCAGAAGGCGTCGAAGTCCAGCTCCGGGCGGCGCTTGCAGAGGTTCTTGAAGCTGGCCATGTAGCCGATCGGTGCGTCCAGCCAGACGTAGAAGTACTTGCCCGGCTCGTCGGGGATCTCGAAGCCGAAGTAGGGCGCGTCGCGGGAGATGTCCCACTCCTGCAGGCCGCCGTCCAGCCACTCGGCGATCTTGTTGGCCACCGCGTCCTGCAGGCTGCCGCTGCGGGTCCACTGCTTGAGCATGGCCTCGAAGTCCGGCAGCTTGAAGAAGAAGTGCTTGGAGTCGCGCAGCACCGGGGTGGCGCCGGAAATCGCCGAGCGCGGGTCCTTCAGCTCGGTCGGCTCGTAGGTGGCGCCGCACTTCTCGCAGTTGTCGCCGTACTGGTCCTCGGCGCCGCACTTCGGGCAGGTGCCCTTGATGAAGCGGTCGGCGAGGAACATGCCCTTGTCCGGGTCGAAGTACTGGGTCACCGAGCGGGTGGCGATATGCCCGGCATCGCGCAGCTTCAGGTAGATGGCGGTGGCCAGCTCGCGGTTCTCTTCTGCGTGGGTCGAGTGGAAGTTGTCGAAGTCGACCAGGAAGTCGGCGAAGTCGCCGCTGTGCTCGGCCTGCACGCCAGCGATCAGCTGTTCCGGGGTGATGCCTTCCTTCTCGGCGCGCAGCATGATCGCCGAGCCGTGGGCGTCGTCGGCGCACACGTAGATGCACTGGTTGCCGCGCAGCTTCTGGAAGCGCACCCACATGTCGGTCTGGATGTACTCGAGCATGTGACCCAGGTGGATCGAGCCGTTGGCGTAGGGCAGGGCGCTGGTGACGAGAATCTGGCGGGCTTCGGACATGATGATCGGCTGCACTGGCAAAACGAGGGAAGTCGGCAACTATATAGCCCCGGGCGGTTTTTTTCATCCGTGGGGCGGCGACGGTGCGCGGCCCGCTCAGCCCATCCCTGTAGAGGAGGCCCGACCTCGGGACGATGCTCTTGCCCAACTGGCGGGCCTGCGGCCCGCATCGCGCCTCCTACTGGAGCCAGAGCGTTTCTCCATCGCGTCGATGGTCGGTTAGGATAGCCGCCTGTTTCGCTCAACCATTTGCCCGGGAGTCACCCATGAGTGCAGTCACCCGCGCCGCCGTCGAGGCGGTCCTGCGTCAGTACATCGATCCGCATCTCGATCAGGACCCGGTCAGCGCCGGCTGTCTGCGTGACGTCAGCATCGACGGTGGCCGCGTACGCGTGCGCCTGGAACTGGGCTATGCCGCCGGGCTGTTCAAGAATGGCTGGGCCGAGCTGCTCAAGTCCGGCCTGGAAAACCTCGCCGGCGTGAGCGAGGCCTCGGTGCAGGTCGACTGTGTGATCCCGGCCCACCAGGTGCCGGCGCAGACCCCGGCGCTGGCCGGGGTGAAGAACGTCATCGCCGTGGCCTCGGGCAAGGGCGGCGTCGGCAAGTCGACCACCGCCGCCAACCTGGCGCTGGCGCTGGCCCGCGAGGGCGCGCGGGTCGGCATCCTCGACGCCGACGTCTACGGCCCCAGTCAAGGCCTGATGCTCGGCATTGCGGACGGCACCCGCCCGCAGATCAAGGACCAGCAGTGGTTCGTGCCGCTGCAGGCCCACGGCGTGCAGGTGATGTCGATGGCCTTCCTCGCCGACGAGCGCACGCCGATGGTCTGGCGCGGGCCGATGGCCTCCGGCGCGCTGCTGCAGCTGATCACCCAGAGCGCCTGGGACAATCTCGACTACCTGGTGGTGGACATGCCGCCGGGCACCGGCGACATCCAGCTGACTCTGGCGCAGAAGGTGCCGGTGGCCGGCGCGGTGATCGTCACCACCCCGCAGGACCTGGCCCTGCTGGACGCCAAGAAGGGGGTGGAGATGTTCGCCAAGGTCAACATCCCGGTGCTCGGCGTGGTGGAGAACATGGCCGTGCACATCTGCTCCAACTGCGGGCACGCCGAGCACCTGTTCGGCGAGGGCGGCGGCGCCAAGCTGGCCGAGCAGTACGGTGTCGAGGTGCTGGCATCCTTGCCGCTGGCGATGGCTATCCGCGAGCAGGCCGACAACGGCAAGCCCACCGTGGTCGCCGAGCCGGACGGTCCGATCGCCATGCTCTACCAGCAGCTGGCGCGCAAGGTCGGCGCGCGTCTGGCGCGCCAGGCCGCCAGCGCCACGGCGATGCCGAGCATCAGCATCAGCGAGGATTGATGTTCTGGCGGGCCGCTGGCCCGCATCGCCGCGAGGTCGCGCCTCCTACAGGTCCGGCGCCGCTCCTGCTCTTGTGGGAGGCCCGACCTCGGGGCGAAGCAGTTGATCTATCTGGTGGCACAGTTCCAGCGCCGGGGCCGACGTCTCCGGTCGCCCGGCCCTTTGCCCGCTGCAGGCCAGCCGGTAAGATACGCGCTCGTTTTTCGCCATATCCCCGTGTTTACCCACCCAGGCAGGACAGTCGCATGAGCATCAAATCGGACAAGTGGATTCGCCGCATGGCCCTCGAGCACGGCATGATCGAGCCCTTTGTCGAGCGTCAGGTGCGCGGTGCGGATTCCGACCGGGTGATCTCCTACGGGGTGTCCAGCTACGGCTACGACGTGCGCTGCGCCGACGAATTCAAGGTGTTCACCAACATCCACTCGGCCACCGTCGACCCGAAGAACTTCGACGAGAAGAGCTTCGTCGACGTCAAGGGCGACGTCTGCATCATCCCGCCGAACTCCTTTGCCCTGGCGCGTACCGTCGAGTACTTCCGCATCCCCCGCGACGTGCTGACCATCTGCCTGGGCAAGAGCACCTACGCGCGCTGCGGCATCATCGTCAACGTCACCCCGCTCGAGCCCGAGTGGGAAGGCCACGTGACCCTGGAGTTCTCCAACACCACCACCCTGCCAGCGAAGATCTACGCCAACGAGGGCGTGGCGCAGATGCTGTTCCTGCAGTCGGATGAAGCCTGCGAGGTGTCCTACAAGGACCGCGGCGGCAAGTACCAGGGGCAAGTTGGCGTGACCCTGCCCAAGGCCTGAGAACCTGCTCACGATCTGCTGCGCGTCGGCCATGCTGCGTTGAAATCGGTTTCGGAATGCTCATTTACTGCCAGCAAATTCCGCTTCCTCAACCGATTTCGCCTTGCCTGGCTCTAGCTCGCGAGATCGTGAACAGGTTCTGATCCGCTGCGTGCACATGAAAAAGCCGGACCTTAGCGTCCGGCTTTTTCACGTCTGCGGGTGCCTCACTCGCCGAACGGCCAGGTTTCGTCCTCGCCGAGATGGGGCTCCTGCCTGCCCAGCGCGGTGACGGCGTGGGTTTCCTCCAGCCAGATCCAGGCGTCGAACTGCTCGGCCAGCACGGCCTCGAAGTAGTGGCTTTGCCGCTCGGTCTCCGGGCGGTAGATCACCCCGATGGCGCGCTCCAGCAGGGTCGCGGACAGCGCTTCGCGTAGCTCCCCGCTCTCGTCGCCGCGCCAGTCGGTGAAGGAGGCGGGCAACCCGACCTGGAGGAACACCTGCTCCCAGCTGTCGCTGCGCGAGGGGCGTACCCGCTTGATCTGCGCCGGTTCGTCCCAGTTGCTGGCCGCCGCCACCTCGCCGCGGTCGGTGCCCATGCCGATCAGCACCGCCTCGCGCCCCCAGGCGCTGCGGCACAGCTCGCCGATGTTGAACTCGCCGGCCCAGCCCATGGCGGTGGCGGCGGCATTGCCGATGTGCGAGTTGTGCGCCCAAACCACCGCCCGGGCCTGCGGGCCGCGATGCTCCAGCAGGCGCTCCAGGGTGTCGAACATGTGCTGGTCTCGCAGGTTCCACGAGGCCGTCGAGCCGTGGTACATGGTCCGGTAGTACTGCTCGGCGGCCTGCACCACGCGGGCGTTCTGGGTGGCGTCGAAGAGGGCTTCGCCGTCGCGGCCGAGGCGCTCCAGGCGGCGTTCGAGCAGGGCGCGCAACTGCTCGACCACGGCGTCCTCGCAGGACTGCTGGCCGTGCAGGACGTTGCGCCCATACAGGGTGGGGGCGTCCTGCCAGGGCTCCAGGCAATCGTAGCGCTGGCGCGCGGCCTGGGCGGCCGGCGGGTCGGTGCGGTCCAGATAGGCCAGCACCGCGCCGATCGAGGCACCGAGGCTGTAGACGTCGAGGCCGCGGAACTCGACGCGGCGCTCGGCGGGCAGGCTGCGGTTGTAGCCGGTCAGCCACTCGCAGAAGCCGGCGACCTCGCGGTTGCGCCACATCCAGGTGGGGAAGCGCTGGAAGGCGTGCTGGTGCCAGGTCGGCGGCTGTTGCCGGCGCACCTGATGGTCGATCTGCGCCGCGTCCGGCCAGTCCGCCTCGACGGCGACGATGTTGAATCCGTGTTTTTCGATCAGCCGGCGGGTGATCGCCGCGCGGGTCCGGTAGAACTCGGAGGTGCCGTGGCTGGCCTCGCCGATCAGCACCACGCGGGCGTCGGCGTAGCGGTCGAACAGCGCGCCGAACGCGCCGCTGTCCAGCGACGGCAGCGGTTGGGCGTGGCGGCGCAGCAGGGCGATGCGCTCGTTGCCGGCGGCTGGGTTGGAATGCTCTTTCATGCGGCCTCCCGATACGCAGGCGGATCGCTGACGCATCAGGGAAAGCCTAGACGCTGTTGGACCGCTGGCGAGCTGCAGCCTTCGCGCCGACCGTCAGGCGCCTGGCGCGCCTGCCGGTCGAGCGGGCTGGTCGTGGTCAGGCGGCGCTGCTGCGGGTCTTGACCACCACCTCTACCGGCAGCGAGTGGGACACGATGTCGTACACCGGCGAAAACTGCGCCAGTTCGCGCAACACGGCGGGCGAGGCGTCCGAGTCCACCAGCATCTCGACCCGCACGCTGCGGTATCCCTTGCGCACGTTCGGGTCGAGACCGAGGAAACCGCGCAGGTCCAGGTCGCCTTGCAGTTTCGATTCGACGCCGCGGATCTCGATGCCGCGCGCGGCGGCGTGATAGACCATGGTGGTGGTCAGACAGGCGGCCAGGGCATGCAGCACGTATTCGACCGGGTTGGCGCCGCGGTCCTGGCCGAGGAGTACCGGTGGCTCGTCGGCGTCCAGCACGAAGGGCTGGGTACGGGTGCTGTCCTCCTCGCGGCAGCCGTGGAAAGCCAGGATGTTCGAGCGGTTGTAGCCGCCGTCGATCCAGCGGTTGCTGGCGCGGAACTGAAACTCGGCCAGGCCGGGGTCCTGCTTGACTGCAGCGATGGTATCGAACAGGGCGCCGACATCGACGCCGTTGACTGGCCGGGCTTGCTGCTTGGCGGTGGTTTGGCTGTTCATAACCGTCTACCTTGTTCAGGCGGCGACGGGTTGTCGTCGCTCTGCAGTCCAAGGTAGGCCTTGAGCGGGGAGCGAATAAGCGGGATTCAGGTCGTAAACGGTTCATTCGTGCCACTATCGCGAGGTCGAGTCCGTGTCGCTGGTCCAGCCACTCGAGGTGTTGATCGTCGCCCTGCCGGAAACGGCCGGCTCGGCGCTCTACGGCATGGTTGACGTGCTCTCGGCCGCCGGCACCCTGTGGCAGGAGCTGACCCGCGAGGCGGTGGGCAAGGCGGCATTTCGCGTGCGCATCCTGGGGCTGACCCGCGAACCCTTCACCTGCGGCAACGGCATCCCGGTGTGCCCGGCTGCCGCGCTGGCCGAGAATCCCGCGGCGGACATCGTGATCGTGCCGGAGATCTGGCTGGGGCCGGACGACTCCGTCGCTGGCCGCCACCCCGAGCTGATGATCTGGCTGCGCGAGCGCTTCCGCGCTGGCGCTAGCCTCTATTCGGCCTGCTCGGGGTCGATCCTGCTGGCCGAGAGTGGCCTGCTCGACGGCTGCGAAGCCACCTCGCACTGGGGCTACCAGGAGCTGTTCCGACGCCACTACCCGCAGGTGCACTTCCAGGCCGCGCCGAACCTGGCTTTCGCCGACCCTGCGGGGCGGGTGGTCACCGCCGGCGGTAGCACCTCCTGGCACGACCTGGCCCTGCACATCATCGCCCGCCATGTCGGCCCGGCCGAGGCCCTGCGTATCGCCAAGGTCTACCTGCTCAAGTGGCATGCCGAGGAGCAACTGCCCTTCGCCGCGCTGGTGCGTCGCAGCCCCCATGCCGACGCCCGTGTACGTGCCTGCGAGGAGTGGCTGGCCGAGCATTTCGATGCGCACGACGCGCTGCAGCAGGCGGTGGCGCACACGGGGATTCCCGAGCGCAGCCTCAAGCGACGCTTCAAGGCTGCCACCGGTGCGTCGCTGATTGAGCGGCTGCAGGACATCCGCGTCGAGCGTGCCAAGCGCCTGCTGGAGGAGAGCGAGCAGGCGGTGGAGGCGATCAGCTTGGAGGTCGGCTACGAGGACGCCTCGTTCTTCCGCCGTCTGTTCAAACGCCGCACCGGAGTCTCGCCCAGTCAGTATCGGCGCATGTTCCAGCCGGTGGGACGGCTGGGGTGATGGGCACTCACCCGCCTACCGTTACCCCCAGCCAGTGCCCCAACCCATAAGTGACCGCCGCCGCCCCGAGGCCGAAGGCCACCTGGCGCAGGCCCGAGTAGAGCAGGTTGCGGCCGGTGAACAGGGTGACCAGGGCGCCGATCAGGAACAGGCCGAGGCTGCTGAACAGCGCGCAGGTGACGACGGCGGCCTGGCCGTCGAGGAACAGGAACGGTAGTACCGGAATCAGGGCGCCGAGGCAGAAAACCACGAAGGAGGTGGCAGCCGCCAGCCAGGCCGAGCCGCCGAGATCGTCGGGATCGATGCCCAGTTCCTCGCGCACCAGGGTGTCCAGCGCGCGGCTCGGGTCGGCCATGATGCCCTCGGCCATGGCCCGCGCCTTGCCCTCCTCGAGCCCCTTGGCGCGGTAGATCAGTACCAGTTCCTCGGCTTCCTCGTCGGGTACGGCTTCGAGTTCGTCGCGCTCGGTGGCGATCTGCTGCTGGTACAGTTCGCGGGCGTTCTGCACCGACAGCCATTCGCCCAGCGCCATCGAGCAGGCGCCGGCGAGCAGACCGGCCAGGCCGGTGAGCAGCAGGGCGTCGGCGGAAAACGCGGCGCCGGCCACGCCCATCACCAGGCTGAAGTTCGACACCAGGCCGTCGTTGGCGCCGAGCACGGCGGCACGCAGGGCGTTGCCGCCGCCGGCGCTGTGGCGGCCTTCCAGGCTGGCGAACAGGCGACCGTTCCAGGTGCTGCGCCGGCCGCGGGCCAGTTCGCTGAGCAGGCGGGCGTGGGAGCGTTCCTGGCCGGGCATGCCGGTATCGCAGGATTCAGGCTGCTCGTCGTACTGACAGCGGTCGATCTGCTCCAGCGACGCGGCGGCACCGATCACCCAGGCCGGGCCGAGCAGGCGGGCGATGCGGATCAGCAGGCGGGTACGCCAGCCGGGTCTCAGCGCGGGTGGCGTGGCGCCGGCCTGCTGGAACTGTGCCCGCCAGAAGTTGGCATGGCGCTCCTCGATGTCGGCCAGGCGGCGGTACAGCTCGCCCAGTTCAGGCCGGCTCTCGCACTGGGCGAGGGCGCGGTACAGCGCGGCGCTGTCGATCTCGCCCTGCAGGTTGCGACGGTAGCGCTCTAGCTGGGTCTTGCGCTTGCTGGGCATGGGGCTGCATCCGCGTTGCGGGAACATCCCAGAAGATTAGCCCGGATGGGGAGAAGGACTCTGCGTGCTCCTGGATGCGCCCCCACGCGGGTGTGCTTGGGATATAGGGGCGAATGAATTCGCCCCTATATCTACCGTAGCCTGGAGCGCTCGGCGCTCTCACCTCCCCGGCGTCAGCAGCAGGCGCTGGCTGCCGTAGGCGCGCTCGAGGTTGTGCGCCTGGAACGGGAAGGTCTGGTAGCGACCCTTGAGCCAGGCGTCGATGCCGTCGGCGTAGTGCTGGCTAGCCGGGTTGCCCGACTGACCGGAGCTATTGACCGCCTGCAGCGGCTCGTCTTGGCCGAAGTCGACCACCATGCGCATGGCCGGCACCAGCCAGGTGTCGAAGTCCTTGCCCCACAGCCAGGCGGAGACGTTGAGGGTGCTGTGGTCGCCGCCGGCCGGGTAGGGGCCGCGGTCCAGGTAGTCCTTGATGGTCGCCAGGCTGGCGCGCTGGCCGGCACTCATGTACGGCGCCATGCGGGTGGCGTCGCTGTCCCACTGGTAGGTGTGCAGCTTGCCCCACTGCCAGGCGCTGCGGTTGCTGCCCAGACTGCTTTCCAGGCGGGCCACGGCGCTGGCCAGGCTGCGGGCGAGGATCGCCGGCTTGTCTTCCTTGTGCGCCGTGCGCACGTCGTCCCAGAACGGGCTGTCGACGCGGCCGAGCAGGTGGTCGGCCTGCGCCGAGTAGCTGAGCTTGGCGATCTCCACCAGGCCCTGCCAGGCCGGACTGTCCTCCGGGCCCAGCTCGTCGAGGAAGGTCTGCCGCGCGCTTTCCTGCAGGAACATGGCGTACAGCGCGGCATCGGCCGACTGCGCGCCCAGCCGGCCGTCGAAGGACTGCAGGCGCTTGAGGGCTTCCTGGGCGCGCTCGCGCTCGCCACTCGGCAGGGCGGCGATGGCCTGCGCCAGCGGCTGGGCCATGCCCGGGTCGGCGAACACCGCCTTGAGCTTGGCGGCGAACGGCGTCTGCTGGTCGTACTGCATGGCGATCATGCTGCGCGCGTCGTGGCGCGAGTTGGCGCCGGCCAGTTCGGCGATGCGCTCGGCGCGCTCGGGATAGAACCACGAGTTGGACAGCTGCACGCCGTAGCCGCCTGGCACGGTGCGCTGGTTGGCAGTGCCCAGCCAGCCCTGCGGCGGGTCCTGGTCGTAGGGATGCAGCATGGTGTCGGCGTAGCCGTCCCAGCCGTACTGGCTGTCCCAGCCGGGCGAGGGCAGCAGGCCGCGACCGCCCTTGCGGTTGGGGTAGCGGCCGGTGACCTGCCAGGCGATGTGCTGGGCGTCGGCATAGATCATGTTGAGACCGAGGGCGCGGATGTTGCGCACCGGCTCGTGGGCGGCGTCCACCGACTGGGCGCGCGACAGGTCGAAGAAGGCGTCGAGGGTCTGGTCGGCCTCGAACAGGGCGGTCTTCAGGGCGATGCCGTAGCCGCTGGTCAGGGCGATCGGCTGCAGCGGGTCCTTGCGCTCGCCGAGCACGCTGTTGAGCAGCGGGCCGTTGCGCGTTTCAACGATGGTCTCGCGCAGCGGGTGCTGGCCCTTGATGAAGAAGGTTTCCTGGCGCTCGCGCGCCAGCTGCCACTGGCCGTCGGCGAGGTATTCGAGACGGCCGCCCTGGCGGCGCACCTGCTCGAGGAACAGGTCCTGGGTGTCGCCCATGACCATGGTCATGCCCCAGGCCAGCTTGCCGTTGAAGCCGGCGACCACCGCCGGGATGCCGGCCACCGACACGCCGGCCGCCTGGTATTTCGGCGCGCGGATATGCACGAAGCTCCACAGCGAGGGCTGGGTCAGCGGCAGGTGCGGGTCGTTGGCCAACAGGCTCTTGCCGCTGCGGCTGCGCTGCGGAGCGATGGCCCAGTTGTTGGAGGCGGCCACGCCGAGCATGTTCAGCGTCGCCAGTTGGCTGGCGGCGCCATCCAGCGCGGCCAGACCGGGGATCTGCCCGGCCAGCTTGAGCCCCTTGAGCTTGTCCGCCTCATCCTGCGGCAACGGCTCGTCCGGGTAGGTCGGCAGCAGCCAGGCCAGCTTGTCGGCGCCGACCTTCTGCGCCAGCGCCAGGCCGGCGATCTCCTCCTGCAGGTTGACCGACAGGCCAAAGTTGAGCAGACAGAAGATCAGCGCCGAGTCTTCCGGCTTCCAGTATTCCGGGCGGTAGCCGGAGGCGGCCAGGTCCATCGGCAGCTTGTCGCGGTGACGGAACAGCCAGGCGTTGACGCCGCGGGCGTAGGTTTCGAAGAACTTGTGCAGACGCGGCGAGGCGTTCTTGTAGAGGATGTCGGCACTCTGGCGCAGGTTCACCGCGCGCATGAAGCGGTCGATCTCCAGCACGCCAGGCCCGGCCATCTCGGCCAGGCGGCCCTGGGCCATCAGGCGCATGCCGACCATCTGGCTGATGCGGTCGCTGGCGTGCACGTAGCCGAGGGCGAACAGGGCATCGTGGAAGCTGCGACTCTCGATCAGCGGCATGCCCAGCGCGTTGCGCCGCACCGACACCGTGTCGGCCAGACCCTTGAGCGGCTGCACACCGGAGCTGGGTGGCAGGCTGGCCTGGTAGCGGTTGTCCAGCCAGGTCTGGCAGCCGCTCAGGCTGACCAGCGTGGTCAGCACGGCAGCGCCCGCCAGCGGGGCAAGAGGACGAAACGAGCGCAGCGACATGAAGAGGCTCCTGGAGCGGGCAGGCAGGATCAGTTCAGCACAGGGCCAAGGGCCGTGCCGGAAAAGGGCGTTACGTTAGGGGGCGCGCAGGCGTCTGACAAGAGCCGTCCGGAGAGGACGGGTCGCTGCGGGTAGGAGGTGGCGCGGATATCCGGGGGCCATCGGCCGGAGTGCCGGGGGCTGTGCCGGAAGCCCGCCTGCTGGCGAGCCGCGGGACAAGCGGGCGGGGTGGCTAGCAGGCGTGGGCGAGCGGCTGCTGGAGGCCTTCGTCGAGCAGCCAGCGGGCGGCCTTGCGGGCTGCAGCCTTGTGCTGCAGTTCGAGCTCGCTGAAGTGTTTCTCGTGCTGGCGCTTTTCCACCGCCGTCAGTGCCTTCCAGCCCGCATGGGTGGGGATGCCCGAGGTGGCGTCGAACAGGGTGTGGAACACCTGGCAATACGCGTGACTGCTGAGCTGGATGTCGTAGTTGTCGAGCAGCACCTTGATGCGGATGGCGCCCTCGATCAGCGGCAACTGCTCGTCGAGCAGGCTGCCGGCGAGGATGCGCAGGTCGGCGCCCAGACGCTGCTGGCGCTCGCTCTCGGCGGCGGCAAAGGCGCGCTGCTGGGCCCACACCCGGCGCCACAGGTGCAGGGCGTAGCCGCCCAGCACCAGCACCGCGAGCAGACCGACCAGCAGTACAGCGATCGATAGTGCATTCATGGTCGGATCAGGCGCCGTGGCACTTTTTGAACTTCTTGTTGCTGCCGCACGGGCAGGGATCGTTGCGGCCGACTTCCTTCAGCGGGTTGCGCACCGGCTCCTGATGGCTGTGGTTGCAGTGCGGGCCGTGGACGTGGGGCTCATGGTGGTGGGCATGGTCATGGTCGTGGTTGCAGTCGGGGCCATGCACGTGGGCTTGCTGGTTCATCACTTACTCCGGAATGAAATCGCCGGGAACAATCTCGCCGTTGCGCGCCAGTTGGACGCGACGGCCGAACATCAGCCCGGTCTTCACTTCGCCCTCGAGGCGATAGCGGATCGGTTTGTCGGGCTTCTCCAACAGTTTGACGATGTATTTCATGTGCCGCCAGAGGTTGGTGTGCACCGGTACCTCGAATTCCTCACGTCCGTGGGCCGGAACGGTGAACCAGGTAGCGGATTCGCCGCTTGCCAGCTTCACCTCGTTGAGGAAAACGGTGTAAACGAGTCCGCGTATCGGCAGGCTCACGTCGTTGGGGTTGTCGACGCGAAAGCGCAGCCGGAACTCCTGCTCCAGCAGGCGCGCGCGAACCACCTCGACGTGAACCAGTTGCACATCGGGATCCTTGAAGCCGCCGCCCATCCAGGTCGCGCAGCCGCCGAGGCTGGCGCTGCCGAGCATGAGTAGCAGAAGGCCAAGATTTCTTATTAGTGGTGCCGGAACAAACATGCCATGACTCCATCCGATGCCCGAGTGTAACAATCACATAACGCCCTGCAACGTATTGTTGTTGCGGGAATGTTGCAGGAAAAAAACCTGCGCCATACTGCGCAGGAAAAAGGACAGGAGTGTGACGGTTGAGCAATCTTCTTGAAGTGGCCTTCGCCGGCGAGCTGGTTCCCGGTGCCGATGCGGCGCAGGTGCGGGCCAATCTGGGGCGGCTGTTCCAGGCCGATCCGCAGCGTATCGCCGCGCTGTTCTCCGGGCGGCGGATCGTCATCAAGAGCAATCTGGATGCCGAGAGTGCGGAAAAGTATCGCCTGACCCTCGAGCGCGCCGGCGCGCGGGTCGAGGTCAGTCCGGTCGGCCAGACCGAGGCGGTTGCCCCGGCATCTGTGGCTTCGGTAGTTGCGCCCCCTCAGCAAGCGGTCGCCGCGCCAGCCGAGCCGGTGACGAGCACGCCTCCCGGCGCGTTCGCTGCCCTCAAGGTGGCGCCGCGCGACGAATACATGGCGGCGTTTCGCGATGTGGCCGCGCCGGACTTCGGCCTGGCGCCGGTTGGGGCCGATCTGCAGGACCAGCGCCCCGAGCCGGTGGCGCCGGTGTTGGATCTCAGTCAACTGAGCGTGGCGCCGGTGGGCAGCGACATGGGCCAGGCCAAGGCGGCACCGGCGGCTCCGCCGCCGGATACCTCGTATCTGCAGCTGGTGGACTGAACGAGCTATCCCGCGCGGCGCTGCTTCAGAGCAGGGCCGCGCAGCACTTCTTGAACTTCTGCCCGCTGCCGCATGGACAGGGGTCGTTGCGCCCGGCCTTGAGCGTCACGGTCGGGTCGACGAAGTACCAGCGGCCATCCACCCGCACGAAATCCGAACGCTCGCGATGGGCCTGCTCGCCGGACGCATCCTGCCAGCGCGCGGTGAAGGTCACCCGGGCGCGCTCCGGCGTGCCACCGAGTGGCTGATGCTCCTCCACGGTGAGGCCCAGCCAGCGGCTTTGCGCACTCCAGGCGGCCATGGCCTCGCGCTCCAGCGCCGCCTGCTGGACCGGCAGGGTGGTGGCCACCAGATAGTCGATCAGGCCAAGCACGTAGGCGCTGTAGCGCGAGCGCATCAGCGCCTCGGCGGTCTCTGGCAGGGCGCCGGCATGGTAGCGGCCGCAGCAGTCGGCCAGGGGCAGGGTGCTGCCGCAGGGGCAGGAAGAGGTGGGCATCGGGGTAGTCGCTGCAGTCAAAAAAGAGGCGCTAGCCTAGCCGCAACGCAACGGCCTGTACCAGCTGGCACATCGGTGACGCCCCGTCTTTACTTCTAGCATCGGCAATTAAGGACCGATGCCAAGGAGAACTGCACCATGGGAATATCGCATTTGAAAGCGGCACTGCCTCTAGTCTTGGTCAGTGGTGTTCTGGCGGGTTGCGCCTCCACCACCAGTACTGGCGATGCCCCGCTCAACCAGAGGAACTGGCCCTGGTGCAGCCTGATCGGCGGCCTGGCTGGCGGTGGCCTGGGGGCCATCGAAAGCTCGGCCTGGGCCGGCGGCGGTGCGGCGGCCGGCGCGGTCCTCGGCGGCCTGTTGTGCTACGCGCAGGATGGCGATCAGGATGAGGATGGCGTGCATGATCGCCGCGACCGCTGCGCGGACACCCCGAAGGGCACCGAGGTACGCCACAACGGCTGCCCGCTGCCGCAGTATCCCGAGGCCGCCCCCGCGCCCCAACCGCCCCAGGACGAGGTCATCGTCCTCAGCGACCTGGGCGAGGTGTTGTTCGCCTTCGACTCCGCCACGCTGACCCCGGCCGCCGAAGCCACCCTGGATACCGTGGTGGAGAAGCTCCGCGGCGCCGATGTGCTGGCCATCAGGGTGGACGGCCACACCGACAGTGTCGGCAGTGATGCCTACAACCAGGGTCTTTCGGAACGCCGCGCGGCCAGCGTGGTGGACTACCTGATCGGTCAGGGCGTGGCGGCGGAGAAGCTGAGTTCGCAAGGCTTCGGCGAAAGCAAGCCGATCGAGGACAACGGCACCGACGCCGGGCGGGCGCAGAACCGTCGGGTGGAAATCCACGTCGATCGCTGATGACAGCCCACTGCAAGGCATGTCCGCGGGGGCCATTCGGCCCCTCGTTGTTTCAGTACATCGGCCAGCGCTTGGCAGCGATGTCCGCTTGCCGTTAAGGTGCGCGCTGATTCCTCGCGGGTACCTCGATGAAATTGCTGACGACCCTGGGCCGGCTGCTGGCCGTACTGTTCTGGCTGGCGGTGCTGGGCAACCTGATCGCGCCTTTCGCCGCGCCCTTCGCGTTGCTGCTCAACCTGGCCGGTGCCGGCATGCTGCTGCTGCATGTGCTGCAGCTCGGCCTGTGCCGTGATCGGCTCAAGGCCAGCACCCGACCGACCCGCGACCGCCTGCTGCTGCTGGTGTTCGGGGCTTTCTTCCTGGATGCCCTGCCGTCGGCCGAGACCGTGGTCGCTGAACTGCTCCAGGCGACCCGCGAGGCGGACGTCACGCTGGCCGAGATGCCACTCGCCGCAGTGCACACGCCGGTTGCCGAGCGCGACGCCGCCTGAGCCGGGTCTACCTTTCGGGCGATCCGTTCTGCAGCGCCGGGGCCGGCGCGCTATCATGGCTGCCCGTCCCGGTCACTGAACGTTTATCCAGCGCGCCCGCCATGCTCAGCAACGAACTCAAGTCCCAGATCCAGGGCGCCTATACCCGCTTCCTCGAGGCCAAGAGCCTCAAGCCGCGCTACGGCCAGCGCCTGATGATCGCCGAAGTGGCCAAGGGCCTCGGCGCCATCGCCACCGACGACGAAGGCAAGCGCCTCGGCGATCCGGCCGTGGTGGCCGTCGAAGCCGGCACCGGTACCGGCAAGACCGTGGCCTACGCCCTGGCGGCGATCCCCGCCGCCAAGGCCGCCGGCAAGCGCCTGGTGATCGCCACCGCCACCGTCGCCCTGCAGGAGCAGATCGTCTTCAAGGACCTGCCGGACCTGGCGCGCAACAGCGGCCTCAACTTCAGCTTCGCACTCGCCAAGGGCCGCGGCCGCTACCTGTGCCTGTCCAAGCTGGACATGCTGCTGCAGGAAGGCGAGGCCCAGGGCGCCACCGCCCAGCTGTTCGCCGAGGACGGCTTTCGCCTCGAGATCGACGAGGACAGCCACAAGCTGTTCACCCAGATGATCGAGCGCCTGGCCGGCAACCGCTGGGACGGCGACCGCGACGCCTGGCCGGAGGCCATCGAGGACGTGCAGTGGTCGCGGCTGACCACCGACCACACCCAGTGCACCGGCCGGCATTGCCCCAACTTCCAGCAGTGCGCCTTCTACAAGGCGCGCGAGGGCATGACCAAGGTCGACGTGATCGTCACCAACCACGACCTGGTGCTGGCCGACCTGGCCCTCGGCGGCGGCGCCATCCTGCCGGCGCCGAGCGAGACCCTCTACGTGTTCGACGAGGGCCACCACCTGCCCGACAAGGCCATCGGCCACTTCGCCCACTTCACCCGCCTGCGCTCCACCGCCGAGTGGTTGGAGCAGATCGCCAAGAACCTCACCCGCCTGCTGGCGCAGAACCCGCTGCCCGGCGAATTCGGCCGGCTGATCGAGGGCGTGCCGGAGCTGGCCCGCGAGATCCGCACCCAGCAACAATTCGTCTACAGCGCCTGCGAGGAAATCGGCGACTTCCGCCCCGGCGAGGACATGGAAGGCCGCGACCGCCCGCGCCACCGCTTCGTCGGCGGCGTGGTGCCCCCGCACCTGGGCGAGATGGGCATCGAACTGAAGAAGGGCTTCAACCGCCTGACCGAGGTGTTCACCCGCCTGGCCGACATCCTCAAGGAAGCCATGGACGGCGAGGGCAGCGCCGGGGTCAGCAGCTACCAGGCCGAGGAGTGGTATCCGCTGTTCGGCAGCCTGCTGGCGCGCGCGCAGAGCAACTGGGAACTGTGGACCGCCTTCACCGCCGAGGACCCCGAGGACAGCCCGCCGATGGCGCGCTGGATGACCCTGGCCGAGAGCGGCAGCTATCACGACATCGAGGTCAACGCCAGCCCGATCCTCGCCGCCGAGACCCTGCGGCGCAACCTGTGGAGCGCCGCCTACGGTGCTCTGGTGACCTCGGCCACGCTCACCGCGCTGGGCACCTTCGACCGTTTCCGCATGCGCGCCGGCCTGCCCAAGGGCGCGGTCACCGCCGTGGTGCCCAGCCCGTTCCGCTACGCCGAGGCCGGTCTCTTGCGCGTGCCCGACCTCAAGGCCGACCCGCGCGATGCCGCCGCGCACACCGCGGCGATCATCCGCGAGCTGCCGGGCATGGTCGAGGGCGCGCGCGGCAGCCTGGTGCTGTTCTCCTCGCGCAAGCAGATGCAGGACGTCTTCGATGGCCTCGAGCGCGACTGGCGCAAGCGCGTGCTGATCCAGGGCAACCTGTCCAAGCAGGAGACGCTGAACAAGCACAAGGCGCGGGTCGACGACGGCGAGACCAGCGTGCTGTTCGGCCTGGCCAGCTTCGCCGAGGGCGTCGACCTGCCCGGTGCCTACTGCGAGCACGTGCTGATCGCCAAGATCCCCTTCGCCGTGCCGGACGATCCGGTCGAGGCGGCGCTGTCCGAGTGGATCGAGGCGCGCGGCGGCAACCCGTTCATGGAGATTGCCGTGCCCGATGCCTCGCTGCGCCTGATCCAGGCCTGCGGCCGCCTGCTGCGCACCGAACAGGACACCGGCACGGTGACCCTGCTCGATCGCCGCGTGGTCACCCAGCGCTACGGCAAGGCCATCCTCAACGCCCTGCCGCCGTTCCGCCGGCAGATCGACTGAAGCCACGGGCACTCCCGCTCTTGTGGGAGGCCCGTCCTCGGGGCGAAGCTCTATAGATTATCAGGGCTCCTCGCGCGCTAGCCGCGCGGGGATGCTTCGTGCAGCCATCACCGACAGGAGTTCCCATGCACATCCACGGCTATTTCGACCTGCAGTTCGAGGCGGTGAAGGAGGCCTTCGCCGAGCTGTTCAACGACCCGCAGGAGCGCGGTGCCGCGCTGTGCATCCAGGTCGGCGGCGAAACCGTGGTCGACCTGTGGGCTGGCATGGCCGACAAGGATGGCCTCGAGCCCTGGCACACCGACACCATCCTCAACCTGTATTCGTGCACCAAGGCCTTCACCGCCGCGGCTGCGCTGCAGCTGGTGGGCGAGGGCAAGCTGGAGCTGGACGCGCCGGTCACCCGCCTATGGCCCGAATTCGGCGCCGCCGGCAAGCAACACATCACCCTGCGCCAGTTGCTCAGCCACCGCGCCGGCCTGCCGGCGATCCGCCAGCCGCTGCCGCCCGAAGCCCTCTACGACTGGGACACCATGACCGCCGCGCTGGCCGCCGAGCAGCCCTGGTGGACGCCCGGCGAGGCCCACGGCTACGCGCCGATCACCTACGGCTGGCTGCTTGGCGAACTGATCCGCCGTGCCACCGAGCGCGCGCCGGGGGAGGTGATCGTCGAGCGCACTGCCCGGTCGCTGGGTCTCGACTTCCATATCGGCCTGGCCGACAGCGAATTCCACCGCGTCGCGCACATCACCCGCGGCAAGGGCAGCCACGGCGACGCCGCCGCCCAGCGCGTGCTCAACGCGATGATGCGCGAACCCCAGGCGATGACCACCCGCGCCTTCACCAACCCGCCGTCGATCATGACCAGCACCAACAAGCCGGAATGGCGACGCATGCAGCAGCCGGCGGCCAACGGCCACGGCAATGCGCGCAGCCTGGCCGGCTTCTATGCGGGATTGTTGGACGGCAGTCTGCTCGACAGCGCCCTGCTGGCGGAAATGACCCGCGAGCACAGCCTGGGCGACGACCTCACCCTGCTGACCCGCACCCGCCTGGGTCTGGGCCTGATGCTCGAGCAGCCCGACATGCCCAACGCCACCTACGGCCTCGGTCGCCACGCCTTTGGCCACCCCGGCGCCGGCGGCTCCATCGGCTTCGCCGACCCCGAGCGCGACCTCGCCTTCGGCTTCGTCGTCAACACCCTCGGCCCGTTCGTGCTGATGGACCCGCGCGCGCAACGGCTGGCGCGGGTGGTAGGGGAGTATTTGTAGGGGGGGCTCGCTGCTGATTTCACTGCACGAGTTGATGCTTTGCCCCTAGCGTTAAGCCGAGTGGATTCCCCGTGCCCGCAGGAATGAGCCGCGCAACGCCAGGCGAGCGCGGCGGCAGTTCAAGCGTCCCTCGTGGCCATGAGCCCACCAGTCGTGTCGATGTCTCAGCGCTTGCCCATCGAACGCCGGGTGCCCTTCGGGGCCATGCCTGGGCGCTTGTCGTGGTTGCTCTTGTTGCCGCGCTGGTGCCACGGCTGCTCGTCGTTCTTCTTCGGCGCGTAGGCGTCCGGCGAGAAGGGGAAGCGGAAGGCCGGCGCCTCGGCGGCAGGAGCCTGCTCGTCCTGGTTGGGGATGGTGGCTTCGGGGGTGTTGGGTTTCGACGTCATGGCGGATCCGGGTGTTGTCGTGCGTAGGGATGCGGCGTAGTGCCTGTATACAGACTGAGCAGTATACCCGGCTGCCTGAGGATGCAGATCGGTGATCTTGGGATCGGCAGCAGGAAGATTTGAGCGAAAAAGTTATACAAGAATTTTATTTGTTTATTTTTTTGTACAATATTTTGCGTGATGAGGTTAGCATTCGTCGGAATCTTGGCCCAATCACACCGAGGCAACCGTCGGCATGCGAGTCGCATCAATCGGTCTGAATGACTATGAGCAGGGCTTGCTCTCCCAGCAGCTGAAGGTCCTGGCTGGCCGTACCGCGGCCACTTGGCTGTACATGGGCGAAGCGCAGGAAGCCGACCTTCTGATCGTGCGCGACGCCGAGCAGGCGCCGACCGCCGGTCGGGGTTTGCTGGCGCATGCCGGTATCCCGCCGAGCCGGGCAGGCGACCTGCAGCTTGAGTGGCCGCTGCGCATGTTCGCGCTGCTCGAGCTGCTGCTGGAGGCGGAAAAGCGTCTGCGGGCGGTCAGCAGCACGCACCCCTGTGCCGCCGAGCAGCTGGCCGGCTTGAAGCAGGATGGCTGGCTGCAGCTCGACGGCCGGTGCATTCTCCTGCAGCCGCGCCGGGATCGCCTGGAGGCGGCGGTCGGCAGCCTCGACGAGCTGCTCGACCTGCTCCAGCGCCCGCAACTCGACCTGATGGCCGCGCTGCATCTCGACCTGCCGCCGGACGACGGCGCTGAGCTGCCGTTCCAGGCCTCGCTGCGCAGCGTGATCTGGGCGCTGGCCCTGCGCAGCGGCGCGCAGTGCGCGCGCAACTGGAACCCGGACAGCCTGCTGTTCAGTCTGTCGGCCTGGCCGCACTTCGGTGAGTGGGAGGTCGCACCGCCGTTGCTGCGCCTCGCTGCGCTGTACACGCGCAAGCCGGTCAGCATCGCCAGTGGCTGTCAGTTGGCAGGGCTGGACGAGGCGGCGGTCAGGGGTTTTCTGCTGGCCTGCGAACTCTGCCAGGTCGGGGTGAGCATGAATTACCACGAGACGCCTGCGCCCCGGCCAGAGACTGCCGCACCGCCTGCCGGCGGGTTGCTGCAGCGTCTGCGCGAGCGTCTGGGACTCAGTTTTGCAAGGAACCGCTAATGCCGGCAAAGATCCTTTTCATCGGTCCCATGGGGGCCGGCAAGACGACCGCCATTGCGGCGGTCAGCGATGTGGCGCCGATCGCCACCGATGTGCTCAACACCGACAGAACCCAGTGCGACAAGCCGACCACCACGGTGGCCATGGACTACGGCGAGATCCAGCTGGAGGACGACATGGTCGTCCTCTACGGCATTCCCGGCCAGGAGCGTTTCGACTTCATGTGGTCGATCCTCGCCGAGGGCGCGCTGGGTGCCGTGCTGCTGCTCAATCACGAGCGGCCGCAGGCGCGGCAGGACCTGCTCGACTACCTGGATGCCTTCCCCGAACTGAGCGAGCGCGGCGCGCTGGTGGTGGCGGTCGGCCGTGCCGGTGCGACGCCGGGCCAGGCCCTGCAGCCGTACCGCGAAGCCCTCGGCGCGCGGCAGATGGCGCTGCCGGTGTTCGCCGCCGACGTGCGGCGCAAGACCGATGTGCTGCTGCTGATCGAAACCCTGATTGCCAATGCCGAAATGAATGCGTGGACCTGAATATGAGCATCCCCGTTGACGCACCCGAAGCCAAGCAGCCCCAACTGAAGGCCCTCTGCCAGCAGCAGCTGGCCGAGCTGGCGGCCACCACCGAGGGCGTGCGCGTGGCCATCGTCGCCTCGAGCGACGGTTTCCCGCTGGCCAGCCTCAACCTGGAGGCGCAGGAAAGCCGGCGCATCACCGCCATGGGCGCAGCGCTCAGTGCGCTCAGCCTGCGCATCGTCCAGGAGCTGGCCCTGTCGGGGCTGGAAGGCACGGTGATCGAGTCCGCGCAGGGGCTGGTGCTGTGCCGGCAGATCCCCAACGGCATCACCCCGATGGTCCTGCTGGTGGTGACTGGCGAGGAAGCCAACTACGGCTACGCCCAGTGGGCCGTCAAGCATGCCGCCAAGCGGCTGAGCGAATCCCTGAACGCGCTGGGCGACCGCCCGGCAAGCAACCTGTGAGTAAAGCAATGACAGCTATCAAAGACAGCCTGGATCAACTCATGAGCGTCGACGGCGCCCTGGCCTGCGCGGTGGTCGACTACAGCAGCGGCATGCTGCTGGGTGCGGCTGGCGGCGGCATCGACCTGGAGCTGGCCGCCGGCGGCAACACAGAGGTGATGCGCAGCAAGGTGAAGACCATGCAGATGCTCGGTTTGGACGACGCCATCGAGGACATCCTGATCACCCTCGGCAAGCAGTATCACCTGATCCGCCCGCTGGCCAAGTCCAGCGACCTGTTCGCCTACTACGTGCTGGACAAGTCCAAGGCCAACCTCGCCCTGGCCCGCCGCAAGCTGGTGGATGTCGGAGACGCCCTGGAAGTCTGACGCCCTCCGACCTGTTGCCCGACTCGGTGCGTCACGCCTCGCCGTAGGTGACCGATTTGCGTGCCAGGGCCAGCAACGCCTTGCTGCGCTGGTAGCGCGCCAGGCGCTCGGCCAGCGCTGGCGGCAGCTGTGCGGCGGGCTCGAAGTCCTGGCGCTGATAGAAGCCGAGCAGGTCCGGGTGACAGAACAGCCACACCGGTCCCGCTGTCCGCGCCAGGGCATGTTCGATCAGGCGGCTGGCCAGCCCCTGACGGCGCTCGGTGGGCGCGACCAGCAGACCGGTCAGCCAGTGGCCGTGGTCCACCGGAGTCAAGTTCAGCGCAGCGAGGATTTCCTGGCGCCGCGCCACCCAGGTCTGCGCCCCGTTGGGGGCGCGCATCGGCGAGCGCTGGGCACGGTAGAACTTGGTCAGCAGGGGTTGCTGCAGCGGCGCGAGCAGCTCGCAGTGGATATCGCGTGTTTCGTGCATGCGGGTGATCGCGCCTGGCGCCGTGATTCAGTCGAGCAGCTCGGCCGGTACGTTGCCGCCGTTGTCCGCCAGTTTCTGCAGCACGCTCTTGTGCAGCCACATGTTCATCTGCGCCGAGTCGGCCATCTTCTCCGGCGGGCAGCCCAATTCGCTGGCGAGCGCCTTGCGGGCCGTCAGGCTGCTGTCCATGCCGAGCAGCTTGAGCAGGTCGACGATCGAGGTTTTCCAGTTGAGCTTTTCCGGGGTGGCGGCCGCCAGCGCTTCGAGCTTGGCGACCACGTCGACCAGGGCCATGCCCGCTGTGGCTGCCGGCGCACTGGTGGCGGGTGTCGAGGCGGGCGGAGCTGATGGTTCCACTGGCGCAGCCTGCGCTTCTTCGCCAAAGCCGAGTTTGGCCAGGATCGTGCTGAACAGTCCCATGGGAATTCCTCTACCGAGTGAGTGGCGCAAGGCAGCATAGCCGCGTCCGGGCAAAGCTGCCGCACAATGAACCGAGTGGAACGACGAAAATCAGAACAGCTCGCCG
Source organism: Pseudomonas linyingensis (assembly GCF_900109175.1). Lineage (GTDB taxonomy): Bacteria > Pseudomonadota > Gammaproteobacteria > Pseudomonadales > Pseudomonadaceae > Geopseudomonas > Geopseudomonas linyingensis. The sequence continues at coordinate 14,971 of NZ_FNZE01000023.1, read as the reverse complement.
ATATTCACCGTCGAGCGTCGGCCGATATCCTGATGGTGGGCGGCGAGCCAGTCATGGGTGCATGCCCGGCCCTGGTCGCGCAGCATCTCCAGGAAGGGCAGGCTGGTGGTCAGTTTGGATTCGGTCGCCAGTCGCTGGGTCAGTTCGCCCATGGCGATCAGGTGGAGATTCGCCCGCATCAGGCGTCGCTCCAGGCGGCCGAGCGGCAGCAGCGAGCGTTCGGCGAACTCGTGGGCGCGGGCGATGCTGCGCATCTCGCGCAGGAAGGTGGACTGGAACGCCAGATCCTGCGAGCGGCGGCGGATCTCCTCGGGGCTGTGCGGCGTGGTGCCCTGCACCGGCGGGCTGAGCAGCACCAGCAGGATGTCCGCGCTGCTGCAGTCGTAGAGCAGCGGGAAAACCGCCGGGTTGGCGGCAAAGGCCCCATCCCAGTAGGGCTCGCCGTCGATCTCGATGGCATGGTGCAGGGTGGGCAGGCAGGCCGAGGCCAGTACGCTCGCCACGCTCAGTTCGGCGGTGCGGAACAGACGGAGCTGGCCGCTGTTGGCATTGGTGGCGGCGATGAACAGCTGCAGCGGGCTGGCGCGCAGGCGCTCGAAATCGATCTGCGTGCTGACGATGTCGCGCAGCGGATTGATGTCGAGCGGATTGAACTGTTGCGGCGACAGTTGCTGGATCCAGTACAGCATCACTCTGGCGCTGGGCGACAGGCCGCCGCTCTCGACATCGGCGCCCGCGCTGATCAGCGGCGCGCTGTGCGCCACCGCCTCCCAGAAGCGCGCCAGAGCCTGGCGTGCACCTTCGCGGCCGCCCTGCAACAGGCCATGGGCGAGCACCACGGCATTCATCGCCCCGGCGCTGGTGCCGCTGATGCCCTCGAAGTCGACGCGGCCGTCCTCGAGCAGGGCATCCAGCACGCCCCAGGTAAAGGCACCATGCGCACCGCCGCCCTGCAGGGCGAGGTTGATGGGCCGGGACTTGCGCGCGCGAAAGAACATGGCGTGACCCTGCGGTTGGAGCGGGAGTGGAGTTTGCCGAGCAAAACCCATTCCAGTGTCATGCATATGTCAGTGGCGCCGGTTTTTGCATCGCGCTCCCGCCGCAGTGCCGGGAGCGCTCGGGCTCAGACCTTCTTGACGAACTCGGACTTCAGCTTCATCGCGCCGATGCCGTCGATCTTGCAGTCGATGTCATGGTCGCCGTCGCACAGGCGGATGCCCTTGACCTTGGTGCCGACCTTGACCACCAGCGACGAACCCTTGACCTTGAGGTCCTTGATCACGGAAACGGTGTCGCCATCCTGCAGGACGTTGCCGACCGAGTCGCGGATCACCTTGTCGCCTTCGGCCGGCGTTTCGGCGGAGGCGAGGGCGGACCACTCATGGGCGCACTCCGGGCAGATCAGCGATGGGCCGTCTTCGTAGGTGTATTCGGAACCGCATTTGGGGCAGGGCGGCAGAGTGCTCATGAATGATCCTCATGTTATGGCAGGAAGAAGGCCGCAGATTATATGAGGTTTTGTCGCGCTCGACTAACACCGTGTAGCAGAAAAAGCGCGCAATCCTGCCCTGGCGGCGGACGGCTCGGTAGTCTGGCAGGCGCTCTGGCGCATGACCTTTGGTCATGTGGCGATTGCGCATCAAGACCCGGACGCTGGGCCTGAGCAGGGCGGGCCGGTCGCCCGGCGCTGGAGGACAACTCTTGCAATAGCTGGATTTTGACATTGCCCAGGCGGGTTCCGAAGATGGGCGCTCCTTGCGGTAACCCACGGAATAGAGACAAGCATGCACGCTGAAGAGAAGAGTTTGATCGATGGCCTGTTTTCCCGCCTGCGCGCCGCCGAAAGCCAGGCCGCGCCGCGCGAAGCCGAGGCCGAAGCGCTGATCAACGAGCACCTCAGCCGCCAGCCGGCGGCGCCCTATTACATGGCCCAGGCCATCGTCGTGCAGGAAAATGCCATCCAGCAGCTGGATGATCGCGTCAAGGAGCTGGAGGCGCAGATCGAAACGCTCAAGCGCAGCCAGAGCAGTGCACCGCAACAGAGCAGCGGCGGCTTCCTGTCCGGGCTGTTCGGCGGTGGTCGCAGCCAGCCGCAGGCGCAGCAGCCCGCGAGTGCTCCGGTGGCCGCGCAGCCGGCAAAATCGGGCTGGCATGAGCCGGTCGCAGGCAATCGCAACAGTTTCGGTCAGCAGTCCGGCTTCGGTCAGCAAGCCGGTTTCGGCCAGCGCGGCGGCCAGCCTCAGCAGGGCGGCGGCTTCCTCTCCGGCGCGCTGCAGACCGCTGCCGGCGTGGCTGGCGGTATGGTGTTGGGCAACATGCTGATGGACATGTTCCAGGGCGATGAGGCCGAGAAGGTCGCCGAGCAGGCGCCCGCCGAGCCGGCAGAGCAGCCTGCAGCGATGGAAGAGCCGGTCGCACCGGAAGAGAACTATGCCGACAGCGGCTTCTTCGGTGGCGGTGATGAGGGCGGTTTCTTCGGCGGCGACGACGAAGACTTCGTCTGATCGTTGCCCCCGATGAGCGAATGACGGCTCCCGTGCCTGGCACGGGGGCCGTCCTGTCCGCTTTGCGACACTTCGATGTTTCGGCGGTTTCCGGGCACGGCGCTGTGCGTCGGCGGGCCGCTAATCGCTGGTCAGGTGGTGGCATTGGACAGACAATGAAGTCGTCCCTCTTATCGCGCAGGGGAGGAGTCGAACATGCACAGAAAGCGAGAGCTGGGCACCTATCGGCGCATCCAGCAGCAGTACCCTGACTACTTCGCCGCCGTGGAGGCGCTGGGCACCGCGGTGCATAACCTGGGGTCGCTGGACGAGCGGACCGTCCAACTGGTCCAGCTCGGCGCCGCGGCCGCCAGCCACTCCGAGGGGGCGGTGCACAGCCACACGCGACGGGCGCTTGAAGCCGGCGCCAGTGCGGAGCAGATCCAACATGCCTTGCTCGCCCTGACCAGCACCATCGGCTTTCCCGCCGTGGCGGCGGCCCTGAGCTGGGCGGACGATGTGCTCGAACAGGCCTAGGCGCGGCGGCCTGTCCGCGAGCCGGATGCGCGTGTGGTCATGCCGGTGATCGCGACAGGCAAGCCTGTCCAGCGGTCCGGGTCGACACCACGCCGGCGGCATTGCGCGGCGTGATGCCGACCTGCTGCAGCGAACTCAGCCGGCGAGGCCGACGTAGACGTTCTGCACGTCGTCGTGGCCGTCGAGGGCTTCGAGGAAGGCTTCGACTTCCTCGAGGTCGGTGCCGGACAGGCTGACCGGATTCTTGGCCTTGTAGCCGAGCTGGGCGGACTGTACGGTGAAGCCGAACTCCGGCAGCGCCTTGCATACGGCGTCCAGGTCGGTCGGATCGGTGTAGAACAGGGTGGCGCCTTCCTCGGCCGGCTCGAAGTCCTGGGCGCCGGCCTCGATGGCGGCCAGTTCCGGGTCGGCGTCGCCTTCCGGGGTCGCCTCGATCATGCCCAGGTGCTCGAAGTCCCAGCTCACCGAACCGGAGGTGCCCATCTGGCCCTTGCGGAACAGCACGCGGATTTCCGCCACGGTGCGGTTCACGTTGTCGGTCAGGCACTCGACGATCACCGGCACCTGGTGCGGGGCGAAGCCCTCATACAGGGTGCGCTCGTAGTGGACCACCTCACCGGACAGCCCTGCGCCCTTCTTGATCGCGCGCTCCAGGGTCTCCTTGGGCATCGATGCCTTTTTGGCCTGATGCACCGCCAGGCGCAGCTTGGGGTTCATGTCCGGGTCGGCGCCGTTGCGCGCGGCAATCATGATTTCCTTCACCAGCTTGCCGAAGATCTTGCCCCTGGCGTTGGCGGCGGCTTCTTTAGGTTTGGCTTTCCACTGGGCGCCCATGTCGGTTCTCCGCTGTGACGGTTGAGTCCCGGGCCGGCCCGGGAACGGGAGGGCGATTCTAGCGGCTCGCGGGTGTGGTCGGACAAGCAAAATTTTTGCGCCGGGGCGGTGGTGGCGCAGGGTGAATGCCTGAAATGGCTGGCAGCTGCGCCCAGACTGGTTAAAGTTAATGACTCACCCTTTGCGCGGTTAAGGAGTCGTCATGCACACGGTATTGGTTCCCTTCGACGGTTCGGCAAGTGCCAAACGTGCCATTCAGTATCTGATCGACTTTTCCAAGGACTTTACGCAGCTCAAGGTGCATGTGCTGAATGTGCAGACCGAGCCGGTCATCTATGGCGAATACGTCACCCCGGATTTGCTCGATCAGTTGCATGCCGGTGCGCTGCAACACGCCGCCGAGGTCAATGCCGAGGCGGCGGCCATGCTCGGTGCCGCCAATATCGCCCATGAAACCCATGTGGCGACCGGCATTGTGGCGGCAGAGATCGGTCGTGCGGTCACGGACTACGGTTGCAGCGCCGTGGTCATGGGGACGCGCGGCATGGGCAGCCTCAAGAACCTGGTGCTGGGCTCGGTGGCCACCCAGGTCGTGCATGAGGTGGCGGTGCCAGTGACGCTGGTCAAGTAGTCACGCCAGTCCTGGTGGCTTCCGCGCGGCCGCGTGGGGGCCATCGCGGGCTGTTCTGCGAGTGGAGTCCGTTGCAACAGTGTGGAGGCGCGGTTGTAGGGGCGGCTGCTTTTCTTTATCCTTCAGTCATCTTTCACGAACTTCGGACAATTTCCATGCTTGAAACAACCCTCGCGCAACTGGAAGGCCTGGTAGCCGAGCTGCTGAAACAGAACCAGACCCTGACCGCCAACTGCGCACAACTCGAGCAGCAGCTGCGTCAGGCCCGGGAAGAGAACGACAGCCTGCAGATGGCCGCTCTCGAGCAGGAAGAACAGCAAAGCGCCACCCTGGCCCGCCTGCAGGCACTGGTGCAGCGTGCCGGTGTCAGTAGCGCCGCATGAAGGAGACTGGCGTCCGTGTCCTGAAGATTCTCGGGCGCGACTACTCGGTCCGGGCATCCGCCAGCGAAGAAGCGGTCCTGCAGCAGGCTGCGGCCTTGCTGCAGGAGCGCGTCAACGAGAACCAGCTGCGCTTTCCGGCTGCGGGTAGTCAGGAGTTGCTGGTGCTGACGGCGCTGAACCTGTGTGTTCCGCTGTTGGAGCAGGGTGAGCAACTGCGTGCCGTGCAGGAGCGCCTTGCCGCCAGCGTGGCGCTGATCACTCGGCAGTTGCAGGACTAGCCGGCCCAGCCTGGCCTTGCGGGTCAAACAAAAAGAGGGGCTGCCATATGGCAGCCCCTCTTTTTTGTGCAGGCGGCGCCGTGGGGCGCGCACTGTCAGTCCTGGCGGCTGGTGACTTCCAGCAGGTGGTAGCCGAACTGGGTCTTCACCGGGCCTTGCACGACATTGATCGGCGCGCTGAACACCACGGTGTCGAACTCCTTGACCATCTGGCCCGGGCCGAACGAGCCGAGGTCGCCACCCTGGCGGCTGGACGGGCAGGTCGAGTTTTCCTTGGCAACCTGGGCGAAGTCGGCACCGGCTTCGATGGCGGCTTTCAGCTCCAGGCACTTGGCTTCGCTGGCAACCAGGATGTGACGGGCAGTGGCTTTTTTGGCCATGGGGATACTCCTCTCAAAGAAGCTGTTGAGCCTACCGGAATCATCGGGCTATTCAAGCGCCAGACGTTGTCGGCGCTTCGCGCTGCCGCACGCGAGCGAGCGCGGCAAGGCGGCAGGATCAGCCGATGTTGAAGGTGCGCTTGAAGACGGTCTTGAGGCGCTGGCCGAGGCCTTCGTGCTGAGGGCATACGCCCTTGCCGAGCTTGGCGCCGACGGAGTTCTGGAATGCCAGGACCTGCTCGGTTTCGACCGGCAGCCCGCACTTCGGGCAGGCTGGGGCGCAACGGTCGCACAGCGGAAACGACCCGCGCAGGGCGTCGACCGTCATGGACAGGACCAGGAAGCCTTGGGCTGCGACGTCGTCCTTGGGATAGTCGCGTTCGAGAACATGAAAGGCGAGGGGGCGGTCAGTGGCGCCGCACATGGCGCAGGCGCAGCCATCGCTCACTTGGTGCTTGAGTGCGTTCTTGGGGTCGTGAGCGATTTCTTCGGAGGGCATGGCATCTTTTCTGGGTTGAATTATTAATATTTTAGTCTAGTGGCTGTTTTTATGCACTCTATGCCCGTAGCAGCACGCTCAGGGCGGTCGCCGGCGCGACGGGGCTCGGCCGCCAGGAAATTTGCCGTGAGTCGCTGGCGGCAGGTGGTTTCCTTCGCATACTGCTGATGAAGGTCACCGAAATCCGGCAGGGCAGGGCGGCTATGACGAGCAACGAGCAGGGCAGTAGTGAATCGCCGGAGCAGGAGGTGCTCGATCCGGTGTCGCGCATGTCGGAAATTCTGTTCGGCCTGCTCATGGTGCTGACCTTCACCGGTACCTTCAGCGTGGCCAGTGCCGGCGAAGGCACGGTGCGCGAGCTGCTGATCGCCAGCGTGGGCTGCAACCTGGCCTGGGGCCTGGTGGACGGTTGCATGCTGCTGCTCAACCGTCTTGTCGAGCTAGGTCATAACTGGCAGCTGTGGCAACACCTGCAGAAAGCGCCGCTTGGCTCCGCCCAGGCCACCGGGCTGCTCGCCGAGGCCATGCCGTATCTGGTCACCAGGGTTATGAAAGCCGAAGAGGTGCAGGCCTTGCACCAGCGTCTGCTGGAGCATCCCGCGCCGTGGACGCGCATGCTGGTCGGCTGGCACGACCTGCGTGCGGCCGTGGCGGTTTTCCTGCTGGTGTTTCTCTCCACCCTGCCGGTGGTGTTGCCGTTCGTGCTGCTCAGCGAGCCCCTGCATGCCCTGCGCGCCTCCAACGCGATTGCCCTGAGCATGCTGTTCATCATCGGCCTGGGCTACGGCCGCTTTGCCGGCGCCCGCCGTCCCTGGATCACCGCGCTGGTGTTTACCGTGCTGGGGGTTGCCCTGGTATCCGCCACCATCGCCCTGGGTGGCTGAGACCTGGCCTCGATTATGCGGGTTACTCCTTGAACCCTCTGCGTGGGTACGGGAGCGTGGGAGCGATCAATGGATGGCCTCAACGGGGCGAAGGAAGTATCGGGTGGTACGCGCCATGTATTCATTAATAAAATAATTTTATTAATTTAAACAAATTGATTGACTGGAATGTTTTTTCTAGTAAGATTGTCGGCGCGGGATGGAGCAGTCTGGTAGCTCGTCGGGCTCATAACCCGAAGGTCGTAGGTTCAAATCCTGCTCCCGCAACCAGTTTTCGAAAAAGGCCACTCAAACGAGTGGCCTTTTTTTGTGCGCGCGATTCACTCAACTCGCGGTGGATTGCGCAGCCCTCCCTCGGCAAGGAAGGGCTGCGCGGCGGCCTCAGTGCTTGTGTCTGATGGTCTTGAGCAGGTCTTCGGGGCTGATGTGACCGACGATGCTCTCGGCGCTGCCGGGCTGCGGCAGGTTGAGGATGTGGCCCTTCATCTTGCCGATGATGTGCATCTCGCACGGCTTGCAGTCGAAGGTCAGGGTCAGCACCTCGTCCTGATGTACCAGCTGCATCGGCGCGACCTTGGTTCGCACGCCGGTGACGCCCTTGGCCTGCTTGGGGCACAGGTTGAAGGAGAAGCGCAGGCAGTGCTTGGTGATCATCACCGGCACTTCGCCGCTTTCCTCGTGGGCCTCGTAGGCCGCGTCGATCAGCTGCACGCCGAAGCGGTGATAGAAGGCGCGGGCCTTCTCGTTGTATACGTTGGCCAGGAAGGTCAGGTGCGACTCGGGATACACCGGTGGCGGCACGCTGACCGGCTTGCGAGCGCTACGCGGGTGGGCGGCGATGCGCGCGGCGGTCAGCGCCTCGATGGCTTCGCGACGCAGGGCCTTGAGCTGCGAGTTGGGCACGAACAGCGCCTGCGGCGCGTCGATCTGCACGTCTTGCGCATGGTAGATGGTGGTGCCCAGCTTGCTCAGGGTGTCGCGCAGTTGCTCATGTGCCTGTTCCGGGTTCTTCGCCGGCCCGAACGGCCCGGCCAGGCTGGCCGAGGCGCTGATGCCTTCCTCGCTGGTCACGCTGAGGACGAGCTGTTCCTCGCTCAGTCGGGCCTGCCAGCTGACCGCCACGCGGCGCTCGGCGGACGTCTTCAGCAGCGCCTGCTGCCAGTTGTGGTCGAGGTTGCGGTTGAGCACGTGCTGCGGACGCAGCTGCTTGAGTTCCGCCGGCATCTCGTTGGGGACGATGCGGTACTGCCAGCGGGGCTGGCCGTCTTCCTCGAACTGGCCGAGCGCTTCGACCGTGTTGGCGCGGAAACCCACCACTTCGCGCTTGACCAGCACGTTCAGGCCATCGCCGTTGCTCAGCGGTTCGCTGGTGTTGGCGGTGAAGTCGTGTTTGCCGACCTTGACGATCTCGCCCACCGGCAGGCCGATGAACTTCGGCGACTCGAAGGCGCCGATATCGATCTTGCGCTCGCTGACGAAGTAATCCGTGCTGCCGCGGTGGAAGGTCTTTTCCGTGTTGGGCACGAAGAAGTGCTCGGTGAAGCCGCTGGAGGCGCGGGCCAACTCCGGGCGCTCGGTGAGGATCCGATCCAGCTCCTGGCGGTAGTGAGCGGTGATGTTCTTCACGTAGCTCACGTCCTTGTAGCGGCCTTCGATCTTGAACGAGCGCGCGCCGGCATCCACCAGTGCGCGCAGGTTGTCGGTCTGGTTGTTGTCCTTCATCGACAGCAGGTGCTTGTCGTAGGCGACCACGCGGCCCTGATCGTCCTTCAGGGTGTACGGCAGGCGGCAGGCCTGCGAGCAGTCGCCACGGTTGGCGCTGCGCCCGGTCTGCGCATGAGAGATGTTGCACTGCCCGGAAAACGCCACGCACAGCGCGCCATGGATGAAGAACTCGATGGCCGCGTCGACCTGCTCGCTGATCGCGCGGATCTCCTGCAGGTTGAGCTCGCGCGCCAGCACCAGCTGGGAGAAGCCCGCGTCGGAGAGAAACTTGGCCTTTTCCAGGGTGCGGATGTCGGTCTGCGTACTGGCATGCAGCTCGATCGGCGGAATGTCCATCTCGAGGATGCCCATGTCCTGCACGATCAGCGCATCGACGCCGGCGTCGTGGAGCTGCCAGATCAGCTGCCGGGCCGGCTCCAGCTCGTCGTCATGCAGGATAGTGTTGATGGTGACGAACACCTTGGCGTGGAACAGGTGGGCAAACTCCACCAGGCCGGCAATCTCCGCCACGCTGTTGCCGGCATTGTGCCGCGCACCGAAGCTGGGGCCGCCGATATACACGGCATCGGCGCCATGCAGGATGGCCTCCTTGGCGATGGACACATCCCGCGCGGGGCTCAGCAGTTCCAGGTGGTGCTTGGGTAATGACATGGGCGGACTCGCGACCGGTACGAAACGAACCGTGCATTTTAGCGGCCCGCGACGGTTTTGGAGCATCCGCGTGCCTGGGCGTGAACAAAAGGCCCGCAATCGCCCATCATGTAAGCAGTCAGATCAAGGAGGTTTCCATGCGCATTGCTTCATCCGTTGTGCGGCTTGCCGCGTTGTCGCTGGGTTGGCTATTTGTCGCGACTGCCGAGGCGAGCGAGGAGGCGCAGTTGCTGGAGTCGATCAACGGCTACCGCAGTCAGGTGCAGCGCTGTGCCGGCCAGGCGTCCGCGGAGCTGCCGCCGCTGGCGGCCGATCCGCGGCTGATCCTGCCGGCCGGCGTTAGCGGAGACTTGCAGCAGGCGCTGACCGGCACGACCTACCAGATGGTCTCTGCCCAGGCGATCAGCCTGTCCGGGCCGCGCGACGCGCCGGCGGCCATGACCGCATTGCAGGCGAACTACTGCCAGGTACTGCTGGATCCGCAGTTCGTCGATATCGGTGTCAGCCGCGCGGGGCGCGACTGGCGCATCGTGCTGGCGCGGCCGCTGCTGACCGGGCGCATGGGCGACTGGCAGGCGGAAGGGCAGAAGCTGCTCGAGGGGATCAATGCCGCCCGCGCGCAGGCGCGCCAGTGCGGCGGCCAGTCCTTCGCCGCGGCGTCGCCGCTGGCCTGGAACTCCGCGCTGGGAGCAGCGGCGGAAACCCACAGCCGGGCCATGGCTAACGGCAACTTCTTCGACCACAAGGACCGCGACGGCCGCACTCCGGGCGACCGGGCGGAACTGGCCGGCTACAGCGGCGGGCGGATCGGCGAGAACATCGCCGCCGGGCAGGACAATCCGACCCGGGTGGTCGAAGGCTGGCTGGCCAGCCCCGGTCACTGCGCCAACCTAATGAACCCGCAGTTCCGCGAGCTGGGCGCGGCCTACGCGACCGATCCGAAGAGCGATGCGGGGATCTACTGGACGGCGCTGTTCGGGGCGCCCTGAAACCGGCTCGTGGCAACCCCCGCCCTCGTGGCGGGCCGGGGCGACTAGGCGGTGCGAGGTGTTACCGCCCCGCTCCGGCGTAACGCCATCTGGGGTCACGGGTAACGGATGCCCAGGTTTTTGGGCCGTCCTCGCTACCGACTAAACAGCTAAGTTGTTGATTATAAATGGTTTTAAAAAGTTGGCACGGCGTCTGCATTATCTATTGCACAACAAAAACAAGAACGCTGAACCAACACAACAAAAACAAGACGTAACGACTCCAACACAACAAAAACAACAGGGTGGGGGCGTAGCAAACAGATTCTTTTGGAGAGGAGTTGCCCGATGGGGTTCTCCCTCGACCGGACCGAGAACAACAAAACTGCCCTGAGGCAGCTCCAGCACCGGTTGAACCCGCGAGGGTAGTGGCAATATCAGCATCCAAAGGAATACGTTTGTTGTTGAGGTCCCGTCTTGGGACTACTACCGGACCCTGGTCCGGGCGGGCTGCCAAAAACAACAACAAGCCCGTCAGAACAACAAAAACAAAGCATGACCTATTCGAAGGGGGAGCCAATGGCTCCCCCTTGTGCTTTCTGGCTTTCCGATCATGCCCGCGTTCCTGCCGGGATGCGGGGCCATCCCGCCTACTGCCGCTCGCCCAGAATGATCCGCCATTCCTCCTCGCCGACCGGCATCACCGACAGCCGACTGCCGCGCTGCACCAGGGGCAGGTTTTCCAGGCCGGGCAGCGTCTTGAGCCGGTCCAGGGAAATCAGCCGCGCCAGCTTGCGCTCGAACAGCATGTCCACCGCCTGCCAGCGCGGATTGTCTGGGGGGCTCTTGGCGTCGAAGTAGGGCGATTCCTGATCGAACTGGGTCGGGTCGGTATAGGCGGTGCGCGCCACGCGCACCACGCCGGCGATGCCGATGTCCTTGCAGCTCGCATGGTAGACCAGCACCTCGTCGCCCTCGGCCATGGCCTTGAGGAAGTTGCGCGCCTGGTAGTTGCGCACCCCGTCCCAGCGGATCGGCGTTTGCGGGGCCCTGGCGAAGTCGTCGATGCCGCATTCGGAGGGTTCGGTTTTCACCAGCCATTTGGCCATGGGGGCGGTCCTGTGCGGAGGGAGGCGGGCAATCATAATGCAGCCGGGCGGATATGCGCCTCGCCGGGCTGGACAAGCAGGCCCATCCCCCCTACAAAGACGGCCTCGCGCAGGCCGGCTGCCGGCTCATGCGCCTTGTTTTCAGCGAGAGGCAGGTGGACTTGTGAGAAAGAAGAAACCCGTGGACCCCGTTCGGCAGGCGAACAAGAATCGTGGCTACCGGATCGGCTGGCTTATCGCCCTGGCGGGCATCGTCTGTGGCTTCGTGCTGGTGGCGCTGAAGCAGGCGTGACGGCGCTGGCTGCCATGACAAGGCGCTAAGCACCTCAGGCATGTACGCAAGGAGGCGTCCCATGCTGCCCTACAATCGTCGTCTCAAACCGCTTTCGCGCCAGTTGCGCAACGACATGACCGACGCCGAGCAGCGCCTGTGGGCCTGCCTGCGGCGCAAGCAGCTGGGCGGCCTGCAGTTCTACCGCCAGAAACCGCTGGCCGGCTACATCGTCGATTTCTACTGCGCTGCCGCCCGGCTGGTCATCGAGCTGGACGGCTCCCAGCACCATGCGTCGGAAGCCATCGAATACGACCGCCAGCGCACCCGGGAACTGGAGGCGCTGGGGCTGCGGGTGATCCGCTTCGACAACCGGCAGGTGCTGCGGGAGCTGGCGGGGGTGTTGGAGGTGATTGGGGATGCGGTGGGAGTCTCAATCCCCCCCGGCCCCCCTTTTGCAAAGGGGGGGGGGCGGTGCGGTTCCTGAATCCAGGTGTAGACACCACACTACCAAGCACCACAGAACCATCCCCCCCTTTGCAAAAGGGGGGTTAGGGGGGATTCGCTTTTTGCCAGCAGACCACCACACCCGTCGCCCAACCTCCCCGTGAAGAACCAGGCCGGCCTGCAACAGGCACTTACTGCTGCGGGGCGGGGTTGCTGTCTTGCGCGGCCGACCAGATGCGGTAGCGCACCTCCACGTCGGCGGGAGCGTAGATCACCAGCGGCAGCTTGCTGTTGTAGCGCACCAGCATGGGCTCGCCGCCCACCGGCACGAAGGCCTGCTTGCGGCTGCCGTCGGGGCAGGCCATCAGCGTGCTGACCGCCGGGCCGACCTTCTCCAGTTCGTAGTAGCCGTAGCCCCAGCCTTCCACGGTCTTCTCCTGCCACTGGCCGCCCAGACGCTGGCGGTTGCAGTCCACCTCCAGGGTCTTGCCGGCGATCAGCTCCACCTTGTGGTCGGCCTCGTTCGGCTGCGCCGGCAGGTCGATCACATGGCGCTGGTAGCCCTCGGCGGCGGCAGGGAAGGGCTTGAGTGCCTCGGGCGTGGCGGCGCAGGCGGCCAGCGGTAGAGCGGCGGCGAGGGCAAACAGGGCGGGGAGACGAACAGTCATGGGCCATTTCCTTGTGCAAGGGGCTGCGGGTGAGCGGGGGAGTCCGCGTCACGGTAACAGACTGACCGGCCCGGCGTGCCGGGGTTCCATGGCGAAGCCGCGCGCGAACTGCGCCACCGCCCAGCATCCCGCCGAGCCAGCCGCGCCCTGAACCTGATGCTCCCCCCTTTTCGTCGCCGCAGAAAGCCGTAGAGTATCGACACCCGCAACCACCGCGAGAGGAACCGCCATGCCGACCTACGACTACCGCTGCGAAGCCAACGGCCAGGTGTACGAAGTCCACCACCCGATGGCCCTGAGTCCGAAGACCTGGGGCGAACTGCGCGCCGCCTGCACCCTGGCCGAAGATCCGGCGATCCCCGACGACGCCCCGGTGACCAAGCTGCTCGGCACCTCCGCCGTGGTCAACAGCCGCGCCTTGAAGAACCCCGAAGCTCCGGCCTGCGCCCGCGGCGGCTGCGCCGGCAACTGCGTCTGAACAGGTCGCCGTCGCTCGTCAGGCCTATCCCGTAAGGGTGGAAGATTCGCGCAGCGATCTTCCACCGAGGGTCTTCAGGGCTCCGCCTGCCTCGCCGCTCTCTGGCCGTCGGGCGTGCTTTCAATGCCCCCATGCCCGGGTTGGGCTATGATGCGCGCCCCCGCGCGCAGCTTGGAACATCAGACCCTCATGCCCGGCAACACCCTCTACAACGACTTGTCCGGCTATTACGACCTGATGTGCGCCGACATCGACTACCCGGCGCAAAGCCACTGCGCCCACCGGCTGCAGCAGTTGTTCGGCAATGGCGGGCGCCGGCATCTCGATCTGGCCTGTGGAACCGGGCCGCATGTCCGCCACTTCATCGACGCCGGCTATGCGAGCAGCGGTCTCGACATCAACCAGCCGATGCTCGACCGCGCCGCCCTGCGCTGCCCGGAGGCGCACTTCTCCCGCCAGGACATGTGCGCCTTCACGGCGGACGAGCCGCAGGATCTGATCACCTGCTTCCTCTACTCGATCCATTACAGCGGCGGACTCGATCGGCTGCAGGCCTGCATCGCCACCGCGCACCGCGCACTGGCCAGCGATGGGCTGTTCTGCTTCAACGCGGTCGACAAGCGCCGGATCGACAACGCCTCCTGGGTGACCCACAGCGCACGGCACGCGGACGGCCTGTTCAGCTTCAGCTCCGGCTGGAACTACTCCGGCGAGGGCGAGCGGCAGTCGCTCAGGCTGCGTATCGAACGCAGCGTGGCGGGCGAAACCCAGGTGTGGCACGACGAACACCCGATGGTCGCGGTGAACTTCGACGAGTTGCAGGCGCTGCTGCAACCGTACTTCGAGGTGCATGTGCTCGAGCACGATTACGAGAAGCTCATTCCCTGGAACGGAACCTCCGGGAATGCGCTGTTTGCCTGCGTGAAGCGCTGAGGCGAGCGCTTCCAGCCGCCGCCCGCAGCGTCACCCGGCGTAGGGTGGAAAACTCGCGCAGCGATTTTCCACCACGACCACGCCGACTCCCGCCTTACTCTCGATCGTTCCCACGCTCCTGCGTGGGAACGCCGCCCTCGACGCTCCGCGTCGACTCAGATCCAGCGGTCGATGCCGATCAGTCCAGGCTGTCCCTGATAGTCCCGAGCACTGGAGTAGCGCCAGTGCTCGGGCAGATCCACATAGCCGCGTCGCAGCGGATTCTGGTGGATGTAGTCCAGTTTCTGGCGCATGACCTCGGCGCTGTAGACCAGCTCGGCATGGCTGCCTTCCTGCCATAGCTGGTATTCCCGGTCCTGTTTGTGCGCACGCTTGCTGAAACTCAGCCGCTGCAAGGCCGACTGTGCGCCGCGCTGTTCCAGATCGTCGAGTATCCGGCGAGCGGTGTAGGACTTGAAGCTGCTGACGCATCGGGCCAGATCGGGCGCCTGGGCAAGGTAGTGCAGGTGATTTTCCATCACCACATAGCCGTACAGCCTGAGCCCCTGATGTGCCTGCTGATAGCGCCAGCAATCGAGCAGGATGTCGACCAGTGCCGGGCGGCTGAATAGTGGTAGCCACTCCATCACCGTACAGGTGAGGAAGTGCGGTTGCGCGGGATCGGTAATGACGTAGCGGCTGCGGCCCATGGGATTCGTCCGTGAATCGGTTGCTGGGTTGATCTTGCCCAGTTCCAGTGGACACCCCGTTAAGCGATAAACTGCAACGAGGTGAACCATGGCAAGACAAGCAACCCCGATGAAGCAAACCCG
>NZ_FNZE01000024.1 GCF_900109175.1 Pseudomonas linyingensis | reverse complement strand
CGGTTGCTGGTGACAAAACGGCGTGACCTGGTGCGCGTAACTGTCACCAGTAAGTTAGAACGCGCCGTATATTTTGGATACACAAATGTGTATCCATGCGATAATCTCGCGCTATGTCAAGCAAAGACGTTGGCCTTCGCATTCGTGTTGAAAAGGAACTCCGTGAGGCGTTTCAAGGGGCTTGTCTGGCTGAAAACCGGGGGGCATCGGAAGTGCTGCGCGAGTTCATGCAGGCGTTCGCCGACAAACACCAAGGCGGCTTGCAAGCGGATATGTTCCCTACACCGGCAGCAAGAAAGCCACGTCAATCAACTAAGAGAAAAACGATATGAGCCAATTCAATTCTTTGGAAATGTGCGCTGGTGCAGGTGGGCAGGCGCTCGGCCTTGAAATGGCAGGCTTCGATCATTCCGCCTTGATCGAGTTGGAACCGGCAGCATGCGCCACGCTGCGGCTCAATCGTCCTGAATGGAACGTCATTGAGGGTGACTTGCGGCAGTTCGATGGCCGCTCTTATCAGGGTATTGATCTACTGGCCGGCGGTGTTCCCTGCCCGCCTTTCTCCAAGGCCGGAAAGCAGCTCGGCGCGAACGATGAACGCGACTTGTTCCCCGAAGCTATCCGCTTGGTCGATGAGTGCCGCCCGCAAGCCGTGATGCTGGAAAACGTGCGCGGCCTGCTCGATGCCGTCTTTGACGACTACCGGAACAAAGTTGAAAAGCAGCTCAAAAAACTAGGCTACGTTCCCGGTTGGCGGCTGCTCAATGCTTCGGACTATGGCGTTTCGCAACTGCGCCCGCGTGTGGTGTTCGTCGGCATTCGCAAAGACCTAGCTGGCGGCTTCTCTTGGCCGGACCCCCTTAAAACTGAACCGCCGACTGTCGGCGAACTGCTTCATGACCTCTTGGCCGCCGATGGCTGGCGCGGGGCTGACCGATGGCGCGAACAGGCAAACGCCATCGCTCCAACCTTGGTAGGCGGTTCAAAGAAACACGGCGGGCCTGACCTCGGCCCGACTCGTGCAAAACGCGCTTGGGCTGCTTTGGGCGTCGATGGCATGGGCATATGGGACGATGCCCCGCCGCGTGACTTTGTGGGAATGCCGCGCCTGACAACGCGCATGACCGCACGCATTCAGGGATTCCCTGACGATTGGCAATTTTCTGGCCGCAAGACGGCTGCCTATCGCCAGATCGGTAACGCTTTCCCGCCGCCAGTGGCCGCCGCTGTCGCCCGGCAAATCTTCGCCGCGCTGTCCGTCAAACGCATCTATAAGGTGGCCTGATGAGTGTGCCCGCTGAGTTCTCGGAAGCCCGCAAGGCATTCCATGCAAAGCTGTTGGAAGCAACGTTAACCACCAACGGCGCAGGCGTGGTGAGCAACGCCGACAGCAGCAACACCACTAGCAAGGCGATTGCCAAGGGCATTGCCGATCTGCTCAAAGCTGAAACCATCGGCGAACGCATCGCGGGCCAGACTTCGGGCAACCAGTTTGAAGGCATTTGCGCGGGTTTCGTGCGTGAAACCTTCCTCAAGCTCGGACACCTACGCCCCGGCATTTGGGATGTTCATCAAGTTTCAGGCCGCAACCGTCTGGAAATCGCCAGATACGAGCAATACGCGCACTTGGTCGCGCTTGACCGGGCCGCCAAGGCCGATCCAGAACTGGCGGCAGCTCTCGGCAGCGACTACACCATCACACCGGATATCGTGGTGGTGCGCGACACTGAGGACGACAGCACCATCAACGCCCCGGCCTTCTTGGTTGATGACAGCGTAACCACGCTTGCCAGTCTGCGAAAAAAGAACGGCGGTCTGCCTCTGCTACATGCCAGCATTTCATGCAAATGGACGATTCGCAGTGACCGAGCGCAAAACGCCCGTTCCGAAGCGTTGAATTTGGTACGCAACCGCAAGGGTCGTTTGCCGCATGTCATGGTCGTCACGGCTGAACCAACGCCAAGCCGTCTTGCTTCTATCGCTCTGGGCACCGGGGACATTGATTGCGTGTATCACTTCGCCCTGTATGAGCTGCAAGCCACGGTCGAAGCGTTGGGCATGCCTGACGCGGCCGACATGCTGGCCGTTATGGTCGATGGCAAGCGCCTGAAAGACATTTCCGACTTGCCGTTAGATTTGGCCGTGTAAAGCGCCCAGCGGTTGGCGACAAAAAGGAGCTGGCCAGGTCGTGAAGCTGTCACCACGCAAGACTGTTTCAGCGCAGGCGCTGCGCCCCTTCGTTGATGGTTGGGGTCGATTTGTTTTCGTTGTCAAAAGTGACGGTAGGAGATCGAGCACTGGCGTAGGGGTGGCCTGCCAAGCCATTGATTTCATTGGGTTTCCTGTTGATTTTTTTGATCGCCGTTTGAGGGCGCAAAAGCGTGCTCGGTTTCAACCGCCGGTCCCGGTTTTCGGCGTGGT
Source organism: Pseudomonas linyingensis (assembly GCF_900109175.1). Classification (GTDB taxonomy): domain Bacteria; phylum Pseudomonadota; class Gammaproteobacteria; order Pseudomonadales; family Pseudomonadaceae; genus Geopseudomonas; species Geopseudomonas linyingensis. Next base: position 53,636 of record NZ_FNZE01000024.1, on the reverse strand, counting down.
CTGTGACGGCAGGATTTCACTGGCATAACGCTCCACTGGAAAGCGGAATACGCCCCTCAAATTGATACCTTGCAGCCGCGTCGGCGCAATTTTCCCCGTGAGCTCCGCCGGGATGACCTGACGCCGGTTGGCCCAGCGGTCCAGAACGGCCTGCATCTGGGTTGTGTTCCAGGCCATGATGATGTTGGCCAACAGACTCAAGGCGTCAGCCACCGCCTGCATTTCCTCGGCCCGCTTGGCCTGAGCCGGGCTCACTCTGCCGGTATAAATCGCCCGCTTCAAGGCATTGACCGCCTCACCCCGGTTGAGTACCCGACGCAGCTCATTCCTGAAGGCGTCTTTGACAAAGTAGTCGGCCAGGAACGCAGTTCGCAGCAAGCGCCCCAACTGAACACCCGCTTCGTAGATGGGGTCTCCCCGCGCCGCCGATCCAAATCTGGCCAGCGCTGCAACTGCGCTGGCGTTGCCGCTCATCACCGAGGCTGCCAAATGGACCAAGGTGTCCCAGTGCTTCTCAATCAAAGCGGTATCGACGGTAGCCTCGCAAACTGCTGCGATCTCCGGTGGAATGATCGTGCCACGCGGCACGTACAGATGACGCTGCTTCAATTCCTTCAGTCGTGGGCATAGATCGAACCCCAGTAGCCGGGCCAACGCCATGGCAAAGTCGGTGTAGCCGTGGGTGTCCACCGCCAACTGGCTGGTCTCGATGGATTCTTGGCGCACGACACCCTCAATGGCGACCCCTGCCTGGCGCTCATTGAGCACAAAAGGCTGCGCGTAGAAGATCCCCCATCGGTCACGCACATGGGAGTAGATGCCAATCGAGGACGTGTTGCGTCTTGGATCCTGTCGGGCCTGCCACACCCGTTGGGTGGTTTCCATGCTCATCATGTCGGACGACGCCAGGTCCGTGCGACCCCATGTCGCTGCAATGGGGTGCCGTTGCATGAACTCCAGCACCGCGTGGCAGGCTTGACTCAAGCGACGCTCGTCCCCGGCCCAACGCATGGCCTGACGGATGCTGGTGGCAGACAACTGCGGAATCATACGGGCGCATTCGGCCGCCGTCAGACTGGTGCCGTGGGCCATGATGCCGGCGTAGACCATCAGCAGCTCTTCTGTCGAACGTGGCTCGCGGCCAAGCATGATCCAGCTGAAACGTACCTGAGCGTCAACGGCCAGGATCACTTCTGGGAGTTGCACCTCACCGATCCTCAGGTCAAGTTTGGCCCTCAACTTAATCACCTCTGGATCTTCATCCTCTGCCGGCAATACTGAAAGGTGGAGTTCTTCGTCCACGCGCAGCACACCGCTGCGCGCGGCGACGGCCACTGCCTCCACGCCGGCGCGTACCTTGGCCAGCAACGGCTTCAAAAGTGTGGATGCATTGGCTGGCAGTGACAGTCGGGCATAGTGCCGTTTGGCTTCTTCCTGCCAGCGCGCATCAGTGAAGAACAGGCGTGCGCGGCCACGAAAGCTCAGGCTGTGCTCAATCCACACCGAACCGTTGCGCACGGCACGTCGCAATGAAAACAGGGTGGCCACCTCCAAGGCCCGAAACGCGCGCTCCCGGTCGGCACCCGCAATCGCGCCGCTCCAGACCGAACCCAAGCGAGGGGCGCTGACATCAGCAGGTAGTTCGCGAAGTTTGCCCGCGTACAGTTTCGTCAATTGGGCCAAGGCTGTGGTCACCGGGTGCTCGCTATTGGCCTGCCAGGGCAGCTTGGTGATTTCGGCCAGCAAAGAGCGCACGGGACGTATGGCGTCAAACAAACGCTCACGCACCACCGAGGCCCGGCTGGGTGGTTTGCCTTGCTGGCTGGCACTGAGCAGGGCAACAATTCGAGCCCGCAACTCCGCGTCTTGAAGTTCACCCTGGGCGACCAAACCAGCCAGCTCTGCCAGCAATGTCTTGTACAGGTCAGCCCAATTGACCGTCTCCGTGACACCTGCTGCGACCGTGCGCCAAAGATCGGCAACGCGCCGCTGAACCATCAAGATAGCTTGGTCTGTGCTGGTAAACAGGCAGTGCCGTAAAAAGCAGCCAACCTCCACTGTGCGAGCGGGTTCTTTGATCCTGGCCCCCACCGAGGGAGGCCTTGAAGCCAGGCGGCGTGCATAGCGCCGCACAATGAGACCGGACAGGTCGTCCAGGTGTTTGTGGACATTCAGGGCGTACAGCAGTTCGATTCGCTCGAACACCTCGCCAATTTGTTTGGTTGAGTGTTTGGCCGGTGCCGACCACAACCAGCTCTGCTGGGTTTGCCCATCCGGGCGCAATGCGGCCATGGCATCCCGCCAGCGCACCAGTTGTTCGGGCAGCACAGATGCCGCAATCGTTTTGGCTGTTTCTTCTTCGAGTTGTCCCAGCGCCGCTGTGACCAGGACACGGATGTCACGGTCGCGCAGGATCAGGATCTTGCTTTGATACAACCAGCGCCGAGCGAATACGAGCAATTGATCCCGATCGGCGCAGCGGGCCACCTCATCGCGCAGGGTGCGTACCAGGGCGCGACGTTGGTGCTCCGTCATCCAATGAAACCCCAGGACATCACAGGCCAGTTGTTGATGGTCAAAGAGGGTTCGACCGCGAACATACAGGGCTCGCAGGGATGCCAGTTCAACAGCAGTGATGCCGATTTCGTCACCCAGATGGCGCCACAGGGTTGTCGGAACGATGCGCACCGAATTCAGCAGGCGCCCGCTCAAGCGCAAGAAACCTATGTGCAGTGCCAGACCCAGCTTGTGGGCGTTGCTTCGGCGGGCGTTGATGAGCTCGCGCTCAGTACGGCTGTACGTGAAAAACGACTGAAGCTCGAAGGTGCTGATTTCCCTTGGCAGCTCTCGCAGGCCAAGGTAGGTTGTGTGCCAGCTTTGCATCTTGTGTCTCCGGTGATTGGGGCAGACACAATACGCCTGAAAAAGTGAACAGGAAAACCAATGAAATCAAGGGCTTATCAGACCACCCCTACGCCAGTGCTCGATCTCCTACCGTCACTTTTGACAACGAAAACAAATCGACCCCTGTCAAGGAAAACGGGCCTGCAGCATCGCCAGGAACGGCGATGGAGGCCCGCTAGGGGACGCCAGCAGCGCAGTTAAAACGTCGCGTCTTTCAGCGAGATCGAACACCCGTTGTAGTCGTAGCTCACGTCCGACACGACACCCGACACCCGAGCGGTTTTCCCGGTTGAAAGCTGGGTGACGTTGAGCTTGTTGTCTGTACCGGCATGCACCGAAACCTGGCCGGAGCGCAGGAACACCCGATAGCGAGGCTGGAAGCCTTCGGTGACGGAGCGCACTTCACCGCTGACCGCAAGGCCCTTGTTGGCATAGAGGCCGTTTGCTCGCACCTGGTTGTCTTTCGCGGCCTGGCAGATTTGCGGCAGGGATTCCGTGAGCATCACCGGGGCGGTGGCCTTCTGCACATCCTTGGCGACTTGATCCAACGCAGCGCAGCCCGCGAGGGCGAGCAATGGAATAACGAGGGCTAGACACTTCTTGGTTGATTGCATAGACACGACCTTGAGGGTTGGTTAGGAAATTGGGTGTCGGGATGCCCCCGACTGCTCACCACTAGGCAGGTGACGCAGCCGCTAGACCGAAGCGAGCGGCTTTTAGTACGTAGGCACGTAGATGACTTCAATGTCCACGCGCTGGTTCTGGTGCCGCCCTTCTGGCGTCGAGTTGTCGGCCACGAAGTCGGATGCCGAAGCGAAGTTCACCATGATCTTGAGCGGCGACACGCCGCGCGCAATCAGGTACTGGCGGGCCGACAAGGCCCGGCGCAAGGCCAGGGCCTCATCGGCCGCGCTGGGGCGTAGCGTGCTGGTGCGACCGCTGACGTAGATGATCGTGGCCCCCTTCGCCTCGGCCAGCAGCTCGGCCGTGGAAGCGTCCGGCCGGAACGTGGTGCTGCTGTCGGAGAAGGACACCGAAACAGCGGTCAAGACCGGCTCGCCATAGCTCACGGCCGCCATGCCGGCAGCGCCGGCGGCCATCGCGCCAGGCGCGAAGGCAAGGGACGCCAAGGAGAGGGTCAGAAAAAGGGCTTTGCGCATGGTGCGGACTCCAAATCAGAAGAACAGGTAGCCGGCCTTGCTCATGGGGATGCGGATCAACCACAGAGCGGCCAGGTGCAGCGGGTAATAGGCGTAGAACGCCCAGCGCAGGCGCGGCATGGGCAGATCGACGCGGGAAGCGACCAGGAGCAGCGGCAGCGAGGCCAGCGCCCACAGGTTGCGATTGATGAACCACAGCGCCGCGCAGGCGAGCAGCGCGACGGCCGCGGCGGCCCAGGTGGGCCGCTTGCGGTACGACCACACCGCCAGGCCGAAGGCCACGGCCGGCCACCAGTATTCGACCAGGCCGCCACCGACCAGGAACACCAGGCCGGCGCCGACCAGGTGCAGCGGGCCGCCCTTTTCCACCAGGTAGGCGCACGCCGTCACGACCAGGAGCGTGAACAAGACATTGAGGGGCCACCACCCGGCGGACAGGCCACCCAGGGCGACGAAGGGCACCGAGGCCACAGCGCCGAACACCGCGAGGCGCTTCATCGTGCGCGTGTACGCGCCGCGCTCGAATGCACCAGGTCGAGCCAGGTTGTAGGCCAGCACGAAAACGAAGATCGGCAGCGCCAGGCGGCCGGCCTCGAAGAGAAACGGCAGCGTGCCATTGAACAGGTACTTGTTGACGTGATCGCCGGTCATCAGGGCCAGCGCGAGCCACTTCAACGCTTCGACCGTCCCATCCGGCACGTGCAAGGGCTTCATCCGCGCTTGCCCCCGCGTGAGGCATAGGCGCGCAGCACCAGGAAGATGATGTACAGCGCAGGAAGCGACAGCACGAAGGCAATGGGCTTGCCGATCCATGCCGGCAGCGCCCACAGCAGCAGACCCAGCGCGAAGATCGGGCCGAGGCCCAGCAAGAGCAGATCGAATTGCCCCTTGGCCTGCGATTCGGCCCAGTTGCAATAGGCGGTCAGCACCCGGCCGAAACCGAGCGTGTAGCGCATCATGAAGGCGTGGAATTTGTCCATGTTTTAGCCGCTAAATCGGAAGGCCCGCCCTACTCCGGCGAGCCTTCGCTTCTGTTGTTGAAGGAGATCGAGCGCGGCACGTAGCCGCCCGCGACGTTGATGGATGGAGCTGCTGCCGGCCTGGCCGCCGGCGCGGCCGCTGGGGCCGCTGCCGTGGCCTGCTGGGCGGCTTGCACCGCCGGCGCTGGCCCGGTCGGCATCGAGGGCGTGGCCCCCGCCTTCGTCACGTCCAGCGTGACGAACCGAGCTTCGAGCCAATCCGCCCACTTGGCGGCCTTGCGCATCAGGTCGGCGCGATACACCGCGTTGTACTGCGGCGTGCGTGAGTGGTAATTCGCGGCCTTCGTCCAGAGATCGCCCTTGTCGTTGCGAATGTGCATCCGCAAGCGCCAGGCGGCGAGGTCGAACGAGTAGCAGCCAGCGGCCGCTACATCGTCCGCCGTGATGCCGTAGCGGGCCAGGTCGCGCAGGTAAGCCGTGTTGAACTGCATCGGCCCCACGTCATGAGTGCCGTTCGAGTTGCGCACCCACTGGCCCGGCTTGCCGCCTTCCTTCTCCGCGACGGCCAACACGATGTTGGCCGGCACTTCGTACTTCACGGCCGCCGAAACGGCGCACACGACGCGCTCCTGGAGCTGCGGCGGAAGGTCGGCAGCAAAGGGCATGTCAGTAACCCCCCCAGGAAGCGCGGCGGCGCTCTTCGTCCTCGCGCCGGATGCGTTCGTTGTACTCGGCCAGCGCCCGGTCATAGTCGGCCGCTTCGACCCAATACCCGCCCCTTTCTGGCGTGCCGACATAGCGCGGCTTGGTGCTGCTGAAATCGGTGTAAGCGTGGTTGGTGTAGGCCGCGCAGTAGTCGGGCATCTGGTTGCTGATGTACGTCGTCCCGTCCTCGTAGCCCTGCCAGAACACCAGCGTTTGATTCAGGGCCTGCGCATCGCAACGGCCAGCGCCGCGCGACATGGCCGACACCAGCGCGGACATTTCCGGCGTCTGGTTCGACACCGGGCACAGATCGAGGAAGTTCTTGCGCTTCTTGATCGTGTCGGACATTTTCCGCGCCGTGATGCTGAAATACTTGCGAAGCGACGGCGCGCATTCGCTCGGGCGGGTGCCGCTTGCGAGGCACAGGATCGCCTCGCAAGCCAGGCGGGTGTCGCCGGTCAGCACGTCTTGCGCGCTGGCCGTGCCGACCGAGCAGAGGGCCGCCACAGCGGCCACGATGGAAAGCAACTTCTTCTTCATGATGAACACTCCTTTGGGTTACGCAGATTTGTCGTTGCGGCCGCCGTCACGGAACGCGGCTACTTCGGACTCGGGATCGGCAGAGCTGTCAGCTCCGGCCAGGCTGTTGTCGCCGAAGGTCGGCGAGGGTTGTTGATCGGGCACGTCGATGCTCGTGTCGGCCGAGCTGCCGCCCTGCGCCTTGATCGCGGCCGCGATCTTTCCGCCGGTGGTGTCGGCGATGCGTTCCATCGCCGAGTCGCGCATGCTGGCGGCCTTCGCGGCCGCCACCGCACCTACACCCTTCGCCAAGTTCGCGCCGGCGTCGGCCGTGACGCGGCCGGCCTTGCCAAGCGCGGAAGCGGCCGAGGCCAGCATGCCGGGGCCGGTACTACCAGGTGCGTCCTGCTGGCCGCCCTGCCCCGCTCCCTGGCCCTGGCCGCCACCCTGGCCGGCCTTCGCGCCGCCGGCGTCACCGCCGCCGCTGGCCTTCTGGCCGCCGCCTTCGCCACCCTTCGAGCTGGAGCCGGCCTTATCGCCGCCGGCCTTGTCGCCGCCTTTGTCGCCGCCCTTCGACTCGCCGCCGCTGCTGCCGCCGCCGCCAGAGTCGCCACCGCCGCCACCGAAGCCGGCGGCTTGGCCCAGGGGCGTGCTGGTGCCGGCTTCACCGCCACCACCACCGCCAGAGTCGCCGCCACCACCACCGCCCAGCATGGACATGACATCCGACCCGGACGAGACGTTTTCATTGGCCTTCGAGAACGCGGCCATGACCGCAGAAGCACCGCCGGCGGCCGAGGCCGCGCCGGCCGCCAGAGCAGCGCCGCCGGTTGCCGCTGCTGCGGCCGCCATGCCAGCGGCACCGAGGGCCGCGCCTGCGCCGAAGTTGCCGATGCCGGCACCGCCCACGCTCGCGCCGGTGATGACGCCGGCGATGAGCGCCGGAATCTTGTTGACGAGTGCCAGCAGGATCACGCAGACGATGAGCATCACGCCCATTTCCTTGAGGTTGATCCCCTCGCTCATGCGCGCGTAGTAGTCATCCAGAAAGGTCTTGCCGATGCCGACCAGCAGCACCATTGCCATGAGCTGCGCGGCCACACCCAGCACGGTCTTGTAGTAGTTGATCGCCATGTCGGAAGTCCACCGCGACCCACCGAAGCCGAGGAAGAACACGCCGCCATAGGCGAGCACCCAACCAGACGCCAGGAGAAGAAGCATGTTCACGCCGATGAGCGCGAGCACGATCAAGATGGCAACGGCCATGAGGATGCCGGCCATGCTGTCCACCGGCGACCACACCGAGGACTGATCCATCACCTTGTAGAAGATGGCAAAGCCAATATCGACAATGCCGGAAGGCGACAAGGCTTGACCCAAGCCCGTCGCGTTGCCGGCAATTTGGCGTAGCGACGCATAGATGGTCGAGGCGAAGTTAGGGCCGTTCGTCAGCAACCACCAGAAGAAGCCGGTGAAGATGGTGAAGCGGACAAGCTCCGCGAAGAACTCCCCAATGTCGGCCTTGCGCAAGGCCATCATGCCGAACGTCCAGACCATCGAGATCGTCACCAGCAGCCAGAACAACCAGGATGCGGCGTTGGTGATGACACCGGCCCAGCCGCTGGCGGCGGCGTTGTAGCGGTTCAGAACGTCATCGAAGAGGCCCGAGCTGTTCATTTGGGCGGAAGCGTCCGTAGAAAAGAACGCCAGCCAAACGAGCAGCGGCAGGGCGAGTTTCAAGCTGGCTGGCATTCTCATTCGTCAGTACCTCACCAGGACTTAGGTTCGCTAGGTTTGAACGAGCCGGCCCGCAGGCACTGCGATGAAAACGCCTCTTGCACGCTCTTATCGAGCTTGGCGATGTTCTCGGGTTTGCAGTTCTCGGCATTCACTTCGGGCAGCGTCACCGGCTCGGGCTTTTTCTCGCAGCCGGCCAGCAGGGCCGCCACAAGGGCGGCCGCTGCCAGGATCGAGGGTTTGGATAGGCGCATGTATCCCCCTTACCAATTACGGGCCGGACTGGCCCTGTACTCGCCCTTGCGCAGCGCCTCGCCGGCGGCTTGCTGCTGCGCTTCACGGTCGGCTTCGACCTGCATCCGCGTGGCGATGGCGTTCTGCTGCGCGACCATGAGGCCCCGGATTTGCAGAAGCTGGTTTGCCTGCTGGGCCGCGAGCTGGTTGGCGAAGCCGATGGCCTGCATTTGCCCGTTCGCGCCCTGCGCGGCCGACTGGAGCCGTTCGAGCTGGCGCGCGTCGGACTTCAAGGCGTCCTGCTGGCGATCCAGGCCCTTGAACAAGGCATCGTTGGCCTTCTTCTGGCTCTCGCTCGCCAGGCGGCGGTTCTCGGCCATTGCGGCCTGTTCGGCGGGCGTGCAGCCGCCGGTGCCGTTGAAGCACGGCGAGCTGCGGTAGTAGGCCACGTCCTGGAACTTGCCCAGGTACGAGTCGATGCTGCCGAGCTGGGTCTTGTAGTAGTTCAGCGTATCGACCGCATTCATCAGCCCGTTGATCGTGGACTGCGCCTGATCCCAGATATAGGCCGCCGGCGCGACCGTGTTCTGGATCATGTTTTCGTACTGCTGGAGCTGGGTTTGGTACTGCTCAATTTGCTTGAGCGTCTGCGCCACCGACTCGATGGCCGTCATGACGTTCTGCACCAGGTTCCCGCCGTCGATGACGGGAATGCCGGCCTGCGCGGGCGACATGGTGGTGATCGACCCGGCCATCAGAGTGACGGCGAGAGCGACTTTAGCGGCTAAAAACTTCTGCTTCATTTGCTTTCTCCTGGCGTTAGTAGTCAAACGATTGGTACGGCTTCGAGAACGTCATGTCCTTGGTCACGATGACGTTGAACCGATAGCCGGGGCGGATTTCCAAGGTCGGGGCAATGTTCAGATTCTTGGAAACGAGTTGGGCGATGGTGTTGCCCAGCACTTGCCCAAGTGCTTCGCTCAAAGCATCGCTGGCGCGCTGCTGATTGCCGGTGGAACCGCTGTTGTCCTGGCTCATGCTCACGGCGGCGATGACGCCCGACATGAGGAAGGCCGAGCCGAACACGCGCAGGTAGTGGTTATTCACCTGGTCATTGAAGCCCGCGTACCCGGCGCTATCCGCGCCCGGCATCGTGCCAATGTCCATCGCCTTGCCATCGGGGAACACGATGCGCTGCCAAGCCACAAGCACGCGCGACTGACCGTAGGCAACATCGCTCGAATACGACCCGACCAGGCGCGAGCCTTGCGGAATCAGCAGATGCTTGCCGGTCGGCGTGTCGTACACGTTCTGCGCGACCTGGGCCATGATCTGGCCCGGCAAGTCGGAGTTGATGCCCGAAATGAGCGTGGCCGGCACCACGAAGCCGGCGCGCAGCTCGAAGGGCGAGCGCGGCGCTTCGGGCTGGGAGTCCAGCCGCCAACGGTCGCCCTGGCCGCTTCCCGCGAACTGCGCGTAGTTCTTGCCCTGGCCGCCACCGGCGGTTTGCAAGAGCTGCGGCGCACCACCACCCACGCCGCCGCCGGCCTGCTGGCCGCCGACGCCCGAGGCGCGAAGCTGCGCGAGCCGGGCCTGATAGGCGGCGGTCGGATCGCCCGATGCTTGCGCACCGATTTGCTGCCGCACAGCCGCCAGGCGGGACAGCATTTCGTCGCGCGTCTGCGGCGTGCCCGGCTGCGCGCCCGATGACCCGCTGCTGCGCGGCGCATCGACACGAACGCCCGTCTTGGCCTTGACCGCTTCCTGGAACATTTGCAGCTTCGCCATGCGGATGCGGTCGGCTTCATCGTCATGCACCGGCTGGCCCAGGTTGCCGCTGGGCGGTGGCGGCGGCGCGTCCAGGTCGGGGCGCGCGACAAGCACCGGCGCAGCCTCTGGCCCGGTCGCCAGCTCCGGCGGCTTGAGCGGCGAGGCCGCTTCTACCGTGCCGCCATCCCTGTCGCCGACGATCTCCTTGGCGAACATCGACGTGTTACCCGCCTTCTCGGCCGCGCCTTGCGCCGGTGCGTTCTGCTTCGCAGCGCGATCCGCCGCGACCAGCATCATCACCAGCAGGAAGGCACCCAGCGCGGCCGCAAGGATGTACATCGGCATGTTGTTGACACGCCGCACGCCGGACTTCTTCGATACCGCGCCCGGCGAGGCGTCCGGTGCCATTTGATCGGCTTGGTCACTCATAGGTCACTCCTTGCGCACCCAATACCCAGCCGGCGCAAAGCTGCCGTCTTGCACCAGGTACGGGCGGGTGATGGATTGATGGCCGACCAACAGAGTCAGGCGGTACAGGTTCGAGTCGCCGGCCTGGTCGAGCACGTACCGCAGCGGCAGGGCCGCCGGCGATGCCGGCTCACTGGCCGCCGTGGCCTGCGCCTTCGCGCTGGCCGGGTTGAACTCCAGTAGGGCATAGCCGCGCTCGCGCAACGTCAGCACCAGGGCCTGGCCGAAGGCATCAGGCGTGGCCTGTTGCAGCTCCAGGCGCGTCTTGGCCGGCGGGTACAGCACAGCGAGCTGCTGCACCGCTTCGCGGGCGAGCTGCTGCTGATCGACCGTTGCGGTCGGCGGGACGAAGTTGCCGTATTGGCCGGTGGTCGCGCAGCCGCCCAGGGCGAGGACGAACAGCGCAGCAAAGATGATCTTGCGCATGGTCACTTCCTCCGGGAGATAGTCACGCGGTCTTGGCTTCCACCAACACCGGCAATCAGGATCGCGCGGTCAAACACCGTGTCCACGATGTAGCGATTGCCCTGCACGCGATAGTTCACCATCACGGTTTCCTCGTCGCGGAAGATGCCGCCCTCGCGGCGCACGACCAGGAGCGTCGGCGCTTCGGTTTGCTCCATCGTTCCGGGCATTTCGATGATGGTCTTGCGGCCATCGTTGAACACACGCACCGGCTTCCAGCTCGCCGAGCCGGACAGGTCATAGTCGAACTTGAGATCGCCCAGGTACTCGCCGGTCTGCGGGATGGTGCGGTCGGTGCGTTCTTGCGTTTCGCGGCGCTGGATCGCGTCCCACTTCGCAAGCGCGTCCTCGGGGTAGGTGAACGAGACTTGCGGCATGTACTCGGTGCGATGCGAGCGCAGGCGCAGGTGATAGGCGCGGCGGTTCGTCGTCACGATGAGGCTGGTTTCCAGGCCAACATCCATCGGCTTGATGATGAGGTGCTGCACTTCGTTGGGGCCGCTGCCGGTGATGGCCGGCTCGACCGTCCACCGGGCCGTGTCGCCCAGGTTGATCGAGTTGACTTGCTCGCCTGGCTGCAAGGCCACGTCGCACACCTGGAGCACCGCGCACACGATGCTGGGCTGCTGCGCGCCGAACAGGAACTTGATCGCGCCATTGGAGCCGGCGACGGGCTTCATGCCGGTGGCAGCGCCCGCGTTCCATCGCTTCGCAATGTCGATGGCCGCGCGCTCTTGAGGCGTCAGCGTCGGGTTCTTGCCGGTGAAATACTTGTCGGCCAGGTCATCGGCGGCCAGGGCCAGGGTGGGCGACAGCAGCGCAGCGCCCAAGGCGACAACGGAAAAGATTTTCTTCATGGTGAATGTCCTTGGGTTCATTGAACGCGCGACCAGGAGTAGTCCCGCACGTACACGCTTAGGGGGTTGTTCCGAAGTTGCTCATCCGTGGTTTGCGGCGTGACTTCCGCGACGTACACAGTGACCAGCGCACGCCAGATCGCGGGCTTGCCCTTCGGTGTGCCTTGACGGTCGCGGGCGGTTTCTTCCCACTCGACTTGCCAGGTGTCCGGCGTCTGCGGGATGGCCGTCTTGATCTCGACGTTCACCATTTCCTTTTCAGCGCGACGGAACGGGCTGGCATCCGGGGTGCCGTTCAACCACTCATTCATCTTTGGCGTTGCCGGATCGTTGGGCGACAACTTGGCGTACACGCGGAACACAGAGCGGCGCTGCAAGGCCACGTCCGGCGTGACCGTGCGGGCGTCGGTGATGAACTCGGCGACCGTCGCATGGATGACGCGGGCATCGGCCTTCGAGGCCGCTTGCACCGGGCCGGCGGCCACTGTCTGGCCGAGCTTGTCCACTTCCACCACGTAGGGGATGAACTTCGACTGGCTGCCGATGTGGATCACGCCGCCGACGCCGGCGAGCGCGATCAACAGCGACAAGATGCCGATCACTTGCCAGGTCTGGCGAGACGACACGACGCCGCCCACGTGATCGTTCCAGGTGCGACGAGCGGCCAGATAGGGGTTCTCGGCCTCGCCCTGGCGTCGGCCGCCTTCCAGCGGTTCATCGGTCTGCCGAGGGTCGCGCTTGTCGCGTCCTGCGGCCGTGGCGGGCTTCTTGAAGATCAAGCCCTTGAGGGTGTCGGCAAAGCTCATGCGGCCTCCAGGTAGTCATTGAGATTCAGATTGCGGCCGGCCAGCCAGTGATCGACCCACTCATGGCCGAACTTCGCTTGCAGGCTCTTGATGGCGGCGACCGATTCCTTGTCGGACGCGCCGACGAAGGCCAGGGCCAGCGGCCCCAGGGCGAGGTCATAGAGGCGGCGGCCGTTCTCGGAGACGTAGTAGTACTGCCGCTTCGGAACCGCCGTGGCGAGGATTTCGATTTGCCGCTTGTTGAGGCCCATGCGGCGATAGAGCGCCGCCGTGTCCTCGTCGCGGGCATAGACGTTCGGCAGGAAAATCTTGGTCGCGGTCGATTCCACGATCACATCCAAGATGCCCGAGTTGGCCGCGTCGGAAAGGCTTTGCGTAGCCATGAGCACCAGGCAGTTCGCCTTGCGCAAGACCTTGAGCCATTCCCGAATCTTGGCGCGGAACGCCGGGTGGCCCAGCATCAACCAGGCTTCGTCCAGGATGATGACGGCCGGCTGGCCTTTAAGGCCGCGCTCGATGCGGCGGAACAGGTACAGCAGCACCGGCAGCGCGAACTTCTCGCCGAGGTTCATCAGCTCTTCGATCTCGAACACCGTGAAGTCGGAGAGCGACAGGCCATCCTCTTCGGCATCGAGCAGGTGGCCCATCGAGCCGTCCACCGTGTATTGCTTGATGGCCTCGCGGATCGCTTCGTCCTGGATCGTCACCGAGAACTCGGAGAGCGTGCGCGCGCCGCTGGCGTGCATGCTCATGATCGCGTGGCCGATCTCGTTGCGCTGCCCTGGCGTGGTGTCCACGCCGTTGAGCGCAAGGATCGTGTCGATCCACTCCATCGCCCAAGCCCGATCCGCCTTCGTTTCGAGGAACTGGAGCGGGCAGAAGGCCAGGCGGTCATCGTCGGCGGCCACCGTGAAGTGCAGGCCAGTCTTGCCCTTCGAGCCGGCATTGATTGCGGCCGCGAGCGGGTACATCGACATGCCCTTGTCGAAGGCGTAGATCGACATGCCGGCATAGCGCCGGAGCTGCGCGGCGATGATGCCCAGGTGCGTCGATTTGCCCGCGCCGGTCGGGCCGAACATGAAGGTGTGGCCCAGGTCGCGCACGTGCAGGTTCAGCCGGAAGGGCGTAGCGCCGACCGTGACGCAGTGCATGAGCGCCGGGGCCAGCGGCGGGTACATCGGGCACGGCGCGGTGGCGCTGCCCGTCCAGATGGAGCTTGTCGGCAGCAGGTCGGCCAGGTTCATCGTGTTGATGAGCGGCCGGCGCACGTTCTCGACGCCGTGGCCGGGCAAGCTGCCCAGGTAGGCGTCCATCGTGTTGATCGTCTCGATGCGCGCCGCGAAGGCCAGCCGGTTGATGGCCTTCTCGACCGACAGCGCGGCGGCCGCCAGGCGCTCCCGATCCTCATCCATCAACACGACCACGGACGTGAAGTAGCCGGCGGCCACCAGGCCGCTATTGACCTCGGCGATGGCCGCCTCGGCATCGGCCACCATCGTTGCCGCGTCCTGGTTGACGCTGCCGGTGTTGGTGTTGAAAACCTGGTCGAAGAAGCCGCGAATCTTCTGCTTCCACTTCTTGCGGAACTTGTCCAGGTGCTTCAAGGACTCGTGCTGATCCATGAAGATGAAGCGGCTCGACCAGCGGTATTCACTCGGCAGCTCGGCCAGGGCCGACAGCAGGCCAGGCGTTGACTCCAAGGGGAAGCCTTCGAGGGACACCACCTGGATGAACTTGCGGCCGATCTTCGGAACGACGCCGCCCCACAGCTCTTGCCCGCCGATCACGGCGTCCAAGTACATCGGGTTGCTGGGGAGCTGCACCGGGTGATAGTTGCCGGTCACGCAGAACTGCAACCAGCTCAGGAAGTCGTCATGCGTGACTTCCCTGCCCTCTTCCGTGGCGATCTTGTGGCCCTTCAAGCGCGTGAGCTTGACGGCCGAGGACATGCGCGATTCCAGGCTGCGGATTTCGCGCTTGAACTGCTCGATGAGGCCCACGGTGCGGGCCGTGTGGTCGGGCGTCACCGCGTCATCGTCAAACATCAGCTCAACGAACTTGCGCTGGGCCAGCACTGGCGGAAACCAGGTCACGGCGAATACGAAGTGCCCTTCGTACATCGTGCCCAGGCCCTCGAAGAGCCGCCGGCGCTCTTCATCAATGGCGGCCGACACCGGATCGGTGAAGGTGGAGACGCCGCGCTCGGAGTAGTTGGGTGCCGGCCGGCGCACGGCATCGACATGAACCATCCAGCCGCTGCCCAGGCCCGCCAGGGCCTGGTTGATGCGGAAGGACACCATTTCCCGCTGCTCTTCGGTGCTGCTGGCGTTGTCATCCCCTTGGTACAGCCAGGCGGCCATAAAGGAGCCGTTCTTGCCCACGATCACGCCGTCATCGACCACGGCGGCATAGTTGAGCAAGTCGGCCAGGCCCGCGTCCTTCGACCGATGCTTCTTGAGCTTCAGCTCGGCATCGACCTGACGGATACGGGCAAAGAGGATGAGCAACAGAACCGCACCGAGTACAGCAATGCCAATTGCGATTGCTTCGATCATTTGTATTGCTTCCCTTGACTCGGCGTGTTTTCACGGAAGGGCGTGCTGCGAGCCGGGTAGTACGGCTTGTACCGGCGGTGCCGCAGGTACACGTGTCGCAGCTTCGGGTCGGACTTCGCCATGAGGCGCAGCACGAATAACGCGCCGAACCACAAGGCGATGCCGAACACCGTTGCCCTCACTTCTTGGGCGCTGAAAATCAGCGCCCCGGCCAGCAGGCCCGAGAACATCACCAGCTCGCGGTCGCCACCCATGAACAGGTTTTCTCGGTTGCCGGCCCTACGGATGGGGATCGCGCGCAGTGCCATGACTTACCCCGCGATGTGGCCGCGTTCGGCCCAGCGTGCGATGGCTTCACCAGGGAAGCCGGCCATGTCCAGCGCCGCGACCTTGGCCTGGTGCAGCACGCCATCGGTCAGGGCGGCGATTTCCGCGCCACGGCCGAAGAAGGTGCTCATCATGTTCTGCGCGCCGACCAGCAGGGCCATGACCAGGACGATGAAGATCAACGTGCGGAAGAAGCCGTTGAGTTCGCCGCCGAAGATCAAGATGCCGCCGGCGACAACGATGCCGATGATCGACAGCGCGAAGGCCACCGGGCCGGTGACGCTGTTGCGCAGGTTGGTCAACCAGCCTTCATACGGCAGGGAACCGCCGGTGCCTTCGGAGGCGAAAGCGTGCTGGGGGGCCAGCAGGAAGAACGCCAAGAGGGCGAACATGCCCAGGTAGAACACGGCGCGGCTGTCGAAGCGGAACGCGGGAAGGGTCGATTGCATGGGTCTAAGCTCCTTACAGGGTTACAGGGTTACAGGGTTTTGGTTGCGTACTGGCCGTTGGCGTAGCCGGAAACCTCAAGGATTTCCTGGATGCGCCGCGAGCCGTCAGGGGTGCGGGCGATATGAACGACCACGTGAACCGCCTCGCCTATCAGCGGTTCAATGGGTTTGGGTGAATCGGGGTGCATGCTGATGAGCATGGCGAGCCGATCAAGGCCCGCTTTGGCGTTGTTTGCGTGCAGGGTTGCGGCTCCTCCTTCGTGCCCGGTGTTCCAGGCCATCAACAGATCAAGTGCTTCGGGGCCGCGCACTTCGCCGACCAGGATGCGGTCGGGCCGCATGCGCAGCGTGGTCTTGAGCAGCGCCGTCATGGTCACGTCGATGCTGGTGTGGTACTGGACGTAGTTCTCGGCGGCGCACTGGATTTCGCCGGTGTCCTCGATGATGAAAACCCGTTCGGTCGGGTCTTGAAGCACCATCTCGTTGATGATCGCGTTCACCAGCGTGGTCTTGCCCGAGCCGGTGCCGCCGATCACCAGGATGTTCCGGTGGGCACGCACGGCGGCAATCAAGGAATCGCGCTGCTGCGCGGTCATGATTCCGCGCTCGACGTACTGCGCCAGGGTGAAGATGGCGACCGCCTTCTTGCGGATCGCAAAGGTCGGTGCGGGCACGACCGGGGGGAGCTGGCCGGCAAAGCGGCTACCGTCTAGCGGGAACTCGCCTTCCAGGATCGGCCGCTGCCGCGTGACTTCCTTGCCGTGGTAGCCGGCAATGGTTTCGATCATGGCTTGGGCCTGCGCGAAGCGAAGGGTGCCGATGCACTTCATCGGCTCGCCCAGCTTCTCCTGCCAGACTTTGCCGTCCGCGTTGAGCATGATTTCAACGGTCTTGGGATCGTTCAGAGCTGCCAACAGCTCCGGCCCCATGTCGCGTTCGAGCTTCTTCTTCGCCCGTTCCTTGATCGTGTTGTGTTCCAGCTTCTGTTCGGTCATTCCGTGTATCCCATGTATGTGATTTGCGTGCTGCCCTGACCGCACGCATTCTACACAGGTTCATACGATATACCGAAGTCTTTTGACGAGCAAGCAAACGGAATGACGGATTGAGTGTTTTCAATCGTGTCCCGAGCTGATCGCAATAGAAACAACGCGGCGCATGCTCCGTGCGCCTCGCACCGAACCTATGGCTTGCGTTGTGGGTGTTCCGGGGGTTGAGCCACCCCGGCGGGCTTTAGCGGCTAAAAAGTGCTGGCTTCTGCTGGCTCAGTTCCTTGCCGCGTCCCTTCCCTGCTTTCTTTCTTGGCGTCCTACCCCCGGAGCTTCTTGCGGGCGGCCTCGCCCCACTTCTTGACGATGAATGCCTGATGCGACGGTAGCACCGCCGCCACTCGCTCGAAACCGGCAGGAAGGCTCTGCGGAGCCTTGCCGCCGGCCAGGGCATCGAGCGTGTCCTTGTCCAAGTCGGTTGATTCAAGCAGAAGGGGCAACGGCGCATCAAGGGCCTTGGCAATGTCCTGCATGACCTTGAGGGACGGATTGGCCTTGCCCGTAGTGAGATCGGACAGGAAGGAGATCGAAACCCCCGACCTGTCCGATAGCTCCTTTTTCGTCATGTGGCGCTCATCAAGCAGCCGCAGCACGTTCGTGAAGAAGATGTAGTTATACAAAGGCGTCGCCTTGCGCATGGGCGGCTCGAAATTTTAGCCGCTAAAGTTCTTGACCTCGGAATTAGGTTTAGCTAAACTCTAGGCTTCATCACAGCCTGGAGAGCTACGCATGAGCCATAACCAATTCCAGTTTATCGGCAATCTTACCCGTGATACTGATGTTCGCCATAGCGAAAACAGCGCCCGCGCCGTATTCGACCTGGCCGTGAACCGCGTGTGGCGCGACCGCGCCGGCGAGAAGAAAGAGCAAACCGACTTCTTCCGCATCAAGTCGTTTGCCGGCCTGGCAGAGAACGCGGGCAAGTACCTTGGCAAAGGCTCCAAGGTGTTCGTCCAGGGCCGCATCGAGCCGACGAAGTTCGAGAAGGACGGCCAGACCGAGTACGGCTTTGACTTCATCGCCGACGTGATCGAGTACCTGGATACCAAGGAACCAGGCGGCAAATGAGAAACGCGCCCGGCCACAGGCCGGGCGTTATGCTAGGAGGACGAAGATATGCCGGACAGTTTCGACGAGCAGGGCTACCGCCGCAAGCTCATCGACGGCGGGTTGAGTGAGGCCGACGCGACGGCGCTTGCCCGCCGCTACGCGGCCGAGCGCAACGCGCAGGCCGGCACCGCCGGCGGGGCTTTCCGCCCCGCCGGTTCCCTCTTCGAGCTGCCGGACGGGCCGGCAGCGCCGGAGCCACCGCCACCGCCGCCCAGCGCGGCCGTGGCGCGCTCCGAGCGGATGGCGGCCGAGTCGGCCGAGCTGGCGCGGACTATGGGCCTTCCGCCCGAGCCGCGAACCGTGGTCAACACCTTGGCCGAGAAAGTCAGCGGCGTGACCGCCGAACGGAGAACGCAACAGATGGCGACCAAGAAAACGACCGAGAAGCCGGCCAGTGCCACCGGCGAGCTGGCCGAGCAGGTCAGCCAGGCCAAGCAGGCCGCCTTGCTCAAGCACACGAAGCAGCAGATCAAGGACATGCAGCTTTCCTTGTTCGACCTCGCGCCGTGGCCCGACCACATGCGGGCCATGCCCAACGACTTCGGCCGGTCGGCGATCTTCACGACCAGGAACAAGAAGGTGCCCCGCGCCGCCTTGCAGCGCGAGGCGATCTACCACATCAGCAAGGACGTGGAGATCACCTTTACCGGCATCGAGCTACGCGCCGACAGCGACGAGCTGGTGTTTGCCCAGGTGCTCGAATACGCGAAGCGCACGCCGCTGGGCGAGCCGGTCACGTTCACGTTCTACGAGATTTGCCAGGACTTGGGCTGGTCGATCAATGGCCGCTACTACAAGCAGGCCGAGGACTGCCTTTCGCGGCTGCAAGCGTCCGCGATGCAGTTCTCTTCCCAGCGGCTGGGCCGCCTGGAATCCGTGTCGCTGATCCGGCGCTTCCGCATCCTGGATCGCGGCAAGCGCACGTCGCGCTGCCAGGTCGAGATCGACACCGAAATGGTGGTGCTGTTCGCCGGCGACCACTACACGAAATTCGTGTGGGAGAAGTACCGCAAGCTGTCGCCCACCGCGCGGCGGATGTTCGACTACTTTGCCACGCACAAGGAGCCGTACCCGCTCAAGCTGGAGACGTTCCGGCTCATGTGCGGTTCGGATTCCACCCGCGTGAAGAAGTGGCGCGAGCAGGTCAGCGAGGCATGCGACGAGCTGCGCGAAAACGGCCTGGTGGACAGCGCCTGGATCAATGACGACCTGGTGCATTGCAAGCGATGACCGCCGCCCTGCCCCTGGAGAGCCGCCCGAGATCGAGGCGGCTTTTTTTCTCGAGCATCGCCGCTTCTGACGAGGGAGTTCCGGCCACCTGGTCGCGCGCACGTCGAGCTGCAGCATCGTCATTTCCGGCGAGGCTGGCCACGTCCAGGCCACGGTCGACCATCGCCACCTTTGACGATGAACCGAGGGCCCCATCGCCAGTTCCGACGATGACGGCCGACGCCGGCGCTGGATCTCGCATCGCCGCTTCTGACGATGAGATCCACCCTTTGACACTTGAGGGGCCGAGCTGCGGGGGATTCTCCCGGCCGGCGGCCGCGAGAACCGGCTATGTCGTGCTGCGCATCGAGCCAGGCGGCAGAGCCGCCCGTCTCGCCCCTGGCGGGCTTCCAGCGCCTTCCCGACGCTCACCGGGCCGGTGGCCCTCGCCGCTGGGCTTTGCGGCCCTGACGGGCCTTCCTGGCCCGTTTCCGGGGCCTTCCCTGCCCTGCCCCACCGGCGCGGCCGTTGTGGACAGTTTCGGGACAAGTCGGCCGAGGCCGGCCGGCGCAGCCCTGACGTTGACACTTGAGGGGCAGCGGGGCCGGCGCGATGTTGACACTTGGGGGGCAGCGGCCGATTTCGGCCTGGTCGAGCCGTCCAGGCGGCCGCCGAGGCGGCCTAAGTGCCTGATCGGCATGGAGTTATCCACCGAAGTTGTGGATAACCCTGTTAGGAACCCTGCCCCGGTATTGACACTTGAGGGGCGGCCCTACTGACACTTGAGGGGCGCGGTTCTTGACACTTGAGGGGCAGCGTATTGACACATGGGGGGCTTATCCATTGACACTTGAGGGGCGGCCTCTTCGCACTTTTCCTTGGCGTGACAACGGTTTACGCGCGTTTTTCGGTCATGCTAACCAGGTTTTTAACCGTCTTTATAACCTTTTTATATAACCAGGTAGTTTTAACCAGAGGCTGGCGAAAAAAACGGCAACACGGCCCAAGCTGCCGCGCAGCATGACCGGCCGCCGAAGGGGGGAAACCCCCCTTCTCGATCCCACCCGGCCGCAAGCGGCCTCCCATCCCCCCAGGGGCTACGCCCCTCGGCCGCCTTGCGGCCTCACCCCACAATGGAGCGCCTTCGGCGCTACGGCTTAGGAGAGCCAGGCGCAAGCGCCTGGCGGAAGGCAGTAAGTTCGAGAGCTTGCGAGGGGGCAAAGCCCCCTCACACTCCCCAACCAGGTCGCCGCGGTTCGACCGGCCGCGCGATCCTCAAGCATCGCAGCAGCTCCACCGCCGCAGGTTTTACGCCAAGGAAGGGGGTCGGCCAGCTCGGCCGGTGGCGCGGAAAGCGCCCCTCAAGTGTCAATGAAACGTGAGACGCGGGGCCAGGCCCGCGCCGATCACAAGCCGAGTTCGGAGTGAGAGCCGAGGCGCACCAGGCGCAGCGTGTCGGCGTCGGGCTTCTGGTAGATCAGCACCAGGTCGGGCTTGACGTGGCAATCCCGGTGATCCTTCCAGTCCCCGGTCAGCGCGTGGTCGCGGTGCCGAGGTTCCAGCGGCTGGTCGTCGGCGAGCGCGACCAGGACGGGCACCAGGTCGGCGTCGAGCGTGGCCCGGTGCTGCCCTTTCGCCTCGCGCTTGTAGTCGCGCTTGAACTGGCCGGTGCGCTCAATCTGCCGCATGCAGATCGGCCATCAGATCGTTGACGGTGGCGAAGCGCGGCAGCTTGCCCTTGCGGGCTTCCTTCATCGCCTCGATGGTGGTGGCGTTCGGAATCAGCGGCTCGAAGGGCAGCGCCTTGTCCTGGGCCACCTTCGTGAGCAGCAGCCGCACCGCGTCGGACACGGTAAGGCCCATCGCGGCCAGGACGGCCGCCGCTTCTTCCTTGATCGCGCCGTCGATGCGCGTTTGTACGAGCTGGTTTGCAGCCATGATTGGTTCTCCGGTTGGGTTCGTGAATTACATTGTAATGCACGCCAAGGGAAAGGGCAAGGTTTAGCGGCCAAAAAGTTTAGCTAAAGTGCTTGACGATTAGGACATTTTGCCCTAATATAGCACTTGAAGGCCGGGCATTTCGCCCAGGTCAACTACCGGAGAAAGTCCGATGAACACCCAAGAGCAACCCGTTACCGCTTCCCTGGTCGCCGAGGCCCAGCGCCTCGACTTCCTGCCCGCCTACTTCGGCCCGCGTCTGATGATGCGCGGCGAGGCCCTGGTGTATGCCTGGCTTCGCCGGCTCTGCGAACGCTACAGCGGCGCGTATTGGCACTACTACACCTTGTCGGACGGCGGTTTTTACATGGCCCCCGACCTGGCCGACCGCCTGGAGATCGAGGTGGACGGCAACGGCTTCCGAGGCGAGTTGTCGGCCGACGCCGCCGGCATTGTCGCAACCCTGTTCGCGCTGGGCCAGCTCGCGGCCGAGGCCGCCGACACGGACGCCGGCGATGCCCTGATCGACCGCTATCACTTCCTGCGCGGCTTCGCAGCCAGCCACGCCGAGGCGGCCGCGATCTACCGGGCTATTGACTGATGAGGGGCGGCCCCGGCTTCGGCCGGGGCTTCCAGGAGGCGACCATGACCAGGAACAACGCTCCCCAGGCACCGACGAACAGCTACGCGACGGACGGCAAGTGCCACAACGCCGAGCCGGGCACCTACGGCCACGAATGCGGCAAGCCGGCCGCATGGATCGGCACGAACCACAAGGGGTTCAGCTCGGGATTCTGCGACGACTGCAAGCGCCACGGCTACGAAGCCCGCGACGTGATCGCGTGGCGGCGTGCTGACACTTGAGGGGCCGGCCGATGGCGAAGAAACGCAAGACGCCGGCCCAGCCGGGCCAGGACTGGAACGCGCCGGCGGCCGAGCTGCTGGCCGAGCTGCCCACCGAACGCGACGAGCTGCTGGCCGCCGCCGTGGCGGCCGTGGTGGAGATCGACGCGGCGATCATGCGCGGCGACGGTGCGGCCGCCGAGGCGGCCAGCGACCGATACGAGGCCGTCATCTGGAAGATGAACGGCGGAACGCACGTGGGCAGCATGGCCGACCACGACGCGCCCGGCCAGGTCATCGAGCGCCATTGCGCGGCGGTGCCTGGCGACGTGCCCTTGTGGGGCCAGCGCGGCCAGTTCCTGGTCGCGGATGGCGACATGCGCGCCCTGGTGGAGTACGAGGCCGGCTACGGCGGGCCGCTGGGTGCCCACTTCCAGTTCCACGTCATCGACCTGGACAGGCCGTTTATCTCCGAAACGGGCTACCGCTCGCACTTCGACACGGCGCAGGGCTGCATGACGGTGGACGAGGTTGCGCGCGGCATCCTGGCTGCGCAGCGAGCCGAGAAGAAGCGCCCGGTGATGGTCGAGGCCAGCTACCGCGACCGCCTGGCCGATGCTCCCCTGCCCGCTTGGCTGGCCGGCCTGGAGCCGCCGGCGCGGCGCGAACCGGCGACCGTCCTGGTGCCGCCGGGGTTCGTCCTGGTCGATGTGGTGCTGCCCTCGCATCGGGCCTTCATCGCCAGGCGCTGGGCGGCCGAGGCCGCGACCAGGATCAAGGCGGCCAGGGCCGCCGGGTTGGACGCCAAGGGAAAAATCACCGGCGCAGGCCCGGAGCGAGATCCCGCATCGCCAGAAACGACGATGACCTGCAGCATCGTCAAAGCCGACGATGCCGAGCCGGTCGAGGGCGGGCCTGTATCGCCGGAAACGACGATGCCGGGAGCGAGCGCGGCAACCTGCAGCATCGCCAGGAATGGCGATGGAGGCCCGGCCGACCGGGTGGAGTTCAAGCCCGGCCAGCGGTGCGAGATCGTGAGCGTCCATCACCCGGTTTTCGACCGCTACATCGGCAAGCGCATCATCATCGTGAAGGTGCATCCCGACACCCGCCAGGTGTGGGCGCACGACGACAGGCCGGTAACGTACAAGACCAATCGCGCAGGCCGGCGCGTGGTCGATTCAGACCCGAGCTGCATCCAGTCGATCTACGGCTTCGACCAGTTGCGGCTTATCACTTGACCAGGAGAACGAACGAATGACGAACGACGCCAATATCCGGCTGGAGTGCTTGAAGCCGGCCGAACGCTGGGCACAACCGACCGGCGAGGAAGTCCGCGAGGTGCTGCGCCTGGCCGGGTTCAGCGGCAGCAAGGCCGCGAAGGCGCTGGGGCTGGGCGCGAAGGGCGACCGCACGATCCGCCGCTGGATCGGCGAGGACACCCCGATTCCCTATGCGGCATGGGCGATCCTGTGCGACCTGGCCGGGCTGGGCGTGATCTGGAAAGAGGATTGACGCCAAGGGAAAGGTTTTAGCGGCTAAAGTTTAGCCTTCGGATTCCGGTAAAGCGAAAAAAGTTTAGCTAAAGTGCTTGACAGGCTAGGGCATTTTGCCCTAATATAGCACTTGAAGGCCGGGCACATCGCCCAGGTCAACTACCGGAGAAAGTCCGATGAGCGACAACAAGATCATGCCCTGGATTGACGAGCTGGAGGGCGCGGCAGCGACCGACTTCCCGGCCCGCCGTGACGAGATCGCGGCCATGATGGCCGAGGCGGCCGAGCTGGTGCGCAAAGCCGAGGAACTGCGCGGCAAGGCGTACTTCGCCGGATGCTCCCTGGAGGGGCAGGCCAAGGGCCATTGGTCGATGGAAGCCGTCGAGCAGGCCAAGCGCCGGGCCGGCTGGTAAGAGCACATGGCCCGGTCGGCAACGGCCGGGCCTATCGAGGACGCCAAGAAGGGAGTATTGCGTGAGCCGAGGCAAGATCAAGGGCGGCCCCAGGTGGAGGAACGCCCCGGAGTGATCCGGGGCGCTTGGCCTGGTGCTGGCACACCGTAACCATGCTTCCGAGTGGGAGCACCCAGCATTCAACACGTAAGCGCGTGGAGGGTCAAGCTATGTCCAACATCATCAAGTTCCCCAAGGAGATCGAGCAGCCCGCCGCGCCCGCGCCGGTGGAGCCTGCCGCCGCGCCTGCTGCCCCCAACAAGGCCCCCGGTGCTGGCCTGCTGGCCGGCCTGGTCAAGTTCGTATGGGTGGCGACCGTGTTGGTCTGGCCGATCCTCAAGTGGGTGCTGTCGATTGCCACCTTCTTTCAGTTCGTGCGGATGCTCTACCACTGGAACACGCCTGGCGTGTATGCCGGCTGGTCGTTCCTGGTGTACTTCGCGGTGCTGACCGCGATCACCTACTTCGTTTCGATCTACAAGCCGAAGGGGCTTTGACATGAAAAAACAGACCCTGCCCTACCCGCCGGGATTCGTGGAGCCAACCACGGGCCGCGTGGCCGTCCTGGTGCGCGAGTACGCGGCCAGCGATTTGAACGGCGATGCGCCGGCCTATTGGTACAGCGCGCAATCCGAGGAATGGGGCCTTGACCCCTGGCGGCTCGTTGAAGGCGTCGATCCGCATGTGCATGGCGGTTCGTTCGACGTGTGCTTTGCGAGCGGCGGCACGCGCACCGTGGGGCCGTTGATGACGTTCTTCGTGAGCGCCGACCACGCGCAGCAGCTCGCAGTTTCGCGCGCCGCGTCGCAGATGGGGCGCTACGGAATGCGGGTGGTCGAGGTTCAGCAAGGCCCCGACGACCTCAAGCGCCTAGCCGCGCTGTATTCGGATGACGCCAAGAAGGGGTGATTTTTAGCCGCTAAAAGGCTTGACGCGCCCGGCGAGTTTAGCTAAACTTCTGCACATGGTCGGCGGCTGGCACCGCCTTTTGTTCAACAACCGGGTGTGGAGTTTATATGGGTGTTCTCCATGAAGAAACGGCTAACCGAAGCCCAATTCCAGGCGGCGATCAAGGGCCTGGAGATCGGGCAACAGACCATCGACATAGCGCGCGGCGTGCTGGTCGATGGAAGGCCCCAGGCCGAGTTTGTGGCCTCGCTGGGGCTGACCAAGGGGGCGGTATCGCAAGCGGTCAGTCGCGTGTGGGCAGCGGCGGGGGAAGTGCTCCCGCAGGGCTTCGCGCGGGTGACGGCGGTACTGCCGGAGCATCAAGCGTTCATCGTCAAGCGTTGGGAAGCCGACGCCAAGGGAAAGAGGAAACAGGAACCCAACTCATGAAAACACTGGTCACGGCAATTCAGAAAGGCGGACAGGGCAAGACCTTCGCAACCTGCCACCTGGCGTTCGACTTCCAGGAGCGCGGCCTTCGGGTTGCAGTGATCGACCTGGACACCCAGGGCAATGCAAGCTGGACGCTGGCCGGCCACGACTCGGGCTATCCCGCCAGTCGCATGTTCACCGCCGGCGGCGACGAGCTGCGCGCCTGGTTCGCTGGCCGGGAGGATGACGGCCTGGCGCTGATCGCGGCCGATGCCAGCCTGGCCAACCTGGACAAGATGGACTTGGCCCAGGCCGCCGGCGCGCTGCGGGCCAGCATCGCGGCGCTAGGCGAGTTCTTCGACGTGTGCCTGATCGACACCGCCCCTTCCCTTGGCGTTGCCATGACGGCGGCCGTGCTGGCCGCCGACTACATGCTTTCGCCGGTCGAAATGGAGGCGTACAGCTTGCAAGGCATGAAGAAGATGGTTGCCGTCATCGGCAACCTGCGCAAGCAAAACCCGAAGCTGCGCTTTCTCGGCATGGTGCCGAACAAGGTGGACGCGCGGAAGCCGCGCCACGTCAGCAACCTGGCGACCTTGCAGCAGGCATATCCGCAACTGATCTTGCCGTTCAGTGTCGGCGCGCGAGACAGTATCGCGGAGGCGCTGGGCGAGCAGATGCCAGTGTGGAAGATCAAGAAAACCGCTGCGCGCAAGGCCACCCAGGAAGTGCGCGCCCTGGCGGATTACGTGTTCACGAAGATGGAGATCGCGCAATGACCAGCGCCGTAAAGACCAACGCCAAGAAGAAGGCCCCGCAAGCGGCCGCAGAGAAGCCCAAGGGCGGCGGGCTGGGCCTGGATGGCCTCGGCGACCTGTCGAGCTTGCTGGACGAGCCACAGGCCGCGAATGCGGCCCCTGGCGGCCCGCAGGAGCTGCCGCTTGACCTCATCGACGAAGACCCGCACCAGCCGCGCACGGCGGACAACCCCGGCTTCTCGCCGGAGTCCATCGCCGAGATCGGCGAGACGATCAAGCTGCGCGGCGTGAAGTCGCCCATCAGCGTGCGCGAGAACCCGGACGCGCCGGGCCGCTACCTCATCAACCACGGTGCGCGGCGCTACCGTGGCTCGAAATGGGCCGACAAGACCACCATCCCGGCTTTCATCGACAACGACTACAACGAGGCCGACCAGGTAATCGAGAACCTGCAACGCAACGAACTGACGGCCCGCGAGATCGCGGACTTCATCGGCCGCGAGCTGGCGAAGGGCAAGAAGAAGTCGGAGATCGCCAAGGAGATCGGCAAGTCGCCGGCGTTCGTCACACAGCACGTCACGCTGCTGGACTTGCCCGAACCGATTGCCGAGGCGTTCAACACTGGCCGCGCCAAGGATGTGACCGTCATCAACGAGTTGGTGACGGCGTTCAAGAAGAACCCCGAGGAAGTGGGTGCGTGGCTGGCCGACGACAGCCAGGAGCTGACGCGCGGATCGGTCAAGCTGCTGCGCGAGTACCTGGAGGACAAGCGCCACCAGGAAGGCGACCGCGACCCCAACACCGTCGATGCGTTCAGCGGCAAGACGGATGGCGAGGCCGAGGGCGACGGGCAAGGCCCGGAGGATGACGCCAAGAAGAAGGAGCCGAAGGAACCCGACCCGGACAAGCTCAAGAAAGCGATCATCCAGGTCACGCACGACGACCGCCCGGCCCGCCTGATCCTCAACCGCCGGCCGCCGGCCGAGGGCTGGGCCTGGCTCAAGTACGAGGATGACGGCCAGGAGTTCGAGGCCGACCTTGGCAAAGTGCAGCTTGTCGCGCTGCTGGAGGGCTAGACCCCCCCTGCACCAGACCCCGCCGCCCCCGCACCCCTGCGCCCCGCCATCGAGCGGGGCTTTTTTTTGCCTGCGCGCCCAGCGCCGGGCTGGCCCGTTTTAGCCGCTAAAAAAGTTCAGCTAAACACTTGCGCTATGTTGTATGTTGTAGTATGCTACACGCTACAACATACAACACCGGCCGAAAGGAGGCCCGATCATGGCAATCACGAAAGAGCAGATATTTGCGGTCGCCGACGAGCTGGACGCCGCCGGCCAGAACCCGACCCTGGCGAGCGTGCGCAAGCAGCTCGGCGGCGGGAGCTTCACGACCATTTCCGAGGCGATGAACGAATGGCGGGCACGCAAGGCCAGCCAGGCGGCCCCGATCCGCGAGCCGGCACCGGCGGCGATCACCGAGAAGCTGGCCGAGCTGGGCGGCGACTTGTGGGCCGTGGCCTTGGAAATGGCGAACAACCGGCTGGCCGCCGAGCGCGAGGCGCTGGAGGCCGTCCGGCAGGAAATGGAGGCAGCGCGCCAGGAGGCCGCAGAGCTGGCCGACCAGCTCACCGGCGAGCTGGACGAGGCCAAGGGCCGTATCGAGGCCCTGGAGGCCGCAGAGACCGACGCCAAGGGGGAAGCTGGGGCGCTACGCGAGAAGCTGGCAGCGGCCAGCGAGCGGGCGGCCACGGCCGAGGCCAGAGCCGGCGAGCTGCGCACGGAACTGGATCACGCCCACCAGGAGGCCCGCCAAGCCCGAGCGGAGCGCGACAAAGCCCAGGAGAAGGCCGCCGCGAGCGCCGACCAGGCGGAGGCCCTGCGGGCCGACCTGGCGGCCGCGAACAGCCGGGCAACGGAGATCGAGCGCCGGGCCGGCGAGCTGCGCGCCGACCTGGAGCGAGCCAACCAGGCCACCGACCAGGCGCGGGCGGCGCTGGCCGAGCAGCAGAAGGCCACCGAGGCGGCGGCCGGGCAGCTTGACCAGGTGCGGGGCGAGCTGGCAAAGGTGCAGGCCAAGGCCGAAGCCGAGCGCGAGGCGCACCAGGAGCAGCGCAAGGCAGCAGCGGCCGAAGCGCACCGCCAGGCCGAACGCTTGACGGCCACCCAGGCCGAGCGCGATGCCGCGCGCAAGGAGGCCAGCCAGGCCCGCGAGGACGCCGCGACCCTGCGCGGCCGGCTCGAAGCCCTGGAAACCGTCATGGCCCAGGAGAAGGGCAAGACGGGCGGCGCGAAAAAGACCTGATATTTCGGTCGGTTTTCAATAAAATCGAGGGTGTAACCTGGAACTACACATCCGGCCACGAGAGGAAAGCCGGCCTCGCGCATGCCGAGGTCGGCTTTTTTCTTGCTGGACTGGCAAGGAGGCCCATCTATTCCACATTTTGAAATGACCACACCGACGATAAGGAGCGCCCGATGAAACAGCGCCTCTTGGTCATGAACGGCCAACGCATCGTTCAGACCGAGCAAGAAGGGGCATGGGCCAACCAGAAGGTTGACAAGGCTGGCGCATTGAAGCCCGGCATCTACAACCTGTACATGGCCCAGCAGGCCGACAAGAAGCAGACCCATGACGGCGTGATCGTTCACGCCGACAACAACCAGGTGTACCAGCAGGTAGGCAAGAACTTTGTCATGCACGCCCGGTCAGATTTCGATAAAGTACCTGAAATCGGGAGCGCAAAGAGCATCAGCTACAGCGCGCAAGGCAAAGCAACCGTTGCCGCCGAGGCCCCGAAACTCACGCGAGGCCGGTCCCGATAGCTTTTAGCGGCTAAAAGGAGGGCCACGCCTTGAGACGACTCACACCCACCGCCGGCCGGGCAGACGCCCGCCGCATCCAGCCGGCATCCGCCGGCTTCGCAACAAGCACGACCAGCAGAACCGACGCCGCCGGCGACGGCCTGCTGGCCGCTGCCGAAGCCACAGAGGCCGAGCAGCAAGCGGCCCTGGAGGCCGCCCCGCTCGACCAGACCTACCAGGAAGCCCTTGCCCTGTACGTTCAGGCCAAGCACGACCAGGTGGAGCGCATCGAGGATCGGCTTGAAAACCTGATCGACCGTCAGCAGGCGCGCTTGCAGCAGACCCAGGCCAACCAGCCGGGCCTACTGTCCCGGCCTGGCGCGAAACGCGCTTGGCAGAACCAGCAGATGCAGCAGCAGGCGCGCTTGCAGTCCCTGCACGTGCGCCTGGAAGCCGTCCGCGAGATCAAGGAAGGCATGGGCCTGCACTCACCGAAGGTCGAAGAGCTGGCGACCCGCAAGATGCGCGCCGAGAAACCCGAGCTGGCGGCCGATTGGGATGCCATGCGCGAGGCGGCACGCCGGCACCAGGCGCTGCAACGCCGCGAAGAGCAGGAGCGAAAGCAGGCGCAGGCCCTGGAGCGACCAGGCCGGTCGCAGAGCTTGGGCCTCACGCGGCCCGTCTAAAACGAAAGCCCGGCACTGCCGGGCTTTTTCCTCGAGCCTCGCCGTTTCCGGCGATGCAGGCCCGCCGCTGGCGGCATCCTGCAGCACCGTCATTCCCGACGATGCAAGGGGCTGGCCAGCCTCGCCAGTTCCGGCGATGCCGCCGGCGCGGTCGACCATCGCCATTTCTGACGATGAGATCCCGCATCGCCATCTACAGCGATGCCCACAACGCGAGGGCGGCCGCGAAAACCGCCATGCCGGCCGCCACGATGTTCATGTACGACACGCGCCGCGCTTCGCGGATCGGCGCGGCGAGCTGCGCGGCGGCCGCTTCCAGCTCGCGCCGCACCGCCTCGGCGGCGGCCTTGCCGCCGTCCTGCATCCCCTTCGCCATCGCCTCTTTGGAGGCCGCCAGGGCCGCGTTGAGCGTCCTTTCGGCCTTCCCCTTGGCGTCATCCCCCCAACGGTGTGCGATGGCTTCCAGCTCTTCCTTGAAGCGATCCAGGATTTCTTGCTGCGCGGCCTGGCTGTCCTGCATCAGTCGGGTGTTGATCGTCTGGAGGATCAAGATCGGATCGTCGCGGCCAACGGCGATGCCGTGCTTGACCGCGATTTCCCGTATCAGCTCTTCGATCTTGTCATCGCTCGCCATCAGAGCACCGCCGCGTTGTCGAGCTGCTGGAAGAGTTGCGACTTCACGATCTTGAGCCGCTGCCGCGTCATGATCGTGAGCGCCGAGTCGGCCAGGGCCTCATCGAACGTCCGGCGCTCCTGGAGCATTTCCGAGAAGTCGCGGCCGTAGGTTTCTTCCTTGAGCGCCGGAATCTGGATGATGGCCGACACCCGCGCCTTGTTGTCGGTGTACGCCTTCATCTTCTCGAAGCCCTTGCCTTCGTGCTCGATTGGCCCCCAATACGGGTTCAGCCACACCACGAACACGCATTCGGCCGGGAATTGCCGGGCCAGCGTGCTAAAGCCGTTCAGGGTGTCCAGGAAGGCTTGCCCGCCGGTGACGACCGTATGCACCACCAGTTCGTGCCCCATGTCCTGGAGCAGCGCCGGAACCTGGTTGCCGATCAAGTAGCTGGACAGCGGCACGAACGAGCTGGCCCCGTTGTCGATGATGACGTCGCCCTTGGTCGAGGCGATTTGCTCCACCAGGGCATCGAAGTTCCGGGTGTTGATCTCGTCGCCGTCCATGATGTTCAGGCGCTGCACGTTCAGGGCCTTGTAACCCTCAAACGTGCTGTTGACCGGATCGGTGTCGATGCAAAGCGGCGTCTGCCCCTTGCTCGCTTTGTACTGCGCAATGGTGGCCGCGATCATCGACTTGCCGACGCCGCCCTTGCCCTGCAAGACCATGTGAATTTTCGCCATTACAGTAAATCCTCTTTATTCGGTTTCGGGTTGTAGTTGAAGCCGGCGATCCCTGCCGACTCGGGTTTCTTCGGCTCGGGTGCCTTCGGCTTCCTCGCCTTCGACCCCCCTTCCTGTTGCGCCGGCTTCTCCCCTTTGGCCTGGTTGGCCGCCGGGGGAGGCACCGGCGCGGGTGCTGCTGGTGCGGCCTTGATGTACCGCTGGACGTGCTTGCGGAACGTCTCGTAGCTGCACTTGACCCGGCCGATCTCGCGCATGTCCTCGTAGATCGTCGTCACTGCATAGCCAGCATCCATCGCGGCTTTCACGTCCACGCGCACGGCCAGGAATGCAACGGCCGTCGCGTCCTGTCGGCGCTTCTTGGCGGCCCGTTTCTCGATCCGCGCGGCCAGCTCTTGGGGGTAGCTGCTTTCTGCCATCGCCTCGCTTCCGTGGTTTGTAAATAGCCGTCATTTTCATGTATCGACTCGTGGAAAGTCTATGTAAAGCGCGTGGATAGCAGCTTGACACCGCTGCATCTAGCGCGCTTTCCGGGCATTGTACGCCTTCATTCGATATATCCGCCATCTTTTCGCGCTAAATGCAGACAGATGCGAAGGTTTCGGTATAGACTTTCCTTGGTGTTATCAACGCCGTAAGGCGGGCAGGATGTGCGAAGTTAGCTAACCGGCGGGCCGGTTATCTATCTTCGCTGTCCCTTATTCGCGCCTGCGGCACTCAACGGGCATCCTGCTCTGCGAGGCTGCCGGCTACCGCCGGCCAAGAAGCGAGAGACGAACGACATGGGCTACATCAATCCGCTGCTGGAGCTTCCAGCAGGCCGCGAACTCCAGGCGCTTCCGGTTGCCGACCGGCAGCGCCTTGCCCGCGTGCTGCGCGAGCTGCGCACGCAGGCCAACGACGAGGCGGAAAAGGCATGGGCACGCCGCAAGGGGCCGATGGCCGCCTACTGGCGAGCCGTGGCGACCTACGCGCGACACACGGCGCACGCGCTCAAGGGGTAGCGACATGGAAGCCGACGAACAGCCGACCGCGAAGCGGCGGCAGCACCTACGGGTGCCGGTGTTCCCCGACGAGAAGGAACAGATCGAGGCGAACGCCAAGAGGGCCGGGGTCAGCGTGGCGCGCTACCTGCGCGACGTGGGCCAGGGCTACCAGATCAGGGGCGTCATGGATTACGAGTACGTGCGCGAGCTGGTGCGGGTGAATGGCGACCTCGGCCGGCTGGGCGGTTTGCTCAAGCTATGGCTCACCGACGACCCGCGCACGGCCCGCTTCGGAGACGCCACGATCCTTGCCCTGCTGGGCCGGATCGAAGCCACCCAGGACGAAATGAGCCGACTCATGAAGTCCGTGGTGCAGCCGAGGGCCGAGCCTTGAGCTTTTTAGCGGCTAAAAAGCCAGGGGCTGGCCGATGATCGCCAAGCACGTACCCATGCGCTCGCTGGGCAAGTCCGACTTCGCCGGCCTGGTGAACTACGTCACCGACGCGCAGAGCAAGGATCACCGGCTGGGCCAGGTGCAGATCACGAACTGCGATGCCGTGTCCGTGCAGGACGCCATCACCGAGGTTCTGGCGACCCAGCACACGAACACGCGGGCCAAGGGCGACAAGACCTATCACCTGATCGTCAGCTTCCGGGCCGGCGAGCAGCCCAGCGCCGACACCCTGCGGGCGATTGAGGAACGTATCTGCGCCGGGCTGGGTTACGGCGAACACCAGCGCGTCAGTGCCGTTCACAACGACACCGACAACCTGCACATCCACATCGCCATCAACAAGATTCACCCGACCCGGAACACGATGCACGAGCCGTACTACTCGCATCGGGCGCTGGCCGAGCTTTGCACGGCCCTGGAGCGCGACTACGGGCTGGAGCGGGACAACCACGAACCACGCCAGCGCGGTGCCGAGGGCAGGGCGGCCGACATGGAGCAGCACGCGGGCGTGGAAAGCCTGGTCGGCTGGATCAAGCGGGAATGCCTGGACGAGATCAAGGGCGCGCAGTCCTGGCAGGAGCTGCACCAGGTCATGCGCGACAACGGCCTGGAACTGCGCGAGCGTGCGAACGGCCTGGTGATCGAGGCCGGCGACGGAACGATGGTCAAGGCGAGCACCCTAGCCCGCGACCTTTCCAAGCCGAAGCTGGAGGCGCGGCTTGGCCCGTTCGAGGCTTCGCCCGAACGGCAGACACGAACCAAAGCGAAGCGGCAGTACCAGAAAGACCCGATCCGCTTGCGCGTGAACACGGTCGAGCTGTACGCCCGGTACAAGGCCGAGCAGCAGACCTTGACCGCGACACGTGGGCAGGCGCTGGAGCAGGCCCGCCGGCGCAAGGATCGGCTGGTCGAGGCCGCGAAGCGTTCCGGCCGCCTGCGCCGCGCGACGATCAAGGTGATCGGCGAGAGCGGCCCGAACAAGAAGCTGCTGTATGCCCAGGCCAGCAAGGCCCTGCGCGACGAAATCCAGGCGATCAACAAGCAGTACCAGCAAGACCGCCAGGCCCTCTACGACAGCCACAGCCGCCGCACGTGGGCCGACTGGCTCAAGAAGGAAGCGACCCACGGCAACGCGGAGGCGTTGACCGCCCTGCGCGCCCGCGAGGCGGCGCAGGGCTTGAAAGGCAACACCATCCAGGGCCGGGGCGATCCGCGCCCCGGCCATGCCCCGGTGACGGACAACATCACCAAGAAGGGCACCATCATCTTCCGCGCCGGCCTGACGGCCGTTCGGGACGATGGCGACAAGCTGCAAGTCTCGCGCGAGGCCACGCGCGAGGGCTTGCAAGAAGCTCTACGGCTGGCGATGGAACGCTACGGCAGCCGCATCACCGTCAACGGCACCACGCAGTTTCAGGCGCAGATCATTCGCGCGGCCGTTGATTCCCAGCTACCCATCACGTTCGCCGATCCGGCCCTGGAGAGCCGGCGGCTTGCGCTATTGAAGAAGGAGAACACCCATGAGCGACCCGACCGAACCGAGCGAGCCGACCAGCGACCCGCAGAGCATCGAGGACGAGCTGGACGCGGCCCTGGCGGCCCTGGACAGCGCGCCGCTACCCACGACGACGCTGCCCGACCCATCGCCGTCGCCCGAGCAGGCTTCGGGCGACCAGGTGGCGGGCGAGCCGGCACCGCCGGCGTTCACGCCGGAGCCGTCCACCGGAAGCCCGACATTGGACGCATTGGACGAGTCCCGCCGCCCCAAAGCCAGCACCGTTTGCGAACACTGTCCCAACTCGGTGTGGTTCGCATCGCCGGCGGAAGTGAAGTGCTATTGCCGCGTGATGTTCCTCGTCACCTGGAGCAGCAAGGAACCCAACCAGATCACCAACTGCGACGGGATATTTCTCGGCCAGGATCAGGAGTAGCAGCGGCCCCGCCGGGCCTCGCGGCGGCGGATAAATACATCGCCGAACGCGAGTCGAAACGCTCGAAAGGTTTCGATATACCGAAGCACGCGCGATATACTGCCGGTGAAGGTGGCCTTGCTTTCGAGGGTGTCCGCAACATCGAGGGCCAGGCGCTGGCCCTGTTGAAACGAGGCGATGAGGTCATGGTGATGCCCATTGACCAGGCCACGGCCCGGCGCATGTCGCGCATCGCGGTCGGCGATGCCGTGACGATCACGCCAAAAGGCTCCATCAAAACGTCGAAAGGTAGGAGTAGATGAAAATAAAGATGAACAACGCCGTGGGGCCGCAGGTTCGCAGCGCGAAGCCGAAGCCCAGCAAGTTGCTGCCGATCCTCGGCGGGGTGTCCCTGGTCGGCGGCCTCCAGGCCGCGACACAGTTCTTCGCCTACACGTTCCAGTATCACGCGAGCCTCGGGGCCAACCTCGGGCACGTGTACGCGCCCTGGTCGATCCTGAACTGGTCGGCGAAGTGGTACAGCCAGTACCCCGACGAGATCATGCGGGCCGGCAGCATCGGCATGGTGACTGCCACCGTGGGCCTGCTGGGTGTGGCCGTGGCGAAAGTCGTCACGTCCAACAGCTCGAAGGCGAACGAATACCTGCACGGTTCGGCCCGCTGGGCCGAAAAGAAGGACATTCAGGCGGCCGGCCTGCTGCCGCGCGAGCGGAACGTCCTGGAGATCGTGACCGGCAAGGACGCACCCACCGCCACCGGCGTCTATGTCGGCGGCTGGCAGGACAAGGACGGCAATTTCTACTACCTGCGGCACAGCGGCCCCGAGCACGTGCTGACCTACGCGCCGACGCGAAGCGGCAAGGGCGTCGGCCTGGTGGTGCCGACGCTGCTTTCGTGGGGCGCAAGCAGCGTCATCACCGACTTGAAGGGCGAGTTGTGGGCGCTGACCGCCGGCTGGCGGCAGAAGCACGCGAAGAACAAGGTGCTGCGCTTCGAGCCGGCCAGCAGCTCGGGCGGCGTGTGCTGGAACCCGCTGGACGAAATCCGCGTCGGCACCGAGGCCGAAGTCGGCGACGTGCAGAACCTAGCAACTTTGATAGTTGACCCGGACGGCAAGGGCCTGGATTCCCACTGGCAAAAGACCGCCTTCGCGCTCCTGGTCGGCGTCATCCTGCACGCGCTCTACAAGGCCAGGAACGACGGCGGCACGGCCACGCTGCCATCGGTCGATGCCATGCTGGCCGACCCGAACCGGGACATTGGCGAGCTATGGATGGAAATGACCACCTACGGGCACGTGGACGGTCAGAACCACCACGCCATCGGATCGGCCGCCCGCGACATGATGGATCGGCCAGAGGAAGAAGCCGGATCGGTGCTGTCCACGGCCAAATCCTATTTGGCCCTGTACCGCGATCCAGTGGTGGCGCGCAGCGTGAGCCGGTCGGACTTCCGCATCAAAGACCTGATGCACTCCGACGACCCGGTGAGCCTGTACATCGTCACGCAGCCCAACGACAAGGCCCGCCTGCGGCCGCTGGTGCGCGTCATGGTGAACATGATCGTGCGCCTGCTGGCCGACAAGATGGACTTCGAGAACGGCCGGCCGGTGGCCCACTACAAGCACCGGCTGCTGATGATGCTGGACGAGTTCCCGAGCCTCGGGAAGCTCGAAATCATGCAAGAGTCGCTGGCCTTCGTCGCCGGCTACGGCATCAAGTGCTACCTGATTTGCCAGGACATTAACCAGCTCCGAAGCCGCGAGACGGGCTACGGCCACGACGAAAGCATCACGTCGAACTGCCACGTGCAGAACGCCTACCCGCCCAACCGCGTCGAGACAGCCGAACACCTGTCCCGACTGACCGGGCAGACCACCGTGGTGAAGGAGCAGATCACGACCAGCGGCCGCCGCACGGCGGCGATGCTGGGCCAGGTGTCGCGCACCTACCAGGAAGTGCAGCGCCCCTTGCTGACGCCCGATGAATGCCTGCGGATGCCGGGGCCGAAGAAGAACGACAAGGGCGAGATCGAGGAAGCCGGCGACATGGTGATCTACGTCGCGGGCTACCCCGCCATCTACGGCAAGCAGCCGCTGTACTTCAAAGACCCGGTGTTTCAGGCGCGGGCCTCGATCCCCGCGCCGAAGGCCACCGACCGGCTGCGCCAGGTTGTCGAGGCAGGGGAGGGCATCACGATATGAGCCGCATCCTGAAACGCATCACGAAAGGCGTAGCCGTCGCCGGCCTGGCCGCCCTGGTGCTGGCCGCCGGCAGCTATGCCGCCGGTGCCCGCATCAACACCACCAAGAGCATTCCGGTCGGCCTGTACTGGACGAGCAGCGCGCCGGTGGAGCGGGGCGCTTACGTGCTTTGGTGCCCGCCGAAGGTCGGCGTGTTCGATGACGCCAAGGAAAGGGGCTACATCGGGGCCGGGTTCTGCCCAGGCGACTACGGCTACATGATGAAGCGCGTTTTAGCCGCTAAAGACGATGCCGTATCGGTGGCCGATGACGGCGTGCGCGTCAATGGCGAGCTGCTGCCACATAGCAAGCCCATCCAGGCCGACAAGTCCGGTCGGCCCTTGCCGCGCTTCCAGGCCAGCACCTACACGCTGGGCAATGCCGAGCTGCTGCTTATGTCGGACGTGAGCGACACGTCTTTCGACGGCCGCTACTTCGGCCCGATCAATCGTTCTCAAGTTCAGACCGTGATCCGTCCGGTCATCACCTGGTAGGGGAGGAAACCACCATGCGACTGTTCATCGCGGAAAAACCATCCGTCGCAAAAGCCATCGCCGGCGAGCTGGGCATCACCGGCAAGGGCGACGGCTTCATCGAGTGCGGCGGCGACAAAGTGACCTGGTGCTTTGGGCACATGCTGGAGCAGGCCGACCCGGACGAGTACACGCCCGATGACGTGCCGACCGGCAAATCAGGCAAGAAGCTATGGCGCGTCGATGAGCTGCCCATCATCCCGCAGACGTGGGTTCTTCACCCGAAGGACGATGCCAAGAAGCAGCTCGCCGTGATCGGCAAGCTGCTGAAAGAAGCCAAGGAGATCGTCAACGCCGGCGACCCCGACCGTGAAGGCCAGTTGCTGGTCGATGAAGTGCTGGAGCACTTCAAGAGCAGCAAGCCGGCGCGCCGCTTTTGGGTGTCTGCCCAGGATTCGGTTTCCGTCAAGCGCGGCCTGGCCGCCTTGAAGGAAAACACCACGTACAAGGGCTGGGCCGATGCCGCACGCGGGCGGCAGCGGGCCGACTGGCTGATCGGCATGAACCTAAGTCGCGCCTACACCCTGCGGGCGCAGCGCGGCGGTTCGCGCGCCCTGCTGACCGTGGGCCGCGTGCAGACCCCGACGCTCGCGCTTGTTGTCGGCCGCGACCGCGAGATCGAGGCGTTCAAGCCGGTGCCGTACCACACCATCAAGGCCGTGGTCGAGCACGCCGGCGGCAGCTTCGCCGCCGCCTGGAAAGCGAAGGAAGATCAAGCCGGCCTGGACAGCGAAGGCCGCCTTGTTGATACCGCCGTCGCGGATGCCCTGGTGGCCGCCGTCAAGGGCCAGCCGGGCACCATCGCCACCTACAAGCAGGAAGCCAAGAAGAAGAACCAGCCGCTGGCCTTCGCGCTGTCCGACATTACCGCGCTGGCGTCCGCGCGCTACGGGTACAGCGCCGAGGACGTGCTGAACACCTGCCAGGCGCTCTACGAGACGCACAAGCTGACCAGCTACCCGCGCACCGACTGCGCCTACCTGCCGGAGTCGCAGCACGCCGACGCGCCGCGCGTCCTGGAGGCCGTCAAGCACGTGAACCCCGAGCTGGCCGGCCTGGTCGATGCTGCCGACCCGCGCATCAAGTCCAAGACGTGGGACGACTCGAAGATCACCGCCCACCACGGCATCGTGCCGACCATGCAGAAAGGCAGCAAGGCCGGCTTGAGCGAGCGCGAGCGCAACATCTACGAGCTGATCGTCCGCGCCTACCTGGCGCAGTTCTACCCGCTGCACGAGTACATGCAAACCACGGTCGGCGTGGAGATCGCCGGCGAGAACTTCGCCGCGTCCGGCAAGGTGGTCACGCGCAACGGCTGGCGTGACGTGTTCGAGCAGGCCGACGAAGAGGACGCCAAGGAAGGCGACGACGAGAACGGCGCGCAGACCCTGCCACCGATGAAGCAAGGCGACGGTGTGACCTGCACCGAGGCCACCCGACGCGATGCGAAAACCAAGCCGCCGGCGCGCTTCACCGAGGGCACGCTGATTCGCGCGATGGAGAACATCCACAAGTTCGTGAGCGACCCGGAGCACAAGAAGATGCTGCGCGAAGGCGATGGCATCGGCACGTCCGCCACGCGCGCATCCATCATTTCCGAGCTGAAA
The DNA here is from genome assembly GCF_900109175.1 of Pseudomonas linyingensis. GTDB lineage: Bacteria > Pseudomonadota > Gammaproteobacteria > Pseudomonadales > Pseudomonadaceae > Geopseudomonas > Geopseudomonas linyingensis. The sequence goes on along the minus strand of NZ_FNZE01000024.1, from coordinate 14,929 downwards.
CGCCGCGAGTTCCTGGAAACCAAGGGCAAGCAGATCGTCAGCACGACGCTGGGCCGCAGCGTCATCGACGCGCTGCCCGAGGTGGTGCGAAGCCCGGTGCTGACCGCCCTTTACGAACGCATGTTGAAGGGCGTCGAGCTGGGCACGGCGGCCCTGGACGCCTTCATTACGAAGCAAGAGGCGTTCATCCGCGACCAGGTGGCGAAGGCCAACAGCGGAGCCGTGAGCATCGCCGGCGGCAAGGAAGCCACGCCGGTTTCGTCCCTGCACAAGTGCATGGCTTGCGGCAATGGCTTGTCGCGCAGGCCGGCCAAGCGCAAGGGGCAATTCTGGTGGGGATGCAGCAACTTCCCCACGTGCAAGCAGACCTATCCCGACCTGAAAGGCCGGCCCGACTACAGCAAGGGCCGCAATGGCCCAGCCGAGTAACCACCAAGACGAAGGAGCATGACCATGAACCAGCAAAACACCACCCAGGCCGATGACGTGCTGCCCGAGCTGCCCGCCATTGACGACAACGCGGCCGCCGCCGGCGCGCTGCGCGAGAAGCTGGCCGACGCGGCGACGCCCGGCTACCAGGCCGAGTTCGACCCCGAGGAAGCCGAGCGCGCCGGCGCGTTCGTGGAGGACGCATTGAGCGAGCAGGACGCCGCAGAGAGCGGCGACGACCTGGCGGCCCTGGCCTCGCAGGGCGACGACCAGGCCCCGGCCTTCATCACCGAAGGCGGCCCGAGCGACGACCTTCCGCCCTTCGTCAATACGACCAACATCCGCGAGCTGTACGACTGGAAGCCGGGCGAATCGCTGGACGAGGCCATCGCGCGCAAGAAGGCGCAGGAGGGCTAACCCATGCCGATCAACCAGGCCGAGGCGCAAGCCGTCACCCTGGCGTTCGTCCGAGACTATCCCGGCGCGCTGGAGCTGGCCTATCGGTTCCGCGACAACACCGGCGAGCTGTACGGCCACCGGGCAGCAGAAGTCCCGGCAGACCTCAAGGGCGGCTATGTCCCGAAGGAGACGATCCACAACGGCCGGGCCTACCGTGGCCGCGTGGACGTGCCCCTGGCGAACATGGACGACGCCGCCGACCTGGTGCTGACGCTGCGGCATGAAGTGCTGGGCCACTACGGGGCCAACACCTTCAAGCCGGCCGAGAAACGCGCCCTGCTGGACGGCCTGATCGCCGCCCGCGAGGAACCGAGCCTGAAACCACGCTGGGAGGACATCAACCGCCGCTATGCCGGCGCTTCGATGGACGTGCGCGCGGAAGAGGTTTGGGCGCTGCATTGCGAAAGCATCGCGCCCGGCCAGCACGCGGGCCAGGCCCAGGTGCTGGAGCGCGGCCAGCAGTCATTCATGGAAACCTGCATCGCCCGCGTGCGGCCCATGCAAGTCGCCGACCTGCACAACATCGTGTGCATGGTCGCGGATGGCCTTCACGACCGTTCCAGGACGCAGCAGACCTTTCCGCAGATCAACGAACTATTCCGAAGGGATGAAGCAATGGAACCCAAGAAGCCATTTCATGAAGTCGTTGCCGAAAAACTGATCGAGCAGCTCAAGGCAGGCACCGCGCCGTGGCAACGGCCGTGGGAGCCTGGCGAGCCGAACGCCTACCTGCCGATGAACCCGACCACCGGCAAGCGGTACAAGGGCATCAACGCCATTCACTTGATGGCCCAGGGCCGCAGCGATGGCCGTTGGATGACCTACAAGCAGGCCGCCGCCGTGGGCGCGCAGGTTCGCAAGGGCGAGAAGGGAACGCCTGTCCAATACTGGAAGTTCAGCGAGGAACAGAACAAGGTCGATGAGAGCGGCCGGCCCGTTCTCAACGCGAAGGGCGAGCCGGTCAAGGAAACCGTGCAGCTCGAACGCCCGCGCGTGTTCTTCGCCACGGTGTTCAACGCCGAGCAGATCGACGGCCTGCCGCCGATCCAGAAGAAGGAACAGACCTGGAGCGCCGTCGAGCGCGCCGAGCACATCCTGAAAGCGTCCGGTGCGTCGATCACGCACGCGCCTGGTGATCGCGCGTTCTACCGGCCCGCGACCGACAGCATCCACCTTCCCGACCGGGGCCAGTTCCCCACCGCCGACAACTACTACGCGACCGCCCTGCATGAGCTGGGCCACTGGACGGGCCACCCGTCCCGCCTTGACCGCGACCTGGCCCATCCCTTCGGTTCCGAGGGGTACGCCAAGGAAGAGCTGCGCGCCGAGATCGCTTCCATGATCGTCGGCGACGAGCTGGGCATCGGCCACGATCCGGGCCAGCACGCCGCCTATGTCGGTTCCTGGATCAAGGCCCTGCAAGACGAGCCGCTGGAAGTGTTCCGCGCCGCTGCCGACGCCGAGAAGATTCACGACTACGTGCTGGCCTTCGAGCAGAAGCAGGTTCAGGAACAAGAGCAGGCCCAGGTGCAGCAGCCCGAGCAGCACTACTCCGATTTGACGCTCCAGGCCCTGGTCGAAAAACACGGCTGGGAGGTTGCCTACAGCGGCTTGCAAGAGCCTGGCCGTGTGGATTCCGTCCATCGCACCTTTGAAGGTGTCGGGCCGCTGGGCACCATGACCACCCCGAACGGCGAGCGGCGCTTGTCGGCCGGCTACCACGACGACGCCGAGCGCCGGCGCTACGTCACGTTGAAGCTGGGCGACCAGGTGATCGGCGATGCCGATGGCCGCGACCAGAAGCCGGAAGAGATCGCCCGCCAGATCAACGCCAAGGCCGAGCAGTACGCCGACGAGCGGCGCGTCAAGAACGGCCTGGAGCCGATCTACAGCATCGCCTCGCAGCAGGCCGAGGCCCAGCAGCTCAATGATGAGCTGCGCGAGCACGGCCAGGAGATCGTTTCTCACCTGGACGCGCAATCGCGGTGGGCGGATGGCGAGCGCATCTTTGCCTTCCACGAACAAGACGAACAACCGCACCAGGTCAGAAGCCTGGCCGAGCTGGAGAGCTACGCGCCCGATCAACTGCTGGCCCTGCCGGCGCTGGCCCAGGAGCAAGAGGCAAAGCCCTTGTCCGTGGCCGAACGCACGGCCGAGCAGCACGAGGCCATGAAGGCTGCCGACGATGCTTTCCAGCGCGAGCTGGTGCGCGCCTATGGCGAGAACAACGCCGGCGATGCCCGCTACAAGACCCAGCACGACGATGAGGCCGTGCAGAAGGCCGGCGATGCCTTCGTGGCCGCGTCGAACGCCTGGCGTGAGGCCGTGCGCGATGCCCGTCAAACCGTTGCGAGTCAGGAGGCCACGATGCAAGTACCCCAGCAGACCGACCAGGCCGAAGCCTGGATGTTGAAGCACGTCGAGCTGGGCACGGTGGGCCGTGCGCTCGAAGGCGCGACCCTGGAGCAGATCGACCGCGCCCTGGACGTGCTGGATCGCATGCAGCCGATGAACACGCAAAACGAGTTCTGGACGCGGCACGAGCTGCCCTACGACCTGGAGCCGCTGGAAGCGAAGATCAACGACGCAATAGATCACCTGGTCGAAGAGCGCCGGCCGGATGCCGTAGTCGCTGCAACGCGGCTTGACCTGGCAACCGGCAACACCAATTCACGCGAGCGCGACCGCCAAGCCTTCCACCTGGCGGCCGACGATGCGCTGGGCTTCCCCCTGCCCCACGACTGGACGGGTGAAGTGCGGGTTGTCGGCGTGGTCGAGCGTGACGGCGAGACGCGGGCCGCCGACCTGGCCACGGAGACGCCGGAGGCGTACCACCTGTACGCCCGGAAGGGCGAAGCGCAGTTCGGCGAGGATGCCTTTGCCTACCTCACCGCCACCCGCACGCTGGGCGAGGCCGACGAGCTGGCCGACCGCCTGGCGCTGATCGACGCCAATTCGCAGACGGACGAGTACGAGAAGGCGACCCGGCTTGCCCGCGTGCAAGAGGATCGCGTCCGCCGCGACCCGAACAGCACCGACGAGGACATTTCAGCGGCTAAAGAAGCCCGGAAGGCGCTGGAGGCCAAAGCGTTCGTCGCGGCCGAGGAAGCCAAGAACTCCCAGCGGGTCGATGACGAGCGCGGCGACTCCGTGGAGCACCAGGCACCGCAGGAACAGCGCGTGGCTGCGGCCGACCAGCAGCCGGCCCAGGCCAGCCAGGCAACCGAACGGCAGTACATCAGCGTGCCGTTCAAAGAGAAGGACGAGGCCAAGCAGCTCGGAGCGCGCTGGGATCGCAAGGAACAGTCCTGGTACGTGCCGGCGGGAGTGGATGCGGCCCCCTTCGCCAAATGGTCGCAGGGAGCCGCTACGCCGGCCGTAGAGGCCAAGCCGACCCAGCAGGCACCCGAGGCCCAGGACGGCGGCCAGAAGGCCGCACAGGCCGTCCAGCAGGCCCGGCAGTACCTTGCCGTGCCCTACGAGCAGCGCAACGCCGCCAAGGCCGCCGGCGCGCTTTGGGACAAGGCCGCGAAGTCCTGGTATGCCGGCCCTCGCGCCGACATGGCGAAGCTGGAACAGTGGAAGCCCGAGAACGTGCAGGCCCAGCAGGGGCCAGCGATGACGCCAAGGGAAGAGTTCGCCGAGGCCATGCGCAGCGCCGGCCTGTTCACCGGCAGCAACGCCCAGGGCGATCACCCGATCATGGACGGCAAGCGGCATCGCGTGCCGGTCGAGGGCGGCAAGAAGGGCACGCTCGATGGCTTCTATGTCGGCCACCTGGACGGCCACCCGGCCGGCCGGATCATCAACAACAAGACCGGCACGGACATTACCTGGAAGAGCAAGGGCTACGCCTTGAGCGACCAGGAGAAGGCCAAGCTCCAGGCCGAGGCGGCCGAGAAGCTGGCCCAGCGTGCCGCCGAGCAAGACAAGCTCCAGGAAGCCACCGCGCAGCGCGTCGGCCGCCAGATGCCCGACCTGGTGCCGGTCGAGCAGCCGACGCCCTACCTGCAAGCCAAGGGCATCGAGGCCCACGCCGGCGTGTTCACCGACCGCGAGGGCCAGAAAACCTACATCCCCGCCTTCGACGTGGACGGCAAGCAGTGGACGATGCAGTACATCCAGGAGGACGGCACCAAGCGGTTCGCCAAGGACAGCAAGAAGGAAGGATGCTTCCACCCGGTCGGCGGCATGGATGCGCTGGCCGCAGCGCCGGCGCTGGTGATCGCCGAGGGCTATGCCACGGCCGCGAGCCTGGCCGAAGGGCTGGGGCATGCCACCGTGGCCGCGTTCGACTCGGGCAACCTGCCGCACGTGGCCCGCGCCCTGCGCGAGAAGTTCCCCGACAAGCCCATCGTGATCGCCGGCGACGACGACAAGGCCCAGGAGATCGAGCGCGGCCACAACCCCGGCCGCGCCAAGGCCGAGGAAGCCGCGAAGGCCGTAGGCGGCAAGGCCATCTTCCCGATCTTCGCGCCGGGCGAGCAGCAGGCGAACCCCAAGGGCTTCACCGACTTCAACGACCTGGCGAACAAGAGCGAGCTGGGCCGCGACGGCCTCAAGCGCCAGGTCGGCGCAGCCGTGGGCCAGGTGCTGATCGAGGAAGGCCGCCGACAGCAGCAGGAGCAGCGCCAGGAGCGTGCGGAGAAGCAACAGCAGCAGCCGGAACGCCCGCGCCGCGCGGCACGCATCGGCTAAAGTCCCGGAGGGCTGCAACCACACGCGCGGTTTCCTCCCTCCCTGGCCGCCGGCAGTCATCGCCGCCTCGCACCCCGAGGCGGCTTTTTTTTGCTCGAGCATCGCCGCATCCGACGATGCCACCAGGCCCGCGCACGTCGAGCTGCAGCATCGCCATTTCCGGCGATGCACGCCGGCGCGGTCGACCATCGCCAGTTCCGACGATGGCGGCCGCCCTGCCCGCCTGGATCTCGCATCGCCATTTCGGGGTCTCCTCGTTTTCAGTGCAATAAGTGACGGTACGCAAAGCTAGCACTGGCGCGGGGGTGGTCTGGGTAGACCGTTGATTTCATTGACTTTCCTGTTCGCTTTGTAAACGGGTATGGTGGCCTCCCACTTTTGAGGTTCACGATGCAGGGTTGGCACACAACGTTTTTGGGGATGCGTGGGCTCCCCCGCGATATCAGCGACTTCGAGATGAAGGCATTTTTCACCTTCGATGGTGCCGAGCGCGACGCAATCAATGCACGCCGAGGTGATTCCCACAAGCTTGGTCTGGCGCTCCATATTGGTTTCCTGCGCATGAGTGGGCGTTTGCTCGGTGCCTTTCGGGTAATTCCAGTAGCCTTGTGGCGCCACCTTGGCAACGAGCTTGGCATTGCAGCACCAGAAGTCGCCTCGCTGAGAGCCATGTATGAACGCGGGCGCACGCTATTCGATCACCAACAAGTAGCCTGCACGGTCCTTGGATTCCAGTGGATGAGCGAGCACCAGCGCCGCTCACTGGTACGTGAACTGCGCGACGAAGTGGCGCGCTGCGCCGACCGCGATCAGCTACTCGTGCGGGCGCGTCAATGGCTGTACAAGAACAAGCTGGTGATCGTGCACGAGCGGGCAATTCGGACACTGATTGCGGCGGCACTTGCCCAGCTTGAAGTTGAAACAGGCACCGCCATCGCCGCCAGCGTTGATCCAGCAACACTTGATCGCTGGCGAGCCTCAGTTTCAGAGCTGCGCCCAGATGGACAAACCCAGCAGAGTTGGCTATGGGCTGCACCGGCGAAACACTCAACCCGCCAAATCAGCGAGGTACTGGAGCGCATCGACCTGCTTTACACGCTGGACGTTCATAAGCACCTGGCAGACATCCCCGATCTCATCTTGCGCCGCTACGCGCGCCGACTTGTCTCCAGGCCGCCCTCAGCCGGAGCCAAGATCAAAGAGCCAGCGCGCACCGTGGAGGTCGCATGCTTTCTTCGGTATTGCCTGTTCACCACCACAGACCAGTTGATCCTTATGGTGCAGCGCCGGATCGCCGATCTGTGGCGTCAGGCTGCCGCCGATGTCCCCGCTACCGTCAATTGGGCCGCAATGTACAAAACGCTGCTCGGCGAACTTGTTGCCTTGAGCGCGCAAGGTGCGGTGCCAGATGCTGAGTTGCGTGCCCGTCTTGAAGCCTTGATCACCGAAACCCAGAAACGCAAACCACCGAGCAGGGCCTCCCTGGTCCGCGAGGGATTGATTGATGGAATTCGCCCCGTGCGGTCGTTGCTCGTCGCCATTGCAAAGCTGCCCTGGCAGGCCACCGGCGAGCATCCTGCCATCGAGTACCTTGCCAAGCTGCAAGCTTTATATCTCAAAGGATCCAGAAAGCTGCCAGTTGAAGTGGTGGCACCAAGTCTGGGAATGATCTGGCAGGTTTCGATCTCCAGCCCAGACCGGGAACGGGCGTTTCAGGCGTTGGAGGTGGCCACCCTGTTTGCCCTGCGCCGCGCGGTGCGCAATGGCTCGGTCTGGATTGAGCACAGCCTGAGCTTTCGGGGTCGTGCGCGCTTGTTCTTCACGGACGAGCGTTGGCAGGCAGAGTCCAAGAAACACTATGCCCGTCTATCGTTACCCAGCAAGGCTGCCACTTTCTTGAAGCCTTTGCTGGCCAGAGTAACTGCCGGTGTCGATGCGGTGGCCGCTGCAGCCCGCAGTGGCGTACTGCGCGTGGATGATGAACTCCATTTGTCGCCATTGCCCGCAGAGGACGAAGACCCAGAAGTGACCAAGCTGCGCGCGGCTTTGGATCACCGCATCGGTGAGGTTCAATTGCCGGAAGTGATTCTGGCCGTTGACGCCCAGGTGCGCTTTAGCTGGATCATGCTCGGACGTGAGCCGCGCTCTACCGACGAGCTGCTGATGGTCTATGCCGGCATCATGGCCCACGGCACCAGTCTGACTGCGGTCGAATGCGCGCGCATGATTCCGCAATTGTCTGCCACCAGCATTCGCCAGGCCATGCGCTGGGCGCGGGACGAACGGCGTCTGAGCCAGGCCTGCCAGGCTGTGCTGGAATTCATGCAGCGACACCCGATTGCCGCCACCTGGGGGCGGTCCGATTTGGCATCTTCTGACATGATGACCATGGAGACCACCAAACGGGTGTGGCAAGCCCGGCTTGATCCTCGGCGCAACACACCTTCCATTGGAATCTACTCCCATGTAAAAGACCGGTGGGGCATCTTCCATGCGCAGCCCTTTGTGCTCAATGAGCGCCAGGCGGGCGTGGCCATTGAAGGTGTCATCCGCCAAGAAAAGCTGGAGACCAGCCAGCTTGCTGTGGATACCCATGGCTACACCGACTTTGCCATGTCACATGCCCGTTTGCTTGGTTTTGATCTTTGCCCGCGGTTGAAGGAACTCAAACAGCGCCACCTCTTTGTGCCACGCGGCACCAAAGTGCCCGCAGAAATCGCTGCGGTGTGCGAAGCCAATGTCGACGTCGCTTTGATCGAAAAGCATTGGGATAGTCTGGTGCACCTGGCAGCCTCGGTCATGAGCGGACATGCCAGTGCGGTGGCAGCTCTTGCGCGGTTCGGTTCTGCCGCCCAGGGCGATCCAATCTATGAGGCTGGCGTGCAATTGGGGCGGTTGCTGCGTACGGCGTTTTTGGCTGACTACTTTGTCAAGGACGCTTTCAGGAACGAGTTGCGCCGGGTGCTCAATCGGGGCGAGGCTGTTAACGCCCTCAAGCGCGCCATTTATACCGGCCGGATCAGCCCGGCGCAGGCCAAACGTGTCGATGAAATGCAGGCTGTGGCCGATGCGTTGAGCCTGATGGCCAACATCGTGATGGCGTGGAATACCTCACAGATGCAGGCGGTCCTGGATCGCTGGTCGAACCGCCGCCAGGTCATTCCACCGGAACTGATCGGGAAGATTGCGCCCACCAGGCTGGAGAGCATCAACTTGCGGGGTGTGTTTCGCTTCCCGGTTGACCGCTATGCTGACCAAATCCTGCCTTCGCGGCCAAATGCATCGATAACTGGCACCAATGGATGAAACCGACCACGGTTTGACGCCACGAATCGCAGATTTGAAAGTGAACAGGAAAGTCAATGAAATCAACGATCTACCAACACCACCTCCGCGCCAGTGCTAGCTTTTCGTACCGTCACTTATTGCACTGAAAACGAGGAGACCCCTACCGGCTGCAGTGGAGCACTCCGACAAGGCGCTGATTTTTGACAATTCGGGCACCACGCCCATTCGCGTTGTCACAAAGAACGGCCCGGACGTGGTGTTTGAGCCCAATGCCCCGCAATGGGTGGAGGCGCAGTTTGCGGCCCCATACCGGGCTCGCCAGGCCTCGCTGAAGCAGTTGGATGCGGTCGCCAAAGGCTCGGCCCCCAACATCACGATTTCAGAAGCCGCGGCCCAGCATGGCCGAAGCTATCGTGGCAAGGTTGTTGATCAAACGGCGCACCACGCGCTGCAGGAATCCGAAGATCGCGGATTCGTTATTCACGACAAAGCGCTCGGCCCCAAGCGGGATTTTGACAACGGCAGCTACGCCCAAATCACCTACGCTTACGACAAGGGGAAAATTCCTGCTGAGGAAATTGTTCAACGCATAGAGCGGGAAGCCCGAAGCAAAGCATTCAGGGTATACGGATTTAATGGTTGATGGGGCACCTTCACCCCATCAATCTGATACCACCCTCAGATGGTTGATAGATCGACTCCGTAGTTGAGTTCCTCTGCGAAGTCCGGCAGTCCGTAACCGATGGTTTTCTTGTAGAAAGGAGAGACCTTCGCAGTCAGTGCCTTCTTCTTGTGCTTCGTGGTGTAGAGCATTCGTGCCCGCATCACCTCGAAGGAGTAACCGCGCCCTTCACGGTTCTTGTCCTTGGCCAGTCGGTTGATGGACTCCGTGTAAGCGTTGGTGACGGGCATGTCCGTCTCGAAGTAGGTCATGGTCTCTTCGCGCCAGTTTCCCACTGCCCTGACCAGATCGCTCCAGACTTCCTTTTGGCCCTTCGGGATGGTGGCTATCCACTCGTCCAGGGCGGCTTCTGCCTGGAGCCGTGTGGTGGCGTCCCAGATGCCGTAGAAGCGCTCCTTGTGCTCGTAGGCGGCCAGCAGTTGCGGGAACGCGCCTGTCCAGGTCTCCATGATGAGGCGCTCCCGGTCTGAGACTTCGTGAGCGCGTTTCAGCAGGATTTTCCGGTCTCCCTTGAGAGTCCGGCTCTGGGACGGTTTCAGCTCCTTTCTGAGGCCCTTGCGCACTTTCTCTAGGGATGGTCTGAAGTAGACATGCATTTCTGGCTGACTTCAGCCTCCGCCGATTTTGAAAGCGGCAAACCGATTAAAAACGATCAGATAACCCGCTTATTTCGGTGTTTCTAGCCGCCTAGAACACCTCGCGGCGGCCATTTCCTGCATTACAGGCGCACCTCTCCTGCATTGGTCAGCAAATGTCGGCGTGCCATCCACAGGTTCGACAGCGCGAACAGTGTCACCAGTTGCGCAGTATTCTTGGCCAGGCCACGGAAGCGCGTCTTCACATAACCGAACTGCCGCTTGATCACCCGAAACGGGTGCTCAACCTTGGCCCGTACCTGAGCCTTGGCTTTCTCGATCTTGCGTCTGGCTTTGTACAGCGCGCTGCTCTTGCCCAGCTTTTTGTAAGTGCTGCGCCGTGCTGCCACCTGCCAAATCACTTCGCGGCCATCATGCTCGGCACGCTTCTCGACGCCGGTATAACCCGCATCGGCGCAGACCACGTTTTCCTCGCCATGCAGCAACTTGTCGACCTGGGTGACGTCCGCCACGTTAGCCGCCGTACCTACCACGCTATGTACCAGGCCCGATTCGTCATCGACGCCGATGTGGGCCTTCATGCCAAAGTAATACTGGTTGCCCTTCTTGGTCTGGTGCATCTCTGGGTCGCGCTTGCCGTCTTTGTTCTTGGTCGAACTCGGCGCATTGATCAGCGTGGCATCGACGATGGTGCCTTGGCGCAGCGACAGGCCACGGTCACCCAGGTAGCCATTGATCACGGCCAGGATGCCAGCAGCCAGTTCGTGTTTCTCCAGCAGGCGACGGAAGTTGAGGATGGTGGTTTCGTCGGGGATACGCTCCAGGCTCAGCCCCGCGAACTGCCGCAGGATGGTGGTCTCGTACAGTGCCTCCTCCATCGCTGGATCGCTATAACCGAACCAGTTTTGCATTAGATGAACCCGCAGCATTGCCATCAACGGGTACGCCGGACGGCCACCTTCACCCTTGGGGTAATGCGGCTCGATCAGGGCAATCAACCCCTTCCACGGCACCACCCGATCCATCTCGATCAGGAACAGCTCTTTGCGGGTCTGCTTGCGCTTGCCGGCGTACTCGGCATCGGGAAAGGTCATCTGCTTCATCAGAAAACTCGGTGGGTGGCGTTCGGCTATTTTGTCAAAATCAGAAAGTCTTTTTCAGACTGTCCCTAAAGGTTTCCTCACCCGCAAGTGGAAAAAAGAGCTGGATTATCGCCTGATCAAAGAGCTCTGGGCCTTTACCGATAACCGCATCGCCGTCCGTTACGCGTACGAGTGGCATGATGATTCCGGTAACTGGTTCCGCTCCTATGGCAACGAGAACTGGGAATTTGAAGCTGATGGTCTGATGCACCGTCGCTTCGCTTGCGTAAATGACATGCCGATCAAGGAAAGCGAGCGTAAGTTCCACTGGCCACTGGGCCGCCGTCCGGATGACCACCCAGGCCTGACCGAGCTCGGCCTGTAAGTCATCGTTAACCTGATCCTTTTGACTTAAAGGATCAGGTTTTTTCGTTCAGAAGCGATGCGTAATCCCTATTGCGGTTTGTGATACACATCAGCGCGCCGTCGGCGGTTAGGAAGCCAATACCGGGCTTTGTTTTCCTTCTAGTCTTTCCGCGTCGTCGGGAGGGCAAGGCATCATCGTTGCATTTTCACTCCCCCCTGCGCCATGTTGCGCGTCAGCCCCAGCGGCAACACTCATTCCCCCGATAATCATCAGATGACGAGTACTGGCGGGCACCACTTTGCGCACGCGCAACATGCAGTCGCGCACGGCCTTAATCATCAAGATCGCTGGATACTTCTTTAGCCAGATCAATGAAAACTCGCACCGCCGCGCTCAGAAAGGCGTCTTTGCGCCGAATAAGGACTGCCCGTCGCTGCAAGCGCTCCGGCTCCAGCGTGATGGCCACCAGGTCGTCATGGGCCAACGCAATTCTGGCAGGCAATAAGGTCGAGAGATTCGTCCGGCGAACGATCTCAATCACTGCGCCTAGGGCATTGGCTTCCATCTGAATCTTAGGGCGAATCTCATATTTGCGGCAGTAGCGGTCGATTTGCTCACGAGTGGCGAACTCTGTGCTGAGCAAGACCAACGACTCAGCACTCAGGCCGTGCGAGGTAATGGAGCGTTCCTCGGCCAGGCGGTGTCTGCGGCTCATAACCAAAGCGAGCGTTTCGTTGAGCAAGGGGATGGCTTCGATGTCCGGTGCATGTATTTCATCGAATGCGATCCCTACGTCCAACTCTCCTGCCAACAGAAGCTCCTCGATACGCTCCTGGGAGATCTCTTTCAGGTTGACGGTGATCTTGGGGTGCCTGAAGTGAAATGCCTCGATCAGCGGCCCCACCAGATAGGTCGTGAACGTCGGCGTTACGGCAACACGCAATGAGCCACGGCTGAGGTCGCTGACATCATGTATAGCCCTTTTGGCTTCCTGCAATTCCTGATACGCACGGCGCGCATAGAGAAGATAGACATCCCCCGCGTCAGTCAAACGCGTCGTGCGGCCTGATCGGTCAAACAACTGGGCTCCTAGGCTCTCTTCCAACTGCCTTACTTGCTGAGAAAGGGCCGGCTGAGAGACATGCAGCGCCGCTGCAGCCTTCGTGAAACTGAGATGCTCCGCAACGGCTAGGAAGTACTGGATGTGTCGAGCGAGCATGTCTAAACCCATAAGATAATCTAATCAGACTCATAATAAATGAGACTTTTACTTTATGTCATGCACTGCTTAATCTTTGTCTCACACCCAGCGACATTGAGACAGCAACCATGAAAGCGATCATCGACGGATTTCTGAAGTTTCAAAAAAACGCTTTTCCTGAGCGGGTCAAACTGTTCAAGGACCTTGCCAATCAGCAGGCGCCGAAGGCTCTCTTCATCTCCTGCTCTGATAGCCGGCTGGTGCCTGAGTTGGTCACCCAACGCGAGCCAGGCGATCTGTTTGTAATCCGCAACGCCGGCAATATCGTGCCGTCGTATGGGCCAGAGCCGGGTGGCGTTTCGGCTTCAGTCGAATACGCGGTCGCCGGACTTAACGTTGCAGACATCGTGATCTGCGGCCACTCCGACTGCGGCGCGATGACCGCCATCGCCACCTGCAAATGTCTGGATCACATGCCCGCTGTGGCCGGCTGGTTGCGGTACGCCGACTCGGCCAAGGTAGTTAATGAGGCCCGTCATCACGTGGATAAGCCCAGCAAAGTCGCCTCCATGGTGCGCGAGAACGTGATCGCGCAACTGGCCAACATCCAGACCCACCCATCCGTTCGCCTGGCTCTCGAAGAGGGCCGCGTGACCCTGCATGGCTGGATCTATGACATCGAGACCGGACGTATCGACGCCTTTGATGGCAGTACCGGCACCTTCGTGTCTCTCGCGGAAAACCCAGAAGTCCACGCCGTTTCCCAGCAAGCCAGGCACGTCGCCTGAAACCTGTACCTGCACCTTTACTGAACCGCCCCGGGTATCGCGGAGGCTCCAACTCTTGAGAGAATGGAGCCATGAACAAGTCTAACCAGTTTTCCCCTGAGGTTCGCGAGCGCGCTGTGCGGATGGTGCAAGAGCACCGCGGGGAGTACCCGTCGCTATGGGCGGCGGTGGAATCCATCGCCCCGAAGATCGGCTGCGTGCCTCAGACGTTGCTAGGGTGGGTCAAGCGCGACGAGGTCGACAAGGGCCAGCGCGAAGGCATGACTACCAGCGAGCGGGAGCGCCTCAAGGCGCTGGAGCGTGAGAACAAGGAATTGCGGCGAGCCAACGACATCCTGCGCACGGCCAGCGCTTTTTTTGCCCAGGCGGAGCTCGACCGCAAACTGAAGTCGTAAACGCCTACATCGATCAGCACCGGGACGCCTACGGGGTCGAGCCGATCTGCAAGGCATTGCAGGTTGCCCCGTCTGCGTACCGGCGACACGCCGCTCGACAACGCGATCCTGACCTGCGCAGCGCTCGCGCCAAGCGCGATGAGGCGCTGGAGCCGGAGATCCAGCGGGTTTGGAAAGCCAATTTCGAAGTCTACGGCGCCGACAAGGTCTGGAAGCAGATGAACCGCGAGCAGATACCGGTGGCCCGCTGCACCGTGGAGCGGCTCATGCGCCGCCTGGGGCTGCAGGGCGCGCGCCGTGGCAAGACGGTTCGCACCACGATTCCGGATCGATCAGCGCCGTGCCCGCTGGACCTGGTCAATCGGCAGTTCAAGGCCGATCGCCCCAATCAGCTTTGGGTGTCGGATTTCACCTATGTCTCGACTTGGCAGGGCTGGCTGTATGTCGCCTTCATCGTGGATGTGTTCGCCCGCAGTATCGTCGGCTGGCGCGTCAGCCGGAGCATGGCCACGGACTTCGTGCTTGATGCGCTGGAGCAGGCGCTCTACGCCCGGCAGCCCGCCGGCAAGGAGGGCCTGATCCACCATTCGGACAGAGGCTCCCAGTATGTCTCAATCCGCTACACGGAGCGGCTGGCCGAAGCCGGGATAGAGCCCTCGGTCGGCAGTCGGGGCGACAGCTACGACAACGCTTTGGCCGAGACGATCAACGGTATGTACAAGGCTGAAGTCATCCATCGCCGCGGCCCCTGGAAATCCCGGGAAGCGGTCGAGATGGCTACGCTGGAATGGGTGTCCTGGTTCAACCACCAGAGGCTCATGGAGCCCCTCGGGTATATTCCTCCTGCAGAAGCTGAGGCAAACTACTACAGGCAGATCGCCAGTCAGGAAGCCATTGCCGCCTGACTTAAACCAACGAGCCTCCGCGAAACGCGGGGCGGTTCA
>NZ_FNZE01000027.1 GCF_900109175.1 Pseudomonas linyingensis | reverse complement strand
ACCAGTACTAATTGCCCGTGAGGCTTGACCATATAACACCCAAACAATTTGTTGTTTGCGTGTGACAGGCCGAAAGCTTGCAAGAACGCGTGAAATTACCGAAGATACACCGATATCACATACCCAATTAGGGGAAGCGACTCAAAACGATTCCCCAACAAATTGCTTGACGACCATAGAGCGTTGGAACCACCTGATCCCATCCCGAACTCAGCAGTGAAACGACGCATCGCCGATGGTAGTGTGGAGCTTCTCCATGTGAGAGTAGGTCATCGTCAAGCACCTATACAGAAACCCCGATCAGCACACGCTGGTCGGGGTTTCGGCTTTTCGGCGCAGGACAAAGCTGTGCGCTATGCGTACTTCTGATCGTAACCGATCCATGGTAAAGCATCGACCCGATCATCGGCAGATGGGGTTCATGGATCGGTTACTCATCACTCCACAAAGTGTAGTGGTCTACTGATCCCGGACACCGATTTAGGCGAGAATCCTCGCCATTAGAGATGTGTTCGATGAGTAGACAGCGACGTAGATTCTCAACCGAGTTCAAGCGCGAAGCCGCGACTTTGGTTCTGGATCAGGGGTACACCGTGGTGGAGGCCTGCCAATCCTTGGGGGGGAGTCCATACACACTTCATGGTGGCCACGCCCTTGGGTAGGCTGATGCCGAGCTCCAGCAGAAAGCCATGCGCTTGGTTGCTGGCTTGGGTCCGCTCACGGACCAGCGCTTCGCGCATGCGATGCAGCACGGAGAGTGTCTGCTGGCCTCCGTTTTGGGCGCCACGAAACGCATGTCCGGTCGGCAGGCGGCTCACAGATGGCCTCGACATCCACGAAGTCGTTCTTGCTAGTCTTTACGAAGGGATGAACGAAATGCGGTGAAATCAGCTTGGTAACATGTCCGAGCTGGTTGAGTTGTCGTGCCGTGAAGCGGGCGCCGGCACAGGCCGCCATGACCACCGTGCAGGCTGGCGGATTGCCGAAGAAGCGCATCATCTGCAGCCTTGCGAAACACCTCACGACCCGCCGCGTCCTGACCGTGAAGGTGGACGCTATGCTTGCCGAGATCGATGCCAGCCAGCGCAACAGTGCTCATGATGATGGTCTCCGAAACAAAACACCCTGCGAGAGCCTAGCCCTCGCAGGGTGTGTGGGGTGACCATCCCATTAAGCCCCAACCCAAGGCCGGGGCATTCTGACGGACGCTGTGCTTGATCAGCGCTCGAGGTGCTGCAGCTTGTCCTTGACGCCATCCCACTCTTCGGCGTCGGCCAGTGCATCCTTTTTCTCGGTGATATTCGGCCAGACTTCGGCGAGATCGCGGTTGAGTTCGATGAACTCCTGCTGATCATCCGGTACCTCGTCTTCCGAGAAGATGGCCTGGGCAGGGCACTCGGGTTCGCAGAGGGCACAGTCGATGCACTCGTCTGGGTGGATCACCAGGAAGTTCGGGCCTTCGTAGAAGCAGTCCACCGGGCAGACTTCCACGCAGTCGGTGTACTTGCACTTGATGCAGTTGTCGGTAACGACGAAGGTCATGTTCTTTTGTCTCCTCAGACAGGCAAGCGCCAGCCATGGCATGGCGCGCGAAATTTTAGCAGCTTGCTATTTGCTTCGTTATATCTGCATCTTCCAAGCATATATCAGCTCAAGCGCCTGGCGAGGGGTGAGATCGTCAGGGCTGATACGCTCGAGTTCTTCCAGCAATGGATGCGCTTGCACGGCGAACAGGTCGTGTTGCAGCGGTTTGCTCGGTGTGCTTTTCGTCGCCGGTGCGGCTGCGTGCTCATGTGGCAGGCTGGTTTCCTCCAGGCGTGCCAGATGCTCACGGGCGCGCGCGATCACCGGATCGGGCACGCCAGCCAGTTGCGCGACGGCCAGGCCGTAGCTCTGGCTCGCCGGTCCCGGCAGCACATGGTGCAGGAACACAATGCGTTCCTTGTGCTCGGCTGCATCCAGATGCACGTTGGCGACCACGGGCTCGCTCTCGGGCAGGACAGTCAGCTCGAAGTAGTGGGTCGCGAACAGGGTGAAGGCGCGCAGCCGCGCCAGATGCTCTGCGGCGGCCCAAGCCAGCGACAGGCCGTCGAAGGTGCTGGTACCACGACCGACTTCGTCCATCAGCACCAGGCTGCGTTCGCTGGCATTGTGCAGGATGCTGGCGGTTTCGCTCATCTCGACCATGAAGGTCGAGCGCCCGCCGGCGAGGTCATCGCTGGAGCCGATGCGGGTGAAGATGCGGTCGACCAGCGACAGCTCGCAGCGTTGCGCCGGCACGAAACTGCCGATATGGGCGAGCAGCACGATCAGGGCGGTTTGCCGCATGTAGGTTGATTTACCGCCCATGTTCGGGCCGGTGATCACCAGCATGCGCGTGCCGTCGTCGAGATTGACGTCGTTGGCAACAAAGGGCGTGCTGAGTACCTGTTCGACCACCGGATGGCGGCCTTGGGTGATGCGCAGACAGGGCTCGTCGACGAATGCCGGGCAATTGAGATCCAGATTCAGCGCGCGCTCGGCCAGGTTGCTCAGTACGTCGAGTTCGGCCAGTGCGGCGGCGGTGTCCTGCAGCGGCGCCAGGGAATCGATCAGGGTGTCGATCAGGGCGTCGTACAGCAGCTTTTCCCGTGCCAGTGCGCGGCTCTTCGCCGACAGCGCCTTGTCCTCGAATGCCTTGAGCTCGGGGGTGATGAAGCGCTCGGCCCCCTTGAGCGTCTGGCGGCGGATATAGTCGGCCGGCGCCTGCTCGGCCTGGACCCGTGGCAGCTCGATGTAGTAGCCGTGGATGCGGTTGTAGCCAACCTTGAGATTGGCCAGGCCGGTGCGGGCCTTTTCCCGCGTTTCCAGGTCCATCAGGTACTGGCCGGCGTTCTCGCTGAGCATCTGCAGTTCGTCGAGTTCGGCGTCGTAACCGCTCTTGATCACGCCGCCGTCGCGGATCACCGCCGGCGGGTTGTCGATAATTGCCCGCGCCAGTAGGTCGGCCAGCTCGGGGTAGGTCTGGATATTGGCCGCCAGCGCCTGCAGGCGCGGCGCTTCCAGTTCGGACAGGTTCTGCTGCAGCTCCGGCAGGGCTGCCAGTGCATCGCGCAGGCGGGCCAGGTCTCGCGGTCGGGCGCTACGCAGACCGATACGGGCCAGAATGCGTTCGACGTCGCCGATCTCCTTGAGGCGCGGCTGCAGATTCTCGAAGCGGTAGCTGTCGAGCAGGCAGCCAATGGCCTGCTGGCGGCCCTCGATGATGCCGCGATCACGCAGGGGGCGGTTCAACCATCGGCACAGCAGGCGGCTGCCCATGGCGGTCATGCAGCGGTCGACCACGCTCTGCAGGGTGTTGTCGCGGCCGCCGGTGAGATTGGTGTCCAACTCCAGATTGCGCCGGCTGGCGGCGTCGAGTATCACCGTGTCGTCCAGCCGCTCGTGGCGCAGGCTGCGGATGTGCGGCAGGGCGCTGCGCTGGGTGTCGCGCGCATACAGCAGCAGGCAGCCGGCAGCGCCGATGGCGAGGGTCAGGCCCTGGCAACCGAAGCCGTTGAGATCTTGGGTGCCGAACTGCTGGCACAGTCTTTTCAGCGCGGTGGCGCGATCGAAATCCCACGGCGCCCGGCGCCGCACGCCGGGACGCTTCTCGGCCGGCAGGCCACTTGGCCAGTCATCGGGAATCAGCAATTCGGCGGGACTGAGGCGCTCAAGTTCGGCGAGCAGCGACTCCCAGCCCTTGATTTCCTGCACGCTGAAGCGGCCGCTGGTGATGTCCAGCACCGCCAGACCGAACAGTCGCTCGTCGCCGAGCAGGGCCGCCAGGAGGTTGTCGCGGCGCTCGTCGAGCAGCGCCTCGTCGCTGACGGTGCCGGGGGTGAGGATGCGGGCGACCTGACGCTCCACCGGCCCCTTGCTGGTCGCCGGATCGCCGACCTGTTCACAGATCACCACCGACTCGCCGAGCTTGACCAGGCGGGCCAGGTATCCTTCGGCCGCATGGAACGGAATGCCGGCCATCGGGATCGGCTGGCCGGCTGACTGACCGCGAGCGGTCAGGGTGATGTCCAACAGCCGGGCAGCCTTCTGCGCGTCGGCGTAGAACAGCTCGTAAAAGTCGCCCATGCGATAGAACAGCAGCTGGTCGGGATGCTGCTGCTTGATTCGGAGGTACTGCTGCATCATCGGCGTGTGGGCGGAAAAATCGCTGTTGCTCATCGCTGTCCGGCTTCAAGTCGCAAAAGCGCCTAGTGTACGGTATCGCATGGACAGGCTTAACCCCGGAGACACGTATGGACCCGATCACCCGGCTTGCCGGACAACTCGGCGAGGCGCTGTTGAGCCGGCGGACGCAGGTCACCACGGCCGAGTCCTGCACCGGCGGCGGTATCGCCGAGGCGATCACGCGGATTGCCGGCAGCTCGCAGTGGTTCGAGGCCGGTTATGTCACCTACTCCAATCGGCAGAAAACCCTGCAGCTCGGTGTCCCGGAGACGCTGTTCGACACGGCGGGCGCGGTGAGTCGCGAGGTGGTCGAGGCCATGGCCCAAGGCGCCTGCCGGCACAGCGGGGCGCAGCTGGCCGTGGCCGTCAGCGGGATTGCCGGGCCGGATGGTGGTACGCCGGACAAACCGGTGGGCACGGTCTGGCTGGCCTGGCAGGATGGCGAGCACGCTTTCAGCTGCCGTCGCCAGTTCGCCGGCGACCGCCAGGCGGTGCGTGAGCAGACCGTGCTTCTGGCCCTGCAGGGATTGTTGCGACTGACGGCAGGGCAAAATCCCGTCGAGGGGTAGGCGGGTAATCTACCCTGTGGAATAATACTGGCTAATTATACAGTTGATCGTGGCCGGCTGGCCGCTCTGAACGAGAGGACTTCAATGGACGAGAACAAGAAGCGCGCCCTGGCTGCGGCCCTGGGTCAGATCGAGCGTCAGTTCGGCAAGGGTGCGGTCATGCGCATGGGCGACCAGGAGCGCCAGGCCGTGCCGGCGATCTCCACCGGCTCGCTGGGCCTGGATATCGCACTGGGTATCGGCGGCCTGCCCAAGGGCCGCATCGTCGAGATCTATGGTCCGGAATCTTCGGGCAAGACCACCCTGACCCTGTCGGTGATCGCCGAAGCGCAGAAGCTGGGCGCCACCTGTGCCTTCGTCGACGCCGAGCACGCTCTCGACCCCGACTACGCCGGCAAGCTCGGCGTGAATGTCGACGACCTGCTGGTGTCGCAGCCGGATACCGGTGAGCAGGCGCTGGAAATCACCGACATGCTGGTGCGCTCCAATGCCGTGGACGTGGTCATCGTCGACTCCGTGGCTGCACTGGTGCCGAAGGCGGAAATCGAAGGTGAGATGGGTGACACCCATGTTGGTCTCCAGGCGCGTCTGATGTCGCAAGCCCTGCGCAAGATCACCGGTAACATCAAGAACGCCAACTGCCTGGTGATCTTCATCAACCAGATCCGCATGAAGATCGGCGTGATGTTCGGCAACCCGGAAACCACCACCGGGGGCAATGCGCTGAAGTTCTACTCCTCGGTGCGCCTGGACATCCGGCGCATTGGTGCCGTCAAGGAAGGCGACGAGGTGGTCGGCAACGAGACCCGTGTCAAGGTGGTGAAGAACAAGATGGCTCCGCCGTTCCGTCAGGCCGAGTTCCAGATCCTCTACGGCAAGGGCATCTACCGCAACGGCGAGATCATCGATCTGGGCGTACAGCAGGGGCTGATCGAGAAATCCGGTGCCTGGTACAGCTACCAGGGCAGCAAGATCGGTCAGGGCAAGGCCAATGCGGCGCGCTTCCTCGAGGACAATCCGGAGGTGCGCAACACCATCGAGGGGGCGATTCGCGCCCAGCTGCTCGCCCAACCGGGCAGCCTCAAGGCCTCGGTGGTCAGCGAGGAAGACGTCGACGCCGAAGTGGATATCTAAACCGCCATGGCCGCTGTGCTCGACAGTCCCGCAGCGGTACGCCGGGCCGCCATGGACCTGCTGGCCCGCCGCGAGCACGGCCGTGCCGAACTGGCGCGCAAGTTGCGCCAGCGCGGTGCCGAAGCCGAGCTGATCGACAGCACCCTCGAGCGCTTGAGCGAGGAGGGCCTGCTCAGCGATGAGCGTTTCCTGGAAAGCTTCATCCGCAGCCGGGCAAATGCCGGTTACGGACCGCTGCGCATCCGCGACGAGCTGAATCAGCGTGGACTGCCGCGTGCGGCGGTGGAGCGGGCCCTGGCGGATAGCTCGATCGACTGGGCGGAAAACCTGCGCGAGCTGTGGCAGCGGCGCTTCGCCGGCTTGCCCGGCGACGCCCGCGAGCGGGCGAAACAGGGACGTTTTCTGCTCTATCGCGGTTTTACCCATGAGGCGGTCAGTCGTTTGCTGCGTGGCGCTGGCGATAACTAGCGCTGTCGTCCCGCAATGAAGAACGCCCCGGCTCGTTGCGAGTCGGGGCGTTCTGCTGTGTGTGGACGGCGAGTTCGCGCTATTCGGCGCGGGGCAGCTCGCGCTGCCAGTTCTCCGGCAGGTTGATGAAGTTGATCAGCTCGCGCAGCCGGCCGTGGTCGCGGCCGTTGAAGTGGAAGGCCAGGCGGATCAGGTGGCGGAACTCCGGTTCATCCTGCTCCAGTTCGCAATACGGCTGCTGATGGAAGCCATCCGCCTGGCACAGGTCGGCGAACTCGTCATGCAGATAGGCGAGGGCTCGGGCATTGAGTGGCCGATTCATGCGCACGGCGAACAGTCCCTTGAGCCAGCGGCTGGAGTGGTAGTTGCGGTAGAAATGGGTGATCTCCACCACCGCTTCCTCCGCGCTGGTGACCAGCTTGAGCAGGTTCATGTCACTGGGCAGGATATAGCCGTTTTCTTCCAGCTGCTCGCGCATGAAGTGCAGCGCATCCTTCCAGTAGCGGCCTTCCGGCACGTCGAGCAGGACCACCGGCACGATCGGACTCTTGCCGGTCTGGATCAGCGTCAACACCTCGAGCGCCTCGTCCAGGGTACCGAAGCCACCTGGGCAGAGCACCAGGGCATCGGCTTCCTTGACGAAGAACAGCTTGCGCAGGAAGAAGAAGTGGAACGAGATCAGGTTGCCGGTATCGTGCACCACGTCGTTGGCGCGCTGCTCGAAGGGCAGGGCAATGTTCAGGCCCAGGCTGTGTTCCAGTCCGGCGCCTTCGTGGGCGGCGGCCATGATGCCGCCGCCGGCGCCGGTCACCGTCATCAGTTCATGATGGGCCAGCAACTTGCCGAGGTCGCGGGCCTGCAGGTACAGCGGGTGGTCCGGTGCGGTGCGCGCTGAGCCGAACACCGTGACCTTGCGGCGCCGCTTGAACTGCTCGAGCATGCTGAACGCGTTCTCCATTTCGCGCAGGGTCTGCATCATGATCTTTGCGTCCCAGCGGTTGCGGTCGGCCTCGGCCATGCGCACCACGGTCATCAGCATCTCGTGGTAGAGCGCCTGATTGGGACTTCCCGGCGGCACGCTGAGGCCGACGAGTTCGTCGACCTTCAGCCCGACATCGATGCCACTGGTCTGGAAGTGTCTCGACAGATAGTCATCCGACTCATAAGCCATGTCATGTACTCCTTGTTTTTATCGTCGCTCAGAGTGCGATCTGCTCACCCGGTTCCGGAATGTTGGCAGTCCACTGCAGGCGATCATGTAGTGCCTGTTGCAGCACTTTCATCTTTTCCAGTTCCCCGTGTACTAGGTATAGCTCCGGTCTGTGGTCGAAGTGCTTCACCCATTCGAGCAATTGCGACTGGCCGGCGTGGGCGGAGAAGCCGCCCAATGTGTGCACCTGAGCCTTGACCGCGATGCGCTGGCGCAGCACGCGCACGGTCGGTGCGCCGTCGACGATGGCGCGACCCAGCGTGCCCCTGGCCTGGAAGCCGGGAAATACAAGGTGGCACTCCTTGCGCCACAGGTTGTACTTGAGGTGGTGGACGATGCGCCCACCGTTGCACATGCCGCTGCCGGCGATGATGATCGCCCCGCTCTGGACCCGGTTGATCGCCATCGAGTCCTCCACTCGGGGCGTGCAGCGCAGGATCGGCAGCCAGTCCTCGACCTTGGTGACCCCATGGTTGATCAGCGTTTCGCGATCCTTGGCGTCGAACTGCTCGTGGAAGCGGTGGTAGATGGCGTTGGCCTGGATCGCCATCGGACTGTCGAGGAACACCGCCTGCTGCGGTAGCCGACCCTGCTGGTAGAAGCGGCCGAGGTGGAAGATCAGGTCCTGGGTGCGGCCTACGGCGAAGGCGGGAATCAGCACGTTGCCACCGTCGCGATGGGCCTGCTGGAGGATTTCGGCCAGCTCGTCGAGGGTGTCCTCGTCGCAGCGGTGATCGCGATCGCCGTAGGTCGACTCCATCAGCACCACGTCGGCCTCGCTCAGCGGGGTGGGGTCGCGCATCAGCGGCGTGCAGGCATTGCCGAGGTCGCCGGAGAACACCAGGCGGCGGGTCAGGCCGTGGTCGTGCACCTCCAGGTCGACGATGGCCGAGCCGAGGATGTGTCCGGCGTCGTGGAAGGTCACCTTGATGCCACGTGCCACTTCCACGGTCTGCCCGTACACCACTGGCCGACGCAGCGTGAGGGCCAGTTCGGCATCGGCCTCGGTGTACAGCGGCTCCACCAGGGGTTTGTCCTGGCGTGCGCGCCACTTGTTTTCCCACTCGGCGTCGCTTTCCTGGATGTGCGCCGAGTCCATCAGCATCAGTTGCAGCAGTTCACAGGTGGCATCGGTCGCGTAGATCGGTCCGCGATAGCCTTGAGCCGCCAGCCGCGGCAGCAGGCCGCTGTGGTCGATGTGGGCGTGGGAGATCACCACGGCATCCAGCTGCAGAGGGTCGAAGGGGAAGGCGGCGCGGTTGTGCGCCTCGTCTTCGCGCCGGCCCTGGCACATACCGCACTCCAGCAGCAACCGCGCGCCGTCGCGCGTCTCGATCAGGTAACAGGAGCCGGTCACCTGCTGAATGGCGCCGTAAAAGGTGAGAAGGGCCATAAAAACTCCTTGTTGCGCGTGGCGCGACCGCCTGCTCGAGGCTCGGCGGGGCCTTGATACAAATCAGCCGCGAAAGGTCTCGTCGATCTAGACTACCTCCAACCCTGCTTTGGAGTCTTGCCCATGAGTCAGCTTTTGCCCAGCGCCGAAGAACTGCAGGCCCATGCGCTCGCCGAGCCGTCCTTCGCCGAGTGGCTGGCGGGGCGTGGTCCGCTGGAGCATACGCCGACCACCCAGGCGGCGGTGTTTCGTCTCGCCCACCAACTGGTGCAGGCCGGGCGCCAGCCCGATCTGGCCAGCGTCTACCGCCTGTTCCAGGCTCTCGATCGACTGACTTGCGCCGGCCTGTGGCTGGTCGTGCACATGACCTACGCCCGCCGGGTACATCTCGACGGCAGCGAGCTGCTGGCCGAGGATTTCAAGGCCCGCCCCGAAGGCCACACCGGCGGCGCCCTGAACATGGTGCCGGCCTATGCCGGCTACCTGGCGTTGAATGCCCTGACCGGGCAGACCCGCGCCTGGACCATGGGCCAGGGGCACTGCGTGGCGGCCATCGAGGCGCTCAACGTGCTGACCGGCAACCTGCACCCGGAGCAGGCGGCGCGCTACGGGCGGGACGCCGAAGGCTTGAACCGCCTGGTCGATGACTTCTACAGCTATGCCCAGGCGCCCGACGGCTTGCCCGGCGTGCCCCTGGGCAGCCACGTCACCCCGCATACCGCCGGCGGCATCGCCGAGGGCGGCTATCTCGGCTTTGCCGAGCTGCAGTATGCCCACCAGCCGTTGTCCGGCGAGACCCTGGTGGCCTTCCTCTCCGACGGCGCGGCCGAGGAGCAGCGCGGCAGCGACTGGATGCCGCGCTGGTGGCGCGCCGAGGATTGCGGGGTGGCGCTGCCGGTGATGATCGCCAACGGCCGGCGCATCGAGCAGCGCACCGAGTTGGGCACCCTCGCGGGGCTGCAGGGCTTCGTCGAGCATCTGCGCCACTGCGGTTTCGATCCGATCCGCTTCGACGGCCGCGATCCGGCCGCCTTCGTCTGTACCCTCTACGAGCTGGAGCAGCGGCTGGCCCACCGGGTGGACGAGAGGATGCGCGGCATCCTCGACTATCCGCTGCCCATGCCCTATGCGATCGCCGAGACCATCAAGGGCTTCGGCTTTCACGGTGCCGGCGAAAACGCCGCGCACAACCTGCCGCTGCCGGGCAATCCGCATGACGACGCCGAATCTCGCCGGCTGTTCAATGCGAGCGCCGCCGCGCTGTGGGTGGCGCCGCAGGAGTTGGAGCAGGCCCTGGAACGCTTCGCCGCCCTGCGCGCCGGGCGGCCGCTGGAGCGCGATCATCCGCTGGCAGTGCGTCATCCCGCACTGCCGCAAATCCCCGAATTGCACTTCCACGAGCAGGCCTGCTCGCCGATGAGTGCCATCGACCGCTTCTTCGTCGAGCTGGTGGCAGCCAACCCGCAGTTGCGCCCGCGAGTCGGCAATCCCGACGAACTGGCCAGCAACCGTCTCGGTGGCGTGCTCAAGGCGCTCAAGCACCGCGTCAGCGCGCCGGAAAGCGACGAGGAGGCCATCGACGGCCAGATCATCACCGCACTCAACGAGGAGGCGGTGGTATCGGCCTGCCTGGCCAATCAGGGCGGCCTCAATCTGGTGGCCAGCTACGAGGCCTTCTGTGTGAAGATGCTCGGTGCCGTGCGTCAGACGCTGATCTTCGCCCGCCAGCAGGCCGAGGTCGGCCGGCCGGCCGGTTGGCTCGGCTGGCCGCTGGTGGCCACCTCGCATACCTGGGAGAACGGCAAGAACCAGCAGTCACACCAAGACACCACCTTCTGCGAGGCGCTGCTGGGCGAGATGAGCGATGCGGTGCGCGTGCTGTTCCCCGCCGACCACAACAGCACCCTGGCGCTGCTGCCGCAGATCTACCAGAGCCGCGGCCGGCTGGCCTGCCTGGTGGTGCCCAAGCGCGAGCGGCCTGGCGTGTTCGACGCCGAACAGGCCCTTCAGCTGGCCCGCGACGGCGCCATCGTGGTGCAGGAGCGTCATGGCAGCGAGCCGCTGCTGCTGATCGCCAACGGCAGCTACCAGCTGGCGGAGATGCAGCGGGCGGCCAAGCGTCTGGAGGAGGTCGGCTATGCCTACCGGCTGGTCTATCTGCAGGAGCCAGGGTGCTTCCGCGCCCCGCGCGACCTGCTCGAGCAGCAGGTGGTGGCCGACGAGGCCCTGCGCGCGCGGCTGTTCCCGGCGCGGATGGGGCGCCGTGTGCTGCTCACCCACATGCGCCCGGAGGTGGCGCGCGGTCACTTGTGGCCGATCCTGCCGGACGCCAGCCAGAGTGCCGCGCTGGGCTATCGCAACCGCGGCGGCACCTTCGACGAAGCCGGCATGCTGTTCGCCAACCGCGCCTGCTGGGCCAACGTGGTGTCGGCCTGCGCGCGGCTGATGGACGTGCCGCGCACCGCGCTGCTGACCGGAGAGGAGGCCGCGGCACTGGCCGGCAAGGGCGATCCCAGCATCCTGCGCTGAATGGCGCGGCCGCGGCCCACGGCGGTCGGACAGGGCGACTGGCGGGTGGTTTAGGGGGACGCTGAGTTCAGCGCAGGCCGCAGTCCGCGGCCTGGAAGCGCTCGGTGGTCACCGGGCGGTTGCTCTTGTGCTCGCTGAAGGAGTAGGTCAGCACCGCCCCCTGGCTCAGCAACTGACGGTATCCCGGGTTCTGGCAGACGCTGGCGCGCAGCTGCTGGCGGACCGCGTCCGGATTGCCGCGCATCTCGGTGGCGTGCGAGGCACGCACGCTGAGGTGATTGATCAACTGGTTGCCCTCGACCGTGTAGCCCTGGTCGAGGATGTCCGCGTTGATTGCCCGCGGTGTACCGACACTGCTTTGCTTGGCCACGGCCTTGAGCTGCTTGTTCAGCTCGAAGTCCTGCAGCGAGGCCGCCTGGAGGGTGGATGCGGCCAGCAGGGCGGCCAGCAGGGTGAAGATACGGTGCATGGGAATACTCCTGGAAAGCCTGACCCTTCGACCTGCAGTTGGGCGGCAGGTTCGCGGTGCCCCATCATACCCTTGGCGCTGGTCCGCGCGTGCGGCTCTGCTAGACTGCCGCGCCTTTTCCAGGCTGTCCGGGCAAACCCCTTGGAGTTCGCATGCCTCTATTCGCCGTCGCGCCTCGTTCGTTGTCGTTGCCTGCCGGGCCAGGTGCCGGTCGATGAGCAACAGTGTCGCCCGCTTGCGCACCGAGCGCCTGGCCCGCAGCCTCAAGCCCTTCGTCGCCCGCGGCTCGCGCATACCGCGCTGCGCGGACTGCCGGCTGGCGCACAGCCACTGCATGTGCGCCTGGCGCCCCCGGGTGGTGGCGCACGCCGGCGTGTGTCTGCTGATGCACGACATCGAGGCGCTCAAACCAAGCAACACCGGCTGGCTGATCGCCGACGTGGTGGCCGACAACAGCGCCTTCGGCTGGTCGCGGGTCGAGGTGGACGAGCGCCTGCTGGCGCTGCTCGAGGATCCGCAGTGGCAACCCTACGTGGTGTTCCCGGCCGAGTATGCCGAGCCGCCGCGGGTGGTGCAGACGGTCGAGCCGGCCAGCGGCAAGCGTCCGCTGTTCATCCTGCTGGATGCCACCTGGACCGAAGCGCGCAAGATGTTCCGCAAGAGCCCCTACCTGGATCGTTTCCCGGTGCTCAGCCTGACGCCCGAGCAGCAGTCGCGCTATCGCCTGCGTCGTTCGACGCGCGGCGAGCACCTGTGCACCGCGGAGGTGGCGGCCATGTGCCTGGATCTGGCCGGCGACAGTCCCGCAGCCGAGGCGCTGGATGCCTATCTCGACGTGTTCAGCGAGCGCTATCTCGGCTTCAAGCGTCAGCTGCCGCTGGACGAGCACAGCGCGGCCCACCGGCGGCTGCGCCCGTTCACGCCCTGAGCGCGTCGGCACGCCGTGGCCACAGCTGGGCAACCAGCATGCCGGCGAGCATCAGCGTGCAGCCCAGGTAGCCGCGTGGCGCCAGCGATTCGCCGAGCACCAGGGCGCCGGCGATGGCGGCGAACACCGCTTCCAGGGACAGGATGATCGCCGCGTGCGAGGCGATGGCGTGCTGCTGCGCCACCACCTGCAGGGTGTAGCCGATGCCCACCGAGATCAATCCGCCATAGAGGATGGCCGGTCCGGCGCGCAGGATGGCCGCGCTGTCGATCTCCTCGAACAGCAGGGCCAGCAGCAGGCTCAACCCGGCACAGGTGAGAAACTGCAGGAAGGCGATGCGCACCGGGTCGTGGCGGCTGGCCAGGGCGCCGACCAGCAGCACGTGCACGCCCCAGGCCAGCGCGCCGGCCAGTTGCAGCCAGTCGCCGGGGGCCACCCGGAAGTCTGCGCCGATGCTCAGCAGGGCCATGCCGACGACCGCCAGGCTGGCGCCCAGCCAGGTGCCGAGGCCGGTACGCTGGCCGATCAACAGGCCGAGCAGCGGCACCATGATCACATACAGGCCGGTGATGAAGCCGGCGTTGGTCACGCTGGTAAACAGCAGGCCGACCTGCTGCAGGTTGATGCCGAGGGTCAGCGCCAGACCGAGCAGCAGTCCGCCGAGCAGCAGGCTGCGGCTGATCGGCGCTGGCGCGGCGGTGCCGGCTGGCCGATACAGCAGCAGCGGCAGCAGCACCAGGGCACCGAGGGCGAAGCGCAGGCCGGAGTACAGCAAGGGGCCGATCTCGTTCATGCCCAGACGCTGGGCGACGAAGGTGGTGCCCCAGATGAGGGCAGTGAGCAGCATCAGCAGGTCGGCACGCAAGGCCTGGCTACGCATGGGGACTCCTTGGAAAAAAAGGCGAAAATTGGCATCGACAAGGTAGAATCAGGGAACTCGCGCGACCCTATGAGGGTCGCGCCGCAAGGCCCCAGTGGCTTTGCGGGTATTTTTCTTGACCGGGTAGGGTGTGCTCGGCATCCTGAGCGCCGCTTGCGCCTCCCGTCCGTTCAGAACAACAACAGGAACCCTCATGGCCGCCTACGAAATACTGATTGCCGACGACCATCCGTTGTTTCGCAGCGCCCTGCAACAGGCTCTGAGCATGGGGCTGGGTTCGGAGGCCCATCTGGTGGAGGTGGCCAGTATCGCCGAGCTGGAAGCGCGACTGAACGAAAAGCGCGACTGGGATCTGGTCCTGCTCGACCTCAACATGCCCGGCGCCTACGGCTTTTCCGGTCTGGTGCTGCTGCGTGGCCAATATCCGCAGATCCCGGTGGTGATGGTTTCGGCTCAGGAAGAGGCGGCGGTGGTGCAGCGATCGCGCGAATTCGGCGCCAGCGGCTTCATTCCCAAGTCCAGCCCGCTGGAAACCATCCAGCTGGCGGTGCGCGCGGTGCTCGATGGCGATGTCTGGTGGCCGCCGCAGCTCGAGGAAGCCGCCGCCCTCAGCGACGAGGTGCGGGCCGTCAGCGAGGGGCTGGCCAGCCTGACCCCGCAGCAGTTCCGGGTGCTGACCATGGTCTGCGAAGGGCTGCTGAACAAGCAGATCGCCTACGAGCTGAGCGTCTCGGAGGCCACGGTCAAGGCTCACGTCACCGCGATCTTCCGCAAGCTGGGTGTGCGTACCCGCACCCAGGCGGCGCTGTTGCTGCAACAGATGGAGTCGCTGCCGGCGGCCTGATCCCGCCTGGCAGGGCAGGCGTGCCTCTGCGTGCGGCTACTTGACGTTTTTTTCAGGCCGCCGCTGCCAGACTGCCGGCCTCCCTCGCTACGGACGCCCGCACATGCTGTCACCCTTCAAGGGCCAGACCGGCCTCAAACGCATCCTCAACGCTGCCGGCTATTCGTGGGATGGCCTGCGCGCGGCCTTCGGCGGCGAAGCGGCGTTCCGCCAGCTGGTGCTGCTCAATGGCGTGCTGCTGCCGCTGGCCTTCCTGCTCGACGTCAGTCGCGGCGAGCGCGCCATCCTGATCGCCGTGTGCCTGCTGGCGCTGATCGTCGAGCTGCTCAACTCGGCGGTGGAGGCGGCGATCGACCGCATCTCCCTCGAGCGTCACCCCCTGTCGAAGAACGCCAAGGACATGGGCAGCGCCGCCCAGGCGGTGGCGCTGTCGATGATCGCCCTGGTGTGGGGCGTCATCCTGCTCGGCTGAGCCGTTCCCTCAGGGAATCTCCTGCAGGGCAATCTGGTCGCTGTGCTGCACGCCGGCGGTGAAACTGCGGCACAGATCGACGAACTCGCGCATGGCGCTGCTCTGGTACTTCTGCTTGTGCCAGATGAAGCTGAACTGCCGGCGCAGATCGAGTTCCGGGGTTGCCACCGCCACCAGACTGCCGCGGCGGAAGGCGTCGCGCAGCGCCAGGCGCGAGATGCAGCCGATGCCCAGCCCTGACTCCACCGCGCGCTTGATCGCCTCGGTGTGTTCCAGCTCCAGACGGATGTTCAGCGGTACCGGGTGATGGCGCATGCCCTGGTCGAAGGTCAGCCGGGTGCCCGAGCCCTGTTCGCGGAGTATCCACGCTTCCTGCACCAGCTCGTCGAGACTCGCCGTGCGCCGCTGCGCCAGCGGGTGCTGCGGCGCGCAGAACACCACCAGCTCGTCCTCGACCCACGGCTGCACCTCAATGTCCGGATGCTGGCAGTCGCCTTCGATCAGGCCCAGATCCAGGCCGTGCTGGGCGACCCCCTGTACCACATGGCTGGTGTTCTGCACGTGCAGGCGTACCCGGCATTCCGGATGGGCCTGCATGAAGCGGCCGATCAGCAGGGTGGCCAGGTAGTTGCCAATGGTCAGGGTCGCCCCCAGCTGCAGCGAGCCGAAGCCGCTCTTGCCCTGCAGCAGCAGCTCGATTTCCTCGGCGCGGTCGAGCAGGGCCACCGCCTTGGGCAGCAGCTGGGCACCCAGGGCGCTGAGCGCCAGGCGCTTGCCGATGCGGTCGAACAGCGGGCTGTCGTAGTGGCGCTCCAGCTCGGCCAGCGAGGTGCTGGCCGCCGACTGCGACAGGGCCAGCGACTCGGCCGCGCGCGACACGCTTTCCAGCCGGGCGATGGCGACGAACACCTGCACTTGCCTCAGGGTAAAACGCATATCGATATAACCTATAAAGAATATTCTGATTATTCATTTAACGGATACTTTGCGCCTGCCTAGAATAGAGAGCAACAGAGCCAGTCGGCCTCTTTCTGCAAGGAGTCATCGCATGAGCAACCTGGTGAGCGAGCGCGTCGTCAGTGTCCACCACTGGAACGACACCCTGTTCAGCTTCAAGACCACCCGCAACCAGGGGCTGCGTTTCGAAAATGGCCAGTTCGTGATGATCGGTCTGGAAGTCGAGGGGCGTCCGCTCATGCGTGCCTACAGCATCGCCAGCCCCAACTACGAGGAGCACCTGGAGTTCTTCAGCATCAAGGTGCCGAACGGCCCGCTGACCTCGCGCCTGCAGCACCTGCAGCCGGGCGACGAGCTGAAGGTCAGCCGCAAGCCGACCGGCACGCTGATCCTCAGCGACCTGCTGCCGGGTAAGCACCTGTACCTGCTCGGCACCGGAACCGGCCTGGCGCCGTTCATGAGTGTGATCCAGGATCCGGAAACATACGAGCGCTTCGACAAGGTCATCCTCGTCCACGGCGTGCGCTGGGTCAGCGAGCTGGCCTACGCCGACTTCATCACCAACGAGCTGCCGCAGCACGAGTACTTCGGCGAGATGGTCCGCGACAAGCTGATCTACTACCCGACCGTGACCCGCGAGCCGTTCCGCAACCAGGGGCGCATGACCGACCTGATGCGCAGCGGCAAGCTGTTCAGCGACATCGGCCTGCCGCCGATCAACCCGCAGGACGACCGCGCCATGCTCTGCGGCAGCCCGAGCATGCTCGATGAAACCAGCCAGGTATTGGACAGCTTCGGCCTCAAGGTGTCGCCGCGCATGGGCGACCCAGGCGACTACCTGATCGAGCGCGCCTTCGTCGAGAAGTAAGGCAAACGGCGCGTGGCAAAACGGCGGAATTCCGTGAGGGGTTCCGCCGTTTTGCGTTGTGGGACGCTCAGGACGGCACCACCTCCAGCACGCGGATGCGTCCCGGCTCGGGATAGTGCCAGCGCACCTGCACATCCCAGAACAGCACCCCGTAGCGGCGCTCCGGCGTTGGCGTCTGGTAGGCCGGGCGCGGGTCTTGGGCCAGGCACTGCTCGATCAGCTCGACCACCGGCTCGCCGAGGCGCAGGGCGTGCTCGCGCGCCTGGGCCAGAGCGCTGGCGCTCCATTCGACCGGAATGGCCGGCGGCGGCGCGTCGGCGATGGCGTTGCTGGCCGCATCGACGATATCGGCGTAGGGCACGTAGGGCTTGATGTCGAGTATCGGCGTGCCGTCCAGCAGGTCGATGCCGGACAGGTGCAGGCGTCCCGGCTCGACCCGCTCCAGCCTGACCACCGACTGGCCGATGCCGTTGGGGCGGTGGGTGGCGCGGGTGGCGAACACGCCCAGCGAGCGGTTGCCGCCCAGGCGCGGCGGGCGCACCTTGAGGCGTGGCTGGTCCTCCAGCGCCTGGTGGAACAGGAACAGCAGCCAGACATGGCTGACCTGCTCCAGCCCGTCGACCGCCTCGCCGCTGTCGAACGGCGCCACCAGTTCCAGCACGCCGCGTGCGGCAGGGGCCAGTTGCGGCTGGCGCGGGATGGCGAACTTCTCCTTGAAGCAGGAACGCAGGTAACCGACGGGGCTGACGCTGTAGGGCATGGCGGGAGTCTTGCTCAGGCGGGGGAGCGGCGATGATACGCGTCGGGCGGCGCCAGCAGCGAGGGTTGCAAGCCCCTCTCCGCGGTAGGCGGAAGAGGGGCGCGCGGTACTTACTTACAGGCCGAGCAGCTTGGCCACGTAGTCGGCATCCTTATCGCCGCGGCCGGACAGGTTGACCAGGATGTGCTGATCCTTGGGCAGGCTCGGCGCCACGCGCATCGCCCAGGCCACCGCGTGGGCGCTTTCCAGGGCCGGGATGATGCCCTCGACCCGTGACAGGGTCATGAACGCATCCAGGCATTCCTGGTCGCTGGCGGTCTGGTAGCTGACCCGGCCGATGTCCTTCAGGTAGCTGTGCTGCGGGCCGACGCCGGGGTAGTCGAGGCCGGAGGCGATCGAGTGCACCGCTGCCGGCTGGCCTTCGGCGTCTTCCAGCACGTAGCAAGCCATGCCGTGCAGCTCGCCAGGCTTGCCCATCGACAGGGTGGCCGAGTGGCGGCCGGGCTTGTCCAGGCCCTCGCCGGCCGGCTCGACACCGACCAGGTTGACCGCCTCGTCGTCGAGGAAGGCGGTGAACATGCCCATGGCGTTGGAGCCGCCGCCGACGCAGGCGCTGACGTGGTCGGGCAGGCGGCCGTGCTTGCTCAGGAACTGCGCGCGCGCTTCGCTGCCGATGATCGACTGGAAGTCGCGGACCATCTTCGGGAACGGATGCGGGCCGACCACCGAGCCGATGGCGTAGATGAAGTTGTGCGGGTCCTTGAGGTACTCCTCGAAGGCGCTGTCCACCGCTTCCTTGAGGGTCGCCGCACCGCGGGTCACCGGCACCAGCGTGCAGCCGAGGATCTTCATCTTGGTGACGTTGGGGTGTTCCTTCTCGATGTCCACCTGGCCCATGTGGATTTCGCAGGGAATGCCCACCAGCGCACAGGCGGTGGCCAGCGCCACGCCGTGCTGGCCGGCGCCGGTCTCGGCGATCACCTTGCTCTTGCCCATGAACTTGGCCAGCAGCGCCTCGCCCAGGCAGTGGTTGATCTTGTGCGCGCCGGTGTGGTTGAGGTCCTCGCGCTTGAGGTGGATCTGCGCACCGCCGAGTTTTTCGCTCAGGCGGCGGGCATGGAAGATCGGGCTGGGGCGGCCGACGTAGTCGGCGAACAGACTGGCCAGCTCCTGCTGGAAATCTTCGCGCTGGCGGATCTCCTCGTAGGCGGCGTCGATCTCGTCCATCACCTGCTTGAGGTGCGGTGGCACCAGCTGGCCGCCATAGGGGCCGAAGTAGCCGCGGGCATCGGGCATGGGGGCAAAACGGTGGGAAGCGCTCATGCGATAGGTACTCATGGGGAAGGGCCCGGCGACAGGACGTCGCCGGCTGGAAATTCATGAGGATATTATCGACATGGCTGTGTCGGCAAAGATTTCGCCGTGTGCGGCGGCCGTCATCGGCCGCCCTGTGGGGCCTGCGTCACGGGGCGGTCAATAGTTTCGTTCATCGTAGCCCGGGAACCAGTCCTGCTTGAGGCTGACACCGCGCTGCTTCAGGTCGTTGCCGACGCTCTCGACCATGGGTTCGGGACCGGACAGGTAGACCGGCACCTGCGCCGCCAGCGGCTTCTCGTCCAGGATCCGTTCGGCCGTGATCAGCTCGCCGATCAGGTAGCGCACGTCGAGCTCCGGGTGCTGGGCGCAGAGCTGGTCGAGTTCGTCGCGGAAGGCGATCTGCGCGTCGCGGGTGAAGTACAGCAGGGTGGCGTTCAGCGGCTGGCCACGGGCATGGCGCTCCAGCAGGATGCTGCGAAACGGTGTAACCCCGATGCCGCCGGCGACCAGCACCACGGGGGTGGCGGAGTCCTCCTCCCAGGTGAAGTCGCCGCCCAGGTCGCGTACGCCGATGCTGTCGCCGGGCTGCAGGCGGTCGAGAGCCTGCTTGAAGGCGCTGGGGCCGACGCGCGTGGACACCTGCACGACCTTTTCGCTGGGTGCCGAGGCGAGGGTGAACCAGCGCAGGTTGTCGGCCTCTTCGGGGCCGGCCTGGGGCAGGACAAATGCCTGGTTCTGCCCGGCGGTCCAGGTCAGTCCGCCGTTCTCGAAGATGAATGACTTGATGTTGCCGGCTTCGCTGCGCGTGGCGAGCAATTTGAGCTGCTGCATGGGCGGCCTCCTCCGTTTGTCCCCAGCATAGCAGCCAACCGGGCCGCTGCCGGCGCGCTCAGGCGCCGGTCAGCGCCTGGCCGACCATGCCCAGCAGAAAGCCGGCCACCGCGCCCAGCGGCGGCAACCAGTGACGTTGCAGGGGAACCTGCGGGGCGATGTCCTCGAATACCGAATAGAGGATGCCGCCGGAGGCGAACAGCATGATGGCGTTGACCACCCCGGGGTGCGGCGCCAGCCACAGGTAGCCGCTGAAGCCGGCCAGCGGACCGAGTAGGGCGATCAGGGTGAACAGGCCGAGGATGTAGCCGGTGCCGAAGCGCGCGTCGCGGTGCAGCTCGCGATAGGCGTTGAAGCCTTCCGGCAGGTTCTGCAACGCCATCAGTCCGGCCAGCAGCAGCCCGCCGGGGCTGCCGAGTGCCACCGCCGCGCCGAGGGCGAGGGCTTCCGGAATGTAGTCCAGCAGCATGTCGACCGCCTGGCTGGCCGAGGTGCGATGGCTGGCCAGCAAGCGGTCGACCAGCATGAAGGCCACCCCGCCGCCGGCGAAGCACAGTGCGGTAAGCCAGACCGGCAACCCGCGCATGCCTGCGGGCACCAGCACCAGGGCGACCGCGGCGAGCAGGGCCCCGGCGCCGAAGGCCAGCACCGCATGGCGCAGCTCGGTTTCCAGCCAGCGCGGGTGGATGTGTTCGCGGGAGGCGATCAAGCCGCCGAGCGGCATGGCCAGGCCGGGCAGCAGGGTCAGACCTAGGATATGCAGCCAGGGATTCACGGTCGCCTCCGGACGCGGGACGGGCTCGCTTACAGCCTAGCCGCTGTACAGAAAGCAGAAACGACGAACCCGGCACGGGGCCGGGCTCGTCGGGACAGCGCAGCGGATCGGGTCAGATGACTTCGGCCCACAGGTCGTACTCGTCGGCGTCGGTGACGCGCACCCACACCTTGTCGCCCGGCTTGAGCGGCTGCTCGCTATCGACGTAGACGTTGCCGTCGATTTCGGGGGCGTCGGCGGCGGAACGGCCGATGGCGCCTTCCTCATCGACTTCGTCGATCAGTACCTCGATCTCCTTGCCGATCTTCAGCTGCAGGCGAGCGGCGCTGATCGCCTGCTGGTGGGCCATGAAGCGTTCCCAACGCTCCTGCTTGATCTCGTCCGGTACCGGCTCGAGGCCGAGGTCGTTGGCCGGCGCACCGTCGACCGGCGAGTACTGGAAGCAGCCGACGCGATCGAGCTGGGCCTCGGTGAGCCAGTCGAGCAGGTACTGGAAGTCTTCCTCGGTCTCGCCGGGGAAGCCGACGATGAAGGTCGAGCGGATGGTCAGCTGCGGGCAGATCTCGCGCCACTGCTTGATGCGCGCCAGGGTCTTGTCCTCGAAGGCCGGGCGTTTCATGGCCTTGAGCACCTTGGGGCTGGCGTGCTGGAAGGGGATGTCCAGGTACGGCAGGATCTTGCCGGCGGCCATCAGCGGGATCACGTCGTCGACGTTGGGGTACGGGTAGACGTAGTGCAGGCGCACCCACACACCCATCTTGCCCAGCTCCTCGCACAGTTCGAGCATGCGCGTCTTCACCGGCTGGCCGTTCCAGAAGTCCAGCTTGTACTTGAGGTCGACGCCGTAGGCGCTGGTGTCCTGGGAGATCACCAGCAGCTCCTTGACGCCGGCCTTGACCAGGCGCTCGGCCTCGCTGAGCACGTCGCCGACCGGGCGGCTGACCAGCTTGCCGCGCATCGAGGGGATGATGCAGAAGGCGCAGCTGTGGTTGCAGCCCTCGGAAATCTTCAGGTAGGCATAGTGGCGCGGGGTCAGCTTGATGCCCTGCGGCGGCACCAGGTCGACGAAGGGGTCGTGGCTGGTGCTCGGCGGCACCACCTCGTGCACGGCGTTGACCACCTGTTCGTACTGCTGCGGGCCGGTGACCGCCAGCACGCTGGGGTGCACGTTGCGGATGCTGTCCTCGGACACGCCCATGCAGCCGGTGACGATCACCTTGCCGTTCTCGGCCAGCGCCTCGCCGATGGCGTCCAGCGACTCGGCCTTGGCGCTGTCGATGAAGCCGCAGGTGTTGACCACCACCACGTCGGCATCCTCATAGGAGGGGACGATCTGGTAGCCCTCCATGCGCAGCTGGGTGAGGATGCGTTCGGAGTCGACGGTGGCCTTCGGGCAACCGAGCGAAACGAAACCGACTTTGGGCGTGGCGGTGGACATGCAGACTAACCTCGAAGGGCGCCGGACTGGCGCCTCTGATCAAAAAGTGCGCAATTCTAGCGATGCCAGCCGCGCTTGACCAGTACCGCGCAGGCAAAGCAAAGCCCCGCGCGCGGAGCGGGCGGGGCTGGTGACCCGGGGCGCGGTTCAGGCCCGGCCGGGCAGGATGCGGGTCAGGGTATTGTCGCGGATGAGGTAATGGTGGAGCAGGCCGGCGACCGCGTGCAGGCCGATCAGCCAGTAGCCGGCTTGACCGCCGAACTCGTGCAGCTCCTCGAGGTTTTCCGCCAGCGCAGGGTTCTTCGCCACCAGCATCGGCAGCTCCAGGCCGAAGAACGGCACCGGCTTGCCTTCGGCATTGAGCAGCAGCCAGCCGACCAGCGGCATGCCGATCATCAGTACATACAGGGCCAGGTGCATCAGGTGTGACAGGCCGGTCTGCCAGGCGGGCGGCTTCGGCAGGATCGCCGGGGTTTTGCTCAGCAGGCGGCCGAGCAGGCGCAGCCAGACCAAGGCGAACAGCGCCATGCCGAGCATGAAGTGCCAATGCTTGAGTCCTTCGCGGATCTCGCTGCCGCGCACGAAGTTGCCCTTGAGTTCGATGCAGGCATACACCGCGGCGATCAGCAGCAGCATGAGCCAGTGCAGGGCGATGTTGAGAGAGCTGTAGCGGGAGGGGGCGGTAGGCATGGAGGGTTCCTGATGCATCCGGGAGAAGTCGATGCGCAGGAGTCTAGGGCGAAAAGCTTAAGCCAAGCTGAGGAAGGCGCTGCTAAGGTTTTTTTGGCGCAAACGAAAAGGCCATTCCGAAGAATGGCCTTTTCAAATTTGGTTGCGGGGGCAGGATTTGAACCTACGACCTTCGGGTTATGAGCCCGACGAGCTACCAGACTGCTCCACCCCGCGTCTGTGGGGTGGCATTCTACGCAAAAACGCCGGGGTGTCAAGTGTAAGCTCGAAAAAACTTCAAGAGGATCAACTGTTTACTGCAGGAAAAGAGCGTCGGGGCGCGTCGGTCGTGGTCTGCAGGGACGGCTCGGCGGTTTAACCGTGGTCAACGGTCGCCGCCATGGGCAAGGGCGCGCCATGCCGGCGGCGCAGGCGTTACACTGGCCGTCCGCCTGTTTTTATCCGGAGTCCGGTCGATTCGCCGGTTTGTCGTGCGCAAGATCATCCATATTGACTGCGACTGCTTCTTCGCCGCCATCGAGATGCGCGACGACCCGCGTCTGGCCGGACGTCCCATGGCCGTGGGCGGTGCGCCGGATCGGCGCGGCGTGATCGCCACCTGCAACTACGAGGCGCGTGCCTTCGGCGTGCACTCGGCGATGGCCTCGCGCACGGCATTGGCACTGTGCCCGCAGCTGCTGATCGTGCGCCCACGTTTCGAGGCGTACAAGGCGGCCTCGCAGCAGATCCACGCCATCTTGCAGGACTACACCGAGCTGATCGAACCGCTGTCGCTGGACGAAGCCTATCTGGACGTGTCCGACTCCGCGCACTTTGCCGGCAGCGCCACGCGCATCGCCGAGGACATCCGCCAGCGGGTGCGCACGGAGCTGGACATCACCGTGTCGGCCGGGGTGGCGCCGAACAAGTTCCTCGCCAAGATCGCCAGCGACTGGCACAAGCCGGACGGCCTGTGCGTGATCACCCCGGGCGAGGTGGACGAATTCGTCGCCGCATTGCCGGTGGCGCGCCTGCACGGGGTGGGCAAGGTCACCGCCGAGCGCCTGGCGCGCCTCGGCATCCAGCGTTGCCGCGATCTGCGCCAATGGGAGCGCCTGGCGCTGGTGCGCGAGTTCGGCAGTTTCGGCGAGCGTCTGTGGCAGCTGGCCCATGGCATCGACGAGCGGCCCGTGCAGGTGGAGCGGCGGCGCCAGACGGTCAGCGTCGAACACACCTTTGACCGTGATCTACCCGATCTGGCGGCCTGCCAGGCCGAACTGCCGGTACTGCTGGAGCAGCTGGAGCGCCGCCTGGCGCGGCTGGACAGCGGCTACCGGGCGGGCAAGCCGCTGGTCAAGCTGAAGTTCCACGACTTCACCCAGACCACCCTCGAGCAGGCCGGCGCCGGACGCGATGCCGACAGCTACCGGCACCTGTTGGCCGCAGCCTTTGCCCGCGGCGACCGGCCGGTGCGGCTGATCGGGGTGGGGGTACGTCTGCTCGACCTGCGCGAGGGCGGCGAGCAGCTGGCGTTGTTCTAGGCGGGTTCCAAGTCAGCGCTCGCGCAGGGCCTCGGCGCGGGCGCGCAGGATCGGCTTGAGCAGGTAGCTGAGGATGCTCTTCTCTCCGGTGAGGATGTCGACCGAGGCGACCATGCCGGGGATGATCAGCAACGGATCCTCGGCGCTACCCAGATGGCTCTTCTCGGTGCGCAGCTTGATTACATAGAAGCTGTTGCCATCCTCGTCGGTAACGGTGTCGGCGCCGATCTGCTCCAGCTTGCCCTTGAGTCCGCCATAGATGGTGTAGTCGTAGGCGGTGAACTTGACTGTGGCCGCCTGGCCGGGGTGCAGGAAGGCGATGTCCTGGGGGCGAATACGTGCCTCGACCAGCAGGGTGTCGTCCAGCGGCACGATCTCCACCAGATCGCTGCCCGGCTGGATGACGCCGCCAATGGTGTTGACCAACACCTGCTTGACGATGCCACGTACCGGCGAGGTGACCAGGGTGCGCTTGACTCGATCCTCCAGCGCTTTACCAGTGGACTGGACCTTGCTCAGCTCGGTCTGCATCTCGTTGAGCTGGGTGAGCGCCTCGCTGCGAAAGCGTGCGCGGGTTTCACCGATTTTGCGCTCGACTTCGGCGATGGCCGCTTCGGCGCGGGGGATGGCCAGCGCAGTGGCTTCCAGCTGGCCGCGTGCCTCGACTTCGGCACGCCGCAGGCGCAGCAGCTCCACTTCGGAGGCCGCGCCTTCCGCCACCAGCGGCTCGGACATGCGGATTTCCTGGCGCAGCAGGGTCAGGCTGTTGCGGAACTGGCCCTGCTTGGAGGCGTATTCGCGCAACTCCTGACGACGCTGGATCAGCTGTTCTTCGAGGCCGGCCACCTCGTCGTGTAGCTGCCTCTGGCGGCTATCGAACAACGCCAGCTCGCTGTCGGCCTGCACTGGGGCCTGGCTGCGCAGCGCTTCGGGAAAGCTCAGCAGCACGCCGTCGATCTCTGCCTTGAGGCGTTCGACACGCAGCTCAAGGCCCAGGCGGTCGGCCTCGGTTTCGCCAACATTGGAAGCGAACCGGGTATCGTCGAGGCGCAGCAGTGGCGCGCCTGCCTCCACCACCTGGCCGTCGTGCACGAAGATCTCCGCGACTATACCGCCCTCCAGGTTCTGGATCTTTTGCAGGCGCGATGAGGGGATTGCCTTGCCTTCGCCGCGGGTGACCTCCTCGACCACGGCGAAATGCGCCCAGGTGAGGAGGAACAGAATGAAACCAATCAGTGCCCAGATGGTCAGGCGCACCACCCGTGGGGCGTCCTCGATCAGAGCCTTGCGCACCTCGGGAAGTGGCGCGTTGCCGAGTTCGTCGCGGCTGCCGAAGTAGCTGCCCAGGGCCTGATGCGGGCCGCCTGCTGATGCCTTATTCGACACTGATCTGCCCCTTCTTCAGTGCTTCCATGACGGCCTCCTTGGGGCCGTCGGCGATGATGCGCCCGCGCTCCACGATGATCAGCCGGTCGACCAGGCTGAGCATTGAGGCACGGTGGGTTACCAGCAGCAGGGTCTTGTTGGCGATGACTGCCTGCAGACGCCGTTTGAGCTGCTCCTCGCTGGTGTTGTCCATGGCGCTGGTCGGTTCGTCGAGCAGCAGGATCGGCGGGTCGAGCAGCAGCGCTCGGGCCAGGGCGACATGCTGGCGCTGGCCTCCGGACAGATTCTGGCCACGCTCGCCGACCTGCAGCTCGTAGCCCTTGGGGTGCAGGCGGGCGAATTCGTGCACGCCGGCCAGCTCGGCGGCCTGCAACACCTGCTTGTCCTCCACGTAGCGTGCGCCGGACATCAGGTTGTCGCGCAGGGTGCCGGAGAGCAGCTGGATGTCCTGGGGCACATAGCCGATGTTGTGGCGCAGGTCGCTGACGTCCAGCTGGCGCACATCGATGCCGTCGAGCAGCAGGCTGCCACTGTCGGGTTGGTGCAGGCCGACGATCAGCCTGGCCAGCGAACTCTTGCCCGAGCCGCTGCGGCCGACGATGCCGATCTTCTCGCCGGGGCGGATGCTCAGGGTGATGTCCGAGAGGGCCGCCTGCTGTTGCTCCGGGTAGTGGAAGTCGACGTGGCGGAACTCGATGGCGCCCTGCAGAGTCTGGCGCTTGAGCGGACGTTCGTCCGCGTGGCGCTCCTGGGGGAGGCTCATCAGTTGGTTGACCGAGTCCAGGGTCACCTTGGCCTGCTGATAGCGCAGTACCAGGCTGGAAAGCTGGGTCAGCGGCGCCAAGGCACGACCGCCGAGCATGTAGCAGGCGATCAGGCCGCCCATGCTGAGCTCGCCGGCGATGATCAGGTAGACGCCGGCGACGATGGTGGCCACCCCGGCCAGCTGCTGCAAGAACACCGTCGAATTGAGCCCCAGACT
Organism: Pseudomonas linyingensis; assembly: GCF_900109175.1. Classification (GTDB taxonomy): domain Bacteria; phylum Pseudomonadota; class Gammaproteobacteria; order Pseudomonadales; family Pseudomonadaceae; genus Geopseudomonas; species Geopseudomonas linyingensis. The sequence continues at coordinate 5,424 of NZ_FNZE01000027.1, read as the reverse complement.
GGAGAGCATGCGCGCGCGCAGTTCCAGGCGGGCGAGGGTGCCGATGGTCTGCTCCCACAGGTACTGGCGCTCGCTCTCGGCATTGTTGGCCTTGATGGCATCGAGGCCGCCGAGGGTCTCGATCAGGCTCGACTGGCGCTCGGCAGCCAGTGCCATGCTGCTCTGCATGATCTGAGCCAGGGGTCTCTGCAGCGTCCAGCTGATCAGCGCCGCCAGCGGAAAGGTCAGCAGCGGAATCCATACCAGTTGCCCGCCGATCAGCGCGATCGCGGCGAGGATCAGCAGGACGAAGGGCAGGTCGATCAGGCTGGCCAGCGTGAGCGAAGCGAGGAAGTCGCGCAGGCTCTGGAATTCGTGAATGCTCTGCGCGAAGCTGCCGACCCGCGCCGGGCGGAACTTCATGGCCATGCCGGCGATACGCTCGAACAGCGTGGCGGAAATGATCAGGTCGGTCTTCTTGCCGGCCAGATCCAGGCACAGGCCGCGCAGGGTCTTGAGCAGCAGGTCGAACAGAAAGGCGCCGGCCACGCCGAGCGCCAGCACCCACAGGGTCGCGGTCGCCTGGTTGGGCACCACGCGGTCGTAGACATTCATCACGAACAGCGGGATGACCAGGCCGATCAGGTTGATCACCAGGCTGGCGGCCACGGCATCGACATACAGCCAGCGCGAGCGCTTGAGGGTATCGCGGAACCAGGAAGCTGCGCGCGGGATCAGCTCGCCCTGGCTGAGTTCGAACCTGTGCTGCGGCTGGGCGAAGAATGCCTGGCCGCTGTAGTCCTCGGCGAGCAGCTCGGCGCTGACGCGCACTTCGCCGCCCTCGCTCTCGCTGAGCATGACCCGCGCCTGGCCCTGTTCGTCCCAGCCGAGCAGCAGGGCGCTGCGGCTGTCACGCAGCAGCAGCAGGGCCGGCAGGGCAATGGCCGGGATCTTCTCCAGAGGTCGGCGCAGCCAGCGTCCCTGCAGCCCGCCGCGGGCCGCTGCGCGCGGCAGCAGCTCGGCGGTCAGACACTGCTCGGGCAGCGGCAGGCCGCTGGTGAGCATGGCCCGGCTGGCCGGCTTCTGATGCAGTACACACAGCGACAGCAGGCTGTCGAGCAGTGGGTCGTCGTGGCGGTCGCGTGGGTCGCAGCGGGAGGGGGACTGGTGTAGCTCGACGGTCACAGGATTTCACTCGTGCTGGAGAGTAGGGCTCATGGCAGCTGCGCCAGGCTGGCGCGACGCGCAGGTGCCAGGAGCCTCAGGCAGGCGGGTAGCCTAGGGACTGCCCGCTCCGGGCGGTGATCAGTTCAGCGTAGGCAGCTCGACCTGCGGCTTGACCTCATCCAGCGGAGTGGCCGCGATCGGTGCGACTACCCCTTGGCTCTTCAGCAGGGTACCGGTGATGGCCTTGATCCGGTATTGGGTAAACAGCTCTGCGTAGCGCACATCCTCCAGGCGGCGGCTGGCGGTGAACAGCTCGTTCTCGCTGTCGAGCAGGTCGAGCAGGGTGCGGTCACCCAGGATGAACTGCTTCTGGTAGGAGGTGCGCACACGGGTGCTGTAGTCGACGTACTGCTGGGCGATGGGCAGCTGCTGTCGTGCGTTGTTCAGCGCGTTCCAGGCCAGTCCCAGATCCTCGTTAAGCACGCGCAGGGCGTTGTTGCGAATGTCCATGCTCTGGTTGATCTGATACGCCTTGGACTGCAGGTCGGCCTTGTTGCTGCCGCCAGCGAACAGGTTGTAGCGCATGTTGAGCATGGCCCGCCATTCGTTCTGGTGGCCTGTGCTGCCGTCGATGTTGTTGTCCGCCGAGCGTGACAGTTCGGCGTCGACGCGCGGATAGAAGGTCGACTTGGCCACTGCGTACTGGTGTTCGGCAGCCTGCACATCCGACTGGGCCGAACTGAGCAGCGGATTGTTGCTCAGCAGCTCCTTGCGGGCGTCCTGCAGGCTGGTCGGTAGCTGGCCGGACAGCGTGGGTGGCTGGTTCAGGTCCGCGGGATTCCTGCCGACCACGCTGAAGTAGTTCACCTGGGCGTCGGACAGATTGACTTGCTCGGTGAGCAGGTTGTTGCGTGCCTGGGCCAGGCGCGCCTCGGCCTGGTCGAGGTCGGCCATGCGGCCTACTCCACGCTCGCTGCGCAGCCTGATCTGATCGTAGATGCGCTCATGGCTGCGCAGGTTGTCTTCGGCAAGGCGCACCAGTGCCTCGCGCCTTAGCACATCAAGATAGATCTCGGCAACCCGCAGCGCCGTCTGTTCGGAACTGCCCAGCAACTCGTAGGCGCGGGCATTGACCGTGGCGCGCTGGCGCCCGACTTCACCGCTAGTGGCAAAGCCGTCGAACAGCATCTGCTGCAGGCGCAGGGAGGACTCGCCGCGGGTCAGGGTTTCCGTGTCATGCGCATTGCCACGGGTTCCCGGGCTGTCGGTGTTCTCGCGGCCGTAGCTGGCGAGCAAGTCGACCTGCGGCAGGTAGCCACCCTTGGCGGCCTTCATCTGCTCCTCGACAGACAGGCGTGCGTGAATGCCCGCCTGGATTTCCGGGTGAACCTCGAGCGCGGACTGCATGGCCTCGCTGAGCGTCTGGCCGTGGGCCGACAGGGAAACTGCGAGGGCCAAGGGGAAGGCTGCAGAGAAACGCATATTTATCAAGACTCCTTTCTGTTTTTGGATAGGACTATATGTTCCATATCCTTCTCTGGTTGCCGATAACCATGGGGACTGGCGGGGCAAACATTCCGCGGCGCTCCCTCGATAGGGTAATTTTGCGTGGCTGGAGGGCGTACTTGTCGCAGAGCTGCGGCGCCTTGCTTGCGGCTATGCTATGTCGGTTTTTTGGCGCGCCATGGTAGCATGCATGGCATAAAAACACCGTTGCCAGAAAAACTGTCAGGATTGTACTGTCTGCCCACACTTTCCGGGGGCAGAGTGTAGAAAGATGTTTGTGCGGGAGCTAAGTCCCCCGTCCTGCAACGCATAACGCCCAAACCAGGGACGGTGTGTCGCGAGCATGCGCTATCCGGTATGGCTCCCGCCAGCTTGTCGACGAGCTCGACTTGCACTTCGTAGCTGCTCCCCTGGTCACCAATCGCCTCACCGGTCAAGGATTCAGCGCGCCTCGCGCCACAGGAGTTGTCTCATGAGCACCATCGCCGCCATCGTCAAAAATCTTGTCGGTCAGGTCTTCGCCATCTCTGCAGAGGGTTTCAGGCGTCAGATATTTGAAGGTGAGCGCTTGCTGCAAGGTGAGCAGGTAGTCACCGGTTTCGGTGGCGAGGTGGTGCTGCAGCTGGCCGATGGTGAGGTGATCCGCTTGGGCGGCAACAGCCGCTGGCAGGCCGGTGCGCTGGAGGCGGCGGCCAGCGTGGAGCGCGCCGAGTCGGCGGACGACCTTGAACGGGTCCTGGCCGCCGGCTTCGACCCGACCTTCGAATTCGAGGCCTCTGCGGCAGGCGGCGGTGCCGGTGGTGTTGGCACTGGTGCCGGAGGGGAGGGGCACAGCTTTGTTGTCTTGAGCGAAACTTCGCTTAGACTGGACCCAGTCATCGGCTTCTCGACCGATGGCATAGAAACCGGGACCGAGCTGGTCATCGAGCGCTTGGGCGATGAAGCGGCGCCAGATAGCAGTAACGCACTGTTATTTGGCAATAATGTCCCAGTCGGCAGCAACCTTACAGTCATTGCCACAGAAGACACGCCGATCAGTGGTCAGCTCACCGCTACCGATGCGGACGGCGACACCCTGAGCTACGCGAAGGGCAGCGACCCGGCGCATGGCAGCGTCAGCGTCGCGCCCGACGGTGCCTGGACCTACACGCCGAACCCAGACTACCACGGCAGCGACAGCTTCATCGTGGTGGTCAGCGACGGCCAGGGCGGCATTGACACTATCACTGTCAGTCTGACCGTTACCCCGGTGAATGACGCGCCGGTGGCCGTGGACGATGCGGTCAGCGTGACCGAGGACGTGCCGTTCAGCTCCACCCTGGACCTCGATGCCAACGACACCGATGTCGACGGCGGCACCCTGTCCGTGGTCGACGGCACCTTCAGCACCACCCAGGGTGGCACCTTGGTGTTGGCCGCCGACGGCAGCTACACCTACACGGCGCCGGCCAACTACACCGGCACCGACAGCGTCGCCTACACCATCACCGACGGCAGCCTGAGCGACGTCGGCACCCTGACGATCACCGTCAGCCCGGCCAACGATGCCCCAGTAGGCAACGACCTCACCGCGACCACAGCGGAAGACACCCCGGTCAGCGGCCAGCTCACCGCCACCGATGTGGACGGCGACACTCCGACCTTCGCCAAGTCCTCCGATCCGGCCAACGGCAGCGTCATCGTCAACACCGACGGCACCTGGATCTACACGCCGAATGGCAACTTCAACGGCAGCGACAGCTTCACAGTCACTGTCAGCGACGGGCAGGGCGGTACCGATACTGTGCCCGTCAACGTCACCGTGACTCCGGTCAACGATGCACCGGTCACCGGCGACGATGCCGTCAGCGCTACCGAAGACGTGCCGTTCAGCTCGGTCATCGACCTCGATGCCAACGACACCGACCTGGATGGCGACAGCCTGTCGGTCATCGCCGGCACCTTCGCCACCGCCCAGGGCGGCACCCTGGTGCTGGCCGCCGACGGCAGCTACACCTACACTCCGGCGGCCAACTTCCACGGCACCGACAGCGTCGCCTACACCGTCACCGACGGCAGCCTGAGCGACGTCGGCACCCTGACCATCACCGTCAGCCCGGCCAACGACGCGCCGGTGGCGGTCGACGACAGCATCACCGTCACCGAAGACACCCCGTTCAGCTCGGTCATCGACCTCGATGCCAACGACACCGACCTGGACGGCGACAGCCTGTCGGTCATCGCCGGCACCTTCGCCACCGCCCAGGGCGGCAGCATCACCCTCGCCGCGGACGGCAGCTACACCTACACCCCGGCGACCAACTTCCACGGCACCGACAGCGTCGCCTACACCGTCACCGACGGCAGCCTGAGCGACGTCGGCACCCTGACCATCACCGTCAGCGCGGCCAACGACGCGCCGGTAGGCAACGACCTCACCGCGACCACAGCGGAAGACACCCCGGTCAGCGGCCAGCTCACCGCCACCGATGCGGACGGCGACACGCCGACCTTCGCCAAGGCCACCGATCCGGCCAACGGTAGCGTCATCGTCAACACCGACGGCACCTGGACCTACACCCCGAGCGGCAACTTCAACGGCAGTGACAGCTTCACCGCCACTGTCAGCGACGGGCAGGGCGGTACCGATACGGTCACCGTCAGCGTCAGCGTGACTCCGGTCAACGATGCCCCGGTCGCCGACGACGCCGGCCTCACCGTCAACGAGGAATCCACCGGCACCGACCTGGGCCTCGTGGCTCCGAGCGATGTCGATGGCGACAGCCTGACCAT
>NZ_FNZE01000033.1 GCF_900109175.1 Pseudomonas linyingensis | reverse complement strand
AAGCTGAGGCAAACTACTACAGGCAGATCGCCAGTCAGGAAGCCATTGCCGCCTGACTTAAACCAACGAGCCTCCGCGAAACGCGGGGCGGTTCAGACCGAGCGTGGAGAGGAAGCGTGGAGCGTAAGCTGCGAGCCGATGAACAAGAACTGGATAGAAGGCGCTACCGAGCAGGGCGAGTGGGCACGTAACCGCGAAGCTCTTGTGATCAAGGCGAAGTGGCGTAAATCCGGCGGTTGTGCAGCGAAGGAGTGCGTTCTTACCTGGGGAGATCTCGCCTTGTGCCTGAAAGGGCGACGGCACTGCCGGAGCGAGAAGTCAGCAGAGGTCGTAGTAGTGGGAGTACGAGGCCGGTGAGGCTGAGGGAAACCATGAAGGACCGAACGAGAGTGAGTGACCGAGGACACGTTGGATGTCAAAGGCCATGCGTCAGATGCCGGGGCAACCTGGGCGGGTGGGAGTAGTGCGCGGTGAAGCCGGGCGCGAACCTGCCAGCGACGAAGCCGGCGGCCCGCCGCGTGAACACCCGGGCACAGGGTCGGCAAGGCCGAAGGCGGGCACGGGTGGCCTGCTGGAGGCGGCGCTGACGCGACAGAACCTGCAAGCGGCATGGCGGCGGGTCAAGGCCAACAAGGGTGCAGCGGGGGTGGACGGGCTTGATATCGAGCAGACCGCCCGGATGCTGCAAACGAGCTGGCCAGGCATTCGCCAGACGCTGCTACAGGGCACCTACCGGCCCAGTCCGGTGCGCAAAGTGTTGATTCCCAAACCGGACGGATCCCAGCGCGAACTGGGTATCCCGACGGTGACAGATCGGTTGATCCAGCAAGCGCTGCTGCAAGTACTGCAACCCATCATCGACCCCACCTTCAGCGACCACAGCCACGGGTTCCGTCCTGGACGGCGTGCACACGATGCGGTCAAGTCCGCTCGGGCATACGTGCAGTCGGGCAAGCGCGTGGTGGTGGATGTGGACCTGGCCAAGTTCTTTGACCGGGCCAACCACGACATCCTGATCGACAGGCTCAAGAGGCGCATTGAGGACGCTGGCGTGATCCGGCTGGTGCGGGCGTATCTCAACGCCGGGATCATGGATGGCGGGGTGGTCGTCGAACGCCATCTAGGCACACCGCAAGGCGGGCCGCTATCTCCCTTGCTGGCCAACGTACTGCTGGACGAGGTGGACAAGGTGCTGGAGGCGCGGGGCTACTGTTTCGCGCGCTACGCCGACGACTGCAACGTTTATGTGGGCAGCAGGAAGGTGGGAGAGCGGGTGATGGCGCTGCTCAGGCGTCTGTACGCCGGTTTGAAGCTTCAGATCAACGAAGCCAAGAGCGCGGTGACCAGCGCCCTGGGGCGTAAGTTCCTAGGCTATGCGCTGTGGGTGGCCAAGGGCGGGGAAGTGAAATGCAAAGTGGCCGACAAGGCGCTGGGCACCTTCAAAGCCCGGATAAGGCAACTCACGCGCCGCTCGGGTGGGCGCAGCCTGGAGCAAGTGATGGATAAACTACGGCCCTACCTGCTGGGCTGGAAAGCTTACTTCGGCTTGGCGCAGACACCACGGATCTGGCGCGAGCTAGACGAGTGGCTACGCCACCGATTGCGGGCGATCCGGCTCAGGCAATGGAAGCGACCGAAGACGATCTACCGGGAACTCAGGGCGCTGGGCGCCTCGGAAACTGTTGCAAAGCGGGTGGCGGGTAACAGCTGCCGCTGGTGGCGCAACAGTGGCCTGCTGCTCAACAGCGTGCTGACCGTTGCCTACTTCGACCGGCTGGGAGTACCTCGACTGTCCTGACCTCAAACTCTCGAACCGCCCGGTGCGGACCCGCATGCCGGGTGGTGTGGCAGGGGTGCCTCCGATAGTGGAGGCCCCCTATGCCGATTTGAACATCCCCCATTAGATCACTTTGTCGAGTGCATCAGCCCAATCGCTTGGCGTTGCGACTCCTAGCGCGAAGGCAATGGACGATCTCCCCAGGGTCAGTGACTCATTGGTGACATGCTAGCCCGCCATCTGGCGGTTTTTGGGTTGCTAGGGCTAAAACCCATCGTTCAACCCATGTTAATTCCGACAGTTTGCAAAAGAATCCGTGTCTTCCTCTAAATGGATTCTGACCATGCTCTCACGTTCCCTTCTTGCAGCAGCAATTACACTGACCCTCATGGCCCAGGCCCAAGCAGCTGCCACAGCGACCACCGAGCAAACGGGTGACAACAACGCAACCCAGGTGACCCAGCAGGCCACTCAGGGTGTATCAGCAACGATGATCCAGGAAGGTAGCTCAAACGAAAGCTATGCGATTCAAATTGGTTCCGATCTGACACTGAGCACTCGTCAGCAAGGTATCGATAACCTGTTGTCCGTGCACCAGGAAGGTATGACCGCCGATGCAGTAGTGAACCAGAGCGGTCAGTCCAATCACGCAACCGTTTACCAATTGCCCAATGACGTTGATCAGTTGAGTGCAGTTATCGATCAGACTGGTCAAGGCAATCAGTCTTTCATCAGCCAGCGCAATGCTAGCGTATCGAGCGCTCGCTCCAGCCAAGATGGCACAAACAACTGGTCTAGAATTTACCAGACGGGATATATCAACGGCATTTCTGTCGAGCAAATCGGTGAGTCAAATGACGTGGTTGTTAATCAATCATGGGGAAGCAATGGCAATATCCTGCAGGTTGGTGACAACAACAGCGCCGAGCTAAACCAGAACGCCGGTACGTACGTTTCCACGAATATTGAGCAAAATGGAAGCTATAACAGTGCAGTGGTAAATCAGGAAGCCGGTGGTCGTTGGTACGGCGGCACGGTCGATCTGTACCAGCAGGGTCAAAGCAACCAGGCAGATATTTTATCAAGTGGTGCCTGGGTAGACGTAACGTTTGATCAAGAGGGAACAGCCAACACGCTAAAGGTTGATCAAATGGGCGACAACATGGATGTAACCGGCTTTTCAGAAGGCAATAATAACTCTGTCGACATTGTTCAGCGCGGCTCTTACGCTTCGCTTGATATCGCCCAAATTGGCTCAGACAACATCATCGAGTCGTCACAGTCAGGTGGCGTCTACTACTACAGCACCACCGATTACGGCTCTATCTCCCAGAACGGCACTGCCAACTTCGCTTCTCTGACGCAGGTCAGCCCTTCGGGGGATTTAGGCGCAAACTCGGCTGTGATCAGTCAAAACGGTATGAGTAACAGCGCTGTCGTGTCCCAGCAGTAAGGCTCGGGCATGTTAGTGGTTGTACACAGAGGGCATGGGCGTTACGCAGAACCATAAAGAGGCTGCTCGCTGGTTTTTGAAGGCTGCCGAGGGTGGCAATGCCAAAGCGCAGCAGAAGCTGGGACTTATGCAGATCACGAGCGACGTAGTGCCCTTCGGCAGGGTACGGCCTGGCTCCGCAAAGCTGCAGAGCAGGGGGATGGGAATGCCCAGGCGTCATTGGGCGATCTTTACAATCGCGGCTTGAGGCGGGTGCGGTAGCGTTGGGTTTCGCGCGTGTTTACTCCTCGCTGCCGGTTTCGAGAAAGGCTCGGAAGGGGCTCAGGCGCATGCCGGCTCCTCGATCACCGGTGCCGATCCGCTCGGGAGCACCTCCTCCAGGATGAGCATTTCCGAGACGAGAAAATCCTCCCAGGTTTGCATCAGCCTGCGGCGCTTCTCCAACAAATCCCCTCGGTTGTAGGCTGCCTCCACGCGGGACTCCAGGCTGTGCGCCAAGGCCATCTCGCAGACTTCGCGCTGGAAGTCAGTGTGCTCAGCCGCCCAGGTGCGGAACGTCGAGCGCAGCCCGTGGGGAACAAATCCGCTGAAGTTCACCGACACCATCATCCGACCTATCGCATTGCCTGGTAGGGGTCCACGGCCTCGACTGTCGGGGAAAATCCATCGTTCATGCTGCCCTTGCTGCGCCTCGAAGATTGCACGCATGCGGGTGGTAAGCGGGATACGATGCTCTCGCCGGGCCTTCATCCGGTTGCCCGGAATGATCCAGATGCCTTCGTTCCAGTTGATCTCATCCCACTGCGCCCGGCACACCTCCTGATTACGGGCCGCGGAAAGGATCGCCAGTTCGCAGGCCCGGGCCGCCGGAACTATAAGTCCGTCCAACTGGTACATGAGGTTGGCGGCTTGGCGCGGCGTCATCGCGGGGTAGGGGCAGACGACATGCCCCTGCTTGGGGAGCAGCTTGTCCAGGTGGCCACGCCAGCGAGCCGGATTTTCGCCGCTGCGAAGATTGCGGGCGCGAGCTGCATCCAGCACGAGCTCGATGCGGTTGCGGACCCGGCGGGCGGTGACCGGCACCGTTGACCAGATTGGCTCAAGCACCTCCAGCACATCTTCTGTTTCTACTTCCTCAACCTTGAAGCGCCCGATCACGGGGTAGACGTAGCGTTCGAGCGAGCCGCGCCACTGGCCTGCGTGCTTTTCGCTCCATGCGGGAGAGTGCGTTTTGACGTAACGCTCGGCCTCCACCTTGAAGCTGTGTGCCGGGGCGCGCTGAGACTTGACCCGCGCAGCCGTCCGTTGAGCCACAGGATTGATGCCTCGGGAGATGTCCAGCCGGAACTGGTCGGCGGCGAGGCGAGCATCACGCAACGACAAGGATGGGTAGCTGCCGATCCCAAGGTCATGCCGTCCCCCATCCAGGGAAAAGCGAAAGACCCAGCTTTTCTTGCCGGTGGGCGATACGCGCAACATGAGGCCTCGCCCGTCCTGATGGACGCCGGGGGCGATCAGCTCTTTCACGAATTTGGGCGTTAGCTTGCTCAAGCGATTTTGTCCTGTGTTTCTTGGCTGATCACCGGATCGGATGTTGCTGCCTGAGCGAAAAACGCCTGCTGAGCAACGACGCAACCCAACCCAGTTCTTCCTACCCCTGTGCGAGCGGTTGCTCTCGTCAGAGGCCTAGTTTTCAAATCGCTGTTGGAGGATAGGGTATCCTCCAACAAAACGGCTGGAGATCAAGCTATATCAGCGTTTGAGCAGATCCCGAGAATTTACTCCCACAGTCTGTCCCACACCGAAGCGGTAAAAAAAGCCTCCGACCGGGGGAGGGGAGGCCAAAGGTGTGCCGAGGACGATTTCGGTGGGTCAGGCGCAACTGCTGCAGGTCACGGCTGGGCGAGTAGTGGCTGAGCCAGGCCGGAGCTTCAGTGGCTGCTGCTCGCCAGGCATTCCCCGAGCGCGCCAGTTTCAAACATGGATTTCATATCCAGTGCGTTCATGTCAGGACCAACTTCTCCATGCTCAGCAGCATTGATAAGGCCCAGCTTTGCAGTTTCGAGAACAGCGCAGAACGAGGCAATAATCAACTCCACTTGCCTTTCAATGTGTTCGATAAGTTCCTGAAGAGGCATGGCTTCCAGCGGTTCCCATATTTTGAAAGGCGGGGCTTCGATATCCATATCCAGGCATAAGACCAGATCCTCGTAGGCCGCGTAGAGATCAACTTCATCGGCAACTACTTGACGCATCGTAACTCGGATAGCCAGCGCTCTTAGTTCCAGCATACATTACCTCTGCAATGATGACGACCTGTGTTGTCGATGATCATTGCAGGGACTTTGTGAAACCCAAACGCGAGATTAGTACAGCGGGAGGGTCATGGCGCTAAAGTCGCCGTCGGTGCTCATGCTGTGGACCTGACCGGGACAGGATATATCGGCGAGGCTCAGATAACCGCCTTCAGTAGAAGCTCCTGTGTCCATGTAGCAGGTATTACCGAGCCTCACCGCAATCGGGGTGACGTTGTGGCCGACATATATACGGGTCACACCTGAGATTACGATGGAATCGCTTTCACTGAACCTGTAGCGGCTCCAGATGGCCTCGCTGGCGTGCAGTTCAGCGTCTTGTTCTGGCGACTCTCCGGAGAGCGCCTGAAGAAACTCGGGCCAGCTTGCGAGTGTGCATTCGGCATGCACGATGCCGATGCGCTCGCCGCTGCGCGTACTGGTCTCGATGGCAATCGGAAGGTCTGCCAGGGCATTCCCAATCTCGGTTTGCTCGGAGCTGGAACAACCGTAAAACCAGGCGCCTCCGAACCGAAGATGGGTAGAGGAGGCCTTGCCTTGTGCGGCTTCCACACACCATTGGTCATGGTTTCCGCGTACTGCGATGCACCACGGTTGGTTCAGAAATTCAACGACCCTTTCAGACTCTGGGCCTCGGTCCACCAGATCCCCGGCGAGGAAGCATCGGTCACGCAAGGGCTCGAAATCGACCCAAGCAAGCAGCCTTTCCAGCTCGGTGAAATGGCCATGGACATCGCCCACTACGAAGTCGCGCCCATCCATGTTAGGCGGGTAGTACGCAACATTCCTGTTTGCCGAAATCTTGCTTGGGGCGTGCATGCTTTTAATCCACTTTCATGGTCATGATGCTGTCCGGAAGAGTAGCGAAGAAAGTTCGGGTGTACGCGAGCGGTTTCTTGTGATTCAAGAAATCCAGAATAATACGACGGTGACGGCCAGGCACTGCAGTCAGTACCCGCTTAGCCGAAGCGCGTACAGCATCATCTTTCCCATGAATGACTGCCGCGTAGCCGATGCCTATCAATGCACTGGTCAGACAGAGTTTCAATCTTCTAACTCCAATGGAAGGGTTTGCTGTGGTTAGCTGCTATTATCCATCATTCTTTTACTTCGTTGAAGCTGAATAATGTTGTTTGCCACATCCTCTCGACTACGCCCTTCCAAGTTTACACCGTGTTGCCCAAAGGCAAACTGTCGAGCATAGGCGGCGGTTATATGTTCGAGATCGAGCTTTTGTATCAGAAGTTCGGCGACAGGCTTGGGGAGCGTCAAGTCGTTTCTCCTAGCGTTGCGTTTATCTATCTAGGCTGCCATTTCCTACAATAATCCCAAGCACAAAAAAGGACCGTTTCCGGTCATTTTGTGGAATTTGCGAGACAGCCCGGAACAGCGGCAGTTTCCGGGTGATTGCGTGTCTCCAATGTCGTCTATAAATCAAAGTCTATAAAATAGGTTCTCTGACGACTTAGCGGACAACACAATGAAAATCGGATATGCGCGGGTATCGACCGACGATCAAAAAATGGATCTCCAGCGGGACGCCCTGACGGCGGCCGGCTGTGAAAAGGTGTTCACCGACACGGCCAGCGGTGCCAAGGCCGAACGGCCCGGACTGGTTGACGCCCTCGCCTTCGCCCGCAAGGGTGATTCGTTGGTGGTGTGGCGGCTTGACCGGCTCGGCCGGTCACTGCCTGAGCTGGTCAAGATCGTTGGCGAACTGGAAGCGGCCGGCGTGGGCTTTGAAAGCACAACGGAGCGCATAGAAACCAGCACGGCGGCCGGGCGTCTGGTGTTCCATGTGTTCGCGGCGCTGGCTGAATTTGAGCGGCGCTTGATCGTTGAAAGAACGATGGCAGGGCTTGCGGCTGCGCGGGCACGTGGTCGCAAGGGTGGCAGGCCGGGCCTGCCTGCTGAAAAGGTCGCAGCCATTCAGGCGCTGGCCGCCAGTGGGCGCGGCCCGGCCGAAGTCTGTAAGGCGCTCGGCATCGGGCGCAGCACGTTCTATAAGCACACGCGGGACGCTGGTTCCAGCGCGGTTGCTGGTGACAAAACGGCGTGACCTGGTGCGCGTAACTGTCACCAGTAAGTTAGAACGCGCCGTATATTTTGGATACACAAATGTGTATCC
>NZ_FNZE01000031.1 GCF_900109175.1 Pseudomonas linyingensis | reverse complement strand
GCGGAACCACCCCAGGTCTCAGCGCAGACCTTGGTCAGAGCAGCAGTCAGAGTGGTCTTGCCATGGTCGACGTGACCGATGGTGCCAACGTTGACGTGCGGTTTGTTACGTTCAAATTTTTCTTTAGCCACGACAGTAAACCTCTTACCAAAAGGGCTGAATCAACCTTGTTTCTTGACGATAGCTTCGGCGATGTTGGCCGGAGCTTCCGAGTACTTCGAGAACTCCATGGAGTAACTCGCACGACCCTGCGACATCGAGCGCACGTCGGTAGCGTAACCGAACATCTCGCCCAGCGGCACTTCGGCACGGATCACCTTGCCGGACACGGTGTCTTCCATGCCCTGGATCAGGCCGCGACGACGGTTCAGGTCACCCATCACGTCGCCCATGTAGTCTTCCGGAGTCACCACCTCAACCTTCATGATCGGCTCAAGCAGAACGGCACCACCTTTCTGGGCCAGCTGCTTGGTCGCCATGGAAGCTGCGATCTTGAACGCCATTTCGTTGGAGTCAACGTCATGGTAGGAACCGTCGAATACGGTTGCCTTCAGGCCGATGAGCGGATAGCCGGCAACAACGCCGTTTTTCATCTGCTCTTCGATACCCTTCTGGATCGCCGGGATGTATTCCTTCGGAACCACACCACCCACGACTTCGTTCTTGAACTCCAGACCTTCCTGACCTTCGTCGGACGGCTCGAAGCGGATCCAGCAATGGCCGAACTGGCCACGACCGCCGGACTGACGAACGAACTTGCCTTCGATCTCGCACTTGTTGCGGATCATTTCACGGTAAGCCACCTGCGGCTTGCCGATGTTGGCCTCGACGTTGAACTCGCGCTTCATGCGGTCAACGAGGATGTCCAGGTGCAGCTCACCCATACCGGAGATGATGGTCTGCCCGGTTTCCTCGTCGGTCTTGACGCGGAACGACGGGTCTTCCTGGGCCAGCTTGCCCAGAGCGATACCCATCTTTTCCTGGTCAGCCTTGGTCTTCGGCTCGACCGCCACGGAGATTACCGGCTCCGGGAAGTCCATACGCTCGAGGATGATCGGCTTGTCGATGGAGCACAGGGTGTCACCGGTGGTGACATCCTTCATGCCGATCAGCGCCGCGATGTCGCCGGCACGGCATTCCTTGATCTCGTCGCGCTGGTTGGCGTGCATCTGCACCATCCGGCCGACGCGCTCCTTCTTGCCTTTCACCGAGTTCAGCACCGAGTCGCCGGAGCTGAGTACGCCCGAGTAGACGCGCGCGAAGGTCAGGGTGCCCACGAACGGGTCGGTGGCGATCTTGAACGCCAGAGCCGAGAACGGCTCGTCGTCGCTGGCATGACGCTCGTCGGTGAGCTCCTCGTTATCCGGGTTGACACCCTGGATAGCGGGAATCTCGGTCGGAGCCGGCAGGAAGTCGATCACGGCGTCGAGAACCAGGGGCACACCCTTGTTCTTGAAGGAGGAACCGCAGACAGCCGGAACGATTTCGCAGGCGATGGTGCGCTGGCGCAGGCCGGCCTTGATCTCTTCGGTGGACAGCTCGCCACCTTCGAGATACTTGTTCATCAGCTCTTCGTTGGCTTCGGCAGCCGACTCGATCATGTTCGAGCGCCACTCTTCGGCTTCAGCGAGCAGCTCCGCCGGAATCTCTTCCTCGCGGTAGGTGGTGCCCTTGTCGTCGTCGTTCCAGTAGATCGCCTTCATCTTGATCAGGTCGATCTGGCCCTGGAAGTTCTCCTCGGCGCCAATGGCCAGCTGCACCGGCACCGGGGTGTGACCCAGACGCTGCTTGATCTGACCGACAACGCGCAGGAAGTTGGCACCGGCACGGTCCATCTTGTTGACGTAGACGATGCGCGGCACACCGTACTTGTTGGCCTGACGCCATACGGTTTCCGACTGCGGCTCTACACCGGAGGTGCCGCAGAACACCACGACAGCGCCGTCCAGCACACGCAGGGAACGCTCCACCTCAATGGTGAAGTCCACGTGACCGGGGGTATCGATGACGTTGACACGATAGTTGTCGTACTGGGCGCGCGAGCCTTTCCAGAAGGTGGTCACGGCAGCGGAGGTGATGGTGATACCACGCTCCTGCTCCTGCACCATCCAGTCGGTGGTCGCTGCGCCATCGTGCACTTCACCCATCTTGTGGCTGAGGCCGGTGTAGAACAGGATCCGCTCGGTGGTGGTGGTCTTGCCAGCATCCACGTGCGCACAGATACCGATGTTACGGTAGCGATTGATTGGGGTAGTACGGGCCACGGTAGGGTCCTCGCTAAGTGAAAGCGCTTCTTAGAAACGGTAGTGCGAGAAGGCCTTGTTGGCTTCAGCCATGCGGTGCACGTCTTCACGCTTCTTCACTGCAGCGCCTTTGCCTTCGGCGGCATCGATCAGCTCGCCAGCCAGGCGCAGGGCCATGGACTTCTCACCACGCTTGCGCGCGTAATCTACCAGCCAGCGCATGGCCAGCGCGTTACGACGGGACGGACGAACTTCAACCGGAACCTGGTAGGTAGCACCGCCGACACGACGGGACTTCACTTCGACCAGCGGAGCGATGGCGTCGAGTGCTTTCTCGAAGGTTTCCAGGGGATCGACGTTCTTGCGCTGCTTGACGGTTTCCAGAGCACCGTAAACGATGCGCTCGGCCACGGCCTTCTTGCCGCTTTCCATCACGTGGTTCATGAACTTAGCCAGAATCTGGCTTCCGTACTTCGGATCGGCAAGGATTTCACGCTTGGCCGCTACACGACGTCTTGGCATTGATAAGCCCTCAAACGGTCTTCAGGTTAGCCCGGGACTTGCCCGACCTTACTCTTATCGACTCGACAAAAATGAATTAGGAAAATTACTTCGGACGCTTGGTGCCGTACTTCGAGCGACCCTGCTTACGATCCTTCACGCCGGAGGTATCCAGCGAACCGCGCACGGTGTGGTAACGCACACCCGGAAGGTCTTTTACACGACCGCCACGGATCAGCACCACGCTGTGCTCTTGCAGGTTGTGACCTTCACCGCCGATGTAGGAAGCGACTTCGTAGCCGTTGGTCAGGCGCACACGGCAGACCTTACGCAGCGCGGAGTTCGGCTTCTTCGGGGTGGTGGTGTAAACGCGGGTGCACACGCCGCGACGCTGGGGGCAGTTCTGCAGCGCAGGCACGTCGCTCTTTTCAGAGACGCGCTTGCGCGGCTGGCGCACCAGCTGGTTGATAGTTGCCATCTACTAGCTCCACTGATTGTCTTTCGACACAAAAATTTCGCGGGGCAAAATGCCCCGCGAGATTAAGGGGTGCATGAGTCTAAAGAGCTTGACACCCCTCGTCAAGGCACCCCCGCCCACCAAGGCGACCGGGGGTAGCACTCATTTTTCGCTGAAGTTCAGCGCTTCGGTCAGCGCCGCTTCAACTTCGCTGGCGCTCACGCGCTGCGGCTTGTCGGCTTCACGACGGCGCTTGCGCTCGCTGTGGTAGGCCAGACCGGTACCCGCCGGGATCAGGCGACCAACCACCACGTTCTCCTTCAGGCCGCGCAGGTAGTCGCGCTTGCCGGTAACCGCCGCCTCGGTGAGGACGCGGGTGGTTTCCTGGAAGGAGGCCGCGGAGATGAACGACTCGGTCGACAGCGAGGCCTTGGTGATGCCCAGCAGCACGCGCGCGTACTTGGCGATGAACTTGTCATCGGCAGCCAGACGCTCGTTCTCTTCCAGCACCTGGGTCAGCTCCGCCTGGTCGCCCTTGATGAAGCTGGAGTCGCCCGACTCGGCAATCTCGACCTTGCGCAGCATCTGGCGCAGGATGGTTTCGATGTGCTTGTCGTTGATCTTCACGCCCTGCAGGCGGTACACGTCCTGGATCTCGTTGACGATGTACTTGGCCAGCGCGCTGACACCCAGCAGACGCAGGATATCGTGCGGGTTGCTCGGACCGTCGGAGATCACTTCCCCCTTGTTCACCTGCTCGCCTTCGAAGACGTTGAGGTGACGCCACTTCGGAATCAGCTCCTCGTACGGATCGCTGCCATCGTTCGGAGTGATGACCAGACGGCGCTTGCCCTTGGTCTCCTTACCGAAGCTGATGGTGCCGCTGATTTCCGCGAGGATCGACGGCTCCTTCGGACGACGCGCTTCGAACAGGTCGGCTACGCGCGGCAGACCACCGGTGATGTCGCGGGTCTTCGAGGTTTCCTGCGGGATACGCGCGACCACGTCACCGACATTCACCTTGGCACCGTCGGACAGGTTGACCAGGGTCTTGGCCGGCAAGAAGTACTGGGCCGGCACGTCGGTGCCCGGCAGCAGCAGTTCCTTGCCACTGGCATCGACCAGCTTGACCGCCGGACGGATGTCCTTGCCGGCTGCCGGACGCTCGTGCAGGTCCATCACCTCGATGTTGGTCAGACCGGTCAGCTCGTCGGTCTGGCGGCGGACAGTGATGCCCTCCTCCATGCCCACGAAGGTCACGGTACCGGCCATCTCGGTGACGATGGGGTGGGTGTGCGGGTCCCACTTGGCCACGATGGCACCAGCTTCGACCTTGTCGCCTTCCTTGATGGAAATCACCGCACCGTAGGGCAGCTTGTAGCGCTCGCGCTCGCGACCGAAGTCGTCGGCCACCGCCAGCTCGCCGGAACGCGACACCGCCACCAGGGCACCGTCGGCACGCTCGACGTGCTTCAGGTTGTGCAGACGGACGGTGCCGCCGCTCTTCACCTGAATGCTGTCCTGGGCAGCGCTTCGGCTGGCCGCACCACCGATGTGGAAGGTACGCATGGTCAGCTGGGTACCCGGCTCACCGATCGACTGGGCGGCAATGACGCCGACCGCTTCACCGATGTTGACCTGGTGACCACGGGCCAGATCGCGACCGTAGCACTTGGCGCAGATACCGTAGCGGGTTTCGCAGGCGATCGGCGAACGCACGATCACTTCGTCGACGCTGTTCAGCTCGAGGAAGTCGACCCACTGCTCGTCGATCAGGGTGCCGGCCGGCACGATGATCTCGTCGGTACCCGGCTTGGGCACGTCACGGGCGATCACGCGGCCGAGCACGCGCTCACCGAGCGGCTCGACGATGTCGCCGCCTTCGATGTGCGGGGTCATCAGCAGACCATGTTCGGTGCCACAATCGACCTCGGTCACCACCAGATCCTGGGCCACGTCGACCAGGCGACGGGTCAGGTAACCGGAGTTGGCGGTCTTCAGCGCGGTATCCGCCAGACCCTTACGGGCACCGTGGGTGGAGATGAAGTACTGCAGTACGTTCAGGCCTTCACGGAAATTCGCGGTGATCGGCGTCTCGATGATCGAGCCGTCCGGCTTGGCCATCAGGCCACGCATGCCGGCCAGCTGGCGGATCTGCGCAGCAGAACCCCGCGCACCCGAGTCGGCCATCATGTACATGGAGTTGAAGGACTCCTGCTCGACTTCGTTGCCGTGGCGGTCGATGACCTTGTCCTTGGACAGGTTGGCCATCATCGCCTTGGACACTTCGTCGTTGGCCTTCGACCACAGGTCGATCACCTTGTTGTACTTCTCGCCCTGGGTGACCAGGCCGGAGGCGTACTGGGTCTCGATTTCCTTCACTTCGGCGGTGGCCGCATCAATGATGCGCGCCTTGGCTTCCGGGATGACGAAGTCGTTGACGCCGATCGACACACCGGAGATGGTCGAGTAGGCGAAACCGGTGTACATCAGTTGGTCGGCGAAGATCACGGTGTCCTTGAGACCGACCACACGGTACGCGTGGTTGATCAGCTTGGAGATCGCCTTCTTCTTCATCGGCTGGTTGACCACGTCGAACGACAGCCCGGACGGCACAACCTGGAACAGCAGCGCGCGGCCGACGGTGGTGTCGACGATGCGGGTGTTCTTGGTGATGACGCCGCTGTCGCGGTCCTTCACCACCTCGTTGATGCGCACCTTGACCTTGGCGTGCAGGGACACTTCGCCGGCGCGGAACACGCGGTCGACTTCCTGCAGGTCGGCGAACACGCGGCCTTCGCCCTTGGCGTTGATCGCTTCGCGGGTCATGTAGTACAGACCCAGCACCACGTCCTGCGACGGCACGATGATCGGCTCGCCGTTGGCCGGGGACAGGATGTTGTTGGTCGACATCATCAGCGCGCGCGCTTCCAGCTGGGCCTCGAGGGTCAGCGGGACATGCACGGCCATCTGGTCACCGTCGAAGTCGGCGTTGTACGCAGCACAGACCAGCGGGTGCAGCTGGATCGCCTTGCCTTCGATGAGCACCGGCTCGAACGCCTGGATGCCCAGACGGTGCAGGGTCGGCGCACGGTTGAGCAGCACGGGATGTTCGCGGATGACCTCGGCGAGCACGTCCCACACCTCGGGCAGCTCGCGCTCGACCATCTTCTTGGCCGCCTTGATGGTGGTGGCCATGCCGCGGGCTTCGAGCTTGCCGAAGATGAACGGCTTGAACAGCTCGAGGGCCATCTTCTTGGGCAGACCGCACTGATGCAGGCGCAGGGTCGGGCCGACGGTGATTACCGAACGGCCGGAGTAGTCGACGCGCTTGCCGAGCAGGTTCTGACGGAAGCGGCCCTGCTTGCCCTTGATCATGTCGGCCAAGGACTTCAGCGGGCGCTTGTTGGAGCCGGTGATGGCACGGCCGCGGCGGCCGTTGTCCAGCAGGGCGTCCACGGCTTCCTGCAGCATGCGCTTCTCGTTGCGCACGATGATGTCCGGCGCAGCCAGGTCGAGCAGGCGCTTGAGGCGGTTGTTGCGGTTGATCACCCGGCGGTACAGATCGTTCAGATCGGAGGTCGCGAAGCGGCCGCCATCCAGCGGCACCAGCGGACGCAGGTCCGGCGGCAGTACCGGCAGCACGGTCAGCACCATCCACTCCGGCTTGTTGCCGGAGCCCTGGAAGGCTTCCATCAGCTTCAGGCGCTTGGACAGCTTCTTGATCTTGGTTTCCGAGTTGGTCTGCGGAATCTCTTCGCGCAGGCGGCCGATCTCGTGCTCCAGATCGATGGCGGAGAGCAGCTCGAAGACCGCCTCGGCACCCATGCGGGCATCGAAGTCGTCACCGAACTCCTCGAGCGCCTCGAAGTACTGTTCGTCGTTGAGCAGCTGGCCCTTTTCCAGGGTGGTCATGCCCGGATCGATCACCACGTAGCTCTCGAAATAGAGCACGCGCTCGATATCGCGCAGGGTCATGTCCAGCAGCAGGCCGATACGCGACGGCAGCGACTTGAGGAACCAGATGTGGGCAACCGGCGAAGCCAGCTCGATGTGCGCCATGCGCTCGCGACGCACCTTGGCCAGGGCGACTTCCACGCCGCACTTCTCGCAGATCACGCCGCGGTGCTTGAGGCGCTTGTACTTGCCGCACAGGCACTCGTAGTCCTTCACCGGACCGAAGATCTTGGCGCAGAACAGGCCGTCACGCTCGGGCTTGAAGGTACGGTAGTTGATGGTCTCCGGCTTCTTAACTTCACCGAAGGACCAGGAACGGATCATCTCGGGCGACGCCAGCGCAATCTTGATGGCATCGAACTCTTCGACTTGACCCTGGTTTTTCAATAGATTCAGCAGGTCTTTCAAGGCCTTTCCTCCTCACGGAGCCGGCGGCAGGCTCGCCTGCCGCCGGTACGCGTCGCGGGTTATTCGGTTTCCAGCTCGATGTCGATGCCGAGCGAACGGATTTCCTTGATCAGCACGTTGAAGGACTCGGGCATGCCGGCCTCCATGCGGTGATCGCCATCCACGATGTTCTTGTACATCTTGGTCCGGCCGTTCACGTCGTCCGACTTCACGGTCAGCATTTCCTGCAGGGTGTAGGCGGCGCCGTAGGCTTCCAGCGCCCAGACCTCCATCTCCCCGAAACGCTGGCCACCGAACTGCGCCTTGCCGCCCAGCGGTTGCTGGGTAACCAGGCTGTAGGAGCCGGTGGAACGCGCGTGCATCTTGTCGTCGACCAGGTGGTTCAGCTTGAGCATGTACATGTAGCCGACAGTGGTCGGACGCTCGAAGGCATTGCCGGTACGACCGTCGAAGAGGTGCATCTGCCCGCTTTCCGGCATGTCGGCCAGCTTCAGCATGGCCTTGATCTCGCTCTCTTCGGCACCGTCGAACACCGGAGTGGCCATCGGCACGCCGCCACGCAGGTTCTGCGCCAGGTCCAGCACTTCCTGATCGCTCAGACTGTCCAGGTTTTCCTGACGACCACCGATCTCGTTGTAGATCTGCTGCATGAACTGACGCAGCTCGGCGACCTTGCGCTGCTCTTCGAGCATGCGATTGATCTTCTCGCCCAGCCCCTTGGCCGCGAGGCCCAGGTGGGTTTCGAGGATCTGGCCGACGTTCATCCGCGACGGTACGCCCAGCGGGTTGAGGACGATGTCCACCGGCGTGCCGTTGGCATCGTGCGGCATGTCTTCGACCGGCATGATCACCGAGACCACACCCTTGTTACCGTGGCGACCGGCCATCTTGTCGCCCGGCTGGATGCGGCGCTTGATGGCGAGGTAGACCTTGACGATCTTCAGCACGCCCGGCGCCAGGTCGTCGCCCTGCTGCAGCTTGCGCTTCTTGTCTTCGAACTTGTCGTCGAGCAGCTGACGGCGGTCGGAGATGTAGGCCTGGGCCTTCTCCAGCTGCTCGTTCAGTGCTTCCTCGGCCATGCGCAGCTTGAACCACTGTCCACGCTCGACGCTGTCGAGGTACTCGTCGGTGATCTCGGTGCCCTTCTTCAGGCCGCCCGGGCCACCTTCGGCCTTGCAGCCGACCAGTGCGGCGCGCAGACGCTCGAAGGTCGCGCCTTCGACGATGCGGAACTCCTCGTTGAGGTCCTTGCGGATCTCGTCGAGCTGCATCTTCTCGATCGACAGGGCGCGCGAGTCGCGCTCCACGCCGTCACGGGTGAACACTTGGACGTCGATGACGGTGCCCTTGGTGCCGGTCGGCACGCGCAGGGAGGTGTCCTTAACGTCGCTGGCCTTTTCGCCGAAGATCGCCCGCAGCAGTTTCTCTTCCGGAGTCAGCTGAGTCTCGCCCTTCGGGGTGACCTTGCCGACCAGGATATCGCCGGCACCAACCTCGGCACCCACATAGACGATACCCGCTTCATCCAGCTTGTTCAGCGCAGCTTCACCGACGTTCGGGATGTCTGCAGTGATCTCCTCCGGGCCCAGCTTGGTGTCGCGCGACACGCAGGTCAGTTCCTGGATATGGATGGTGGTGAAGCGATCTTCCTGGACCACGCGCTCGGACAGGCAGATGGAGTCTTCGAAGTTGAAGCCGTTCCACGGCATGAACGCCACGCGCATGTTCTGACCGAGAGCCAGCTCGCCCATGTCGGTGGACGGGCCATCGGCCATGATGTCGCTGCGCGACACCACATCACCCTTGCTGACCAGCGGACGCTGGTTGATGCAGGTGTTCTGGTTGGAACGGGTGTACTTGGTCAGGTTGTAGATGTCGACACCCGCTTCGCCGGTCTCGACCTCGTCGTTGTGCACGCGCACCACGATGCGGCTGGCATCGACCGAGTCGATCACCCCGCCGCGACGGGCCACCACGCAGACGCCGGAGTCACGGGCGACGTTGCGCTCCATCCCGGTACCGACCAGCGGCTTGTCGGCACGCAGGGTCGGCACGGCCTGACGCTGCATGTTCGAACCCATCAGAGCGCGGTTGGCGTCGTCGTGCTCGAGGAACGGAATCAGCGAGGCCGCGACGGAAACCACCTGCTTGGGCGATACGTCCATCAGGGTGACGTCTTCCGGCGCCTTCACGGTGAATTCGTTCATGTGGCGCACGGCCACCAGCTCGTCCACCAGCTGACCCTGCTCGTTGAGGGTCGCCGAGGCCTGGGCAATCACGTGGTTGGCTTCTTCGATCGCCGACAGGAACACGATCTCGTCGGTCACCTGACCGCCCTTTACCACACGGTACGGGCTCTCGAGGAAGCCGTACTGGTTGGTGCGGGCATAGGTGGCCAGCGAGTTGATCAGGCCGATGTTCGGACCTTCCGGTGTTTCGATCGGGCACACGCGGCCGTAGTGGGTCGGGTGTACGTCGCGGACTTCGAAGCCGGCGCGCTCGCGGGTCAGACCGCCCGGGCCAAGCGCGGAAACGCGGCGCTTGTGGGTGATCTCCGACAGCGGGTTGTTCTGGTCCATGAACTGCGACAGCTGGCTGGAACCGAAGAACTCCTTGACCGCGGCAGCCACCGGCTTGGCGTTGATCAGGTCCTGTGGCATCAGGCCTTCGCTTTCGGCCATCGACAGACGTTCCTTGACCGCGCGCTCGACGCGCACGAGGCCGACACGGAACTGGTTCTCGGCCATCTCGCCGACGCAGCGTACGCGACGGTTGCCGAGGTGGTCGATGTCGTCGACGATGCCCTTGCCGTTGCGGATGTCGACCAGGGTCTTCAGTACGGCGACAATGTCTTCGCGGCTGAGCACGCCCGGGCCTTCGATCTCTTCACGACCGATGCGACGGTTGAACTTCATGCGACCAACGGCGGACAGGTCGTAACGCTCGGCGCTGAAGAACAGGTTGTTGAACAGGGTCTCGGCAGCATCCTTGGTCGGCGGCTCGCCGGGACGCATCATCCGGTAGATCTCGACCAGGGCTTCCAGCTGGTTGCTGGTGCCGTCGATCTTCAGGGTGTCGGAGATGAACGGACCGCAGTCGATATCGTTGGTGTACAGGGTCTCGAGGCGGACGACCTGGGCCTTGGCGATCTTGACCAGCAGCTCGGTGGTCAGTTCGACGTTGCACTCGGCGATGATTTCGCCGGTGGCCGGATGCACGACAGCCTTGGCCAGGGTGCGACCGAGGACGTAGTCCAGCGGAACTTCCAGTTCCTTGATCCCGGACTTTTCCAGCTGATTGATGTGGCGCGCGGTGACTCGGCGACCCTGCTCGACGATGATCTTGCCAGTCTCGTCCTTGATGTCGAAGCCAGCGATCTCGCCACGCAGGCGCTGCGGCACCAGCTCAAGGCGCAGCGACTGATCCTTCAGGTGGAAAACGTTGGTGTCATAGAAGGCATCGAGGATCTCCTCGGTGCCATAGTTCAGCGCACGCAGCAGCACGGACGCCGGCAGCTTGCGGCGACGGTCGATACGCACGAACACGGCATCCTTCGGGTCGAACTCGAAGTCCAGCCAGGAGCCGCGGTAGGGAATGATGCGGGCGGAGTACAGCAGCTTGCCCGAGCTGTGGGTCTTGCCCTTGTCGTGATCGAAGAACACGCCCGGCGAGCGGTGCAGCTGGGAGACGATGACGCGCTCGGTACCGTTGATGATGAAGGTACCGTTCTCGGTCATCAGGGGGATTTCCCCCATGTAGACTTCCTGCTCCTTGATGTCCTTGATTGCCTTGCTCGACGATTCCTTATCGAAGATCATCAGACGCACTTTCACGCGCAGCGGTACGGCGAAGGTCACGCCGCGCAGTACGCATTCCTTGACATCGAATGCCGGTTCGCCCAGGCGATAACCGACGTATTCCAGGGCGGCATTGCCGGAATAGCTGATAATCGGGAAAACGGACTTGAAGGCCGCATGCAGGCCGACGTCGCGGAGATGCTCCTTGCCAGCGCCCGCCTGCAGGAATTCGCGGTACGAATCCAGTTGAATGGCCAGCAGATACGGCACATCCATGACGTCCGGCAACTTGCTAAAGTCCTTGCGGATACGTTTTTTCTCAGTATATGAGTAAGCCATCAGCGTTCCCCAGCTTGGTCACCTGCTTGTTTGGCCTCTCCGACGGGAGTAGCCGGAAAATCGTGCAAACCCTTGGTTTGCAACCACCGCTCAGGGTGGTGTTTCGCGTCACGGGCAGCCGGCTTTGCCAGGCCGCCCATAACGGAAAAAGGCCGGTGGCATAAGCCACCAGCCATCAGTCCGTAATTGGCGCGCGGACTGTCGACGCAAGGTCGGCTCAGCTTACTTGAGCTCGACCTTGGCGCCTGCTTCTTCCAGAGCCTTCTTGGCAGCTTCGGCTTCTTCCTTGGAAGCGCCTTCCTTGACCAGGCCCGGAGCGCCGTCAACAACAGCCTTGGCTTCTTTCAGGCCCAGACCGGTCAGCTCGCGAACGACCTTGATGACGTTGACTTTCTTCTCACCAGCTTCGAGCAGCATGATGTTGAATTCAGTCTGCTCTTCAACCACAGCAGCGGCAGCGGCCGGACCGGCAGCAGCAGCAGCGGCGGCGGTAACGCCGAACTTCTCTTCCATTGCCTTGATCAGTTCAACAACCTGCATCACGGACATTTCGGAAACGGCGTTGATGATATCTTCGTTGGTCAGAGCCATGACTCTATTCCTGTATTGGGTGGCAGCCTCTAGGCCGCCTTATTAAACAAAAAAGGTGGAAGATTCCGTGGTGCCTCAGGCAGCCTCGGCTTCCTTCTTGTCGCGAACCGCCGCCAGAGTACGAGCCAGCTTGCTGGTGGCGCCTTGGATCACGCTCATCAGCTGAGAAATAGCTTCGTTGTAGGTCGGCAGGGTTGCCAGTACGTCGATCTGATTGGCCGCAATGAACTTGCCTTCGAAGGCAGCCGCCTTGATCTCGAACTTGTCCTGACCCTTGGCGAACTCCTTGAAGATACGGGCGGCAGCGCCCGGATGCTCGGTGGAGAATGCGATCAGGGTCGGGCCCTTGAACACGTCGTTCAGCACTTCGAAATCAGTGCCTTCAACGGCGCGGCGAGCCAGGGTGTTACGCACGACTTTCACGTACACACCAGCTTCACGGGCCTCTTTACGGAGTCCGGTCATGGCGCCTACAGTCACGCCACGGGCATCAGCCACGACAGCGGACAGGGCAGCTTTGGCAGCCTCGTTGACTTCAGCGACAATGGCCTTCTTGTCTTCGAGCTTAATTGCCACGGGTTTACTCCTGGATGTTACCGTTTCGTTCAGCCGGAGCCGAACGGCGTTTTGGTGTCTGATTCGGTAAGGAATCGGGAGCACCATCTGCGTAGGCTGGGGATTTAAGGCTTGCGCCGCCTACGGTCTTGGACAGCCCCCGCCAGGCAGGGACCCCAATGCTTGCGGCGCACCGGCGAACCGGTGCGCCAGATTCTTACGCGTCCAGGGAAGCCTGATCGACCTGCAGACCCGGGCCCATGGTGGTGCTCAGGGTCACGCGCTTGACGTACACGCCCTTGGAGGCGGACGGCTTCAGGCGCTTCAGGTCGGACAGCAGCGCCTCGACGTTTTGCTTCAGCTTGGCCGGCTCGAAGTCGACCTTGCCCACGGAGGCGTGGATGATGCCGTTCTTGTCAGTACGGAAACGTACCTGACCAGCCTTGGCATTCTTCACCGCAGTGGCCACGTCCGGGGTCACGGTGCCGACTTTCGGGTTCGGCATCAGGCCGCGTGGGCCGAGGATCTGGCCCAGCTGACCAACGACACGCATCGCGTCCGGGGAGGCGATGACCACGTCGTAGCTCAGATCGCCGCCCTTCATTTCGGCGGCCAGCTCGTCCATGCCTACGCGGTCGGCGCCGGCAGCCAGAGCGGCTTCGGCAGCCGGGCCCTGGGTGAACACGGCAACGCGAACGCTCTTGCCAGTGCCGTTCGGCAGCACGGTGGCGCCACGCACGACCTGGTCGGATTTGCGCGGATCAACACCGAGGTTGATCGCCACGTCCACGGACTCTTTGAACTTGATGGTCGACAGCTCGGCCAGCAGCTTGGCGGCGTCTTCGAAACCGTATTGCTTGCCTGCCTGAATCTTTTCGGCAATAGCCTTTTGGCGCTTGGTCAGCTTAGCCATTACACACCCTCCACGTTCAGGCCCATGCTACGCGCGGAACCAGCGATGGTACGCACGGCCGCATCCAGGTCAGCTGCAGTCAGATCGGCAGTCTTGGTCTTGGCGATCTCTTCCAGCTGGGCACGGGTAACGGTGCCGACTTTCTGGGTGTTCGGACGAGCGGAACCGCTGGTGATGCCGGCGGCCTTCTTCAGCAGAACCGAAGCCGGGGTGCTCTTGGTTTCAAAGGTGAAGCTGCGGTCACTGTAAACAGTGATGATCACCGGGGTCGGCAGACCCGGCTCCATACCTTGGGTCCGCGCGTTGAACGCCTTGCAGAACTCCATGATGTTGACGCCGTGCTGACCGAGGGCCGGACCAACCGGCGGCGACGGGTTGGCCTGGGCGGCCTTCACCTGCAGCTTGATATAAGCCGTAATCTTCTTAGCCATCTGCTACTCCAGTTGCGGGTACATGCGCCTTGCGGCTCCCCGATTGCTTTCGCGTTTATCCCAGTGACAACAAAACCCCGCAGTCATCGACTGCGGGGTTGGGATCCCTGCCAGTCAGGCCTTCTCGACCTGGCCGAACTCCAGCTCCACCGGGGTGGAGCGTCCGAAAATGAGCACCGCCACTTGGATCCGGCTCTTTTCGTAGTTAACTTCTTCCACGACACCACTGAAATCGGCAAACGGGCCGCTGGTGACGCGAACGACCTCGCCCGGCTCGAACAGCGTTTTCGGCCGCGGCTTCTCGCTGCCATCGGCGACGCGGCGCAGGATGGCCTCGGCTTCCTTTTCGGTGATCGGCGCCGGCTTGTCGGCCGTACCACCGATGAAGCCCATGACGCGCGGAGTATCCTTGATCAGGTGCCAAGTACCCTCGTTCATCTCCATCTGCACCAGCACATAGCCGGGGAAGAACTTGCGCTCGCTCTTGCGCTTCTGGCCATTGCGCATCTCCACCACTTCTTCGGTGGGCACCAGAATCTCGCCAAACTGGTCTTCCATGCCGGCCAGCTTGACGCGCTCGATCAGGGAGCGCATTACATGCTTTTCGTATCCCGAATAGGCATGCACAACATACCAACGCTTAGCCACAGTGCACCCTTAACCGACGATCAACGAAACCAGCCAACCGAGCAGGGAGTCGAGCCCCCAGAGCAGCAGCGCCATCACCAGCACCACCGCCACAACGATCAGCGTGGTCTGCGTGGTTTCCTGGCGGGTCGGCCAGACCACCTTGCGAATTTCGGTGCGAGCCTCCTTCGCCAGCGCGAAGAAAGCACCACCCTTGGCCGTCTGCAGCGCGACAAAGGAAGCCGCTACCGCCAGGACAACGATGCCCAGCACGCGATACAGGAGGGGTTCAGCGGAAAAATACTGATTACCCACAACCGCAACAGCCACCAGAATGGCAGCCGCCGACCACTTGAGGATATCGAGACGGGAGTCTTTGTTTTCAGCCTTGGCGTTCATCTGCAAGGACCTTGTGAAGGGTGCCAGACTCTTGAATCGAGAATCTGGCAGGCCAGGAGGGAATCGAACCCCCAACCTGCGGTTTTGGAGACCGCCGCTCTGCCAATTGAGCTACTGGCCTGTAACTGAGTCAGGCCGACTATTATGCCGACCCGACCGAGAAAGATCAACGTTTTATTCGAAGATCTTGGCAACCACGCCGGCGCCGACGGTACGACCGCCTTCGCGGATCGCGAAGCGCAGGCCGTCTTCCATGGCGATCGGAGCGATCAGGGTGACAACCATCTTGATGTTGTCGCCCGGCATTACCATTTCAACGCCTTCCGGCAGTTCGCAGTTACCGGTAACGTCGGTGGTGCGGAAGTAGAACTGCGGACGGTAGCCCTTGAAGAACGGGGTGTGACGACCACCTTCTTCCTTGGACAGCACGTACACTTCAGCTTCGAACTTGGTGTGCGGCTTGATGGTGCCCGGCTTGGCCAGAACCTGGCCACGCTCGACATCCTCACGCTTGATGCCGCGCAGCAGGATGCCGACGTTCTCACCAGCACGACCTTCGTCGAGCAGCTTGCGGAACATTTCAACGCCGGTGCAGGTGGTCTTGGAGGTCGGACGAATGCCGACGATTTCCACTTCTTCCTGGACCTTGACGATGCCGCGCTCGATACGACCGGTCACCACGGTGCCACGACCCGAGATCGAGAACACGTCTTCGATCGGCATCAGGAACGGCTGGTCAACGGCACGAACCGGCTCCGGGATATAGGCGTCGAGGGTCTCAACCAGCTTACGCACGGCCGAAACACCCATTTCGTTGTCGTCCTGGCCGTTCAGAGCCATCAGCGCCGAACCGGTAACGATCGGAGTGTCGTCGCCCGGGAAGTCGTAGGTGTTCAGCAGATCGCGAACTTCCATCTCGACCAGTTCCAGCAGCTCGGCGTCGTCCACCATGTCGGCCTTGTTCAGGAACACGACGATGTAGGGAACACCTACCTGACGGGACAGCAGGATGTGCTCGCGGGTCTGCGGCATCGGGCCGTCGGCAGCCGAGCACACCAGGATCGCGCCGTCCATCTGCGCAGCACCGGTGATCATGTTCTTCACGTAGTCAGCGTGACCGGGGCAGTCGACGTGAGCGTAGTGACGAATGGC
>NZ_FNZE01000032.1 GCF_900109175.1 Pseudomonas linyingensis | reverse complement strand
GCGCGCAACTACTACTTCAGCCGCGACTTCCGCGACGTTCCCGCGACGGCCCAGTCCAAGCAGGAAGAGTGGGCCCAGGGCTTCATCCTCAACTTCAAGTCCGGCTACACCCCGGGCCCGGTCGGCTTCGGCGTCGACGCCATCGGCCTGCTCGGCATCAAGCTGGACAGCAGCGCGGATCGCGCCGGTACCGGCCTGCTGCCGGGGGCATTCGGTGACGAGGCGCCCGACGACTACAGCCGTGCCGGGGCGGCGCTCAAGGTCAGGGTCTCCAAGACCGAGCTGAAGATCGGCGAGCTGCAGCCCAACCTGCCGGTGCTGACCTTCTCCGACATCCGCCTGCTGCCGCCGACCTACAGTGGCGCCAGCATCGTCTCCCAGGAAATCGCCGGGCTGACCCTGCAGGGCGGCCAGATGCGCGCCACCAGCCTGCGCAATGAGGCGGGTGATGACGACATCCGTGCGTTGGTTCCGAGGGGCCGTGTTTATGTGCGGACACCGACCAGCGACGGCTTCAACTACGTTGGCGCCGACTACGCCTTCAACCAGAACCGCACCAGCGTCGGCGCCTGGTATGCGCAGCTGGACGACATCTACAACCAGCGCTTCTTCAGCCTCAAGCACGGCGAGCCGCTGGGGGTCTGGACCCTGGGCGCCAACCTCGGCTACTTCGACTCCGCCGAGGATGGCGACGAGCTGGCCGGCGAGATCGACAACCAGGCGTTCTACACCCAGCTGTCGGCCAAGCGCGGCGGCCACAACTTCCTGATCGGCTACCAGGCCATGTATGGCGAGCACGGTCTGCCGCGGGTGTTCGCCAACGTGACGCCGCTGGGCAACGAAGTGCCGACCTTCGAGTTTGCCGCGCCCGACGAGCGTTCCTGGCAGGCGCGCTACGACTACGACTTCGCCGCCCTCGGCATTCCGGGTCTGGTCAGCACCGTGCGCTACATCACCGGCGACAACGTCGATACCGGCGGCACCGAGGAAGGCAAGGACTGGGAGCGCGACCTGGATCTCGGCTACACCGTGCAGAGCGGCCCGCTGAAGAACGTCAGCGTGCGCGTGCGCAACGTGGTCGCGCGTTCCAACTATCGTCCGGATATCGACGAGAACCGTCTGATCATCAGCTACACCCTGGGTCTGTTCTGATCCCGGGGTAAGGCACTACCGAGTTTTACGGGGCTTGCCCGCCGTCAGGCGGGCTTTTTTAAGCTGGGAAGTTGATGGCTTATTAAGTCTTCGCCAATTAATGCGGTGAGGATTGGCGCGAAGTTATTCCCGTCGAAATTGCAGTTGCTCAAGAGAGTTATCTGGCTCAGGCCATGGCAAGGAATTACCGAATTATCTGATTGTTACCAATGGGTTGTACCTACTGTCATCTGGTTGGTTCTGGAGAAAGCAATGCACAACAACAAGAAAGCATTTCAGGCCTGTGTGAATACCCCGCGCAAACTGTTCGCGGTCAGTGCCATGGCGTTGGCGCTGAGTAGTTCCCTGGTTGCCTCCGTGGAGGCGTCCGATCCGGTCAAGGTCGGCATCCTGCTGCCGTTCACCGGCACCTTCGCGGCCCTCGGCGAGGCCACCAACAACGGCCTCAAGCTGGCCATCGAGCAGCAGGGCGGCACGCTCGGCGGCCGTGCGGTCGAGTACGTGGTGGTCGACAGCGAGGCCGATCCGGGCAAGGCGGTGCAGAACATGCAGAAGCTGGTGTCCGGCGCCAAGGTCGACGTGGTGGTCGGCCCGGTGCACTCGGGCGTCGGCATGGGTGCGGTCAAGGTCGCCCGCGAGAGCGGCGTGCCGCTGATCATCCCCAACGCCGGCTTCAACGCCGCCACCGGCCCGCTGTGCGCGGCGAACATCTTCCGCACCTCGTTCACCTCCTGGCAGACCGCCTTCCCGATGGGCAAGGTCGCCGCCGACAAGGGCTATAAGAACATCGTCACCGTGGCCTGGCGCTACGGCTTCGGCACCGAGTCGGTGGACGGCTTCAAGGAGGGCTTCGAGCAGGCCGGTGGCAAGATCACCAAGGAAATCTACCTGCCGTTCCCGGAAGTCGAGTTCCAGTCGCAGCTGACCGAGATCGCCGCGCTCAAGCCCGATGCGGTGTTCGTGTTCTTCGCCGGCGGCGGTGCCGCCAAGTTCGTCCAGGACTACGCCGCGGCCGGTCTCAAGGACAAGATCCCGCTGCTCGGTTCGGGCTTCCTCACCGAGGGCACCCTGGCCGCCCAGGGCCAGGCGGCCGACGGCCTGCTGACCACCCTGCACTACGCCGACTCGCTGGGGACCGCCGAGAACGCCAAGTTCCGCAGCGACTACAAGCAGCAGTTCGGCAAGGAAGCGGACATCTACGCGGTGCAGGGCTACGACACCGGCCTGCTGCTGGCGCAGTCGCTGCAGGCGGTGGCCGGCAACACCGCGGACCGCGCCGCCTGGATCCAGGCCATGGAAAACGCGCGCATCGCCAGCCCGCGCGGCGAGTGGACCTTCTCCAAGGCGCACAACCCGGTGCAGAACGTCTACCTGCGCGAGGTGCGCAACGGCGCCAACGTGGTGGTCGACGTCGCCAGCGCCAAGCTCAGCGACCCGGCACCGGGTTGCAAGCTGGAGCAGGTCGCCGCCGCCGCTCGCTAAGGCACTCGCGTTCGCCCCCGGGCACCGGCCGTTCCATCCCCTGGCGGCCGGTGCCCGGGCTTCTGTCATCCATCGCGTGGAAATATCACCATGGAGCTGTCCAGCATTCTCATCCAGACCATGAACGGTCTGCAGTACGGGCTGCTGCTGTTTCTGATCGCCAGCGGTCTCACGCTGATCTTCGGCATCATGCACATCATCAACCTGGCCCACGGCGCCCTGTACATGGTCGGCGCCTACCTGGCCTGGTGGCTGACCTCGCTGGTCGGCCACCTGTTCCTCGCCATCCTCCTCGCCGTGCCGCTGGCCGTCGGCCTCGGCGTGCTGATCGAGCGCTTCCTGATGCAGGCGCTGTACAAGCGCAACCACCTCGACCAGGTGCTGCTGACCTTCGGCCTGATCCTGGTGTTCGACGCCCTGCAGAGCATCCTCTGGGGCAACGACGTGCACAGCGTGGCGATCCCGGCCTTCCTGTCCGGCTCGATCGCCCTCACCGAGACCCTCGACTATCCGGTCTACCGCCTGTTCGTCTCCGCGGTGTGCGCGGTGATCGCCCTGGCCATGTACCTGATCCTGCAGCGCACCCGCCTGGGCATGATCATCCGCGGCGGCGCCAGCAACCGCGAGATGGTCCAGGGCCTGGGCATCGACATCCGCCGCATCTACACCCTGGTGTTCGCCGCCGGCGCGGCGCTGACCGCGTTCGCCGGGATGATCGCCGCGCCGGTGTCCTCGGTGTATCCGGGGATGGGCAACCAGGTGCTGATCATCGCCTTCGTGGTGGTGGTGATCGGCGGCCTCGGCTCGATCCGCGGCGCCTTCCTCGGCGCCCTGCTGGTCGGCCTGACCGCCACCTGGGGCGCGGTGCTGGTGCCGGACTTCGCCGGCATGGTGGTCTACGTGCTGATGGCGGCCGTGCTGCTGTTCAAACCTCGCGGCCTGTTCGCCTGACTGGAGACCCTACCCATGCGCATTCTGCCCACCCCGGTCCGGCTGCTGCTACTCGTGCTCACCCTGCTGCTGGCGGCCTATCCGCTGTTCGGTGCGACGCTGGCCGGCGAGCAGCACGACTTCTACCTGCAGAAGCTGACCACCATCATGATCATCGCCATCGTCGCGCTGAGCCTCGACCTGCTGGTCGGCATCAGCGGCATGGTCAGTCTGGCCCAGGCGGCCTTCTTCGGCATCGCCGGCTACACCCTGGTGCTGGTCGCCCCCGAGTACGAGGCGGTCAGCATCTGGATCGCCCTGCCGGTGTGCCTGGGCGTCAGTGCCCTGGCCGCGCTGGTCATGGGCCTGCTGATCATCCGCACCTCGGGGATCTTCTTCATCATGGCGACCATCGCCTTCTCGCAGATGCTGTTCTACCTGTTCCACGACGCCTCCTTCGCCGGCGGCTCGGACGGCGCCTACCTGTTCATGAAGCCGGAGGTGAGCATCGCCGGTGTGCAGCTGCTCGACCTGGAGAAGCGCAGCACGCTGTTCTACGTGGCGCTGGCCTCCTTGGTCGGCGTGTTCCTGCTGCTGCGCACCTTCCTGCGCGCGCCGTTCGGCCAGGTGCTGCTGGGCATCAAGGAGAACGAATCGCGGGTCCGCGCCATGGGCTACAACCCGTCGTTCTACAAGCTGGCCGCCTTCGTCATCGCCGGTACCCTGGCCGGCTACGCCGGCATGCTGTCGGCCACCCAGTACGGCTTCGTCAGCCCCAGCCATGTCGGCTGGGAGCTGTCCGCCCATGTGCTGGTGATGGTCATCCTCGGCGGCATGGGCAGCCTGTTCGGCGCGATCCTCGGCGCCTTCGCCTTCGAGGGCCTGCATGCCGGCTTCGCCGCGCTGACCCCGCACTGGGAGCTGCTGATGGGCCTGGTGGTGATCGGCATGGTGCTGCTGCTGCCGCGCGGCATCGCCGGGCTGCTGCTGCAACTGAGCGAACGCAAGCGTGACAAGAGCCGCACCGCCGCGCAGGTCGGTGCCGCACAGAAGGAGGCTGGGCAATGAGCGCGATCATTCTGGAAACCCGTGGCCTGACCAAGACCTTTGGCGGCCTGACTGCGGTCAGTGACGTGTCCCTGCAGGTCGGCGCGTGCGAGGTGCACGCGATCATCGGCCCCAACGGCGCCGGCAAGAGCACCATGGTCAACCTGCTGTCCGGGCACCTGCCACCCTGCGACGGGCAGATCATCTTCAAGGGCCAGGACATCACCGGCACCTCGCCCAACCGCATCTCGCACCTGGGCATGGGCCGCAGCTTCCAGCGCACCAACATCTTCCCGACCTTCACCTGCATGGAGAACTGCTGGCTGGCGGCGCAGTCGCGGCTGAAGAACTCGTTCCGCTTCTTCCGCCGCAGCGAAAGCTACGCCCAGGTGCGCGAGCGCGCCGAGCTGGGCCTCGAGCTGTGCGGGCTGTCCGCCAAGCGCGAGGTGATCGCCGGCACCATGAGCTACGGCGAACAGCGCCAGCTGGAGATCGGCATGGTGCTGGCCACCGAGCCGAGCTTCCTGCTGCTCGACGAGCCGATGGCGGGGATGGGCAAGGACGAGTCGAGCCGGGTGGTCGAGCTGCTCGCCCGACTGTCGAAGAACTACTCGCTGGTGCTGGTCGAGCACGACATGGACGCGGTGTTCAGCATCGCCCACAAGCTCACCGTGATGGTCAACGGCCAGATGCTGGCCAGCGGCCCGCTGGACCAGGTGCGCAACGACCCGGCGGTACAGGAAGCCTATCTGGGCGACGGCGAGGAGAACTTCTGATGAGCAGCGCAGCACAAGCCATGGCCTCCCGCGTCGAAGCGGCCACCCCGCTGATCGAGGCCCGCGGCCTGCACACCTACTACGGCAACAGCCACATCCTCCACGGCGTCGATTTCCACATCGCGCCGGGCGAGACCCTGGCCCTGCTCGGCCGCAACGGCATGGGCAAGAGCACCACCATCCGCTCGATCCTCGGCCTCACCGCGCCGCGCCGCGGCGAGGTGCGCATCAAGGGCGAGCTGATGACCGGCCAGCCGACCTACAGGATCATCCGCCGCGGCATCGGCTTCGTCCCCGAGGGACGCGGCATGTTTCCCAACCTGACCGTGCGCGAGAGCCTGGTGATGGCTGCGCGCCCCGGCGTCGACGGCCGCTGCGACTGGGATCTCGACCGCGTGCTGGCGACCTTCCCGCGCCTGGCCGAGCGCTTCGCCCACTACACCGGCAACCTCTCCGGTGGCGAGCAGCAGATGGTCGCCATCGGCCGTGCGCTGATGACCAACCCCGAGCTGATGATCCTCGACGAGGCCACCGAAGGCCTGGCGCCGCTGATCCGCAAGGAGATCTGGCAGGTGATCCGCGCGGTCAAGGACACCGGCATCGCCACCCTGGTGGTCGACAAGAACGTCGGCGTGCTGCTCGACCTGACCGACCGCAGCATGATCATGGTCAAGGGCCGGGTGGTCTACGACGGCCCCAGCGCCGAGCTCAAGCAGCAACCCGAGCTGCTCCAGGAGCACATCGGTCTGTGAGGTGGGGGACGGCGGCGCGCGCTGCCGCCCCGCGTTCGTTTCGCGCGGGCATTCCGGCGCCGCGTGCCGACAAAGGGCTATGAGCATGTATGGCAAGACTCTGGCGGCGTGCCTGCTGCCCTCGATCTTCTTCCTGGCCGGGCTCCAGGCCTGGCGTGACGGCTCGGTGACGGGCTTCCTGCTGGCCGGGCTGAGTGCGGTCTGTGGTCTGGGGCTGTTCGTCCTGGCGCGCCGTGCGCCGTCGCCTGTGTACCTGGCGCAGGTGGAGCAGGTGGAGCAGCAGACGGAGGAGGATGGCGGGGCGTTCGACGAGTTGCCGACGGAAAGGACCGAAGTGGTGGCGACGCCGGCGGACCTGCGTCCGTCGCTGTTCGCCCTGCGCGAGGCGGTACGCCAGAGCCAGGCCGACATGGACTATGCCAACAACCTGGCGCGTGGTGCCGGCGAGCGGGTGGTGTCGAGTGTCGGCAGCATCGAGGCCGTCGCCGAGCTGATCGGCGAGTTGACCGCCTACCTGGATGGCCTGTCCGGAGTATTCGCCGAGTTGCGCGAGCAGTCGCGCAGCATCGGTGCCATCGTCGGCAGCATTCAGGAGATTGCCATGCAGACCAATCTGCTGGCGCTGAATGCCGCCATCGAGGCGGCCCGTGCCGGCGAGCATGGCCGCGGCTTCGCTGTGGTGGCCGGCGAGGTGCGCAGTCTGGCGCAGCGCGTCAACGATTCGAGCGGCCAGATCATCCGCATCGCCGGCAACCTCGAAGACACCGCCGAGCATGTGCGCGCCGGCATGGGTCGCATCGCGGAAACCACCCACTGCAGCCAGAGCCGGGCTCAGGAGGCGCTGGCGGCGATGGGCGAGATTCGCCAGGGCGCGCAGGCCCGCCTGGACATCGTCCAGCGGGTCATGCAGGGACTCGAGCGCCAACAGGCGCTGACCGAGAGTCTGGATCGCCAGCTGCACACGGTGACGGTCGACAGCGGTGCGCGCCAGCCGGCCGGCGTGCAGCTGCTCCGCGAGGCGGTCTGAAGGCGCGGCGCAGCCGTTCTGCCGTCGGGCTTCGCGCATTTTTCACCCCACCCGGCCAGCCGACTGCTCGGTCCCGTATCCCTCGCAGCGCCATCCGCGCCGTGCACAAAGCGGATAACGATCGTGCACAAAGCGGATATCACCCCGCGTCTGCGCGCCGTAGCCTGACTGCCACGCTAGGAAAACGACAGCCGGCCCGTGCAGCCGCAGCCGCCCGCGCGCGTCGGCCGGACCAACAAGAAAGACAAAGAGGTGTCGAGATGAAAAAAGGTGTAATGCGCCCCGGGCACATTCAACTGCGCGTGCTGGACATGGCCAAGGCCCTCGAGCACTACGTCGAGCTGCTCGGCCTGATCGAGGTCGACCGCGACGAGCGCGGCCGCGTCTACCTGAAGGGCTGGACCGAGGTCGACAAGTTCTCCGTGGTGCTGCGCGAGGCCGACGAGGCCGGCATGGACTTCATGGCCTTCAAGGTGCTCGACGACGCCACCCTCGGCCGCCTGACCGAGGACCTGGTGGCCTTCGGCTGCATGGTCGAGAGCATCCCCGCCGGCGAACTCAAGGGCTGTGGCCGGCGCATCCGCTTCAGCGCGCCGTCCGGCCACCGCTTCGAGCTGTTCGCCGAGAAGCAGCAGACCGGCAAGTGGGGTATCGCCGAGATCAACCCGGAAGCCTGGCCGCGCGGCCTCAAGGGCATGAAGGCGACCCGCTTCGACCACGCCCTGCTGTACGGCGACGAGCTGCCGGAAACCCTGCGCCTGTTCCGCGAGGTGCTCGGCTTCGATCTGGCCGAGCAGGTGCTCGACCCCGAAGGCACCCGCGTCGCCCAGTTCCTCACCTGCAGCATGAAGGCCCACGACGTGGCGTTCATCCAGCACGCCGAGAAGGGCAAGTTCCACCACGCCTCGTTCTTCCTCGAGACCTGGGACGACGTGCTGCGCGCCGCCGACCTGATCAGCATGACCGACACCTCGATCGACATCGGTCCGACCCGCCACGGCCTGACCCACGGCAAGACCATCTACTTCTTCGACCCGTCCGGCAACCGCAACGAGGTGTTCTGCGGTGGTGACTACCACTATCCGGACCACCCGCCGGTGACCTGGAACGCCGCCGACCTGGGCAAGGCGATCTTCTACCACGACCGCCAGCTCAACGAGCGCTTCCTCACCGTCCTGACCTGATTGCCTTCGACAAGAGCGTGCACATGAAAGAGATCAAACACTTCATCAACGGCGAATACGTCGGTTCCGCCAGCGGCAAGCTGTTCGACAACGTCAACCCGGCCAACGGCCAGGTGATCGCCAAGATCCACGAGGCCGGCGAAGCCGAGGTCGACGCCGCGGTCAAGGCCGCGCGCGCCGCGCTGAAGGGCCCGTGGGGCAAGATGAGCGTCGCCGAGCGCACCGAGATCCTCCACCGCGTCGCCGCCGGCATCACCGCGCGCTTCGACGAGTTCCTCGAGGCCGAGTGCCTGGACACCGGCAAGCCCAAGTCGCTGGCCAGCCACATCGACATCCCGCGCGGCGCGGCCAACTTCTCGGTGTTCGCCGACCTGGTCAAGAACGTGCCCACCGAGGCCTTCGAGATGGCCACCCCGGACGGCACCGGCGCGCTCAACTACGGCGTGCGCCGGCCGAAGGGCGTGATCGGCGTGATCAGCCCGTGGAACCTGCCGCTGCTGCTGATGACCTGGAAGGTCGGTCCGGCGCTGGCCTGCGGCAACACCGTGGTGGTCAAGCCCTCCGAGGAAACCCCCACCACCACCGCGCTGCTCGGTGAGGTGATGAACGCCGCCGGCGTGCCGGCCGGCGTCTACAACGTGGTGCACGGCTTCGGCGGCAACTCGGCCGGCGCCTTCCTCACCGCCCACCCGGACGTCGACGCCATCACCTTCACCGGCGAAACCGGCACCGGCGAGACCATCATGCGCGCCGCCGCCAAGGGCGTGCGCCAGGTGTCGCTGGAGCTGGGCGGCAAGAACGCCGGCATCGTGTTCGCCGACTGCGACATGGACAAGGCCATCGAGGGCACCCTGCGCTCGGCCTTCGCCAACTGCGGCCAGGTCTGCCTGGGCACCGAGCGCGTGTACGTCGAGCGGTCGATCTTCGACGAGTTCGTCGCCCGCCTGAAGGCCGGCGCAGAAGGCCTGAAGATCGGCGAGCCGAACGACCCGTCCGCCAACTTCGGCTC
>NZ_FNZE01000034.1 GCF_900109175.1 Pseudomonas linyingensis | reverse complement strand
TTTCGAAAAACGCTTGACAGAATGCAAGGCTGCTGTAGAATTCGCGGCCTCGGTTGAGACGAAAGACTTGATCGAAACGCTCTTTAACAAGTTGAATCAAGCAATTCGTGTGGGTGCTTGTGAGATAAGACTGACAGTCGCAAGATTATCAGCATCACAAGTAGTCTCGTGAATTCATGAGTTTATTTGCGATTGCTGAGCCAAGTTTAGGGTTTTCTCAAAACCCGCAATGATGTGAACTGAAGAGTTTGATCATGGCTCAGATTGAACGCTGGCGGCAGGCCTAACACATGCAAGTCGAGCGGATGAGGGTAGCTTGCTACCTGATTCAGCGGCGGACGGGTGAGTAATGCCTAGGAATCTGCCCGATAGTGGGGGACAACGTTTCGAAAGGAACGCTAATACCGCATACGTCCTACGGGAGAAAGCAGGGGACCTTCGGGCCTTGCGCTATCGGATGAGCCTAGGTCGGATTAGCTAGTTGGTGGGGTAAAGGCTCACCAAGGCGACGATCCGTAACTGGTCTGAGAGGATGATCAGTCACACTGGAACTGAGACACGGTCCAGACTCCTACGGGAGGCAGCAGTGGGGAATATTGGACAATGGGCGAAAGCCTGATCCAGCCATGCCGCGTGTGTGAAGAAGGTCTTCGGATTGTAAAGCACTTTAAGCTGGGAGGAAGGGCAGTAAGTTAATACCTTGCTGTTTTGACGTTACCAGCAGAATAAGCACCGGCTAACTTCGTGCCAGCAGCCGCGGTAATACGAAGGGTGCAAGCGTTAATCGGAATTACTGGGCGTAAAGCGCGCGTAGGTGGTTCAGCAAGTTGGATGTGAAAGCCCCGGGCTCAACCTGGGAACTGCATCCAAAACTACTGGGCTAGAGTATGGTAGAGGGTGGTGGAATTTCCTGTGTAGCGGTGAAATGCGTAGATATAGGAAGGAACACCAGTGGCGAAGGCGACCACCTGGACTAATACTGACACTGAGGTGCGAAAGCGTGGGGAGCAAACAGGATTAGATACCCTGGTAGTCCACGCCGTAAACGATGTCAACTAGTTGTTGGGTTCCTTGAGGACTTAGTAACGAAGCTAACGCGATAAGTTGACCGCCTGGGGAGTACGGCCGCAAGGTTAAAACTCAAATGAATTGACGGGGGCCCGCACAAGCGGTGGAGCATGTGGTTTAATTCGAAGCAACGCGAAGAACCTTACCTGGCCTTGACATGCTGAGAACTTTCCAGAGATGGATTGGTGCCTTCGGGAACTCAGACACAGGTGCTGCATGGCTGTCGTCAGCTCGTGTCGTGAGATGTTGGGTTAAGTCCCGTAACGAGCGCAACCCTTGTCCTTAGTTACCAGCACGTAATGGTGGGCACTCTAAGGAGACTGCCGGTGACAAACCGGAGGAAGGTGGGGATGACGTCAAGTCATCATGGCCCTTACGGCCAGGGCTACACACGTGCTACAATGGTCGGTACAGAGGGTTGCCAAGCCGCGAGGTGGAGCTAATCTCACAAAACCGATCGTAGTCCGGATCGCAGTCTGCAACTCGACTGCGTGAAGTCGGAATCGCTAGTAATCGTGAATCAGAATGTCACGGTGAATACGTTCCCGGGCCTTGTACACACCGCCCGTCACACCATGGGAGTGGGTTGCTCCAGAAGTAGCTAGTCTAACCTTCGGGGGGACGGTTACCACGGAGTGATTCATGACTGGGGTGAAGTCGTAACAAGGTAGCCGTAGGGGAACCTGCGGCTGGATCACCTCCTTAATCGAAGACTTCAGCTTCCTCATAAGTTCCCACACGAATTGCTTGATTCACTGATGAAAGGCGATTGGGTCTGTAGCTCAGTTGGTTAGAGCGCACCCCTGATAAGGGTGAGGTCGGCAGTTCGAATCTGCCCAGACCCACCAATTGTCGTGGTGCGCAGGCCGGTCAAATTGATGGGGCCATAGCTCAGCTGGGAGAGCGCCTGCTTTGCACGCAGGAGGTCAGGAGTTCGATCCTCCTTGGCTCCACCACTCCCAAGACGAAAATCGCCGAAAGCTCAGAAATGAGTGTTTACCGCCAGGTGCCGTGAGGCAGTTGTAGCGTGTGAAACATTGATTTCTGGTCTTTGTATCAGACTGTTCTTTAAAAATTTGGGTATGTGATAGAAGTAGACTGGTTAGTCGTTTTCACTGGCGGCTAATCAAGTCAAGGTAAATTTGCGAGTTCAAGCGCAAGTTTTCGGCGAATGTCGTATTTACACGAATATAACCAGATTGCTTGGGGTTATATGGTCAAGTGAATAAGCGCATACGGTGGATGCCTTGGCAGTCAGAGGCGATGAAAGACGTGGTAGCCTGCGATAAGCTTCGGGGAGTCGGCAAACAGACTTTGATCCGGAGATTTCTGAATGGGGGAACCCACCCAGCATAAGCTGGGTATCTTGTACTGAATACATAGGTGCAAGAGGCGAACCAGGGGAACTGAAACATCTAAGTACCCTGAGGAATAGAAATCAACCGAGATTCCCTTAGTAGTGGCGAGCGAACGGGGATTAGCCCTTAAGCTTCTTGGATTTTAGTGGAAGGCTCTGGAAAGTGCCGCCGTAGTGGGTGATAGCCCCGTACACGAAAGAATCCTTGAAGTGAAATCGAGTAGGACGGAGCACGAGAAACTTTGTCTGAATATGGGGGGACCATCCTCCAAGGCTAAATACTACTGACTGACCGATAGTGAACCAGTACCGTGAGGGAAAGGCGAAAAGAACCCCGGAGAGGGGAGTGAAATAGAACCTGAAACCGTATGCGTACAAGCAGTGGGAGCCCACTTTGTTGGGTGACTGCGTACCTTTTGTATAATGGGTCAGCGACTTATATTCAGTGGCGAGCTTAACCGTTTAGGGGAGGCGTAGCGAAAGCGAGTCTTAATAGGGCGTTTAGTCGCTGGGTATAGACCCGAAACCGGGCGATCTATCCATGAGCAGGTTGAAGGTTAGGTAACACTGACTGGAGGACCGAACCCACTCCCGTTGAAAAGGTAGGGGATGACTTGTGGATAGGAGTGAAAGGCTAATCAAGCTCGGAGATAGCTGGTTCTCCTCGAAAGCTATTTAGGTAGCGCCTCACGTATCACTCCAGGGGGTAGAGCACTGTTTCGGCTAGGGGGTCATCCCGACTTACCAAACCGATGCAAACTCCGAATACCTGGAAGTGCGAGCGTGGGAGACACACGGCGGGTGCTAACGTCCGTCGTGAAAAGGGAAACAACCCAGACCGTCAGCTAAGGTCCCAAAGTTATGGTTAAGTGGTAAACGATGTGGGAAGGCTTAGACAGCTAGGAGGTTGGCTTAGAAGCAGCCACCCTTTAAAGAAAGCGTAATAGCTCACTAGTCGAGTCGGCCTGCGCGGAAGATGTAACGGGGCTCAAACCATACACCGAAGCTACGGGTGCATCCTTTGGATGTGCGGTAGAGGAGCGTTCTGTAAGCCTGTGAAGGTGAGTTGAGAAGCTTGCTGGAGGTATCAGAAGTGCGAATGCTGACATGAGTAACGACAATGCGAGTGAAAAACTCGCACGCCGAAAGACCAAGGGTTCCTGCGCAACGTTAATCGACGCAGGGTTAGTCGGTCCCTAAGGCGAGGCTGAAGAGCGTAGTCGATGGGAAACAGGTTAATATTCCTGTACTTCTGGTTACTGCGATGGAGGGACGGAGAAGGCTAGGCCAGCTTGGCGTTGGTTGTCCAAGTTTAAGGTTGTAGGCTGGGATCTTAGGTAAATCCGGGATCCTAAGGCTGAGAACTGATGACGAGTTGTCTTTTAGATGACGAAGTGGTTGATGCCATGCTTCCAGGAAAAGCTTCTAAGCTT
This sequence comes from Pseudomonas linyingensis, assembly GCF_900109175.1. Taxonomy (GTDB): domain Bacteria; phylum Pseudomonadota; class Gammaproteobacteria; order Pseudomonadales; family Pseudomonadaceae; genus Geopseudomonas; species Geopseudomonas linyingensis. Next base: position 1,376 of record NZ_FNZE01000034.1, on the reverse strand, counting down.
CAGGTAACCAGGAACCGTACCCCAAACCGACACAGGTGGTTGGGTAGAGAATACCAAGGCGCTTGAGAGAACTCGGGTGAAGGAACTAGGCAAAATGGCACCGTAACTTCGGGAGAAGGTGCGCCGGTGAGGGTGAAGTATTTACTACGTAAGCCCATGCCGGTCGAAGATACCAGGCCGCTGCGACTGTTTATTAAAAACACAGCACTCTGCAAACACGAAAGTGGACGTATAGGGTGTGACGCCTGCCCGGTGCCGGAAGGTTAATTGATGGGGTTAGCGAAAGCGAAGCTCTTGATCGAAGCCCCGGTAAACGGCGGCCGTAACTATAACGGTCCTAAGGTAGCGAAATTCCTTGTCGGGTAAGTTCCGACCTGCACGAATGGCGTAACGATGGCGGCGCTGTCTCCACCCGAGACTCAGTGAAATTGAAATCGCTGTGAAGATGCAGTGTATCCGCGGCTAGACGGAAAGACCCCGTGAACCTTTACTATAGCTTTGCACTGGACTTTGAGCTTGCTTGTGTAGGATAGGTGGGAGGCTTTGAAGCGTGGACGCCAGTCTGCGTGGAGCCAACCTTGAAATACCACCCTGGCAACCTTGAGGTTCTAACTCTGGTCCGTTATCCGGATCGAGGACAGTGTATGGTGGGTAGTTTGACTGGGGCGGTCTCCTCCTAAAGAGTAACGGAGGAGTACGAAGGTGCGCTCAGCGTGGTCGGAAATCACGCGTAGAGTATAAAGGCAAAAGCGCGCTTGACTGCGAGACAGACACGTCGAGCAGGTACGAAAGTAGGTCTTAGTGATCCGGTGGTTCTGTATGGAAGGGCCATCGCTCAACGGATAAAAGGTACTCCGGGGATAACAGGCTGATACCGCCCAAGAGTTCATATCGACGGCGGTGTTTGGCACCTCGATGTCGGCTCATCACATCCTGGGGCTGAAGCCGGTCCCAAGGGTATGGCTGTTCGCCATTTAAAGTGGTACGCGAGCTGGGTTTAGAACGTCGTGAGACAGTTCGGTCCCTATCTGCCGTGGACGTTTGAGATTTGAGAGGGGCTGCTCCTAGTACGAGAGGACCGGAGTGGACGAACCTCTGGTGTTCCGGTTGTCACGCCAGTGGCATTGCCGGGTAGCTATGTTCGGAAAAGATAACCGCTGAAAGCATCTAAGCGGGAAACTTGCCTCAAGATGAGATCTCACTGGAGCCTTGAGCTCCCTGAAGGGCCGTCGAAGACTACGACGTTGATAGGCTGGGTGTGTAAGCGTTGTGAGGCGTTGAGCTAACCAGTACTAATTGCCCGTGAGGCTTGACCATATAACACCCAAACAATTTGTTGTTTGCGTGTGACAGGCCGAAAGCTTGCAAGAACGCGT
>NZ_FNZE01000036.1 GCF_900109175.1 Pseudomonas linyingensis | reverse complement strand
GCGGAACCACCCCAGGTCTCAGCGCAGACCTTGGTCAGAGCAGCAGTCAGAGTGGTCTTGCCATGGTCGACGTGACCGATGGTACCAACGTTGACGTGCGGTTTGTTACGTTCAAATTTCTCTTTAGCCATCGAGACACTCTCCCGTCGAGGAACTGGACAAATTGCCCACATAGAACAAAGGCAGATATTTTCATATCTGCCTTTGTTTAGTTGGAGCTCATGAGCGGATTTGAACCGCTGACCTCACCCTTACCAAGGGTGTGCTCTACCAGCTGAGCTACATGAGCGAACTCCGTGCACGAACAACATAACTGGAGCGGGTAGCGGGAATCGAACCCGCATCATCAGCTTGGAAGGCTGAGGTTCTACCACTGAACTATACCCGCGGAGCTTGTGGCTCACGCTTAAATCTGGTGGAGGGGGAAGGATTCGAACCTTCGAAGTCGATGACGTCAGATTTACAGTCTGATCCCTTTGGCCACTCGGGAACCCCTCCAAACGGTGCAGCATTCTCTACGCTTGCCGCACTCACGTCAAGCGCAATCTATGCAAGCCTGACCACTTTTCGATGCCTGCCTAGCAGTGCGTCTCAAGTGGTGCGCAGTATAGGCAGTCATTCGGCGCTGTGCAACCCCCTGCACGAGATAAGTTGATGTTTTAGATCGAGAAAGTCGACAGACAGGCGAGCCAGCATCGCGTCATCGACCAGACGCTGGCTTTCTCTGCCCACTCGAACCCAGTACTCCTGATAAACCCGCGGCAATTCACGGACCTGCGGCTCGTAACCAGCCCCCCGCAGCTTCTCGGCGATGCTCACGGCGGAGTCCAGCCGCGGAAAGACCCCAAGCAGGATTCCGTTGGCCAACTCGCCCTCGGTAATCAGGTAGCTATCGATGCCTCGTGCCTGCAGCTCACGCAATTGACGCAGCGAGGCCTGCCTCGAGGCCAGTGGTGGGATATAGACCCAGTGATCGGCACCGAACGAGGCTTCGGTGGTGACCATGCGCGCCCCGACATCCAGGCTCAGCAGACGCTGCTCGAGCTGGCGGGCACGCTCGACCGCGTCGAACCCTCCCAGTACCAGACAATGCGCGGCGGCGTCCCCTGCGATGGACACCGAACTCTTCGGCCTTGGCCTTCCAGCCTCCGCCTCCGCCTCCGCCTCCGCCATCAGCGTCAATCCCTGAACAACCCGCTCGCCCCCCCCCTCAGCCTGCCTGGCCAGCAGCGGCAGTTCGCTGGAGCCGCTTGGCGCCAGGCGATGCTGCCAGGCGAACAACCCTATATTCATCAACAACAGCAACAGAAACAGCCAACGCATCTGCTCAACCCCGCTCAATCGGACAAGCCAGTGCCAGACCCACGAAAACCAGATCGGCGACACTCCTGGCACCAGGCCACACATCGGCTACCAGGGCAGCATCACCTCCAGTAAGGAAAACTTCGAAGTCCGCCCCCAGGAGACCTGCAGCCTGCGCACATTGCAGGCCGACAAATCCCCTGAGCATCTGTACGCAACCTCGCTCTACGGCCTGGGCCGAGGTGCGCCCCGGAGTCAAATCGGCCACCGCCTGGCCCGCCTCGGCATCGTCGTAACGAATTCGCCGCGTATGCGTGCGCAGCTGGGCACGCATCAGCGGCAACCCCGGACAGATGTAGCCGCCCAGATGCTCGCCGCCTGCATCGACGTAATCTGCAGTGATTGCCGTGCCAAGGTCGATAACCAGGCAGGCCTTGCCGGCCAACCGATACCCGCCAAGGATAGCCAACCAGCGATCAAGCCCCAAACGCCGATAATCCTCGTAGCCATTGCGCACCCCGGAGCAGTATGGCGCTGCAGCGGCTTGCAGCACATGCACGGGGTGGCGCGCCGTCAAGAGCTCCAGCAACCGACTGGTCTCCTCACCGCTGCGGACGCTGACGATCCGGCACCAGCGCAAATGCAGACCCGTCAGCCCCTCCAACTGCCCCATCAGGTCGGCATCCGACACGGCAGAGCCGACATGGCGCGGCGCCAGGCCTTCGCCTGGCAAAACCCGCCACTTGATCAGTGTGTTGCCGCAATCCAGCTCAAGAATCATGCTGCAGCCTCAGGCTCAGTTCGCCGCCACTGTAAACCTGCTCCCCACCCTCGACAGCCAGCCGCAAGCCACCATCAACGCTCACACCCAACACCGTGCCGCCAATTTCATGCACACCGCTGATCAGTCGAACCTCACGGCCCTGCCACACATGACTGGCTTCCCACTCCTCGTGAAAGGCAGCAAACCCCTGCTCTCGATGCACGCTCAACACCCGTTCGAGCTCGACCGCAAGTGCAACGGCCAGTTCATTGCGCTCGACCTGCCGGCCCGCTTCCAGATACATGGAGGTCCAGTCCTGATCGATACCAGTCCCCATCCGCATGTTGGCGTTGATTCCTATGCCAATTACGACCTGGCATACATCCGCCGGATCACCACTCAACTCGAGCAGAATGCCGGCGATCTTTTTTCCACTCACCAGCAGATCGTTCGGCCACTTCAGGCCAACGCCGGCCACACCCAACCGCTTCAGGGTGCGTAACACCGCCACCCCCACCACCAGGCTAAGCGCCTGCAACTGTGTAGCCGAACGCTCAATTCTGATGACCTGGGAGAAATACAGATTTTCTCCATAGGGACTGATCCAGTGGCGTCCGCGCCGCCCACGCCCGGCTGTCTGCGCTTCGGCCAGCACCACGAACGGCGGCTCATGGCAGGTGAGATAGCGGAGCGCCAAGGCATTGGTCGAATCGACCCGATCCTCGACCCAGAGCCGCAAACCAGGCAGGCGCTCCTTGAGTGTCTCTAGCGACAGCAGACTCAAGGGCCGCTCCAGGCGATACCCCTTGCCTCGTACCCGATGCAAGCAGACCTCGGAATCGGTTTGCAGTTGCTGTAGCTGTTTCCAGACCGCGCTACGGCTGATACCCAACCGCTCACCCAACTCCTCTCCGGAGTGGAAACGGCCGTCCGCCAAAAGACGTAATAATTGCAAGCTAGGCACCTCGAATCGGCACGCCACGAAATCATAAACGGCAGAAGCGGCAGTCGACAAAAAATCCGCCGAAAAGCCGAAACCCCGACCAGCGTGTGCTGATCGGGGTTTCTGTATAGGTGCTTGACGATGACCTACTCTCACATGGAGAAGCTCCACAC
>NZ_FNZE01000037.1 GCF_900109175.1 Pseudomonas linyingensis | reverse complement strand
TTGGGCACGAAGTAGTACATCATGCCGAGGAAGCCGGTGGTCAGGAAGAAGCCCACGGCGTTGTGGCCGTACCACCACTGCACCATGGCGTCGGTAGCACCGCTATAGACCGAGTAGGACTTGAACAGGGTAACCGGGATTTCCAGGTTGTTGACGAGGTGCAGCATCGCCGTGACCAGGATGAATGCCCCGAAGAACCAGTTGCCGACGTAGATGTGCTTGGTCTGGCGCTTCATCACAGTGCCGAAGAACACGATCGCGTAGGAAACCCAGACGATGGTGATCAGGATGTCGATCGGCCACTCCAGCTCGGCGTACTCCTTGGAGGAGGTGAAGCCCTGCGGCAGGGTGATCGCGGCCAGCACGATCACCAGTTGCCAGCCCCAGAAAACGAAGGAGGCGAGAGTGTCACTGAACAGGCGCGCCTGGCAGGTGCGCTGGACCACGTAGAAGGAGGTGGCCATCAGCGCGCAACCGCCGAAGGCGAAGATCACTGCGTTGGTATGCAGCGGTCGCAGGCGGCCGAAGCTGGTCCATGGCAGGTCGAAGTTCAACTGCGGCCATACCAATTGGGAGGCGATCAATACGCCTAGACCCATGCCAATGATCCCCCAGATTACCGTCATGACGGCGAACTGGCGGACCACCTTGTAGTTATAAGCAGTCGGGCTGATTGCTGTACTCATTTCAGGGGTTCCACGGTTATGGACTTTCGGGACAAAAAACGGCGGCAAGTATGGAGAAAGCAGATTGCCATTGCAACGCAAGCGCCTGTCAGGCAAGGGATTGCGGGCAAGTCGGCAATGCCGTTTCCAGCTCTGCGACCGTAGTCGTGATGGCGCAGCACGGAGCCTCGAAAGACGCCGCAAGGGGTGATGCCGCGTTGTTTTTGTAACGGAGTGCGACTGGAGGGAGAGCTTAGTCCTCAAGCCGTCGACTGTGAAGAAAGCTTAAGGATGGGTGCGACACTTGGTCGCGCAATCGGGGGAGGCTGGAAGGGGGCTGGGTGAGGGGGAAGAAAGGCGTGCCGCATTGCACGGCACGCCTTCGGACTTACTTGGTGGCTTGCTGCGACAGGCTGTACACGTAGGCTGCCAGCAGGTGGACCTTGTCGTTGCCCAGGTAGGGTTCCTGAGCCGGCATCTGGCCCTGACGGCCATTGCGGATGGTCAGTTGCAGCTGGGTCAGGCTCGAACCGTAGATCCAGCCGGTGCTGGCGGTCAGGTTCGGGGCGCCCATGGCCGGTACGCCCTTGCCTTGCGGGCCATGGCAGGCGACGCAGTTGGTGGCGAAGATCTGCTGGCCGGCAGCCAGGTCGGCACCGTGGCCTTCCGGCAGTTTCAGGCCAGCCAGTTCGCTGCGTACATAGGCAGCGACGTTCTTCACGCCTTCTTCGCCGAGGACCGCGCCCCAGGCCGGCATCATGCCGTGGCGACCGGCGAGGATCGTGGCCTTGATGGTCTCGGCCTCGCCGCCCCAGCGCCAGTGCTGGTCAGCCAGGTTGGGGAAGCCGAAGCTGCCCTTGGCATCCGAGCCGTGGCACACCGAGCAGTAGGAGGCGAACATGCGCGAGCCCATCTTCAGCGCCTGCGGGTCCTTGGCGACGTCGGCTACCGGCATGGCAGCGTACTTGGCGAACAGCGGACCGTACTCGGCCTCGGCACGATCGACCTCGCGCTGCCACTGGCCGACCTGGGTCCAGCCATTCTCGTAACCCGGCAGAACGCCTTTCCAGTTGCCCAGGCCCGGGTAGAGCACCAGGTACAGGGCGCCGAAGATCAGGGTGCCGAGGAACAGCAGGAACCACCAGCGCGGCAGCGGGTTGTCGTACTCCTCGATGCCATCGAAGGAGTGACCCATGGTCTGGTCGGTGGTGTCTGGGCGCTGTCCCTTGCGGGTCGCGAAGATCAGCCACGCCAACACCAGCATGGTGCCGATGGTGAGGATGCTGATGTAGATACTCCAAAAGCCTGTCATGGATTATTGCTCCTGGCTAAGGCTGCGCATCAGCGCTTGTTCTTGAGGCTGGTGCCGAGGACCTGCAGGTACGCGACCAGCGCGTCCATCTCGGTCTTGCCATTGACCGCATCGCGGGCTCCGGCGATGTCTTCCTCGGTGTAGGGCACGCCCAGGGTGTGCAGCGCCGTCATCTTGGCGGCGGTGTCCTTGCCGTCCAGCTTGTGCTCCACCAGCCAGGGGTAGGAGGGCATCTTCGATTCGGGCACCACGTTGCGCGGGTTGTACAGGTGGGCGCGGTGCCAGTCGTCGGAGTAGCGGCCGCCGACGC
>NZ_FNZE01000041.1 GCF_900109175.1 Pseudomonas linyingensis | reverse complement strand
TGATCTTGCCCAGTTCCAGTGGACACCCCGTTAAGCGATAAACTGCAACGAGGTGAACCATGGCAAGACAAGCAACCCCGATGAAGCAAACCCGCACCCGTCATTCCCAAGCCTACAAGGACGAAGCACTGGCTTTGGCCGAGCGAATCGGCGTCAGTAAGGCTGCCGAACAGCTCGGCCTCCATGCATCCCAGCTCTACGGCTGGCGGAGCAAGAAGCAGCAGACCCAGACCAGCAGCGAGCGCGAGCAGTCGCTGGCCGACGAGAACGCCCGGCTCAAGCGGCTGCTGGCTGAGCAAGCTGAGGAGCTGGCCATTGTAAAAAAGGCCGCCGCGTACTTTGCCAAAAGCCTCAAGTGAAGTACGCCTTCATGAGAGCGCACGCCGTGCGGTTCCCGGTGAAGAGCATGTGCCGCGTGCTGGGCGTCGCCCGCAGCGGCTTCTACGCCTGGTGTTCACGCAGGACGTCGATGCGCCACCAGCGAAGAGCCGAGTTGGATCGGCAGGTTGCGCAGGCATACAGCGCACGTAAGGGCCGCAGCGGGGCTCCACGGCTGTGCCACGATCTGCGGGAAGCCGGGCTGCCCTGCAATCGCAAGACGGTTGCAGCTTCGATGCAACGCCAAGGACTGCGCGCCAAGGCCGCCAGGAAGTTCAAGGCCACGACCAACTCCCGACACTCGCTGCCAGTGGCAGAGAACCTGCTCGAGCAGGATTTCACAGCAGCAGCGCCGAACCAGAAATGGGTGGGCGACATCACCTACCTGCACACGGAGGAAGGCTGGCTGTATCTGGCAGTGGTCATCGACCTGTACTCACGGATGGTGATCGGCTGGGCCATGGGCGAACGCATGACGGCCGATCTGGTCTGCGATGCTTTACGCATGGCGCTATGGCGGCGCAAGCAGCCCAAGGGGGTGATCGTGCACAGCGACCGTGGCAGCCAGTACTGCTCGGCGGCTTACCAGGAACTGATCCGAGCCCATCACTTGCGATGCAGCATGAGCGCGAAGGGCAACTGCTACGACAATGCCTGTGCGGAGAGCTTCTTCCACAGCCTGAAGGTCGAATGCATCCACGGCGAGCGTTTCATGAGCCGCGCCCAGATGCGTGAAACCGTGTTTGAATACATCGAAACCGACTACAACCGCCAGCGGCGTCACAGCACGTTGGGGCACATCAGCCCGGAGGCCTTCGAGGCCCGGATGAGTGCTTAAACCCGTGTCCACGACTGCTGGGCAAGATCA
>NZ_FNZE01000042.1 GCF_900109175.1 Pseudomonas linyingensis | reverse complement strand
TGCTGGTCAGGCCGATCTTCTTGCCGATGATGCGCTCGCCGGCGGCCAGGCGGCGCTCGAGCATGCGCAGGGAGATCTGGTAGGCGTCGTCGATGGTCAGGTCGAAGCGGCTGGTCAGCGGCGCCACGGTCTCGCGGCTCTGCATGGCCTGGTAGAGCTCGTCGCCGAGCTGTTGGATCAGTTCTTGGTTCATGCGCATTTTTCCTGAAGGTTGGCGGCAGCGTCGGCCTCGGCGAGGAAGTCCTCGACCAGGCGGGCGAAGCGGCCGGCATGTTCGATCTGGGTCCAGTGGCCGCAGTGGCCGAAGACGTGCAGCTGGCTGTTGGGAAGCAGCTCGGCCAGACGCAGCGAGGCCTCGAGCGGGATGATGCGGTCCTCGCGGCCGTGGATGACCAGCGCCTCGTGGGGCAGGGCGCGGATGTCGGTTTCGCTGCTGGCCAGGTCGTCGACGCCGTTCTGCCGCGGCGGCGGGAACATCGCGGCGAACGACTCCTGGAAGCCCGGGCGGATGCTGGCCTGGTAGCGCAGCTCGGCCAGCTCGTCGTTGACCAGGTGGCGGTCCCAGGCGAACAGGTCGAGCAGCTGGCGCATGTTGGCCAGCGAGGGGGTGTAGCCCCAGGCCGTCTCCAGGCCCGCGGTGATCGGGAAGCTGACGCCGACGCTGCCCATCAGCACCAGTCGGCGCACGCGCTCGGGGTGGCGGATGGCGAGGGCCAGCGCCAGGCCGCCGCCGAACGAGTTGCCGACGATGTCGGCCTGCTCGATGCCGAGGGCGTCGAGCACGCCGATGGCATGCTCGACCCAGCGCTGCTGGCTGTACTGCGCATCGGCCGGCCGTTCGCTGTAGCCGAAGCCGAGCATGTCCGGGGCGATCACCCGGCGCGTCTGCGCCAGCTGCGGGAGGATCCCGCGCCAGTTGGCCCAGGCGGTGACGCCGGGGCCGGAGCCGTGGATCAGCAGGACCGGGAAGCCTTCGCCCTGGTCATGCAGGTTGGTTCGGTAGCCGGCGGCGAGGATCTCGCGGCCGATCTCGGGACTTTGCACTGCTTGATTCATGCTCGCCTCACAGCTTCACACAGATGTTCTTCAGCTCGGTGTAGAACTCCAGCGAGTGCACCCCGCCTTCGCGACCGATGCCCGACTGCTTGGCGCCGCCGAAGGCGGTGCGCAG
>NZ_FNZE01000043.1 GCF_900109175.1 Pseudomonas linyingensis | reverse complement strand
CACTCTGTAGTTCGCGCAGCGGGGGCCAAGCGTTCAATCGATCACGGGGATCAGAATTGTTATCGGCCTTGTTCCGCTGCAGGACTCGCCTGTTCCGACAGTATCGCTGTTCACCACAACCACGAGAAAACCGCTTCCTGATTACCCGGCCCGCCGTCAGGCGGGCTGTTTGCTCTGCCAGTCGCCGCTGAAGCGCCGCTCATGGCACCACACCGCCCAGCAGATCCGTACCAGCTTGTTGGCCAGCGCCACCGCGGCCTTGTTGTGGCCGATCCGCGCGGCCGTCTCCACCGCCCAGCGTTGCAGCCGGGTCAGACGTTCCGGGGTATTGGCCTGGCAACGCTGGGCTGCCAGCAGGGCCGCTCGCGAGCCGTGGATCAGCAAGGTTCGCACATAGACGTTGCCCTGCCGACTGATGTGCCCCAGCTTACGCCGGTCGCCACTGCTGAATTCGCGCGGGGTCATGCCCAGCCAGGCGCTCAGCTGGCGGCCACTGGCGAACCGCTCGGGCTGGCCGACCGCGGTTTTCAGGGCGCTGGCGGTCAGCAGGCCGATGCCGCTGACTTCGTCGAGTTTGCGCACGATGGCGTCGTCGGCGTGCCAGCGCTGGAGTTGTTGCTCGCACTCGGCCATGCATTGCTCGTAGAGGTTGATCTCGGCCAGGACGATCCGCAGCTGGCCGCGCAGTGCCGCCACTTCTGGCAGTTCGACCAGTTCGTGGGCCGCCCGCAGAAAGGCAACCGTCGACGCCGGGGCCTCGATACCCATTTCGCGGAAGATGCCGCGCAGCAGGTTGATGCGCTGGGTGCGGCTCTTCTTCCAGGTCTCGCGCAGGCCGTGCAGTTGCTGGAGCTGTTGCTGCTCGTGGCTCTTCACCGGCACCGGGTGGATGTCGGCACAACGCGCGGCTTCGAGGATCGCGTCGCAGTCGTTGCGGTCGGTCTTGTTGCGCCGCCGGTAGGGGCGCACATAACGGGCATGCAGCAGGGTCACCCGGTGCCCCAGCGCCTGGGCGAAGCGCCCCCAATAGTGCGCCGTGCCACAGGCTTCCATCAGCCACTCGACCGGCTCCGCCTGCTCCTGTATATATCGACGAAACGCCTCGCGATTCAGCCGCTTGCGCTGACTCACCTGCCCGGCACGGACGCTCTCGGCAACCTGGTAAACGG